>NZ_AP019658.1:0-1200000 GCF_009938225.1 Vibrio ponticus
ATTCCGTTATTAGTAACCTAACGCTATTGTACAGCACTTAATGCTTTTTACAATAAAAAGGTGAACATACTACAATCGACAAACATCACATTAAATTGAGACAAACTTAGCCTTTTAATGATTTGTGAGACAAATTAGTTAAAAAATGACCATTCAATTTGTCACGCTTTACTCCCGCTAACACCACAAAACAAAAGTGTTACAGCGTCACTAATTTACAATGTAAAAAATAATTTTTGGGTGTCTTTTATCCAACTTTACCGGAACGATTAAAAAACCACGATAATTTACGGACAGTGTCAAATGGACTTTAACAATTTCAGCTGGAAATTGAGCGATAGTAGAATTCACGATGAAATGAGGCTGATGCTCTCTACATTTCACTGTATTCAGCGTTGCAGAACTGAAAGCATGATCAAGGAAGCTATCATGATCATGCTTTCGTGTGTAAAACCCATTTACGGAAAAATGATCAAGGCGATTTGGTGTCGAAGCATCAACTTAGAACCCACTAAGAAGAGAGATCCAAAATAGGATCAATGATCAAGGTCGTCATTGTTCCGGAAGCATGAGAATTCTGAGCTAACTTACGGTGAAATGCTGATGAACACTAGCTTTGCGCAAAATAAGCCTAAGAACCGAGCGAAATCGATGCGACATTCGATTTGGAAAGCAAACGCATTGAAATCCTTGATCATGCTTGCGGATATCTATTTTCAATGTCGAAAACATGCTTTTAGTTATAAGAGTTGAAATTTCAATGACACGATTGATGATATAAGCGGCAAAATTGCGTAGAATAAGACCCTACCTTGATCATCGTTTCGACATTACTGCGAGTAATACCAGGCAAAGACCTATTTGCATCGCCAAAAGCTAAGATCCGGCTGTGGATAAGGTGTGTAACTATGATGATCATGCTTCTTAGGTACTGTTGATCATCGTTTCAAAACTTTCATGATCATCGTTTCTAAAATGTTTGATCATGCTTTCCTTGCGGTAGTGATCATGTTTTCGGTCTAACCATGATCATGCTTTCACAAGCTAAAAAAAATATAACTTTACTTTCAGTTACTTAGAAGCAAAATTCCATTCAGATCAATAGATCATATAATCAATTAAGATCAATATAATCAGAAAGATCAGTTTAAAAGAACAATAAGTTTTTTCTTTATTTATGATCTTTTTTTCTTTATTCTTCGGGAACTATATCGATATTACGGCTTATGTGACACGGATCCAAGAATGAGCTCAGAAGAAAAAATACTGATCAAAGCCCCACGCAGTCATAAGGATGGACATCTATTTGAAGTCTCCGAAGCAGCCGTAGACTGGATCGAACAATACCAACACTTTAAAGGTGTCACCAAAAGCATCGTTGAATTACTTAACTTGATCTCATTACGCGGGTTTCGCAGTAAAGATGGGTTAGTTTCAACTACCGAACTCATCGAAGCAACTGATGGACAGATTACCCGTGCCGCGATCCAGCAACGTTTACGTGCCGCGGTCAATGTCGGTTTGTTTGATCAAATTCCGGTTAAGTTTGAAGAAGGTTTAGCCGGAAAAACGATGCTGCACAAGTTTGTTAACCCAAATAAGCTCATTTCAGCCTTAGGTGCCACCAGCTTAGTCACCGAAAGTGTCAAACAAACAGAAAAGAAAAAGCGTTCAAAAGCACTTGCGCAGACTCAAGTGAATAAGCGACTGCTTAATGAGTATGGTCTTAACACGCCACCAGCGATGAAAGATGAAGCGGATCAGTTTGTGGTATCGCCGACAAACTGGGCGGGCATTATCGATCAAGCGCTCGCGCCACCAAGAACCCGCAAAAACTATCAAAAATCGATGGTTTCGATCTCTGGTACACGCGCGGTGATCGAGACACGATCTTCAAAAAATATTATGACGGTCGATGATCTGATGACCTTATTTGCGCTGTTTACGTTGACCGTGCAATATCACGATCACCATCAGCATCAATACCAGCTTGATGCGAAGCAGACGCCGAACAAAACGCCACTCTACATCACGGATATCCTCTCTTTGCGTGGCAAAAAAGATAGCGGACCAGCACGCGATTCGATTCGTGACAGTATTGATCGTATCGAATTTACCGATTTTCAGTTGCATGAACTAACAGGTCGCTGGTTAAGCGAAAACATGCCTGAAGGCTTTAAAAGTGATCGCTTCCGTTTCATTGCACGCACCATTACGGCATCGGAAGAGGCTCCTACTGAGGGCGCTGACGGTGAAATTCGTATTAAACCGAACTTGTATATCCTCGTTTGGGAACCGTCGTTCTACGAAGAACTGCTAACTCGAGATTATTTCTTCCTATTTCCGCCAGAAATTTTGAAGCAGCACACTTTGGTATTCCAACTGTACAGCTACTTCCGTAGTCGTATGTCGCGTCGCCATACTGATGTGATGCTACTGAGTGAGCTGAATCAGAAATTGGCGCGTAACATTGAATGGCGCCGATTCTCGATGGATCTGATCCGTGAGCTGAAGCGACTATCCGATGGTAAAGGGTCTGAGGATCTTTTTGTGGTCAATTTGTGGGGTTACCACTTAACGATCTCTGCCATTGCCGAAAAGAACAAGATCACAGACTATCAAGTTGATATTAAATGTGATGTGGAGGAGGTGCTGCGCTACTCACGAGCTCGTACAACTAACGCGGGTAAACGTAATATGGCGCCAACCCTGCCTAACCCATTACGTAACGAGATGGTCACTCGACAGCAATTAGACGAGCTTTCACAAATCATTGATGGCGAATTTGAGCCGATTCAACGCAAAGAACGCTCACCAAAGGGCAATTTGGGTCGTCGTGTTAAGCAGAAAAAGCACTTAGTTGAGATTAATGCTGACGAAATTACCATAACCTTATCTAAATATACCTCTGAGGAGGCGCTAGAACGCAGTATAGCGGCTTTAGCGGCAATGACAGGGCATTCCCAAGGATCTATCCGAGAAGAGTGTCTGGAGTTGATTGACAAGCTTGATTGGCTGAGAGTGGGTGAAGATCCTATTCCTTACCAAACCTTGAGTAAGATGGTTGAACTGTACAATACGCAAAGCGATAACAAACATCTGTCGATTGAACGATTAATCGCGGGCTTAGCGGTAAGACGCAAAGTATGTAAACAGGTGATGGACGGTCACCTTGATGAATCGGTATTCCGTGCTCTTGATGAGGTGGCAATCTAAACAAGTGCTTGAATAGTAAATGAACAGTTTTACTACATTACGCTGACAGAGTACTGACAATGCAACTGAGCCAAACGTTATGATTAATCACGAATAGACAACCTTTTGTCCTTTCTGATGAAATTTAAGGATACTTCCTATCCTATAGATTGGCTCATATTGTTACATTCATTCTGAATTGTTCGCGAGTTCTTATGAACTCGCTTTTTTTTGTCTAAATTTTGCTGATTTTTTCCGTTATCGTTGCATTAACGCCAACAGTTCCTGAGCGGCTAACTTTGGGTCTTCCGCGTGACTAATGGCAGAAACCAGTGCCAGCCCATCAACACCCGTTGCGCTAAGTTGAGGAATGTTAGCGCGATTAATGCCCCCAATTGCCACGATAGGCAGCCTTGTTTTGCGAAGCGCAAACTCTAAACCTGCGATGCCCCAATGTTTTTGGGTATTGGTTTTCGTTGGCGTCGCAAAGATCGCACTGAGCCCGATGTAATCAATGGGCAGTTGATCGGCGACATTGAGCTGATCTTCGTTTTCGATCGACAAACCGAGGATCTTATCCGGACCAATCAATTTGCGAGCGATTCTCGCCGGCAGATCGCTTTGCCCTAGATGGAGGCCATCGGCATCAACGGCTAAAGCGACATCAACTCGGTCATTGATGATAAGCGGCACGCCTGTACCTTGCAGTACTTGTTTGACTGCCATGGCGCGTTCAATAAACGCACGTATATCACCATGTTTTTCACGTACCTGAACCATAGTGACGCCACCAGCGACTGCTTGCTCAACCACGTTTAGTAGAGTCGCGAGATCCTGCTGGTCATCGGTGACCAAATATAAACGGTAAGGGTTCATAAGAGTTCCTATTGCGCTCCTACTTGTCGATAAGCAGGAGCGGCTGAGTGAAATGGATTAAGCGTTTTCGCTCATTTGCAGCTTGATGCGCGCGACTAGATCAGAAGGTTCAAGCTGATAGAGAGTATCGAGCAGCGCCGTTTGTAGGCTGCCAGGACCCGCTGCTTGCTGTGCGGCAATTTCACCCGCGACGCCAAGTACTGCCGCCGCAGCGACGCCAGTATCCTCACCAACCGCTGCAAATGCGCCTGTAAGCGCCGATAATGTACAACCCATCCCAGTGACGCATGGCATCATTTTATCGCCATTAGAGAGCTTTACAGTGCGTTTGAGAGTAACGACGTAATCGGTCTCTCCGGAAATCACCACGTTGGCGCCGTACTCTTTGACTAAGAACTGGGCAGCACCAAGTGCCGCGTCGCTGCTGTCGAGCGCATCAACGCCCTTGCTTTGCGCTTGTTCACCAGCCAAGGCGATAATTTCCGATGCGTTACCGCGAATGATGAGCTTGTCTGCTAAGCGAGCAATTTGACGCGACGTTTCCGTTCTTAGACTACTGGCACCACAGGCCACAGGGTCGAGTACGACGATTTTGTCATTGGCATTGGCTTGCTCAACCGCAAACCTCATTCTTGGCGTCCAAACACTATCGAGAGTGCCGATATTGATCACCAGAGCCCCGGCAAAAGAGAGCATTTCAGCCATTTCTTGTTTTGAATGCGCCATGATAGGAGAAGCGCCTATAGCCAGTAAGGCATTGGCGGTGTTGTTCATCACGACATAGTTGGTGATATTAACCACCAGCGGTTTTTGCTGGCGAACGGCATTAAGAGCTTGCGAAATTTGTTCGATTAACATGGCTGTTTCCTATTTTACTAAATGGGCATCAAGCCCTTGCTGCCAAAAGGCAATTTCCATACGAGTCGCGGTTTTAAATACGTGGATGAGGTTTTTCCCGCGAGCGCTATCAATCTCTATGTCGGCGAGTAACTGGTTGAAGTGTTCAGCACCTGAGGCGACTCCGGTTTGGAATTCATCGCCTCCGTATAACTGGATCCAGCTTGCGTACGGGTTACCTTCAATCTGAGTCTGTGGGTCATTGATCAACAGATGACCAATGGTGGCATAGCCAATAGAGCAAGGAGCAAGAGCGGCATAGAGATCGACCAGGTCACCACTCATACCGGCATCCAACACATATCGGGTGTAGGCAACGGTGCCAAAATCTTCGGCTTCGTTTTCAAGGTCTGCCTCCGTTAGCCCCCATTGCTCGCAATAGCTCACATGGTGAGCGATTTCTGAATCGAGCAGAGCATGCACACTTGGCAATGCGCGACGCATATCATCAAGTGTGCGAGCCTTGTAAATTGCCAGCGCATAGGCACGAGCATACTGTTTGAGAAATAAGAAATCTTGCTTGAGGTAGTGAAGAAAACAAGCCTGTGGCAAGGTGCCTTTTGCTAATTGTTGTACAAAGTCATGCTGAGTATATTGCTGCCAATCTTCTTGGCATGCCTCAATTAAGTCTTGGTATTGCATGATGAGTAAATCCCAGTATTAGTTGAAATTTGGTACGTAATCTTGTGCTTTTGGTAGCGTGGTAATGATCTTTTGTGCGTACATAAATTGGGCATAATCGTCGTAACGTTTGAGATCCACTGCGGCAGGACGCAGGGCAAAGCGGGTTAACGTGTCATTCCATGCGCGTTGGTTTAGTTCATTGTTGAGTGTGTCAGGCGCGTAGCTGACGAACTCTTGCCAAGCTTGCTTAGGGTGATTGACGATATAAGTTGTCGCCTGCTCGAGCGCTTGGTTGAAGGCTTGAATGGCTTGTTTATCATAGGTGTTTGCGTTGGCAACAAAAACCAACTCATCATAAGTTGGTACTCCATGTTCCTCAGGGAAGAAAGCTTTGGCTTGATAGCCCTCTAATGCTAATTGGTTGGTTTCAAAGTTGCGTAAACCACCCCAAATTGCATCCACTTTGCCTGAAGCGAGTGACGAAGAGAGTGCCCAACCGACGTTGATGATCTCTACATCTGAGTAGCTCACATTGGCGCTTGCTAGCATAGTACCGATCGTCGCTTCTTCATTACCCGCGATAGCGATGCCGATTTTCTTGCCTTTTAAATCACTCAGATGGTTGCTGTGACCATTGTCGAGCACCATCAGGGTATTTAGCGGTGTCGCTATTAGGGTGGCAGAGCGGATCAAAGGCAGCCCAGCCGCAACATCAATGGTCAAATTTGGTTGGTATGAAATTGCCATATCCACTTTGCCAGCGGCGACGAGCTTAGGGGGCATGGTTGGGTCAGCTGGCTCTAAGATATTGACTTGCAAACCATGTTGTTTGAAATAGCCTTTTTGTTGAGCAATGACAATCGGTCCATGGTTGGGGTTTACAAACCAGTCGAGCATTAAGCTAATAGGTTTATCTTGCGCTAAAGCGTGAGTGGATATGAGGCTAGCAAGCAGAGCCGTTACGCGTACGAATTTGATGTTTAACATGTCTATTCCTTGTTGAAGTCGCCTATTTGTTTTCCCATGGAATGGCGGTTTTTAGTAATTTGTCGGTGATGAAATAGAGCGCGACAGAAATCGCAGCCAAAATAAATAACGCGGCAAACATTTCATCGATGATCATGCGGGCATTGGCTTGCAGCATCAGATACCCCAATCCCGCACTGGAGCCCACCCACTCCCCAACCACCGCGCCAATTGGTGCGATGACAACAGCAACACGAATACCCGAAGCTAAGGTCGGTAAGGCGGCAGGTAATTGAATATGGCGTAACAATTGCCATTTAGATGCGCCCATCGTTTTGCCAAGGTCGAGGTAACCCGTTGGGGTATTACGTAGTCCGTCGTAACAACAAGTTGTTACAGGAAAGAAGATAATGATTGCAGCCATCACCACTTTGGATGCGATGCCGTAGCCGAGCCAAAGCATTAATATCGGTGCAATGGCAAAAACAGGAATCGCTTGGCTGGCGATAAGAATGGGTAGCAACCAGCGTCTTAGGGGCTCAAACAACAACATTTGCAGGGCAAACAATAACCCCATCGTGATACCAAGCCCCAAGCCGAGTAAGATCTCCTGCGTTGTTACCCAGCTATGTTTGAGCAGTACAGGGTAGCGATTGAGCATGGTGTGCAGTACATCAAGTGGGGCAGGTAGGATAAAGCTCGGCATATCAAATGCCACCACAATCAGTTGCCATAACCCGAGGATGATTAATGCGCTAAAGATGAGTCTGAGCACTGGGCGGTGGACCTGTTCGCGCTCATCAAGCAGTTTTGCTGGCGTTGACCCTTGGGTTATATCAGTCATAGTCGCGCTCCAATTGATGTAAAATCGCTTGTTGCAGCGCCGCGCACTCGGCATCGAGACTTCTTGGCGGCAAGGTACTGGGTACCGTAAGCTTGACCGCTTGTGCTGGGGTTCCCTGCAGTACATAAAGCTGATCAGCCAAGCGCACCGCTTCTTGTGGATCATGGGTGATTAGAATCACGGTTTTGTTGGCGAGTAATTCAGCAGCAAGTCGTTGTAGTTTGTGCCTAGTAACCGCATCGAGCGCAGAAAATGGCTCATCCATCAGCACCAGCGGCTTGTCTTGCATCAGGGTACGCGCCAATGCGACTCGTTGGCGCATGCCTCCAGATAATTGATCGGGCTTTGTGTTGGCATATTGAGCGAGATCGACTTGTTCAAGCAGCGCTAGTGCCTTGTCTTGCATCTGCTGCTGATCACTTGCAGTAAATTTGGCGCTGAGACAGACGTTATCTAACACGTTGAGCCAAGGCAGCAATAAATCTTGTTGTGCCATGTAGGCAATGCGTTGTTCAAAAGGTTGATCATCACTTGAACGTATCTCACCACTAAGAGTGACGCTGTCACCTAGCAATCCAGCAAGATAGCGTAAAAGTGTGGTCTTGCCACTGCCACTGCGCCCCAACAATACAGTCCAACATCCAGCAGGAATCGACATATTAACGTTGGCTAGCGTGGCGACCACGTTAGTTTGGTACTGTAAGTAGGCGTGATTGATTTCCACGCCCAAAGCTTGTGTCGTCATTGGCTTTACTGCTTTGCGGCGTAAGCAAAGAAATGATTCACAGGTCCATGACCTTGACCGACTTGCAGCTCATCAGCGTGGGCGATTGCCTGCGAAATGTAGTGTTTAGAGAGCTTAACCGCCTCGGTCAATTCATTGCCTTGCGCAAGGTATGAGGCAATAGCAGAAGAGAGGGTACAGCCTGTACCATGGGTATTTTTGGTTTGGTGACGCTTGGCGCTGATCAATTCAGCTCGATTGGCGGTGATCAGCAGATCGTTACTGTTAAGATCTTTTTCTAGATGCCCGCCTTTTAGCAGCACCGCTTTGGCACCAAGCTGGCGAAGATCGCTGATCATGTCATTCATTTCAGCTTGAGATTGAGGTATAGCTAGGGAAGTCAGAGCCGCGCCTTCAGGAAGATTCGGGGTAATAATATCCGCCAAAGGCAGCAGTTCGCTTTTTAAGGTGGCAATGGCAGATTGCTCAAGCAGCAAGTCACCACTGGTAGCAACCATCACCGGATCCACCACCAAAAATCTTGGTTGGTATTGCTTAATTTTATTCGCGACGACCTTGATGATATTCGCATCTGCCAGCATACCGATTTTGACTGCGACGATATTGAGATCGGTAAACACGGCGTCTAATTGGCTCTCAACGTGCGCTAATGGGATCGGAAAAATAGCGGAAACGCCTTGAGTGTTTTGCGATGTGATGGCGGTAATTACGGAACAAGCAAAGCTGCCCGTTGCTGATATGGCTTTGATGTCAGCTTGGATTCCTGCGCCGCCGCCACTGTCTGAACCCGCGATAGTGAGCACAATTGGCGTGTGAGTAGAAGAGTTTGCGGTAATGGTTTGGCTTGTGTGCGCCATGGTCGCTCCTATTGTCTGACGGATAGGAACTGACTTTGACCAGGAGCATTAACGCGATCACAAAACGGATCGACGCTAGGGTGCGGAATGTAAGTGGTAGCAAAGTGTTGATAGTTCCCTACGTCAGTGTTAACTGAATCAGGTTCAACGGGTCTCGAAATTCGATCTCAGCCTTTGCACAATGGCAACAGCCCCCCGACTATGTGAGAGATAGTATCAGCTCATACTGATAACTACTACAACAAGCCTGATGTTTATCGTCTGCTGATTGAAAGATATTTGCCTTGATCACACTTCCGGGTTCCCTTTGAATCAGAGGCGTGATTAAGCAATTGATGGATAAACATAGCAACAAACCGCGATTGGTGGTTTGTCAGATTTAAGCAAGCAGGGCGAGAATAGGGCGCTAAGCCCTTTAAACAATCGGAAGCATGAATCGAATTGCGGAAAGATGATCAAGGCGGGTTAAAGTGAATTGCGGTGTAGATCAATGAAATGAAGCTTTGCCTTGATCATGCTTTCGAGGTTCATTCCAATTATGCGCTGCCATAAATTGCACGTGTGATTCGATCAAGTTATCCGACTCTTGTTGCCACTGGCTTTGTGGTTGTTGATTACAAAACTCCAGTGCCAGTACAGTAAGGTGTTGGAGGCGTTTCATTGACCAGTCTCGTAGCTCAAGCTCGGCAAGAGGTTGACTCGCGGTTGCCTGCAACTTACTGCTAGCCAGTTGCAGATATTGGTAGGCTTTAGTTGGGTTGCTGTAGCGCAACCCATGAAAAACCCGCAGGCAGCCATCTAACCAGCAGGCGATGGCTTTACTTTGTAGTTCGGTGACTTGAGGACCCCAAACAGAATCAGGAACAGAAAGGATCAATGAACACAAGGAATCATCTTGATCATGCTTCCGGTTTTGGTACCAATCAGAGATCGCTTCTACCCAAGATTCTAGTTTGATCATGCTGCATCATCCCACTGTTTTACAAAGTGATTTGGACCAACCTGTCGCACACCGTGCTGCACGATGGCGCTGGTGGCACGAATTTCATCCGCTTGTTGAGAATAGTTTGGTTCACTTTCGACCAAATGACCAAATGGCTGATCGGGATCGGGCACGGCGGAAATCAGTAGTTTGGTGTAAGGATGCTGTGGATTGGTCAAAATGGATTGTGTATCACCCCATTCAACGATCTGCCCTTTGTACATCACTGCGGTCTCTTCCGCGATGTAGTGGGCTGTCGCAAGGTCATGAGTGATATACAAAAAGCCAATGCCGAGCTCTTGCTTCATCCGTTGCATTAGGTTTAGTACCCCAAGTCGAATGGAAACGTCGAGCATCGAGGTGGGTTCATCGGCGAGAATCACTTCCGCGCCAACCGCGAGTGCGCGGGCTAAGTTCACTCGTTGACGTTGACCACCACTCAGTTCATGGGGGTACTTATCGAGCGTATCGGGTGCCAGTTCAACCAGTTGGATCAACTCATTTAATTTCGCTGGGATCTCAGCGTTATTTGTCACTTGCTTGTGGATCTTCAGTGGGCGAGTTAAATGGTGGCGAATAGTATGAGTGGGATTGAGTGAGCCAAACGGATCTTGGAATACCATTTGCACTTTACTGCGGTAATCGAGGAGATCTTTACGGCTGTTGATCTCATCAATATTACGCCCTTTAAATAAGATCTCACCGCTGGTGGTAGGGTAGACTTTAGTGATCAAGCGGGCACAGGTACTTTTACCACAGCCTGATTCACCCACTAACGCCAGCGTGCGACCTTTATGCAGATTAAAGCTCACCCCTTGCAGCGCTTTAAAACGTTCTACGGCAGAGAAACCGCCTCCGACATTAAATTCTTTTACGATATCATTAACTTGGATGATGGGTTCGTTCATGCTGGCGCTCCTTGCGTTTGATGTTTACCTTCATGGATATTCGGGAACGATGCCCATAGTTTTTGCGTATAAGCGTGTTGCGGATTAACACGGATCTCTTTGGAGGTATTCACTTCGACAATCTCACCGTGACGCATGATCGCGATACGATCACAGAGTTGGGTCATCAGTGCCAGATCGTGGGTAATAAACAGAATCGAAAAACCAAACTCTTCACGCAATTGGTAGATCTGTTGCAAGATCTCTCGTTGCACCACGACATCGAGCGCAGTCGTCGGCTCATCCATGATGATCATTTTGGGGTTAAGGGAGAGGGCTATCGCGATAACGAGCCGTTGGCGCATTCCGCCACTGAACTGGTGAGGATATTCAGTGAGACGTTCTCGAGGGATATTGACTAAATCCAGTAGCTGTTCGGCGCGCTTTTTCGCTTGCTCTTCACTTAGACCTTGATGGTGGCGCAGTACATCAGCGAATTGTTCTTGCACGGGTAACACTGGGTTGAGTGAGTTCATCGCACTTTGGAATACCATGGCAATTTCACTCCAGCGAATGGTGTTGAATTCACTCTCAGGCAATTTGAGAATATCACGACCTTCAAAGTGAATTTGTCCCCCTGAGATAAATGCTGGCGGCTTATGTAAGCGGTTTATAGCAAAAGCAATGGTACTCTTACCACAACCAGACTCTCCGGCAAGCCCAAAGATTTCACCTTTGCCGATATCAAAGCTGACCGACTTCACGGCGTTAAAATCACCGTTGTCGGTGATGTAGTCCACACACAAATTGCGTATTTGTATGATTGGATTGGCATGAAAAGCATGCTGTAAAAAATGTTCACTCATAACGACACTCGATTGGTAAGGATAATGATTATCATTAACTCTTATTTCGAATGAGAAAAGAAGTCTGAGATAAAAGGGTGAAGTTGATCTAAAAATAGCCAGTGAGCATGGAGATAAAAGAAGGGTTGGCACAGGAATTCGCTGATGGAATTTTGCGCTTTGCGTGATCTAAAACAAGGTAGGTTTTCACAGGGGAATTTTTTAAATGTACAGCGCAATTTCGGTGGGTGCAAAGCAATTTTCAGTGAATTTTATTATCGCTATTTGAACTATTATCGAAGTCACATTCTCGACCAATTGTACTTAACAAGCTAGGGTCGCGTTTGCTAAAGATTACCTCGTCCCTTGCATGGTTTTTCGCGGAGGTTTTTATGTCCATCAATTCTTTAGACCATGATGAAATGACAAGTATTGCAAGTAAGTGGGACTTCACGGAAGAAGTTGAATCACACAAACCTACTTCAATGGTTAAATCAGCTGAAGCTCGTCGCCGCATTGAGGCACTTCGCGAGATTCGTGAAAGCGGCTTAACAATCGAAGAAGCTCGAGAGCTAGGTTTGCTCCACTAAGCCAAATTAAGGCAATACTTTCCAGTAGGGTGGCTATTCTGTAAGCCACCCTTTGTTGTTTTTGATCTCACCCCATTTTCTTTTCTCAACATTTACTTCTGTTGTGGTATATTTCCGCCTCGTATTTTTAATCGAGATCTGACTATGTCGGTAAATTTGTCGTTGTTACCCGCAGATGAAAAGAACAAAGTGGAGCTAGATAAGCAAGCTGCGTTTCTTGTGTGGAAGCTGAAAGAAGCCAAAGCAGGACCTGATGAGATTGATCAACAAGCAGGAAAGATCGTCGATGATGCTGAACGTACTTGGTTTACTGAGTGTGTGGTAAAATACAAACGACTTATGGGTGTCGCGTAAGCCCAAGCTTACCTAATCAGGTATGAGAGGCGAAATTGAAAAGCCTCGAATTTTTGCTAAAATCCTTCGCGTTAAATTTAAATTAAGAGAGATCGTCCCGATGGGAAGAAGTTTTGAAGTGCGCAAAGCCTCTATGGCGAAAACTGCAGGCGCAAAAATTAAAGTTTATTCCAAATACGGTAAAGAAATTTACATGAGTGCGAAAAACGGTGGTTCAGATCCAGATATGAACCTATCACTTCGTCACCTAATCGCGAAAGCGAAGAAAGACCAAGTACCAGCACACGTTATCGAAAAAGCACTAGACAAAGCTAACGGCGGCGGCGGTGAAGATTACGTACCAGCGCGCTACGAAGGTTTCTCTCCAGGTGGTGCTAGTGTAATCGTTGACTGTCTAACAGATAACGGTAACCGTACTTTCCAAGACGTACGTCAATGTTTCGTGAAAACAGGCGCGAAAATTGGTGTTGAAGGTACTGTATCTCACATGTTCGCTCACCAAGCTGTATTCCAGTTCAAAGGCGAAGATGAAGAGTCAGTACTAGAAGCGCTAATGATGGCTGACTGTGATGTAACGGACATCGAGCTTGAAGACGGTGTGATCACTGTTTACGCGCCAAACACTGAGTTCTTCAAAGTGAAAACGGCTCTAAACACTGAGTACCCAGAGCTTACTCTTGACGTTGAAGAGATCACTTTCGTTCCTCAGTCTTACCATGAAATCGGTGCTGACGATCAAGAGAAATTCCAGAAGTTCCTAGACCTTCTAGAAGACTGTGATGACGTACAACAAGTTTACCACAACGCTGAAATCTAATTTGAGCGGGTGACAAACGATAAAGGCTTCGCAATTGCGAAGCCTTTTTTTATATCGAAATATCATGCTGGTTTACGTGAGCGCGTGACCAGTGTGTAGAGCGTAAATAAAATCCCGAGTGTGACCGCCAGTTGCCAGCCGCGCAGGAAGGTACGCTCTAAGCCCATCTCATTCGCACCAATATAGAGTTGAATTGGCAACATAGTCGCGAGTAGGGCGTCGCCATGAAGGTCACGCAGTTTGAAATCCGCCTTAGCCATCATGCTGGCAAGCAGAAAGATCAAACTGCCAAGTAAGATTACGTACAGCCCAATGTTGGTCTGGTGACCAGACAGCACTAAGGTAAAAATAAACGCCAGCGCACAACCGCCCACTTGGGTGATAAAACGTCTTTCCACCACTTGGCGAAACGCATCGGCTTGGCTTTGGGTAGCTGCGGCAATCACCGGAACCAGACAGAAAGTGGCGGATAACATTTCGACCTGCAGTAAAAAACCAACGCCAATACCAATTAGCGCAAGCGACAATAGCCGTTGCTCGGCGTTAACCGGTGTCTCTTCAAACACTGGCGGCTTCCCTTTGCTGGCAACTGGAAACAGTGCCACAGCGGCTTTGCACACCAGTGTGGTGATCACCATAGCAATCAAGATTTCATGGATGCGCGTGGTCATATCGGCGCTGGTGTGCTGAGCAAAGACGATCACCAAAATCCAGTTGAAAGTTGGCATCAACATGGCGCCCATTTTGGCGGGGGTTGTTGCTCTGCGGCGCATCCAATCGAAAAAGATCAGGCTAATGGTCCAAATAATAAATGGATGTTGTGAGAAGGTGTTGCTCACCACTAAAGCGCAGCTTGCCGCGAGTAGTGTTGGCGCTAGGGTTTTGCCTAAACCTAACCAAGAATAGTCTTTCGCCTTGGTCATGATAATGGTTGGATAGAGTGCTAAATAGACTGGGGATCCAAGGTTAAGCAGCTTACCCAGCACCATACACACCGTAATCGCCAGCGTGATACGCAGCGCCTCATTGCGCTGCGATATTTGATCAAATTGGAATAGGGAAGGGAATGTCATACTCATCACCTTTGTCTGCCAATTAGTAGATATAACGGAACAGTGATACTAGGTGGATCCAGCTGTAGCTGATTGCATCAATGATGGTTGAACCGTTTTGTACCGAT
The DNA here is from genome assembly GCF_009938225.1 of Vibrio ponticus. Lineage (NCBI taxonomy): Bacteria > Pseudomonadati > Pseudomonadota > Gammaproteobacteria > Vibrionales > Vibrionaceae > Vibrio > Vibrio ponticus. The sequence goes on from NZ_AP019658.1 coordinate 14,660, forward strand.
ACAGATGCTCTTGAGCCGGAAATTAAGCGCTGCGCCATTTCTGGTTGCATATCGTCTAGCACAATACGCACGCGTACTTTTTGCTGCTCACGGATCCAACGGGTATCGTTGACCACATCAACCAGCTGACCATTACTGTTATCACTATCACGAATTGCACGCTCTTGGCTTTCAATATGTCCAGTGAAAACCTGACCTGGAATCGCGTCAAACGCGATATAAGCGTGATTGTTGGTATTTAAGTGGCTGATACCTTTTTCATTGAAATCGGCGCTTAGCCACGCTTGAGATTCGTTTATTAGTAGTAAAGCGGTGGTGCCTTGGCTGATGTAGCTGCCTGGTTGTAATTGTAAATTGGTGACGGTGCCGCTTGTTTGCGCCGTAATATGAGTGTGCTGCTCATCGAGCTCGGCACTGGCTAACTTCGCTTTAGCCAGTTGGATGGCGGCATTGCTGTCACTGTCTGCCAATTGCGCTTCGATGCGCATGATGTCGGCTTGCGCGGCAAGCAAAGCACTTTTGGCTACTTTCACATTCAGTTCGCTGTCTTCAATCGCTTGCGTGGTGGTGAGTCCTTTCTTGTACAAGGCTTTATTACGCGTCAGTTTGGCGATGGCATTGCGTTCTTGCTCTTGTTTTTGAAGCAGCGTTTGTTTGGCGACGTTAAGCTGTTGTGTACTGGCTAGAAATGCTTGTTGTGCTTGCGCCAATTCTGCTTTGGCTTGGGCAACTTTGAGCTGATAGCCTTGATCATCTAAGCGGAATAGCGTCTCGCCTGCTTGTACGTGTTGACCATTTTTCACCGCGACCTGTTCAATTACCCCAGAGGTTTCGGGTGCAATGGTCGCGATGGTGCGATGTAACGACGCTTGAGTGGTAAAAGGGGCAATATTATCAGCAGCCACCAAGAAGAGTGAGAAAAGGATGGTGATGCTGAGAACGGTGTAAAGTAGGTATTGGTAGAATTTTTCTGTCATTAGGCTTCTCTTTATGCTGAATTATTTTTCACCTCCTTGTCTGTTCTTCTCATTGAATCACGTTTTTTGGTTAAGCTGTTATCCATGCAGCTAACCGGCGAACTTGCGGTAATACGGTCAGGTTGAGAAATAGCGCACACGGCCAAGCTAAACTGAAACTTTCTAACCAGATCAGAGACCAATCACTGCTAAAGCCAAGCTTGTAGCCTGACAGCACGCCAGACATCATTAGCGCCATCGTGAAAGAGGACATTAGTGCGGTGAGCCAAAATTGTTTTGTGTTCATGCTTTTCTCCTGTCTTGCTTGGCTTTGCGATAAAGAAACTATATAACCATTCAATAAATGGAAAAATAAGCAGGATTAGAAGTATGAATTCCATATTTGGAAATATTGATGATCTCTATCTGTTTTGCGCAGTCGTTGAGTTCGGCTCGCTACAAGAAGCCTCACGTCAGTTACGTCTACCGATTTCCACTATGTCACGCCGTTTAAACGCGCTAGAAGAGAGGCTTAACGTGAGATTATTGGAGAAACAAGGTCGGGAATTGGCGGCGACAGAATCCGGTATACATGCTTTTAATCTTTTCAAAAGTGGTATGGAAAGTATCGAAGCCGCGTTTGAACAGTTGAGCGAAGATCGCCAAGATGTGGAGGGCAAAATCAAACTCGCCTTACCCTACAATTTCTACCGTGGTTTTGCTGAAGATGTGGTTGAGGAGTTTCTCCAGCGTTATCCGAAGGTACAGCTTGATCTGGTATTAAGCCAAGAGCAGCTTGTCCCGCAAACCGATCGCGATTTGCTGATGACCTTTGATTTGCGCGAGATGGAAGGGATGATTGCCAGACCACTGTTTGAAGCCAAGCACGGCTTTTTTGCCAGCCCAGAATATTTGGCGAGAGTGGCACCAATCACTAACTTAGAACAGCTGCGTGAACAAGAGTGGGTGTCGGTCGATAACATAATCGACTTGCCGATTTATCGCGGAGATGAGCTGGTGGAGGTGATGTCGATTCAGCCCAAACTGGTCGTGAATGATATCTTGGCGGTGATCCAAGCGGTTGAAAAAGGGATTGGCGTCGCCTCTTTGCCCTTGCGCCACGTTAAGCCAGCAGCAAAACAAAATTTGCAGCAAGTGTTACCTGAGTATAACCGCAGCAATCGCAAAGCCTATTTGGTCTATAAACAGCGCCGTTATCAGCCGCGTGCGCTGTCATTATTTATTGAAGCCTTGCTGCAAGGAGTGAAAAAGATTTGGTAATGACCTTAGAGCGAAACTTAGGTTGCACAGCACTGGCTTAAAACCTCGACTAATGTTTGCTACTGTAGCCCGAAAATTGAGTCTAATGGGGAAAGTATGCAGCTTAAGTATCCACAATTGTTCCAACAACACTGTTTTATTAATGGACAGTGGCGCGCAGCGACCGGAAAGCAACAGGCGATTACTAACCCTTCCAATGGTGAGGTGATTGGTCATGTTCCTGATTTTGGGGCAGCAGAAGCGCTAGAATGTGTCGATGCAGCCCAGCAAGCTTTTACCTTGTGGAAGCAGACGACCGCCGATCATCGAGCCGACATTCTACGCAGATGGTATGAGTTATTAGTCGAACATATTGATGATCTCGCGACTATTTTAACCCTTGAGCAAGGTAAGCCATTTGCAGAGGCAAAAGGGGAGATCACCTACGCAGCCAGTTTTGTGCGCTGGTACAGCGAAGAGGCGCGTCGTGCTTATGGCGAAATCACCCCTAGTCATCGTCCAAACGGCAAAATCCTGGTTACTAAAGAACCGATCGGTGTGGTGGCCGTCATCACGCCGTGGAACTTTCCCGCCGCGATGATCACCCGCAAATGTGCACCTGCTTTTGCCGCAGGCTGCGCGATGGTATTAAAGCCCGCACCAGAAACCCCATTCACCGCGCTCGCATTAGCCAAGTTGGCTGAAGAAGCTGGTCTGCCAAATGGCTTGTTTAATGTTGTGACTGGTGATGCGATTGAGATTGGACGCGTGTTTACTGCTGATAAGCGGATGCGCAAAGTGTCGTTCACCGGTTCAACCAATGTCGGCAAGATTTTAATGAACCAGTCAGCCGCAACAATAAAGAAAATGGCGTTGGAGCTAGGCGGCAACGCGCCATTTATCGTATTTGATGACGCAGACATTGATGCGGCAGTTGAAGGGGCGATGATTGCGAAGTTTCGCAATGCAGGGCAGACCTGCGTGTGTGCCAATCGCTTATTTGTTCACGATGCAGTCTATGATGAGTTTGCCAGCAAGCTTGCTGAGCGAGTTAAAGCGCTCAAAGTTGGTGACGGTTTTGCCGCTGATGTCACCATTGGCCCCCTGATTAACGCCAATGCGGTCGCGAAAGTGCGCTCACATGTTGAAGATGCGCTGAGTAAAGGGGCGCAAATACTCTGTGGCAACTTGCCCCAAGACGACAGCTTACTGGTTGAGCCTTTTGTGTTAACGCAAATGCAAGACGAAATGCTGGTGGCAGATGAAGAAACCTTTGGTCCACTTGCTCCGCTATTTCGCTTTTACACTGAGGCAGAGGTGGTGGAACGTGCCAATAATACGGATTCAGGTTTGGCTGCCTATTTGTATACCCAGTCGCTTGGTCGAGCTTGGCGCGTCGCTGACGCTCTCGAAGTCGGCATGGTGGGGATCAATGAAGGTTTAATTTCAACCGCCGCCGCCCCATTTGGTGGCGTCAAAGAGTCCGGGCTTGGGCGCGAAGGTTCGCGTCACGGGATGGAAGAGTATCTCGAAATGAAATACCTGCTGATGGGTGGGTTAGATCGGTAAGTTTGACTGATTAGCTTAAGGTGTCGGTTTGTCACCAAAATGGTTGAAAGTAGTATGACAAATTGGTGCTTTTTTCTTGTATATCAAGGATTCCTGACAAAAGCGGATCAGTAATTTGCTTTTATTCTGACTTAAGCAACAGAAACACTCCTATGATTACAAGGGTGTATAGCAGTTGTTGAATAAGGAAAGATGATGAAAAAAACACTATTAATATTGGCGAGTTCTGCGTTTGTACTCGCAGGGTGTCAAGATGAAGCGCCAAGTGAACCGATTGGTCAAGCGCCACAGGAACAGGCAGCACAACCAGCCGATGCCCAGCCATTAGATAGCGTGACTGAAACAGTAACTGAAACTGTGACTGAGGGCATTCAAACTATTCAGTCTGCCGCTGAATCAACGATTTCAGCAGCAAGTAGTACTTTAAGACCGGAAACCGAGCAGGCTGATGAGCCGAGATTAACCCACAGTGCGCGCAACTCACTGGATTGGGAAGGCAATTACATGGGGACCATGCCTTGTGCTGATTGCTCTGGAATTGCGACGTCGCTAACTCTGAACTTTGATGGCACCTACTCTTATGATCAAGTTTATTTAGGTAAAGGCGAAGAGGGTGAATATAAGTCGACAGGTGAATTTGTGTGGAACAGCAAAGGTGACACCATTACTTTGTCTGAAAAAGATGATTCACAGCAGTTTTTCGTTGGTGAAAACGTACTGATGATGCTTGATGTTGATGGTAATAAAGTGGAAGGTGCGATGGCGGATAACTACACTTTAGTGCAACAAAAATAATGGCATTGGTGCTACTCATACCAATAAAAAAGTGACCGAATGGTCACTTTTTTTGTCTTGGCTGTTTAAATGTTGAGCAAGTTTACACTGTAAAACGGTTAACCAGTTCGTATAGTTCATTGGCTCGACCGTTGAGGTTCTGACTGCCAGCGCGGTTTTCATTGGCAAGCTGAGCTGATTGCGCACTTTGATCGGAAATGACCACAATACGCTCAGAAATCTCTTGTCCAACTAAGCTCTGCTGTTCTGTTGCTGTGGCAATCAGTGAGTTCATATCCATAATGGTTGCAATGGAGTGCTGAATCTTGACTAAGGCTTCAGCCGCAGCATTCGCTTCACTAACCGTATCTGAGCTGCGGTTTTGGCTGCTTTCCATCGCGCGTACAGCATCGTCCGAAGCCGATTTCAACTGTTCTATCATATTGTGAATTTCACCGGTACTCTCTTGAGTGCGGCTTGCTAGTTTACGCACCTCATCGGCGACGACGGCAAAGCCTCGTCCTTGCTCACCAGCACGTGCTGCCTCAATCGCTGCGTTGAGCGCGAGTAGGTTGGTTTGCTCGGCAATATCTTGAATCACTTCTAGCGATGAAGAAATGTTTTGAACATCACCTTCGAGGCGAGAGATAACCTCTGTCGCATGATGTACTTCATCAGCAAGTGCTCCGACAGAGTTCGCCGCGGCGTTAACGACTTGTTGCGCTTCAAGCGCATTATTGTCGGCTTCACGTGCTGATTCTGCCGCCTGACTGGCATTATTGGAGATCTCTTGTGCGGTGGTGGTCATCTCCGTCATCGCTGTTGCAACTTGCTCAGTTTCTTCACGCTGACCGGTGGCTAACTCATCCACTTTCGCGGCACGAGAGGACATGCTGGTGGTTTCTGATACCACTTGCTGACCCACATCGCTTACGTTACGGATGATGTTTTGTAGGCTTTCAACAAAGGCATTAAAGTTTTGACTTAAACGACGATATTCAGGTGCCTTAAACAGCTCCATACGTGCGGCTAAGTCAGCGTCGCCATTAGCGAACGATTGAATCGATTGGTCAAACTGCTCAAGTGGTCTCATGATAGAGCGGTTGATCGCAATGGCTGCAAATGCGACTACCGCTGAGATGCCCGCACAGAAAAGGACTATCATCCACAGAGTGTTTTCTAAGGCTTGGTTGGCATTGCTGTTCATATCAGCAATAACAGCATCGATATCGTCAGTATAAAAACCGGTACCCATCATTAAATCCCATTCAGGGATATAGATTGAATAACTGAGTTTCGGTAGCGCGACGGTCTCGCCCAATTTAGGGAAATAGTAGGTAGTGAAATCACCGGTTCTCGCATTTTTGATCAGGTCTTGGATCAGATAATTACCTTGTTTGTCTTGCAAGTTTAGGAAGTTATCGCCAATGCCTTTATCACTTTTACCATTGAATAAACGCACACCTTTTGAGTCATAGCCAAAGATATAGCCGTTTTCACCATACTCAAGCTCGCGCAGAGTTGGCAGTGCCTCTTGTAACGAAGCGCCACGATCTAAAAAAGGCTGGATAGCTGAGCGTGCCATTTGCACGTAGGTTTTTAGTTCACCTTTTTTTTGACTCATCATGGTACTGCTGGTGGATTCAACCTGCTGCGCTGTTAAGCCAGTTGTCTTGACATAGGTTACTCCCATGACACCCATCGTAATCAACAGCAGAGGTAAAAAAGACATCAAATAAAGACGTGTTCTTATTGTTAAATTCATAAATGGTTTCCGCACTCGTTTTTCTATTTTGTACAAACTGCAGGCGTTTGTGTTGCAAGCGTATGAAGTATGTTAACAATTGTGTCGGCAGATTACTGTGAAGCTGAAGGGGATAAAATTTAATTATTGGTGCAAAAGAACCAGTTGCAGCTTGGGTTGGCTGCAACTTATTGGTTAATCTTGGCGATACTTGCTGATATGTCTGTGTTAAAAGTATGTATTATCTTTGTTTTTTAGATAAATATGCCAATTATTGCTTATGATTTGATATTGAGAAACACAGTTATCTTTTCTTTCGTTAAGGAGATCTTTGTCGATTTCGTTAAGTAGATCGACATGCTTTTGTGGATCGCTGCCGAAAACCAAGCATAAAGTTGAGAAATAGCGTTGCAAATCAAAACTGTGCTCACCAATGTACTCATCGGCTTGATAATACTCGGGTCTATCTTCCGATTCGAAGGCGAACATATCGGCAGCACTAATCGCTGCATTGTCGCCATCTTCTACGTATTCCAGCATGATGACTGCGGCAAAATTATCAACCGCGTCCTCTTCTTTACCTAAAATCGGGATCGATTGGTCTTCAATGTAGGCATGACCAGCTTCATGCAGCAACGTATGCAAAATCGTGTCAATCGCGCCTGATTGCGCTGAGCGACCAAATTTTTCTTGGTACTGATTTTCCTCAAAATAGTGCAGCGCTTGATTATAAAAACTGTACGGCATTAGCATGGTGTGTTCTTGAGGGTCGTATAGCGGTCCTTCATCGCCACCATAACGAATGGTGAGCTTGTTTTTGAAAGGGAAGTGCTGCTTAGATAGCTCGACTAAAAGCAGATTGACTTCACTGTCTAGGATGGCTTGTTTGGCTTGTGTTTCTTGTTGTGATTCCGGAGCGAGATAGATGACTTGTATATTGGCATTGGCAGCAAAAACGCCGAAAAGCAACCACAGAGAGAGTAGACGTATACACTGAGTTAAATGGCTAAACATGGCAAGACCTTGGTTTATCGAGACTTAATTTAATATTAAGAGGTGAAGTTTGGCTGTGCCAGTTTTTACCTAATGATATGCGACTAACCCCCAAAGCATGATGAGATGGGAGATAGGCAATTTACATGGCTGCGAATTTAGGATGGAATCGATTATAATTAGGGCTCTAGATATGAGTGTGATAAACTCGCCGCCCTTTATTATTCGAGAGAGACTAATTGCCATGAGCTTAAAGCAAGATCTGCAAAAACTTCATAACCGTTTAGATAGTGCACAGCGTAAGCTAGATGCAGCGAAAACCCGTAACGATCAACCAATGATTACTAAGTTTACGGATGAAGTTGAGGATCTGACCAAGAAAGTGAATTCGCTACGTGGCAAGCAAGATTACGACTTGAACAAAGAGCGTAAGACTCTGTTGGATATGCCATTCTCTCGTGAAATTACTAAAGAAGAACAAGCTGATTTGGGTAAGTTGAAGAAGTCGGTGAAAGGTCTAGTGATTGTGCACCCAATGACAAAAATGGGTAAGCAACTACGTCTTGAGGCTATGACAGGTTTCGCACCGAAGAAATTCTAATCTCTTCTCGGAGAGCAAAGCGATAGTATCTCGCTTTGCTCTTGATACCGTTCTAATTTCCCTTCGTTACTCAAATCGAGCATGATTATTGTGCATTGCTTTCGTAATGTGCATTGCGTCTCTGCGTTTATGCACGTCAAGCTTTTTGAAAATTTTGTACACATGTGATTTTACCGTGCTCTCAGATAAGAATAGAGTGTTCGCAATTTGTTTATTTGATTTACCTGAAGCGACATGGTCAAGAATTTGTCGTTCGCGTGTGGTTAGATTGGTATAGAGCTGGCAACGATCCAGATTAGGGTTACGTCTGAGTTGCACCAAACTTTCTAAGCACTTTCTTGGCAGCCACAGACCACCACTTAATACATAAGCGACGCTTTCGCATAGGTGATCGATTGGGGCATTACTGAGCAAAATACCTTTGAGAGACTGCCAATACACATACTCACAATGCAATTCGTTTTGTGGCATGTTGTAGATGAGGACATCGAGCTTTAATAGATCGAAATTAGGCAAAACTTCATTGGTGATCATCATCTGCAGTTGTTCGAAATCTACCAAGATTAGATTGATAGGTTCGTCGTTAGTGTCTTTGTCCAATTGTGTCGCAGAGAAAACCTCTACTCGCACGTTGAGCTTTTCAGTTAGTTGCTGCTCCATCAGACTTGTCTGTAAAGATTTCTCAGACAAAATAACCACATATTTGGTTGTCGTATCCACTGTGTTTGACCTCTTTATTTCTGTTCTTATCCTATCTCACGCCTTTGATATCAACGCGGGTCAGATAAAGTATATTCAAGAAATCCCAGGTGGTTATTCATTTCATAAAATCTAATTACTTTTTTGTCAGTAATAGTTAGTAATTTAGTTTAGTTGAAACTTTACCTGTTAGTTAGTCCTTCATACTGCTGATTTTAACTCTTTGATCTAGTGTTCAATTTGGACTTTTACTCTATTGCGTATCGATTTGTCACTTAGAAAAAGTAGGAGTCGTGTTGGTAAAAGTATGAGGGTTAACATCAGTCGAATCCCAACTAAATCTTCATACTTCACTCAGTCGCAGGTTTTTAATCACCCGTAACTGCATGTTTATTAACAAGATGCATATTCAACTGTTTTTGTTCAACTGCGCATATCAATCTCACCTCGATTTACAGTCTCAAGTTTGAGACTTGTGCTGTCAGCTGCCTACCTATAATCGAGTTGCTCAAGGGCATAAACGAACAATTCAGACATGGATACACAACGGAGTGAAGGTTATGAATCTTAGAAAAACCAGCGTAGCGATCGCAATGGCAGCAATGATGATGAGTGGCGCAGCATTAGCAGGCGGCGGCGGCGGTGGCGGCGGTGCTGATTACTTCAGTAACAATGGTAATGGTCCGGGTAACGACAATAACCATGTGACTAACACTAGTGGCGGCGGCAACGACAACAATCGCTCAAACAATGGTAACGATGACAACATGATTACCAACACTGGTGCTGGCAATGATCACAATCGTTCAAATGATGGTCACGATAATAACTCGTACAGCCACACTTCTGGTGGTGGTGACGACGGTAATACGATGAAAAACAGTCATAACACTAATAATGGTGATGACAATAATCGTATTCGTACAAATGATGGTAACGACAACAACAAGTCTTACTCGAAAACGTACAGCAACAACGGTGACGACAACAACAAGACTTACACCAAGTCTGACAACGGTGATGATCACAACAAGACTTACACCAAAACTAACAACGGTGATGATGACAACACTTGGACTATGAAGAATAGCAACAATTCCGATAACGGAAATGATGGTAACTCATGGAAAAACAGTGCAAACAGTGACAGTTCTAAGTCTTGGAAAAACAGTGCAAACACTGATAACTCAATGTCTTGGAAAAACAGCAACAACAAAGTTGACCAAAGCCATACTTTGAACTTTGAAGTTGATATGGTAGTTGCAAGTTCTGATCTTGATGCTCACATTTCGAAAGCAAGTGTTGAATACGGTGAGTCAGCGAGTGGATACCGTGGACATCGTGGTAAACGTGGTGGTTGCAACACATGTCAAGGCGCAGGTGTACGCGTGAACAACAACAACACTATGACAGGCTTTAATAACGCTGCTGGTATTACCACTGTGTCTCAGTCTGCTGGTGCTAACTCTCTAGTTCAACAATCTGTTGTTACTAACGCTACTGTTAAAACTAACTAATTCTGGAGATTGTCATGCGCTTAGCACTATTCGCAATAAGCAGTATTTTAGTTGTCAATGCTTATGCTGAAGATTTGGTGCTGGCAGACGACTTGGAACTGTCCATGGATACCATGGATAGTTCCCGAGGCGGACAGTACATAATGGAAGTGGACCAATATAACGTCGATATTGACAGTATTACCGCTTCATCAGAAGTGAATGGAGTCAGCCTTGGCAACAGTGCGATTAATACCGTAAATGGTAATAATAACATTGGTGCTGGAGCTTTCGGTGCAGCTTCTGGAGTCAATAATGTTATCCAAAACACCGGTAACAACGTGCTGATTCAAAACTCAACAGTCGTTAACCTGACACTGAAATGATATGGTTTTCTTGCGAATCTTAACCTTGTGGATGCTGATTTTTTCAGCATCCTCTTATGCTTTAACTTACAACCCACATCGTGGGGCATTTAATGTTCCGGTCAAAAGCTATAAAGAGATGCTGTTTGGCGACGTTGTCCGTCAAGAGTACGATTTTAGCTGCGGATCGGCGGCGTTAGCCTCGCTTCTTACTTACCATTATGACTATTCAGTCAATGAAGACTCAATCTTTGAAGTTATGTTCGAACGTGGTGATCAAGATAAGATCAGAAAAAGCGGCTTCTCGCTGCTTGATATGCGAAATTACTTGCAAGGACTGGGTTATGACGCGGATGGTTTCAAAATTCCTTTAAGTAAGATGCAAGATCTTGGCGTACCAGGCATTACTTTAGTTAACTTTGATGGCTACATGCATTTTGTAGTGATTAAAGGGATGAACAGCCATTCGGTTATATTGGGGGATCCTTCTCGCGGAACCATCCAAATGAAATATACCGATTTTGAGCAGTATTATTCCGGCATAGTGTTACTGATTCGCGACAACGTCAATATTGCCAGAAACAGTTACATATCTGATGACGACTACACACTTTATGCACCTGCTCCGGTTGGTTCTGGAGTTTCACGGAACTCACTAGGTGTATTTAGTATTACGCTACCCGAACGTGGGGAGTATTAGAGATGTTCAGAAAAATAGGAGTGATAGGAGTTGCTTGTATTTGCCTCAGCGCACCTACGGTTGCATCTATCCAACTGGATCATCTACAGCCTCTCGATAATCAAGAGCTCGCCAGTTATCGTGGCGGATTTCTTGGTGAAGACTTTATGATCAATATAGGGCTCGATATTGCAACATCCGTAAATGGCGAGACACTTTTTAACAATCGAATTGCCAATCTATTCTTTCAGAATGGTCGATTAATCGCGGAGCAACCCGCTGCTGTACCGACAACAACCGTGGTTCAGGTTGGGAGTGGTAATAATGCTGCGATAATTCCGAGTGTCGAGCCGGTATTACCAAATTTACCGCCGCAACCTTCTTTACCAACACCAGCTTTACCTGCTGTAGCAGAGGCGGTTAATGCAGTAGAAGAGGTTACATCACAGGTTGTCGCCCCACCGACGACACCTGCCCCGGTGATTGAAACACCACAAATCACTGTGAGGCAAATTAGTGCGCCATTGCCAAGTGTCACTCAGACAGCAATTAATCAGGTTATCCAGAATTCACTGGATAACACGGTTCTTGGTTTCCAAACCACGCTGAATATTGATGCTCAGGTTGAAGGTGCTCTGAGACGAATAGATACGAGTAACAAAATCCAGCAATCCCTGCAATTTAACTTTAACTAGATTCGCCCTCAGTTATCAGGGTGAAAAAAGAGCCAACTATTTACTTAGTTGGCTCTTTTCTTTTGATGCTTTTGTTTCAATATTTGATTACAGACTAAATGGTACACGTACGTTAAGTTGGAAATCTGGCGTGTCTTCGGTAAGCCCTGCTTGCGCGCTAATGCTGATCGATGTCGTTGGAGAAAGAGAGTAGCTAACCCCAAAGTTTAGTGAGTCAAGTTGAAGTAACTTGGCATCTGGCGCTGTACTACCGTTGATTTTACTTTCCAAAATAGTTTGGTGACTAAAACCAATTGAAAGTGATAGATCTCTATTGATGGCAAAACCTAACCCAGCCCCAACAGAAATGGTATCACCTAAGTCAATATTAGCGTTTTGCCCGCTAATATTGTAATCCTCTTCGATGTTGTACACATATGACAAGCTGGCGAAAAGTACCGCAGGATCGGTGGGATAAATCATAGAGATGCCTGGTTCAATGCTCCAAAAACCTGAACCCGTTGGCGCATCGAGCAGTAGTAGTGGATCATTAGGGTCAGTTGCAATCTCGTAAGGTGATTTACCGGTATCAGATTTTATTCTTAAACTACCAACCCAGTATGGAGAAGTATCAAAGTTGAATTGATGACGAATGGCGAATTCAATATCGCCAAGACCGCCACCATCGACATCACGATTGATTGTCTCGTTGGAAGGTTGCGCGAGTGAGCGACCTGCTACTTGGTCACTACGGTAGACATACGGGATTCTAATTTCGATTTCTGTCGCATTCGTCAAGCCATAGCGGGTGGTGTAACCAGCAGTCATAGTTGTTCGGTCTGCATCACTGACTTGGATATCCCCCACAACCAATGCAGGTAGAACCGTATAACCAATAACGTTGACCCGATTTGATGAGTTCTGTGAGTAATTTAATGAGAACTCAATGCCCGCTTTTCCTTTAGGGGTTAAAACACCTGGTCGGTCAATCACATCTGCAACTGTTTGCGCGCGTTTGGCATCGGTTGCCGCGTCTTCTGCAAAGACCGATGGAGCGAGCAAAAGCAGTGGAAGAGAATAGAGTAGAGGCTTTGCCATTTTTTCGTCCCTTTTTTATTTGGCCCTCCTTCTAATTAGTTCAGTAATGTGACTCTCGCCACTATTGATTTTGGTGCTATTTGCACTCTTGCATATGCACAACAATGTCGATATTTTGCTTGTTGTTGATAAAAAAGAAAATTAGTGGTTCAAGTTATAAAGAGTGAGCTAACCGCTATTGGTTGCTTTTTAGTATATTTCTTGGTCTGTCTTATTTTTGAGACGTACTTTCTTCACTGACAGCAATAAAAAAGAGCCCGTAGGCTCTTTCAAGAAATCAATGGTTTACAGGGTTACCCCATAAACCAAGAGACAAAGATTAGCACGCCAAACATGAAGGTCGCGATAAGTGCTGGCTGACCACCACCAACCGTGTAGGTTTCAGTGCGGCCAGCTAGGGCGAAATCAGGTTTACGCACTTTAACCGCCATCGCTAATGGTCCCCAAATCGCTAGGAATACCAATACCATACCAGCGTAGTCCAACATACTGATGAACTGGTTAGCGAACAGCGTAGCCAGTATCAGTGGCAGAATAAAGGTAAGCGAGTAAGCGATCGCTGGATTTTTTGAAATCGCATCTTTGTTTTGGTCATACAGAGCCATCGATACGCCAAGGTATGAAGTGATCAGAGCAAGCGCTGAGAAAATCGCCACGACGCTTTTTAGTACGCTCGTCTCACCATCAAACGCGGCAATCAGTTGTGAGATGTTATCGAACTGGCTGACGGTATCTACACCTAAATTACCAATCACAGCAAATAGCCAAGTTAGGTAACATACCAGTGGGATCACACAGCCTAACAGCACCATGTTGCGAATTTGCGCGATAGTTGCATCTTGGTTGTAGCTCACCAGTGAAGGGATCACGATGATAGCGGCAAAGCTGGTAAAGATAACCGCGCTGTACTGAACTACATCGCTGGTGGTAAATGAACTTTCTTGGCTTAAATTGGCGATTTCAATGTTGTTCATTAGCGAGAAAATTACCACAAACAGCATCGCGATCATCAGGATGAACAGACCACGGTTAAGTTTGTCGATATATGACTTACCTGCCACGACAACTAAGCCCATGATCAAGCTAAAAATGGTGTAGCCAACAACCGGTGAAAGGTCTACGCCCACTTCCAGCAACATGCTGTGTAGCAAGTCACCAATGCCAATGGTGTAGGCAATCATTAGGCAAGCAAGCAAAAGGTAGAAAAGAATGTTGGTAAAGTGCATACCCTTGCGACCCAGCGTGAAATAAGCCGTGCTACTCATACTGGTGCTTTGTTGAGTTTTGGTGCATGCCTCAGCAAGCAGTAGTGTCGCGTACGTAGTGCCAATAAAGATCACGAACATCAAGCCTGCACTAACAAAAAAACCAAACTGCGCTAGCACCATTGGAATCGCCAACATACCTGCACCCAATGCGGTTCCCGCTAAAATGAGGGAACTACCAAACAACTTCATGTTCAAAAGAAAAGACCCTTACTGAAAATAATTTCAGAACAATGTGTAAATTTTATTTGCCAAGACTAACAAGAAATACTGAAAATTACGCATAAAATATTTTTATCTATTGGGATACTTTTTCTAATAACATGAGGAATTAAGGCGATTTCAATCTCAAAAACAGAGTTGTTAAATATTAGTGTTATCAAAAAGGGTGAGATCGATTGGTGAGTGAAATTTGTTCGGAATAATCGTTGGGTTGGGTTATAATTTGTCGAAATTTAATGCTATAACGAATAGTTATAATGAATCTGGTTAACTTTGTTTATTTTGTTATTTAACAAATGGTTAAACCATAGTTATTGCCTATCACACTAATAAGTATAATTGTTTTTGATATCCGGCATTTGAGTACTAATCTTCTTTCCTAGAAATCGGTTGAGACCGAAAACAAATAAAACTATTTCTGGAAGGAAGATGAACATGAGTAAAAAACTCACCACTGCTGCTGGCTGCCCTGTCGCACATAACCAAAACGTAATGACTGCTGGTCCTCGTGGTCCACAATTGCTGCAAGATGTCTGGTTTCTTGAAAAACTTGCGCACTTTGACCGTGAAGTGATTCCTGAGCGTCGTATGCACGCTAAAGGCTCTGGTGCTTACGGTACTTTCACCGTAACACACGATATTACTCAATATTCTCGCGCAAAAATCTTCTCTGAAATTGGTAAGCAAACCGATCTATTTGCTCGCTTTACCACCGTTGCGGGTGAACGTGGCGCAGCAGACGCAGAGCGCGATATCCGCGGTTTTGCGCTTAAATTCTACACTGAAGAAGGTAACTGGGACTTGGTTGGTAACAACACGCCAGTATTCTTCCTGCGTGACCCGCTAAAATTCCCAGATCTAAACCACGCAGTGAAACGTGATCCAC
Source organism: Vibrio ponticus (assembly GCF_009938225.1). Taxonomy (NCBI): domain Bacteria; kingdom Pseudomonadati; phylum Pseudomonadota; class Gammaproteobacteria; order Vibrionales; family Vibrionaceae; genus Vibrio; species Vibrio ponticus. Next base: position 29,941 of record NZ_AP019658.1, read on the forward strand.
GCACTAACATGCGTAGTTCAACCAACAACTGGGATTTCTGGACTTCACTTCCAGAGGCATTCCACCAAGTTACTATCGTGATGAGTGATCGCGGTATTCCTGCTTCTTACCGTCATATGCACGGTTTTGGTAGCCACACTTTCAGCTTCATCAACGCAGAAAATGAGCGCTACTGGGTGAAATTCCACTTTAAAACTCAGCAAGGCATCAAAAACCTGACTGACCAAGAAGCAGAAGCTATCGTTGGTAAAGACCGCGAAAGCCACCACCGTGACCTTTACGAAGCGATTGAGCGTCAAGACTTCCCTAAATGGAAGATGTACGTACAGATCATGCCTGAACTAGAAGCGGATGAAGTTAATTTCAACCCATTCGACCTAACCAAAGTATGGTCTCAAAAAGATTACCCTCTGATCCCTGTTGGTGAGTTTGAGTTGAACCGCAACCCAGAAAACTTCTATGCGGAAGTTGAGCAATCTGCGTTTAATCCAGCGGCAATTGTCCCTGGTATCGGTTTCTCTCCAGACAAGATGCTGCAAGGTCGTCTGTTTGCTTACGGTGATGCACAGCGTTACCGCTTGGGCGTTAACCACCACCAAATTCCTGTGAACGCACCTCGTTGCCCTGTTCACAGCTACCACCGTGATGGCGCAATGCGCGTAGACAGCAACTACGGCTCAACCATTGGTTATGAGCCAAACTACAAGCAAGAGTGGGCAGAGCAACCAGATTATTCTGAGCCACCACTACGCATCAACGGCAACGGTGATAATTTCGACCACCGCGTTGATGAAGATTACTTTAGCCAAGCGGGTGACCTATTCCGTCTAATGAGCGAAGCGCAGCGTCAAACTCTGTTCGACAATACGGCTCGTGCAATGGATGGTGTGCCTGAGTTCATCAAACAGCGTCATGTAGAGCATGCTTACCAAGCGGATGAAGCATACGGTCGCGGCTTAGAGTTAGCATTAAATCTAAAGTAACGGACTCTTAGTTATCCAAATCTAGGTAATAAAAAAGGCGCATTTCGCGCCTTTTTTGCATAATTTATACCCAAACAACTTGGAGATGCAGGTAGGCGACAAAGGAACAAAGCCTCTGAGCATAGATGGTCTATGTGATGAGGTTTGTGAGTGTCAGTCCCTTTTAAAACCAATAAAGCGCTGCAACTTCAAGTAGGACGGGTATATATGTGTGTTTACTAGATGCGCGTTTGCGCACTTTCAAGCAACTGTTGATACAGGGAAAGCGCCGCAGGACCGGTGTTAGCGCCCTTGGGTAGAGTAATATGCAGCGCGACTTGATAACGCTCTGAGTGCTCAATATTAAGCACAGTGATTGTTTGCTGGTGGGATTGCTTGACCATATGCAGCGGCAATCGACAATAACCTACGCCTTGTTCCACCGCGCGCAGCGCATGGTCGAAATTGTCGACCGTAATCCGCTGTCTTGACTTAAGCCAACCCACATCTCGTTTCGTGTTGCTGTTCTCACCTAAATCCCTCACGACGATTTGGCAGGTGGTGGCAAAATCAGCCAACTGGAGATTGTCTTTGTTTGTCAGTGGGTGATCATGAGCGACGACTGGCACCATAGTGGTGGTGCCAAATGCCTCAGCAGGGTAGTTGGTGATTGGTAAGTTAATGATCGCGATATCCGCTTGCTCACTTGTCACCATTTCGGTGGTTTTACTTAATGATGTTTCAACCACTTGAATCGATGTCGCACTGTTGTCTGCGAGAAAAGCCTGCATTGGTGCATAGAGCCAAGTTGGGTCGCAGAGGTGGTCAAGAGAGACCGTGATTTGCGACTCGATGCCACTGTTAAGCTGCTTGCTGATCATCTCTAGTTCATGGGCTTGTTCGAGCATCGAATCGGCGCGACGTAGCAGTGTTTTACCGTGGTTCGTCAATACCGCTCTGCGACCTTCCACCGTCAGCAATTCAACCCCGAGTTGCTGCTCAAGTTTTCTTACCGAATAGATCAACGTAGTGTGGCTTTTATTTAAAGCCTGCGCGGCCGCCTGAATGCTGCCCGCTTGCTCGATGTGGTGCAAAGTCTGCCACTGTTCTAGGGTTGTTTTTAAACGCATTGGTCAAATTTTTAGACGGTTAATGGCAATATTATGAACTTTTTTGTCGAATTCATAAAGGTAATAATCTTCTCATCAACAGCGAGCAGTCAGGTGACATCTCGCTTAGGTTAAACAACATGTGAGGAATAGCCGCGATGATGAAGTTACTGCAAGTCGATTTTGATTTTCATGGTCCTTTTGGTGAAGAGATGGTTCAAGCGATGACAGGTTTGGCTGAGTCCATTAATCATGAACCCGGTTTGATTTGGAAAATTTGGACGCAAAGCGAAAAGGACCAACTCGGCGGTGGCGTGTATTTGTTCGCTGATGAAACGTCGGCACAAGCTTATTTAGCCATGCACAGTGCGCGCTTGACTCAAATGGGGATAAACAACATCCGTGGTGTCATTTTCGATATTAATCAACCGCTCAGCGCGATTAACCACGCACCAATTAACTAACTGCGCCCCAAGCAACCATTTAACTTATTAAAGATAGATCAATGAACAACAAAACATTCCTAACCATTCACGGCACTATTTATACTCTATTTGCCTTAGCATTGTTTTTCGTACCGAGCTTAATGTGGCCAATGTATGGGGTAGAAATTAACGATCAATATGCGTATTTCTTATCACAGCACACCTCAATTTTTCTTGGGGGCGTTGCGGCAGTAAGTTGGTTGATGCGAGATATTGAATCGGGTGCAGCTATGACACAGCTACTTAAAGCGCTGCTGATTGGTAATTTGCTTGGTGTCTTTATTACGGCTTATGCATGCGTTACAGGGATTTTTGTTGGCTTCGGTTGGAGTGATCCGGCGTTCTTTGCTCTATTGAGTGTCATGAACTGGCGACAACTTAAAAAGCAATAAAGTGCCTAACACTGCGTTATCTGAGTATGGCTCGTTATTCTTCCTAAAGCCTCAATAGTGAGGCTTTTTCATTTTTGTCGACAATCATTTCGGACCATGTCCCTTTATTTATGGGGGGAATTATTGTCGACACTCGCCATTTAGTAACCTTAACCAGTGCTGCCAATCCTCAATGGATTGAACATCACCATCGCATGCCTTTTCTTGTTACTAAGATGGGCATTGAACCGTGGCTTTTTCCACTCGCCAGTTAGGCAGCATCTTTACTCTTTTCTGTGTATTCAAATCCTTTTTAAATAAGGTTTCGTCATGCAGATGACTAAGATGCTTTCTGCCAAATTTTAATATTACAGCATCATCAACGAGTCAACCGTAGAGAGTGACTTGATCTCGATCGCTTACTCTCGCTCTTCGCCAATCACTCGATACTATACCTTAGTCTAAATTGTCGACAATTAGCTTGATTGTCGACAATGTCATAGTCTATTTTATAATCAAGTTAAATAAATGTTGCCACTTTGAGTGTTTGTTGATGCGGGTTTCTTTTTCGCTAGGCGCAAACAAGTTTAAAGCACAGTGACAGACCACAGTTACAGACAAAGAGCCTTGATATGAATAGCGAGTTAAATCCTGAATTGAGAGATAAGCTGACAGGCAAGGATAGCACTAAGTCGGTGACCTTGACTGAGGTGCTGATTGAGGCAATTGTCAGTGGTGAATTTCCTTCCGGAAGTAAGATTTCCGAACCCGAGTTAGCCAAACATTATCAAGTCAGCCGTGGACCACTGCGTGAAGCCATTATGCGTTTAGAAGGTTTAGGCTTAATCGAACGCGTTGCTCATGTGGGAGCGCGGGTGATCACTTTATCTCCTGAAAAGCTAGTTGAATTGTATGCAGTACGTGAAGCGCTGGAAGGCATGGCCGCGCGTCTAGCGGCAAGACATATTCGCCAAGAAGAAATCCTCGCTTTAGAAATGCTGCTGTCGCAGCACTCTGCGCACATTGATGAAGTCGCTGGAGCCTCTTATTTTCACCAAGAGGGCGATTTTGATTTCCACTATCGCATTATCAAAGCGAGCCGCAACCAAAAGCTGATCTCCCTGTTGTGCGATGAACTCTATCACTTGCTGCGCATGTATCGCTACCAATCTCCGCGCGCTCAATCACGTCCTAAAGAGGCGCTGGATGAACACAAATTTATTCTTCAGGCGATCCGTAATCGCGATGAAGAACTCGCTGAAATGTTAATGCGTCGCCATATATCAGGCAGTCGCAAATTGATCGAACAACAAATTTCTCTTGCTGAAAATAATTAGGACCACAGAACTGATAAGGATAACAACTGATGAGCTTATCTCCTGGCGCGAAGTTTCGACTCGCGGTAAAAAATAATAATCCCCTACAAATCGTCGGAACCGTGAACCCATATTGCGCCATGATGGCGAAGAATGTTGGGCATCAAGCGATTTATCTATCGGGTGGCGGTATCGCCAATGCCTCTTATGGCTTGCCTGATTTAGGTATTACGACGCTTAATGATGTATTGGTCGATGTTGACCGCATCACCAACGCTTGTGATCTGCCTCTGCTGGTGGACATCGATACTGGCTTTGGCGGCGCTTTCAATATCGCTCGCACCATTAAAGCCATGGAAAAAGCCGGTGCTGCGGCAGTACACCTTGAAGATCAAGTGGCGCAGAAACGTTGTGGTCATCGCCCGAATAAAGCCATCGTCAGCCAACAAGAGATGGTTGATCGTGTTAAAGCGGCGGTTGATGCGCGTGATAATGACGATTTCGTCATCATGGCTCGTACTGACGCGTTAGCGGTAGAAGGCATCGAAAGTGCCATTGAGCGTGCGATAGCCTGCGTTGAAGCAGGCGCAGATATGATCTTCCCAGAAGCGATCAACGAGCTTGGTCAATACACCCTGTTTTCTAACGCACTGGCGAAAGCGACCGGTAAGCATGTGCCAATTTTGGCTAACATTACTGAGTTTGGTCAAACGCCACTCTATGGCTGTGAAGAATTAGCAGAATCGAATGTAGATATGGTGCTCTACCCACTTAGCGCATTCCGCGCGATGAATAAAGCGGCTGAAAACGTTTATCAGCATCTACTTCAAGAGGGCAACCAAGAAGCTTTAATCGCTGAGATGCAAACGCGTAAAGAGCTTTATGCCCACCTTAACTATCACAACTACGAAGATAAGCTGGATAAGCTTTTCTCCGAAGGAAAATAACTTACTGGGAAGCCCAAGAAAATCATTACTTAATCATCCAATAACGTGAAACCGTCTGACTCAGATAAAAACAGAGATAACCCGACCTAGTAGAGGTTCCATCAGGAAGGGGAGTCAGACCGAAAAGGAGTTCAACATGCCTACTAATGAATTAGGTGGCGCAGGTCTACGTGGCCAAAGCGCTGGTAGCACTGCACTATGTACTGTCGGTAAGTCGGGGACAGGTCTAACGTATCGAGGTTACGATATTACAGACCTAGCAAATAACGCTCAATTTGAAGAAGTGGCGCATCTTTTGTTACGTGGTCACTTGCCCAATCAACAAGAGCTGGATACTTACAAGACCCATCTACTTAGCTTGCGTGGTTTACCGCAAGCACTTAAGCATGCGTTGGAGCTCATTCCGGCAGATGCGCACCCAATGGATGTGATGCGCACAGGTTGTTCTGTTCTCGGTAACCTTGAACAAGAAAAAGATTTCTCTGAGCAACTGCACGCCACAGAGCGTTTGCTATCACTATTCCCTGCGATGATCTGTTACTGGTATCGCTTTAGCCATGATGGTGTGCGAATTGATACCGAAGACCAATCGCAAGACTCCATCGGTGGTTACTTCCTCAAGCTGCTAACAGATAAAGAGCCGAGCGAGCTACATAAGCAAGTGATGCACTGTTCATTGATCTTGTATGCGGAGCATGAATTTAACGCATCGACGTTTGCGGCGCGCGTGTGTGCATCGACACTGTCCGATTTGCACTCATGCATCACAGGCGCAATTGGTACTTTACGTGGACCTTTGCACGGTGGTGCTAATGAAGCCGCGATGGAAATGATTGAGAACTGGCAAACGCCAGAAGAAGCGGAAGATAACATCATGCGCATGCTGGAGAACAAAGACAAGATCATGGGCTTTGGTCATGCGATTTATCGTGAAAGCGATCCGCGCAATGCGCTGATTAAACGCTGGTCGAAAGAGCTTTCGGAAGCAGTGGGTGACACTCATCTCTACGCGGTCTCAGAGCGTGTTGAATCTGTCATGAAGCGCGAGAAAGGTCTGTTCTGCAATGCCGATTTCTTCCACGCTTCGGCTTACCACTTTATGGATATTCCAACCAAATTGTTCACGCCTATTTTTGTGATGAGCCGTCTGACTGGCTGGGCTGCGCACGTCTATGAGCAGCGCGCGAATAACCGCATCATTCGCCCAAGTGCCGATTACACAGGTCCTGAGCATCAAGAATGGGTGCCAATCGAGCAACGTTAACCATACCGATGGGTATCTGTTACTCGCACGATTTTGAAGATTGGAGTGACTCAAACCACATAGTGTTTGTCAGCGCAGTTAACAACCTGACAAACGCTATGTGGCAAGAGTGAAAGACTGGAAGTAACCCTATGACAATAAACACCCAATACCGCAAGCCTCTGCCGGGTAGTCAACTCGACTACTTTGATGCCCGTGAAGCGGTGGATGCGATTGCCCCAAATTCTTATAGCAAACTGCCTTACACATCACGCGTACTAGCTGAGCAACTGGTGCGCCGCTGTGATCCAAGCATGCTTGAAGCAAGCTTAAAGCAGCTTATTGAGCGTAAGCGTGACCTCGACTTTCCTTGGTACCCGGCTCGCGTGGTTTGCCATGACATTCTTGGTCAAACGGCTTTGGTCGATCTAGCCGGTTTGCGTGATGCGATTGCCGAACAAGGTGGCGATCCTGCCAAAGTAAACCCGGTGGTTGAAACGCAGTTGATCGTTGATCACTCGCTAGCCGTTGAACATGGCGGCTTTGATCCGGATGCGTTTGATAAAAACCGCGCGATTGAAGATCGTCGCAACGAAGACCGTTTCCACTTTATCGAATGGTGTAAAACCGCGTTTGAAAACGTCAGTGTGATCCCTGCTGGTAACGGGATCATGCACCAGATCAATCTGGAAAAGATGTCACCTGTGGTACAAGCCAAACAAGGCATTGCTTACCCTGATACCTGTGTTGGTACTGACAGCCATACTCCCCATGTCGACGCGCTAGGCGTGATCGCGATTGGTGTAGGTGGTCTGGAAGCGGAGACGGTGATGCTAGGTCGTCCATCGATGATGCGCTTACCAGATATCGTCGGCGTGAAGCTAACCGGTAAACGTCAACCAGGCATAACCGCGACCGATATCGTACTGGCGATCACCGAGTTTCTGCGTAACGAACGTGTGGTTTCAAGCTACCTCGAATTCTTTGGTGAAGGCGCGCGCGACTTAACCATTGGTGACCGCGCAACCATTTCCAACATGACACCGGAATATGGTGCGACGGCGGGGATGTTCTACATTGATGAACAAACCATTAATTACCTCAAGCTGACTGGTCGTGATGATGAGCAAGTTGCTTTGGTAGAGAATTATGCCAAACAGACTGGTTTGTGGGCCGATGATTTGGATAGCGCGGAATATGAACGCGTACTGGAATTCGATCTCTCAAGCGTAACGCGCAACATGGCCGGGCCATCTAACCCACATCGCCGTTTACCTACCTCTGAGCTTGCGGCGCGCGGGATTGCCAGTGAATGGCAACAAGAAGAGGGATTACTGCCTGATGGTGCAGTGATCATCGCAGCGATTACCTCTTGCACCAACACCAGTAACCCACGCAACGTGGTAGCAGCAGGCTTAGTGGCGAAAAAAGCCAATCAACTGGGTTTAGTGCGTAAGCCTTGGGTTAAATCTTCGTTCGCACCGGGTTCTAAAGTGGCGAAGCTTTATCTTCAAGAAGCGGGTCTGTTGGAAGAAATGGAAAAGCTCGGTTTTGGTATCGTTGCTTACGCTTGTACCACCTGTAATGGTATGAGTGGTGCGCTGGACCCTGAGATTCAACAAGAGATCATTGACCGCGATCTCTATTCAACTGCGGTGCTATCGGGTAACCGTAACTTTGACGGTCGAATCCACCCTTATGCCAAACAGGCGTTTCTTGCATCACCACCGCTGGTGGTTGCATACGCGCTGGCGGGCACGATTCGTTTTGATATTGAGCGTGATGCGCTGGGGACGAATGCTCAGGGCGAGCCAATTTATCTCAATGATCTTTGGCCAAGTGATGAAGAGATTGATGCGGTGGTGGGTAAATACGTTAAGCCCGAGCAGTTTAATCAAGTTTATATTCAGATGTTCAAACTGGATGATGCTGAGCGTAGCCCAAGCCCACTGTATGATTGGCGCGAAATGAGTACTTATATTCGTCGCCCGCCTTATTGGCAGAAAGAGGGCGAAGGAGCACTGGCTGGCGAGCGAACGCTTTCAGGTATGCGCCCACTGGCTATCTTGGGTGACAACATCACCACCGATCACCTCTCGCCATCCAATGCCATTTTGGCCAGTAGTGCCGCCGGTGAATATCTGACGAAAATGGGGCTGCCGGAAGAGGACTTCAACTCTTATGCCACTCACCGAGGGGATCACTTAACCGCACAGCGCGCTACTTTTGCCAACCCGAAACTGTTCAATGAAATGGTCAAAGAAAACGGTGAAGTGGTGCAGGGCTCACTGGCTCGCATTGAGCCAGAGGGCAAAGTTACCCGCATGTGGGAAGCGATTGAAACCTACATGAAGCGCAAACAACCATTGATAGTGGTGGCAGGGGCAGACTACGGGCAAGGATCATCGCGCGATTGGGCAGCCAAAGGCGTGCGTTTAGCTGGCGTTGAAGCCATCGTTGCTGAAGGTTTTGAGCGTATCCACCGCACCAACTTAGTCGGTATGGGCGTGTTGCCATTGCAGTTTAAGCCAGGCGTGAACCGCAATAGCTTAAACCTTGATGGCACCGAGACTTACGACGTAGTGGGCGATATAGCGCCGGGTACTGACCTAGCGTTGGTGATCACCCGCGCCAATGGCGAAAAGCTTGATGTGGCAGTGACGTGTCGTCTGGATACCGCTGATGAAGTCACTGTTTACCAAGCGGGCGGCGTATTGCAGCGCTTTGCTCAAGATTTCCTAGCGCAGTAAGAGGTGAACATGATTCGAACCAAACCTCAAATTCGCGTACCTGCTACTTACATGCGTGGCGGCACCAGTAAAGGGGTGTTCTTTAGCCTTAATGACTTGCCGCCAGAAGCGCAGCATCCAGGTGAAGCGCGTGACAAGTTACTGATGCGCGTGATTGGTAGCCCCGATCCTTATGCCAAACAAATTGATGGCATGGGCGGCGCAACGTCAAGCACTAGCAAAACCGTGATTGTGTCTGCCAGCGAGCAACCCGATCACGATGTTGATTATCTGTTTGGGCAAGTTTCTATCGACAAGCCATTTGTTGATTGGAGTGGTAACTGCGGCAATCTCTCCGCCGCAGTCGGACCATTTGCAATTCAAGCGGGCTTAGTCAGCTCAGAGCGATTGCCTCGCAATGGCATTGCCGAGGTGCGGGTATGGCAGGCTAACATCAACAAAACCATTATCGTCCACGTGCCAATGATTGATGGTCGGGTGCAAGAAACCGGTGATTTTGAACTCGATGGTGTGACTTTCCCAGCCGCAGAAATCCAAGTGGACTTTCTTGACCCGGCAGCAGGAGACAGCAGCCTATTTCCTACCGGTAATCTGATTGATCGCCTCGATGTCCCTGGGATTGGCACTTTTAACGCCAGCTTAATTACCGCAGGAATTCCCACCATCTTTATTGATGCGGAATCACTTGGCTACCAAGGCACTGAGCTGCAAGAAGAGATCAACAACGATGAAAAAGCGTTAGCGATGTTTGAAACCATCCGCAGTTACGGCGCACTCAAAATGGGGCTGATTGCTGATTTAGAGGAAGCGAAAAGCCGCCAACATACGCCCAAAATTGCGTTTGTTTCGCCCGCGCAAACTTGCCTCTCTTCTAGTGGTAAAACCATCACCGCCGACGAGATTGACTTGCATGTTAGAGCGTTATCAATGGGCAAGCTGCACCATGCCATGATGGGTACGGCAGCGGTGGCGATTGCGTCTGCTGCCAGTGTACCGGGTACCTTGGTCAACTTAGCCGCTGGTGGCGGTGAGAAGAGTAGCGTCACCTTTGGTCACCCATCGGGCACGCTAAAAGTGGGCGCACAGGCGAGTCTAATGAGTGGTGAATGGACAATCAATAAGGTGTCGATGAGCCGCAGTGCCAGAGTGCTTATGGAGGGGTTCGTGCGTGTACCCTTCAACGTATTCGAGTAAATACGAGCAGCTAATAACTAAAAAAGAATTTGAGATATCGCTTTAACCGCAAGGAGCGATAGAAAGACATATATCCCAATGATTTAGCGTAGCCGTTGTGGTGGTTGAGCAACACCACATAAAGCTTGTTGCTTTATCGCTAAGTCATAGGGGGATACTGGAGGAAGCAAAATGTCTGCATATCTAGAACAATATCAATGGGCGAAACAGCAACCCGAACAGTTTTGGCAACAGCAAGCGCAACAGATTGATTGGTTTGAAGCGCCAAAGACGATCTTAGCTAATGATGAAAATGGCATCGAAAGGTGGTTCCCTGATGGTGTATTAAACACCTGTTGGTTGGCGCTGGATTACCATTGTGAGCAAGGGCGAGGTGAAAATACGGCGCTGATTTATGACTCGCCAGTGACGGGAGCTAAACAAAGTTACACTTACCAAGGAATGCGCGATCAAGTGGCACGAATCGCGGGCATGCTGGCGGAGCAAGGTGTGACAAAAGGGGACCGTGTGGTGATCTATATGCCGATGATCCCAGAAGCGGCGATGGCAATGCTGGCTTGTGCTCGCCTTGGTGCTATTCATTCGGTGGTATTTGGTGGCTTTGCTCCAAATGAATTGGCTGTGCGCATTGAAGATGCTGAGCCAAAAGTCGTGTTAACTGCTTCGTGCGGGATTGAGGTCAATAAAGTGATCCCCTACAAACCGATGGTCGATAAAGCGATCATGGATAGCCGCTGGAAGCCTGAGAAAGTATTTGTGTTGCAGCGTCCTCAGTGCCCAGCTGAATTGACTCAAGAGCGAGATATCGATTGGCAGCAAGCGTTCCAAGCCGCGCTTCCTCACGCTTGTGTCCCTGTGCTTGCGACTGATCCGCTTTATATCCTTTATACCTCAGGCACCACGGGTAAGCCTAAAGGCGTTGTACGTGATAATGGCGGTCATGCCGTTGCGATGAAGTATTCCATGTCTACTATCTACAATATCCCGCAAGATGGTGTTTTCTGGGCAGCGTCGGACGTGGGCTGGGTTGTGGGTCACTCTTATATTGTCTACGCACCACTGATCCATGGTTGCACAACGATTTTGTATGAGGGTAAACCAGTACGCACGCCAGATCCTGGTGCATTTTGGCGAGTGTGCGAAGAGTACCAGGTTGATGCTCTGTTTTCAGCGCCAACGGCATTTCGCGCAATCAAGAAAGAAGATCCCGATGGCGATTGCCTCAAGCAGTACGACTTGTCTTCACTCAAAGCGATCTTTATGGCGGGTGAGCGCCTCGATCCGCCAACATTAGAATGGGTCGAGAGTAAAGCGAACAAGCCGGTGATTGACCACTGGTGGCAAACGGAAACTGGCTGGGCAATTGCGGGTAACCCAACCGGTGTCGAGCTCATGCCAGTTAAAGCAGGTTCGGCAACTAAGCCAATTCCTGGTTATCAGGTTGAAATCCTCAACGAGTTAGGTGAGCCTGTGGCAGCGAATCAACAAGGCTTTGTTGCACTCAAGCGTCCACTGCCACCAAGCTGCCTACCTACGGTATGGCGCAACCACGATCGCTTTGAAACGGGTTATCTCAGCCAGTTCCCAGGTTATTATGTTTCTGGAGACGGTGGCTATTTTGATCAAGAAGGTTACCTATTCATCATGGGGCGCATTGATGACGTAATCAACGTTGCCGGTCACCGTTTATCTACCGGTGAAATGGAAGAGATTGTTGGCGGACACCCTGCAATTGCAGAGTGTGCGGTCGTGGGTATCCATGACGAGCTTAAAGGGCAGCTTCCGCTTGGTTTTGTGGTGCTCAAAGATGGCGTGAGCATTGACTCGTTAGAGCTGGAAGGTGAGTTAGTCAGTAAAGTGCGCGACTCGATTGGCGCAGTAGCCTGCTTTAAGCATGCCTTAGTGGTCGAGCGTCTACCCAAGACCCGTTCCGGTAAGATTTTGCGTCGCACGATTCGCCAAATCGCTGATGGCGAATCCTACACCGTACCATCTACGATTGATGACCCAACCAGCATCAGTGAAATTGAACGCGTGCTGAGAAGTTAGCGCTGAAAAATTGATATGGTTGAAAGAGCAACTCGGTGAGTTGCTCTTTTTGTTTTCTTTTCGCAGCTCAGCTTAATCAAAGGAAATGAAAGATGACATTGATGGTAGAAAGCAGCAAATAAGCGCTAAGAATAGCGTTATCGATTTACTATTTAAAAAATAACAGTTGAAATAATCCATTTTTTGATAGCAAGATTCTTCATCTCACTTTAATAAAATGGTTATCAATACCCATTCTCTCTTATCGGAATAGAATAAAAATTTCACCGTCAATTGCTCACGTTTTTTCTTAAAATGCAATAATTAAATTCTTTTGTTATTAACAAATATTTTACTCATTATGTTTGGTAATTAGCCCAGTATTGTTTGCATGTTGAGCGAATGCACGGCTGGTTGGAAAGTGCTATTTATGAGGGCGTTTGTTTATGTGTATGATTTATATGACGATAGTCAGGTGTCTCTGAAGGGGGTAATGACTATTTTGATTTGTTTTATGAAAGTGTTGCTCAGATCTATTTGTTTTGTTTATGTAAAATAAAATTAAATGGCAGTAAATAAAATATTTTAATCAACACAAGAAAAATGGCTAATGGTAAGAATTGGTTACTTGTTCTAGAAAAATTATTTATTAATTCGATATTTTTCTCTACATTGATCCCACTATTTGTGGCATATTACCTGCGTTATTTACCACCTGGATAGTAAACGCCTTTTCACTAGAAGGGTGGTTTTCAAATTTTATAAATAAAGCACTCTTACATTGGGTGTGTTTTGCCTATTTGGCGATTAACACAATTCCATTTTTAGGGTAACGATCTGCGTTAAGTTGAAATTTTTCAATGGAGATTAAATGAACAACAAACTTAGGATTGCATCTGCAATTTCGCTTGCATTGTGGTTGTCTGGTTGTGACATGTCGTCACATGCGGCATCTCAAGACCAAACACCACCGGCTGTTCCGGTTAATATCATCGAACTGAAAAGCCAACCACAAGCAATTACGATGGAATTGCCTGGTCGCAGCCGAGCGTATATGGAAGCCGAAGTTCGTCCACAGGTAAACGGTATCGTGCTTGCACGTAGCTTTACCGAAGGTGGTTATGTAGAACAAGGTCAATCTCTGTACCAAATTGATGATGCAACTTATGCAGCGGCACTGATTAGTACTAAAGCAGAACTAAAACGCGCTGAAGCAGCGTTAGCATCAACAGGTGCGACGGCGAAGCGTTTTAAAGAGCTGTTGAAAACAAAAGCAATCAGCCAACAAGATTTCGATCAAGCGGAAGCTGCATACCTTGAAGCGAAAGCAAGTGTAGCTGTGGCTAAAGCGGCAATCAATAACGCTGAAATCAGCCTAGCTTACACAAAAGTGCAAGCGCCTATTTCTGGTCAAATTGGAAAATCGAGCGTGACGCCTGGTGCGCTAGTTACGGCTAACCAGCCACAAGCGCTAGCGAAGATTTCTCAACTTGATCCAATCAATGTTGATATCGCGCAATCAAGCACACAAATGCTGCGTTTAAAGCAACGTATTGCAAGTGGTCAGCTACAGCAGCCTGAATCAGCGCAAGTACGTCTGATTCTGGAAGATGGCACGGTTTACCCTCACCAAGGTTCAATGAAGTTTGCTGAAGTAACCGTCAATGAAACCACAGGTGCAGTAACGCTACGTGCAGAGTTCCCGAACCCAGAAGGTATTCTACTTCCTGGTATGTTTGTACGCACAATCATCACGGTTGGTACCGATCCAGCAGCGATTCTAGTGCCACAAAAATCAATTACTCGTAACCCACGTGGTCAAGCTATCGCTATGGTTGTGGATGCAAACAACAAAGTTGAATCTCGCATCGTAACGACTGCGGAAGCAATTGATAACCAATGGCTAATTACTTCTGGTTTGAAAGAAGGCGATAAGATCATTGTGGAAGGATTACAAAAAATCCGTCCAGGAGCTGCGGTTGCTCCGTCACTGATCAGCGATGCTAAAGCAAGCTAATAGGGATTCATAATGGCTCGTTATTTTATCGATCGACCGATCTTTGCATGGGTGATTGCAATCATCATCATGCTTGCAGGTGCGCTGTCGATTTTTGCTCTTCCTGTATCGCAATACCCAACAATTGCGCCACCAACGGTAGTAGTAAGTGCTAACTACCCAGGTGCGTCAGCGAAGACAGTAGAAGACTCAGTAACCCAGGTTATTGAGCAACGTATGACTGGTCTTGACCACTTACGTTACATCAGCTCTGAGAGTGACAGTTTTGGTAACGCATCAATCAAGCTAACGTTTAACGCAGAAGCTGATGTTGATATCGCCCAAGTACAAGTGCAGAACAAACTGCAATTGGCAATGCCTTTGCTACCTCAAGTAGTGCAGGCTCAGGGTGTAAGCGTAAACAAAGCGGGTAGTGGTTTCTTGATGGTTGTCGCCTTCGTATCTGAAGATGGCAGCATGGATAAAGCCGATATCGGGGACTACGTAGCATCTAACATTCAAGACCCGATCAGCCGTGTGGCAGGTGTAGGTGATATTCAGTTGTTCGGTGCTCAGTACGCAATGCGTATTTGGCTCGACCCACTGAAATTGAATCAATACAACCTCACTACTAACGACATAATCAATGCGCTTCGTGAGCAAAACGCTCAGGTTTCTGCAGGTCAGTTGGGTGCTGCGCCATCTGTGCAAGGTCAGCAGCTTAACGCAACGATTTCATCGTCATCGTTACTGCAAACGCCTGAAGAGTTCAGCAACATTGTGCTGAAGTCTGATACTACAGGTGCAAAAGTATTACTAAGCGATGTAGCCAAAGTTGAAAAAGGCGCTGAAAGCTACATGATCGAAGGTCTTTATAATGGTAAAGCCGCGTCAGGTATCGCAATTCAGCTAGCGAGTGGCGCGAACGCACTAGACACTAAAGACGCCGTTCTTGAACGTATGTCTGAGCTGGAAGAGTTCTTCCCACCAGGTCTAGAAATGGTTGTACCATTCGATACTACGCCATTCGTTAGTAGCTCGATTGAAGGTGTGGTGAAGACACTGCTAGAAGCGATCGTACTGGTATTCGTTATCATGTACCTATTCTTGCAGAACTTCCGCGCTACGCTTATCCCGATGATCGCGGTTCCGGTTGTACTGCTAGGTACATTCGGTATCTTGGCGGCAGCAGGCTTCTCAGTAAACATGCTGACGATGTTTGCGATGGTACTCGCCATCGGTCTTCTGGTGGATGACGCCATCGTTGTAGTAGAGAACGTTGAACGTATCATGTCAGAAGAAGGCTGTACGCCGCTTGAAGCGACGCGTAAGTCTATGGACCAGATCACTGGTGCACTGATTGGTATCGGTCTAACGTTATCTGCGGTATTCGTTCCAATGGCATTTATGTCAGGTTCGACCGGTGTTATCTACCGTCAGTTCTCGATCACTATCGTATCTGCGATGGCGCTATCGGTACTGGTGGCGATGATTCTGACACCAGCACTTTGTGCAACTATGCTTAAGCAAGTTGAGAAAGGTCACGCTTACACAGATAAAGGCTTCTTCGGTGCATTTAACCGTTGGTTCGATAGCTGTACTAACCGTTACGAATCAGGTGTAGCGAGCATCATCAAACGTACTGGTCGTATGTTCTTGGTGTTTATCGCGATCACTATCGGTACCGGTTACCTATTCTTGCGCATGCCAACCGCCTTCCTTCCAGATGAAGACCAAGGCGTAATGTTTGCTCAAGCAATTCTGCCAGCAAACTCATCGCAAGAAAGTACGCTGAAAGTGCTGGATAAGATGGAAACCTACCTAAATACCCAAGAAGCAGCCTCTGTAGAATCTGTGTTTACCGTAGCGGGCTTCAGCTTTGCTGGTATGGGTCAAAACATGGGTATGGCGTTCATCAACCTTAAACCATGGGATGAGCGTACCGAGCCAGGTACTGACGTTCAATCTGTAGCGGGTCGCGCAATGGGCGCATTCATGCAGATCAAAGAAGCGATGGTATTTGCGTTTGTACCGCCAGCGGTAATGGAACTGGGTACAGCAGGTGGTTTTGACTTCTACCTACAAGACCGTAGTGGTCATGGTCATGATGCGCTAATTGCCGCTCGTAACCAAATGCTAGGTATGGCAGCGCAAGATCCGAACCTTGTCGGTGTTCGTCCAAATGGTCAAGAAGATGCGCCAATTTACCAATTGCACATCGACCATTCTAAACTGCGTGCGCTTAACCTAAACATTGCTGAAGTAAACTCTGTGTTGGCTTCTGCGTGGGGTGGCTCTTACGTGAACGACTTTATCGACCGTGGTCGTATCAAGAAAGTAATGGTGCAAGGTGAAGATCAATACCGCATGCAACCAGAAGACCTTGATAAGTGGTTCGTACGTAACAGCATGGGTGAGATGGTGCCATTCTCTGCATTCGCAACCGGTTCATGGGAATATGGTCCACCACGTCTAGAGCGTTTCAACGGTCTACCAGCGGTGAACATCCAAGGTGCGCCAATTCCTGGTTACAGTACGGGTGCGGCGATGACCGACATCGAAAACATGGCGGCGAAACTGCCAACGGGCTTTGGTATCGAATGGAACGGTCTATCTTATGAAGAACGTCTATCTGGTAACCAAGCGCCAGCGCTTTACGCTCTATCAATCCTAGTTGTATTCCTAGTATTGGCGGCGCTATACGAGAGCTGGTCAGTGCCTATCGCGGTAATTCTGGTTGTGCCTCTAGGTGTTATCGGTGCCATCATCGCGATGAACGCGCGTGGTCTGCCAAACGACGTATTCTTCCAAGTAGGTCTTCTAACGACTGTTGGTCTAGCGACTAAGAACGCGATCCTAATCGTTGAGTTTGCTAAAGAGTACTACGAGAAAGGTGCAAGCCTACGTGATGCAACACTGCACGCTGTGCGTGTTCGTCTACGTCCGATCCTAATGACATCACTAGCGTTCGGTCTAGGTGTTGTGCCACTAGCAATCAGCTCGGGTGTAGGTTCTGGTGCACAAAACGCTATCGGTACTGGTGTACTAGGTGGCATGGTGGGTTCTACCTTCCTAGGCATCTTCTTTGTACCGCTATTCTTCGTCGTGGTTGAACGCATGTTTAGTAAGCGTGAGCGCGAAGAGTACCGCCAAAGCAAATTGGAAAAAGCTGAAGCGAAATAATCTTTAGCTAACAGCTAAGCAAAAGGGTCGACAGTGTCGACCCTTTTTTATGCGCGCTGTTCCAATCTAAAGTGGTTGATTGGTTTGGATAACGAGCTTACCAAAGTTCTTACCTTCTAGCAGACCGATGAATGCTTGGGGCGCATTTTCCAGCCCTTCTACAAGATGCTCACGGTAGTGAATTTTGCCCTCTGCTAGCCATTTCGACATATCAGCCGCGAACTCGCCGTAGCGGTGTGCGTAGTCATCAAAGATGATAAAGCCTTGCATCTTGATGCGCTTGATCAGCAGTTGCGCCATCAGCATCGACATGCGATCTGGACCGTCAGGTAGCGCGGTGGCGTTGTATTGTGAAATCAAGCCACATAGAGGAATACGCGCGCCAGTGTTGAGTAGTGGTAATACAGCATCAAACACTTTGCCGCCAACGTTCTCATAATAGATATCAATGCCGCTCTCACATGCAGCGGCGAGTTGCTCGACAAAGTCGTCGGCTTTGTGGTCGATACAATGATCAAAGCCAAGTTGTTCAACCGCATAGCGGCATTTCTCTTCGCCGCCAGCTACGCCAATAACGCGACAGCCCTTAAGCTTGCCGATTTGACCCACCATAGAGCCCACAGCGCCCGTTGCAGCAGCAACCACTAATGTGTCACCTTGCTTTGGCTGACCGATATCTAACAGTCCCATATAGGCAGTAAAACCTGGCATACCCATAACGCCCAGCGCGTATGAAGGATGGCTTGGATGCATACCTAGCTTAATTAATCCTTCGCCATTAGAGATGCCGTAGTCCTGCCAACCGGTATAAGCGAGTACCCACTCACCTTTATCAAAGTTGTTATGCTTAGTTTCCACTACCTGACAGACTGTGCCACCAACCATCACCTCGTCAATCGTGACAGGATCGGCGTATGATTTGGCATCATTCATACGTCCGCGCATGTATGGGTCAAGAGAGAGGTAGACACTGCGCAGTAGAATTTCGCCGTCATTTGGGTTTGGCAGCGCGACATTTTCTTGGCGAAAGTTTTCGGCAGTCGGTGCCCCAACCGGGCGAGAGGCGAGGACGATACGGCGATTTACTGGGTCGGTCATGTTGTTCTTCTCCATGTTACTCACTTTAAAAATAGACCAGTCGTCTAGTGTTCGGTGCAAAAAAATCCCGCCAATCAATCTGAGGTTTTGGCGGGAGGGTTTTAAGCTTTTAATAGCTGTTGTGTGGCGATCAAACTTAGCTCAAGGTGGGTTTGATCAGGCATCAGTTTGTTAAGCAGGCTCGCGCCTAACCACTGTTGATACAGCTGGGAAGCAATCTGATTACTGTTTGATACGTCAATAGAGCCATCTTGGATCCCTTGCTCAATACAATTTTCGAGTGCCTGAATGATTTGCGATGCACCTCGCGCGAGTGAGATACGCATTGCATCGGAAAGATCGGAGACTTCGGCGCTTAATTTCACCACCAAGCATTTATTGGCATTGCAGACACCGTTGTTTACTTCTAGCCACATTGAGAAGTAGTTAATTAGGCGTTGGTAAGCGGGCAGTTCAGGGTTGCTGAACAAGACATCAATTCGCTGCAAGTAGCTACGGAAGTACTCTTCGATCAGCGCTTCACCAAATTGCTCTTTGGATTTGAAGTAGTGATAGAAGGAACCTTTAGGTACATCAGCCGCTTTGAGCAGCTCGGATAAGCCGACTGCGGTAAAGCCTTTGTTGACGATAAGCCGATAGCCAACCTCTAAGATATGTTGGCGCGTGTCGTTGGTTTTTGCGTTCATGCCCAATACCATACAATCAATTAGACCAGTCGTCTAGTTTTGTGTTGGCGGCGGCGGAAAGGTAGGTATGAGTTTGGTTTGCGCCTTGACGAAAAACAGCAAGGAATTCATCTTGCGTTTACGGTTTGCAAATATTGATGAAGATCTCTGAATTGAGATTTTATTATGTAAGTTATTGAATAATTTAAGCTGTTCTATTGTTGCTTGGGGGCTTTCATGCTCATATAAGTTTTGCCTAAATTAGGAGCTTTATTTGATGTCTAAAGAAAATGCGGTGCTTAACGAGTTAACCGAACTCAAGTCTAAATTTGACCGAGTGATGGACAAACTGACACTCACGGATATGGATCTTACCGTTATCTCGGCGGAATATGGTCAGTTGAAAAAGTTAGTCAAATCGCGACTTGATGAGCTTCAGCAAGCTGCTGCGATGAATGTTGATGAGCAGAACTATTTGTTGCCAGCATTAAGAGAAGTTCACTTACATTGCGTGGCGAGAGGCAATACGCAAAATCGCCAAACGCTATCTGACTCGCTTGGTGATGCGCAAGATTATTTGAGTCATTACTTGAGCCAAAAACGCTAAGGATGAAAACCATACGCACCCAACTTAGAGCCTTCACTGTAACGGATTATCAGTGTCTAGTTGATTGGATTGATAGCGATGAGCTCAATTACCTTTGGGGTGGTCCTAAATTCTGTTTTCCACTGACTCAACAGCAGTTGGATGAACACTGCGCCAACCCTGACGTTTATGCTTATCTGTTTTGCGTTGATCAAGCCAACGCGGGGTATGTAGAGCTGTATCGAGAATCTCTCAATAGCTTTAAGATCTGCCGCGTATTTATCAGCAAAGAATTTCGTGGTCAGCAGTTATCGCAAGTGATGCTGACACAATTGATGCAAAATGCGCAAAGTGAGTTTAATGCCACTTCATTGTCTCTTGCGGTGTTTAGTCACAATCAAGTGGCAAAACGTTGTTATCAGTCGCTGGGTTTTACTACCACAAAGGTTGAGCAGGGAATATGTCAATTCCAAGGTCAGCAATGGGATCTAGAGATGATGCATAAAGTACTAGATTAAGTGACATTGTCACTTATTGCTCATCTGAGATCCCATTTATAAGCGTGATTTTCGAGTATTGGTTGCCGGCATTATTTGCCAGAATTAGCCATCAGAGTTGTCGTCGAGCAACTGAGGATTATTGAATAGCGATTGCAGGGTATGAATGAACTGACCGACATGCAAACCATCCATCAAACCATGATGCACTTCAAGTGATAGTGGCATACGCCAACCTTCACCTTCTTGGGTTAACTTACCATACGCCATTTTAGGCACACTATCGGGAAAGTTGGTATCTCGTGCATGGCTCATACTGGTGAAATCAACCCATGGCAGAACCGTCAGATGAATGGTGTTTTGCAACATCTCTTGACCAATAAACTGCTCTAAAATGAACGGCGTGTTTTTCACTCTCTGCTCGGTTTCAGTAGCGCTGTGGCAGAAATCCGCGAACTTAGGTTGATAAGGCAGGTCACAAAAACGCACCGTATCATCGTCAGCAAGAATCGCGACGCTAACATGCATCGGTGAGTAGATGCGCACTTCATCCCCAACCAAGCGCGTTGCCATAGGTTCACTCTTATTAAGCGCCTGCTGAGTTAGATAGAGATAAGCATGGAAGAATCGATGTCCGTGCTGCTTACAGTATCGATAAAGCTCACTGACATCGAGGTTGCTACAGATATTGTACCAAGGGTGGCTAAAGCCTTGGTAAAACTTGAAGTGTTCAGCGCGCGCCCATTGAGCGACATCCAGCACTGTATATGCCATGTTTATAATCCTAGTGTATCCCTTTTGCTCCGAGAGCTTAGGAACCGTTTATACGTATTGTTTTAGGGTTTGTTGTAGATGCTCTTTAAGCAAGGTCAATCTGGCGGTATTGCGTAAAGAGGGCAGGTAAATCATGTATAGGCTAACCTCTGGCAATTGATAATCCGCGAGAACTTGAATCAAGCGCCCATCTTTTAGCGCATTATTGACTTGAAAGATAGGTTGCATCGTAATGCCTGCGCCCTCAATCGCTGCGCTCATCATCGCTTGACCGCTATTGATGGTGAGTTTAGAGGATACCTCGGGCTTAAAGTGTTGTTTACCATCAAAAAAGCTCCAGTTATGGTTTAAATAGAGCAAGCTCGATTGTAAACATTGGTGATCGCTTAACTCATCTGGATGGTTTGGTGTGCCGTGCTGCTGCAAATACTCAGGTGAGGCACAGACAATCATCTCAAAGCTTTTTAGTTTGTGGGCGATGAGGTTTTCATAGCCATCCACTTTGTCGCGGAAAATCACTTCAAAGCCATCTTTCTTAATATCAGGCAGGCGATTGTCGACCACCAGATCAATCTCTAACTTTGGGTAGCGCTGCATAAAGCGTGCAAGGCTTGGCGCTAATACTTTGATGCCAACATTCACACCAGTGCAAATCTTAAGCGTGCCACTGGGCTCGTTCATGTTGCGGTAGATGTCTTCTTCTGCGGCTTTGAGCTCAGCTAGGATAGTTAAACAGCGTTGGTAGTAGCGTTCTCCTGCGGCAGTGACCTTTTGAAAACGGGTCGATTTAGCCAGCAGCTTAGTGCCTAGCCCTGCCTCTAAGCCTCGAACATGTTTGCCGACCATTTGTGCGCTAATGCCACGTTCGTCCGCAACGGCGGCAAAGGAGCCAAGTTGTACCGCACGTACAAAAATTTCCATGCTGGTAATTCGATCCATATCGCCTCCATTAAAAACCAAAAGTGGTTTTTAGCCATCTTTATTCGAAACTATTGGTTGTTAGTGTAATCCCTTTGCGTGCATTTATCTCTCGGTTATTTGTGATTAACATCACGTCGAAATCATTCCGATTGTGTTCCAACCCGATTTTAATTTCCCTGCGAGGCTCTGCATTGCTCATTGCTATTCCCCAAGAAATTGCCATTGGAGATATCTATTTGCCACCGTTATTAGTGGCGGGTTTCTTCGGTGTTATTTGTACCTCACTGACTACGCGGCTTCTCAATCGCTTGCGTTGGCATCGCTATGTTGTCAGCCCGCCATTGGTCGAGATGTCGATGGCGATTATTTATACCGTGCTGATTGGTACGTTTGTTTTTCCTAGTTGATTAAGTGAGAGTGAAACAGTGAAGAAGCGAGTTTTTGTAACCGGTTTAATTGTCGTATTGGCGCTAATGGCGATCGGTTGGAAGTATCAGCAGTACATCACCAATCCTTGGACGCGTGATGGGCAAGTACGCGCGCAAATTGTGCAAGTCACCCCACGTGTCACCGGACCATTAGTTGCGATTCATGTGAGCGACAACAGCGAAGTCAAAGCTGGGCAACTGTTGTTCGAAGTCGATCCGCGAACTTATCAAGCGGCGCTTGCCAAAGCACAGGCAAGCCTTGTTCAGGCAGAGACATTATTGAAACGTGCCACGGATGAATCTCATCGCGGGCATTCTCTTGCTCGTAAGCAGCCGGGCTCGATTTCACAACTGATGCTGACACAACAAGCCAATGCGGTTGAGTCGGCTAAAGCGGGTGTGACGGTGGCGAAAGCCGCACTTGAAGAGGCGCAACTGAACTTAAGCTTTACCCAAATTACGGCGCCAGTGGATGGTTACATCACCAACTTGAATCTGCGCGTTGGTAGCCAAGTGGTGGCGAACCAGCCGATGGTTGCTTTGGTGGATAAAAATAGCTTCTGGATTGAAGGCTTTTTCAAAGAGACCGATATCAATGATGTGATTTCTGGTGCGCCAGCCACGGTTACTTTGATGTCCTATCACGGTCAGCCTTTGCAAGCGCAAGTGGACAGCATTGGCTACGGCATTGCACATAAAGATGGCAGTACCGGTGTTTCGCTGCTACCCAATGTTAGCCCGACTTTTCAATGGATTCGACTGGCGCAACGCATTCCTGTGCGCGTACGTTTAGAAACGCTACCTAGCGATATACAGTTGCGTGTTGGCTCAAGTGCCACCATTGTGATTCACAAACACCCTCAGCTCGATTTGGAGTCACTCATCGCTAATCTTGCGGAGTAAGCATGATGGTTGGTCTTCGGTATCGATTGCCGCTCAAAGTGGCTTTAGCACTGACGTTAGCTATCGTCAGTGCGCTTTGGTTAGGTTGGGAGAAGCCGTACTGGGCGGCATTCTCTGTTGTGGTGATGGCGGTGACAGAGTCAACCGGTCACTCACTCAAGAAAGGACGCCAACGTATCGTCGGCACTTTTTTTGGTGTGTTGGTCGCGTTTGTTATGATTGGGCTCTATGCCCAGCAGCCAATCGAATTACTCGTTTGCTATAGCCTGTTTGCCGCGCTTTGTGTTTATCACCAAACTAACCCTCGTAACGGTTACGCTTGGTCTATCGCGATGATGGTCGCTACGTTAGTGATGGTGATGGGCGGCTTCTCTGGCACGCAAACATTCACTGTTGCGGTGTTACGTATTCAAGAAACGATTCTTGGCGTGGTCTGTTTTTCTCTGGTGTTCAGTTTGTTGTGGCCGGCATCAAGCCGCACGCTATTACTGCAAACGCTGCAAAGTTACTTTGATCAGCAAGCAGCATTAGTGGCTGAAATCATCTCAGACTTGGAGCAAACGGGGCATCTACGCCGTGATTACTCGTTAGGTAACAGTATTAAACGCTTAAGTCGTTTAGAAGACTTGATCCATGCGGCGATGGCGGACAGCTATGAGTTAAGCAGTGCAGAGCAAAAATGGCAGCAACTGCTGAA
The DNA here is from genome assembly GCF_009938225.1 of Vibrio ponticus. Taxonomy (NCBI): domain Bacteria; kingdom Pseudomonadati; phylum Pseudomonadota; class Gammaproteobacteria; order Vibrionales; family Vibrionaceae; genus Vibrio; species Vibrio ponticus. The sequence goes on from NZ_AP019658.1 coordinate 54,094, forward strand.
ACAGCAAAATCAGTGGACTTTGCTTTGCGGTCATTTGTATGAAGCGACTCGCTTAGTCGATAAGCCATTCAGTCAAACTCAGCAAGATGAAATTAAGCGAGTGCTCGACCATTTGTTGCTGCGTGCTCAGCGAGCATCTACGTTGCTACAAATTCGCCTTGCTCAAGACTCTTGGCTTGAGTATGACCAGTTGGCAGAGAAATTAGATAACCCAGTCGCAGCGAGTATTGATCTACAGCCACAACCTGATGATGCGGGGCATTCTCATGGCGCGCTAAGGGCGATGGAGAAGATCCTCAATCAAATGGACGCTTACCATCATAAAATGCACGCTACCTTGCTGGAGGCGCTGGGTTTTACGCATCATTCATTGGCTACTGAACAAGAAGAGAAAACCCAGTTTCAAGCCAACCTGAGTGCTCAAAAGCGCCCATGGTTGAGTATTGATCCTGAGCGCGCGATTAATGCGCTTAAAGTCTCCATCATGTTGTGGATCTCAATGGCACTGTGGCTCTATGTACCAACACCCGGTGGACCGATGATTGTTCTGTTTGGTGGCGCTTTTGGTGCTGTAGTGCTGTCGATGCCGTTTGCGAGTACTCGCTCATTGCTGTTTTACATGCTCGGTTGGGCGGGCGTTGTGTTGCTGCAATACATCTTCATTTTGCCGCACTTTAGTGAAATCTGGCAGCTAGGAGGCTTTTACTTTATCAACAGCTTTGTGATTTGGTTTGTCTTCAATCAGCCGCAGCAGATTTTCCATCGCTTACTTGGCACGATGAACTTAGTGTTGATGACCAACAGTGCGATGCAACTGACGCCCACTTATGACATTCAATATTCGCTACTGGTGTTAATGCTGTTTACCTTTGGCATGTTGGTGATTTTCTTTGTCAATCATGGGGTGTTTTCAGCCAACCCAGAGCGCGTATTTTTGCGTCAATTAGGGCATTTTCGTCGCAGCTTGCAGGCAAACTTACAAAGTTTATTAACCTCGCAACGTCAACCCTGGGTAACCTTTGTTAGTCCCGTTGCGGTCAAAGCAGTGGCGGGTGCAGAGGCGGCGATTAATGTGATCAATTGGCAGATGTATCCAGAACTGGATAAAGCCGAAGCCGAACAGTTGATCGCTCGAGCCTATAGCTTGTGTTTGCATTATCGCGCATTTGCTGACAGCTATCGTCAATGGCAGCAAAGTAGTTTCCATGCGGGTATCGATAGATTGATTCAACGCTCGATAGCTGAGATGACCAAATTGCTCGATACCAGCATGATTAGCGAAGATAACCGACATCATGCCATTGTGTTACGCCAGTTGCAGCAGCAACTACAGCACTATTTGTATGGCTTTGAGGGGAGCTCTCCGCTGCAAATTGCGTTTAGTCAGCCGCAAGCGGATCAGAGCTATCAGCTATTGGTGTCGATGCAAATCTTGGTTGAATCTTTACAGCAATTGCAGCAAGACACCAGCGTGAAGGACTTTTATCAACTGCGCTTATCGCCGTTTACGATTTAGCCAGTGCTATCTATGGTGAGGACTGTTGATAGGCATCAATCTTGGGTGAGAATTTGTTATTTTGTCATCAATTGTTGTCGAGTTAGTCACAAAAATTCTTTAAGATGCGCTATCAAAATTTGTCGTTAGCCATGGAATTTCACATGTACAAACTGGTTGCCTTAGATATGGATGGCACACTGCTTAACTCGCAAAAAGCCATCACCCCTCGTACCAAGCAAGCCATTCAAGCCGCGCGTGATAAAGGCGTGGTCGTGGTGCTTGCATCCGGCCGACCTCTAGAAGGTATGCTGACCTCATTGTCTGAGCTGGAAATGCACAGCGATCAAGATTACGTGTTGAGCTACAACGCGTCATTGGTACAGCGCGTAGCGAGCAAAGAGGTGATTCGCAAACAAATTCTAACCGGATTGGATGCAAAAAATATCGCCAGCCTCGCTCGTGATTTAGGTACATTTGTGCATGCTTTCTCACCTGAGCGCGGTTTGATCACAGAAGCGGATAATCCGTACACCAAGCACGAATCTGATATCAACGGCGTACCAAGCACCGTGATGGATTTCACTGAGCTTTCTGATGATGAAGAGATCATCAAAGTTATGATGGTGGCAGAAGCATCAATCCTAACGGGTGCGATTGAACAACTACCAGCGGAGCTTTACCAGCAATACACCGTAGTGCAAAGCGCGCCATTCTTCCTTGAAATCATGAATGCCAATAGTAACAAAGGCACTGGCGTTGCCATGCTTGCCGAGCATCTAGGTTTTGATGCAAGTGAAGTGATTTGTATGGGTGATGCAGGTAACGATCACCATATGATTAAGTACGCCGGTCTTGGCGTCGCGATGGGTAACGCAACGGATGATATTAAAGCGTTGGCGAATCATATTACCCTTAGCAACGACGAAGATGGTGTAGCGGTAGTGATTGAAGATTTTATTCTTAATGCTTAATTAAGGTTTGTCTTTGTTGAAGAGGTGGCTGTTCACGGTGGTGAATGGCCATTTTTTTATGTTGGACTCAAACTTTGTCATTCTCTCGCTTTCGCGCACAAGACTCAAACTCTGTCATTCCACGCGAAGGCGGGGAATCTGGCTTTTGTTGATTCGGTAACTTAGTGAGTGGGTATGTCCCGCTTAGTAGTCTGCCGCTTTCTTTCACTTGGTGTAAGCGGTCCAGTTACTCTTTGTCTTTCCAAAGAGTAACCAGAAAGGCGCTTTAGTCTGCTGGTGTGGTCCGGTCGGTTTTAGGCGTTCCCGACGCCGAAAACCTAAAAATGCTGTCCTGCATTTTTACCTAGTGTTGTAGTTGTATCGGCTAGGTCATTTTGGGGTGCTAGACTCAAATTTTATTATTCCCGCGTAGGCGCTTTATCCTAGTTATCGACACTTCATCTCCTATTTCCGGCAATTCGTCGCACAGGAATTTTTGACGCCATAACTTCAATTATTATTACCGCATCAAACGACAACGTTAAATGAAAGGGTAATAAAATGAATCAAGCAATGCACACAACCGAGCAGCAGGAACATGTACTGGCTCAAGTAAAGAAAATCAAAGAGTTTTATTCTCACCTAACTCACTACTTGTCGGTAATATGCCTATTGTTTGTTATTAATTTCGTGGCTGGTACAGAGGATCTTTGGGCAATTTATCCCGCTTTAGGCTGGGGGATCTTTATCGTTTCACATGCGATTAAGGCATTTGAGCCGTTTAATTTCTTGGGTTATGACTGGGAGAAAAAGGAAGTGGAGAAGCGGTTAAATAAGTTAAATAACCGTGATGCTTAGCTTGCTGGATAGGTATGTCCCGCTTAGTAGTGTGTCGCTTTCTTTCGCTTGGTGTAAGCGGTCCAGTTACTCTTTGTCTTACCGTGATGATTTGCTACTCATGCGCTTTTGAACGATAGACTCAAACTTTGTCATTCCACGCGAAGGCGGGGAATCTTGGTTTTTGTTTTTTGATTCGGTGACTTAGTGAGTGGGTATGTCCCGCTTAGTAGTTTGTCGCTCTCTTTTGCTTGGTGTAAGCGGTCCAGTTACTCTTTGCCTTATCGTGATGATTTGCTACTCATGTGCTTCTGAACGATAGACTCAACCTTTGTCATTCCACGCGAAGGCGGGGAATCTTGGTTTTTGTTTTTTTTGATTCGGTGACTTGGTTAGTAGGTATGTCCCGCTTAGTAGTCTGCCGTTTTCTTTCACTTTGCGATAAGCGGTCCAGTTACTCTTTGTCTTACCAAAGAGTAACCAGAAAGGCGCTTTAGTCTGCTGGTGTGGTCCGGTCGGTTTTAGGCGTTCCCGACGCCGAAAACCTAAAAATTCTGTCCTGAATTTTTACCTTGGGCGATGCATATCTTTGGCTGTTTGGAAGGATCTACTGTTTAGTGAATGAATGGCTAATATTGATATATAGTTGTGACTCGGATTTGCCCCATTCTGTTTTAGTTAAACCTATCAATAATGTGAAGTAAGCAATCTAATGGGATACATTTTCTCACCAAGGACGAGGCTGGCTTATGTAATGATCCCACATGTATCGACGGGGGTAACTGCGTTTTTGATTGACATTCTGTTATTCCACTTCTACAGTTGCCGCGATTTATTTCATTTCTAATTTCACTGGAGAGTTTTTGCTAGAGTCCCGAACAATTGCACGTTCATAGTCCAAAGCGACTAGAGAACATTTAAAAAGCCAAATACCCGCCTTCATTATTTGATAGGTGGTAATTCTTTGCAATTGTAAAAAATGGGATTACTCCAGTGAACATATCTAAAAACGATCAACGCGTTTTACACGTACTCGCACTTGGTGGCGAAATTCACTATTGCCGTGAAAAAGGCAAAGTCCTTGAAGTTGTCTGCTATACCCGTGACGGAGCCGTACTGTCTAACTGTACGCTTGATATCTTCAAACGCTTAAAAAGCAAGAAACTCATTAGCTCGAAAAAAGGCCAGCCTTATCGTATTACTCGATTAGGGGCTAATTCAGTTCGATCGCAAATGTTTCAACGCTGTTAAACCAGAGTAATTTCTGACTGCATATCTCGTTTAGATATGTGGAAGTATTCAGAAAAAACGCTGCGCTTTAATGGCTTTGTAAAGAGACGTTTGATAATCGCTGAGAGTTGTCCCAACTTATTCTTGAATATCGGTTCCTGTTTCAATTAAGCCAAGCGCAGTAATCACAAATTAACAACTATTTTGGAGTAAATATCGTAATGATTAAGCTAATTGACCCGCAAGTAAGTAAATCTGACCTAGACAAAGTACATGATTTACTCAATAGATGTTTGAGCAATAGTGAGTCGTTCAAATTTCTAACCACTTCGTTGGTAGAATTTGACACTGCTGACATTGAAGGAATACTAGAAGAACAAATGAACAATGGTGTCGAGTTCTTGGTATATGAGAACGAAGATAATTTCGATGGTTTATTGCTGTGTAAGTCCAGTAAGTGGGAAGGATTCGAGTTATTTCTGTTAGTTGTGGACAGCCATAGTCAAAACAAAGGTATTGGACAGCAGCTTGTTTCACAGTGTATAGAGATGGTGAAGAATACTTCTTATCAATCAGTTGATGCATCAGTATATTCAGACAATAAAAGAATGCTCAGGCTTCTAATTAAAAATGACTTTAGACCGATCGACATTAAATTCCACGTAAGAGCTGACGGGATGGATATGATTAAGCTGAGAAAGTACATATAGGTGCTGTTTTCTCTCTAAATTGATAAAGCCCCGAGCATCGATTCGGGGCTCTTGTATTTCAAACGGTATCTATTTTCGTTAACGTCGTTACGGCTGTAATCAGCTATCGAGAATACGTTGGACATCTATGTGTTGGTAAGTGATCTACTTGAGCAATATTGGACAGTCGTCGAAGCGAGTGAAACTTCCTTTAACACACCTTTGTCCAAAAACGATTCAGTTAACATTGCTACATCATTAAGCAAAAATGCAGGATAGCATTTTTAGGTTTTCGGCGTCGGGAACGCCTAAAACCGGCTGAACAACGCGCGCAATACAAAAGCGCCTTTCTGGTTACTCTTTGGTAAGACAAAGAGTAACTGGACCGCTGACTACAACGGTAAAGAAATCGGCAGTCTAATAAGCGGTACATACAGCAACACTAAGCCAAAAATGATCCATCTCCGATATTTACAAATTCCCCAATAAGATTCTCATTTGCTGAAACTGCAATCTCGAATCATCGAGAACCTTGTGTAACCATGAGTGCGTTTGAAGCAAGGCTCTTCAATAGAATATTAAGTGCGATTAACCGAGAGCCGAATAAAGGAAAAAGGCGATGGATCTTATTGCGATATCAAGTTTCGTTTTTCTCGCAGCACTGCTGGTGATTTCTCCGGGACCCAACGGCGTTTTGATTGTCCGGACAGCAACACTGTATGGCTCGAAGGCTGCCTATTTCAATATATTGGGCTTTCTGGGGGCATTCTATATTCACGGCACCCTTTCCATCTTAGGGATCTCTTTACTGCTAGTGCAGTCGGCGCAGGCTTTCTTGGTGTTTAAGGTGCTGGGTGCTGCCTATCTTTGCTGGATGGGCGTTCAGTCGATTCTTTCTGCAAGGAAAAAACCAATAAATATCGACCCTGATATCAAAGAGAGTAACCGCGAACTCTCGTTTAAAGAAGCATGGCTACAAGGCTTTATCACCAACGTGCTTAACCCTAAAGTGTCGATGTTTTATCTCGCGGTTTTTCCCCAGTTTATTTCTTTAAGTCAAAGCCCTCAAAATGCTTATTTGTTGGTGACCTTACATGCCTGTGTGAACTTTATTTGGTTTGCTGGGGTGATCACTTTGCTGTCTAAAGTTGGGCAAAAAGTGCGTCACGGTAGAGCGAATGGTTGGTTAAAATCTGTTACGGGCGTGGTGTTTGTTGGTTTTGGACTTAAGCTATTATTTCTCAAATCGTTGGTAAGCCAATAGTCGGTTTAGTTAGGAGTTTTTATTTTGAGTGAACAATACAATGACGAAGTATCTAAGCACTATGCCGCTTACCGTCCACCTATCCACCAAATGATCCTTAAATCGCTATTGGACAATAAGCCTAGATTTGAGTTTGGATTAGATATCGGTTGTGGCACTGGTGTGTCAACGCTCGCGCTTAGCCCATATTGCGCCGAGGTGGTCGGTGTTGAACCTAGCGAGGCGATGCTTAACCAGGCGCAAACTATCGTCAATGCACGCTACTTAGTTGGGGATGGGGAAAACATCCCGCTTTCCGATAACACAGCGGATGTGATTACCTTCGCCGGTTCACTTTATTACGCCAAGTCTGATGCGTTAGTTAAAGAACTGCAACGTGTTGGTGCAGACAAGGCTTTAGTCATCGCGTATGACTTCGAGGTGCAACTGGCTAAGTTCATGCAACACTTGGGTATTGAGATTGCGTCAAGCTCATCAGGTTACGATCATGCCATCAACTTTAGTGATTGCGAGCCACTGCAAGAGCTTGCTTGTGAGCAGGGTTGTATTGAGCTTGAATTAGATAGCCAACAACTGGCACATGTACTCTTTTCGTCCTCTACATGCTACCAAAGGTTGGTCGATAAATTTGGCGCTGACGGCGTTTTTGAGTTGGTTGTTGAGCAACTGAATCAGTTGGCAAAGCTGCATTGTGTAGAAGTGCGGACTTATCAATCGATCTATCGTTTGAATTAAGACCAATATGATAAATCAGAGCGGGGTAGGCGATTCCCCGCTCATCTTAATCGTTCTTGATTAGTTGACACAAACGCGATTGCGTCCGGTTCTTTTCGCTAGGTAAAGCGCTTTATCAGCAGAACTGACGGCTGTCTCCATTTTGTCAGAGCTTGCAAAGCTTGCTATGCCAATACTGACGGTAATATTGATCTGCTGATGTTCAATTATCAATGGGGTGTTAGCGACAGCCTGTCTAAGCAATTCACATATCGCTTGTGCTTGATTGTCATCGGTATTTGGCATGAGCAGCATAAACTCTTCCCCCCCTGTTCTTGAAAAGATGGCATCTTCTTGAATCGAGTCTGAGCAAATTTTTGCAAACTGAACCAATACGATATCCCCAATATCATGCCCATAGGTGTCATTGATATTCTTGAAAAAGTCGATATCAAAAATCGCAATGGTACCAACGTGACAGTGATGTTTAATACTATCAAATTTGGATTCAAAGCCTCTTCGATTGAGAAGACCAGTGAGAAAATCGGTATGGGCTTCTTTTTGAAGATTGTGCCTCTGTTTGTCGGCATCCTTATATTTGTTAAAGTAGTTAATTAGCCCAAATATTAATAGTAAAAAGGCTGAGAGCGATAAGAACACGCCAAGGCGAGTGATAAAATCAAAGCTATTTGGAGAGATGCATATATCCCATTTAGTTTCAAAAACATGCAGCTGATCTTTATAAATATTTGTTTTATCCATTGACCCATTAGAGCTGATAACTCGATCTGCATCCAGTGTGCTATCAGGGTTGTAACCAACAATGGTGTAATGTTGAACGTTGAATTCTTTTAGCTTGGCTTCAATTTTCGTAAGTATTGAATCGAGATAAACAACTGAAGAAGTCAGCCCGATAAATCCGTTTTCATCGGAAATACTCTTGCGGAGGATAAATGCAATCTTACCGTTTTGGACTAATTTTAACGGTCCGATAATGGTTGTCTCACTGCTTTCAATCGATTTGTTTGCGCCGCGTTTTCTATTTTGATCTGCCAGAACATTGTGACCGATAGCCAATTTATGTTCTTGATATGGGTAAGCGAATTCGACGATACCATTGGGTAGGTAAAGTAGTCCATCGACATTACTATATGTTTCTAATAGTTTTTTACTTAGTTGATTGAATTTTTGCTGACAAATAGTGCGATCGCCAGAGAGTAGGGTCATCTCTTTTAACACTTCAGAAGTTATCAATGCATCATTGAAAACGGTTTTGATTTCTTTATTTAGCTTACTGATAACTTGTTTAGAGTGCTGTTCATGATTGATGCTAGTTAGCTTGGATGATAGCAATTCAGTACATATTAGCAGTGAGGATAAAATCAAAGTTACTTTCGTAAGTTTCACCACACTAATTGTTCCTGTTAGATACTTGTTATTATTTCTTCCGTACTAATTGTTAAATATCCATATTTATTTAACGCCGTTCACGTTCACTTATGATGGGAAATAAATTCAAACCAAAAACAAACATTGAGTTTGATTAAAGTGTGAAGAGGGTTAGGTAAACGACGTGATTAACGACCTTGCGATGTATTTATGAGCTATTTCTCGCAATATTTGCGAAATTATACGCATATTGAGTAATTGGTCGATGATTATTACCAGTTGTTTTGATTAAAAATTTTTATCGTACTTAAGGGAATGCTTATCGATCGATAGGATTGATCGAGACGATCGATGTTGTTGATTAAAAAAAGTAGTCGATAAGGTAAATTTAAATCCGCTTTTTGCTTAGAGTGATTTTTAATCAATAACTTAAGTATAGATATCAAACGTGGCTATAATTGAAACGATTTGGGAGATGCTCTAAGTACAGGAAGGGGGAGGTGACACTATGAATGACATAATACAAAGCCCAACTCAGTATAAGTTGGGCTTGTGCATGAGTATAAGGTTACGCGCCAATCACGCCGCCATCATCACGGGTGATCATAATTACCGATGAACGTGGAATCGCATTCCCGCCTTGTGGAAAGTGCGAAGGTGCAAGATCTTCACCGGGGTGCTGCACGCCAACAAACATGGTTTTGTAATCTGGAGAGAAGGTTAAGCCGGTGATTTCACATGCAATCGGACCGGTGAGAAAGCGACGGATTTCTCCCGTATTTGGATCGCTGCAAAGCATCTGGTTATTACCCATTCCGGCAAAGTTGCCTTGATTAGAATATTTACCATCAGTTTGAATCCATAAACGACCTGCTTTATCAAAGCCGATGCCATCAGGGCTGTTGAACATATTGTCTTTATTAATGTTGTCGCTACCTGCCATTAAGCTGTTCGGGTGAACTTCAGGGTTGCCCGCTAGGACGTAGATATCCCACTCGAATGTGTCAGCGTTGTGGTTGCCTTGAGCAGGACGCCAGCGAATAATATGACCATATGGGTTTTTCTCGCGAGGGTTAGCCGCGTTGAGTGGCTGAGATTCTTTCGCGCCGCGATGTTTATTATTGGTTAGGGTGCAAAAAACCGATTGGTTGTCTGGATGAACGGCGACCCATTCCGGTCTGTCCATCGTTGTTGCGCCTACTTGTGTCGCGGCGAGGCGAGCAAAGATCAGTATCGATGCCTGGTCAGCAAAGCCATTCTCTGGTGTTAAACCATTTTTACCCCAAGTCAGTTCTAGCCACTCCCCCTGACCTGTTAACTCACCCTCAGCGCCGGTGAATTTCGCCACGTATAGTGTGCCTTCTTCAAGTAAGTCTCGGTTTGAATCCGCCCCTGGGCGATACTTGTTCTTCGAGACAAATTTGTACAGGTGCTCACCACGTTCATCATCGCCTAGATAAACGACAACATGCCCGTCGTCATTGATAGTGAGGGCAGCATTTTCATGCTTGAAACGTCCTAACGCGGTGCGTTTTTTAGGTTTTGAGTTTGGATTCATCGGGTCGATTTCTACCACCCAGCCATGGCGATGTGGTTCATTTGGCTCTTTTGCCATATCGAAGCGCGCTTGATGTCTATACCAGTCGTAGCCGCGATCTTGATTATTTAAGCCATAACGTGCGTAAGTATCCCCTAATTTGGTGCCAGCGGTGTTGGCAAAGTAACCATTGAAGTTTTCTTCGCAGGTGAGGTAGGTACCCCAAGGGGTTTGCCCATTGGCGCAGTTGTTAAAGGTGCCAAGCACTTGTTTACCTGATGGATCGGCTTTGGTCTGCAGATGCTTGTGACCGGCAGCAACACCTGTCAATTCCATTTCAGTGTAGGCTGTCACGCGGCGATTGAGGCGACCGTCTACATTCACCAGCCATTTCCCATCGACTCTCTTGAGCTCAATGATTGAAACGCCATGCGCAGCTTGCGCTTTGCGTGCATCATCGGCGGAGATTTGCTTACCTTGATGAGAGTAAAGGTACTCATTGTTGGTGTACTCATTGTTGACCACAAGTACGGCGCGCTGGTCGGAGATTGGGAAAAAGCTCATGCCATCGTTGTTGTCACCAAATTGCATCTCTTGTGCTTTTGCGTTGTTGCTTTGCGCAAATTCAGGCGCGCCTTTTAGCACCGCGTCACCCCATGAGATCAGTACATCTGCTTTATAACCATCAGGTACGACAACAGTATCAGCGGTAGAGATTGGGATTGGTTCAAAGTTAAGCAAGTTAGGTTGGCTTGAGGTTGTTTTGGCGATGGCTTGGCTAATTGGACTGGCAGCGAAAAAGCCCACAGTGCTGGCGGCTCCAGATAGCTGTAAAAAGCGGCGGCGAGACATGGCTGCATCGACAAACTTATTGAATTCTGGTTCTTGGTCGAGCGGTCGTTGATCAGGGTTTAGCTTTGAATACGTCACAGTGGCTTCCTTTTAGTTTTTTCCATCTACTTAAATGGCTTTTGTTGTCAGCTCAGTATGATGCTAGGCGGATATGACGTTGAGGTTATGTTTTGTTAACAATAATGTTACAACAAAAATCAATGAAATCTGAATCTAACCAGTTCGCCTTTTTGATTTCTGATTCTTGGGTAACAACGTTGATTTACTGTGCTTAATGATATTTTTATTTCACCCAGTACGCGGTTGCCTTATTATGCGCGAAGTAAAATTGAGATTAACTTTGAGGGTTAACAATGAAAAAATACGTAGCTGCATTGGCACTTGTTGCAGCACTTTCAGGTTGTGACGACGCAACTAAAGCGATTGATCAAGCGCAAGAAGCGGCAAACAGTGCAGTGGATAGCCTTCAAGAGAAAATGGATTCGTTTGACCCGAGCAAACTGAATTTAGATCAGTTTGGCGAAGCGACAGAGTCAGCAAAAGAGTTTGCCGCGTCAATTGAAGAAGCAATGAATGCTGATTTTTCAAATCCAGAGATCCTAACGGAAGTTCAAGACAAGATTGCTAACACATATAGCTGTCTGGTTGATGCGACTTCAGAATCGACGGCTGAAAAATTGTTGAATAAAGTACTGGCTGCTATTGGCAGTGAAGATACTCAATCAGTGATCGAAAAAGGCATTGAGAAAGCTAAAGCTGCTCAAGAGTGTGTGATGTAATTCAGGCCTAAGTTTAATCACAATCGATATCCGAGCCCGTGGGTGAAAACCTGCGGGCTTTTTTATTGAGTATTCTTGGTCAAGATTCGAGCTGATTCATGTTCTTGTTTAAATAATTGTCATACGGTGTGTCATGATGAAGCACATAAATAATGGATTACTAGGAGTCAATCACGATGACCACCACTTCTGCGCTTGCACTGTTTCTTGCCATGGCTCTTTCAGCTTTGATCCCCGGTCCTAGTGTACTGGCTGTGGTATCGCGCTCGATTAGCCAAGGTTTTAGACAAGGTATGTTTACCGTGTTAGGTATTTTGTTCGGCGACTATCTGTTTATCTTCCTCGCTTTATCTGGTCTATCTGCTGCCTCAGTTGCGATGGGGGAGTTTGCATCATGGATAAAATATCTTGGGGTAAGTTACCTTTTTTGGTTGGCGTATCAAACTTGGAATACCAGCATTGAAGGCAAGTTAGATTTACCTCAAAGCTCTGAGTATCGTCAGGCTTCAAGTTTGCTGAGTGGATTGCTGATTGCGTTGGCAAACCCGAAAGCGATTTTGTTTTATATGGGGTTCTTTCCAGTCTTCGTTGACGTGACGAGTATTCATGCGGGTGATGTCTTCATGATTCTGATGATTTCGACACTGTCTGTCGGTGGTGTGTTGGCGACCTATGCGTTTTTATCAGCGAAGTCTCGTTATATGTTCACTAATAGATTGGCCCGTAAGTGGTTGAACCGCTGTTCAGCGGGGGTATTGGCAACATGCGGAGTGATGTTGGCGACTAGAAATTAGGGTTTTGAATGTTTTAGGCTGAGTTGTTGATACAGTTTATTGCCTAAATCTCGGGCAACTTTTTGCTCAGCCGAGCAAGATTTTGCCCGAGTTGAGCAAGATCTTGCCCAGGCAATGAATACTATCAATATAAGTGATTGAATATTATAAATGCCATGGCTGGCATATCTTTTGATTTATTGGCATTGAGTTATTCACATTTAAATTTAAGGATAAAGCCATGCCAACTCCATGTTATATCTCACTAGAAGGTCAAACTCAGGGACTTATTACTGCAGGCGCATGTACTGCTGACTCGATTGGTGATAGCTACGTTGAAGGTCACGAAGATGAGATGCTAGTACAGCAATTTGATCACGTAGTGACAGTGCCTACTGATCCACAATCGGGTCAACCTTCTGGTCAACGCGTGCATAAGCCGTTCAAATTTACGGTTTCTCTCAACAAAGCTGTACCACTACTTTACAACGCACTGGCATCGGGTGAGAAGCTAAGCAACGTTGAGCTTAAATGGTACCGCACGTCACTCGAAGGTAAACAAGAGAACTTCTTTACCACCCGCCTAGAAAATGCGTCTATCGTCGACATTCAGTGTGAAATGCCACACTGTCAAGACCCAGCAAAGGCGGACTTCACGCAAAACCTCGTGGTATCACTTGCTTACCGTAAGATTACGTGGGATCACGTAAACGCAGGTACATCAGGTTCGGATGACTGGCGTCGTCCTATCGAGGCGTAATCCTCGTCTGAATAATCACGATTTGATGTTCAGTGTAACCAGTGGCAGAGGAAACTCTGGCGCTGGTTTCTGCATGTATACCCAAGTGACTTTAAAAGAGACTATCTCGCATCATGAGGTTACTTGGGTATATGACGGCAAAGAAGGCGCAATGGATGGCTAAGCTAACGTTTACTCTGACTGTGAAAGGATTACCTGAAGAGACCTTTGTGGTTTCGGGTTACCAAGGTAAAGAGTGTTTATCACAATCATCATGGGAGGGTGGCGAACCCTATTTTGGTTTTCGCTATAAAATCGAGCTTGCGAGTCGGCAGTCTAGTATTGCGGCGCAGGACGTAGTGGATAAACCCGCCCACCTGATGATGAGTATCGATGGCGAACCCGTGCAGTATGTTCATGGTATTGTGCGCCAGTTTGCTCAGGGCGAGATTGGTCATCACCACACCTTGTATTCCCTAGTGTTAGTGCCCGCCCTTGAGCGCCTCTCTTTACGCCAGAATAGCCGTATCTTCCAACTCAAAACTGTACCAGAGATCATCTCTATTTTATTGCAAGAGATGGGGATAGAAGACTTCAGCTTTGCCCTTACCGGAACACCGACTTCGCGCGAGTTTTGCGTGCAATACCGTGAGACCGATTTAGAGTTTGTACAGAGACTCGCGGCAGAAGAAGGGATCAGTTACTACATTGAGCAAACTGACACGAAACACTCGGTAATTTTTGTCGATGACAGCGCATTGATTGCTAAATACGCCCAGCCTGTGACACACAACAGCATGGCAAGTGGCGTGATGAATGAGCCATATATCTCACACTTTGCGATTGCCCATCAAACCGAGCCTAGCCATTTAGAGCTAAAAGATTACAGCTTTAAAAAGCCCGGTTATGGCTTTACCCAAACGAACATGGGTAGTGATTTAAGTTTTCAACATAGCCAATATGAACATTACGACTTTCCAGGGCGCTATAAAGACGACGGTAGCGGTAAAGCCTTTAGCCAATATCGATTAGAGTATTTAAGGCGCGAATCCCATACCGCACACGGTAAGAGTAATCATCCAGCTCTACACGCAGGGGTGAAGTTTGATTTGATTGAGAACTTAGAGCTCACAGCGAACCGAGATTGGCTCGTGGTGGAAGTGAGCCACCAAGGTACGCAACCACAAGCGCTGGAAGAAGAGGGCGGCAGCGGCGCAACCACCTACAGCAATCAATTCAAAGTGATCCCCGCCGATAAACCATGGCGGGCAGAGCCACAACCGAAACCACAAGTGGATGGCCCAATGATAGCGATTGTTGTCGGTCCTGAAGGTGAAGAGATTTATTGTGACGAGCATGGGCGAGTCAAACTGCATTTTCCTTGGGATCGCTACTCCGCCGGTAATGAGCAAAGTTCATGTTGGGTGCGCGTCTCGCAAGGTTGGGCTGGCGCGCAATATGGCTTTATGGCGGTGCCACGTATTGGACATGAAGTGATTGTTGAGTTCTTACATGGCGACCCTGATCAGCCGATCATTACTGGGCGAACCTATCACGCCACCAATACGCCGCCTTATGCTTTACCTGAGCACAAAACCAAAACGGTACTGCGCAGTGAAACCCACCAAGGTGAAGGCTTTAATGAACTGAGCTTTGAAGACCAAGCCGGTACTGAGAAAGTCTATTTACACGCGCAAAAAGATTTTGCCGCAGACATTCTCAATGACCACAGTACCCACATTAAGCATGACCAGCATCTTATTGTAGAGAACGATCGTTTTACTCAGGTGGACAACAACCAGCATTTAGTGGTGACGGGTGAAAGCCGAACCAAGATCAACAAAGACAAGTCTCTCGTGGTTGATGGCAGCTTGCACCAGAAGGTCTCAAATTTACATGCCGTTGATGCGGGCACCGAGGTGCACCTGCAAAGTGGCGCCAAAATAGTGATTGAAGCGGGTAGCGAGCAAACATTCAAAGTGGGCGGTAACTTTGTAAAAATCGATGCATCAGGTGTGACGATTTCGGGCGCGACCATCAACCTCAACTCCGGCGGCAGCGCAGGCAGCGGCAGTGGGTTTGGTGGGAAGATGGCAGAGAATCCATTAGGGGTGGAGTCGCCGGAAGTTGAATCTGTATTTTCAGATCTCAATATCATTCCGACTGAGCAAAGTATGCCATTGCACCAGCAAGTCTTAGCGGATTTATCCAACAGCACCGCAATAACTCAGCTATGCCAGAAGAAAGCAGATGGCTCGTGTCCTTTGAGTGATTGTCCGTGTAGGGAAGGGCAATCATGAACCAACAGCCTTATTCGCAAAGCTATGAGCCCCGAAATGACAAACAACGCCACTACGCACTGCTAGCGTTTTATTCTGATATGCCTCAAGAGTTGTATAAAGCGATTGATGGACATAATGTTTGGCCATTGTATGGCAGAACCGTGCTCAAAGGGATGTTGGAGCATAGCCCTTACCTGATTGAATTGAAGCAGCACGATGCTCTAATCGCAGAATTACCTCAGACACATTTATTACTGTTTTCTGCGCCTGATAAATACAGTAAAGATGACGTGCTCGACCATCTAAGAAATCGCATGAAAGTCACGTTTGATAGCAACCGAAAAGGAATTTTTCATTACTATCAACCGGAGATCGCCAGTTATTTTTTCTTGGCGGAACGACGTGAGACACAAAATTGGATGGGCATCCTTTCCAGCGTTAGTTGGCTTAATCAAGTTAAAGCTGAAGAACAGGAGTGGAGGACCGTTGAGAATGAACTTGATACTGAGGAAGCTCTCAGTTCAGTAGATACTCAACAATGGGTGTTAACCGCTTCTCAAGCAGAGCAGCTCAATCGACAGTGGCTTGATCGGTTTATCGAGCAGAGCCTAGAGAGCCAAACTATTTCCGCGACTCAGTGGCAAAATTTGAGGCTGGCTTATTCCAATTGCCAGCAACTAGCCGTAACAGATAAGTCTCAGATTCAACGTTACTTCTCGCTGGTCTTGGCAGACGAGTCCACGTTGCAACTTATTCCCCAAGATATTGCATTAGCCGTCAATTTAACTGACCAACAGAAAATTGATCTAATCGAAAACAGATTCAAGGAAAATAACCATGTCAGCTAATTTTTCCTCCGCACCTGCCTGTAAACCTATTATTCCTATCTATCCAGTACGATATGGTTACATCAATATCTTCGATGACCTAGTGCCAGCAGCTAATCCGCCTGAACTATCAGTAATGATGAACAATAGGGATGTAAAGCAAACCAAAGGCTATGCGATTCGTTTGCTTCGTGAAGGGTGGGTATATATACGCGAGGAAGACAGCAACGAGCTGCTACATATCTTCAAATACACCCAGAAACAAAATGGTGATGCGGTCACAGAGTGTTTTGAAAAGTACTTGTATAAGAATAAAAAGAACGCGCAAGGTGGTTTAGTTTTAGATACTTCGGTTCGCAAAGATCTGCCATTTGCGTTTGTTTCGGCTGATACATCGCAAATCTCAATTGTCTACACCGAGCATGAACTTTCGCCTAATTTGATTGATCGTATGCATCAGAAAAAAGATGTACGCGAGCAATCAATGCAATTAATTGATCTTTCCGCAGAGCAAACAAGTCATTCGGTCAAGGCGACAGAGGAAAATCTAAAAGGCTTGGTTGAGGATTATCGGGATTTTAAGGAGCGAATGCTCACTCGTATTTCAGGTGATGGTGATGAACTAGAGGAGTTTAGCCTTGATGTTTTGACTACTCAGCCGAGCTATCAGCAAGATTCTGAATTATTGGCGGAGCATTTGAAACAAGAGTACTGCAATCAAGATAGGGCAAGGCTTGTTGCTCTGTTTGATCCTGTCGGCAGGCAGATGGAACTGTCTCAAGTACACGCCAAGTTAACTATATGGGAAAACGATCATGCTGCAATGAATATTTATCCTTATACCATAGGCGAGATGGTGAATGGATTTTTGATTCATAAAGACCCTGAAATTAAGAAAATTGCAACGGATAATATTGATACTGTCAGTCACGATAAATATTGGTCCGCTATGCGGGACGAGCGAGCATTATTTTTCTCTCGAAGAGTACAGATTCTCGAACTGTATAGTTATTTTTCTCAGAGTGACAGAACTGTAAACGAAGTCGGTACACTTACAGCCTTTATCCACAATTTTATTGATTTAGACCCAAGTGATAACCCCTTATGCGAACGTGAAATTCAAAAACTCGCTTTACTTAGTTGTTTGATTTTTGATGGTTTAATGAGTTCTTCTGAAGGAAGTATTTTACTAACAGATTTGATTAACAAAGCACACTCTGAGGAATTAGTAAGTAAGAATGTAGTAAATACTTATGAGCTTGTAGTGAATGGATTATTTACTTTAGTGACTATTCCACAGTCTGAATTTAACTGGGATAAAGCCACTAAAGTTGCGTTGGACGCAATGTATAATTGGGTAGGATCTAAATGGGGAGAAATGCGAGCAATCCATCTATATGGCCAACAAAATGCATGGAAAGCAGTTAATCAAATTAAAGCATCAGCAGCACAATATACGGTTGATAAATTGATCCCGAGTATGCTGAGTGTTTTTGGTCTCGAAATTGACGGTGAAAAAGTCAAACTTTCTGCCGATGAATTGACGCGTACTTTTGCACAAGCACTCGATAAGCAAATTGCTTGGGGAAAAGGGTTAGGCACTATAGCTAGTGATCACATCCTTGAAAATGCGGAAAGTAAAATGAAAGTAGGCCAAGATATATTTGATTGGGGAGAGCAGCACAGACAAGGAAGATTAAATATACAGTGGGAGTTAGCAAAAGTTAAGGTAACCCGCTTATCTGGCGAGCATTTTTCTTTTGTAACTAATGAAGCCGTAACCGGAAACATAGGGATACTGTTTGATAGTGGTTTTGCTGGATTATCAGCTTTTTTCAACATTTCCAGTATTACAGCTATAGCTTTGCAAACGGATTATGATCAACGCGATCCGCTCAAACATGCTGGGCGACGATACGATGCTTTGGCCATGACATCTGCCATTTCGGCGCTTACCGTTGATACATTGTCAGTTGCTAGGGGGGCAATGGTTGCTGGACAAGGTGTAGTAAAGGTACTGCCAGCTCGAGTGGCTGTGCGTTTACTTCCGGGATTAAAAAGCGGTGCTGAACATACGGCTCGCCTTTTGGCTGGAAGGGCTGTGGGTAGCTTGATAGCGATAGCAAACTTCGCCACAGCAGCCACTTCTTTCTACAATGCTTGGCATAGTTTTAATGATGGACAAACAGAGCTTGGTATCGGACACGCCGCTATTGGTATGGGTTCCTCATTGCTGTTTGTTGGTGCAGTAAAAGCATTGGTAGTATCAGGTGGTGGCGCGGTAGCAACAGGTGTAGGTCTACCTGTTGGCGTCGCTTGTTTTGCATTGGCATTGATTGTTGGTGGGGTAAGTTTAGTGTATGCCTTTGAGAAAAACCCGCTGGAGAATTTATTGTTTTATTGTTTTTGGGGGAAAAGCAAGAGGTATCCTTTTTGGAATGCTGTTGGGCTTGATAATTTAGCTATAAAAGACAGGCTTTACACAGCAAGTAATGAACCACAAACAGTTTCTCGTGCCTATCAAGTAGAGCTACAAGAGTTTATGAATCTATTAGCCATGCCTCAATTAACGTTGGATTTGGATTATAAGGAGAGTTCTACACGCTTTTGGTTTGGTAATATGGGCGGTAAAGAACGCACTTGCCGTTTTCAATTTAAGCTGCCTCAATTTCGCCCAGGTGTTTCAGAGATGCATGCTGGCTTGTATACTCGCTCCGGCTTAGATGAGATGGGACGTTTCTATTCGTCTTATAATGATGAACTCACCAAAAAGTTTAAAGAATCTATAAAACAAGCACTATTAGAACCATCAAACTATGATTTTAATGAAAGCACGTTAAGTCTTGATATTAAAATGGAGTTTAATGAAGATATCAAATTAATCTGGGTCTATAAGCCGACACCAGATATCGTGGTGCCATTACGATGGTTAAATCGTAGCGGTGAATTAAAAGATCCAGTAATCGGAATGCTAAACGATCAATTTATGGAGATATATTAATGCGTCGTCATAAAGAAAGAGCGCCATGGAAGCTGATATATGCTCGCCCTTTATCCATTTGGTGGGATGATTTACGAAGAAGCGTAAAGATCGACCCGCAAGATGAACCACTGTCTCCGATAATGTCAGTCACAGATACGATCATGACAGCAAAAGGTGCTAGTCAGACTGCTCGCATGATTTACTTACTCCCATTAATGTTGCTCTCTTGGTTTGTATTTTATATAAGTGTTGATGTTGTCTATCCTGAAAAAATTGAATCAATTGAGAAAATATCTAATAGATTCATCGACTCAAGCAAAAAAAAATTCGGAGAGGACTATTTTTTAATTACGGAAGATGAGTCTATTGCTAGACTTTACAATAGAGTTGGTGGTGATGGCAAAATGAGCTTTGAAGAATACTTAAAATATCGAGTGTATCAAGAAGGCGGATATTTATATCTTGGTCTTAAAATTTTGTTCTTCTTAGTTTGTTTATCTTGTGCCGCTTATTGTACTTACCTGATGATTTTCTTTCGCCGACAAGCGGATTTCTTTTTTGACCGAGAAAGGCAGATTGTTTACACCTGGCATCATAATAAAGTGATGGGATGTAGGTTCGAAAACTTGGGTATTATCGAGAACAAACTTGGCTTGATTATGTTTATGTATGGTGAATATCCGAAACGTGGTCAATATCAACATATATTCCGCTATATGCAACCGACAGATAAAGGCTACTTTTGTACAGAAGAAGATAATAACTATTTTCTTGCTGCTGTGCTCAAATTTATGGCAGAGGGTAAAAGTGCGATTATCACAGGTAACGAGTTTCATCGCCCGAAGAGCTTTAGTTTGATGGAGGATAAGCAGCCAGAAGACTTTGATCAGCGACTAGAAGAGGTGTTAAAGCGTGAGCATAAATTAGTCGATGTCTATGCCGATAACGAATTGAAGCAAGCTGAATCAGATAAGAAGTTTTTTTAATGGAATAAACAATTAATGCAACGCAACCCAAGAAGAAGTGCTTTTAAGGCGGTATATGCAAGACCGTTATCTTTATGGTGGGAACCGCTACGCAATAACAGTGAGGTGACCCCATTGGAACAGCCTTTGCCGCCATTGATGTCAGTGAATGCTAAGGTAATGACAGCTAAGGGTGTCTCGCAAACCGAACGTTTTGGAAAGTTTTTTATCATTATGGTTCTATCTTGGTACGTTTTGTTTATGAGCGCAGACTTGTTATATCCAACCAAGGTTTCGAGTATTGAAGATAGTTACAATCATTCGATTACGCTTCTAAAAAAAAGATATGGAGATGACTACTTCAATGTGACTAAAGATGAAGTGTCTCTTGCTATATATAATAGAGTTGGTGAGGATGGAAAATTAAGTTTTGACGAGTATGTTAATTACAGACTAGATCGCGAGGGTGGTTATACTTCGATAATAATAAAAGCGTTATTTTTAATTATTACTCTGTCAATTGTATCTTGGTCAACTTTTCAGTTTTTCTTTATGCGCCGATTGGCCGACTTCCACTTTGATCGAGAGCGGCAGATCGTTTACACCTGGTATCGAAATAAAGTGATGGCTTGTCGCTTTGAAAATCTAGGTATAATTGAAGAGCCAGGTGGTTTAACACTATTTATGTATGGTGAGCATCCCCATGAAGGTGTACACCAACACATGGGACGACATTTACTTCCTACCGATAAGACTCACTTTAATACTGAAGATGATAACACCTACTTTCTTGCCACTATTGTTAAGTTTATGGAGCAAGGTAAGGACGCTATTCTGATAGGCGATGAATATCAAACCAAGCAGTATTTCTTTTTCCGCGAAGATCCAAAGCCAGACAACTTTGAGCGACGTTTAGCGGAAGTACTTAAACATGAACATGCTCTTGTTGATATCTACGAGAAAAACATTGAGCGACAAGCAAAGGCTGACCGCAGTTTCAGCATATTTCCACCCAAGGAATTGTGACTTACGTTAAGCATCATTAAGAAATAGTCGATATAACATTACTCACAAGGAAGGCGAGTGAAACGGAAAAACAGCCATGGTTTTTTGGTTAAATACCAATACCCTCAACGTTTAATTAAATGGCGTGATGAGTTTGCAAAGCGAGAGCCGATAGAGCCAGACGTTGATCCATTAGAGCCTTTTATGTCTGTCACGGATGATGTGCTGACAGTGCGTGAGGCAAGTCATGGCTTACGTTTTTCTTTTCTGTTGCCATTGGTGATTGGCTTATGGATGTTATCTTTTACCTTTATTGGCGGTTTGGGTCCTAACTCAGCTTCTGTTGCAACCGGAAAAGAAACGCTGATTGACTATCGAGAAAAAGAGCAGAAAGGGGTAGAGTTTAACGATTTTCATGAACACTGGTATAACTATTACAAACTTATGTTTAATAGTGAGGGAGACTATTCACTGCTGAGTTACAGCAACGCGGTATTTGAGTATGGCACCGAAACTCAGCGTGAGAATCTGATAGTTGAACTAATTATCTCAACTATCATAGGCGTACTAACTATTTATTTTAGTGTTTTCTTGGTTAAGTCACCAAGACCTGCTGAGATCTATTTTGATCGCAAGCGCGGTATTGTTTACACATGGCTATTTGGTCGCTTGGCTGGCTGTCGGTTTGAAAACCTTGGTTATTTAGAACGAAAAACAGGGTTAATGCTGTACTTGTATAGTGAGAGTAAAAAACATAAGGGTGGTTACGAGGCATTGCCGATAACGTTACACCCAACAGGTAAACCACACTTAAACTCTGAGCTGGATAATGACTACTTTTTTGCACAGATTTTTAATTTCATGGCGAATGGTAAGAGCGCGTTAATCACTGGAGAGAGTTTTCATCGTCCTCAGCCTAAAACGTACTTTTTTATTGATAAAAGACCAGAGCCTTTTGAAGAGCGTTTAGAGCAAATATTACAACGTGAACATATCCTGCCTGACCTCTATGAAAACCTCAAAGTGGTCAATTAGTAAAATGATGATCATTAAAATAGTTTTAGTAACGCGGGTAGTGATGGATAAATACGTTTAGAGACAGGAATATTAATGCGCCGATTGGCAGACTTCCATTTTGATCGAGAGCGGCAGATCGTTTACACCTGGTACCGAAATAAATTGATGGCTTGCCGCTTTGGATCGCAAGCGCGGTATTCTGCCTAGGTGCTGTGCTTGACGGAGATGCTCTGATTGAGGTTACGGCTACCGCGATACGTCATGATGAACAACATCTATAGACCAAGGAAATACCTTGTTGCTAAGGATAAATTTAACTGATTGATATGGGGTGCGATGAGAGTATGCCAGCCATTACTCTTTATGTTCCCGATAAAATACCACCCATCACTTACCCTACAACTACCGATTACTGTATAATCGAGCACTGTTTTTTATTTAGTAAACCCTAGAGTTTACTTTATCTAAGTGTCGAGATATTATCCTGATTACTTAGGTGAGAATGCTTAAAATAACAACAATCCTTACCCGTCTCACACAATACAGAGGTGCTTTATCGACTTGATAAAGCGTGTATTAATTTTGGCTAAGACTCAGCCGACCAACGTTGTCGGTAAGGTTTAGATCGCCACACATTTCGATATTTATTAATGAAATTACGCTCGTTGTTGTTTGCAACATCTTTTGTATTTGCTGCCGGAGCAAATGCTGAATCCTTCTCTTTACCGATCTGGAAAGAAGAAGCAGAGGCCCTTGGCTATGAACTACCAAAAGCTTTTGGTCTCAACTTAAGTTACATGGGCATGGAGCAAGGGATCAATGTTGAGTCTATTGCGCTGAAAGGGCTTAAAATCCCAGGGTTGAAACTTGATATGGAAGCGGAACCGGGCAAGCAAGTGACTGATGTGATCACGTTAAGAGCAGATGTTTGGTTACTTCCATTTCTCAACGTATATGGATTAGTTGGTAAATTAAGTGGTTACTCGCAAACAGACGTAAATGTTAGTGCAAAGTTAGGCTTTATTGGACCTATAAAAGGAAGAATAGAGGACTTCCAACTCGATCTTGATGGTGATATCAAAGGTGCGGGCTTTGTTTTGGCCGGAGGTTATGAGCAGTGGTTTGCGTTGGTTGATGCTAGTTATACCCAGACTGATCTTACCGTTGTTGATGGCTCGATTGATGCGATAGTTATGTCTCCTCGTGTGGGCTATGACTTTCATCGCAACGGCGTGCCGCTGCGTCTTTGGGTTGGTGCAATGTATCAGAATGTAGAGCAAAAGTTGTCAGGATCAATTACTGATTTAGGTTTGCCTCCAGCGTTAAGTGGCTTGTTGTCTGATGATGCCCGATTCGAGGTTAAACAAAGTCTTGCCTCAGAATGGAACACCATTGCTGGTATGCAGTACCAGATTAATGACAGTTGGTACTTACTTGGTGAGATGGGCTTTGGTGAGCGTGAAAGCCTGTTCTTCTCGTTTGATTACCGCTTTTAGGGAGTAGTGGTGATGAGAGCTGTCTGTATCGCTATCTGTTCATCAGTTTTTGCCGCTTCACCGGTTTTTGCTCAAGAAGAGCAGGGCTGGATGGATGAGTTACTCACAAAATTGGGTTCAAGTGAAACGGTTGATGAATCAAAGCTAATCGATTGGGGCGTGTTACCGGGTCCATTTGTAAACCCTGAGCAAGGCTTTGGTATTGGCGTTGCGGCAGTTGGTCTTTATACCCCTTATGATTGGCAAAAAGGCGATCCTTATTCGACGCTAACCGTCACCTCCTACGGTTCCACCTCGGGATCTTATGGGTTAGGTGTCAATAACCGCACTTATCTTAATAGCGATAAAGTCCGTCTACTTGGTGAAGCTTGGATTAGCCATACGCCTGGCTATTATTGGGGCATTGGAACCCGTGCTGCGGAAAATGACAGCAGAAAAGTGCAGTATGAAGCGCAGCGTTTGCAGTTCAATCCGAAGCTTGCGGTTGAAGTGCTACCGAATACTTACCTTAAAGCGGGTTGGCAATGGCAATCCTATAGCGAACTGAAAGGCGTGGATGGCGATATTCTACCGACAGAAATGCAAGATGCGACCTCAAGCGGTAGCGTGATTGGCTTTGAATATGACACTCGCGATTTTGAGCCTAACCCAATGCATGGGCAGTTTATTGATATCGAATGGACGGCAAACCGTGAAAGTCTTGGCGGTGACAGTAACTACGATAATTTGATCGCCAACATTCGTCACTATCAGCCATGGTCTGAAGCGACCATCATCGCGATGGAAGTGTATTCCCAATCGATTATTGGCGAAGCGCCTTGGTTTGACTACGCGCAGCTGGGTGATGATCAACGTATGCGTGGTTACTACCAAGGTCAGTATCGCGATAAACACCAACTTTCCACCCAAGTTGAAGTGCGCCATACCATTTCTGGTCGCCATGGTGTGGTGACGTGGTTGGGCATGGGCAATGTCGCGCCAACATATGGTGAGTTGTTTGAAAGCGATTGGCTACCAAGCGTTGGTGTTGGCTATCGCTTTACCTTTAAAGCACGCATTAATGTGCGAGTGGATTTTGCTGTTGGTAAAGAGAGTACGGGTTTTTACTTTCAAATAAACGAAGCATTTTAGAGGTGGTGAGTGAAGAAAGTCGCATTGTTATTGTTAAGTTTGGTAGGTGGATTCGCTCAAGCCGACGAGCTTAAAGCGCCAGTGGGAGTTAGACCTTGTTGTGCCTTTGGTATGGATCTTAAAGCGCAACTGGGTAGTATTCCCGTGCCCTTTTTCTCTCTTGAGAACATCCTAGCCGCTGATGAAGTGGGGACGCATCGATACAACGATGGCAGTGAGTCGGTGTCTGGCAGTTTACTTGGGCTTAATGATGAAGTGAATGGGATCATCTTTACTAAACAGGGCGGCTTTATCGATACTGCTCATGTACGCGATACCGCTGATTACACTTACTATCTCTATCAGCTTAATCGTCACTATCTCGGCTCTGATGCAGAGTTTAGTCTGCCTGCGGAACTGCGGGTGCGCACGCTGCGTTGGAGCAAGCAGGATACGGTGTTAACCGAACCGCAGCGTTTACAATACAGCGCCCAAGCTGCGGCTCTCACCGCTTACCGACTTGCTCAGTGGCATGAAATTGCGCAGTGGTTTGGTATGGTCTCAGTGACGGGGTTTAAAGAATACGCCTCGGCATTTTCTTCCGAAGATCTTTACTCAAATATGCTTGGGGCAATGCTAGCGCGAGACATTTTACTCAAGCAGCCGGATGCCTGCCCTGATGGGTTCGCTCAAGCGATGGACAGTGTTTTTCAGCAAGCGTTAGAGGCGCTAGAAGTACAACCTAAATCGGTGACCCGTGACGTTATGCAGCAGCTCGACGGTGTTTGGTGGGATAGCAGTCGCCGCTTGCCAGATAAGTGGGTGGTACTGTTTCGTGACTACCATTTAGGTCTAGAGCTCAAACCTAACTATCCAACCGCCAAGCAAGTCTTGAGCCTTGATGCTCATTTTTCCAACCAGCAAACGATAGAAGATTGGGTTGAGCTAGAATTGCATGCCAGCGCGCAAGAGACGTCATTCTCTCAATTGCCTCAGGTGTTGACCGCTATGCCGATTTGGCGTGCAAAGCAGTTCCAGATGATTGCGGATTTTGCTCGCCAGAGCGATCAAAACACTCATCCTCATCAGTGATGAATTTAGTTAAGCCTTTGGTGCTGACCAAAGGCTTAATGCTTGTGTTTCTTGCTTTAGTAGAGGTGTTCAAACTCTGCAATACGTTCCCTGCCGCGCAGCAATAAGAAGTTTAGGAAGCGACTAGAGCTAGAAGTGATGATTTTCTCTTCTGCTACCTCATACTTGTTTAACAAAGCAACGGCATAGTCAAGGTTCGCAATGTCTTGACAGAAATGCGCGTCCGAACCTGTGGTGAAATAGACACCAATCTCTTTTCCAATTCGTACAATCTCATCACAACGGACATCGCTACCAATGCGACTTCTGCCGGTCAGTGAGGAGTTGTTAACTTCAATCGCGACATTGTGTTCTTTCGCACAGCTCAGAACGGTTTCGATATCAAAAGTAAAGTTAGGGTTCCCTAAATGCCCAAGTGCATCGGCTTTGCCGTTTTTAATCACGTTGATCAGGGCTTGAGTATGTTCTCGCTCACTTGCAGGTCGAAATACCGGTTCATGGAAGCTGGCTAATACCCAATCGAGATATTGAAAAGATTCATCGAACAAATCAAGCTCACCGTCGGTATTGAGGGTGTTGGCTTCAACACCGCGAAGAATACCTACATTACTAAGAAAACGTGGCAGTACGATTTGGTTATGGAAGAACCAGTAGTGTGGCGCTCCAGGCATTTTAGGTGCGTGGTCGGTATTACAGAGCAGCTTTAATCCTTTGCGTTGTGCGGCTTCTGCGTTTTCAATAATGGTGCTGTATGCGTGACCACTAGCCAGTGTATGGGTATGAGTATCAACCACTATGTCCATTCTTCCCTCCCGAAAAATGCAAAGCAACGGCTCGAAGCAGAGTTGAATATGGCTCGTGAATCGTTGCAAAGAATATGCTCAAGCCGCGCTAGAACGTTTGAGCAATACTACAGAAATGTTCAAATATTCTGCGATTTAACTCACGCTGTTGCAAGTAAATCCATATCAAAAAAGAGGTCAATTTTAGCAATATATGTTTCCTCTTTGAGCAAATTTATAATCGCTAACGAAAGCGATAATTTTACTATCCAGCTAGCAAAAAAATTTTTAAACTCGCGCCGTCTTTTTCAGACTTTGTTCGTCTAAGTAGTTAGACGATGATTAACTTTGCGTAATTGAATAAATGAAAAACACCCCAGAAACGTTGGAACAGATTAAACCTTTGCTTTCTCAACAGCTTATTGAAGATGTTTGTGAATGGGCAATCATGCATGGAGTTGCTTTTAAACAGTCGGATAATACCGCAAGACATTGTCCGTTTAGCATTGCGCCAACCACATTAGAGCGCCACATGTATCAACATCTGTTAAAGGTGACCCCTTTAATCGCTAAGTTGATCAGCAATGTCTCTGAAGATCATCAGTTCTTGCGTCAATCGCTCGCCAATATGTCACAAGCCGAGCCGTTTTTTGCTTTGCTGATGTCAATGCATCAGCAACTGCATGGCGCAATTGAACAAACTGAAAATGAAGCTCGCTTATTGCTAGCACCTGCGCGCGAGCCGCTACTGTTGATGCGCACAGACTTTATGGATGACCGCGAATTGGGCGCCAAAGTGATTGAGTTTAACGGTATCGCCGCTGGCATGGCACCGTTTGGACAGCGTGCGACTCAGCTTCATCGCTATATTGAGCAGCAGTGGGCAATGCAGTTCCAACAATGGTCTGTTGCCCAAGCCGCAACGCCAGCGGATAACCTTGGTATGGAGCAGTTGGCGCTGGGTATTGCGACGGCGGCAAAGAGCATAAAACGAGAGTTTGGCGATCAAGGCAAAGCAACGTTTTTGATGGTGGTTCAGCCCAATGAAGACAACGTTTATGATCAACATTTGTTGGAAGTCGCATTGCAAAATTTAGGCGTGCGAACGGTGAGACGTACTTTTGCGCAGCTCAGTTATCAGCTATCAAGCGGTGAAAATCAGCGCTTGATGCTGCAAGATGTAGGTGCGATTGATGCGGTGTATCTGCGCGCCGGTTATCAACATTCTGATTACTGCGATCCTGAGATTGTTGAAGCGCAGTGCTGTCATACTCTGAGCCAAACTCGCGTATTTATCGAGCAGCATAAAGTCGCAATGAACGCGACCATTAGTCAGCAATTGGCGACCAGTAAATCGATGCAAATGGTGCTGACTATGTTGCCTGCTGAGCAATATTTGCGTTGGGGTTTAACCCTTGAAGAAGCGGAGCTGGTTAAAAGCGTGCTGGCGGAAATGAAGCCGGTAAACTTAGCCAATATCGAATGGTTTAATCGCCATGCCGACAAATCTCAGTGGGTACTAAAAAACCAAGGCGAGGGTGGTGGTCATTGTATTTTTGCCGATGACATCGGAGTCAAACTGGCGCAATTGAAACCGGAAGAGTATGACGCATGGGCGTTGATGCAGCGCTTGTATCCCCATGAGCGTGAAAAACCAACCGTCGCAATTCGTGATGCTAAGCAGACCATCGTGGATGATTTGATCAGTGAAATTGGTTTATTTACCGCGCACTATAAAGGGCAACCAGTGACGGAATTTGATGGCTATGCTGGCTATTTAATTCGCAGCAAACCTGCGAGTGAGAACGAAGGTGGTATCCACAGTGGTAAAGGCATACTTGATTCGTTGATGCTGGTGGATTAAGCCGTTTCCAACTTCGCAAGTTGATGTTAATACCAATCAGCATAAGTCTTTGATCATTCTTGCTGATTAAAATCGCTGATAACGTTGTTGCAGATTTTGTAATTAGAATAACTAGTTAGCTGCAATCTGCGCCTAGTTCTAAGCGATTTTTCTTGCGCTTTACGTTGCACAAATTAGCTGACCACTTACTTATCCTGATTGGTATAAGAAGCCGAGCATTGCTCGGCTTCGTCGTTTTTGTATTGGTAAGTATCACGCTACTGCAGGAGAGCGACGCTCAACGAGCCATGCGCGAATATGGTCATAAGCGAGGTTGAATACAAAGGCATAAATGGTGATAAAAATGGTGACGCCGATGTCCATAACTAACGCTTCCCAAAGGCTCACTTGCAGTATGTAAGCCATCACAGGTACGGTAAAAAATAGCAAACCTGCTTCAAATAAAACCACATGATTGATGCGCGTCATCAAAGAGCGCTGCTCTTTTTTGCCGGGTACAAATTTATCGAACACCCAGTTAAAAAATACATTCCAAATCATCGCGATGGTTGCCACAACTATCATGGTTCCTGATAGATGTGCCACTTCATGATCGGTAAAAATAGCCAAACCTGTAATCGCCAGCGAAATTGCTAACACTTCAAATAGTACTGCGTGAAATACGCGCTCTAAACGACTCACTCAATAGTCCTCATAACTAAAAACAGGCGGCGATTATGCGGTTTTGAGATTAGAATGAAAGTTAGCAGCTATCACACATCGTGATGGCTTGGTTGATGGCAGCTTCAGAGTCCTTTATGTACAGTCTTGAACAACTCAAAATCTTTGTCACCGTGTGTGAATGCGGCACGGTGTCTGCGGCAGCTCGTAAGTTGAAACGCGCTCAATCTGGGGTAAGCCAGTCTATTGCTAACTTGGAGGTGGCGATTAATCAAGACTTGTTCAGCCGCGAAAAGAATGCGCTCAGCTTAACGGCGACGGGGCTTGCCTTGCTGCCGATTGCCCGCTCGATTCTTGGGCAGCAGCAATTGTTCGATCAAAAGGTCGAGTCTTTAGAGCAAAGCATTGAAAACACCCTCGCGATTGCGGTTGATGAATGTTTGGTGACGGATGAGTTGTTAGCGGTTCTTTCTCATTTAGCACAAGCATTTCCGGTGACCAACATTGAGTTGATCACGGTGTCGACGTTTGATGTGGAAGAGTTAGTGCGCAGTAATAAAGCGCAAGTCGGTATCATCTTCGCGGATGGAGAGTTAAGAGAAGATATGGACTTCTTTACCCTTGGACAGATGCGCTTTGTGACCGTGGCAGCGAGTGAGCACCACCTTGCCAGTTTGGTGGAGGTACGCGACTCAGACTTAAAAGCCCATAGGCAAATTGTTCATCGCAGCGCCAGTGAAAAGGAGCTGTGGTTTAGTTATGGCATTAGCTCCAATTATTGGCATGCTAACAGTCACCAAATGATGGTGACGCTCGCCAGCCAAGGCATCGGTTGGGCATTGGTACCCGAGGTAATGGCAAGCCCAATGATTGAGCAAGGCAAGCTTGCCAAGTTGCCGGTTGCGCATGAAAAAGAGGGTTGGCTCACCACCACTGGCTGCCTTGTATCACGCAGCCAAGCGTCAGGTCCGGTGCGCGAGAAGTTGATTGAGCTGTTGCAAAACATGTCGTGATGACGAGTAGTGCAATCAGGGGTAGAAGGTAACCATGTGTACTTCATCTAACATGGTTACCATTTCTAGTGTGGTACTACTTAATCACCCCACACACCACACGTGCACCGCCACCGCCAAGTGGGGCTGGGTGATCGGAGTGATTGTCGCCGCTCGCGTGAATCATTAATGCGCGCCCGCTTAAATCACTCATTTTCACTCTTGGTGCCAGAACAGGTTGAGTTGCGCTGCCATCTTTGGCGACATACAACGCGGGCAGATCGCCAAGGTGGTTGTCATCTGTCCAAGGAAGACCATGTTTACCTGTTTTGGCGGGGTCATAGTGACCACCTGCTGCGCCACCAAGTACGGTTTTGCCCTCTTTTTCTGAGCTTTCACATGAAGGGTTAGTGTGGACATGGAAACCATGTACGCCCTCAGTTAAGCCTTGCAGTTGTGGAGTAAATACGGTGCCGTATTCGGTTTCCATAATGGTGACTGTCCCTGCCGAGTTGCCACTTTTTAGGTCAACCATTTCTACGCTCATTTCTGCCGCCATCGCAGAAGTCGCTGCCATACATAAAGCCGTTATTAGTAGTTTTTGCTTCATCGCTTTTTCCTTTATCGATCTATTCCAGTGACCGCCTATTCATCCTCGCTGGATAACGCGGTTACCTGGCTATAAGTATGGCGAGAAAAATGATAATTGCCGCATAGTCAGCAAAGGTTCTCAATTGTGACAAGAAAACCGATGCCGACAGAAAAAAGTGTGAAGATTTAGGCTAGTGGGGACTCGCCTTATAGGGACAGACACCTCAAGCTGACTCGAAATCTTGCAGGGACAGACACTGCAAGCTAGATGCACAACGCCAATTTAAACGTGATTTAGAGAGTGACTCCAGATTTAAAAATCGCTAGTTCACGAATGCCGTTGCGCTCGTTTTTCGTTGGCTCACCGCTGGCAATGGAAGTGAAACATTCTATAAATTGTTCCAACATGGTCTCCATGGTGACACCTTCAACCAGAGCTCCGGCATTGAAATCAATCCAATGTGGTTTGTTGTTTGCCAGTTCAGAGTTGGTTGATAGCTTCATGGTTGGTACGAAACCACCATAAGGTGTGCCACGTCCGGTGGTAAAGAGCACCATATGGCATCCACTGGCTGCGAGTGCCGAGGTTGCGACCGCATCATTACCTGGTGCACTCAGTAAGTTTAAACCTGGTGTCGTTAAACGCTCATCATATTCAAGCACCCCAATAACCGGGCTAGTCCCCGCTTTTTGTGTGCAGCCCATCGATTTGTCTTCAAGGGTAGAAATGCCCCCTTTCTTGTTGCCCGGTGATGGGTTCTCATAGATCGGCTGATTGTGATCGATAAAGTACTGTTTAAAGTTATTGACCATATCGACGGCTTTGCTAAAAGTTGCGTGATCAATACAGCGTTCAAACAGTAGATGCTCTGCGCCAAACATCTCGGGCACTTCGGTTAACACGGATGTGCCACCGTGTGCGATAAGATAATCAGAAAATTCACCGAGTAGCGGGTTGGCGGTAATACCAGAGAGACCATCTGAGCCCCCGCATTCAAGCCCGACACGAAGTTTCCCGACGCTTATATCCGTCCGCTTGTCTTGCTTAACGGTTTGATAAATTTCTTCAAGATGCGCAACGGCGACTTCAATTTCATCTTGCTCTTTCTGCGCAATCATAAAGCGCACTCTGTCTTCATCAACCTCACCAACGCACTGTTTAAATGGACCGATTTGATTGTTTTCACAACCAAGCCCAATCACAAGAGCACCACCTGCGTGAGGATGATTGACCATATTGGCTAAAATTTGTTTGGTATTTTGGTGATCGTCGCCGAGTTGAGAGCAGCCGTAGTTGTGTGGGAAGAGATAGACGCCATCACATAGCAACTCAGGGTGACGCTGCGTAAAGCGCTGAATCGCTTGTTGTGCGATACCATTGACGCAGCCTACGGTAGGAATGACCCAAATTTCATTGCGAATGGCTACGTCCCCATTGCTACGTTGATAGCCGTGGAAGAAACGCTCGGCAAGGTTAGAAGGTTTGATTGGGCTAAAGTTGGGGTGATATTGATAGCTATCGGTATCAGATAGCTTGGTTTTGATGTTATGCGTATGCACCCACTCACCAACAGTAATATCGGCTTTGGCACAACCGATTGGGCTACCATATTTGATAATATCGTGATTGGCTGATATTGGTGCTAAGGCAATTTTACTTCCGCGTTCTACATCCTGTTTTACAACAATGGATTGATCATCAATTTCAATTGTTTGTCCGGCTTCTATTGCTTGTAGGCAAACTAATACATTGTCATTGCTATTAATTTTTATGAATTTTTTCATGGGTATCCCAATTAAGTGACCCCGTCCGACCCAAATATACTAGCCTTGTTTCGGTATTTTAATCAAATAAAAAACCACAAAACCGTTTAAAGAGCATTAAATAAAGCCAGTTAACTCTGAATTAAGCCTTTTAATCTACTACTTTGGTTTTAATTGCCAAATTAAATACAGATAAAAAACAGGTAAAGATGATCACATACACGTTTTGTGGTTATAAAAAATTAGTTGCCGCCTCCCTCGACCTAGACTCGCTTCATATTCGATAACACCTGTCCGACGCAGTGTTTACCTAGATTAGGTATCAATAAGATGCCAACAGAAGGGACAATAATGGAACAACTAAATAGAGACATTTCAACGCAAGCTTATCGCCCAGAGAAGGTGATTCAGTTCGGTGAAGGGAACTTTCTTCGTGCATTTGTTGATTGGCAGATTGACCTACTCAATGAACACACTGATTTCAATGCGGGTATAACCATCGTTAGACCGATTGACGCAGGCCACCCAAAATTGGATGTCCAAGGTGGTGTCTTTACTGCCTTGATTCGTGGTCTTAATGAGCAGGGCGAAAGTGTTTCGTTGCCGCGAGTGGTGACCTCAGTGAATCGTGAGTTGTTGGCATATGGTGAATATGACCAAGTGCTTGCCATCGCGGAAAACTCAGAATTGGAATGGGTGGTTTCCAATACCACGGAAGCAGGGATTTATTTCGATGAAAATGATGAATTCGCCACGCGCCCACCGAAATCTTTTCCTGCCAAGTTAACGCAGTTTCTTTATCACCGCTATCAACATTTCAATGGTGCCAATGATAAAGGGCTAATAGTTTTACCGTGTGAATTGATAGACGCAAACGGCGAAAAACTAAAAGAGATCGTGCTCAAATATGCACAAGTTTGGCAGCTAGAAAATGACTTTTCTACGTGGATTGAGAACTCAAACGTATTTTGCTCAACCCTTGTTGATAGAATTGTCACTGGATATCCAAGAGATGAGATCAATGCGATTGAGACTGAACTTGGTTACCGAGACGATTTCTTGGTTGCTGCTGAGTATTTCTATCTGTTTGTCATTCAAGGTCCAAAGTGGCTTAAACAGAAATTAAAACTTGAACAGTGCCCACTCAATATTGAAATTGTCGATGACATTAAGCCCTACAAAGAACGGAAGGTTGGTATTTTAAACGGCGCACATACAGCGATGGTTCCTGTCGCGTATTTAGCGGGCATCGATACGGTGAAAGACGCGATGCAAGACGCCGAGATCTCAGCATTCGTGGATCGTCTACTCAATGATGAAGTGATCCCTTCTTTAACGATGGATTCTGAGGATCTTAAACAATTCAAACAAAGTGTACTGGCACGTTTCAGTAATCCTTTTATCACCCACTACTTAACCTCAATCGCGTTGAACTCATTAACTAAGTTCAAAACGCGCTTACTTCCTCAATTGATTACCTACAGTCGAGAAAATGGCATAGCACCGAAACATCTGAGTTTTAGTTTAGCGGCTTTGTACTGTTTTTATCTGGGTAAACGCGGTGAGGAAGATATTCCTCTTAGTGATGACCAGCATTTGCTAGAAGCTTTTGGCGCATGGCGTCAAACCATGACTGACCACAGTGACAATGTGGCGCAGTTTCTAGCCATGGCACATCACTGGGATATTGACTTAAACGAGTTACCTGAGCTTACGCAAACGGTAGCGACGTATGTCAACGCTATCCAAACACTGGGTATGAAACAAGCAATGAAGCAGCTGTAAAACAGCAACGATAACTATTATTTGAAAGGAACATCTATGAACACTCTACAATCCAAACTTACTAAAGTCTCTGCTGCAATCGGTCTTGCGATGACGGTTAGCTTCGGTGCTAGTGCTGCCACAGAAATCATGATTGCTTATGGTAACCAACCAGGTGAACCGATTGATAAAGCGATGCATTACTGGGCGGAGCAGGTAAAAGAAAAATCGAATGGTGAGATTGAGTTCCGCTTATTCCCTTCAAGCCAGCTAGGTAGCGAAACAGAAGTAATGGAGCAGGCTAAATTTGGTGCCAACATTATTACTATCAGCTCTTATGGTTATCTAATGGATACAGTACCAGATCTTGGCATCATTAACGCTCCATATTTGACTCAGTCTTTCGAGAAAAAATCGAAACTGTTACATACCGAATGGTTCCAAGGTTTGAATGACCAGCTGTCGGCGAAAGGGCTAGAGATTGTTGTTCCTGATGTGGTTTACGGGACTCGTCACTTGTTATCTAAAGGAGAGGTGAAGTCTCCAACTGACCTTAATGGCGTCAAGGTTCGTGTGCAGCATTCTCGTCTGTTCGTTGCGACTGTAAAAGCAATGGGTGGTGTACCAACGCCGATGTCATTGGCTGATGTTTACCCTGGTCTATCTCAAGGAGTGATCGAAGGGGTAGAGAACCCAGCTGTGGTTCTCCATGGCGGTAAGTTTTATGAAGTGGCGAAAAACCTTAACTTAACTGCGCACACTAAGCATATGTCACCGTTTGTAGCCGGTTCAAGCTTCTGGAATTCACTTTCTGCTGAAGAGCAAAAAATCATCTTAGATACCAGTCGCGACATGGTGAGTTACGGCGCAACTCTCATTGCTGAGAGTGAGCAATCTGCGATTGATCAATTGAAAGCGGAAGGGGTAACGGTGAATGAAGTTGATATCTCTGCGTTTGAAGAGTCTGCTCGTAAAGTGGTTCAAAGTGAGTTCCCTGAGTGGACGCCGAATTTGTACCAAGACACACAAGCTAAGCTAGCTGAACTGTAATGCTGTATAGGGGCTGTAATGGCCCCTTTTTAGTTTGTAGGAGTATTTTTTATGCAAACGCAAGTTTCGATTTCTCATCATGAGGGGAAAGCAAAGAACAAATGGATTGCGGTTCTTGATCGCATCAGCCAACTAGACACGATCATCGCAGGGCTGTTTCTTGGGTTAATCGTATTGTTGATGAGCTACAGCGTGGTGATTCGATACGTATTTAACTCCCCAAGCTCTTGGGTTGAAGAGGTTTGTTTGGCGCTATTTGTATGGATGACCTTTATGGGCGCGAGTGCGTTGATGCGCACAGATGAAGTGGTGCGAATCGATTATTTAGTGCATAAGTTGCCAACCAAGGCAGCGCGAATTCTTGATCATCTTCTGCGCCCTCTAATTGTGATATTTGCCTTGGGTTTTATGGTGTACTGGGGCTGGAAATTGTTGCCATTTTCACAAGTACGTTTTACGCCAGCATTGAAGATTCCATATGTGTATATTTATGCGGCAGTGCCAGTTAGCGGCACATTTATGCTTTATCACCAGCTAAAGCATCTCTATTCGTTTTTTGTTCCTTCCAGTAACAAGGAAGTATAATTATGTCTGTAATTTTGCCTATTTCTGCACTGCTTGTGCTGTTTACGCTGGGGATTCCGGTTGCATTCTGTATCTTCATTGCAACTTTATCTTACTTCCTAATTAATGATCACCTGCCAATGATGATGTTGGTACAACGTTTAGCGGGTGGTTTAGAGTCGGTCACCCTGCTTGCGATCCCATTTTTTGTTATGGCGGGGGTGTTTATGAACCACTCTGGGATCAGCCAGCGTCTACTGAAATTCTCTGAGGTGTTAACCGGTCATATGAGTGGCGGCTTAGCGCAGGTTAACGTGGTGCTAAGTACCTTAATGGGCGGCTTGTCAGGCTCTAATATTGCCGATGCGGCTATGAGTTCAAAATTACTTGTGCCACAGATGGTTGCCCGCGGTTACAGCGCCTCATTTTCTTCAGCTGTCACAGCAGCATCATCGTTGATAACACCGATAATTCCACCGGGTATCGCATTGATTATCTATGGTTACGTGAATAACGTCTCCATTGGTAAGCTGTTTCTTGCTGGGGTAGTCCCTGGAGCGATGCTTTGTTTTATGATGATGGGCTTAGTATCGGTTATTGCTAAAAAACGTAATTACGCGCCAATTCGTGAAAAAAGAGCTTCTATCGGAGAGATCGCTGTTTCAGCGAAAGATGCCTTTTTGGCGTTATTACTGCCAGTTATCATCATTGGTGGTATTCGTTTAGGTGTATTCACGCCAACAGAGGCGGGGGCTGCAGCCGTCCTTTATGCCTTGATCCTTGGTATGTTTGTTTACAAGCAAATGAACAGTAAATTACTGTGGAGCGCGACCAAAGAGTCGGTCCTTGCTGCGGCAAACGTGTTGCTGATCATTTGTGTCGCTGTAGGCTTTTCAAAATTCCTTACTTGGGAACGAGTGCCACAAGAACTCGCGACATGGCTAACCAGTTCAGTGGATAGTCCATTGATGTTTTTACTGCTGGTGAACTTGTTCCTGCTGATCATTGGTATGTTCTTAGAAGGCAATGCCGTGATGATTGTACTGGCGCCGCTGCTTGCTCCCGTTGCCCAATCATACGGTATCGATCCGGTTCATTTTGGCATCATCTTTATCTTCAATAGTGCGATAGGCACCATCACGCCACCGTTGGGGACAGTGATGTTTACTACGTGTTCCATCACGAAAGTTGCCATCGAAGAGTTTGTCAAAGAGATCCTGCCATTTTGGTTACTGTTAATTGTCGCCTTATTGCTGATCACCTATATCCCAGTGATTTCAATTGGTTTGCCGAATATGGTGTTTGGCTAAGGTGGAAAGCATGAAAAGCAATAAAATCGCCATTATTGGTGAGTGCATGATTGAGTTGAGCGGAACACCATTTGGCGTGATGAAGCAGAGTTTTGGTGGCGATACGCTCAATGCCGCAATTTATCTTGCGCGTATGAGCGACGAGCAGGTTCAAACGTGTTACGTCTCGGCGTTAGGTGATGACGCGCTTAGCGATGGAATGATTGAGCGTTGGCAAGACGAGAGAATCAATACTGACTGGGTGTTACGAGACAATGTGCATTCGACAGGGTTGTATATGATCCATGTTGATAGTGAAGGTGAGCGTAGCTTTCAATATTGGCGTAACCAATCTGCGGCAAAACATATGTTTCAGCACTCAGGTTGGAACCGTATTGCCGCACAAATGGCTGACGTTAAGCTTATTTTTCTGAGTGGGATTAGCCTTGCGATTCTCCCTGAACAAGATCGCCAAGTGTTGCTTACTTTGCTAGTGGTGTGTAAAGCGAACGGCGTGGAAATCGTTTTTGATAGTAATCACCGCCCAGCGTTATGGCAGGATACGACCTTAGCTCGTCATGCTTATCAGCAGCTCTTGGCGATTACTGATATTGCGTTGGTGACTTTCGATGATGAAGCGATGGTTTGGCAAGACGGAACCCCAGACGATACGTTGCTTCGTCTTAAACAACTAGGGGTGAATAAAGTTGTCGTCAAATTGGGCGCACAAGGGTGTTTAAGCCAAGATTTTCAAACGCAATTCGAGCCTCAATCGATCCCTGCAAATTCGGTTGAACAAGTGGTTGATACTACCTCGGCGGGCGATTCATTTAATGGCGCATTTCTCGCGCAATACGTGAGTGGTAAACCGTTGTCGACTTGTTGTCAGGCGGGCAATCTCCTCGCGAGTCATGTTATTCAGCACTCAGGCGCGATTATCGATTTGGATGTCACGACGCCAATTAAAGCACAAATTAAGGAGTTAAAATGAGCACAATCACTGCCCAATTAGCCGAATTTAAAGTGATTCCAGTGATCGCGGTTGATAAAGCCGAAGATATTTTGCTGCTTGGCAAAGTACTGGCTGAAAACGGTTTGCCAGTGGCGGAAATTACTTTTCGTTCAGACGCGGCGGTTGGAGCAATTCGCCTGCTTAAGCAAGCTCAACCCGATATGGTCATCGGCGCTGGTACTGTCCTTAATCGCGAGCAGGTGATTGCGGCGAAAGAGGCTGGCGCAAGCTTTATTGTCAGCCCAGGCTTCAATCCCAATACAGTTCGAGCGTGTCAGGAATTAGACATTCCCATCGTGCCGGGGATTAATAACCCAACGACTCTGGAAGCGGCATTAGAGATGGGACTGACCACGTTGAAGTTTTTCCCTGCTGAAGCTTCTGGTGGTATTGCGATGGTTAAATCTCTCCTCGCGCCTTATGGTCATGTTCAGCTCATGCCAACAGGAGGGATTAATCTAAGCAACATTCGCGATTATCTGGCAATTCCTCGCGTGATTTGTTGTGGCGGCTCTTGGATGGTAGACAAAGCCTTAATTAACAATGGCGAGTGGGAGAAGATTGGCGAGCTAACGCGAGAAGCCGTTGAGTTAGTCAATCAATAGTCCAATTCCTGCTTTGAATTAGAGCCAGCATTACGCTGGCTTTTCCATTATAAGGCTATTTTCCATGGTGCGTTTTGCGGTTTGGAGGTGATGGCGTAATTCGCCCATCGCGCCAATATCATCGCCACTTATGATATTACTCAGCACGGCCATGTGCTCTTCAATCGCGACCATGTTACGTTTACGTAAATCACTATTGTCCCACTGATAATGGAAGTGGAAGATCACCGAAATAATGTCGTAGAACTGATCCATAAATGGGTTGTTAGACGCTGATAAAATCAGGCGGTGAAAGCGATGATCAAGCTCAGAAAACTGCTGATAGTCATTCACCATAGCATCGCGTAAAGCACGGTGTTCATGCAGCAGGTATTGCGCTTGTTGCCAGCGTTCGTCACTGCGTGGCAGGTTCATAAAGCGGTTGAGTGCATGACACTCGAGCATTTCGCGCAGTTCAAACAGACTGGCGGCATAGCTTTTCTCAAAGCGCACCATACGCCAACGACCGCGGTTAATATTCTCAATTAAACTAAATCGAGAGAAGCGGATCAGGTGTTCAC
Source organism: Vibrio ponticus (assembly GCF_009938225.1). Classification (NCBI taxonomy): domain Bacteria; kingdom Pseudomonadati; phylum Pseudomonadota; class Gammaproteobacteria; order Vibrionales; family Vibrionaceae; genus Vibrio; species Vibrio ponticus. The sequence continues at coordinate 93,619 of NZ_AP019658.1, forward strand.
GTACGACGGTGGTGGAGCATTTTGATTGCTTGGACAGCTCCAGCTCGGTAAATTCCTGCCCCGGTTTGATGTGTTTGTTTTTAATCGCATCGTTAAAGAAGGACTCAAACTCTGCGCTTTGAATATCGTTTTCTGATAATGGGGTGACGTAACCATCATTTTCGGTTGGCGAGCGGCTTACTTGCCAAATTTCACCTTGTTGCTGCAACACACCCTTTTCAAGTAGGTCATTCATCACATGGCGCATGGTAGTGCGACTGACACTGAATAGCTCGGACAGTGCTGATTGTGATGGTAATGGTGATTCAACATGACCAAGTTTTATCGCATCTAGAAGCTGATTGGTTGTCGTTTCACGTAGGTTCTTATTTCTCGCCATAGGGTTCCTCCGGATATATAAAATACCATTAAAAAACAGCAAAGATTGATGCGCAGCTCAACTATCTTGGGATTTAATTAAATAAAAAACAGCGGCAATACAATTGAGGAAAGTTTCCAACTTCGAGAGATAAACAGATGAAGTCATTGATTTGTGAAAAGCCGTATCAATTAAATTACGTTGAGCAAGAGAAGCCAGCCGTGAGAACCGATGAGTTGCTAATAAAAGTGAATGCGGTTGGGATTTGTGGAACGGATATTCATGCATACACGGGTAATCAACCCTTCTTTAGCTACCCACGCATTCTAGGTCACGAGCTCTGTGGTACGGTGTGCGAGCTTGGTCGTGATGTTGACCAAGATTTTGTGGTTGGCGACAAAGTGGCGTTGATTCCGTACGTGGCGTGTTTTGAATGTGCGTCTTGTAAAAGTGGCAAAACCAACTGCTGCGAAAACATCTCTGTGATTGGCGTGCATCAAGACGGTGGCTTTTGTGAGTATTTAGCCGTCCCACAAACCAATGTACTAAAAGTAAATGGCGTGGACAGTGCGACAGCGGCATTGATTGAGCCATTTGCTATCAGTGCTCACTCTGTGCGTCGTGCTGATATTAAAGAAGATGAGGCAGTACTGGTGGTTGGGGCTGGACCCATTGGCTTAGGTGCGGCTGCGATTGCCAAAGCGGATGGGGCAAATGTGATTGTTGCCGATACGCAAGCTGAACGTCGCTTACATGCAGAACAAGAGCTAGGTCTTCCAACGCTTAATCCTCTGGATGAAGACTTTCATCAAGTATTGACACAAGCCTTTAACGGCTCGCTCGCTCAAACCGTGATCGATGCTACTGGAAACCCTCATGCGATGAACGGCGCGGTGAACCACATTCGTCATGGCGGTAAGATAGTGTTTGTCGGTCTGTTTAAAGGCAATTTGGAGATAAGCGATCCTGATTTCCATAAGAAAGAGACGACATTGATGGGCAGCCGTAACGCGACGATGGAAGATTTTAGTAAAGTCCAACAATTGATGGAAAAAGGTTTATTGAGTGCCAGCATGATGCTCACCCATACTTTTGATTTTGACACCCTTGGTCATGACTATGAAGAAGCCGTAGTGAATAATAAAGAGCTACTAAAAGGCTTGATAGAATTTAACTAGCATTGCAGCAAGCCATCGCGTTTTATTGCCCCAGAATATTTTTCTGGGGCTTTTTTTAAATATTGATTGACCTGTCTACTGCTCTACAGTTTAGGATGCACCTATACTGACAAGCACAAACACAAACCTAGTTTTTAAGGCTTTATCTGATGTATCGAATTTCTGAACTTGGTGAACTGGTCGGCTTATCTCGCACAACACTGCTCTACTACGAAAAGTTGGGGCTGATTCAAGGTAAGCGGATGAGCAATGGCTATCGCACCTACAGTGAGATGGATTTGCAGCGTTTGCGCCTAATTCAACAGCTGCAAAGTGGGGGGCTGACACTCAAAGAGTGCAAAGCCTGCCTTGAAGCAAAAGTTGAACGTCAGTTATTACTTGAAAGGCTCAATCAGCTTGATCAAGAGATTGCGCAAAAGCAGCAGTCTCGCGATTTGTTGGCGGCGTTACTTGGTGAAAAGCCGCTGACTGATTGGCATGAAATGTTAGATAAAGTTGCGCCAGATGCTCACATAGATTGGCTAATCAAGCAGGGGTTTAGTGAAACAGATGCGCAGCGCTTACGATGGTTATCCAAAGATATGAACACACATGAAGCCTATATGGCTGACTTTTATCGCATTTTCGACCCACTAGAAAGGCGCGGTCCGGGCTCAGAAGTGGATACCTTAAAAGCATTAGCTAAAGTACCAGCAAGCTTTAGCACTGTGTTGGAAATTGGTTGTGGTTTGGGGATTGCGACTAAGTTGTTGGCGCAGCATTGCGATGCACATATTACCGCAATAGATAACGATCAAGAGGCGATTAGCGCCTTGCAAACCCAATTTGCCGCAGACGCGAACAAAGTCAAGTTTGAATGTGCCAGCATGACGGACTTGCCTTATGCCGAGCAGTCATTCGATCTAATTTGGTCTGAGGGTAGCGCCTACATCATGGGGGTGAACAACGCTTTTAAGCAGTGGCGACCTTTACTCAAAGATGGTGGGGTTTTAGTGCTCAGTGATTTGGTATGGGTGACCGATGAGCCGAGTGAGGTTAGCCAAGCTTTCTGGGGGAGTGAATACCCAGATATGACCAATGCTGCAACGCGTATCGCGCAAGCTAAAGCCGCTGGCTATAAACTGGTTGATAGCTTTGCAATTAGTGACGAGGCGTGGGACGGTTACTACCAACCACTTGCCAACCAAGTCGCAGCATTGAAAGCGGAGATGCCAGACTCACAAGCGATTAAAGATATTGAACGTGAGTTGCATGCTTACTCGAAGCGCAATGACCAATTTGACTATCAAATATTTATTTTAACGAAAGCCTAAGCCGCTTTTGCATAGAGACGAAAACAATGAATTACTCGATTTTAGATTTAACTCAACAAGACGAAATTAAAGACTTATTCCAAGCAACGTTCAGTGACTCAGAGGGTGCAGATGAAGGCGCGGTTATTGGTGAACTTGCCAATCAACTTGTGGTGACCACCAATAGTGATGAGATGGTGATTGTCGGCGCAAGCGAGAACGACACGCTAGTGGGCTGTGTGATTTTCACCAAGTTCCACTTTAAGTCCAATAGCATCAATGCTTACTTACTTTCTCCTGCTGCAGTGGCAACGTCGGCTCAAGGCAAAGGTATTGGTCAGAAGCTGATTACGTTTGGTTTAGAAACGTTGAAGGCTCAAGGTGTTGAGCTCGTCGTGACTTATGGTGACCCTAGCTTCTACTCTAAAGTAGGTTTTGCTCAGATCACGGAAGAGCAAGTGAAAGCGCCATTGGTGCTTAGCTACCCGCACGGCTGGCTAGGTCAGAAGCTTGATGGCAGCGACTTAGTCGTGATTGATAGCGAAACACTATGTGCGCCAGCTCTCAACGAACAAAAATACTGGTAAATGGCGTTGGGCGCAGCTCTGATTGAGCTGCGCTTACGGCTGATTAATATTGCAAGGCGAGGAGAAACTCTCGCCTTTATTTTTGATATTTCGCTAAATTGCAAATTGATGTAAATCAAGGAAGTGTGCGGTAAGAAAATCGATAAAATTGTAAACAAAAAGTAACTGATACATTTGTAAGCTAGAGATAATAAGGTATTTAAAGATTGAGCAGTTTTAACATCGATTATTGCCATAATCTTCATCGATTTTTTACATTTTATCCGTTTAAACGATTGCTCTATTTTGATTTCCAGAGCGTTTCAGTAAGAAAAACGCCACCTTAGTGAGGTTTGTTAGATCTCTGAGAGAGGAAGTCTCAATGAAAACAATCTTAGCAGTCTGTGTAATGTCGGTTTTATCGTTTGGCGCTTATGCTGAGCGACAAGATCAAGAGCCAATCAAAGTCATCGAACCCATTACGGGCTTAGATGCACAAAAAGTCGAGCTGGGTAAAACCCTATGGTTTGAGCCACGTTTATCGGCATCCAATACTATCTCTTGTAACTCCTGCCATAACTTAGCGCGTGGCGGTGTTGATAACTTGCCAACGTCGATTGGGCATAAATGGGCAATCGGACCCATTAACTCACCAACCGTGTTTAACTCGGATCTTAACTTCGTCCAGTTTTGGAATGGTCGAGCCAAAGATCTCAAAGAGCAAGCGGCAGGTCCTATTGCTAACCCATTAGAAATGGCGCTCACTCATGAGTTGGCGATTGAGACGTTGCAGTCAATTCCCCAATATCGCGAGATGTTTAAACAAGCCTATGGCGTGAATGAAATCACGATTGAAGAAGTCACAGATGCCATCGCGATTTTTGAGAAGACTTTGCGTACACCAAACGCACCGTTTGACCAGTGGTTAAAAGGCGATGACATGGCGCTGACGCAAGTGCAAAAAGAAGGCTACGATCTGTTTAAAGCCAAAGGCTGTACGACGTGTCACGCTGGTCCATTGGCGGGTGGGCAGATGTACCAAAAGATGGGGCTAGTTAAACCATTTGCAACGGATAACCCAGATATTGGGCGTAAAGCGATCACGGGTAACGACTTTGATAAGTTTGTCTTTAAAGTCCCGACGCTGCGCAATATCGAATTGACCTATCCCTACTTCCACGATGGTTCCGTGTGGGATTTGGAAGAGGCGATTATGTTGATGGCGGATATTCAACTAGGTATGGGTGTTAATGAGCAAGAAGCGGTGAAAATTGCTGAATTCCTACGTTCACTGACTGGCGACTTACCACAAGTGACGTTGCCGCACTTACCGCCTTCAAGTAACGAAACGGTACGTCCAAACATCTAATTTAACCTAGCTAATGAATTAAAGATCGCTAGTGAAAGGAGCTCAATAGAGCTCCTTTTTTGTATCTGTTTACTGGAAAGATTAACGGAAGTTAAACAGCTCACTATGAAAACCGTTCAGGTCAAAGCGTTGTTGTTTTAACTGCTGCTTAAGAGCTTGGCTAAACCCAGTTGGACCGCAGAACCAAAAACTCAGGTTATCAAGTGAGCCTGAAGTGCCGCTGAAAAGCTGGTTTTTGATTTTATCTATGGTCAAAAAACGCATAGTGCGATTGTCGATAAGATGAAAATGCACTTTGGCTTGTTTAGCGAGGTGCTCCAATTCTGTCACCAACTCAGGTGACGGCGCTTGAGTGCAATAATATAAATGCACTGGCTTTCTTTCACGGTACTCAACATCATTTTGCTCAGCATGATTGATCGCGAGTTGTTGCAAGCGCGCTTTAAACGCAGCAATGCCAATGCCGCCAGCTATCCACACTTGCTGCTTGTCATCATTAAACTCAAAGTGACCATAAGGACCTTCAACTTCAATATCGTCACCGACGGCAACGTATTGGCTGAGGTTGCCGGTGAAATCACCCAGCGCCTTAATGGTGAACTCGATATAGGGTTTGTCATTGGTTGAGCTAATGGTAAACGGATGCGCTTCTTCGCCTTTTACTTTTAGGAAGGCAAACTGCCCCGCGTTGTGCCCACACCAGTTAGGTACATTTAGGCGTAATATCTGGGTTTGATTTGCCGCATCTAAATTTAGTGCTTCAACGTTACCTTGATAGCGGCGTTTTTTGCCGACTTTGCCAAGTAGACTCCAGACTGCGCAGCTAATACCAACCACCGCCAGTAACAGCACGATTGGAGTGATTAAGCTACTCCAATAGGCAGGCTTTAATAACACGACGGAGTGATAAGCGATCACCACAAACGCCACCGCCATTGCCTTATGTGTTAGCTTAAAGCGCTTGTACTGAATGGGTGCAAATAGGGCAATCAGAGTCAGCGCAATAAAAGCATACAGCGCCATTTCGCCAATTGATTCAGCGCCGCCACGTAAGTTCATCACCATGGCTTGGAATGATTCAGCATCGAGTTGTGGTCGAGACTGACTGCCACGCTCTAGCAAACCATATTGGACCAGTTTTTTCGGCACGATAGCCAGCAGCCAATGCACCGCACCGAGGAGCACGCCATAAATGGCGACCCATTTGTGCAAGCGGTATGACTTATCTAATCCGGCTGTGAGGCGGTCGATAATTGGCAAACGCAGCGCCAATAACATCGTCAGGGTTAACAGTAACAGAGAGACAATACCAGTACCTTGAATGAGGGCACTGCGCCACTGCATAAATTGGTCATAACTAAATAGATTTGGCTCAGCTTGTAGCCAAATTAGCGTACAAGTTGCGACGAGTGTGACAACGGTGAGATAGAGTTTTTTCATGGTCTTGGCTCCTAGTGAGCCTGTACTTTACTGCTTGGAATGTATGCTGCGGTCAAAGAGCGTAAAGCTGTGTAAAGTCCCGATAGGCGTGTGACTTATCTTCTATTTGCCACTGGATAGGGCTGACAGGGAGGTAAAATCATAAACCAGTGCTAAAAACACCGGTTAATTGTAAGTTAGTAACAAAATAAACAACACGGTGGCTTGAACTCAATACTTAACCACGCTTTTAAAAGGCGTGATAGCTGCAGCTCTGCGGGTTTATAGCACGTAAAAAGTGATCAAAATCTGATTATTCTTAATTCAAGACGCGATTTAAGTGCTGATTCAGCCAGCTAAACGATTGCATGCCAAAATGGCATATTTAAATGTAAATAAATTGATCTTGATTTGTTGATTTTATGGGTATTTGTCACTCGATGTCTGATCGTTAAATTACGTACTTCTTGCAAGTTAACTATGTATTAACAATGTTTGTTATGTAAATTATCATTAACGTGCTTATGTCACAAAATCTGCTTGCCTGAGCAATAACTTGTTGCTTGGAGCCTTACCATTTCTTCATCGATTCACCTTACCCCTACACATAACTAAAAGGATTGATGAAGATGAAAAAGGTCTTACTGAAAGCTGCTGCTTTAACGCTTGCACTGAGTGCTGCTGGCGTACATGCCAAAGATTACGAGATCGTCAACGTAGTAAAAGTATCTGGTATTCCATGGTTTAACCAAATGAATAAAGGTATTGAGCAAGCGGCGACGGACTTTGGCGTAAATGCACGTCAGCTTGGTCCTTCTACACCAGATCCAGCGCAACAAGTTAAAATTATAGAAGACTTAATCGCGAAAGGTGTTGATGCGATTACAGTAGTACCAAATGATGTAACGGTTCTTGAGCCAGTATTTAAGAAGGCTCGTGAGAAAGGCATTATTGTACTGACTCATGAGTCACCGGATGGTCATGGTGCAGATTGGGATATTGAGACAATCGACAATCAGGCTTATGCCAAAGCGACCATGGATGAGTTAGCGAAAAATATGGGTGAAAAAGGTGGATATGCCGTATATGTCGGCTCACTAACGGTGCCACTGCATAATAACTGGGCTAACTTAGCCATTGACTATCAGAAGCAAGCTTACCCAGAGATGTATGAAGTGACGAGTCGTATGCCTGTTGCTGAAAGTATCGACCAATCGTATGCAGCGACAAATGATCTAATGAAAGCACACTCAGATATGGCGGGTATTGTTTCTTATGGTTCATTAGGCGGTATCGGCGCCGGTGAAGCGATTAAGAAAAAACGTGCCAAGGATAAGATCAGCGTGGTAGGTATCATGATGCCAAGCCAAGCGGCTCCATATCTAATGCGTGGTGAGATTGACAAAGGCTTCCTATGGAACCCAGCAGATGCTGGCTACGCTATGGTAGCGGTAGCGAAGCAGATGTTAGAAGGCAAAGATGTTTCACAAGGTGTGAAGGTGGCTGGTCTAGGTGATGCGGATATTGATACTGAAAAACGTGTCATCAAATTCAATAAGATCCTAGAAGTAGATAAAACCAATGCTAGAGCGTTAGGCTTTTAACTAAAGATCCTACGCAATTTAAGTAACACCAATGGGGCGGTGCAACGCCGCCCCCTGACTTCTGGAAACTCACATGTCTGGTACTCCTTTTATTACCCTCAAACAGGTTTCAAAACACTTTGGATCTGTCAAAGCGCTAGATGGTATTAACCTCACTTTTAATCAAGGCGAAGTACACTGTTTGGCAGGAAAAAATGGCTGCGGTAAGAGCACTTTGTTTAAAGTGATCTCGGGCGTTCATGCTCCTGAGAAGGGGGCAGAAATCGTACTGGGTGGCAAAACTTATCAACGCTTAAACCCACAACAATCAATTGAGCATGGTATTCAGGTTATCTATCAAGATCTGTCGCTTTTTCCTAACTTGACGGTAGCGGAAAATATTGCGATTCAAGACCATGTTGCTTGGGCTAAAGGGTTAGTCCAACAGAAACGAATTCAAGACATTGCTATTCAGGCAATGGCAAAAGTAGGGGTAAAGCTGCCACTGCAAAAGCGTGTAGAACAGCTTTCTATTGCTGAATGTCAGCTAGTGGCTATCTGCCGTGCAATGGCTTCTGATGCCAAGCTGATGATTATGGATGAACCGACAGCTTCGCTTACCCGAACAGAAGTGAATCACCTAATTAAAGTGGTTGAGGATCTAAAATCGAAAGGCGTTACAGTCGTGTTTGTTAGCCATAAACTCGATGAGGTAATGGAGATTTCTGATCGTATTACTGTTATTCGTGATGGTCGCACTGTTGGGACCTACCAAGCGGATGAGGTTGACAGCGATGAGTTGGCATTTTTAATGACAGGTCAGCGTTTTGAATTTACACCATTACCAGCATACCAACAACAAGGTGAGGTAAAGCTAGAGGTTAAAAATCTCACCAAACAAGGGCAATTTAGCGATATTTCTTTCTCAGTCCGCAAAGGAGAGATTGTCTCTATTACCGGTTTACTTGGTGCCGGTCGAACAGAGTTATGCATGGCATTATTCGGTATGACTCGACCAGATAGTGGTGAGATTTTAATTAACCAGCAAGTGGTGTCATTTGATTCAAATCGTGATGCCATTGCTCACGGTATTGGCTATGTATCGGAAGATCGGATGTCGACAGGGTTGGTTATGGAACAAGCCATTCAGGACAATATCACTGCTTCCGTTCTACCACGTTTACGTAAAACGTCGGGCTTTTTAGACCACCTCAAAGCGAATAAATTGGTTTCCACGTTAATTTCATCGTTGTCGATTAAAGTCGCGGATCCTAAATTGCCAGTTACCAGTCTCTCCGGTGGTAATGCACAGCGTATTTCAATCGCTAAATGGATTGCTGCTGAGCCAGAAGTATTAATTTTAGACTCACCGACTGTTGGCGTGGATGTGGCGAATAAAGAAGCCATATATAACATTGCAAAAGATCTCGCTTCACAAGGCATGGCAATCATTATGGTTAGCGATGAAATTCCAGAAGTGTTTTATAACAGTCATCGTGTGATTGTAATGAAAGAAGGGCGTTTTACTCATGACTTCCAGCCTACTCACTCTTCAGAACAAGAAATTATGGAGGCGGTCAATGCTTAATGCTGTTAGCTGCTCATTGTCCTCATTTACCAAACGACATGAGTTTTACCTTGCGCTAATGATTGTGTCGATCGTTGGAGTGTTGGGGATCACTTCGGAAGACTTTTTGACCCTAGGCAATATTTTCGACATGTCCGTCAGCTCAGCAATTTTGGGCATTATGGCATGTGGTCTTTTCGTCGTATTGATTGCTGGTGGTATTGATATCTCCTTTCCAGCGACGGCGGCAATCGCACAATATGTCACCGCTACCTACATCTTAACGATAGGCGGTAACTTTATGATTGCTTTCGCGATTGCTACGGTAGTAGGTGTGTTGCTTGGCATGATTAACGCGACATTAGTTTACAAACTCAAAGTGCCCGCGATCATCATTACCATCTCAACGCTAAACCTGTTCTTTGGCTTGCTGATTTACTTCAGCAATGGCGAGTGGCTGTACGGTTTCCCTGACTGGTTTATGTACGGCATTGAGTTATTCACGTTTACCGGTAGTGATGGCTACGATTATGGCTTATCTCTTCCAATTATTACCTTGGTTGCGATGATTGCGTTAACGTCATTTTTGATGTCAAAAACTCGTTTGGGTCGCCAGATCTACGCGGTTGGCGGTAACGCAGATGCGGCTAGCCGTATCGGGATTAATTTGTTTGGTATTAACTTATTCGTCTATGGCTATATGGGGGCTTTAGCCGGTATTGCTTCTGTGGTGCAAACCCAAATTACTCAATCAGTTGCACCTAACTCGCTTATGGGTTTTGAGTTAACGGTATTGGCTGCTGTCGTACTTGGTGGCACTAGCATGACTGGAGGTAAAGGCACTCTGTTTGGTGTTGTGCTGGGTGTCATTTTGCTTGCGGTGGTCAAAAATGGTCTGACTCTGCTGGGGGTTCCGTCTTACTGGCATACCGTTGTGACAGGTTTGATTATTGTTTGCAGTATTAGTATGACCGCGATTAATGAAAAGAAACAAGCGGCGCAGGGGGCATAATGGAACAAGTACTCAATAGTTTGAAATTGCCAACAGATAAGAATATTCGTTACTTGTTAGTGATTCTCGTCGGCATTTTATTAGTGATGGGTTTTTCAAGTGGTCAGGCGTTCTTTTCCCTAGATAACTTACAGTCAATGTCATCGCAAATGCCATTGTTAGGCTTGCTTGCACTGGCTATGGCGGTTTGTATGTTGACGGGGGGGATCAACCTTTCCATCATCGCGACGACCAATGCTTGTGGTTTAGTGATGGCAAGTATCATTACTCAAGCCCCGGATAGTTCAATGATGTTAGTGATGGCATTGGCTGGTGGCTTGGCTACAGCGGTTGTAATCGGGCTGCTTAATGGTGCGTTAATAGCGTATGTTGGGGTGTCACCTATTCTTGCTACGCTCGGGATGATGACACTGATTAATGGTCTAAATGTGCTGATTTCAGGCGGTAGCGTGATCTCTGGTTTCCCAGAGGCATTACTGATACTAGGTAATGGCGTGCTAATGGGTATCCCGATGCCGCTAATCTTATTTGTGGCGTTTGCGATTGGCTTATGGGCATTGCTTGAACACACAAGTTTGGGGCGCACCATCTATCTAATGGGCTCAAATGAGAAAGCGACACGCTTCTCAGGCATTAATACACAAAAAGCGACGCTGTATGTCTACATCCTATCCTCAATGTTGTGTTGGGTGGCTGCCATCGTCATGATGGCAAAATTTAACTCAGCGAAAGCAGGATATGGTGAATCCTACTTGCTGATTGCTATCTTGGCATCCGTACTGGGAGGCATTAACCCAGATGGTGGATTTGGACGCATTATTGGTATTGGTTTAGCACTGATTGTGCTGCAAACATTGGAAAGTGGTCTTAATTTGCTGGGAGTGAGCAGCTATCTCACTATGGCGCTGTGGGGCGGCATCTTGATCCTATTTATCTTCTTACAAAAAAATAAGGCTTAACGGGGTAGTTTATGAGTATTTATTTTATCGGCGTTGATGTTGGCAGTGGCAGCGCACGAGCTGGGGTCTTTGATGCTCATGGTCGAAAAGTGGGTGAAGCTAAACGTGATACCTTGATGTTTAAACCTCAAGCTGATTTTGTTGAGCAGTCTTCTGACAATATTTGGCAAAGTGTATGTCTAGCGGTTAAAGATGCAGTGTCTCAAGCGAATATTGATCCTATTCAGGTCAAAGGTATCGGTTTTGATGCCACTTGTTCGTTGGTTGTTTTGGACAAAAATGGTCAACCTTTAACTGTCAGCCCAACGGGGCGTAGTGAGCAGAATATCGTTATGTGGATGGATCACCGAGCGATAGCGCAAGCCGATCGTATTAACCATACCGAACATCCGGTATTGGCGTATGTAGGTAATCGTATCTCACCAGAAATGCAAACGCCTAAGCTGTTGTGGTTAAAACAAAATATGCCGAATACCTGGTCAAAAGCTGGATACTTTTTCGATTTGCCAGACTTTCTAACCTGGAAAGCGACTTTTGATGATAGCCGTTCACTTTGTTCAACAGTATGTAAATGGACTTACCTTGGACACGAAAGTAAATGGGATAAGAGTTTCTTTGAGCTGATTGGCTTGGAAGATCTGTTAGAGAATAATGCCAAAACCATAGGTGAACGTATTCTGCCGATGGGGCAACCTGTGGGAGATGGCTTAACGGTGCATGCTGCGGATGATCTTGGCTTAATGCCAGGTACGGCAGTAGGGACTTCAATTATTGATGCGCATGCTGGTGGTATTGGAGTGCTAGGCGCCGCAGGCATGACCGGTGAAAAAGCGGATTTCAATACCCGCTTAGCATTGATAGGAGGCACTTCTTCTTGTCATATGGCAGCAGCAAAAACAGCTCGTTTTATCGATGGTGTTTGGGGTGCCTATTACAGTGCGATGATTCCAGGTTATTGGTTGAATGAAGGCGGGCAGTCCGCGACGGGTGCGCTTATCGATCATATTATTACTTCTCATCCTTTATACGAAAGTGCCAAAGAGCAGGCAAGTAAACTAGGGCAAACGGTCTATCAGTTATTGAATGATCGCTTACTGGCATTAGCTGGCAGTAAGGAAGATATTGCGTTTTTGACTAAGGATATCCATGTATTGCCGTATTTTCACGGTAACCGTTCTCCTCGCGCCAATGCTCATTTGACCGGGACGATAACCGGGCTAAAAATGTCAAAAACCTTAGATGACATGGCACTGCAATACCTCGCGACCATTCAAGGAATCGCACTTGGTACACGTCATATTATCGAAGTTATGAATGATGCTGGCTATGAGATAGACACTATCATGGCGTGCGGTGGAGGCACGAAAAATACCGTCTTTTTGCAGGAACATGCGAACGCAACTGGATGTATGATTTTGCTACCTGAAGAGAGTGAAGCGGTGCTACTTGGTTCGGCGATGCTGGGTTCTGTTGCTGCAGGTTTCTACAGTGATATTCCTGATGCGATGAATGCCATGAGCCGTATCAGCAAGAGTGTGATGCCACAAACAGAAAGAATTAAGCATTTTTACGATGCGAAATATCAAATTTTCCACAAAATGTATCAAGATGACGCGGAATATAAAGCTTTGATGAGCGAATTCTAATTGTAGGTTGGTATTGATTAAGAGGTCTCATGATGAGTAATGCCAGTCAGTTAAGCTGACTGGCATTTTTTCTATTTGTCGCATATTTCTTGGGTTTCAGTTTCACCCAACGAGGATAACTTCTATCTTCTCTTCGGGGGGGTAGGATAAACATGGATATTTGCTGTAGTAGCACTTCATAGTGTTTAGGGAGTTTCCCTGGACTCGTTAAAGGTAAAGCTGCAAAGTATTGAGTCACAGCCATGGCACTACTCGTAAAGCTTAATTGGTTCGGCCAAACGCTATCTAACTTGCTCGCCGCTTTTGTCATAACCTGCCTTATAAGGTTATAGGCTAGCAAAATCCCCCAGAGCTCCTGTCTAACCATATCTGGGCGCTTACTTCGCAATGTATACTCACTATCAAGCAAGGTTTGCTTCATTTCTCTATAGCCTAATTCGATTTCCCAACGATAGCGATAGAGCTCTACAATGTCTTCTCCGGGAAAGCGCAACCCATCACGCATTGAGGTAAGAACCTGATACTCCTTACCTTTAATGGCTTTCGATACCAACCTTGCTTCTATTATCTCAGGCAGGTCACTGAACTTCTTCCTTGCCTGAGGTGATGTTTTTATAGCAACGATAGCATCACTCTGACTGTATTTATGGACAACTTCATACTGAAAGTCTTTTCTCACAGGGAGCATCCAATGCCTTTCTTGACCTACTTTGTTCCAGCGATTAAGCAGCCCTAAAGAGTAATATCCTTTGTCAAAAATGGTCAGTGATTGATCTGGCGTTTGTTCAATAAGCTCTTCTGCGAGCCGCATTTCGCTGGTGCGATAGTCAGAGAATGCACTATCGATTAGCTGATGACTTGTAAGCTCCATCAAGCAAACCATGCGGACCTTAGGGTAAATATTCTCAGATGATTGATTGCGCTGCGCTTTAAACTCTTGATGATTTTCGGGTGTATCTGTCGTTCTCCAAACGACACCATCGACAGATAGAAGGTTTAGTCCACACCAAGTTTCGAAGTTAGACGACTGATAGCTATGCGCAGCCATCTTCTTAAAGACTTGCTTTACACCTTCTTCGCCTAATCTCTGTCTCGCTTGAACAACTGCACTTGGTGCAACAAAACGTTGTTTGTCTGGCAAGACAATATCGAGTTGGTTAGCAATATCCCAAACAGATTGTTGACGAAAGAGACTCATTCCAACAACGGACCAAAGTACGGCTTCTAAAGGTAACCGTCTTCTTCTAACGGTTGCTACACCAGCTTGCTCAAAACCTTGCTGGATAAGCTCTGGACTAAGAATGTCAGAGTATTTATCAAAGTGGTGGAAGGTATTACATGACCGAAAAGTATTGGCAAGTTGGCTTTCTAAAGACATAAAAAAATCCGATATTAGTTTCCTAATATCGGATTTTGAAGCCTTTTGAGGATCGGTCAAATGATCTCACAAATTTCTTAACTGATCGGCATTACTCATGATGAGACCTCTTTTTTATTGTTCGGGTTAAATCGGACCGCGCGATTATTTCTGACGTGGCAGCAAATAGAACGTTTTCTGATTTTGGTTCATTAGCTGCTTGGCTAACTGGTTAACATTCTCGACCGTGGCGTTATTGATCATAGTGACACTGTGCGTAACCGCCTGGTAAGGCTGCGCTGAGAAGCTGTCTTGGCTGAAAGCGGCTAGCCAGTAGTCCGTGTATTCCTCTTGTTGGGCTTGGTTAACTGCCCAAGCTTTTTTCGCCTGATCTAACTCTGCCTGAGTGATGCCATTGTGTTGAATATCCTCAACGACACGGCTGGCAAGTTTTGCTAGTTCATGGGCTCGGTTAGGAGCTGTGGTAAAGTTGAGGCGTGCCAGATAGTACGGGGCTGGGTCACGGGCAAGCATTTGTGACATGTTAATCACGTACACACCGGACGCTTTGACTCGCACCGTTTCACGCAGGCGGTTATTGGTGATTTGCTCGAGTAGTTGCAACTGCATTTGCTGCTGTAAAGACCACGGATGATCCGCGCTGTATTGGATCTGTACCATGGCTTTATTACTGCTACCAATCGCGTAGGTGTACTCTTCGGTGACAGATTTTGGCTCGATGCCTCGATCAATTGGCTTGAGCTCTGGCTGCGGATTCGCTGCTAGAGATGCCAACCAACGTTTGATACTTGGCTCAATCGCTTCTGGCTTTGCATTGGTGACGATGGTGGTGATCATCTGTGCTGGGTCGCCATACAGTTTTTCACGCCATTGCGTCAGTTCCTGGGCAGTAAACTGATGCCAATCACCGTCCACGGTTGCCACTAAACGCTGACCATTATCGAACGCTTGTAGGCTGATTTGATCCATAAAAATACGTTCGGCAGGCACTTTTGATAGGTTTTGCAGCGTCGATTGTTTCATGTCGGCGAGTTTATCCTCACAGCTATTGGCTTGAGTCAGTTTCAAGTGAAGCAACGCCAGTGCATCATCCAATTGCTCGGTTTCACTAGAAACGCTGAAACCATGGAATAGCAACTCGCTGTAAGGTGCCACGCTTACTTGATGTTGCTTACTCCATTGAGTCAGTTGGTGAGGCGTATAGTCACCGTAACCGCATTGCTCTGCGAGTTTCCCTGCCCAGTCAACGATGCCCAGTTGATTGGCTGCCTCAAGTGAGCGACCTCCTGGAATGCGCAGATTGATTTGCGTGCCACCTTTAAGATCGGACTTACTTACTACCACTACTTTCATACCATTGCTTAGTTGGTACTCATAAACTGGTGTTTCACCAAAGTTGACCTGTGAGTTTTTAGCCACAATGTCACCTGCTGCTTGCGGTGTCACCTTCAAGTCGATTTCCGGTTTGGTCAGATTAAACGGCTCAGGTTGGCTTGCACGAATGGTTTGCCACTGCTGTGGTAATTGACGGATATCGACTTTGGCTTGGTCACTATCAGGACCGATTAGCGCCAGTTTTGGTGAGGTGTTGTTTAATACCTTCGCCACATGTTGCTGAATGTCGTGCGCAGTCAAAGAGTCCAAAAAGGCTTCTGTTAACTGTAATTGCTGCTCTTTATCCATCATTGGCAATTGATAGCTATCGGCTTGCACCAATTGGTCGGCGAGGTATTGGTTGGAGTAACCAGCACGATGTTTCGCTTGTTGCGCGACTTTATTTAGCATTTGCTGTTTCGCAAACGCCAGTTCAGTCTCACTGACAGGTTGGCTCGCGAGGCGTTGCAACTCAGTAGTAAGCTGTTGGAAAGCGTTGTCATAACCGTGTTTAAATGGGTGAGCGATGACCAAATACTGAACTCGTTCAGTACTGAGTAGATGGCTCTGCGGCGCGACCATTGCGGCTTTTAACTTGCCATTGGCAACCAAAATAGCCAGTCGCTGATTAAGAATGGCAAGCCACAACGAATCGAGCGTCTCCTGCCATTGACCTTCGACCGTGTTCAGCGGCGTATCGATATCATTTTGCAATAACAACTGCATAAAACGGCGGCTGTTTTCTGGGTCAAATACTGTGGCGACTTGCAGCTCAGGTTGCGATTCAAATTGTTGCCATGCGATAGGGTCGCTTGGCGTGCTGCCTTTTTCTTTGCTGGCAAATAAGGCTTCGATTTGGCTTCTTACCGCCGCATTATCAAAGGAGCCACTGATAACCAGCGTCATACGCTGTGGTTGATACCACTTTTGGTAATACGCAATGGCTTCTTCGACAGGCGCAGTGCGGATCACGTCGATAGTACCAATCGCGTTACGCTCGGCAAGGCGGCTACCTTCGTAGCGTAGCGCCTCAAGTTGGTCATTAATGCGAGAGCCGACACCTTGGCGCAGACGCCATTCTTCGACAATAACTTCACGTTCGCGATCGAAAGCTTGTGGGTCAAAACTGATTTCACTAGCCCAATCTGAGAGGATGCGTAACCCTAAATCAGTCGTCTGGCGAGCCGAGTTTGGTAGCGATAGTTTATAGATAGTGCTGTTGTAACTGGTGACGGCATTTACGTGTGAGCCAAGGTTGATGCCTTGGGCTTCAAGAGCTTTAAAGCTTTGACTATCAGGGAAATTGGTTGTGCCTTTAAATGCCATATGCTCGACAAAGTGTGCCAAGCCGCGCTGTTGCTCTTCCTCCTGCAATGAGCCTGAATGAACCGCAAGACGCATTTCTACGCCTGGTGTTTTCCTCGGTTGTAGGATCACTTGCATATCGTTATCGAGCCAATACTGGAAGATATCTTCGCGTACCGGCAGCGGCTGATATTGTTCGCTCTGTGCGAGATTAGGTGGGTTGATAGTCGTGGTTTGGCAGCCTGTTAAACCAAGAGCCACTGCAAGGGCGAGTGAAATTAAGGTCGGTTTAATCATAGTGTTATGCTCCTAGTGCAACAGGTTGAGAGTTATCTAAATCAATTAAGGAATCCGCCATACTCCATAGCTCTGGCTGGTGGGTAACCATCAGAATGGCGCTGTTGGGTAAGGCTTGTTTTAAGGTGGTAATCATTTGTTTAGCCGCATGCTGATCGAGAGATGAGGTAGTCTCATCAAGCATGATCAGTTGTGGTTTATTCATAAGTAGACGAGCAAACATTAGGCGTTGCTGTTCACCTCCCGACAATTGATTAGCCCAAGGGGCTACTTCGTCTAGCGAGCTGCTCAGCGAGCCTAACCCAACTTGATTAAGGGCTTGGGTACAGATGTTGTCATCAAACAGCGTCTGCTCTTGTGGGTAACACAACAGGGCTTTGAGGCTGGTAGTTGAGAGGTAGATCTTTTGCGGAATCCAAATCGATTCGTCACGTTGATATTCACCGATATAGTTGGTCCAAAAACCACTTAATGTTCGCAGCAGACTGGATTTACCTAACCCAGATCGACCTTTTAGCATCACAAGTTGACCTTGCTTAACGATGAGGTTGTTCACTGTTAGCAGTGAGTGGTCGCGATCAATTTGTACGCGTAACGTCGCACTGAGCGAATTGGGCGCAATCGGCTTTCTTGCTTGTTGTGGCAGGGTGACGTCGTTCAGTTTTTGCTGAAATACGGTTAAACGCTCTACCGTGGCACTTAGTTTGGCTAAGTCACGATATGAGTAGATAAACCAACTCAATGAGCCAGAAACTTGCATAAACGCCATTTTAATTTGCATCAGTCCACCTAGCTGAATGGCACCGGAGAGGAATTGCGGAAGGGCAAAAAAGATAGGTGCGAGGCTAGATACTTGCGCGTAACCCACGGTAAAAAAGCCCAAGTTGCGCTCTTTTATCATTAACTTGTACCAATTTTGCGCGACAAAGGTGAATGTATTCCCGAGTGTTTGGCGTTCGATTGCTTCGCCATTTTGTGCGCCGATCATTTCACTGTTCTCACGACGCTCGATCAGTGCTGCACGAAAATCCGCTTCGCGTTTTTGTTGATTGAAGTTCAGTCTTTGTAGTGGCTTGCCAATCCAATGCGTAATAGCGGTTCCCACTAGGGTATAAGCGATACACATCCACACCATGTAGCCTGGGATATGCCACTCTTGTCCTGCCAAGTTAAAACTCATCTCACCGGATAGATTCCACAAGATGGTGATAAATGAGCCGAGTGTGAGCACCGAACGTAAGAATGACAGCAGTAGATCGAGCGACAGATCGATCAGTAGATAGATATCTTCAGCAATACGTTGATCCGGGTTGTCCGGCTCCGTTTGTGCCAACTTGATGTGGTAATGATGATGTTGATCGGATAACCACTGCTCAGTCAGTTGCTTGGTCATCCAAGTGCGCCAGTCAATAAGCAGTTTTTTCTGCAAATAGCTGCTGTAAACCTGCACTAAAATCAGTGAACTAATAAGCAGAGCGAACTGACCAAGTAAGCGATAGATGCTTGAACCATCAAGCTGTTGTAATGCGTTGTAGAAATCGCCATTCCATTGGTTAAATTGGACGCTAAGCCACACGGAACCAAAGGTCATGCTAATGATGACTAACAGTAAGCCTAGCGACGGTAAACGCTCTTTGGAGAGCCAAAATGGTTTTACTAGCTGCCAGTAATGAGAGAGAAAATTCATGATTATTATTGCTTTACGATCAAAGGGCAGACGAGGTGGTCTGCCCAAGTCAAAGAAAAAAGATTAGTAGTCGTAACTTGCTTGTAGCCAGAATTGACGACCTGCTTCGTAAACGCGGTAGACTTCGCCTTGATGGACGAATGAATCAGTGGCGTTTTCGTTGTTTAGCAAGTTGGTGATTTCAGCTGAGATAGCTGCGCCATAAGCAAAACTTGGTTTCCATTCGGCTTTGACGTCCCAGCGGAAAGTGTCTTCAAAATCGACACGTTGATACTTAAGAACTTGTTTACCTGTCGACGGATCGACGGCGTAGTCGTTCTCGTGGCGTGTTGCTTGCGCGCGACCTTGTTGCCATTGCCACAAGTTGTAGATGGTGGTGCCGTACTGAGGCAGTTCTGCAATCCACTCAACATTGGCGCGAAGCGGCGAGTTAAAGTCAGTACTTGGCAGGTCAGCCGCATTAATGATTTTTCCGTCGTACCACACTTTGTCGTAATCAAGGTTGGTATTTGGATCGAAGAATGCGTAACCCATATCGCTAGGAGTGTTGCTTTGGGTTTGTTGCCACACAAGTGATGCACTCAGTTGGTTACGAACACTTTCAATCACAACCGGAAGACGGTTACGTACGGTTAGAGAAACCGAGTCATGCGTTGTTTCACCGCCGTTATCGAAGGTGCGAATGCGTGCTTCATTTGGATCATTGGTACCTGGGTATTTCGGTCGGCTGCGAACTTCATCTTTCCCTAAGCGGTGTACGTAATTTAGGGCCCAAATGCTGTTGCGCCACATTTGTTGCACGCCAAGAGAGAGCTCGTCGTTGTACGGCGTTTTCAGATCAGACATACCTTCATAGTCTGACGTGGTGGTCCAGCTATCTTGATGCTCACTATTTGGGTTACACATCATGTAACAGTGCTTAAGCCCTGCGTTTTGACCTTCATAAAGCGCGTAGGTCAACATTGAACGACCGTAGTAACGGTTAGCACCGGCAGTGAATACTGTGTCACCATCACCTAACACATCCCAACTGGCAGTAACACGTGGTGCCAGGTTGTTGTTTTTTACAAAGTCATCGCGTTCAAAACGTAAACCTGTACGCAGGGTAAAGTTGTGAATTTCGATAGTATCTTCGGCGAAAATGGCGCTATTAGTGTAATTGGTGGTGTAGGTGCCAGCGAAGAAGGCATCGACTTGATCGGAATAGTTGAGCCATTCCATTGTATCCCAAGTGCCACGGTAACCATTTCTAAAGTAGGTCTCATCACGGATGTATTTCGCCGTAGTACGGGTCGTTTCACCACCTACCACAAATTGATGTGTAGTATCACCGAGACGTTTAGGGTTAAAGGTCATTTTGCCTTTAAGGCTGGTATTGTTTTGTTCTGTGCGCAGATCGCCCGGTCCGCCAGAGGCGTAAGTTACGGGGTTTTGCCAATCTGAGAAGTCCTCTAATTGCACAAAGTAGTCTTGTTCGCTATCGCGAACATCTTCCATGGCTTGATAACCAAGGGATACGTCCAGTACACCGGCATCTAACATGTGTTCGACTTGCAGTGTGGTAGCAAGACCATTGTGCTCTTCGGTGTAGTCTGAGTTAGCGACACCATTCATAAAGAGTTCAGACTCGTACTGAGAAAGTGCGACACTAAGGTTTGCTGTGGTTCGAGGCGTTGCGTACCAAGTAAATTTAGTGAAAATGTTGTCCGAAACGCGGGTCTGATCTTTGATGCTGTCTTGGTATTCGAAGCCGCTGAGTTTATTGTTTTCGAGTACCACGCTACGACCGCCGGCATTTGCCATCGGAATTGAGGATTCTCGACGAGAGACAGAAGCGACAAAGCCGAGATCATCGGTGATCCCGGTTTCTACAGAAACACCGTAGCTGCGTTTTTTGTAGTCCGGCTGGAAACGCGCAGGGTTGCTAATATCGTTGCCACTAGAGTCAAAGTTCAGTTTGTCATCGACGATAGTTTTGTTCCAAGAAGAGTCGGTTTGTCGATAATAAACATTGGCTGAGCTCTCACCTTGCCAACTGCGGCTTTTGGTTTCAACCACACCACCAGTAAAGCCACCAAACTCAACCGGCACGTTGGCATCATAAACCGTCACGCTCTCAATTAAGCGGCTATCAAGATAAAAGCCTTGTTCGTCAGAGGAGAGGTTTGAGTTAGTGACACCTAAACCATTGTCAGCAGGATCGATATCATTATTGATGCTCATCCCATCTAATGTGAATGAGTTTTGATAAGCGGTAGAGCCGTGAATCGAAATATCAGATGGCTTAATTTCACCTTGATTCAGACTATTATTCCCACTATTTGAGAATTGAACCGCTGGATTTGTTTTCAATAAGTCGGTGATATTTCCATCGCCAGTCGGTCTCTTATTAATATCTTCAGCATTAAGAGTTTGTTTACTGGTTAATGGTGCCTCAACTTTATCTTTGACGATAATTTCTTGCTGAGGAATGTCGTCATTAGCAAAGACGCTAGACGCGGAAAATAGCCCAAATAAGAGAGCGGCTGCGGGTTTCATTCATTCTGTCCGTATTGTTAAATTGTTTTTAAAATTCTGTATTTGTTATGATAAATAGGCTGATGTCCTATTCGGCGGCACAATATCATAATGCAAATCTAAATAGCAATTGTTATCATTAATATTTAGTGATAATCTTCACATCAATTTTTTAGGGCGGATTCAGCTCTCGTATCGATAGTTCTGTTTGTTTTTTAAGCAGGGTATGGTCGCGAGTGAATAGCGCGATGTCGGAGAAAGTTAGGTTGTTTTCTATCAGTCAAAAGCAAACTTGGAATAGCGTTCTGCTAGGTTTTGCTGCGAGTTTTTTATTTATTTCGGCGAGTTCTAAAGCGGAAAAAATAGATGAAGTGTTTCATCAAGATCGAGTGGGTTTAAAAGCGAGCCAGCAAGCACAAAAAAAAGTAGAAGCGCTTGATGATCAAACGTTAGCTATCGTAGAGCAGTATCGACAAGTGCTCAGAGAACAGCAGTTAGCCGATAAGTACAACCAATTGCTAAATAAACAAATAGACCAACTTGAAGCTGCGCTCGCTGAAATTGAAGCGAAACAAACCCAATTAAGAGCGACGCGAATGATGCTAGGACCCCTGTTGGAGGAAATGGTTGAGTCATTAGCGCTGTTAGTACAAGCCGATGCACCGTTTTTATTACCAGAGCGACAAGCGAGAGTAGCGAATTTGAAGCGCTTGTTAGTTGATGCCAGTTTGAGTGAGGGAGAGAAAGTTCTTTCCGTACTGGATGCTTACCAAGTTGAACTGAGTTACGGCTATACCACGGAAAGTTGGCAGGGAAGAGTGGATGGTGCATTGGTTAACTTTGTACGCGTTGGTCGCTTGGGGTTCTACTACTTTACTCCTGATGAAAAGCAAGCCGCAGTGTGGCAGCAAGGTTGGCAACCTCTTTCTGTAGATTGGATTGAAGCGTTAAAACAAGCGGCAGAGGTGGCTAGCGGACAGCAATTACCTTCACTTCTTACTCTCCCAGCTATCAATATCGAGAACAAGTAATGAAATCAGTATGGCTAATGTTAGCGCTAGCACTGAGCTGGCAAACTAGTGTCTCGGCATCAGAGTTGGACAAGGTATTACAACAAGTAAAACAAGGCTCATTGGTGGAAAAACGCCAAGCAGAGCAGAGAGTGAATCAAGTTGTTGGTGAATTTAACCAAGCAAAAGCCGCGCTCACTGCCGCGCGAAAAAATCTGGCTGAGAGCAATGCGGTTAACATCGAATTAGAAGATCGCATTTTGCAGCTGCAAGCGAGCTTGAAGCAGAGAAGAGAGCAATATCAAGCGCAACGTGAGTCAATGAACAGCGTGTTTACTCATGTGGTCGAGCATGGCGATATGATGTTGCAGCGAGTGACGCCGCATGGTCTTTGGCAGTTTGATCAGTCTGACTTCGTCTCTGCGGATGAAGACGCGGTCGATATTGCCCAGATCAAACGTCTTTGGATGGCACTGCTAGAACAGACGATTCTTTCCGGTAAAGCGATCAGCAGTGAGCAGTCTATTGTGTTAGCCAACGGTAAGCCTCGCGATGCAAAGGTGACTCAATTTGGTCCTTTCAATGCTTATGCCGAGCTAGAACAGCCATTGTGGTTGCATTATTTGCCAGGTGAACAAGCGTGGATGGTGATGGACCCGCAACCTTCGATTTTAGTCACTGAGCAGCAGGCAACGATTGACCCTAGCTTTGGTGCACTACTTGATAAACAAGCCCATGCCCCGAGTTGGTTAGAGCGCATGGCACCGGCTGGTGTGGTGGGTGTGCTGATCGTGCTGATTGGTGTGTTAGGTGCAGGTATTGCGTTGGTGCGTAGCCTCGCTTTGCGCAAAGCCAAACGTCAGATGTATGTACAGATGAGTGCTGAGAAGGTCAGTGATGACAATGCCCTCGGACGGGTGATGTTAGCCAGTGAAAAATGCCAAAACGCACAGCTTGAAGCGGTGATCGACGAAGCGGTATTGAAAGAAGTACCAAGCTTTAAGACAGGTGTCGGTAGTTTGGCTGTATTTGCAAGTATTCCTCCACTTTTAGGTCTTCTTGGTACAGTTGGCGGCATGATCGAGACATTTCGGATTATTACTGAGCATGGCAGTGCGGACAGTCAGCTGTTATCAGGCGGTATCTCTCAAGCATTGCTAACCACTGAAATGGGCTTGATTGTCGCAGTACCGTTGTTGTTGTTGCATTGCGGACTAAAGGCACAAAGCACTCAATTAATCGAGTTACTGGAGCAACAGAGTGTTGGCTTGGTTGTGTTACGCCAGCAGGCGAATGCCAAGAGGTCTTAAATGCTCAATTTTATTCAGACAGCGGGCCCTTTAGTTTGGGGGATCATCGCGCTTTCCACCTTGATGTGGTGGTTGATTGCTCGCGCCTACCACAATCAATCGCGCTGCCGAATGAGCTTTGAATCTTCTTTAGTTATGCAGCGAGAAATACAAAGTGAACTGGCTACTAATGACTATCAGCATGTGTGCCGTACTTGGTTAAGCCAAGCGGAACAGCAGCTTAATCAAGGTCTGGCTTGGGTATCGGTTTTGGTGAAAGTACTTCCGCTATTGGGGTTGCTAGGGACGGTCGACGGTATGATCGATAGCTTCCAGCAGCTTGATCAACTGGATATTCAACGCCAACTTTCTGGTGGGATTTCCCAAGCTTTATTAACCACATTATCGGGCTTAGTGACATCACTGTCGGGCTTGTATTTTGTGCATAACCTTAATCAGCGTAAGCGCCGTTACTTAGCCGAGTTTCGCAGTCAACTTGAGGTTAAACATCTAGAGGTCACACATGCGTTTCCGTCATAGTGAAGATTCTGCCGAGCAGGCAAATGTGGATATGACGCCATTGATTGATGTGGTGTTTATCTTGCTGATTTTCTTTATTTTATCTGCCTCATTTCAGCAGCAGAATCAAATTCGAGTCGAGCGTCCCAATAGCCAAGTCACCGATTCTATCTCCAGTGTGTCGTTGACTGTCGCTGTCGACGAACAAGGACAAATTTGGCTTGATAATCAAGCGGTGGAAGTGGCAATGCTCACCAGTCGAGTGCAGCAGAAAGCTGCCCAAGCGAGCAATGTCTCGGTTGTAATTGACGTTGATAAATCGGTCGATAGTGGGCGCTTAATTCAAGTGATTGATAAGGTACGTATTGCAGGGGTAAATAATGTTGCTGTTGCTACAGAGTCCTAGTCTAAAGCGCTGTTGGTACCATCAACCACTGCTATTTGCACTATTGATT
Organism: Vibrio ponticus; assembly: GCF_009938225.1. Lineage (NCBI taxonomy): Bacteria > Pseudomonadati > Pseudomonadota > Gammaproteobacteria > Vibrionales > Vibrionaceae > Vibrio > Vibrio ponticus. The sequence goes on from NZ_AP019658.1 coordinate 118,399, forward strand.
AATATCGCGCTGGTCGGGTTGATGTATTGGCTGACGATGGGGAATCAAAATATGAGTCGCACTAAGTCGGTGAGTTTGTCTACCGTGTTTCAAGCGCGTCAGACCGAGAGCGTTGAGCCGGAGCTGGAACCGTTATTTGAGGTTAGCCAAGCCCCACAAAGCGCTTCGATGCCACCGCCACCAATGGCATTGAATGTCACCAGTTTGGAGTTTGATTCATCGGTAACGATTCCCAACATTAAGGTGCCACTTGAAACCAGTAAGCCCAATTTACAAATGGTGAGCTTGACGTTTAGTCCGCAAGGCAATGGGCTCGGTAGCGTGATGACGAGTGCGATGGCACAGGCAAAGCCAGTCTTTCAAATTCCACCACAGTATCCGGCGAAAGCGAAACAAAATGGCATTGAAGGGTATGTCACCCTCGACTTACTGGTTGATGTAAGTGGTCGAGCACAAGAGATTAAAGTGGTTGAAGAAACTCCAGCAGGCGTGTTTGCCCGCTCAGCGAAACGTGCGGTCATTCGTTGGCGTTTTGCCGCTCCCGAAGAAAGCCAATGGCAAAGGATCACTATCCGCTATGAATTGGAAAAATAGTTTCATCCTATTGTGCCTGTTCTCGTCTCTTTCATGGGCAAGTGGCGAGGCAAGACACTATCAAACCTATCAACGTTTACAGATGCAGCTACAAAAAGATCCGGTTGCAACCCTTGCGGCGATTGAGTTGTTTACTAAGCAAGTTGCCTCAGCAGACGATCAGTCGAAGCAGATGGCAGCTTATTTGCATTTGCAAGCGTGTATTGCGCTGAATCGTTATAGTTGCGCGGCAAACGCCGTAGAGATTTTGCTGGCGTTAAATCAAGATGAAGCGCGTAAACCTGAGTTACTCAAGTTATCTGCTCAGCTGCATTATCAAACACAGAGCTACAACACGGTAATCAACCATGTGCAACAGTGGTTGAACTTAAGTCAGTCGCAGCAAGTCTCGCCATCGGCAAAAGATTGGGCGGAAATGTACTCTTTGCAGGCTTATGGGCAGTTTTATTTGCAAGCTTATCAACCTGCTATTGTTGCGATAGAGCGTGCGATTAAGTATCAAAAAACAGAACAAAGAGAGCTGTTCGCTTTGGGTTTATATCAGCAGCAAAAAGATTGGCGCAATGTGAATCGCGTATTGAAGTCCCTAGTTTCTGCACACGCCCATAAACCAGAATATTGGGAAAAATACGCTTACTCATTTCTTAAGCTTGATCAGCAAAAGCAAGCGCTGCACACATTAGGCAGTGCTTACAAAGCGGGTAACTTACCGCAGCGTAGCATTATTTTATATGCACAAATGTTGTTGCGTTTTAATGCTCCTGATCGAGCGGCAAATGTGTTGGAAGCACATCCTAATCTAGCGAGCCATGCTATCTATAATTCGTTACTGACGCAAAGCTATCTACTGGCGCGGGATAAAGATAACGCGGCGAAATGGTTGGCGAAATCGACACACAAAGATGCCGACATTACCCGTGGTTTGCTCGCCTACCAACAGGGGCAGTGGCAGCAGGTTGTGACGTTATTCTCTTCGCTTGATGTGGCTAAAAAGCGTAATCACTATTGGTTATTGTTAGCGGCGATTAGTGAGTTCGAATTGCAACGCTGGCAACAAGCTCGAGTCGCGTTTGAACGCTTGGCAGGCACGCACTATGCTGAGCTGGCGACTCAGTGGTTGAGTCAGATTGATTATCTAACCAGTGAATAAGTTCTTAGCAAACGTGGAATGAGATAGAAAAGGGTTAGCCGCAGCTAACCCTATTTGAAGACCTTATCGAAGCGTGTATCAGCCTTTCAGTGATGCACCTTGCGTCTTGATCACTTCTTGGTACCAGTAGAAGCTTTTCTTACGCAGACGAGTGAGATCGCCATTGCCTTCATTGTCGCGGTCAACGTAGATAAAGCCGTAGCGTTTGCTCATTTCAGCGGTTGAGTTTGCCACCAGGTCGATAGGTCCCCAGGTGGTGTAACCCATCAGCTCAACGCCATCTTCAATCGCTTCGCGTGCTTGAACAAGGTGATCGTTTAAGTAAGAGATGCGGTAATCATCGATGATTTCGCCCTCAGCCGTAATTTCGTCGCGCGCGCCTAAACCGTTTTCAACAATAAAGAGTGGCTTTTGGTAACGATCGTAAAGGAAGTTAAGCAGAATGCGCAGACCTTTCGGGTCAATCAACCAGCCCCATTGGCTCTTCTCAAGGTATGGGTTTGGTACGCCAGCCACGATGTTACCGACTTCTTTTTCTTGCTCTTTTGCGCTAGCACAGCCTGATGCGTAGTAGCTGAAAGAGATGAAATCGACACTCGCTGCGGCTAATGCTTCTAGATCGCCATCTTCCATCTCAATTGTGATGCCGTTATCACGGAAGTAGCGCAGCATGTAACCTGGGTAGCGACCACGGGTTTGTACATCACCAAAGAATAACCATTGGTTATTTTCGTGCATGGTGGCGATGACATCATCTGGGTTACAGGTGTGTGGGTAAGCGATAGCACCTAGTAACATGTTGCCGATTTTGGCGTCAGGAATGATTTCATGGCAGAGCTGAACTGTTTGCGCACTTGCTACGAGTTGGTGGTGAATCGCTTGGAAGATCTCTTGTTCTGACGCTTCTTCTTGTAAACCAACACCAGTGAAAGGCGCGTGCAGTGACATGTTGATTTCGTTAAACGTCAGCCACAGTTTTACGCTGTCTTTGTAACGTTCAAACACGGTACGCGCATAACGAGTGAAGAACTCAATCAGTTTACGGTTGCCCCAGCCATTGTAGTTCTCGACTAACGCATAAGGCATCTCGTAGTGTGACAGCGTCACGAATGGTGTGATGTTGTGTGCTGCTAATTCCGCAAAAATCTTGTCGTAGTACTCTAGACCTGCCTGGTTTGGCTCTAGCTCGTCACCATTCGGATAGATACGTGTCCACGCGATTGAAAGGCGCAGACAGGTAAAGCCCATCTCTTTAAATAGCGCGATGTCTTCTGGGTAGCGATTGTAGAAATCGATGGCGAGATCTTTGATGCCCGGTGTGCGTTCTTCACGAGTTTGATGCGGGCTTAAGATGCCGTTAGGCAGCATGTCAGAAGTCGATAGACCTTTGCCATCCAGTGTGTGAGACCCTTCTACTTGGTTAGCAGCAATAGCGCCGCCCCATAAAAAATCATTTGGAAATGTTGTATTTGTCATTGGGAATTCCCGATTGTTCGCAAGCGAATAAATTAGCTACGTCTTAGTTCGATACATTGAGCATAGCTGTTTGCTTTCAAGCCGTAGATAATTTGAACATGGTGTTGGTCGATACGAACCACACCAATGGCTCCCGCTTGCTTAAGCGCTTTTTCATCTAACAATGAAAGCTCTTTAAGTTCGAGTCTCAATCGAGTAGCACATGCTCCACAATCCAAAATGTTATGGAGTCCCCCCAATGCGCTAATGATGGTATCAACCTCTTGATCAAGGTCAGGGTTAACACGCGTGAGTAAAGCAAAAAAACGGCGCAGAAAAGTAAGCACGTTTCTATCTCTCATTATCTATACAGCTGAAAGTTGATTATGCGGATTCTCTAGCTTAGAGGTAGAGGGAATGTGTCAGAAAGTGAACTAGGATGAGAATTTCGCGACTGGTTGGTTAACTTATCAGCATCGTCTGAGCTCAGTAAAGACGAGGCTCGACGACGAAATATGCAACTGAGAATGGATTGGATCGGTTAATGATGTCGATAAAATGTTTGAGTCGAAGTCGGCAGTTTGCAACTAACTATCTGTAATACAATGACGATATCGTTTGCTTGAAACGTCTCAAGATAACTTGAGCATGACTAAGTGGCACTAAGCCGTAATAAGGATAGATATGTTAAAAACGAAACTAGCGCTATTGATTGGTTGTTTGTCTTTTGGCGTTAATGCCGCCAGTTTTGAAGCGGTGACTTTAGGTAGTAAAGGTGGCATACAAGACGGCAACTTGACCGCATTTATGCTCAAAAGTGAGCAAGATGACAACTATGTACTGCTTGATGCTGGTTCAGTGGTTAACGGTTTGATTGTGTCTGAGCAAAAAGGCGCGTTTGATGATGTGAAAGTGCCGCAAGAGTCTAACTTAACCAAAGTTGGCTACCTGTTAAAAGAGAAAGTGAAAGGCTACTTGATCAGCCACGCTCACCTTGACCACGTCGCGGGCATGATTATCAGTTCTCCAGATGACAGCAATAAACCAATCTATGGTTTGTCTGCCACCAATGAAGCGTTGATGAATAACTACTTTAACTGGTCAGCATGGCCAAACTTCGGTAACGAAGGTAATGGTTTCAAGCTAAGTAAATACACCTACACAGATTTGCCGCAATACCAATGGCAGCCAGTAAAAGGCACCAGCATGCAAGTGATAGCGATGCCATTGGCGCACTCTGGTGGTCAATCTACGGCATTTGCGCTGAAAGATAGCGACGGCGACCTATTTGTTTACTTTGGTGATACGGGACCTGACGCGGTCGAGAAAAGCGATGCGTTGAGCAAAGTGTGGCAAACGCTAGCGCCGTTTGTGAAAGAGGGGCAGCTAAAAGGTATTGTGATTGAAGTCTCCTTTACCAATAAAACGCCAGATAAAATGCTGTTTGGTCATCTAACACCAAATTGGTTGTTAAAAGAACTGACGGCACTTGAGACACTTGCAGGCAAAGGTAGCCTAGAAGATCTAGATGTGGTGATTAGCCATATCAAATACAGCTTGAAGAAAGGCGAGGACCCACAAGTGGTCATTCAACGTGAATTGGAACAGGGCAATGAGCTTGGTGTGAACTTCCACTTCCCAGCCCAAGGTGATGCGTTAAGTTTTTAACCTTATCGACTTCGTTTGATCTTCATTAGCCTCGCGATTTTGCGGGGCTTTTTATTGTCACGCTCGTTACTTCGTGAATATGTTCAATTAACGGTTGGGATTAGGTACCACGGACAAGTATGTGAGTATTTAGTACTTTTTTGTATGAATTGGTTTGGCACATCGATTTGATGTATTGATAAAACTTTAACTAAATAGTGAGATCTCGGTACTGATCGCGGCGCTTTTTTGTGAAGGTGTGGACGTTGTTAAAAATTTGCGCTGGTTAGAATGCCCTTGATTTACACGAACAAGGGAAAGGATTATGTCTGGTTTTGGTCAGCATTTAGAAGTTGATGGCGCTGAGATCTACTACCAAGTTTCAGGCAATCCTGATGGCCAACCACTAGTAATGTTACATGGTGGTTTAGGCAGTAGTGAAGATCTTGATGGGCTAATGAAGTTTATACCGGAACTCTTTAAAGTGATTCGGATTGATTTGCGAGGTCATGGACGCTCGACATTGGGCGAACAACCACTGACTTACACTCGTTATCAACAAGACGTTGAAGCGGTGTTAGATACACTACGAGTGGATAAATTCCACCTGTTTGGCTTCAGTGATGGCGGCACAGTCGGCTATCGACTCGCGGCTTGCGCTAAGCGTCGAGTATTGAGCTTAGCGACGTTAGGTGCTCAATGGCGCCTTGAGCCGGACGACCCATCAATTGAAATGTATCAAGGATTCAATGCGGACTTTTGGCAGCAAGAATTTGCTGAGGAAGTGGCGCGCTATGAAGAAATCAACCCGCAGCCAGAGTTCATTAAGCTTGTCGCTCAAGTGAAAAAGCTCTGGTTGGATACTTTTGATAGCGGTTACCCAGATGAAATGGTCGAGCAGATAGAGTGCTCAACGTTGATCATGCGCGGTGACAAAGACTTCCTGTTTTCATTACCAGAAGCGGAAGAGTTGTGTGATCGCATTGAAGAATCAGAATTTTTTAATGTGCCTTTCACTGAACATGAAGCACACAAAGAGTATCCAGAGGTGGTAGGTGAGGTACTAAGACGCTTCTTGCAGATTAACCATTAAGCCAATCACGATATATTACTTGTAAAACAAAACCTCGCTAAAGCGAGGTTTTGTTATTTGGGGTCATCGGTTTTCTGTAAATCCGATGGCGGATTTTAGACCCGATAGCGATCGATCTCTTCTCGCAGAGTCTCGGCAAGTTTTGCTAGTTCTAGAGTCGCTTCGGTACTTTGCTCAGCACCATCGGCAGTTTGATTTGCCAGCTCGCTAATAGATGAAATATTGGTATTGATATCCTCAGTGACTAAGCTTTGTTCCTCTGCCGCAGTCGCAATTTGGGTATTCATTGCGGTAATTTGATCGACGCTCGCTTTAATTTGCTCCAGCGAGTGACCCGCTTCTTGTGCTTTCTCGACGGTTACTGAAGCGTTATCTGCGCCTTTTTCTAGTCTTTGTGTGGAATCTCGACTGCCTTGTTGCAAGCGTTGGATAGTCTCCATGATCTCTTTGGTCGATTCTTGGGTTCGGCTGGCGAGAGTTCGCACCTCATCAGCAACCACAGCGAAGCCTCGTCCTTGCTCACCGGCACGGGCAGCCTCGATTGCAGCATTTAATGCCAAAAGGTTAGTCTGTTCGGAGATATCTTGAATGACATCAACAACCTTCCCAATTTCTTCAGAGTGCTGGGCGAGTACATGCATAGCATTAACTGACTCGTGCAGATCGGTTGAGAGGTTTTCAATCATCTGAATGCTCTCTTCGACCACCACTTTGCCGCTTGCCGCTGCTAGATCTGCTTGCTCGGATGCTTCAGCCGCAGAGTTTGCACTTTGGGCAACCTCATGGACAGTGGCGGTAAACTGGTTGATTGCCGCTGCAACTTGAGTGGTTTGCTCTTGCTGACTGATGATGTTTTGCTTCGCCTGACTCGCAACGACGGAATTTTCTTCGGAGGCACGGGCAAGTTGACTGATGGAATCGCGGTTGGTTTTTACCACATGTTGAAAGTCAGCCACTATTTGATTGACCGATTCTGCGATATGGGCAAATTCATCGTTACCCTTTAGGTTAATTCGCTGAGTAAGATCCCCTTGTGCAATTTGACTTGAGCTGGTTTCAAGCAATTCAACAGCATGGTTAACACGACGAACAATGATGACCGCCACACTCGTAATGACGAGTAACGCGAAAGCGGCGATGGCACTAAAGACGATAATGAAATCTTGGGTGTTTTGCTCAGCTAACTCGAAGTTCTGCAGCCCTTCTTGGCGTTGGATATTGAGAAACTCTTCGGTGAACTGATAGGTCTTACTGAATAACGGGTTAATTTTGGTCAGTAGGATTAGATTCGCACGGTCGAAATTTTGTTTTTCTAGTTCAGCGATCGCAGGGGTAAAGCCTTGATCGGTGATCGCATCCAAGGTTTGGGCGAGTTGTTGAACCACATTTTGTTCTTGTTGAGTGAGTGGTGAGGTTAATAGTTCATCGTCGACAATGCGGTGTAAGTTGCTCAGGGAATCTTGAATTTGCTCGATATGAAATTGGGTTGGGTGATCATGCATTTTGGCAAACTTTGAGCTTGGGTCATGCTGGAACGCAAGCAATAGAGCACTTCGAGCACTGCCTAACTCATCAAGTATGCGTCCGGTGCGTTCAGTGTGTTGCATGCCTTGTTTATATAGATCTTCAATATAAGCCGCACTGGTTTGCATTCCAGATATACCTTTATATCCGAGTACTGCAAAGCCAATCGCCATCAGAAGTACGCAGATCTTCAAGCGAATGCTTACGCTTTCCAGTTTAGAGAGCAAGCCAGAAGATTGAGCGGGTGGATTATTGTTGTTCATATACACCTCATTTATTAATTATCTTTCTCCAATATAAATGAGAGGCGACAAAAACTCCTGATGTAAGTTTGATGTAAATCATTGATTAAATCGAATTGTATTTGTTTGTTTTTAAAGTGTTAATCAATTCTCGGTTTTGAGAAAATTGGCTGGTAATTTGACCAATTAATTAAATAACCGCATAAACATGATATTTTATGGAATGGCGTTTTATTTAATTGTTGGGTTAATTTTCTACGCTTCTGCACGATTTTGAAAGAATATTCCTACTTGCTTGGAGGGTGTTTGATTAAAAAATTGCACTAAAATCATATGGTTAATGTTGTGTTGCTCGAATGCTGTCAACTAAAAAATGAATTTGGCATTGATTTCGTGACAGAGAATCACATTGCGGAGAAAAAGTCTTGTTTTGACCGAAAAACCAATAACTAACGACTAATTTTGCTCTCTACAATAAGTTACAAAGCTGTGATGACCACAGCGATTTTTGTGGAAGTAGAAAATGTTAAAACGTAATGCACTTCAATTAGCAATATCGATGGGTATCGCAGCACTATCTGGCGTCGCACACGCCAATAGTTCTAATATGGTTAACCCGGATGCGGGCGTGGTGGTTGGTTACTGGCACAACTGGTGTGATGGCGCAGGTTACCAGCGTGGTAATGCACCTTGTGTGACTTTGGAAGAAGTAAACCCAATGTACAACATCATCAACGTTTCATTCATGAAAGTGTTTGATGTTGCGGAAGGGCGTATTCCAACGTTTCGTTTAGATCCAGCAATCGGTTTGTCAGAGCAAGAGTTTGTTAACCAAATTGGTGAGTTGAACAAGCAAGGTCGTTCAGTACTGATTGCTCTTGGCGGTGCTGACGCGCATATCGAATTAAAAACGGGTGACGAGCAGGCATTTGCTGAAGAGATCATTCGTGTGACTGAGCGTTACGGCTTCGATGGTCTAGATATCGACCTAGAGCAAGCGGCGGTAACAGCAGCGGATAACCAAACTGTGATTCCAGCGGCTCTTCGCATTGTAAAAGACCACTATCGTGAGCAAGGTAAAAACTTCCTGATCACAATGGCACCAGAGTTTCCGTACCTTAAAAAAGGCGACAAGTACGTTCCATATATTGAGAACCTAGAAGGTTACTACGATTGGATTAACCCACAGTTCTATAACCAAGGCGGCGACGGTCTTTGGGTTGATGAAGAGAACGCATGGATCACGCAGAACAGCGATGCAATGAAAGAGAAGTTTATCTACTACATCTCTGATTCATTAGCGAATGGTACGCGTGGTTTCCACCAAATTCCGCATGATAAATTGGTATTTGGTATCCCGACCAACATTGACGCAGCGGCGACAGGTTTCGTTAAGAACCCACAACACCTATACAGTGCTTTTGAGCGTCTAAACGCTCAAGGTCAACCGTTACGCGGTGTAATGACTTGGTCAGTTAACTGGGATATGGGCACGAACGCGGCGGGTCAAGCTTACAATGAACAGTTTATTAAAGACTATGGTTCATTTATTCATGGTCAAACGCCACCGCCACCATCAGAAGGCGAGCCAGTATTTAAAGGTTTGACTGACGTTCGCGTGTTACATGGTGCAAGCTTTAATGAGCTCGCCGGCATTTCTGCTTCAGATAAAGAAGATGGTGATCTGACTGGTTCAATCGTTGTTGAAGGTGTTGTTGATACCAATCGAATCGGTACTTATGTACTGACATACCGTGTGCAAGACAGTGATGGTAACGAAACCGTCAAAGCGCGCAGTGTCGATGTCTACAGCCAAAAGCCAGTATTCGCCGGGGTAGCAGATACTACGGTACTTGTTGGCGCTGAATTTGACCGTCTTGCAGGTGTTAAAGCGACCGACGCAGAAGATGGCGATCTGACCGCTGAAGTTCGTGTTGTGGGTGAGGTTGATACTGCGATTACTGGTAACTACACACTGCAATACTCAGTGACTGATAGCGCGAATCAAACCGTGCGTGTTGAGCGCAATGTGACTGTTACTGATGGCAGCAGTTGTGCTAATGCATGGGACGCGGCTGCAACATACGTGCAAGGTGACCAAGTATCACACGAAGGTGCAACTTGGGAAGCTGGCTGGTGGACTCGTGGTGAAGAACCAGGCACAACGGGTGAATGGGGCGTTTGGAAGAAAGTGTCTGATAGCTCTTGTGGTGGAGAAACGCCAGATCCTGAATTGGGCGCTGAGCTTAAAGTTTCTGGTCTAGCTGCGGAATACGTTGCTGACAATGGTGAAGTGCGCCTTGCGTTAGATCTTAAAGCAAACAAACCACTAGATGTGACGGTGATGATTGCTAATAGCACAGGCATGGTCGTTAATCAGGCGAAAGTCAATCTGGTTGATAGCAAAGCGATCACCATTGATATCTTTGAGGCGAAAGAAGGTCGCTACACATTAGATGTTGTTGGTACAGCAGAAGATGGTGAAATGGTGGTGTTTACATCATCATTTATGGTTAAAGAGCAGGGAACAGTAACGCCGCCTCCAGGTGACTACCCTCCATTCCAAGCAGGTACTGACTACCAAGCGGGGGATGTCGTACTGGGCGCTGACAATGGTCTGTATGAATGTAAGCCTTGGCCATACACAGCTTGGTGTTCAAGCGCGTCTTACGCACCGGCAGACAGCTTGTACTGGCAAGATGCTTGGATTAAGAAAAACTAAAGTTTCGTTATACTAATAAAAAGCACCACGCCAGTGGTGCTTTTCTTGTTCTTAGCAGTGCTAAATTTATTCTTCGGTGTATTGCTCGAGAAGCGCCTCAAAGCGTTTGTTTCCGTGCAGTGATTCAAAGTCTTTTTCATGGGCAATCAGATCGCGAGTCGATGGGCTATTGTCAATCGCACGTTCTAAATCATCAATCGCTTGCTCCTCAACCCCCAATCTCGCGAAGGCACAGGCGCGTTGATAAAGTGCCGGGCCATTGCTTTCATCCAGATCAAGTACTCGATTACAAATGCTTAATGCCCAGTTGTACTCGCTCGCTTCCATAGCGGCATCGGCTTTGTAGGTTAGGGCTTCTAAATCGCCTGGGCGAATATGTAAAATCTCATCGTAAACTGCGATTTTTTGCTCGGGAGTTTGTACGCTTTGCGCGCGTAGCCAGAGGTTGTGTACCTCGTTAATAATCTCAATTTCTTTGTTGTTTTCGCTGATGATGCGAGTTTTGCGTTTTAAATCTCGCTCTAACGCAACGAATTTTTTCTCATATTCTTGCGCTATCGCTTCAAGGCGTTTGTCTGCCATTTGGCGCGTGTTTACTTTCAACTCTCGTAGAGATTGCCATCCAACAAACGCAATCAAAGAGGCTACGCCTGCGATGATATAAAAGAAGTAGGTAACAGTAACATTGGCATAATTGAGAGACTTGTCGGCGACAGCCAGTTCACGATCAGTGATATCAATGACCAGTCTGCGTTCAAGGTCTTGTTGTGACTCACGGAGTGACTTTAGTTCGTCCAAGATATATCGCTCCATCAGTGGGCGATCAAGTAGGTCTGATTCTGAGTATTTTTCTTCGGCAAAACTAGAGAAACTAGTAGCTGTAAGGAGGATCAACAAAAGTGAAAAGATAGAGCGCATTTGGCTTCCTTACTGTAAAAAAGTTGTAGATTTTTATCGTTCTTTTTCACAGTAGCAGATAGGCGTATGGTAACGCAAAGCGTTCGCCGATCTTTTATCAACAATTTACCTGCGGTCAAAGCGTTAGTGAAGGTAACGTGCAGCAAATTCATCAGCCGCGATAGGGCGGCTAAACAGGAAACCTTGTAAGAAACCGTAATTATACCGATGCATCAATTGCTTTTGTCCTTCATCTTCTATGCCCTCTGCCACGACTTGTAAGTCAAGCTTGTCACAGATAACCGACGTTGCTTGAATGATTGCCAAGCCGCTTTCATCATCAGATTGAACAAAGCTCTTGTCGAGCTTGACCATATCAATTGGTAACTGTTGCAATACGGAAAGTGAAGAATAACCCGTGCCAAAATCATCAAGGTAAATTTTTACGCCAAGTTCCGATAGTTCGCTTAACCACTGTTTTACTTCTTCCATGTTATACACCATGCAAGATTCAGTGAGTTCGATCGCCACCTGTTTAGGGTTTACTTGGTAGTGCTCTAATAGATCGGCAAGATACTGGCTAAATCCGCTATGAAGTTGAATGCGCGAAACATTGATACTAATTACTAGTTCTCGCTTATACGCTGATTGCCATTGGTGTAACTGAGCTAACGCATTTTCTACCACCCAATCGCCTAGAGAAACGATTTGCCCTGAATCTTCGGCTATCGGGATAAATTCAGCGGGAGAAATATGACCAAGTTTAGGATCATGCCAGCGTAATAATGCCTCCGCACCATGCAAAGACCCTGTATTGCTACAAAAAATCGGTTGGTAGTGGATAGAGAATTGATCATTGGCAATCGCAGTAGAGAGATGCTGACGAATTAACGATCGACGAACCATTGCTTGTGCGAGTTGAGGGGTGAAGATTTGATAGCGATTTTTACCTTGTTCTTTGGCTTTATGCATCGCATAGGTTGCATACTGGATCGCCGTCTCTACGGCGGTATCATCTTTGGCATCAAACGTCGCACAACCAATACTAGCGTTGACAGATACGTTGTGAGAGCCATTGAGTTTAAATGATTGGCTCAGCTGTTGATTGATCTCGAGCAGTCGCTCTGGTAGGCGTTCTTGAATGGGAAGTAGGGCAACAAATTCATCCCCTCCGAAGCGTGCGATAGCAAAGGCATCGGATAGATGTTGCTGCAACCGCTTGGTAACTGCCACAAGTAACGAGTCGCCAACGGCATGACCATAGGTATCATTGATCATCTTAAAGCCATCTAGGTCGATAAAGACAAGATGAAATGAGTTATGAGTTTTCGCCCAAGAATCCCCTTGAAGTAACAGACCACGGCGATTATACAATCCAGTGAGATAGTCGTGGTTGGCTTCAAATTGTGCGGTTAATACTTGTTCTTTTTGTTTGGTTGTATCGGTGAGTTCGAGCAGCAGTTGTTGCTTTTGTTTGAGCCAATGGGCTGTGACTTGAAAGCAGAATAGCTGCTGATCAATATTAATATTGATCTCTTTATTCAGCTCTCGTGATTGTCTCACCTCAGACAGCCATTTTTCGGCACGTTGCTCACTTCCCGTTAATGTTGATAGATGTTTGATAGGGAAAGGAGAGAATTGAGTGAAGGCATCATTGGCACTAATTAAATGACCGTGATGGTCAAAAAGTAACGATAGATTAGAGCCTTTAGCAAAGGCTAGGTCACTACGTAATTGCGCTTCTTCGGATAGCGCGTGGACCAACATGGCAAGTTGACCATCCTCGGTTTCAATGCCGGAAAAATCACACAACAAGCATTTGTTATTTTGGTTTGGTGAAATGTGCCACCACGAACGGATCGTGTCGCCGGACTCAAATTTAGCTCGGTAGGTTTCGAGTGTCGCTTGAACTGCTTGCGACATGCCTGATTTTAAGTCACGCAGAGAAAGTTCTTGATTGTCTTTAGCCTCCCACAGTTCCAGTGCTGCGGAGTTAGCCCACAAGATGCTTTGTTGCTCAAAGCTATACACCCAAATAGGTGTTTGTACTTGCCCTAAATCTTTGAAACGATCCATCTATCATTCTCTAACAGGTTGATATCTAACCGGATGCGTATGCTATTTAGTAGAGTGAGAAGCTTCAACATTAATTATCGGCAAATGTTGAATAGTCTCACCAATGAGAAACATTTCTTTTTTATGCAAAACGTACCATCTAAATCTATCCGCCTTAAATAGACAAAAGCCCCCTGAATGAACAGGAGGCTAAATGAGATCTAGTTGACTATTTAGTCGTTAAAGTACTTGCAGAATCTCTTCCATTGCTAGACGAGCTTTTGGTTTGCCGTGGTTATAGTCTTCACCATCTTTGTGGTAACCCATCGCTAGGGCAACTTCACATACATAACCATCCAATTCTTCTTTGAACAGTTCACCGATAAGCTCTGGGTCAACGCCTTCCATTGTGGTTGAGTCAATACCTAGACGCGCGAGAACGTGCAGTGTGTTACCTAGTGCTAGGTATGTTTGCGCGCGAGTCCAGTTACCGTTGAAGCCATTTTCGTCAGTATTTGCTTCAGCAAATGTGTAAGCACCATCAAGCATGTTGTTGTACATGTCTGCTGGTAGGTGACCTGAAGTCACTTCCGCGTCGACTACTTTTTTGTAGTTGTCTTTGGTGTAGTTTGGGTTATAAGCAAACAAAATAACGTGTGATGCTTCTTTAGCATGCGGTTGGTTAAATTGGTGCTTATTCGCGAAGGTGTCATGAAAGCGTTGTTTTGCTGCGTCACTTTCAATCACAATAAATTTCCAAGGCTGTGAGTTGATAGATGATGCAGATAGACGAATTGCTTGGTAAATCACATCGAGATCCGCTTGTGAGATACGCTTTTCAGCATCGTAGCGTTTTGCAGTATAACGTGATTGTAAGTCAGCAATAATTGGATGTGTCATAGTCGTACCTTTTGAATTCTATATTGGCGCTTGCCGTGTCTACGAGGTGCATTCTAGGGGGAACGACAGGAGAGAAAAACTATCTCGCAATTGAAACATTATCAAAAAAATATTGATAATGATGATTTAATAGGGCTCTGCTGATGACAGAGAGCGAAACTCAGTTCTAGCTTCTAAACTGGTTTAGAGATAAGTAAACATAGTAGGAGAGAGCGATGGCTGAGAGTGATAAAGAGAAAGTCAGACAGTTATTAATTGCTACGCGTTTCGGTGTCTCTGCCTCCGAGATGCCGATCATTATCAACGTGGAACAACAAATTGGCTTACAAGTTATCGAACAACTCAAAGCGGAAGGTGAAGATGTTCAATCACTAGGCGAAGGCTCTAATCCACCGGAACTGGTGCTTTACTCGATAGGAGAGATAGAGCCTTAGAGACTATTTTATTTTGGCTTTGCTAATCGCTTTTGAAACTTATTAGTCATTGGTTTTTTTCTATCATATTGATATTGTGATTAATCTTTCATCTCGAACACAAAAACAAGGAAGTCATCATGTTCAAAATGCGATCTGCTACGGAAGCCGATGTCGCGACCATTTACCGATTTATTCATGAGCTCGCGGATTACGAGCGAGCCTCTCATCATGTTAAAGCCACCGAAGACGATATACGTACAAGCTTGTTTTCTGATGATGCCACAGCTATGGGGTTGATCTGTGAACATCACGGAGAAGCAGTTGGTTTTGCGGTCTACTTCTTCAACTATTCCACTTGGATGGGCAAGTATGGACTGTACTTGGAAGACTTGTACGTGACACCAGACCATCGCGGCTCTGGTGCTGGGCGATTAATCATGAAAACGCTGGCAAAGATGGCGTTAGAGAACAACTGTGCACGTTTTGAATGGGCAGTGCTAGATTGGAATCAACCAGCGATTGATTTTTACCACTCTATAGGCGCACAAGAGCAGAGTGAATGGCGCACATATCGTTTAGATGGTGACCGCTTGACTTGCTTTGCCGAGCAAGATTAGTCAAACGCAGCGAAATGCTGCGTTTTTAGTTGCCCACAATCTTGATTAAATTCTCTGCGGTCGCGATTGCTTGCTTGCGATTGGCGATATTCAACTTCTGATACAAGTTACGGATATGGGTTTTAATTGTGGTGCCTGCCACGTCCAATTCGTGCGCAATTTGTTCATTGGTTAAGCCAGAATAGATCAAGCCTAACACTTGCCATTCTCGCTGCGTGAGCGGGCTATTACGCACCAGTTCTGGAACTTGAGGGTGATGCACCAATCGGTCAACAAACCCTTCGTCAAAATGGTTTGCGCGTGAGCGCTGCGCCAGATTGACCGACTTCAGCAGTTGATTGACACGGTAACGAGTGAGGTCATCAAGTTCTGCCAGGAAACTGTGTTGCTCTAGCAGTGGCGTGAGCGCTTCAATATCGTAAAGAAAGTCACCAACGATGCCGGTTTGATTGGTCAGAAGTAGCGCTTGCTTCAAGCTTTCAATGGTGACCGATGGCTTGTCAGCCGCAAGGTTGATTACTGCGCGTAAGATTGCATTACGGCTGGTGTCCGCCACCAAGTTGTGTTGTAGCGCCGCATCCTTGAGCAGGTTCAGTGTGTCAGTCGCTTGGCTATGTTGTTTGAGCAACGTCTGCGCGCGAGCGATGTTGCGCCCATGCTGCTGGGTAAAATGATTGCATGCTTGCTCGATTGGAGAGGCTTTCTCTAGCCAAAGCTGAATGCTGGTGCCATCTTGCTTTGCCTGCCAAAACAGCAGTAAACAAAGCTCAGCACTCGCCGTTGCGTCGGTATGATAAAAGGCTTGGGCAAGGCGCAGTTCAATTTCGAGCACATACTTGGCGGCTTTATCTAATTCCCCGCGGCAGATGGCAATGCGAGCTAATAAAGAATAGCTCTGCAACTGCAACTTATCAGGCATCTGTTTAGTTAATGAGAACGCCTGCTGTGCATATTCCTCCGCCTCTTCTAGACGATTCCAACTAAAGAGTAATTGGGCGCGCACGCGCAGCAAAAACTCGTACAGAGGGTCTTGGTTCAAATGCTGATCTTCAATCAATTTAAAGCCGCTTTCCTGCACATCAAATGCAGCTTGCAGATAGCCTTTTGCCACCAGAATTTCACTCTGTTGAGCAATAGCCCAAAGCGCTTGGTGATGAACTTGATATTGTCGTGCGAGTTTTTCGGTTTGCTGCATCAAAGGTAATGCGCGGTCAAGGTAGCCCAACACATGATTGACTTCGCCAATAACAGACGTGGCGACAATACGGCTATGGAAAGCTTGCCCATCAACCTGGCTCAAGGCTAATTCGGCGAGTTGTAACGCAAGTTCTGGTTGATTTTTGCTGACAGCAATCTGCGCCTTTAAAGCGTTAAATTCGCCAATATCGCTGTTATTTGTTGCGAGATGGGAGGAATCTGCATGATGTAAAATCAACTCAACGTCTTCATGGCGTTGTTGGCTTTGTGCGATCCATGCATGCAGCAGACACAAGGTGGCATTACGATAGATTTGCTCGCTACTCAAATGACTTAATATTTGCTGTAAATACTCGAGTTCACCACTGTTAAATAACTGCCAACCTGATTGCTGCAATATCTCGACGAGCATTTGTTCACAATCGGCTTGTTCTGCATGCCAGAGTGCTTGCTTGGGATTAGCGTGTGCTAGCCAAGCTTGCGCGGCAGTTTGATGCAGGACTAACTCTTGGTCAATGAGTTGGACTTTCCTTTCGTGGACCAAAAATTCTTTGAACAGGCTGTGGAAGCGAAACCAGTTATATTGCTCCTGAATCGGTTGAATAAACAGCCCAAAGCGTTGCAGGTTTTCAATCATACTTTGCGCATCACTGCGTTTTGTCACTATCGCCGCAAGGGTATGGTTGAATCTATCGAGTACCGAACATTGCAATAAGAACCGCTGAGTATCTTGGTCGGTATTGGCAAACACTTCCTCTATTAAATATTCCCACAAATGTGTTTGATTGAGCTCGCTAGGCTGCGTGTTTGCGGCAAGCGATGAGTGGTTTTGATAGCGGGTTTGCCATGCGATTAGCTCAAGTGCGGAAGGCCAACCTTCTACGTAATCAAACAATTGCTCCACTTTGCCTGCTTCAAGCGGGGTGTCAATTCGCTGCTCAAGGAAAGCTCGCGTCTCTTCTACATCAAAAGCCAACATATTCTGTTCAATTTCAATGACTAATCCGTGAATACGTAGGTTGGATATACCCAGAGGTGGCATTGAGCGACTGGTGATAAGTAGCGTGAGGTTATCTGGCATGAGTTTAATGAAATATTTCATTGCCTGATGTATTTCTGGGTCTTGAATATGATGGAAGTCATCAAGCACTAGATAACTGTTGGCTTTGTGTTTACTGATCTGCTTGAGCGCATCTGTAAGCAGCTCCATGACGCTCAGTTGCGGGTTTTGCTCGGCTAATTTGAGGGTGGATTTACAGGATTGGCTCGTCGCCTCATTCAATGCTGCAACAAAGTAACCAGCAAAACGGTAAGGTAGGTTGTCATTTTCGTCTATGTTGTACCAACCGACACTCTTTTCTACTTCAACGAACTGTACTGCTAGAGCAGTTTTGCCATAGCCAGCGGGTGCCCGTAGCAATATCAGTTTGTGTGGTTTATTTAGCGTTAAGCGTTGCTTGATTCTTTCACGCGCAATCAGCGACATGGTGTAGCTTGGGCGACTGAGTTTAGAAGGAATCCACATCCTGTTTTGATCCTTATACTCGATAAATTGAGTGTGTTTTAGCTTATGTTACGCGATAAAGCAGCATTAGATGTATTGCTGCTCAGTGGTGATGAATTAGAACAACGGCTACCTCACGCTTTATTACTCTCTACGCCTTAGTTATGTGATGGCTGTCACTTATTGGCTCTGTAAGGCAGAAAGTAAGCACAATTTATCGCTAATAACTGAATTACAGAGAGGCACTTTGTTGATCAAATTCACGAATTTGGGGATTAGTCTGGTTCGGTTATCAGGCGGAACGGCTGAGTAGTCTGGAATGAAAGTAGCAGTTTTAAGTGATACGTATCACTGAGTTGGGTGACTGAGTTAGCCTAAGAGTGATATTGGTCACGTGTTGTTTGGTTTTAAGCCCACTACGCCCCCCAATCTCCACCTTACGGGTTGAAGCTCTAGGATGATGTATCCCCGCTTATGCCTAAGCAAGATACGACTATCCTATTTGAAGTTATGGTTGGGATCGTGGCACCACTCGATGTAACTAGCTTAACGGCTAGCTTTTACTTCTGTAGTGCGACCGACCGTAACGTTTAGTTGTTTAGGCTCAGTACTGCCCAAGAATTGCTTATTAACTGGGTTATGACAGGGAAACGAGAGAGATTTCAACGATGAAACCGACACAGCAGATCCATTTCGATAAAGCTTCATTCCAAAACAGTGTAAAAAAACACCTTAGCTCAACTTACGCCACCACCATTGAAAAAGCGTCAAGCCGCGCTTGGTATTTGGCGATGGGGCGTGCCCTCGCAGAATTGACAACCTTTGACCTGTTAGAAACCGAACAAGATGACAAAATCCGTAACGCTAAAAGTGTGAACTATTTGTCACTTGAGTTTTTGATTGGTCGCTTAACGGGTAATAACCTGATTAGCATGGGCTTATATGAGCCAATTTCTCAAGCGATGGAAGAGCTGGGACAAAACTTGACTGACCTATTGGAAGAAGAGCGCGACCCTTCCTTAGGTAACGGTGGCTTGGGGCGTCTTGCCGCTTGTTTTATGGACTCGCTTGCCGCACAAGAATTCCCAACTGTGGGCTATGGTTTGCACTACGAATACGGTTTGTTCAAACAATCTTTTGAGCAATGCCATCAAAAAGAAGCACCCGATGCATGGCGTGGTGTAGAAGGGTATCCATGGGAAATTGCTCGTCCTGAACTGGCACAAGAAATTGGCTTTTACGGTCACGTTGAAGTGAGTCAGGATAATGGTCGTGAAGTGCGCCGTTGGGTGCCGGGCATGACCGTAAAAGCAATGCCGTGGGATATTCCAATTGTTGGTTATCAGAGCGATACGGTTTATCCATTGCGCTTGTGGGAGTGCCGAGCTATCGCGCCATTCTCACTTGAGAGTTTCAACAACGGTAACTATTTTGAAGCGCAGCATGCGCTGATCGATGCGGGTAACATTACTAAAGTTCTTTATCCAAATGATAACCATGAGAAGGGTAAAACGCTGCGTTTAATGCAGCAATACTTCCATAGCGCAGCCTCTGTGCGCGATATCTTGCGTCGCCATGAAGAAGCGGGTCATACCTTAGCTTCGTTGCCGAAATACGAAACCATTCAACTTAACGATACTCACCCAACCATCGCTATTCCTGAACTGATGCGTATTTTTGTTGATGAGAAAGGCATGGGTTGGGATGAAGCGTGGGCGATTTGTTCAAAAACGTTTGCCTACACCAACCATACGCTATTGCCTGAGGCGCTTGAGACTTGGAGTGAATCACTGATTCAACGTCTACTGCCTCGCCATATGGAAATCATTTACCACATCAACCACTTGTTCCTAAAAGAAGTGCGTGAGAAGTGGCCAGGCGATGTTTCAAAGCAGCGCAAGCTTTCTATCATTCAAGAAGGCTTCCACCGCATGGTGCGTATGGCGAACCTGTGTGTCGTTGGCTCTTATGCTGTCAATGGCGTTGCCGCCTTGCACTCAGAATTGGTTAAGCGCGATCTATTCCCTGAGTTCCATGAATTGTATCCGAATCGCTTACAGAATGTGACTAACGGCATCACGCCGCGTCGTTGGTTGAAGTTCTGTAACCCAGGACTAAGTCAATTGATTACGGACAAGATAGGCGACCAGTGGGCTGCGGATCTTGACCAACTCGAGGCGATTTCTCAATACGCCGATGATGCAGAATTTCAGCAGCAGTTTATGGCGGTGAAGAAAGCCAATAAGCAGCGTTTAGCGGATTGGGTAAAAGCCAACATGGACATCGAGCTCGATACCAATGCGATCTTTGATGTGCAGATCAAGCGTTTACATGAATATAAACGCCAACATTTGAATATGTTGCATATTTTGTCGCTTTACCATCGCCTGCTGAATGATGCTGATTTCGATATGGCGCCTCGCGTGTTTATCTTTGCTGCCAAAGCGGCACCGGGTTATCACTTGGCTAAGCAAATCATCTATGCAATCAATAAGATTGCCGAGAAGGTAAACAGCGACCCTCGCATCAACAACAAGCTCAAAGTGGTGTTCTTGCCGGATTACCGCGTCAGTATGGCAGAAATCATTATTCCAGCGGCGGATGTATCAGAGCAGATCTCCACAGCGGGTAAAGAAGCGTCGGGTACCGGTAATATGAAAATGGCGCTTAATGGTGCCTTAACCATCGGAACTATGGATGGGGCGAACGTCGAAATTCGCGAAGAAGTGGGCGATGACAACATCTACATCTTTGGTCTAGAAGTCGATGAAGTTGAACGCCTACATGCCTCTGGTTACAACCCATATGCTTACTACAATGCTGACCCATTGCTAAAAGCGTCGCTCGATCTCCTGATTGGTGATGAATTTACACCAGGTGAGCCGGGTAAGCTGGGCGCAACCTATGACAGCGTTTTAGATGGTGGTGATCCTTACTTAGTGTTAGCTGACTTTGCCTCTTATGTTGAAGCGCATGAAGCGATTGATGCGCAATATCGTGACCAAGCGGGTTGGGCGAAAAAAGCCATTCTAAATACGGCATTAGTCGGCAAGTTCAGCTCAGATCGCAGCATTAGAGATTACGTTAACAACATCTGGCAACTTGAAAGCGTTAAGCGCTAACGAGAAAAAGACCACCGTAAGGTGGTCTTAGTTTCCACATTTTACCGCTTTCGGAGAAGTTTATGATTAGTAATACCGTACTCAAACAGGTCGCTAGCTTGGCTCATATCGCTGACTCTTACATCAGCGCTTGGGGAACGCCAGCAGAGGTAGAGCCAGAGAGCATTGTGCGTTTGTTATCCTCGCTAGGTTATGACACCAGCAGTGATGAAGCGCTGTTAGCAAGTTGCAGCAAAAAATCTCAAAAGGAGGTGCTTGCGCCAGTTTTGGTACTCAAAGAGAACCAAGCGTTTGAGTTTTCGCTGAATATTGGTCAAAGCATCCGGGCAAGTGAGTTTAAATGGTCAATTCAAACTGAGCAGGGTGAGCACTTCTCTGGAGAAGTGAGTGCAAACGTTGTGCGTGATGAACGCACCACTGGGGGAGCGCTAGTGGTCGCTCTCCCTAGCGAGTTGCCTTGGGGATATCACCAACTCAGTGTCGAACGCAAAAGACGTAAAGCGCCTTATCAAGCCCGTGTGATTGTGACTCCGCAAGCTTGTTTCAAACAAGCAGCGATGGATCAGGGCAAAAAAATGTGGGGTCCAAGCATTCAGCTCTATACGCTTAAGAGCAGCCACAACTGGGGGATGGGCGACTTTGGTGATCTGAAACAATTGGTGGCAGAAATCGCCTCTCGTGGTGGTGATTTCGTCGGCTTAAACCCAATTCATTCATTGTTTCCTGCAAACCCGGAAGCAGCGAGCCCGTACAGCCCATCTTCGCGCCGTTGGCTTAACATTCTCTACATTGATGTGAGCTCAGTGCCGGAGTTTGCGTTGAGTAGCCAAGCTCAACAGGTTGTGGGTAGTGGAGAGTTTCAACAGCGATTACAACATGTGCGAGACACCCACTGGGTCAATTACAGCGAAGTGGCGGCGCTAAAAATGAGTATTTTGCCGTTACTGTTTGCTGAGTTTAAAGCACGTCATATCGAAGCCAACAGTGAACGTGCGCGCCAGTTTTTGGAGTTTGTTGAGCTTGGTGGTGACAGCTTGCTGCATCAAGCTGCCTTTGATGCTTTACATGCAGAGTTGCATCTGCAAGACCAAAGTATCTGGGGGTGGCCAGTATTCCCTGAGAAGTATCAGCGTTTTAGCAATAAAGCGGTTCAAGAATATATTGAGCAACATCGTGACCAAGTCCATCTGTATATGTATTTACAATGGGTGGCGGATTGCCAAGTGAAAGAGGCGCAACAGCTGGCTGAGAGCAAAGGCATGTCGGTTGGTTTATATCGTGACTTAGCGGTCGGTGTGGCGGACTCTGGTGCAGAAACTTGGGCTGATAGCGGTAATTTGGTGCAAGATATGAGTATCGGCGCTCCGCCGGATGTACTCGGTCCTCTAGGGCAAAACTGGGGCTTGCCGCCATTGAATCCTCAAACGCTGCAAGCTACAGGTTTCCAAGCTTATATCGATTTACTTCGCGCCAATATGAAGCATTGTGGCTCTTTGCGTATTGATCATGTGCTTGGTCTGTTACGTCTGTGGTGGATTCCAAAAGGTGAAAACGCCACTAAAGGTGCTTATCTCTACTACCCGGTTGAAGAAATGCTGGCAATATTGGCGCTTGAATCTCACCGTCATCAATGCAGCGTGATCGGTGAAGACCTCGGTACTGTGCCTGATGAAATCGTCGATAAACTGCGTGAAGCGGGTGTGCACTCGTACAAAGTATTTTTCTTTGAAACATCCAAAGAAGATGGGGGCTACCTGTCACCGGCACATTATGCTGGGCAATCTATGTCTGCACTCTGTACTCACGATATGCCAACCTTACGCGGTTTCTGGCATTGTGATGATCTTAAAATGGGTAAAGAGCTTGGGCTGTATCCGGATGAAGAGCAACTGCAAGGGCTGTTTGATGATCGTCTTAAGAGCAAGCAAGGCATTCTCGATTCAGTTGCATGGCACGGATATCTGCCAGAAGGTATTGGTCGTGATGCCTCTTTGGTGCCGATGGACAAACACCTAGCAGAAGCATTGCAACTGCATGTGGCTGCGGGCTCATCAACGCTACTGAGTGTTCAGCTGGAAGATTGGCTTGAGATGGATCAACCAGTTAACATTCCCGGCACAGTGAATGAATACCCGAACTGGCGACGTAAGCTATCGATGGACTTAGAACATATTTTTGGCTTGGATGCGGTTAATCATATCGCGGATAAACTTTCGCAGGTTAGAAGCAAGGCTTCTTCTTGTTAAGCAGATAAATCAGAGGGTAACGACTGATGTAGCAAAGTTTGATCTCAATGCTCACGTCGCGACCCTAATTCGAGATACTCTGCATATTGACGCTTAACCCAAGTTGTTGGGGTAGGCGGAATTTCAAATAATTTTGCCCGTGACGGCTTTGTTTCACGGGCTTTTGCTTGTTGCTATTCTTTGCTAGTGCGAGTGGTCGGAGTGATTGGTTGAGGAAAGGCTTTTCTTGTCAGTCGCCTTGAGTCATTTCGTCACGTTGAGAAGATCGCGGCAATTTTGAACAAAAAAGTTAGAACAACAAAAGTTAGGTTAGGGAGAGAATAACTTGAATACCACGGTAGAGAGAAAAACGCAGGCTTATAACCAGCTTTCAGGGGCTTCTTTTGCCGACCCATTCTCATTCTTAGGACCATTTTTAGAGCCTAAATGTGGCTCTTTGCGAGTCTGGATGCCGGGGGCGGATAAAGTGGAAGTGGTGCTGGATGATCAGACCCGTATCCCTTTGACCCAAGAAACCGAAGGCGGTTTCGTGATGTCGCAGCAACGCGACCTGCGTTTTAGCCACTATCAGTTAGCAGTGGATTGGTCTGGTGTTGAGCAGTTGATCGATGACCCATATCAGTATCATGCTATTTACGCAGAATACGATGACCTGCATACGCCAAAGAATATGTATCGCCACATGGGGGCGCAATTTGTCACGTTAGAGCGTGATGGTAAGCAGATTTCAGGTATTCGTTTTTTGGTTTATGCACCTCATGCTAGCGCGTGTAGCTTGATTGCGGACTTTAACCACTGGGATGGTCGTCGTACGCCGATGCAGCGACTCGACTACGGCATTTGGGGTATTTTTATTCCTAATTTAAGCGAAGGTGTTCGCTATAAGTTTGAGCTTAAAGGACCAAATGGCGAGCGCATTGCGCATAAAGCCGATCCGTGGGGGTGCTTCGCAGAGCAATACCCATCTTTCTCCTCTGTGACTTACGACCATCAACGTTATGCGTGGCAAGATAACGAGTGGCAGCAACGCCCTGTGACGGACAAACGTAAGCAAGCACTCGCTTTTTACGAACTGCATGCAGGCTCGTGGCGTCGCGATGAAGATGGACAGTTCCTTAACTACCGTGAACTTGCCAATCAATTGGTCCCTTATCTGGTCGATCTTGGCTATACCCACGTTGAACTAATGCCAGTATCAGAGCACCCCTTTTACGGCTCTTGGGGCTATCAACCTGTGGGGCTATTTGCGCCAACCAGTCGCTTTGGCACGCCAGATGATTTCAAATATTTTGTCGATACCTGTCACCAAGCGGGTATTGGTGTGGTGCTGGATTGGGTGCCAGCGCACTTCCCATCAGACGATCACGGTTTAGCCAATTTTGATGGCACACCACTGTTCCATGATCCGGACCCACGTCGTGGTTGGCACCAAGATTGGAATTCTTATATCTACGATATGAGTCGTGAGCACGTTAGACGTTTCTTAGTCTCTAACGCTCTGTATTGGTTTGAGCAATTCCATATTGATGGGATTCGAGTCGATGCTGTGGCGTCGATGTTGTATCTCGACTACTCGCGTAGTCACGATCAGTGGATCCCGAACATCGACGGCGGCAATGAGAACTACGATGCTATTGCAACGCTTAAGTGGATGAATGAGGAGGTGTACAAACACTTCCCGAATGCAATGACGATTGCGGAAGAGTCAACAGCGTTCCCGGGTGTATCAGCCCCGACGTATCTTGGCGGTTTAGGCTTTGGTTTTAAGTGGAATATGGGCTGGATGCACGATAGCTTGGCGTACATCAAAGAAGAGCCAGTGCATCGCAAGTATCACCACAACACCATCACTTTCCCGCTGATTTACGCCCACAGTGAAAACTATGTCCTGTCACTTTCTCACGATGAGGTGGTGTATGGCAAAGGCTCGATTCACAACAAAATGCCGGGCGATGAGTGGCAGCAAACCGCTAACTTGCGTGCTTACTACGGTTATATGTACGGTCAGCCTGGTAAGAAGCTCAACTTTATGGGCGCTGAACTGGGTCAAACCGCGGAGTGGAATCATGATGATCAGCTGCAATGGTTCTTATTGCAATTTGGTCGCCATCAAGGTGTGCAACACCTTACCCGTGATCTTAACCTGCTGTATCGTCAAGAGGTGGCATTGCATGAGTTGGATTGTGAGCCAAGTGGATTTGAATGGCGCTTACAAGATGAATCAGACAGCAGCATTTTGGCGCACGAACGTATCAGCGAATCTGGGGAACGGATCTTGGTTATCTCGAACTTCACGCCTGTGCCACACAATCAATTCCAATTGGGTGTGCCTTTCGCTGGGCGTTATCAATTACTGCTTAACACTGATAACACCAAATACGACGGCAGCGGTTTCGAGGTGCGAGAGTTGATTGAGACGGAGGACAAAGAGAGTCAAGGGCTTGCTCAATCTTTGCAGATGAGTTTGCCGCCACTTTCGACTTTGTTCTACAAACTGCTCGACTAGATAGAAAAGATAATGCCTCACTGAATCAGTGGGGCATTTTTTTATCAAGGGGACTATTTTCTCCTACACTGAACAAAAAAGGAGAAAAAACAAGATGATTACCGCACTCTACGCCTCGTTACTCACCCTGCTAATGATGTGGTTAGCTGTCCAAGTGATCAAGCAGCGCCGCACCAATCGTGTTGCTCACGCGGATGGCGGAATTGAAGGGCTGCAAATTGCCCGCAGTGCCCAAGGTAACGCCGTTGATTATATTCCTATAACGGTAATCTTACTGGCATTGGTCGAATACAACGGCGCAAACAGTTTGATTATTCACGGTTTAGGCGTGTTATTTCTAGTTGGGCGAATCATTCATGCGCGGGCGATATTGGCCAAAGACCTCAAAGGGCGCGTAATGGGTATGAAGCTGACCTTCGCTGTGATGTTTACTTTAGTGGTCTTTAACCTTATCTACTTACCGTTTGATAAGTTGTGGTAGTGATGAATGTTAGATGGCCGCCAGCATGGCTTCTGGTTTTAGTTGGCTTGGTTCTGAATATTCTCGCGATTCTAATGTCGAGTGTGGTGCTGGAAGATCTAAGCAGCAAGATGTCTGGCTTTAATGAGCGTAAGCAAGACAATCTCTATTCAATTCAGTTAGCGTGGAATCGAGTGGAAACGCTTGAGCGCAAAAAAGAGTTGGCGCTAATTTATCTTAGCCAATCGGATTCGGTGAGTCACAGTGCTGACGCTTCGCTTGTCGCAAGTGAATTAACCAAACAGTTAAGTGACTGGGTTGGTGAGCCTGTTCCCATTTTACTCACCACAAACCTCAGTCAAATAATGGCAGTCATCGAGCGAGCGCAGAAAACGCAACGTGAGCAGATTGATGACTTTTATTTGCAGAATTTGACGTTCAATGAACGGTTGAGTGCCTTGGATGAACAGATCGCTTGGTATCGTAATATCAGTTTGTTTTTGCAGGTGTTTGGACTGGCGTTAATTCTGGCAAGAGATCTCGCAAGAAAATAAAATGGCGTAACCTCGGTTACGCCATTTTTATTAGTAAGCTATTGATAAATAATTGATAAGCTATCTAAATAGCCACTTGTTGAGTGGGGTTTTCTCTACGCCTTTCACCAGCAGTAGCGTCAGAATTACTGTGCCAGACAAGACCGTCGCATCTTTAGCTGGACCGGTTAACTGCATTGCGCCTGTCACATTCATCATCACAATGATGAGCGGTAAGTGCGCCACATAGATAGCGAGTACCGATTTGGATAAGTTCATTATCCACGGTGAGTTGCCCAAGTTCGGTTTCGCCAACAAGAATAGGAAGATGCCTGTTCCCCAAAGCATGGTACCAAACAGGAAGTCGTTACCGTTAAATGGCTGCTCGTAACCGGTGAGGAAAAAAGCTTCGCCGAAGTGTAATGTCATGCCTACTAGCGCCAAGACAATGCCTTGAGCAGGGGTCGCTTGGATGTTTCGCTCGCGAATAACAAAACCAATGGCAAACATTAAGGTACTGAAAAATGGACCGTTACGAGTAAAGAATGGTGACCACAGCTCAGTGATGTTGACGTAGCTGCCCGCCAGCACGCCGTAAATGTAGAGAACAATCGCGACTGGCAGTAGCAAGCGCCCTTTACCGGCTTGTAGCAGTAATGCTGTGATTAACGCTGCGATCATTAAAGCTGGAATAAACCACAAGTGAACTAAGCTGCCCTCCAGCAAAGTATTCACAGGTGCTTGCATTAGGTAGCCCCAGTAGCCGCTGCGTTCAGCCAAATAGCCCTCAGTCATCACTTTGTGTAAGTTAAATGGCATTAACAGACAAATGACGCTCCAGACTATAAATACGCGAATCAATGGCGCACAGTAGCTCTTGAGCGTTGCTATTGGTGTTGCGGTGAGTTTGGGCTGAATTAAATAGCCAGAAATTAGGAAAAATAGCGGAACAGCAAAGCGGGTCGATTGGTTAAAAATATAACCAAACCAAGGGGTGTCTTGGTAAAGGAAGTAACTCAGGAACATTTGGCAATGCATCGCCACGATGACGAAAATCGCGACAAGGCGTCCGAGCTCTATGCTGGTAATTTTTTTAGTATCCATAACGTCAACTTAAGTTATTAAATTGCGCACAAGCTAGCAGGAAAACGTTTATATTCAATGGATGTGCGTCAATTCCTACGTTGTTTCAGCCCTAAATTTGTTTAATTCGAGATGAAAATCAAGTTTGTGAACTGGTCTGATGTTTAGTTTAAGGGTTGTAAAATAGAACGTTCGTGCTAAAAATAGATTATTGAAGAAAAATGGTAGTGCTATGAGTAAAGGGCGATTAACGCGTGAAGCGATTTTAGCCACCGCGTTTGAGTTGGCGAGCAAGAATGGCTTAGAGAGTTTAACCATTGGTGAGCTCGCCAAGCAGTGCGGCATGTCTAAAAGTGGTCTGTTTGCTCACTTTAACTCTAAAGAGAATATGCAGTTATCTGTGCTGGAGTATGCCAATTTAGTTTTTGCTCAGCGGGTAATTGTACCGGCTCGCAGTTTAGGTGATGAAGATATCATCCATAAACTTAAAGCGTTATTGGATCTTTGGCTTGGCTGGAATCATTCGTTCCAAGGCAGTTGTATGTTCCTTGATGCTTGGAAGGAAACTGGTAGTAAAGAGACACCGATTCAGCAGCAACTTAAAACGACCATTTTGAAATGGATTGATTACTTGACCATTCAATTACGTAAAGGACGAGACAACGGTCAATTTCGTGCAGATTTGGATTGTCAGCAGGCGACATTTGAGCTGTATGGTCTGTATCTAAGTGCACATCTGTTTTACTCCTTGCGTGGTGAAGAAGCGAGCCAAGCGCACTTTTGGCAAGGGATTGATCGCTTGATAGCGGAATGGTCAAATTCCAACTAATGGATTGAATGACGAATAACCAGGTGGAGGGTCAAATGCTCTATCCACCTTTTTTAGCAAGATAAAAAGCACGGTCGTTCGTTTTTCTAATGGCAACGACGATGCAATTAAACCAGTGCTAATCTAAACAAGTAAGTTGTCTGTAAGAGTATACAAGTGCTTGTTTCGGTTGGTTTAAATACCTCAAGGATAGGTAACATGAGTGAGAAGATTTATTTTAATACCTCGAACAAGTTCAGTTTCAAACGTAGCTTGGTCAATATCTCAACCAGACTGCATCACCGCTTAGCTCCGAGGCATGCAGAGAACACTGCCCGCAAGCTTTTACTGACGCCTGTGCGCACTCAACCCAAAAATGCGTTACCACAGGGTATGGTCAAGGGCAAAGTTGAGTCTAAAGAAGGGGTGTTAACCACTTATTCACTCGGTTCAGGTCCCGTTTGGGTACTGACTCATGGCTGGTCGGGGACGGCAAGTCAGTACTTTCCTTTGATGGAACATATTGCGAGCCGTGGCTTTACTGCGTTGGCTTATGATCATCCTGGTCATGGTGAAAGTGAAGGGATTTACGGTCATATTCCTGCGTTTGTTGGTGGGCTGGAAGCCATCTTAGACAGCGTTGAGGATGTTGCAGGACTAGTCGGTCATAGTATGGGCACGGCGTCTGCGATTGAGTGTCATCATATTAAGCTGGTGGACAAACCGCTGCTATTGATCGCACCGGTGCTTGATTACCTTGATAATCTATTCGGCAGTGTTGCGCGCTCGGGCTATTCGATGCGTCTATTTAATGCGGTGGTGGAAGAAGTGCAGCAAGCCTATCGCTATCCAATTCAGTCGATTGACCCGTACAACAAGTTGAAACTTCGTCAATCACAAACCATTATTGTTCACGATGAAGCGGATAAGTTCACCAAGTTTTCTGTGTCGCAAAGAGCAGCGAATGAGATGGAAAATGTGACGTTGGTGGCAACTCAAGGTCAGGGGCATGGGCGTGTAATGAAGTGCCAACAGGTGCTAGACAGTTTTGATAAGTTAATAATCAAATCATAACCTTAACATCTATAACCATAATGTTGATGTGGTTAACAAATTCGCAAAACAAAATATTTCCTTAGAGGGTTATGTGGGATCATTTGCTATGCCAATTGGCCCTCATAAGGAAAATAACAATGAATAGAAATGATAGTGTCCCTTTGCCCAACAACACACGGGAGTGGTTGATCAACCGCAATAGCCTAATAATCCTCGCGGATATCGCGTTGTTTTTTACCCTCTATTTCACTTTACCGTTTGATCCTCAAGTGGTATTGGGTCTTAGTATGCTGATTTTTGTCGCGATTCTTTGGTTAACAGAAGCGCTGCATGTCACCGTAACCGCTATTTTAGTGCCAATAATGGCGGTGCTATTTGGTGTGTTCAATACTCAGACTGCCCTAAACAACTTTGCTAACTCAATTATCTTCCTCTTCTTAGGTGGTTTTGCCTTAGCGGCGGCTATGCATCGACAAGGATTAGATAAAGTCATTGCCGATAAAGTGTTGATTGTCGCCAAAGGTAAGATGAGCGTTGCTGTCTTTATGCTGTTCGGTGTGACCGCATTGCTTTCTATGTGGATCAGTAACACAGCTACCACCGCTATGATGCTGCCTCTGGTACTGGGTGTTCTGAGTAAAGTCAATGAGGAGAGTGGTCATAAGACTTACGTTTTTGTCTTACTTGGCATTGCGTACAGTGCGAGTTTAGGTGGTATTGCGACCATCGTGGGCAGTCCACCAAACGCAATTGCAGCCGCTGAAGTGGGTTTAACTTTTACGGATTGGATGGCGTTTGGCTTACCGACAGCGGCAATCTTACTGCCACTTTCAATCGTTATTCTTTATGCCGTGCTCAAACCAGATTTACGTGGTGATTTTGAACTTAACCACGAACCAGTACAGTGGGATAAAGGTAAGGTAGTGACACTGGCTATCTTTGCAACCACGGTATTTTTCTGGATTTTCAGTAAGCCAATTAATGCGATGCTAGGCGGCTATGCTAAGTTCGATACTATCGTTGCGTTAGGTGCGATTGTTGCGGTGAACTTTGCGCGCGTGGTGCACTGGAAAGACATTGAGAAAACCGCTGACTGGGGCGTATTGCTGCTGTTTGGTGGTGGTATCTGTTTAAGTAATGTGCTTAAAGCGACAGGCACCAGTGTGTTCTTAGCGAATGCATTGAGTGAGATGATTGCTCACCTTGGCATCTTCTTTATCATCGCTGTGATAGCGGTGTTTGTGGTATTCCTGACGGAGTTTGCCAGTAATACCGCCAGTGCGGCGCTACTGATCCCTGTTTTTGCTACGGTTGCCGAAGCATTTGGTATGTCACCGGTGATCCTATCAGTACTGATTGCGGTAGCAGCGTCATGTGCGTTTATGTTGCCAGTCGCGACCCCGCCTAACGCGATTGTGTTTGGTTCGGGGCACGTCAAACAGAGTGAGATGATGCGAGTAGGTTTGATCCTAAACGTTGCTTGTATCGTGGCTCTTACGTTTATCGCAATGACGTTCTGGGCATAAGCACAACAATAATAAATAATTAGCTCAACACGATTCTAACGCCTTGCTTTGAGAGTAAGGCGTTTTGTTTTGTTGGCTATAGCAAAATCAAAGCAGCGTGGGATAAGGTGTGCTAATTTAGCGCCCTGTTCACTTTTGCATTTATCACCGAAAGTCGCCATGAGTAACGATATTCAAGCCAAAATCGCCAGCTTTACCTCGATAGAAGAGGCGTTGGATTACTTTGACATTGGTTACGCGAGTAAGTTTATCAATGAGAATCGTATTGAGTTGGTAAAGCGTTTTAACGGCTACTTAATCTTGGAAAAACCTCAAGACTGGTTCGCAGCGCGTCGCGCATTGAAAAATGCCTACTGTAAGGTTCAGCGTTCAAAATTGGATAAGCATACCCGTCAGGCGTGTCGAGGTTGTACGACTTGCCAAAGAAGGTAGCGGCAGGACAGTGAAAACAAAGCGCAAAATAAAGCTGAGCGAGTATTGGTGATAGCGGCAACTGCCTTGAGTTTGACCGTCGCCACTTTGCATAAACGTTGTGCGGGAGATTATTTCTCTGCTGCAACCACAGAAATTTCGACCAGTAGCTCTTCACGAGCCATGCTTGCTTGTACACACGCACGTGCTGGAGCATGACCTTCTGGTACCCATGCATCCCATACCGCATTCATTTCTGCGAAGTGCTGCATATCTTTGATGTAGATAGTCGCTGAAAGCATATGCTCACGAGAGCTGCCCGCTTGCTCAAGTAGTGCCTCTACTTTGTCTAGCATGGTTTGCGTTTGCTCAGTAATGCCTTTGGTGGCGTCAGCACATACTTGACCACATAAGTAGATGGTTCCGTTGTGCTTAACGATGCGGCTCATACGTTGGTTGGTTTCTTGGCGTTCAATCATGATTTCTCTACTTCTTGTCAATGATTTAATGGGTACCGAGCAAGGGTAATGAAATTGGTCAGGTTATTCGAGCAAAGGAGTGTGAAGAGGTGATCCCAGTTTTGATTCTAAGATTCTGTTAGGTGTAGCGATTGACAGGAGTGCTGGGAAATGCGCAATCAGTTTTTAACGTAGGTATAAAAAAGCCTGCTATTGGTATGTATCCATAGCAGGCTGATAATTTTGCTGAGTGTTTTACTCTAACAATTGCTGATTATTACTCAGCTGACTTTCGAGAAGCCCAAACGTAGAGCAACTCAAGCGCGATAGTTGCGCCAGCAAGTGCTGTCATGTCTGCGTGATCGTACGCTGGAGACACTTCTACAACGTCCATACCCACCACATTCATGCCTGCGAACCCGCGTAGGATCTTAAGCACTTTGTCTGAGTTTAAGCCACCACATACCGGAGTACCTGTACCCGGTGCAAATGCAGGGTCAAGACAGTCGATATCGAAAGTCACATAAACTGGCTTGTCACCAACGATACCACGAACTTGCTCAACGATTTCGTCTGCCGACATATCGTTTGCTTGCATCGCATTGATAACGTTGAAGCCGTGATCTTGCTTCTCGTATTCTGTACGAATACCGATCTGCACTGAGTGCTTCGGTGAAATCAGACCTTCGTTTGGCGCATGGTAGAACATCGTACCGTGGTCGTACGCACTGCCGTTTGCATAAGTATCTGTGTGTGCATCGAAGTGAATCAATGCCATTTCACCGTGGTGTTTTGCGTAAGCACGTAGGATAGGTAGGGTGATAAAGTGATCACCACCTAGCGCCATCAATGTTTTACCATTTTTAAGGATCTCACCTGCCGCTTTCTCTAGGCGGTAAGTGAAGTCTTCGGCATCACCACAATCGAATACAAGATCGCCCGCATCAATCACTTTAGCGCGATCGAATACGTTGAAATCCCATGGGAATTTTTTACCTTCCCAAGCCAAGTTCACTGAAGCGCGACGGATAGCATCAGGACCCATACGAGCACCTGGACGACCAGAAGTCGCCATATCCAGAGGCACACCCAGTACCACTACGTCAGCATCGCTGCCAATAGGGTTACGTAGGTATGGTCGGCGCATAAAACTCATTGAGTTTGAGTAAAGTGAATAATCAGTTTTACTAAACAAATCATTCATTTAGAAATCCTCTAAGTAGGTGTAACCACAGAGACCTTGTTCTAGTTCTTGCAGTACCTGTTGTTGTTCTTGTTGGTCAACACGCTGGTTGACGAGCTCGCGATAATGCTCTCGAATGTTGTCTACGTCAATGTGTACGTAACGCAACATGTCTTCTACCGAGTCGCCGACATCGATTCGTTCGATGATCGCTTCGCCTTCATCGCTTACTGTCACAACCGCACTGTGTGTGTCACCGAATAGGTTGTGCATGTCACCAAGGATCTCTTGGTAAGCGCCAACAAGGAAGAAACCCATTAGGTATGGCTTATCTGGATTCCAAGCTGGTACTGGCAGCGTTGTCTCAATACCTTGACCTTCAACGTATTGCTCAACTGCGCCATCTGAGTCACAAGTGATGTCCAGCATCACTGCGCGACGGTCTTCAAGTTCATCCAAGCCTGACAGCGGCAGTACAGGGAATACTTGGTCGATACCCCACGCATCTGGCAGTGATTGGAACAGTGAGAAGTTAACAAAAAACTTGTCCGCTAAACGTTCGTTTAGTTCGTCCAAAATTGGACGGTGGAAACGGTTCTTGGTGCTCATTGCACGACTTAACTCAAAGTAGATGCGCAGTGACATC
Source organism: Vibrio ponticus (assembly GCF_009938225.1). Classification (NCBI taxonomy): domain Bacteria; kingdom Pseudomonadati; phylum Pseudomonadota; class Gammaproteobacteria; order Vibrionales; family Vibrionaceae; genus Vibrio; species Vibrio ponticus. Next base: position 152,450 of record NZ_AP019658.1, read on the forward strand.
TGCTCAGCCCAAGCTCGTTGATGCAGGTTCAACACACCGGTAGCAAACTGAGAGTGTACTTCTGCCAAGTCAGCTTGAGTATCGTTATAGATCTCAATCAGCGCACGAGCGTCGCTGCCATCTTGCAGGTTGTGCCAGTTACGCCACATGTTTTGTAGTAGCGTTGGTGCATCTTCTTCCAGCGTTTCAACTTGCTCTGGTTGGTACGCTTCTGTACCAATTACGTTGGTGATCAGCACCGCGTGGTGCGCCGTTAATGAGCGACCGGATTCTGAAATGATCACTGGCATTGGTTGACCGTACGCCTGACATACGTCACCTACAGTGCTGACGATGTTACGCGCATACTCAATCAAACCGTAGTTCATTGAGTTTGATGATTGGCTACGAGTACCGTCGTAATCGACCGCAAGGCCGCCACCGATGTCGAAGAAATCGATCTTCGCACCCATTTCACGCAGTTCGCAGTAGAAACGTGCTGATTCATTAACACCATTACGGATATCACGGATGTTTGCCATCTGTGAACCAAGGTGGAAATGCACAAGCTGCATAGCATCAAGCTGATCTTCTTTTTTCAGACGATCGATAACAGTCAATACTTGAGAGGCTGACAAACCAAATTTTGATTTTTCGCCGCCACTTGCTTGCCATTTACCCGCACCTTGAGAGGCGAGGCGAATACGAATACCTAAGCGCGGTTTCACGCCCAGACTCTTGGCTTCTTTTAGCACAAGATCAAGCTCAGATAGCTTCTCGAGTACGATGAAAACTTTATGACCCAGCTTTTCACCGATCAGTGCCAGACGAATGTATTCACGGTCTTTGTAGCCATTACATACGATCACTGAACTGGCTTTCTGTGCTAGACCTAACACAGCAAGTAGTTCAGGCTTACTGCCTGCCTCTAAGCCTAATTGTTTTGTCTCTAGGCTAGCTTGGCTGGCAAGAATTTCGTCAACCACTTCCTTCTGTTGGTTTACTTTGATTGGGTAAACCAATAGATAATTGTTCGGATATTGATACTCTTCAATCGCTTGGTTAAACGCATGACAAATACCATGTACACGTTGATGCAGGATCTGCGGAAAGCGAACCAGTACAGGTAAGTTCAGCTGATGTTGTTCAAGCTGAGTAACGATATTGCTTAATGGGATTTGGTGCGCTTTATCTTGAGTAGGAGATACATACACTTCGCCTTGGTTGTCGATACCGTAGAAACCTTGGCTCCAGTAGTGCACGTTGTAATCCGCGCGCACGCGGTCTAATTTGGATGTTTTTTCCACATCTATTCTCACGAAAATAGAGAGAAGAAAATGAATCAGTTTTGGCTGATATCACACCTGACACGGCATTGCAGCTTTCTCGTGTCCGCGCGCATTAACGGACAAAAAGCAACCAGAGTAAAACAAATAAGATCTATCGAGATGATTAATATCTGTTGTTGATGATATAATTAAAAATAGCTGAAAAGTTGTGCAATTAAATCAACAATTTCAATGATTGGTAGTGGTTTTTACCATGAGATAAGAAAGTCGCAATCGTTTAACTTGCGTGAAAATATGTTTGCGATTAAGAGTGGGGAAGGTAAAAAAACGCCCCTAAGGCTTAGAGGCGTTTTTGGTGATTAATCTTCTTCGACTAGGCTAGTATCGTCAGCGTAATCATCACTTGCTTCTGGTTTGTTGCGACCATTTAGAGTATGGAAACGCTTACGACCACGAGCAAGTTGGACGTATTTTAACCATACACGCTCAAGTTTAGATTTCGCTTTACCTGGGTTTTCGATAACTTTAACGAAGTGTTTCTCTTCAGCATTTTGCGGAGACAGTTCGCCAGTTTCTAAACCAAGCATAGTATCGCCGTAGACAGTTAGGATTTCTTCTTCTGCTAGAGTAAAGTCACCTGACTTGGCAAAACCACGTGGGAATTTAGTGTTATCGTAAAAACGCTTTTTGCCATGACGAAATTCAGTGTCAGACATTTCGATTAACCTCAAATGGTATGTATTGGACGAAAGACCAGTGCTATTGAGCTGCTAAATGTCATTTCGCCCTAATCAGCATTGGTATATGGCGAAAATTAGGCGTAAAGTTGGAAAAAGAAAAACAAATAATTTTTCTCTTAATCATTAATTTTTATTGTTAAATCCATGTAACACTTTGCGCATTCTCGCTTTATTTATTGAGGATTTCCCTGTTAATCTTGCTGCGCTTTTTTCTGAGGTATAACAATGGACGTAAAAGTCTTTAGAACGTTTTTAGAGTTGGCAAAAGTACGTCATTTTGGACGTGCTGCTGAAAATCTGTACATAACCCAAGCTGCGGTAAGCGCACGTATCAAACAACTGGAAAGTTACTTTGATACTCAACTGTTTATTCGCGATCGAAACAACATCAAACTCACCTCGGCGGGCGAGCGACTAGTGAGCTATGCGGAAGTGATGGTCACTACGCTGCAACAAGCCAAACTAGAGCTGTCGTTAGAAAGCGGGAAAAAATTGCAACTGACCATGGGCGGGACGCCTAACGTGTGGGATGCGTATCTACAAAACTGTTTAAGCGCAACGACCGAAGCGTTTGATGGCTATGGCTTTATTGCTGAAGTGATGGGACGCGAAGCATTAATCCGCAGTCTACAGGAACGCACTCTCGATATGGCGTTCGCGTTTGACCAAATTAAAGCCGATGAACTGAACTGTAAGAAAGTAGCGGAAGTGGTGCTGATGCTTGTCTCTACTGAGCAGTGTGGCATTGAAGACGTATTTGCAGACAAGTACGTCTATGTTGATTGGGGTACTAAGTTCGTTGCTGAGCACGCCGATCGTCACGCAAAAATTCCGGCACCTTACTTACGCACATCAACGGCTCGAATTGCTTTGGACTTCATTCTTGAAAAAGGCGGCAGTGCATACTTACCAGCCTCTTTGGTTGAACCATTCCTTGCATCGGGTCAGCTACACAAGGTAGAGGGTGTGGAAGATTGGTGTCGTCCAATTTACCTAAGCTACCGCAAGGCGAGCAGCGCGGTTGATGCGATTAAGCAAGTTGAAGAGTTGGTGAAAGGAATTGACCCAGTAACCGCATACAGTATTAAGCAAGCGGCTGACTGTTAAATCACAAAAACCATCTCATTTGAGGTGGTTTTTTTACACTTCAAGATTAGTGAAACCAAGATTAGTGAAATAAAAAAGCGGAATACAAAAGTGTTGTATTCCGCAAAGACTAAGGACTTAGGATTTGAAATTGAAAGCGGTCATTAGTCGAAATTAGATAATCTCTGCAAGCTGCTTTAATGCTTGCTCTCGGCTCGCTTGAGCGGACTCTTCACCCATGTTTAGTGCTTCTGCGTAAACATATTGCACATCAGTAATCCCTATAAAGCCAAGCATAGTGCAGACATAGCTCTCGATAGAGTTACGTGGACTGTCTTTATGCAGACCACCGCGTGTGGTAACCACGATCACTTTTTTGTTGTCGATAAGACCAACAGGTCCTTGCTCTGTATAGCTGAATGTCACACCTGCTCGAGCGATTAGGTCGAACCAGTTTTTGAGTTGGGTTGGAACCATAAAGTTGTACATTGGCGCCGCGATAACAATTTGATCGGCGGCTTTGATTTCATCAACTAGCTGATTTGAAAGGTCTAAAATTGCTTTAAGTTCTGGTGCTAAATCATCGCCATTGCCACGCAGTGCAGTTGCAACGTTCGCGTCAAGCATAGGTACAGGGTTTGCTGCTAAATCACGTTCAATAAGGTTAGTTTTACCTTCTAGCGCCGCATCAATAAGCTGGTTAGATTGTGAATATTCACCAAGAATGCTGGATTTTAAAACGAGAGTGGTCATAGCAGGGCTCCAAATTTTTGAACGTGTCGTTAACTTATGCAAGCAAGTTTATGTGAGCGGCAGCCGGTTAAAAATCCATGCAGTTAGATGAAGCTGTTCAAAAAATTCGAACGAGTTGCAGGGTAGGGGTAAGGTAAGCGAATACTGTTGATTGGAGGCGCGGTATGAAGCTGAAAGAAAAAAGGCCCGCGTACCACGGCAGGCCAAACAGGTAGTGCTTTATTGATAAAGCTTGTTATTTTCCGTTACTGTTTAGCGCTACATTTTCTCAGTGAATGTGCGTGTAATAACGTCTTGTTGTTGTTCTTTGGTCAATGAGTTAAAACGCACCGCATAACCTGAAACACGAATAGTCAGTTGAGGGTATTTCTCTGGATGCTCAACAGCATCGAGTAACATCTCACGGTTCAGTACATTGACATTAAGGTGCTGACCCCCTTCGATTAGGTGACCGTTGTCACCGGCTTCGTGATGGAAATAACCGTCCATTAATGCTGCCAGGTTTTGTTTTTGCATCTCAGCATCTTTACCGAGTGCATTCGGTACGATAGAGAAGGTGTAAGAAATCCCATCTTTAGCAAACGCGAATGGCAGTTTTGATACAGATGTCAGTGATGCAACCGCACCGTTTTGATCGCGACCATGCATAGGGTTTGCACCAGGACCAAACGGCATGCCTGCACGACGACCATCTGGAGTGTTACCGGTTTTCTTACCATAAACCACATTTGAGGTGATGGTCAGAATAGATTGAGTCGGAATCGCTTCGCGGTACATAGACATCTTCTGAATCTTTTTCATGAAGCGCTCAACCAAATCGCAAGCGATATCATCGACGCGAGCATCATTGTTACCGAATTTTGGATAGTCACCTTCAATCTCAAAATCGACAGCGATACCCTCTTCATCACGAACTGGTGTGACTTTGGCAAATTTGATCGCAGCAAGAGAGTCAGCGACAACGGACAACCCAGCAATACCACATGCCATGGTGCGACGTACATCGCGATCCATCAGCGCCATTAGTGAAGCTTCGTAGCTATAACGGTCGTGTGAGTAGTGAATGATGTTAAGTGCAGTCACATACTGGGTTGCCAACCAATCCAACATCGCATCGAAACGTGGCATTAGCGCGTCAAAATCGAGTACAGCATCTGAGATAGGCGCCTGTTTTGGTCCTACTTGAGCTTTAGATTTTTCGTCGATACCGCCATTGATGGTATACAGCAGCGCTTTAGCCAAGTTTGCACGAGCACCAAAGAATTGCATGTCTTTACCGACAATTTGTGGGCTAACACAACAGGCGATGGCGTAATCATCATTGTTGAAGTCCGGACGCATCAGATCATCGTTTTCATACTGAAGTGATGAGGTATCGATGGACACTTTTGCCGCGTATTTTTTGAAGCCGTCAGGTAGCTGTTCCGACCAAAGTACCGTCATGTTAGGCTCAGGAGCCGGTCCCATGTTGTATAAGGTATGAAGGTAACGGAAGGTGGTTTTGGAAACGAGAGTACGACCATCCACACCCATGCCCGCCATGGCTTCAGTTGCCCAAATTGGGTCGCCAGAGAAGAGTGAGTCGTAATCAGGTGTACGTAAGAAGCGCACCATACGCAATTTCATAATAAAGTGGTCGATCAGCTCTTGAGCTTGTGACTCGTTAAGGATGCCATTGGCAATATCACGCTCAATGTACACGTCGAGGAACGTCGAAGTGCGTCCTAGAGACATCGCTGCCCCGTTTTGTGATTTTACCGCAGCTAGGTAGCCAAAGTAGGTAAACTGAATCGCTTCTTGTGCAGTGCGCGCCGGCGCTGACATATCGATACCGTATTTAAGACCCATGGTACGAATATCTTTTAGCGCTTGAATTTGATCGGCGAGTTCTTCACGCAGACGGAGTGTTTTTTCGAGATCTTGTCCTTGTTCAAGGAAGCTTTGAGTCGATTTTACTTGCTCTTGCTTGTCTGCAATCAAGAAGTTAATACCGTATAGAGCCAAACGGCGGTAGTCACCAATGATACGACCACGACCATAAGCATCCGGTAGACCCGTGATGATACCGGATTTACGACACGCGAGGATGTCTTTGGTATAAAGGTCAAAACAGACTTTGTTGTGTGTTTTACGGTACTCAGTAAAGATCTTTTCTACGCTTGGATCTAATTCACGACCGTACACCTCACAAGAGGTTTTCACCATACGAATACCGCCATTAGCGATAATTGAGCGTTTTAGTGGTTTGTCTGTTTGTAAGCCAACGATGGTTTCTAACTCTTGGTTAATGTAACCAGCGTCGTGAGAAATAATGGTAGAAGGTAGGTCAGTATCGAAATCTAATGGAGCGTGAGTACGGCTCTCTTCTTTAATGCCTTCAAGTACACTGTTCCAAAGGGTCGTTGTCGCTGGAGTCGCCTCAGCTAAGAATGACTCATCGCCCTCATATGGGGTGTAGTTCGTTTGGATAAAATCACGAGTGTTTACTTCGGTTTGCCATTGACCAGAAGTAAAGCCTTCCCATGCTTGTAGCATTTCAGTAGTCGGAATAGTCATGAGTAATACCTATTGATTTATGATGCTGTATACAATCCAAAGCTCTGTTGTGAATGCAGAAAAGGCGTCATGAGTTCATTTTTTAGGTGAATAATGTTCGCTTTACTCAGATAAATTAATTACTTAGCTTTGAATAAAAATTAGTTGGGTTGATTTCATTTGGGCGCAATTAGGTCTGGATTTGCCCCCTCAACTCGATGACTTGATACTATGCCTGTAAGGTATATGAGTAAAATGAATGTATTTCATTTTTTAAATGCACAAAACGCATTTTTATGGTCAGCTAAGAATGAGATTACGTTAGAGTGTGAGTGTTCACTTCTGTGTAATGCTTTATTTTTAAATGCTTGTGTATAGGTTTCACTAGTAACTTTTTCTGTCTTTGCCAGATTGAATTGGATGAAAATGAAGAGGAAAAAGTGAGCGGAAGAATGAAAAAAAGAGTTGGTTTGAAGGTCGCCCCTCAAACTAACTCAACAATATTCTGGTTGTGACCAGAAACGGATAGGTCTGATATTTAAGGTATAAAGTGAGTTCAAATAAACCACTGCGAACAGCTATAGGTTCATCAGACTCTCAATTGACTCTTCAAAAGGAAGGTTATAGGAATTAATCCCATAGCCATCGGTTGCGTCAATGTAGATATCAGTAATCTTTGACTGCCCGTGGTATTCAATCACGCCAAGAGATTGTTCCACTGTTTTGCAGATTAATGTTGAGTTATCGTTAAGCCTGATAGTGCAAGATTGTAAGTTCATAGCCAACTCCCTGTTAGTGCACTTTTGATTGGTTTCGCCAAGGGAATCCTTCCCTCTCAACTACTAAAATTAGTTAAGGCTTTATCAATAAGCAATTTGATGTAGGGAAATTTTGCAAATTAACGCTTTAGTATTAAGTTCCGAAAATGGCGAGTGCCACTGGAAAACCACGGTACACTCTAAAAGAGTTGAGAGTTGAGAGTTGAGAGTTGAGAGTTGAGAGTTGAGAGTTGAGAGGGATGATGACAGACAATTTTGAGCAGTTTCAATTAGCACGGCAAACCCGTGATGCTCGCTTTGATGGGCGTTTCTTTGTTGCAGTAAAAACGACGAAAATCTTCTGTCGTCCGATTTGTCCGGCGAATTTACCCAAAGAAGAGAACGTTGAGTACTACACTAATGCTGCCCTCGCGCTACAGGCAGGTTACCGACCATGCTTGCGCTGTCGACCAGACAGTGCACCTAACTCATGGGCTTGGCAGGGAAGTAAAACCACTTACCAGCGAGCTCTCGGTTTGATTGAACAAGGTGAATTGCAGCAAGGCTCGTTACAAACATTAGCGGAACGGTTAGGCATTTCCGATCGTTATCTGCGTCAACTGTTTGAACAGAACTTAGGAATGTCCCCTAAGCAATATGCTCTCTATCATCAGCTGCTATTCGCGAAACAGCTATTGCATTCAAGTAGTATGAGCATCACCGAGATTGGCTTTGCGAGTGGTTTTAATAGTACACGTCGCTTTAATGATGCATTCAAAAAAGCACTACGGCTTTCGCCGAGTGATTTAAAACGTGAAGTGGCGAATGGCAGCGCACGTAATAGTTTAGAACTGAGTTATCGCGGCGCTTATGATTGGCGCTATACCCTCGAATTTTATCGCCTACGAGCGGTTCAAGGGCTCGAAGAGGTCGGTGAGAGCAGTTACCAACGTCATGTGCAAATCAACAATAAACCGGCTTGGTTCCACATCGATTTTGCAGCAAAAACCAATAAGGTGGTGTTGCAGTTTGAATTGGCGGATATCAGCCAGTTAAAGCATCTTGTCACCAATGTCAGACGCATGTTTGACCTCGATGTTGATGTTAATCTGATAGAGCAGCATCTAGAGCAACTTGAGCCGGGGTTAGTGATTCGTCATGGTATTCGTATGCCCGGGGTTTGGAGCACTTGGGAAGCGGGTGTTAGGGCGATTCTCGGTCAGCAAGTTTCAATCAAAGCAGCGATTGGTCAGTTGAACTCGTTGGTGTCGACTTTGCAGCCGCACGGTGCCACGCATTTTCCTACTCCCCAAGAGGTGAGCAGCGCTGATTTGGGTTTCTTACGCATGCCGCAAAGTCGCCGTGATACGCTCAAACGATTTGCCGAGTTAATCGCAGCTGAACCGGAAGCGGAGTTTGAAAAATGGCTGGCGCTTAAAGGGATTGGTCCTTGGACGGTAAACTATGCCGCGCTGCGCGGTTTATCTGAACCCGATCGATTCTTAGAAGGTGACTTGGTGGTGAAAAAAGCGCTTCAACAATTCACTCAACTTAACAAAGACAATGTTTCGCCATTTGGCAGTTACGCGACCTTTCATTTATGGAGTCACGCAGGATGAATCGCTTTACAGTGATAGATACCCCATTAGGTAAGATGACCCTTCAAGCCAACCAACATGGTTTACTCGGCGCTTGGTTTGAAACCCAAACTACACAGCCGAATGAATTAGGGGTACGTGATGATGAGTTTGCCTTGCTGCATGAAACCAAAGTTCAACTTGATGAGTATTTTGCCGGTATTCGCAATCAATTTGATCTACCGCTCGCCGCTCAAGGGACCGCGTTTCAAACTCAGGTTTGGCAAGCTTTGACTACGATTCCTTTTGGTGAAACTTGGAGCTATCAACAATTGGCGGATGCCATTGATAATCCGAAAGCGGTACGCGCAGTGGGACTGGCGAATGGTAAAAATCCGATCTCGATTATTGTTCCATGCCATCGCGTAATAGGTAAAAGTGGTAAATTGACTGGTTATGCGGGTGGCGTTGAGCGCAAAGCGGCGTTACTTAAACTGGAAAATATTGAATTTGATGTTTAGTGTTGCTCTGGCTCGCGGTAGCGATCGGGATTAAAGAGTGGTTTGCTTGGCATAAAATAGCCGCACGCTTCACGGGTGGCGAGGGTAGGTTGTTGCCAAGCTGCACAGAGATCTTTGTCGTTAGCGCGCGCGCGAGTAAATTGCCGACACTGTCCACATTTAAACATCATTGAGTCCCTTCAATTTTGATGCTTAGAGTGTATGGCGATTTACCAAGGGAAAAATTGATCTATCGCCTGAATTGGTTTTTAACTACGACTTTAAATCGTACTTTCAAATCGCACTTTCAAATAAGGTTAAATAAGAGCGATGTTCAAGATCTTGAAACAGTAAACCAAATTGCTGCGCTAGCTGTTCCAACTCACTTCGGTAGCGCGCCAACGCACTCTCGTCGTCCGTCATAATGGCGAATTCGGCGAAGTGACCTATGTTGGCTAACTGATCAAAGGTGATATGGAATGGTCCAATAAAGTAGATGCTGCGTGTTTTCTGCGTGATTAATCTGACTTGATACCCCATATTTTCCAGCATGCTACGCGCATTCGCTGAGTTGGTAATATTGGTCGCTTCACAGCGGTCTGCTTCGGGTCCTTTTACAATCCACAATTTGATCCCAGACGGCTCCATCTCACGGATTGAAACGGTTTTAGCTTGCTGCTTGAGGGTATGCTCGGGAGTGTCAAAGTACCAGTCGGTTTCTTGGTTTTCATGCACCATAACTTGATGCTCAAGAGAGTTAAGGACGCGATAAAACGCATCCTTATCTTTGACTCGGAACTTCAACTCGACTTCATATTTCCCTTTGAAGTGTTCTTGGCTCATTCGGCGTCTTTCTGTACTCGTTTGCTTTTTGGCACGTAGTTGAGAATTGAAATTGGCACAGGTTTGCGTGGTGCAAAGCCTTCAACTTCGCGGCGTTCAATCAGGTGACCAAGACGGCTTTCAATCATGCATAGATTCTTGAAGTTATCTTTAGATACGAACGAGATCGCTTCGCCTTGCGCATCCGCACGACCAGTACGACCAATACGGTGGACATATTCGTCAGCTGGGAACGGTAAATCGTAGTTAATTACGCGAGTTAAGCCATGAATATCGATACCACGCGCGCCTACACCGGTTGCGATCATGTATTGAATCTTGCCAGCTTTGAAATCTTCTAGCAGTTGACTACGAATGGCTTGGCTACGCCCACTGTGGAATGCTTCGGCAGCGATGCCACGCTTCTCTAATTGTTGAGCTAGTTTTGCTGCGCCATGTTTGGTCTCGATAAAGATCAACGCTTGGTCCCAATTGTTCTCTTTGATTAGGTGTGCCAGCAGTGACGATTTCATGTCTTTATCAACGGTGATAAGCCACTGTTCGATATTCTTTTTCGATGCTTGGTTTGCTGCAATCGAGATCTCGTATGGGTTGTGTACCGCGGTTTTGGCAAGATCACGTACTTTGTTTGACAGTGTTGCTGAGAACAATAAGTTCTGAATATCGGTTGGCAGACGATCGAGGATCTTGTTGATGTCATCGATAAAGCCCATGTCTAGCATGCGGTCAGCTTCATCAAGTACTAATACTTCGACTTCTTCGAAGTAAACCGCGCGTCTAGCGTACATATCAAGTAGACGACCAGGGGTTGCCACCAAAACATCAACGCCTTCGATTAACGCCTGTTTTTGTGCTTTCTCGTCAACACCGCCATACATAGCTAATGAAGTCAGTTTTAGATGTTGACCATATTGGCGAACTTTTTCTTCTACCTGGATGGCAAGTTCACGGGTCGGCGTTAAGATAAGCGCGCGAATACGTTTTTTACGTTGCGTTTCACCTTGGCTTAACTTTTCTAGAATGGGTAATACAAAGCTTGCCGTTTTACCCGTGCCTGTTTGCGCGGCTGCAATTAGATCTTGTCCTTGCAGAATCACAGGAATCGCTTTGGTTTGGATATTGGTAGGCTTGCTGTAACCCAATTGTTGGATAGCGTCTGTGATAGGTTGGCTTAAGCCGAGTTTTGAAAATGGCATGCTTTCACTCTGTATAAATGACCAAAGGGGCTAGTGCCCCTTATTTGCGTTGAGTTTAGCATGAACAGGCTAAATTTCTTTCTCTATTTTGTCCGCCATTTTATCTTCAAGTTCTTCTTTGTTCTGCTCGCCTTTTTTGAGCATGTCATCGACTTTTTGGTCTTCTTTATCCATCTCTGCCTTTATATCAGCCTCGGCTTTATTTACGTCAGCTTCAGCTTTGCCCATTGCACTATCACGTTTATCCATCATTTTTTGCTTCGATTCATCCATCATATCGGTTTTACCGTGATGATCGGCAACCACTAAAGGCGTAAATAGAAGTGAACTAAGCAGAGCTGCCAAATAAGGGATTCGATTCATAACATGACCTCCTTTGATAAAAGTCTTATTGAGTATTGACTAAATAGTCGCCATTTTCCTGTTATAAGCCGATGACTGGTTAGATGAAGGAAGTATTAATTTTGCTGGTTAGACGGTGCTAACCAGCAAAATTAAACAGAAAGAGCAGGTTAGAATAGCGCGCTATTCATCCAGAGGTGGGCGGCAATACTGGCAACATACCCAAGCCCGATGACCGGCGCCCATTTTAGATGACCAAAGAAGGTGTACTTGCCATGTGCGGCGCCCATAAGCGCAACACCTGCCGCAGAGCCGATAGAGAGCAAACTACCGCCGACACCGGCAGTTAAGGTGACCAGTAACCAGTTACCCATCGACATTTCAGGTTCCATAGTCAGTACCGCAAACATGACAGGGATGTTATCGACAATCGCAGACAATATCCCCACCATGACGTTGGCCCAGATTGGATCCCACTGGTAGTACATGATCTCTGATACCATGTTGAGGTAACCAATCAGGCTCAAACCACCAACACACATGACCACGCCGTAGAAGAACAGTAATGTATCCCACTCGGCATGGGAGACTCGGCGAAATACATCAAATGGTACCACTGAGCCTAAACGTTTGAGCGCTAGGTCGTCGCGGTTAGCAATGGCGACTTGTGCTTTACGAGCTAACGAACGCTTAAGCGTGCGACGCAGGAAGAAACCGAAAAATTGCAGATAGGCGAGACCCATCATCATACCGATCACTGGTGGGAAGTGCAGTACCGCATGGAAAGCGACCGCAGTAGCAATGGTGAGAATGAACAGCGCAACGATACGGCGTGCACCACGTTTGAGCTCAACATGCACGTGGGCGACGTTAGGCTTAGCATTAGGAATAAACCAAGACATGATCACCGCAGGCACGATGTAACTGATCACTGAAGGGGTAAAGAGCGGCATAAACTCAGAGAAAGAGACGTGACCTGCCTGCCAAACCATCAGTGTGGTGATATCACCAAATGGGCTAAATGCGCCCCCTGCGTTTGCGGCTACAACGATGTTAATACAGGCGAGGTTGATAAAACGCGTGTTATCGCCGCCAACTTTCATCACTACGGCGCACATCAGGAGTGCGGTGGTGAGGTTATCGGCAATCGGTGAAATAAAGAAGGCGAGAATACCAGTGAGCCAAAATAAGGCTTTGAAATTGAAACCTTTACCCACCATCCAAGCTTGAAGCGCATCAAACAGCCTTCGCTCCTCCATGGCGCTGATGTAAGTCATGGCAACCAGCAGGAACAGTAGCAGCTCGGCATACTCGAGTAAGTTGTGCTCTAATGCCGCATGGGCAACATCCATTTGTCCTTGTTGTGAGTAGACATAACCGACCATCGCCCAAATGATACCAGCAGCAAGCAGTACCGGTTTGGATTTGCGCAGCTGCAAATACTCCTCGAGCATAACTAGGGTGTAGGCAAGACCAAATATAATTAGCGCAGCGTAACCGACAGTAGAGTGGGTAAGATCAAGAGGGGATACGTCGCTGGCTGCGAATACGGGGTAGGGCAAAAATATTAGACCGATAATATACGGCCACAAGCTTTTCATTACTTCAACTCCTTGAAAATTCGACTTTACAGTGTTGTTTCAACGCTCGAACCAAAGATTATTGATGCAGTCTCACAGCTTGCTGCATATATCTTATTGTTCGTCTTCCCGATTTCACTACAGAGTTGGCGACTGCAGCGGTTTCAGCTCGGTCTGACGATTTAATTTGTTATTCAGGCATGAATTGACTCGGCGCGGTTTAAGAAACTGCGCACATTCTAAAGACCTTTTTACAGATTGTTTGTGAGGTAAGTGGTATTCGACTGAATCTCTTAGAATTTAATAAATTATAGGAATTTTATGAATGTTTGTGATGTGCAATGTTATGAGCTTTGAGTGTAATTAAATTCTAATTTTGCTTCGTATCACAAAATATGACACTAAATTGAAGAGTATGAACAGATTTAATCTCGGCTTGATACGGATCAGATTTCTAGCACAATAATTCCCACAAAATTCGTCAGGGTTACTAACCTGACGCTGACATAAAACGCTTTTTATAGAACGAATTTTCCAGCGATTGCGTTGTAGCTCTGTTGTTCTATCTAATTAATAAGGTGTAAATATGTCCACTCCTAACCCAATTGAGCGCAAGGTGACATGGGGATGCTATGTCGCACTCGCATTCGCTGTCGTATTTTTCTCAGGCTTAATGCAATCTAACGAATGGTACGGTGTATTCGACTTTACCACGCTAAATGGTTCGTTTGGTAAAGTTGCATATGGCGTGCAAGAAACCGCTGAAGGTGTTGAAGCGGCAACCACGTCATTCCGTGGTAAAGGTGGTAGCGGTGCGCGCGATGGCTTTATCTTCGCATTGACGCTGATCCCAACGGTTATGTTCGCACTAGGTGTGATTAACGTTCTTGAGCATTACGGCGCACTAGATGCAGCGCGCAAACTGCTTTCTCCACTGCTACGTCCACTGATGGGTATCCCAGGTAGCTCAGGTCTAGCGCTAATCGCATCGCTACAAAGTACTGATGCAGGTGCAGCAATGACTCGTCAGCTTAAAGATGAAGGTCGTCTGACTAAACGCGAGACTGACGTATTCACTATGTTCCAATTCACTGCAGGTGCGGCGATTGTTAACTTCTTCTCATCTGGTGCGGTGCTATTTACGTTAACTTTGGCTGACGGCTCACTGGCTGTGTCATCGTCAATTGGTTTGGCTGTAGGTGTGATGTTCCTATTTAAGTTTATCGGCGCGAACCTATTCCGCGTTTACCTAAACATCACAGAAGGCAAAGAAGACAAAAACCAATCAGCTGAGCTACAAGAGGAAGCAGCAAAATGAGCGAAGTAAAAGCAAAGAAACCTATGGTAACGGACATCTTCGTTGAAGGTGCGAAAAAGGGTTGGGTAATTGCGACTACCTCTACAGTACCAAACGTATTGATGGCATTTGTGATCATTAAAGCGCTGCAAATCACGGGGGCGCTGGATCTAATGGGTACTATTTTTGCGCCTATCATGGCAGTTTTCGGTCTTCCTGGCGAAGCGGCGGCAGTGCTAATTGGTGCTTGGATGTCTATGGGCGGTGCAGTCGGTGTCGTTATTACGCTATTTGACCAAGGCATCCTAAACGGTGCGCACATCGCGATTCTTGCTCCGGCTATCTACCTAATGGGCTCACAAGTGCAGTACATGGGTCGTATCATGGGTCCTATCGGCACTGAAGGTCGTTACATTCCAATTATGATCGCTATTTCTGTACTGAACGCGTTTGGTGCAATGTTAGTGATGAACCTATTTGTGTAAGGAGTGATGATGAACTTTTCACTTGAACAATATTTAGCAGAGCTGCGTCCACTGATTGATGTGGATTGCGGCACTTACACGCTAGAAGGCATTGAGTTTATCGCTAGCCAATTTGAAGCGAAATTTGCTGAGATGTCTGGTTGGAGCGTGAAGCGTATCGATTGTGGTAAAGCGGGTGTCGGTCTAGAGATCCGCAACCAACCAGAAGCAGAGATGATTGATGTGATGCTGATTGGTCACATGGATACTGTTTTCCCAGTAGGTACAGCGGCTGCACGCCCAATGACCACGGATGCTGATAAAGCATACGGTCCTGGCGTATCAGATATGAAATCTGGTCTGCTAAATGTGGTTTACGCGGTGCGTAACCTAGACCAAGCCGTCTTGGATAAGCTATCTATCTGCATCTGCATGAACCCTGATGAAGAAACCGGTTCGACTGATTCGGTTGAATGGCTGCAATCTGTGGCGAAAAATGCGCGCAACGTATTGGTTGCTGAAGCGGCTCGCGCTGACGGTAGCCTTGTAAAAGCACGTAAAGGTCTAGCAGGTTACAAGCTAACCTTTAGTGGCAAAGCAGCCCACGCAGGTAACGATCCGCAAGCAGGTCGCAGTGCAATCACTGAGATGGCAAACTGGATCTTAGCCATTAATGCGATGACTAACTTCGAGTCAGGCACGACACTTAACGTTGGCGTTGTGAACGGTGGCACAGGGGTGAATATCGTTCCTGACCACGCGACAGCATTAGTGGATGTACGCTTCTGGAGCAACGACGAGTATGCGGATGTGGATGCGAGGCTAAAAGCGATGCTTGAAACGCCGTTTGTTGATGGTGTGACGATTACGCTAGAGCGTGAAACTTACAAGCCATCAATGGTTGCAACTGATAAAACTCATGCGCTAATGGCGCTGGTGGAAGAGTCTGCACAAGAGCTTGATATCGCGATCGGCTGGCAAGAAGTCGGTGGTGGTTCAGACGCAAATAACACCGCAATTCTTGGTGTTCCAACTCTAGACGGTTTTGGTCCGATTGGTGCTGGTTTCCACAGCGATCTTGAATACTTGCAGTTAGATTCAATTGAGCCACGTATCCGTATGCTGATGCGTGTGCTTGAGAAAATCGCCGCTTAATAAGCTCAAAAATTTAGTCAAAGTTCCCCTAATATCAATCCCCAAGCTTAGGTTTGGGGATTTTTTTATTTTGATTAATCTTAGGTTCATCTTGACTCATCTATGCTTAAACACATAAATAGAACTCGAAGTAGATAGAGTGAGGAGGAACAGATGACCTCATTAACTAATGACAATGTGGCTTTAGATCTTGAGCAAGGTGTGGCTTTGCAGCTAGAGCAATCACAAGCCCCTGCGCCAGATGAGAAAACCTTTTGGCATAAAATGAAGAAATCCGCCAAGCGTGCAGGCGAAGAGCTTGCGGTGATGGGGATTAAATCTTGGTTAGCAGTGGCTGACTCGAACACTTCAGTGCGCCATAAAGCGGTGCTAGGCGGCGCGCTCGCTTATTTTGTGTTACCAACGGATATGGTACCGGATGTGATGGCAGGTGTGGGTTTTACCGATGACATGGCAGCACTAACCTTGGCTGCAAATTCAGTAGGTAGCGCAATTACCGATGAGCATGAAGCGCAAGCGCGTGATAAGTGGAGCTCAATGACAGAGTAACTGCTTTATCGTTAGTCTATCGCCTAACGCTTTCAAATTTCATAAAAAAACCACCGCACGCGGTGGTTTTTTACACTGTAAAGTAACTTTACGCTTGGCTTCGTTTGAGATGAACTTCTTCTTCTGCAACACCAGCTTGAGGGTCATTAAAACGAGCCTCATCCAATGCGCCTTCCGATTTCGCGACAATAATAGTCACTGCGCTATCACCGGTGATATTTACCGCAGTGCGAATCATATCCAGCAGACGGTCAACACCCATAATCAGAGCAATACCTTCTAGTGGTAGACCAACTTGGTTTAGTACCATCGCTAACATCACCAAACCAACGCCAGGGACACCAGCAGTACCAATCGACGCCAGTGTTGCTGTCATGATCACCATTAGGTAATCCATCATGGTCAGATCAATATTGAACGCTTGAGCGATGAAGGCGGTAGCAACACCTTGCATGATTGCTGTGCCATCCATGTTGACTGTTGCGCCAAGTGGTACAGTGAACGAGGAAACGCGGTTCTCAACACCCATTCGGTGCTTTGCTGTTTCCATAGTGACTGGAATGGTGGCGTTTGATGAAGCCGTTGAAAAGGCAAACATGATCGCATCTTCCATCTTACGTAGGAAGGTAATCGGGCTAAGACCGGTAAAGCCTTTTAGCATCACACTGTAAGTCACGAGACCATGCAGCAATAACGTACCTGCGAGTACTAAGAAGTATTCTGCTAGGTTGATGATGGCACCTAAACCAATATCGGTGAACAGTTTTGCCATTAGGAAGAACACACCAAAAGGTGCCAAGTTCATCAAGATAGCCACAAGCTTCATGATCACTTCATTCAGATCTGAGAAGAAATCAGCGATGCGTTCACCCGGCTTACCTGCTGCACTGATGGCAATACCAAACAGTACCGCAAACACAATGACTTGCAGGGTCTTACCTTCAGCCATTGCGCTGATAGGGTTGGTTGGGAACATATCGATGATCACTTGACCAAGCGATGGCGCTTGCGCTGATTGGAATGTGCTAGCTGCGGTCAGATCAGCACCTGCTCCTGGTTGGAATAGCGTACCCATCGTTAGCGCTAAGGTAATCGCGATAGCAGTGGTGGCGATATAGAAAGCGAGGGTTTTACCACCCATGCGACCAAGGGTTGAAAGGTCTTTAAGAGAGCTGGTGCCACACACCAAAGAGACAAAGACTAGCGGTACAACTAGCATCTTCAAGCTAGCGACAAAAATCTGTCCACCAACTTCAAACAGTCCATTTACTACATACTCGTCGACAAATCCGCTGTCAGCAAACAGGGCTCGAATGGCAAAGCCCGTCAAGATACCCGCTACCATGCCTAAAATTACGCGGCCGGTGAGCGACATCGGTTTCTTGGTATTCATTTTGAACACTCCTTATAGTTTTACCCCTCCAATGGGGAGGTGCAGGAGGTTAGCAGTGGAAAGAGTAAAATAAGAAGGAAAAAGGTTTCTTTGTAGTTATAGATGTGATCACAATCACTAAATAAATGTGATTTATTTCATATTTAATGTGTATATTTTGCTTCTTATCATCATTAAATGGTGATTTTACGCACAATGTGTGTTGTTTGTTATGACGGAACTTCGGATAAAATTAACTAAAGTTGGCTTAAGTTCGTTTAAAATTGGTAATTTTTGTCGAAATTTGGCGAAGTTTGGTTTGTGTTCGCTAAAAGTGCTCGCATCCTGATCTCAAGGGAGCGATGATTAGTCATAGGTATCACAGCACTAAGCCGTTACAATGTAATTTGTTTAGATTTGAGAGAAGTCATTGATGAAGATTTGGGTTGATGCGGATGCTTGTCCGGTTGTTATTCGCGACATTCTATATAGAGCGGCGCAACGCACCGGCGTAGAGGTGACATTAGTTGCCAACCAGTTTATCCGTACACCAGCAACAACCAACATCACTATGCTGCAAGTAGAAGCAGGTTTTGATGTGGCAGACAACGAGATTGTGAAGCGTTCACAAGCAGGCGATCTGGTGATTACCAGTGATATTCCACTCGCTGATGAAGTGATTACCAAAGGTGGTCATGCACTAAGCTCACGCGGTGAACTGTTTACCAAAGAAAACATTAAGTCGCGTCTCAACATTCGCGATTTTATGGAAACGATGCGCAGTAGCGGTATTCAAACCGGAGGTCCAGCACCTCTAAACCAAGCCGACCGTCAGCAGTTTGCTAACCAACTTGATAAATGGTTAGTGCAATGGCAACGCGCGCAAAAGTAATCTGATTTTTCCGGCTGTCAGCACAGTTTTTGTTCAGAGTTGACTGTTTTGATAGCCGTTGCCCTCCATCCCATTTACCCTGTGATTGCCACACTTGATGCTGCTGCTATGCCAAGAGATACCTTGCCTGTTATAGGCTATAAGCAACCATAAGTGATTTGGTCATAACGAAAAACAACTAATAACTAATAAGCAATGTGGCGATCTTTTATTTGCGATTCCTAGGAGAACGACATGGAAAACAAATGGGAAGACTTTGCCAAGAACTTTGAACAGAGTAATAACTATGTGGTTGGTATAGATGATATTAACCGCGTGAAGCAGCGCTTGGCGCGACACCGTGAGCTTGGTGATGTGCTTGAATTGGGCTGTGGTAACGGCACCTATACGTCGAGCTTATTAGCGTCAGCCAAACGAGTGGTTGCCACGGACGTGTCACAGCAAATGCTGGAGGTGACTAAAATTCGCTTTGAACAAGAGCCTAAAGTCGTAGTTGAGTTAGCCGATTGCTTTGCTCTTAGTTATCAAGATGCCAGTTTTGACACGGTCTTTATGGCTAACTTACTCCACGTTCTCCCCAATCCTGAGCAAGCATTACATGAGTGTATGCGAGTGCTTAAACCTGGCGGACAGCTGATCGCGGTTAGTTTTACTCTGCATGATATGAGCTTTTTCAATAAGCTAGGATTGAAATATCGCTACTTAAGAAAATACGGCTCTAAAAAAAGTAATAACTCAATCGTGATGACGCCCGTACTTGCCCACGAACTGGCGGCATCGGCAGGCTTGCAAAATATCGCAACAGAAATGCTAGGTCAGAGAGTAAAAGCCGTGCATTTAAGTGGCGTGAAGTCAGAGCATGAAGAGTTAGTGGCAGGGTAGCTGCCACTAGATTTTGCGTGTTGATAGCACATCTTTTAGGCTTAACGCCATCAGCATTAGGTTAGTAGTCCCTGCCAGTAGCTCAATGATCTGTACCGTATAGAAAGTAGCACCAAAATCACCTTGGCTTGCTAGTGAGTTAAGGTATAACGCAGCAGGTAGCAGAACGACCAAGCCATTGATGGCAATAATAGGCATGCGTTGCTTTTTACGCCCAATCGGACCGACGCCCATTTTGACTTTAGGTGCCAATTTCGCGCCCGTCGCACCTGTTATCGCCATAAGTGGTATTAATCCCCACACGGCATAAGCGATGGCTTGTTTTACCACAGCAACCGTTTGTTGCGAGGCGAAGAGTTCGCTAACTAAGGTTGAGCTAAAAAAGCTAGCGATGGTAATGAATGCCAGCACGGCACAGCTTCGATGCAGAGTTTTAAGTTTGCGGTTCATACTTGTGTTTCCTCATCTTTAACGTGAACGATAACTACGGTGACAACTGCGGCAGGTATCTTCTGCTCGCTCAATCCCTTCTTCAGCCATATCAACCTTGCGCTGCTGGCTGGCTTGATACAGCTGACTAATACCTTGATCCATTTTCGCCATTAACTGTTCAAATTTGGTGGGATCTTGCCAGACTTTTTCGTTCGCTTTACTGCCATCATGGCTACCTTGAGGAAAGCTTGTGGTTAAGGTTTGGCTCGCATTAGTCAGTTGTTTCGCGACTTGTTCAATTTGTTGCCAATTGGTGTCATCGCCGTCAACAAGATCGCTGGCGTTATCTAACTGTTCTTCAATCAGGCTGAACGCCTTTTGACGCGTTTCGATGACATCCGCGTAGTTATTTGCCCAAGTAACACTTGGCAGTAGCAATGTTAGTAGCAAGAGTGTTTTGTTCATTTTTAACTTCTCATCAGTGGGTCTACAATTAATTTACACAACAATAGTTGCGTGCGCAACTATTGTTGTGTAAATTAATTGGCAAGTAAAGCTAAGGTGACCAAGGAATGTGCCTTAAGTAACTCATTCAATTATGAAAAGCGAAAGGTAGAATATGAAAATTAAAGTATGGGATGGCGCTACGCGTCTTTATCACTGGACTCAGGCGGGGTTATTTGTCGCGCTGATGGCAAGCGGCAAGTCGGGTAATGGACCACATATCGAGTTAGGTATCGCGTTGCTTATTCTGGTGATTTGGCGCTTAATTTGGGGTTTTGTCGGCAGTGAAACCAGTCGTTTCAGCTCATTTATACGCTCGCCAAAACAAACTTGGCACTATGTGACAGGCAAGATGACAGCTCGTCTTGGGCACAACCCCCTTGGTGCTTGGATGGTGGTTGCGTTAGTGGTGAGTTTGCTATTGCAATGCCTTTCTGGCTTAGCCTTGGCGGGGTTACTTGATGGTCTACCTATGGCGCATGTTTGGCTAAATGATGACGTGTTTGCGTTGTTGGAGTCATTACACTTAATTCTGGCTAACTTACTTCCGGCGTTGGTTGCTTTGCACCTAGTTGCGATTCTGGTCTATAAACTGCGAGGTAAGCCTTTAGTTAAAACAATGATTACGGGCTTTACTAAACCCACGGACTTTCCGTCGGCTGAGCAGCAGTCATTCGATCAATTGTTATCACATGAAATCGCTACTCAACCACAAATCGCTTCACCAACATTCGCATTTTTGATGCTAGTTGCTGCGGCATTAGTTACTATGGCAATTATTGCATTTTCAATTTAGTGATTCATGGTAGTGGTATGAGCGAGAAATTTGATCGACAAACTAGCTTTGGTTGGATGATAAATGTTGTCGCAGGTAGAGCGGAAAAAGTATTCGATGCTGAGCTGAAAAAGTACGGCTTAAGCGTGGCGCTATGGCCAACCATGATGTGTTTATGGGAAGAAGAAGGCGTGACACAGCGGGATATTGCCGCCAAGTCGAAAGTAGAAAACTCAACCACGACGCGCACGCTGGATAAATTAGAAAAGCTCGGTTTGGTGGAGAGACGCGCCGACCCAAATAGTCGCCGCTCTCACCGCATTTTCCTGACCGAACAAGGGCGAGCGCTTAAAGCGACGTTAATTCCTATTCCGGTGGCTGTTAATCAGCAGATGCTAAGTAGTCTCAATCAAGACGAACAGCAGCAGATGATCGCTTTACTGCAAAAAATGGTGGCAGCGATTTAGTCGTTATCTTATCCGTTTACCGAGTTATGTAAGTTTGCAAAACTCGGTTTGCTGATCAGTTTCGCCACGCTGATGTGGTTGAGTACGCAATTAAATGGCGAGTGGCGCATAAAGTCGAGGGTCGGCTGCTGCGCACACTGCTCAAATAATTCGGGTAGACGGAATTCGACGTAATCTAGGGCGCAATGCAGGTAAAGTGCCGTAAGTGTTGCAGCTGGTGCTTCTTCGCTCTGCTGTTTTTCTAGATGGTGGTTTAACTCTACCAATGCCCTTTGCACCGCGATGATTGCACGTTGGTATAGTTCATTTGGCAGTTCAATAAAGCGTCCTAAGGCGACGGATTTAAAACTGATTTCCATCAGAGTTTTCGCCATGCCAGTCAAAACGGCTTCCCCTTCGTCTGCCATATTGAGCGGCTGAACGGTTTGAGGTTGATAGCGGGCAATGAGGTAGTGGCAGATGGTTAAACTTTCGATGATGCTGTGGCTACTATCTAACTCCAGTGTAGGAATCATACTAAACGGATTCACTTGCAATAGTGCTTGCGGAGATGCCCATGGATCAACCCAGATTAATTCAAATCTCTTTTCCTCCGTTAGCAGGGCGGTTGCCAGCGCAACGCGTGAAAAAGGAGAGGTATCATTTAAGTAGAGTTTCATTGGGCTTCCTTAATGACTTGGGGTGACTAAAATAGGTCAGCACAGCGGCGAGTACGAGAGCGCACGTGCTGGTAATAAATAGTGGCTGGTAGTTAGTAATTTGGGGAGCAAGGTAAGCGTACAAATAGCCGAACACGCCTTGAGATAAGGCAAACGCCATGGTGAGCATGCCCCATGCCTTGGTATTAAGTTCATAACCGACGCACTCAAGTGTATAAGCAGAGATGAGTGCCACCACGCCGGTAGTAAACAGACCCACCAGTAAAGATGACAGCATCAAACCCGCGAGATTAGTGGTGAGCGTTGGTAACAATACCCCAGTCGCTTTTAACAGGAATACGCTGCATAAGGCGAGCTTGAGATCCAGTTTATCGCCAATCGAGCCGACTAATATGGGTCCTAATGCCGCACCAACGCCAAAAATCGCCCACATTGCCCCGCCCAAGGTTAACGACCTATCAAGATCTCGCACGATAAAATCGACCCAAAACAGCGTATGTGGCAGGTAACCTATGGCATCAAAAGCATAAGCACACACCAGTAGCCCGAGTGTTCTTTGCTGTGACTTAGATAGGGTATTAAGTTTGGCTGAGGAGGGGCTAAAATTCGAATTGGTTTCGGTTTTTTGCCAAGTGGACCAAGTCGCAAAGGTGGTGGCGAAGGTGATGGCGGCAAGAAGTAACCAAGCAGCAGATATGCTCTGTTGCAAAATGATTGGCAGCAAGCAACCAGCAAGCATGACGCCAAGCCCAATGCCAGAGAATATGATGCCACTAATACGCGCTTTGGTTTCCGGCGGATGTAAACGCACAATCAAAGGCGGAGCGAGGATCATCAGCATCGCACCGGTTAACCCTGCCATGGCTCGTAGTAGAAAATAGTAACTAAAGCTGATGTCTTGCAAAGCGCAGCCGAGAAAGCTCAAACTGCTGAGTAACATGGCTACGCGGATTAAGCTGACCGCGGTGAAGTAGTGCGTTAGATATTGGCACAGTGGGGCACCGAGAATATAACCGATGAGGGTAGCCGCCCCCAAGTAAGAGGCTTGCGCTTCATCGAACCATCCTGCATGAATTAAAGCAGGCATCATCGCAATGTAAGCAAATCGCCCGATACCATTACCTACTAGGGTTGCACCGAACCCTGCCATGGAATAGGCATTAAATAACTGGGGACGAGAACGCGTTAAGTTGGGGCTGTGCACCTTGATTCCTTGCCTATACATCTAGGTGAATGTTGAAAGAGATGTTTGACGGCATCTCTTTCAGTTTGTCTTCAGCACTAAGCTTCTCATTTTCGAGAGATATGCGCAGTTAGACTTTAGGTCAACAAGCCTTCGTTTTATTTTGCATCAGACGGTTTATTGGTAGCGATAAGGCGCGAGCTTTTTCTGATTAAACTCATCGATATCATGCCCAATCCAGATTTCAGCTTGCTTTTCTTTTAGCAGCTGCTCAACACGGGCAAAAGATGCTTTCGTTTGTTCAGGCTGGTTAAAAACAGGGATCGCTTTTTGATCTCGGTTTTGGTGTGAGTGATAGAGATCGCCGCTGAGCACGATCGGTCCGTAGTTTGGTAGGTCAACATAGAGCGCTTGATGCCCCGGTGTATGTCCAGGTGCGGAAACAATCACGACAGAACCATCACCAAAAACTTGATGGTCACCCTTAATGACTTCTACTGAGTCTTTAAGATTCTGATATTGGGTTAGGTCAAATCCAATCTTGGCAGAGATCTCTGCATCAAAGGCAACTTGGTGTTCACTCTCTTGGATCAGCCATTTAGCCGAACTGAATTGGTTGGCGTTACCGGTATGATCGGCGTGTAAGTGCGATAGTACGAGGTAGTCGATATCATTCGGCGCAATGTTCATTGCGGTTAGTTGCTCGTGAAGCGTGATAGGTAAAGTGAAATGAAAAGCGCCACCCATGACTTCCATTCCATCCGCGAGCTTGTTTAGTCCATCATTAAGACCGGTATCCCATAGCAATGTCCCTTTGGGATGCTGGATTAGATAGCAGCTATTGGCTGACTGGAGCGGATGATCATCAGAGATGTTTGGGTTAAACATACTAGGCTTGCGAGCTTCGATTCTGCCGCAATCGAGCACACTGATGGAAACATCCACTTTGCCATCACTATTAAAGTGATCAAATCCATTAGCCAATGCGGTAACGGGCAAGGCGAGGCTGAGTAAAAGTAGTCGATTGTTCATCAAGATTATCTCCATTTTCTTGAAGTGACGTGTAAGTTGCCCCAGTCTAGGTAGTTTTGAGTGCAGCAAAAACGGCATAATTTGGACAGTGGATTCCAATAATGGGACGATAGCGTGAACTTTAACGACCTTCTGATCCTCAAAACCATTGCTGAGCGGGGGAGTTTTGTCTCTGCGGCAGAACATCTTGATTTACCCACCAGTACGGTCAGTCGACGTATTGCCGAGTTGGAAAAACACCTTGGAGTGAAGTTGATTCAACGCACTTCGCGTACCGTGCAGTTGAGTGAGTTAGGGCAACTATTGAACCAGCAAACAGCGCCGCATCTTGAGGGTTTAATTGATAGTGTGACCTTTCTGCAGGATCAACAAGAGCATATCAGCGGCAAAATGGTGGTGGTTTCGCCCATTTTCCTTGGTTACTTTCGTCTCTCGGAATGGCTAGGGGAGTTTCAAGCGCGTTATCCAAATCTGGATCTTCATTATCGAATCAGTAACAGTATCGAAGACATTCATACTGAACAGGTTGATTTAGCGATTCGACCTGGACCACTCAAAGATTCTGCTTTGGTCGCTAAGTTTCTTTATCAGCCTGAGATGCGTCTCTACGCCGGTCTTCCATGGATAAAGAACAACACCTTGCCCACCCAACCCAGTCAACTCAATGGCTTAAAGTCACTGACCGTGCCTTACTTTGCCAAAAGCTGGAACCTCTATAAAGGAACTCAACCCAGCAACAATAAGACCCATCAGGTGACAACGGATTATCGTACATACGCGAATGATTTTGGTCCGGTCGCCGAAGCTCTCGCGCATAACTCGGTAATCGGAATTTTGCCAAGTGTGTTTGGTGATGAGCTCGTCAAGCAGGGGAAATTGGTGAAGCTGTTACCTGAGTATCAAGTTGAGCCACCGGGACCCATATACGCCGTTTATCCTTCTAAACAGTTTTTGCCACGTAAAACACAGTTGTTAATTCGCTTCCTAGCCGAAAAGTTCGCTGCACTTTAGTGAAAGAATGATTATTAAGTTAGATAAAATTAGGTGGTTATTTTCACTGTCCGAAATTAAATAGTGATAATTTAAATAATAAAAGTGTGAGCATGACTATATAAATAAATCCAATAACGGCTATTATTGTCGAAGTTAATTTCTGTTCACTTACTCAAGTAGGCAATCATGGTCGGTATTATTAGCAAAGCATATGTGCAAGGGAAGACTCTGTTCTTTTCTACACTTGCATTGCTTGAAAATGCCGGCGTCTCGCTTGTTCCGGAAACGGAAGCCCTTAATCAGTCTGAGCTATGTGAGTGGGATGAATGTGATCAGTTTGCATTGCAATGGGCGCAGCTTTGGCAACAAGTCATTGTTGCAACTCCATGCCATGCGCCAGTATTTAATTTCCAGAAGTTACTTAGGAAATCAGCTCAAAACCAAGCTATAGCAATGTTTTTGGTGGCGGGGACTAAGCAACGTATCTGTGCTGAACGTGGTTCGTCGATTTGGCAAATGCTCGCATGTC
This sequence comes from Vibrio ponticus, assembly GCF_009938225.1. Lineage (NCBI taxonomy): Bacteria > Pseudomonadati > Pseudomonadota > Gammaproteobacteria > Vibrionales > Vibrionaceae > Vibrio > Vibrio ponticus. The sequence goes on from NZ_AP019658.1 coordinate 178,813, forward strand.
AGCGTCAATTAGGTGATCCTGATCATGCGCTGTTCTCTACTTTTGCTCGCATTTTATGTCTATCTAAATCATTTCCACATTCTAACGCCTTAGTCTTTTCTTCGATTTATCCCATTCTAAAATCAGTGTCTAACGCTGAGCGTTTTCGATTCGTTGTACCTAGTAATAAACCACCACCCTAAATCATTAGTTATCTAGCGCATATTATTTAAGACTGTTTTTATTGGATTGTATTTATATATTTTCCAAGGGTTATTTTTGTCTTGAATATAATTGCCGTCTCACTTCGTTAGTTATTTTGTTCTTAAGTGTTTAATAAATATAAATCCAATAATTGGAGAATTACCCAATGAAAAAATTTAAGTTAAGTGCTACTGCATTGCTGTTGTCAGCGTGCTTTGGCCAAGCTTTTGCTGCTGAATCTGTACAAGTTGCTTTTATGCCAGACATCCATTTCCATGACGTTTATGGAGACTTTCAAGATGGTAGCTTTACCGGACTGAAAAATAGTCATAGTGGGGAGAATGCGACGATAAGAACCATGCATGCTCAGCTAACTTCGACTCGTCTTTTCAATGAAAACTATTTTGCGTTGTTAGCGGCTCTTGATGATGCAGTAAAACGTGGCGTTAAGTATATCGCTTTACCAGGTGACTTTAGTGATGATGGTCAACCCGTACACATTCGAGGGTTACAGAAGATTCTCGACCATTATGCGAATAAATATGATATCGAATTTTTTGCCGCCCCAGGGAACCACGATCCAGTGCGACCATACGATAGACCTAGCGGTGAAGGCGATTTCCTAGGTAGCGACGGTAAGACTCAACGTATTTTTAGTAAAGGTGCTAACGAGTGTCAGGGCTATGATACGCCATCAGCCGTTATTGATGCGGGACATGAGTTACCGACTATTTGTACCGAAGAAATACGTGAATTGGGTTATGAGGGCTTAATGGCTGAACTTAGCCAATTTGGTTTCTTCCCACAAGCCGACAACCTCTACTGGGAAACACCGTACTCGACCTACAACCAAAAAGAATATCAGTTTGATGTTGCCAAGCAGCAAGCAAATTATCAACAGCGCCAGTATGAAATCTGTCATCAAGGTACTGGTGGTGACTATAAACAAGATGGATACACATCGTGTTTTATGGTGCCTGACTCCTCTTATCTGGTGGAGCCTGTGGAAGGCTTATGGCTACTGGCTATCGATGCGAACGTTTATATCCCGAATGCCGATGCAGATACATCCAAGCCAGAGCTAGCAGCTAACTTTGGTGGGTCGGGTAACTCAGGTTATAACAAAATGTTGACCCACAAACAGCAAGTGATTGCTTGGATGGAAGATGTGGTCAAACGTGCCGATGCACAAGGTAAAACGCTGGTTGCATTTAGCCATTTCCCGATGACTGAGTTTTACAATGGCGCCGCGGAAACGATCGAGGATATCTTTGGTGCAGGCAAGTTCCAACTGGCTCGTTCACCAAAAGAGGATGTCAGCCAAGCATTAGCTAAAACGGGCATTAAGCTACACGTTGGCGGACACATGCACTTCAATGATACTGGTGTAAAACACTATGACGATGGTTCATTTTTATTCAACATCCAAGCGCCGTCTATGGCAGCTTATGTCCCAGCATACAAACTACTGACTTTTGAAGATAACAATAAAGTCGAAGTTGAGACGGTGATTTTGCAGGACGTACCTCGCTTCAACGAATTGTTTGAACACTATGAAAAAGAGTGGCAGCACCTAAATGCTAAAGGTGAGCAAGGTCTTTGGAACAAAGAGGTACTCTCTTCTAAAGACTACTACGAATTTACCAATTGGCATATTACTGAGCTCACGCGCATGCGCTTTTTGCCGAGCGAATGGCCTTGCGACTTAAAGCAGATGGTGTTTGCTCTCGATGGTCGTCAGATGATGGTGCTGAGTCAATTAGAAACCTCAATAACTCAAGATCAAGTTGCCAAGCTTACGCAAAATCGTCAGGCGATTGAGATCTGCCAAGAGCAGCCAGTTAAGTTTGAGCCAAATCAGATTGATGATCCTGCATTTAATGCCGCTTGGCAGCAAGCTGAGCGCAAAGCCATTGAGCTTGCGAAGCAGAATGGACTAGAGCTAGACGATTTTGCCAACTGGAATGGCTTTGATCTCGCGGTGGATTTTTACCGCCTACGAAACGCTGATGAACTGGCATTTAAAGATATTGATAGAAATCGAATGCCACAATATGAGTTGATTGCACAGGCATTGGCGCCACATGCACAACATGACCATGGTTCAAATGATTTTGGGGACGTGTTTAAGCAACGCTTTGGCGGACTATTTGGCATTTTAACTAAGTTCGCGAATGGTCAACCTAGCTTCCACTTCGAGTTGGATCTAGGGAAAGGCACGATTTCAGATTTGAATAAGTAACCGCGGAGTGGTGGGGAGACCCACCACAGCTCAATTAAGGAGTTATAAAAATGAATAAATTAGCACTTTTGATCTCTTATATTCTATGTGGTTCAGCGGTGGCAGCCGACTTTAATGTGATGTCATTTAACATTCGCAACAGTAAAGATAGCGTTGCTGGCAGTGAATATGATGGCAAGAATACTTGGGAAAATCGCAAGCAAATCGTGACTGAGGTTTTCGCCGAGCAAGATATTGATATTGCTGGGCTTCAAGAGCCCTTTAGTGATCAGTTAGTTTATCTGGCACAACACTTACCAAACTATAGCTGGGAAGGCGTGGGGCGAGATGATGGCAATGCTCTGGGTGAAGCGGTACCGATTTTTTATCGCAATGATAAATACGTAAAGTTGGCAGGAGGCACATTCTGGCTATCTGAAACTCCACAGGTGGTGGCGAGTGTTGGTTGGGATGCTGAACTGACGCGCATTACCACTTGGGTGCGACTAGAGGAGATTGATACCGGTAAGCGTGTCATCGTCTTTAATGCTCACTTTGATCATGTTGGTAAGCTGGCTCGCCAAGAGAGTGCAAAGTTGTTGAGTGAAAAAGCGAAGCAGATCAGCGGTGGCGAAGGCGATGCGGTGATTGTTCTAGGCGATCTGAACTTCGAGCGCAGTGATGTGGACTCATACCGTGCGATCTCCAATCTGTATCGTGATGCCAGAGATATCGCCAAAACCCCATTTACCGGTGTGAATGGTGATGAAACCCAACGATATACCTATCATGGTTATGGTAACGCGAAAACAGAAGACATCGACTATATCTTTGTTGACGACAAGTTAGCGGTAAACCGCTTTGAGTATAAAAATGTCATTAAAGAGGGTATCTACGCGTCGGATCATCTGGTGGTAATGGCTAATCTGGAGTTTAGCCAATAGGGATGCTAAGTAATCTGTTATCAACAACCTAAGTTTGTTGTTATGGATTACTTTTATTCATGTTAGGTTGAAATTATTTGACTCGATTTTTATATTATTTAATTAACTATGAGAATCGAGTCACGAAACACTTTTAATTTTTAAATTACTATTTATTGGTATTTTTGATTGGTGAATGAAATGTCGAATAACATTAACAAACAAGTTGCATTAGAGGCGTTTAAGCAAATATTGCTTATGCTTCGTGCTATCTGTTTGTTTTTTATTCCCCAATCGATTGACTCTGGTGAAGCTTTGTCTGTTGCCCCTGCTAGTGAGCAGGAAAAAGACGAACTTAACCTAGCAGATCAATATGCAAGCTTGTGGGAAAAAAGCGCTGAATTGTTACCGCCATTTACCCATTGGTTCCGTTCTGTAGAGAAAACAAACTTAAACCATGATCTGACGATTGCGGTTAAGCATGCCGCTTTAGCAATGAATGCCCTAGGTTTCGTTGCTTTGGTTGGTTTCACACAAATTTTAAAAACTTGTCAGTACTCAGTGCTGGAGAAAGCAACAGCTTTCGTAAAATTTATTAATAGAGATATCAAAAACACACAACTAGCGTTCTCGCGGTTGTGTGTTTTTTTTTACAATAAAAAGAGGAACACACAATGTACATCGTATGCGTAGCCGCTTGCCCTACTGGCGTTGCACACACTTATATGGCTGCTGAAGCTCTTGAAGTGAAAGGCAAAGAGTTGGGAATTGAAATTAAAGTCGAAACTCAAGGTAGCATGGGCGTAGAAAATGAAATCACAGCAGAAGATATCGCACGTGCAGATGCAGCAATTATTGCAGCAGACGTGGCGATAAATGGTGCAGAACGTTTTGCATCGCTACCTAAAATCGAATGTAAAGTCGCAGACCCAATCAAACATGGTGACGCACTATTTGAGGCGCTTACCGCGGAGGTTCAGTAATGTCGCAATTTAACCCAGGACAAAAATCGGTCGGGACCGAACTTAAGAACGCCATAATGACTGGCGTATCATATATGCTGCCTTTCATCATCGCCGGTGCGGTGCTGATGGGAATCGCACGTATTGGTGCTTCTTTCTATGGTGTAGACAACATTTGGGATGCTAGCCATGCGGAATCCGTCCATGGTTTGGTGCAAATATTCCATGACTTTGATGGCTTTGGTGGTTTAGCACTATCTTTAATGCTTCCTGTAGTGGCGGGTTATATTGGTTTTGCAATCGCCAATAAACCTGCGATTGCTCCAGGTATGATTGGTGGTCTACTTGCTGGCAAGTTAGGAACCGGTTTCCTTGGCGCATTGGCGGCAGGTTTACTGGCTGGTTACATCGTTAAGTACCTTGCAACCAAGATTAAATTGCCAAAAGCTCTCGCGTCTGCTGGTCCTATTTTCATTATTCCTGTTGGCGGCACGCTGCTTGTTTGTGCACTGATGTCTTATGTGATCGGCGACCCTATGGCAGCACTTAACCGTGGTCTTGAAACTTGGTTGCTTTCTATGTCCGATGGTAACAAGGTTATCCTAGCGGCTGTTGTGGGTGGCATGGTTGGCTTTGATTTAGGTGGTCCTATCAACAAAGCGGCAGTAACGACAGCGATGGCTCTGCTCGCTTCTGGTATCTACGATCCAAACACCGCCGCTCAAGTAGCTATCATTATCCCACCAATTGGTATTGGTGTGGCGACTCTGATTTGGCGCACGCGTTTCCCTGAATCTCTACAAGAAGCGGGTAAAGCATCAACATTGATGGGTTTAATTGGTGTCTCTGAAGGTGCGATTCCATTCGCGTTAGCAAATCCGAAAATTATTGTGGTGAACGTGGTCGGCTCTGCGGTAGGTGCTGCTCTAGCTGTTGGTCTAGGTGCAGTAAATAAAGCGCCTATATCCGGTTTCTACGGTTGGCTTGCGGTTGAAAACTGGTTTGTGTACGTGCTAGCGATTGCGGCAGGTTCTGCAATTATCGCAGTGGGCTCACTGCTCGTATTTAATGGTGAAGCGAGCAAGCCAGAAGTAAAGAAAGAAAGCGCGCCTAAATTCACCGTTTCACGTTAATTTTTATTCCTTTCTGATTTGAGGGCTATGCTGCCGTAGCCCTTTTCCACTCTTTTTGATGTATGGAGCGTTTTGCTTCAGGGGTAATGACGTCTTATGAAAACGATACATTTAATTCAACACACTCATTGGGATCGCGAATGGTATTTTACAGAAAACGATTCTAAAGCTCTTCTTTATTATTTTATGGAAGATTTAATGTCTCGTCTTGAGGCGGATAATAATATTGGTCCTTTTATTTTAGATGCGCAAACAGTCATGCTTGATGACTATTTTGAAGTGGCGCCTGAAAATAAATTTAGATTAGAAAAACTAATCAATGATAATCGAGTTCTTATCGGTCCTTGGTACACTCAAACCGACTTTTTAACGGTTAGTGCCGAGTCAATCACTCGTAACCTACTACTGGGTTTAATCGACTGTCGCAAGATGGGTAAAGCTCTGGAAGTTGGCTATATACCAGACTCATTTGGGCAAATGGCACAGTTACCAATGCTGCTCAATCAGTTCAATATTGATAAAGCGGTTTTGTGGCGAGGCTGGTCTGAACGTTTAGTGGCTAACAGCGAGTTTACTTGGTCTAGCCAAGATGGTAGCAAAGTCACGACAGCGGTGTTTCCTTGGGGTTATGGCTGCGCCAAGTGGTTGCCGACGGATAAACACAGCATCACAGACGCCATTGTTGCATGTGCGCAAAAGCAGTGTCAGTTTGCCGCAACACAACAAGTGATGCTGCCTAATGGCAATGATCAGTCACCATTTGAATATCAAATCCCGGGTCTACTTGAGCACGTCAATCAAAGCCAAGATGAGTTCCATTTTGTAAATAGCTCATTTGGTGAATATTTCGTAGCTTTGAGTAATGAGCAGCACCTGCTGCCAGAGTTTAGTGGTGAAATGCTCGACCCTAAGTACATGCGTATTCACCGCGGTATCTTCTCTACTCGCATGGATATTAAGCAAGCCAATGCGCGTCTAGAGCAGTTGCTTAGTCGTCAACTAGAACCACTGTTGGCGCTCAATTACAGTCAAGGTTTGCCATATCCGCAAAGCGCAATCAATGCGATTTGGCGTTCGGCGATGAAAAGTCATGCTCACGATAGCATTGGCGGTTGTAACTCAGAGCGTGTTAATGCCATGGTCCTTAATCGTCTTGAATCAGGCATTGAGATGGCGGAACAATTACTGGAGTTAAATTTCCGCAAGCTAACAGAAGGTATTGAAGCTCAAGTAGCAGGCACCAAAGTGGTGGTTTTCAATAGTGTTCCGAAAGCACGTGACAGCTTGGTCGAACTGACAATTTATACCCCGCACCAGCAGGTTGCTTTTGTTGATGGTGAGGGGCAGCCGCTGCGTTATCAGATCATCAGTGAATCCCAGCAAGATATGTCGACTATCATTCAAGAGCTTTCGAATAACACGACGACCACATGGTATCGCAAACTTGAGTTGGCGGTTGAAGTCACCGCGATCCCGGCTTGTGGCTATACCACGATCTATTTGCAGGAAGAAACGGATAACGCCGGTGAGCTGCCAGTGACGGTCAGTCAGGCGAAACGAATTACAAACCAATGGTTTGAGTTGGAGCATTTAGCAGACAACACCATTCGTTTGACAGATTTAAGAAATAATCGTCACTACTCCAACGCTTTTGAGCTGGTGGATGGGTCTGACGAAGGTGATAACTATAACTTCTCACCTCTTGCTAATGATTGGCTACTATCAAGTCATGATTGTCGCCAACAAGTTGAGGTTGCGACAGGTGAGTTGTTTAGCACTCTGAAAGTCAGTTTTGAATTTGAGCTACCTGCGGATCTCGCTGAGCGTAAGCAAGGAAAGCGCTCGGTGACATTGCCAGTCTGTATGACGCTAACCTTGCGCCAAGACCGTCCAAGCATTGATTGTAAAGTTGAACTCAATAACACCGCACTCGATCATCGCATCCAGATTCGTTTCCCAACTGGGATTGCCAATGCGCTCCATTATGCTGACCAACCATTTGGATTGATCACGCGTGAAACGGTGCCGCAAGAGCTCGCATTGTGGCAGCAAGAAGAGTGGACCGAAGCGCCAATTGCCAACTATCCGATGCAGTCTATGGTATTGCAGCGTGATGAATCGGCTGGCTTAGCGGTGGTTACTCAGGGATTGCGCGAATACGAGTTTGCTCAAACGGAACCAGAGACGATTGCAGTGACGTTATTCCGCAGCGTTGGTTGGCTCGGTCAAGCCAATTTAACTTATCGACCGGGACGCGCATCAGGCATGGTTTTACCATCACCAGACTCCCAAATTCAAGGTGAGCATTGTTTTGAATTGTCTGTGGTTCCATTTAGCGCTGAAGCAGAAACCGAGTTCTGGTGCACGATTGAACAAATAAATACGCCTGTTATTGCTCATGTGGGCACAGATTGGGCTCGCTTCCGTCTGAACTCCGAACAAAACCATTTCCCGGCTCGTCACAGCTTAGTCTTGTGGCAAAGTGATTTGCACTTTAGCACGTTGAAAAAGGCAGAGCAGGGTGAGGGGTTAATTTTACGCGCCTACAACCCGACGGCTCAGCCACAAACTATGGGCACACTAAATACGGAGTTTGTTACGCAGCTGACTCAACTGGATGAGACGACATCACGTGAATGGACAGAGACCGCTCTACCAAGCTCTCCAGTTACCTTGAGCATGACCCGTGCCGAACAACAATAAAAACGAATTGAGATACAGAACGATGAAAACGATTGATTTTATTTGTCCACTTCCAAATGGAGTGCATGCTCGCCCTGCGAAGGAAATTGAGCTGCGCACTAACCAGTTTACTGCGCAGATTAACTTAGTTAACAAGAGCAAAGATAAGGTTGCAAACGCGAAAAGCGTGTTGTCGATGATCAGTGCCGATATTTTGTTAAATGACGCCTGTTGCTTTGAAATTAGCGGTGAAGATGCCGACAGTGCTTATGAGTTTTTACAACAGTTTGTTGAGCAAGAGTTAGCGGGTATTGATGAAGCTTCGCCGACATCAAACGTCCAAACCAGCCAGCTATTGCCAGTCTCTTTGGTGCAAGCTGCACCCAATATGTTGCGTGGTAAAGTCGCGTCCACAGGAATTGGTCATGGGCAAGCGGTAGTTATTCAACCCGTTGACCTGCTGGTATTAGCGGCTGATTACTCGCAGCAAGCCGACACCGAAATTAAAGCGATGCTAGAGGTTTCTCTTACTGCTTTGGTAAACAAACTGTCTGCGCAGCTTGATATTGAGGCGAATGAGATTGTCGCCGCTCATCTGAAAATTGCTCAAGATACGGAACTTGCCAATGCTCTAGTAGCACATTCTTCGGCAAGAAATGCCATGCAGGCAATCGGCTTGGCTTGTCGTGATATCTGTGAGCCGTTAGAAGCAAGTAGCAGTGAATATCTTAAAGAACGCACTTTAGATATTAAAGATATCTGCTTACAACTGGCATCAATTTGCTACGGAAGGTCGTTAACTGCGATACCGGTGTTAGAGCAAGACAGCATTATTGTTTCGCCATCTTTGTTAACACCGAGCCAGCTTCTAGCGCTACCAAAAGAGAAAATTAAAGGCTTGGTGATGGGTGAGGGTGGTACGACATCACATACTGTGATTCTGGCGCGATCTTTTGCGATTCCTGCATTAGTGGGCATTGAGTTGCCACAGGGAGACTCAGTGCTGTCCGTGGTAAATCCTCATCAGGCATTGATTGTCGATGCTGTTCATGGGGTGTTGGTGCTGGAATTAAACCCGCAAACAGAAACATTTTATCAACTTGAGCAGCAGAAATGGGCTCGTATCGACGCTCATAATGAGGTTTTTAAACATAGCAGCGTGACCACTCGTGATGACGTTCATCTCGATGTGTTAGCTAACATAGTCACCAGTCAGGAAATTGATTCGGCACTTGAGGCTGGAGCTGACGGCATCGGTTTGTTCCGTACTGAAATGCTGTTCTGTGAGCGAGCGACACCACCAAGTGAGGAAGAACAATATCAGCACTATCTGCGCGTAGTCCAAGCGAGTGCAGGTAAAAAAGTAGTGATTCGTACTTTAGATATTGGTGGTGATAAGCCTTGTGAATATATGGGCTTTCCACAAGAGGAAAACCCATTTTTGGGTTATCGCGCAATACGAATGTACCCAGAATATCTAACCATCATGACTGCTCAGTTCCGCGCATTAGTGAGAGCAAGTGCGGCAGGAGAGGTATCAATAATGGTGCCGATGGTCGCGAACCTTGATGAGATTCGTTGGTGTCGAGAGATGCTTGATCAAGTGACGAAGGATTTGACCGAGCAAGGTACGACTATTGGTACGGTGAAACTGGGTGTGATGGCAGAAGTGCCATCAATTGCTTACCTGCTTAATCAAGCGAATGATTATCTTGATTTTATTTCTATCGGTAGCAATGACTTAACTCAATACTTCTTTGCTTGTGACCGTGGGAACCAGGCGGTTGCACACCTATATGACCACATGAATCCGGCATTTTTGGCGTTTGTTGCTGACATTATTGCCCGCGCAAATCAGGCTGGTATCGCGGTAAGTTTATGTGGCGAGATGGCGGCAGATGAGCTTGCTCAGCCGCTATTACTTGGTGCGGGGCTGCGTCAGTTTTCAATGGCGGCATCAAAAATTGCGGCGAGTAAACGTCGCCTCTCTCAGTTCGATACGACTTCTTGTCAAACTCTATTTGAACAGGTCGTGGGGTTAGAAAATGGCTCGGCAGTGAAGCAAGCGGTTGAGGAATTTATTTCTCAAGGGCAAGCATTGCCGACCTTAGATGAAGCCTTGGTATTTACTCATCGAGAGGTAAAAAACAAGGCAGAGGCAATCAAATTGCTTGCGGATAACTTGCAAGTTAATCAGCGTGCTCCTAGTGCCCAAGCGGTTGAGCAAGCTATTTGGGATCGAGAGGCAGTGTTCTCTACAGCGCTTGGTTTCTCGGTAGCGATTCCTCACTGTAAGTCTTCTGCGGTTACTCACAATAGTGCGTCGCTACTAACTTTAAATGAGAAAATTGCGTGGGGTGACGATGTCGATGTGGATTTAATCATCATGCTAACGGTAACCGAAGAGGGTAAAGATACCCATATGCAAGTGTTCTCAAAAATCGCGCGTAAATTGATGCATGAAGAGTTCCGTTCTTCTTTGAAAGAGGCGACTCAACCGGCGCAAATTATCGACATCTTGAACTTAACACTTAATGGCTAACGTTGCCGACTGTGGCATATGCATGAAGGCGGCTCGCAGAAATGCGAGCCGATTTATTATGAGTAATCCATCGACTCGTTCACTGATCTTACTGTCTCTGGTCTTTTTTACATGGGGGGTATTAACCTCTGCAAACAGTATCCTTGTTCCGCACTTTCAGTCCTTATTTAATTTGAGTTATCAACAATCGATGTTGGTACAAATGGCGTTCTATATTGCTCCATTTGCGGTGAGCATTCCCACTTCGATACAAATGGTTAAACGAGGCTACAAATTTAGTTTAACAGCGGCTTTGCTGCTGACGGTTATTGGTGCTTTATGTCTCTATTTAGCACTGAAAAATCTAAGCTTTGCTGCTGCGTTATGTTCGGTATTCGTGGTTGCTATGGGGGTCGCAGCGTTGCAAGTGGTTGCCAACCCTTATGTGACAGTGACGGGGGAGGCAAGCGAATCAACCCGCCGCCTGACGATTGCATCGACTCTAAATTCTACTGGCACGACAGCCGGTCCGGTATTGCTTGCACTGGCAATGGTGACAGTGGGAATCGCTAATATTTACCTGATGTTGGCTTTACTGATTACCCTGATTACCTACTTGATACGCCGCTACTTGTTGGTTGATGTAAAAAGCGAACAACAAGTTAATGTCTCTGCCCATTTGGCAAAGTTGAGCAAGCAACCGCAGTTTGTGTTCGGTGCATTGATGATCTTTGTCTATGTCGGTGTCGAGGTCGCGATTGGTACGGTGACCATTAGTTATCTATCCGATGAAACACTTGTGGGGTTGTCCGCTACCACGGCGACGACGTTGATGAGTATTTATTGGGCAGGGTCATTAGTCGGACGTATGGCATATAGCTTTGTTGCTCACCGATGTGCGCCATTGAAAACCCTGTTGTTTGGAGCGATGGGTGCTTCGGCATTGATCTTACTTGCGATTTTGACCAGCTCTTTGGTCGGGGGGATTGCGCTGGTTCTGATAGGCTTGGTTAACTCATTTATGTACCCGATCATTTTTTCACGTGCGATTGAAAACTTGGGTGATTCAACAGGCGCTGCTTCAGCAATACTGATTATGTGTGGCATTGGTGGTGGTGTAGTTCCTATGCTGCAAGCCAGTACAATTGCTTCATGGGGCGTTGCCAACAGCTATTTTGTGCCATTGTGCGGCTATATAATGCTGGCGCTGTATGGTGCCGTCTGTTTAAGAAGAAAAGTTGCAGCGAGTCAGTTCGGTCAAACGGCTTGAGCATGATAGACGAAAACGCCCTAAGCGATTGGCTGTGGGCGTTTTTGTAAAGACTTAAGGCACTTTGGTTTCGATATTTAATTGTCCAGCAAGACCGGCTTCTCGGTGTACCTTGAGTTGTTGAAACTCCTCGGATGCAGTCATATCGAGCAGCGCTTGCCGAGAGGGGTATCTGACTATCACAAATGAATCCCAAAGCTCATCGACTTGCCCTAGGATCAATCCGGTCACTTCAGAATAGAACACCACCTCAGCACCATATTTCTCTAATACTTTGAGCATCGGCTGTCCATACAAATCGTATGCTTCTCTGCCGGTAAGGCTGGTTTTTCGACCATCCGCATATTCCGCTTGGTCGCGAAATTTAAAGAGATTAAGCAGGTGGATGGGACCACTCTCTGGCGCGGTTTGCAGTCTGTCCATCTGTTGTTCTGTTGGGTGTAATTTATTGAGCACTTCCATGTTATCTCTTGCCTGTCTGCTTGATATTGAATAACAGGTTAACATTTAATCAGCGTGCGTATGGCAGGATTAAATTCGATTTTTCAGCGGTCTATCGAAGGTTTGTTTGCTTCATAGTGGAAAGTTACTTGGGTATAAGTGATTAAAAATATTGAGACTTTCATTGGTGATTTACGTACAAACCAAGCAGTAAACAGACAAATTAGTCACTACACTTACATTAGGCAGTCAAGCACTAGGCACTGGTGCATTAGGTAATGGCGCATTAGGTAATGACTGAGTAGATGACGACAAACAAAGAGCCCAATATGACGACTTTGATTAACGCCGATTTTGACCAGCGAGTGGTTGTTCGCCCCCATGAGTACCAGTGGGTCGCTTCACCGATGGCTGGAGTGGAGCGGATGATGCTTGATCGAGTAGGTGATGAAATCGCGCGTGCCACGTCACTTGTTCGTTATGCGCCAAACAGTACGTTTTCTGCTCATATTCATGGCGGCGGTGAAGAGTTCTATGTCCTCGAGGGGGTATTTTCTGATGAACACGGTGACTATCCTGCGGGTAGTTATGTACGCAATCCGATTGGAACCGCGCACACACCGCGCATTGGTGTGGATGGGGCAACCATCTTCGTTAAGTTGCATCAATTTAGCCAACAAGACGCTCAACCCGTCAACGTGAATACGCATCAACAGCGTTGGCGACAAGGATTAGTGGACGGTTTAGAGGTGATGCCGTTACACGAGTTTGAGTCAGAGCACGTTGCTTTGGTAAAATGGGCGCCGAATACTCAGTTTAATGCTCACCAACATTGGGGAGGCGAGGAGATCTTTGTGTTAGAAGGTATTTTCTGTGATGAATTTGGAGAGTACCCCGCTGGCACTTGGATCCGTAGTCCGCATTTAAGTCAGCATAAGCCGTTTACTAAAGAGCATGGCGCGCTGATTTATGTGAAAACTGGGCATTTGTGACTCTTGTAGTCATATGGGATGTATAGAGAAATATTTGTCGTGTTGGTCGATTTATTTCATAAGTCGTTACATAACTCGCGCTCTTTGTGCTTTACATCTGAGGCAAGGCAATCAACACTTGCCCCCGAACTTTAATAGCAGCCGAAATGGTAAAATAAGTAATAGTCTATGAATAACACGACCGCGAAAAAGTCGAATCCTCTTTTTGAGATCCTGTTTAACGTGTTTATCCCTTCATTCATTTTGATGAAGTTTAGTGGTGATGAACATCTAGGTACGGCAATGGCATTGGTTGTTGCTCTCATGTTTCCTATCGGCTTCGGCGGTATGGATCTTATCCGCAATAAGAAGTTTAACTTTATCTCCGCACTGGGTTTTATTAGCGTGCTACTCACGGGTGGTATCGGTCTTTTAGAGCTGGATACACGTTGGCTAGCGCTGAAAGAAGCCTTGATCCCTGGTTTGATTGGTTTGGCGGTATTAGGCTCTACGTTTACCCGCTACCCACTGATGCAGAAGATGATCTTGAATGACACGGCACTGAATTTGGATCTGATTAGGCAGCGTTTGCAGCAGAATGGTAAAACTGAGCAGTTTGAGCGTTGTTTGATGTCGTCGAACTACTTGTTCGCGAGTACTTTCGCTTTTTCATCTGCGATGAACTACTTTCTTGCAACTTGGATTGTGACCAGCCCAGCGGGTACTGCTGAGTTCAATGAAGAGTTGGGTAAAATGACGTTGTACAGCTACCCAGCGATTGCTATTCCAAGTATGTTGATGATGTTTGGTATTTTTTACTACATCTGGCGTCAAGTTCGTGCAATGACTTCGCTGGAAACTGAGCAAATTTTCCATACCAAATAATCGCTATTGTGTTGCCAGTGAGTCTCGCTGGCAACGCTTCCTTCTAGCTCCGCCAATACTCGCTATCAGCGACTAATCGCGGACTCTTCCTCGTAGTGTCTTGGTTTGACTCTTAATACCTTTCGCTTTTAAACGTCGTTCTTTTGATGCCCGGGTTGGTCGGGTTGCTTTGCGCGCTTTTTGTACCACCATTGCCGCTCGGATCACTTCGGCTAGACGGTTTAATGCATCCTCTTTGTTTTGCTCTTGAGTGCGATACTGCTGTGCTTTAATCGTGATCACGCCTTCTTTTGAAATGCGTGAATCACTCAGCGCGAGTAGGCGCTCTTTGTAGATGGTCGGGAGCGTAGAGTGCTTGATATCAAACTGCAGATGAATGGCACTGGAAACTTTGTTGACGTTCTGCCCACCCGAACCTTGCGCGCGGATCGCCGTCATTTGAATTTCCCAGTCACTGAGCGTGACACTATTTGATATTTTAAGCATGACCTTTCCCATAAAAACAAAGCCACAGCGTGGCTGTGGCTAAGTGTACACTAAGAGTTATCGATTAAACCAATGTTGCTGCGGTTTGGTTGCCCATCGCGATAAGCTTATCTAGGATGCGCTCCCCATCTGCACGTAAGCCGTTATGCTCATATTCATTGGTAATCCAAGCTTTAGCGTTTGGCATGGTGGCTAACGTTTCACGGCTATAATCCATCTCGACAAACATATCATCGGCATAAACCGCGCAGCTTACCGGAACTTTGTTGTGCGCCAGCTGGATTGGGTCATAGAGCGAACCCCAGTCGGTTTTGTTGGCTAAGATTTCCGCCGCTTGTTGCAGTGGTTTTAGATTTTGGTATTGCTCAAACATCCATGGGAAAACCATTTCACCGGTAAACAGGAATGGCTGACCTTTTTGATAGTTAAACTGGGCGTATTGATCGCGCACGCGATGAGCACTCCAATTGGAAGCGAAACCTTGGCAGTAGATAGATTCGTGCAAGATGGCGTAAATCGGGTTGGTTTGGAAACCTTGCTCTGCCAGCATGGCATTGAGAAACTCATAACGAAGCTGCTTTTGCCCTTCAATATCGACAAAGGCATTTTCTAGCCAGTAGTAGGTACTAATGAAGCTATCACTCATGCCGAAATTGATGCCGATTTGTTGAAATTGCTCAACGGTAAAGCGCTGCCCGTTTGGCAAGAACTCTTCATGGTCGATTAGGTGATCGGCAATGGATTGGCAAAGATCTTGAGCATGTGGGTACTGAGCAAAGAACGCTTGGTTTTTATCGAGAGTGCGTTTGAAGGTCGCGTGATATACATCATCAGCATGGCGCGAAATGGAGGGTACACCACCGGTGATGTAGCTACGCAGAATGCTTTGCGGGAATAGTGAAAGGTAGGTTAATGAACAAAAACCACCAAAGCTTTGACCTAATATCGCCCATTGCTTAACGCCGAACTGTTCACGGATCAGTTCGGCATCACGTACGATATTGTCCGCACGAAAATGGCTCAAATACTCCGCTTGCTGCTCGGGTGTTTTCGTTGCCAAGGTTTGGTGGCTAATCACAGAGCTATTGCCTGTCCCGCGTTGGTCGAGTAGCAATATGCGGTACTCTTGCAGTGCGCGTTTTACCCATCCGCTATTGCCTGTTGGGCGCAGCGCAGGGAAGCCTGGACCGCCTTGAAAGAAGACTAGCCAAGGCTTTTGGCTCTGTTCATCACCCACTAAGCGAACTTCACGAGCAAAGATGGTGAGCTCACCTTTATCCGGCTGAGAGTAATCCAAAGGTGCTGAAAAATAATGGGGTAAGTAATGTAATCCATCATCGATAAATGCGTGTGCGTATTGCATGCTTTCTTCCTAATCAACGCGCGCTGTTGTCTAAGCGGCGTACTAAATAACGTGACGACTTAATGTTAGGTCATTGATTGATATATTGATATGGGGTTTGTCCTGTTTGCTGTTTAAAAAAGGCAATAAACGCACTGTCACTGGAAAACGCTAACTGATGGGCGACATCAGCAACAGTAAGCCCTTGTGAGAGATACTCAATGGATTTGAGGAGCCGCCATTGCTGACGCCAAGCTTGATAAGGCATACCTGTCTCACGACTAAAAATTCGGCTGATGGTTTTACTGCTGGCGGCGATTTGTTGGCTCAATTGGCTCAGTGATGGCGCATTGCTGGGGGTATCAACAGCTTGTAACTCACCAAGCCAAGTTTGCAAACGGGCATCCTTGGGAAGTGGCAAGAAGAGAGTTTGCGGTTTCGCTTGTTGCAGTTCTTCAGTAAACAAATTTAGTGTATTGGTCATCTCATGAGATGGCTTGTCCCAAGCCCAAAATGACATTCGCTCTATTAATTCACGCAACAGTGGCGTGACTTCTATGATGCTGACATCGTCACCACCAATGTTGGCGTATTGTTCACTGAGATACAGTGATCGGTATTCAACCACATTGTTCATTCGCGCACAGTGCAGGGTGTTCGCAGGAATCCATGCCGCTCTCGTCGGTGGCAATACACATTGAACCTCTGCGAGGGTAATCGTCATACACCCTTGCGGAGCGTAGAGCAGTTGACCTTTCTGATGTTGGTGTAATCCCGAATCATGACGCCCGACACGGGCAGCGATACCAATCACCGGGTTCTCGAGATCATCGGGGGCGAATTGGGTGGTTTCGTCGATGAGTGCCATTTGTCCGAATCTTGATGTAATTAGTCTTAATCCTATTAATAGGACTTTAGCACATTTGGTTAGACTTCTCTGCGTGAATTAATGGAGAGAAGAAATGAAAACGAAATCTGCGATAGGGTTGATGGTATTACTGATGATGTTTCCCCAAATCGTTGAAACCATCTATAGTCCGGCATTGCCTTATATTGCCAAGGGCTTTGACGTCTCAATGTCACAGGCTGGAATGACACTATCAATCTACTTTACCGCTTTTGCTGTAGGGGTGATGAGTTGGGGTGTCGTTGCTGACAAAATGGGTCGTCGACCTGCGATGTTATTGGGTTTGCTGGTGTATGGAGTAGCGGCTTTGGGCGCTGTTTATGCACAAAATTTTTATTGCTTGTTGGCAATGCGTGCTCTGAGTGCATTTGGTGCGGCGGTGGGTTCAGTTGTAACACAAACTATGTTGCGAGATACCTATGATCAAGAGGAGTTAAGTAAAGTCTTCTCTCTGATGGGAATCGGCATTGCGATTAGCCCTGCATTGGGATTACTGTTTGGTAGTGTGTTGGCGAGCCACTATGGTTATTATGGCGTGTTCAGTACTCTCGCGATGCTTGCTGCGTTGTTGTTACTGCTCTCCTTTCGCTATCTACGTGAAAGTCAGCCTCAGCATCGCGCAAATATCACGACAACTACGCTTGCTAAGCCAACCATGCTGACGTTGGCAAAGCGTATGATTTTAGATGGCGAATTGTGGCGTAGTGCATTGCTGATTTGTGGCTTTAACGTGATGCTGTTTAGTTATTATCTACATGGTCCATTTTTGTTTGCTCAGCTTGGGTTTAGCTCGATGCAATTTGGTTTGAGTGGGCTGCTTCTTGCTGTCGCGACCTTTATTGGTAGCCAATTTAATCAACATCTCGCGAGACGCGACATCACCGCGACTCAACGGGTTCAATTAGCTGCTGGGATTGCGTTGTTAGGAGGCGTAGGCGTGTATCTGAACGGTCAATCCGTATGGTTTTTAGTGCCGATGATGCTGGTGGTGATTGGCTTTAGTGTTGCGATACCGAATATCTTAGCGGGCGCTTTAGCGGGTTATAAACAGCAAGTGGGATCGGCAGGCGCACTATTCGGTTTAGGTTATTACCTTTTGATTGGGTGCGGTATGGCGCTGGCAGGGAAAAGTGCGAATTTAGGTGCGATATTGATGTTTTCTGCGGTGATCACACTGTTAGTCTCCTGCTTAAACCGGAGCAAGAATCGTTTGTCGATTATGTAACAAACTAAGAAGTTAGACTGATTTTTGCCCAAGAATTAGTCTATATTTTAACTTGTTACGTAATTGTTATTTTTGCTATGGTGGCTAACAGTCAACCGGAATGGGGGAATGGATGGTGGATATTGCGGGATATCATCGAGGTATAATTCAGAAACGAACCGATTGGACTGAGCAGGTCTTTAGCCTGCGAGTCACTGGTGCCCCCTTACAGTTTAAGGCAGGTCAGTTTACCAAATTAGCCTTGCTTGATGACGATGGTAATCTTGTTTCTCGCGCTTATTCCTTAGTCAATGCGCCGCTTACTAGCAGTGATATGTTGGAATTTTTGATTATTTCTGCCCCTGATGGAAAACTCAGTCCACGGCTTAAGAACCTTCGCGAAGGGGAGGGCGTTTACGTTGCTCAGTCTGCCCATGGGGATTTGATTTTTGAGACGATTCCTAAACAAACCAAAACCTTGTGGCTATTGTCCACCGGCACTGGCATTGGTCCTTTTCTATCGTTATTGGACGACATTAGTTTTCGCCCAAGCAGCGATAAGATTGTCTTAGTGCATGGAGTAAGGCAAGAGTCGGACTTGGTATATCGTTATCTTATCGACCAGTTAGTAAAAGAATATCAAGGGCGATTAACCTACCAACCCGTCGTGTCTCGCGAAAAGGTCACTGACGCGCTGCATGGGCGCATTACAGATTTGATCTCGACAGGCAGTTTGATGGAGCAGTGCGAGGCGCAATTTGACCCTCAGCATAGCTTTGTGATGCTGTGTGGTAACCCCGAGATGATTAAAGATACCACCCATATACTGCTGCAAGCTGGCTTATCCAAACATCGAGTGGCAGAACCAGGCAATATTATCTTTGAGCGCTATTGGTAGCGCTCAGTCTGACTAACGTTATTGCCCATCGAATGGCATTTGGTCGAGAGCCCAGAAATCTAAGGTGTGCTCAACTTCACTACAGCGCCCCTTAAGAATTTGGTAGCTTGGTTTGAATGTGTCACCAAGATAAGTGGTACGAATCATCTCGCCAGTTTTCAAATCCACTTGAGAAACCACTCGACCTTTAAAGTTTTGAAACAGGACAAACTGATCGCTTTGATAAATTCGCTGCGGTCGGTAGTAGAGGAAATTGTCTTTGGTTTCTAGCAATACACACTTCAATGGCAAGGAATCAGGTCCCGTAGAAGAGGGAGAGGTTGTGAGTAGCAGTATTGAGAAAATTAAACCATTCATTCGTTATCCCCGTTATGCACCATGCTGAGTTAAGTATAGAACTGCATTGAGTATCATGAGCTAACTAATTTGGTTGAATTAATAACCTCTGCTTATTTTTCATCTGGTGAGAAAATGGTGGTTTGTTTAGCTCGTTAGAAGGATTCTTTCCAAGTTACTCTAACTCAATAAACGCAAATAACTGTCTGATCTTTAATGCTCATCAAGGGCTGCTTGCCAATCAGTGCTGCAAGCAGCCTTAGCTTAATGGAGTGCAACAATGAACTTGATCGTCAATGTGCATAAAGGTGTTCGTAAAGCTGGTTTTGAGATGGCGACACGACAAGCTTGGAAATGTGGAATGAAAGCCAACTTAGTGAATCGAGTGATTGGTGTTGCTAAGGGGCAAGTCGTCTGTGTGGTAGAAGGGGTGCGTGCAGAGCTATCTACACCGCTTAATAACCCACTGCATACCGATGAGAAGCAAGGGCGTTACATGTTTGTTGGCGGCGTATGCTGGGAGCCAAACTCACTACTCGCGCCAGGTTTTCCGGACTTTATGTTTATGCACCTCAGAAGCTTGGGTAACAAACACAAATACATGACGGATGATGAGTTATTTTTTAATCTAGCTTAAATCTTTATCGGTGTTGAACTGGCAAACAAAAAGGAGGCATAAAGCCTCCTTAGTTCATTTATCGGTTTGAATTAGAAACCTTTGATGTTTTCTGCTTCTAGCTCAGTGAAGTATTTCACTGTTTTCACTTTCAGCTCTTGTGTCGATGGCTCGTCACATACGATGACTGATTTAGGGTGTAGCTGTAGAGCAGATACAGTCCATAGGTGGTTTACGCTCCCTTCAACCGCTGCTTCTAGCGCTTGAGCTTTGTTGTGACCTGTTACTAGAATCATGATCTCTTCTGAGTCTAGTAGAGTACCTACACCGATAGTTAGTGCGTATTTTGGTACTTGGTTGATATCACCATCAAAGAAACGAGAGTTCGCAATACGAGTATCTTCAGTCAGAGTCTTGATACGAGTACGAGAAGATAGCGAAGACGCTGGCTCGTTAAATGCGATGTGACCGTCGTTACCTACACCACCCATGAATAGGTTGATTTTGCCGTAAGACTTAATTTTGTCTTCGTAACGCTTACATTCAACTTCGTGATCTGGTGCGTTACCGTCTAGAAGGTTGATGTTCTCTTCTTGAATATCGATGTGATTGAAGAAGTTGTTGTACATGAATGAACGGTATGACTCTGGGTGGTCAGCTGGGATACCAATGTATTCATCCATGTTGAATGTTACAACGTGCTTGAAGCTAACTTCGCCAGCTTTGTACAGTTCGATTAATGCATTGTATGTTGCTAGAGGTGTACCACCAGTAGGTAGACCTAGAACGAACGGACGCTCTGCTGTTGGTTGGAAATCATTAATGCGCTTAACGATGTGTGCCGCTGCCCATTTACCTACTTGTGCTGCTTGTTGAAGCGGGATAAGTCTCATTTTCTGCCCCTGATAATTAGAATTCGGTACGTTGTATCATTATTTCGCATTATAAAATAAGTGATCTGGATGTTCTATTGTTTTTGGTCAATTTTTGCGTTTTCTTTTTAAAATGCTGCGAAAAGTCAAAAGGTACACGTTTGCATGTTATTGAGGTGTAAAGTTAATGATGGTAAATGGTAAGATTTTTTATTGAGCGAACTATTACTATGGCGAATAATTTTTCAGCAGTTAATGACGATATACCCACATAAAAACAGCAACAATATCGCTAATTAGAGCGAGTTGGCATATTCTAATGAAATCTCGAAAATCTAAGCTTACAAATGACAAAAAAGCTCAAAATTGCAGCAAATTTGTCGATATATTATGTACCTAACCGTACCAAGGATATTCGAGAACTTGACGGAGATAATTTGGTGTTAAACGCGACGTGTGAAGTTAATTCATGAGTATGATGGGAATTGCCATTGGGGCAACCGGACTGCTGCTGCTGTTATTGTTCCTTTGGATGTTTGCGCTTTCTGTGCGTCAAAAACGCGTGGAAGAGGAGCGTAAGCAGAGAGAAAGTGCCTATCGCAAAGCAATGGCTCGAGATCGACAAAGAGAGTTAGAAGAACGAATCAGAAAAGCAGAGCATGGCGATATTACGATGATCCTCTACCTTGCTAAAGAAGAGGAAAGAACGAATTTGCGCAAAGCTTTGTATTGGTATTTGAAAGCCGCGCATCTTGAAAATATTACCGGAATGTACGGCATTATTCGTATTAGTGATCGGATGAAAGATGACGTCGTGCTGCGTCAGCAGGCGCAGTATTGGCGCTTAGCGGTCTCGGCGGCGGAAGGTAGCTTGGAGGCGAAATATCAAGTTGCTGAGGCGCTGTTCTATGGGCGTGGTGTCGAGCAAAATGTCGATAAAGCTTACAAGTTTATGGAAGACGCTGCCAAATTACAGTATATACCGGCAATGCTGTTTCTTGGTGATTGGGCAGTGGCTAACAACAACCCACAACCTTCGCCAATTAATTCATATGAATGGTTTTTCCATGCGGCAAAACTCAAAGATAATGAAGCAAGATTGCGTTTAGGTGTTTGTTATATTGAAGGTATTGGTGTTGAAGCCGACTTTCAACGCGGTTGTTACTGGTTAGAGCGTGCGGGTGAAAAAGGCTATACCCCAGCGATGCTAAAAGCCGGTGAATACTGGATGGAGCAAGGTGGGCAAGGAAAATCCATTGCTTACATTTGGCTCTTTATGGCAGCGCAATTGGGCAATGAGGATGCGCGGATTTTGCGTGACCAGATTTCGCTTACCATAAGTGTTGATATTGTGGTGGGCTTACAATCTTTAGCTAAGCCAATGCTGAAACGAATCCGTGAAAAAAGAGTCGGTAAACACGCGATTATTAAAGCGCTTAACCGCTTGTACAAACGCGATTTTGATTATCTGGCTTATGATATGACGCCAGAAACGGAAAACGTGAATCTGGATGAAGATCTGGATGCGGAACTGCCGTTAGAGCCATCTTTCAATCATTTTGAAAGCCCAGCACAGGGGATAGAGAGCCAGCGCCCGCAAGCAACGTTAGATTTTTCTCAATCACCGATGGATCAAGCTAAACGTTAGATCGACTAGCAAGTTCTTTTCGTTTTAAGCAGAGATTAATGAACAAGACCGAGTGATTCACACTCGGTCTTTTCTATTTTAGTGCGGGTATTCAATCCAACTTGTTCCATCGAGTGAGACGTAGTATTCGCCATTTACTTCGATGACCGTCGAGCCGGAATTCTGCGCAACGACTCTCGTTTCTGGTAGATCCTTGGTTAAACTTGCAGGACTAAACTGCTTCGATTGGTAGATATCTTGATGCAAAATATTGGCAATTAGCTGAGAAAGTGCCAAGTAACTCGATGGCGCTTTGATATGCTCAATCTCACCTAGACGTTCCATGTCTTTACCAAAAATCTTCACACCGACAGGCGTATGAATAATGGTTGGTGCGGGGATTTCGCGCATCCCCGAAATCTGCATTCTATCACCACGCATACCGGCACCGTGTTCAGGCACGAGTGCGACCACAATGTTTCGTCCAGAGGCTTCGAGGGTTTTAAAGAAAGCATACAAATCATCCAAAAGATTATTGAGACGCTTTTTGTAGCTCACCATTGAGGTGGTTGAATTGGCATTGATGATGCGGTTTCCATCGTGCAGTGAAATTGAGTTATATAGCGCGACAACTTTGTCATTATCGCTATTGAGTCTTTGTTGCCACCAGTTATTGAGCACTTGTTTGTCACGAAAGATGTTTGAGCCGTCGAACGACTTTTGATAAGGGGTAAAGCCTTGCTGTGACATCAAGTCTGCTTGTATATCACCATCTTTTTTGATCAGTTCTAAGAAGCTATCAAATACACCATTGTGGTTCATGACTAAGTTTTCGCTGAAGCCTAATTGCTTGAGATCATCGAATAAATAGCACTGTTTGTTGGGTGCAGCAGCGAACAGCTGACTATGCTCTTGCTGACCGCAGCTCGCTCTTAACAAGCGAATCACCGCAGGTCCACTGTAGGAAGTGGCTGAGCTAAAATTGTCGAACATAATGTCGAACTCTTTAAACAGAGGGTGATTCGCAAGCCCAGCAATCTCGATATCGTCCCAAGCGACAGAACAGATACTCAATAGCAACAAATCAAAGGGTGCATCTTGTGCGCTGCTGGTGTTGAAGTTGACTTCTCTTGATGCCTCTTGAGTAAAGAATTCTGAGGTGAGGGTACTCAATGTTTGGTCGTTTATTTCGGCGTCGAGTGCAGGCTTATTCTCGGTAGGCTTTGTTGTAGGTTGCGGATTATTTTCGCTCTCAGCGACCAAGTTAGGGTTCGATGGCGTGGTACTCGGTAAACTGATGTAGAGCATTGCTAGGGTAACCAGTACCGACACACGTAAGAACTTGCTGAGGATAGCGTATCCAGCGCACACGACAAACAGACCGATCAACAGCTGAGGAGAAACAAAGCGTCCCAATAATTCGAGCAAATAGCGCCACTCGAACTGCATCAGTTGCCCCATTTGCGCCCAAAGACGATCAAGCGGCGGTAAGTAAGAGTCAAAATGGAGTAACCATACAGCCGCGATAACCGCTACGAAATGACGGAGTCGATTAACGGCTTTACTTTTTATTGGCAATAAAATCGCCAGCAATAGTGCAAAGTTATACAAGGGATGGAAATTGATCGTGCCTTGTAGGTACAGAGCGATCTTGGCGATAAAGTAGACGTTCCACCAACCTAACCCGATGGAGAATGTGGTGTTCGCAAGAGTTTTTGTTGGCATAGACTAATCTTCTGGCTTGGTATCGAGATCGAAATAGACTGAGCGTTTAAAACGCTTGGCAGAAAAGATGCGAAGCGCGTGCAGCATATCCCGTAAGAAAAAACCAATGAATACGCCGACGGTTAGGCTAACGCTGACTGTGATTAAGAAATCGCTGATATTCATAGTGATCCTTTGAGTGCAATGGGCTTTTTAACAGCATACAGTGCTGGCAGCTCCGTCGTAGCGGGCGTGTGACCGGAAAAAATCTGCGTTTCTGTGGCGAGAGAGGTCACTTCATTAGAGATTAATACTTCATCACCTATGATGTATTTTAGTTCAGAATCAATATCGTATTGGGTTTCAAATGTTCGTGTTGAATGAAACAAGTCACGAATTGGAAACTCGAAAATATTGTTGAGGGCAACATCAATATCGTTATGGCGCACCGCACTGAATAAAATATAGAGCGCTTTTTGTGTCGCAGTGACGACATCACCGTCGCGTTTGATATGGCACAGGCGTAAGCATTCTTCAGCCAGCATTCCCGGTAGTAAATTGAGTTTTACTAGGGCGAAATTGACCTTTGACTGTGCGGAAGTAGAGATCACATCGTTACAGTAGCGGGTAAATTCTTTGCCGCGTAAATATCCCTTGCTGCCAAAGCTGAGGTCATATTTGACCAATGCATCCAAGGTGTCTGGTATGGCTCGAGTTAGCAATTGTCCTTGAATGGCTTCGACTTGGGTCATAAAACGCATCGATGGCACCTGTACGGGAGCAATCAGGTTAGCTCCCGCTCGGAGCAGGTATTTTTCATCAGCATAGCGTAAACATTGCTGTGTTTCTCTAATGATAATCTTTAGCTGAGGACCTGATTTAACCCTCAGTTGATAGCATTCTATCGCCAGTTGTTGCACATCTTCTTGGCTTGAGCAGCTAAAAATGAGGGTGGAGGCTCTTGGGCTATCTAACAACTCAATTAAGTGTCGATTGTTTTCAGCAACATGCATGCTAGCCGGGGCTTTCGCTGTTTCACCTAAAGCCGTTCTTACAATATACACCCGCTCACTATCCGCTTTATCCTCTCTCAGAGTCTGGGTTGGAGCCTGGGTGGATTGGGTGGCTAACAGGCGAGCGTCATGCTGTTGAGTCAACAGATATTCTTGAGTGGCAGTCACTCCGTGGCTATTTGACCAGAAATCGACAAAATAACTATAGCGTGAGTGGTCAACGGCGGTCATCGTTGCTAAGCCCGCTAGTGAACGGTTGTGAGTCAGTAGCTTGGGCTTCAGTACTGAAGTGGCTAAGTGACCAAAAATACACAAGTTTACTCGGCTATTCGTTTTCGTCGCAAACGTATTGAGATTACGCAGAAATGAGTCGATCTCTTCACCATGACAGTGAGCAAGTAAAGAGTCAGGAATTAACAAAATAACATGAGAAAGAGGCGTAATATTAATTGCCTGAATGTCTTTCGCTAAAGAGAGAGGATTTAAATTCTTTTTTTGCCCCTTTCTGTTAATAAAATATTTTATATTGAAATATTTATCTTGTAACTCATTGAAATATTTAATTGTAGTAGAGTCTAGCCCTGAAGTAATGGCGTCTTTGTCAATGAAACTCAGCAATGTATTGGTTTGATTTTTATTCAAAGCACTTAAAAGGAACTCAATTGTCATGTGCTTGTTAGTAAATAAATTGACATATGTGGATTTACTTTCTAACTCACTAGTGGTTGCTGGTAAACCGATGATTGATGACATGATAACTGCCTTTTTATCAGTGGGTTAATTGGTTTTTTTTGACTCTGCTTTCGATGCTTATGCTTAGTTGAACAGAAATGAGAGTCAATTATGACAAAAAAATGACGCCAAGATATTAAACGAAATTGATCAAAAGTAAAATTACATATAGCATTGTTGAACTTGATGTTTATAGGCTAAATCGACGCTATCAATAGCGATAAAATTATGTCGATGAATAATATTTAAGCTTATATGTCGTAAACGGATAATTGCAACTCATCTTCGAAAATAATTCTGAAGTAAAACATCATCATAGGAAATAGAAACGCGAATATTTAGAGGTGTAAAGTTCTTCGATGTTACGCGTTGATTAAACCTTGATACACAGATAAGTGTATTACATCGTTATTTGCGCTCTAGCTGCGGAATTCAGTGTGGACTTGGATGTCTGCGCTCTGAGCTGCTGCGCCTGTAATGTGGAAAGATGTTTTGTCACAGACAGCAAAAGACATTAATTCGATCTACTCTTCATATAACTTAGTTCAACATCAATATGTTGAAACGGTAGAAAATGAATCGTACTCAACAGTGAAAAAAAAGTGGCTAGTGTTACAAAGCCAGCGTCAGTATCAGCATATTGAGGTTCAAGTGACAGGGGCGAGTGCGAAAAGAGTCGGTCTTACAACGGAAACAGCATGAAACGTCTTCTTCTTGTAAGCCTAAGAGGCGGTTGTGGGTCAACCACAATTACCGCTAATTTGGCGCAAGCGTTAGTTAAGATAAACAAACCCGTGCTAGCGATTGACGCAGTTGCGGAGAATCTGTTGCAACTTCATTTGGGCTTGCCGTTTGAAGAGGGCGACGGATGGGCTGCGCGTATGGCTAAACAGCAAGCTTGGAATGAGGCGGGTTTTATCAGTCCGCACGGTGTGGATTTTCTCCCTTTTGGACGGTTAGACAACGAATTTGATTCCGTAACTCGTCATGTGGACCTACAAGCATTTAGGCAATTAGATCAAAACTTGCGTGAGGTGGCGAACCCATCCCAGTGGCAACTATTTCATGGTGAGCTCGATTACATCAATCAGGCTGTATTGCTCAATTTCATAGACTCTCTAGACATGGTGCTGGTGGTACTAACCGCGGATGCAATTAACTATACGATCTTGCAATCCCAACTAGAAAATAATCGAGCGCTACGCAAACTGATTGAATTAGGTAAAGTGCGTATTCTTCTCAACCATTACCAACCCGAAACTGAGATTGGGCGTGACTTTTCTTTAGTGTTGAAGCATGAACTACAAGATATTTTAGTACCAGTCATGATGCATCGAGACGCGGTTTTAGCCGAATGTGCAGCCAACCTGACTACCGTTCAATACTATGCGCCAATTAGCCAAGCCGCGAAAGATTATCAGGCTTTAGCCTTTTGGTGTGTGTCGTCACTCGCTGATCCTCATGATTTGGGCTAGCCTATGCATAGCCTTAATCTCTTCTTTCGTCGCTGGGTAGTGCAACAGTTTGAACAGCAAAAACTGGTCTATGAACGAGCTTGGGATTGCCGTGCTAACTGGCTCGGTAATCTATTGCTTTCGTTATGGTTCAGTGTCAGCTTTGTCTTCTTAAAGCCCGTTATTGCTGGCGTACCATCTTGGAAGTTGCCGTTAGTCTATTTCCCACAGGTAAACTTTGCCGCGCCAAGTTTATTCGCCCCAATACGTTTTGCCGTGCAAGGTATTTGGCTACTTTGCTTTAAACAAAATGTGAACCGCACATGGTTGAGTAAACTGGGCAATGGGTTTTCTGCAGCAACACAGCAAATAGGAAAATGGATCTATCTTCCGCTGGAATGGTTCGAAAAGCTCATCAGTTGGCTAGAGAAAACAGCTAGCCAACCGAAAAAATCGCGACAATCTCAAGTTTTGCGCACGGGAAAATCAATCTCAATCCTTAACGCCTTATTGTTATTTATAGTGGTGCTATTGGCGTTAATTTGCTTTACGGTGCCGTTTGGCTATCAAGCGCAGCTGGTGTTTGTTGTTTTGTTATGGACATTGGCGATGATGGTTCGACGTCTACCGGGGCGCTTTCCTACCATGTTGCTCATTATTCTCTCGCTGACCGCATCGTGTCGTTACCTTTGGTGGCGCTATTCTTCCACGCTTAACTGGGACGATCCGCTTGCTTTGCTACTTGGCGGGATTTTGCTACTCGCCGAGACGTACTCTTGGATAGTTTTGATCTTGGGCTATTTTCAAAACATTTGGCCGCTTAACCGTCAACCGGTCGATATGCCGGAGGATGTCTCTACGTGGCCAACCATCGATCTTATGATCCCTACTTACAATGAAGATTTAGATGTAGTTAAAGCGACTGTCTATGCTTCGCTCGGTGTCGATTGGCCTAAAGATAAACTCAATATTTACATTCTTGATGATGGTAAGCGCGAAAGTTTTCGAGACTTTGCCCAAAGCGTTGGTGTGAATTACATTCGACGCCCAACCAATGAGCATGCCAAGGCTGGCAATATTAATTATGCCTTGCAGCAAACCAATGGCGAGTATGTTGCCATCTTCGATTGCGACCATATTCCGACGCGGGTGTTCTTTCAGCTAACCATGGGTATGTTTCTTAAAGACCCTAAATTGGCTTTAGTGCAAACCCCTCACCATTTTTTTTCGCCTGACCCGTTTGAAAGAAACTTGGCAAACTTCCGTAATGTGCCCAGCGAGGGGAGTTTGTTCTATGGTCTGATTCAGGATGGTAATGATCTGTGGGATGCGACGTTCTTCTGCGGCTCTTGCGCTATCTTGCGTCGAAAACCGCTAGAAGAGGTTGGCGGGATTGCGGTGGAAACGGTGACAGAAGATGCGCATACCTCGTTGCGCATGCACCGCTTAGGCTATCGCTCGGCGTATCTGAAACAACCAATTTCAGCTGGCTTAGCGACGGAGACGCTTTCGGCACATGTTGGGCAGCGTATTCGTTGGGCAAGAGGGATGGCGCAGATATTCCGAGTAGACAATCCATTGACTGGTAAAGGGCTCAAATTGTCACAGAGGTTGTGTTATGCCAATGCGATGCTGCATTTCTTATCCGGTATTCCGCGAATTGTTTTTTTGATCGCACCACTCGCGTTTTTGATTCTTCATTCTTACGTAATTTATGCGCCAGCGTTAGCGATTATTTTGTACGTGTTACCTCATATGATCCACGCCAGCATGACCAATTCTCGCATGCAGGGAGACTATCGTTATTCATTCTGGGGCGAGGTTTATGAAACCGTGCTGGCTTGGTATATCGCCAGACCAACCACGGTGGCGTTATTTGCGCCCCATAAAGGTACATTCAACGTTACTGCAAAAGGCGGCTTGGTTGAAAAATCGCACTACGATTGGGTGATCTCTCGACCCTACCTCGTTTTAGTGGCACTCAATATCGTCGGTATAGCTGTGGGGTTATATCGCTTGGGTTGGGGCGCGCAAGATGAGATAGGTACGGTATTGGTTAACCTTGTTTGGACTCTGTACAACTTGCTGATTTTAGGCGCAGCAGTTGCTGTAGCCGTGGAAGCTAAACAGGTCCGTAAAGATCACCGAGTGGATGTCTCTATCCCGATCACGGTGCGTCTAAAATCCGGTCATTTGCTGCAAGCACTGATGAAAGATTTTTCGTTTGGTGGGGTTCGGGTTGAAATAGCTGGTGTAGACGAAGAGGCTGCGCATTACCTTCAGGGGCAATCTTTACAAGTTATTCTCAACCGTGGTGGTCAAGAATTCGTTTTCCCGATGACAGTCACCTATGCTCATAAGGGAATCTTTGGTATGCAACTCAACGAGTTGTCACATCAACAACAAATACAGTATGTCCAATGTACGTTTGCTCGCGCGGATACATGGGCGAAGTGGCAACAAGGTTATCAAGCCGATAAGCCTCTATCTAGTATGCAAGCCGTTTTACACGTCGGCTTTAATGGATACAAACGCTTGCTAAAACACAGTCCTACGCCGATTAGAGTCTGTGTTGATGCTCTTTTTATTTGTATTAAATTTGTTTGGTCTTTTAGACCTCGCTATGTCCCAACCAGGACCTTAAGTCATGCTCAATAATAAAAAACTAACAGCGTTGACGGCGGCCATAACTCTGATGAGTTTGTCGGGTAGTCTCGCAGCACAAGAAGTAAATCAGTCAGCAAATGTCTCGCTAGCGCAATCTCATGAGCTTGAGAATTCGTCAGTATTTAAACGAGTCGTGCCATTTAGTCAGCTCGGCTACAACAGCTCGATTGCCATTCAAGGTAGTGAAACCAGTGCCTACATAGGGTTCGGCTCTCGTTTGGATGAGGTGGTCTCTCAAGCCACCCTCTATTTCGACATTACACCGTCACCAGCGCTACTGTCGCTGGTTTCTCATGTTAAAGTTTATTTGAATAATGAATTGATGGGGGTGACCCCAATTGTTGACGGGCAGCAAGGTAAAAAACTGAGCTTATCAATGCCATTGGATACGCGTTTTTTCAGTAACTACAACCAGATACGTTTTGAATTGATCGGCAACACAAAAAAAGATTGTTCTAATCCTAATGATTCAAGTATCTGGGCTGAAATCAGTCAGACCAGTCGCATCGAGATGTTGGTGCAAAAGACCCGTTTAGAGAGCGATCTCAGCTTGTTGCCAGCGCCATTCTTTGATGTACGTGATTTTAGCCAGTTGAATCTACCTATGGTGATGGGCGATCAATATGATTTAGCAGAGATCAAAGCAGCGGGCGTGGCTAGCTCTTACTTTGGTTCTTTAGCGGGTTGGCGTGGCGCACAGTTTCCTTTGAGTTTTGACACTATACCTAAGCGCAATGCCATTGTTTTTGTGACCAATGACAACAAACCGGACTTTTTGCGCGATTTCCCCGATAGCGACGGTCCTCGTTTGCAAATGATCACGCATCCGACCGATCCGTTTGTTAAGTTGTTGCTGGTAATTGGGCAAGACAGTGCGGACTTAAATACCGCAGTAAGAGGGTTAGCGCTTGGCAACCAACTTTTGACAGGTCCGGTTGCGAAGATAAACCGTGTGTCGCAAATTCAGCCGCGAGTGCCTTATGATGCGCCCAACTGGGTCACCACAGAACGACCTGTTGCACTGTCAGAATTGGTGGAACAGAAATCTACGCTACAAGTGGAAGGGAGAACACCGCCACCGATCAATGTGAGTTTGCGATTACCACCTGATCTGTTTACTTGGCAAAGTCGCGGTATTCCTATGGATCTTAACTACCGTTATTCGCCGCCAACGGAAGACCATTCTGGTTCGCGTCTAACTCTGAGCATTAATGATCAATTCATTGAGGCATTTAACTTAACCACTGCCGGTCAAGGCGGTGACTCGAATCGAATTCGTGTTCCTTTACTCGACGATACCTTGTTAAGTGGTGAAGATCGAGTGCGTATCCCTGCACTTAAAGTCGGTAGTGAAAACCAGATAGAGTTTGAATTTGGTTTCGCATCAGTGACCGATGGTCAATGCCAAGTGACGCAACCGAGCAAGCAATATGCTGTAGTTGATGGTGATTCAACCATCGATTTTAGTGGCTTTCCTCACTATATCGAAATGCCAAACATGCGTGCATTTGCCAGTTCGGGGTTCCCTTATACCCGCATGGCGGATCTCTCTGAAACCGCAGTGGTGATCCCACAAAATGCGCCAATAGAAGTACTGCAAACATTTTTAAATGTGATGGGTTCTCTCGGCGCCGATTCAGGCTATCCAGGCATAAAGGTACAGTTGAGTGATAGCTGGGATGCACAACAACTCAGTGATAAAGATATTCTTAGCATCGGTTTAGATAGCAGTTTGTTGCAAGCTGCGAGCGACCCAAACCAAGTGAACTTAGTGGTAGAAGCGGGTCAGCGTCAAATCCGTTTGCCAACCAAGAATGAGCAGCAACTTGGGTCAAATTGGATGAGCCCAACCAGCAGTAGCCAACAAGCGGCAGATTTCGTGTCAGTTGATGCGACCGGTGCATTTGCGGCGATTTATGGCAGTGAGAGTCCGTTTACCGCCAATCGCAGTCTGGTTGCAATTATGGCAGCACAGCCAATGGATCTCGCTTTAGTCGATAGCGCTTTGATTGACTCAGGTAAGTTTGATTATATGTTCGGCTCTGTCGTTACCTTGCGAAAGGATGAGGTAGCAAGCTACAACGTTGGTGAGCACTATTATGTTGGTCAACTGCCAGTATGGAAGCTAGTTTGGTACCACTTCTCTAATCATCCGATCATTGTTGCTTGCTTTGCGGCACTATTAGTGGTGATCGTGACTATCGTGTTGTGGCGTGTTTTACGTCAAGTGGCAACTAAGCGATTAGAGAAGCAGGAGGAGGAGCAATGAAAAAGCTGATGGTATTGGTGGCAGTTTTTCTTTCCTCATCGGCATTTTCGCAAGGTTGTGAATGGTCACAGTGGCAAACTTTTAAGTCGGTCTATATTGAACAAGGACGAGTGGTTGATGGCAGTGATTCGCGGCGAATTACCACCTCGGAAGGTCAGTCTTACGCTCTGTTTTTCGCTCTCGTTGCCAACGACCAACAGAGTTTCGCTCAGTTGCTCAATTGGACGCAACAAAACTTAGCTGGGGGGGATTTAACCGCCCAGTTGCCGGCGTGGCTGTGGGGGAAAAAAGCCAGCGGGCAATGGGGAGTGTTAGATAGCAATCCGGCGTCAGATTCTGATTTGTGGATTGCCTACTCTTTAGTTGAAGCAGGTCGTTTGTGGGATAACTATTACTATCAATCGCTGGGTTATTTGCTGGCTAGCCGTATTTTGCGTGAAGAAACGGTGACGATTGAAGACGGTGGCTTGCTGTTGTTGCCCGCGCCGCAAGGTTTCAAGTTGGATGATGGCTATCGAGTCAATCCTAGTTACGTGCCTTTGCAACTGCTTGAGCGTATGCGCTCGTTGTACCCTCAGCAACCTTGGGGTGAGATGTACCAGACTAGTGTAAATATGATCACCAACACAATGCCGAAGGGCTTTAGCCCTGACTGGGCTCTTGAGGAGGCAGGGCAGTATCAAGTCGATCCGATAACCGGAGCGATTGGCAGCTATAATGCCATTCGTACCTATTTATGGGCGGGGATGCTCGACGATGGTGTGACAGAAAAACGTGCGCTAGTGGAGCAAATGCAACCATTTGTTGAGGCAACGAGTGCGCTTGGCGCGCCACCTCGAGAAGTGAATACTCAGACGGGTAAGTATAGTAACAAGGGGAGTGCGGGTTTTTCTGCCGCTGCACTGCCGCTCATCCATACCACAGCAGACAAGGAGTTATTACAACAACAAGCTGACAGAGCGAAGCGTTTGTTGGTCAACGATAGGGACGACCATTATTACGACAATGTGCTGACTCTGTTTGGTTTAGGGTGGCATGATGGACATTTCCGTTTTGGGTTGAATGGTGAATTAGTGCCTGCGTGGAGTGATTCATGTCAGTAAGTGGACGCGCTTCATGGTTGGTTTCATTGTGCTGCATAGCGGGTGGAGTAGGGGGGGCTCAGGCGGCGAACTTTAGTTCAAAACCGTTAAGCAAAGAGCAACTCTTGGGTGTTTACCAACCGATTGAACCAACCCAATTCTCGACTTCTGCAGCTAGAGTTAATTCAGTCGCATGGTTGGTTGAACAATTGAAGTTGGCTGACGCTATTGGGCGTGATGATATTGTTGAAAGCACGCTAGAACGGTTGTTCGCGATAGATGAAACCAGCCCAATAGGTTTGTTCTATCAAGCGAATATGTTTTTGAAGCGTCAACAGCTTGCTTTAGCACAACAGACTTTCGAACGTTTAAAACAGAGTGCACCGAACTCTTCGCAAACACAGGATCTTGCTGAAATCATCGCGATTAGAACCGATAAAAAGCTAGATTATCAGCGCGCTAAGTTACTGGCAAAGTCGGGGCGTTATCAAGAGGCGATCGAGGCGTATAAAACGCTTTTTCCTACCGGTATGCCGTCAGCTGCCTTACAACTTGAATTTCTCCAATTACAGGGCAACCTTACTCAAAACTGGCAAATGGTAAAGCAAGGTCTGGAACAACTTAATGCAGAATATCCGGGCGTTCCGCAGTTTCAGTTGGCTTTGGCAAACCATATTCGTAAACAAGATCCCGCCGATGCGTGGATTCTTGATACTTACAACAAGCTCGCATTAGTACCATCGGTGGGTAAAAGCGCCGCAACCTCATGGTTAAGAGCGTTAGACCAACTCCCGATTTCTGCTCAAGTGGTACAACAGTACGCCATTTTAGCCAGTTATTATCCGGCAGATTTGGAAATTCAGCGAGCAAATCAAAGCGCTATTCAGCGTTGGAATACCGAGCAAGCGCTGCGCAAAGATCCGACATACTTGGCGAAGTTGAAAGGTCTGCAATTACTTGAGCAAGGCAAGACAGAGCAAGCGGCGGTTCAGTTGCGTTATGCATTAACCACCCGTCCGGATGATCCTGAAATACTTGGGGGGATGGGTAAGGTTTATTTGCGTCGAGGTGAGCAGCAAAGAGCTTTGGCGTATTTTCAACGTGCGCAGGCACTAGACAAAGATCCAGATAGTGCGAGCAAATGGGCGACGCTGGTGGAGACCTCTCGTTACTGGAGTTATCTCGATCAAGGTGACGCATTGATGGCGCAAGGGAAATACCCTCAAGCGGAACGGTTTTATCGCCGAGCGATTCAGTTAGACAGTTCTCAACCCTATGCCTTTACTGGCTTGGGTGCTTCGCTGGTTAGCCAAGCGCAGTATCTTGCTGCGGACAAAGCGTACCGCCAAGCTTTACAGCTAGAACCGCTCAATGGTTCAGCATTACGTGGACGTTTGGATACTCGAATTGTGCAGAACGATTGGTTAGGAGCTCAATCCATCGCTAACCATTATTCCTCCAAGCAGAAATTGGTGGTGTCGGAAAAAATTAAGGCAATTGAATCTGAAATCATCTTGGTGAATTTACGCCAGGCGATTGATAAAAATGACGCCGTGATGACAAGAGAAGCCTCTGATCAGCTCATTGCATTGAATCCGAGTTCACCTTGGCAAAGGTTAGACATTGCGAATGTGATTCAGTCATTGGGAGAGAAAAAACGTGCTGATCGTTTAATGGCTGATTGGAATCAATCTAGCCAAGATCCAGAAATGAAATTCGCTTACGCACTGTACCTTGCCCAAGAATATCGCCTGCTAGAGGCGACTCAACAACTAGAGAGTATTGATACAAACGACCGCACGCCTGCGATGCAACGTAACTTAACTCGTTTGAAATTGGATGTTGAGTTGAGAGATGTGCAGTCGCGTTATTTGGTTGATCCTCAGTCTGTTACCGATTCTCTGGATATGTTGTCAGCCCAATATGCCGGACAGGTTCAGCCGCTTGCGCGTATTGTCGCTGCTTGGATAGCGATAGAGCGCACAGACAAAGCAAACAAGATCTACACCAGTCTTTTTCCTTTGCAAAGTTGGTCGTTCGATGATCAGTTAGCCTATGGGGAGATGATGGTGAGTTTGCAGCGTTTTGCTGACTTTGATCACTGGTTCAAACAGCAAACATCTCAGGCAGAGTATGCGTCGCTGAGCGTTTCTCAAGTGTTGCAATTTGAAGAGCTCAATATCCGCCGTTTGTTGGCGCAAGGGGATGTGTTGCTCGCCACACACCAACCGCAACAAGCGCTTGAGGTATTTCAGCAAGTGTCGACAAAGAGTGAGCCGTTTGTTACTCAGGCGCAAATTGGCATGCTGCAAGCGAGTGCTTTAATTGATGAGCACGCTATCTATCATGATTTACATTTGCTGTTGCTGAAAAAGAAATCGAGTTTGACGGCTGCACAACTAATGACCGTTGCTGAGGTGTTTAATCAGCAAGGGTATCGCGAGGATGCCAATACTCTCAATCAGGCGTTAGACAATACACCTGACGCGAATGCCTTCGCCTATCGAAATAGTCTAGCGATTGCTATGGATAACCAGCAATGGAATCTAGCCGAGCGCCGCGTATATCAAGCGCTTGATAGTGATAGATTGGAAAAGAATCCTCAGTTGACTGAGACAGATCAATCTTCGTTAACACTACGAGAGCTTTATGATAGTGCAGCGGATTATTGGCTGACTCGCAATGTAAAAGCGGATATTGATGCATTGCGTGATCGCAGCGATGGGCATGTGATGTTTGGCTGGGATTATAGTGCTCGCGACGGCAATAACACCACTAACCAAGTTCCGATTGAGGCGCGAATTCCAGTAGAAGAGTGGGATGGGCATCTGCTGCTAAGGGCAGATTATGTGGCTGTCGATTCCGGTAAGTTAGAGTATTTCGAGAAAGACCCTGATCATTCGCCAAAAGATAATGTCGTTGAAGGCAGTGCATCGGGTGTTGCGTTGGGTATTGGCTGGCAAGCGCAAGATTGGCAGGTCGACATTGGTACGACACCAGTCGGTTTTGACCATACCACATGGGTTGGTGGTGTTGGTGTTAATGGCGATCTGGGGGAGTTTGGCTGGTCAGTTGATGCATCTCGAAGACCAGAAACCAGCAGCACTCTCTCCTATTCGGGGTTAAGTGTGCCTGCGCAAACCAGTGAACTTTCGGGTGAAGGCACTAAATGGGGCGGGGTAGTGAGTACTGGACTGAAGCTCAACTCAAGTTGGGATATCGGTGGTCCATATGGTTTTTGGAGCAGCTTACAATACCACTCTCTAACCGGTGAAAATGTAGCGGATAATACCCGTCTTGGTCTATTGGGGGGCGGCTATTACAAACTGATTGCGACAGACACTCAGCGTTTGAGTATTGGGACTAACTTGATCTATTTGAGTTATGACAAAAACCTAGGCGAGTACTCGCTGTATCACGGTGGTTACTATAGCCCGCAAAGCTATATTTCTCTGTCGCTACCAGTTAACTTCTACGGTCGCTACGACAGTACCTGGTCTTACTTATTGAGTGGGTCAATTTCAAACTCATGGACGCAACAAGATGGTCCGTATCTGGTTGAAAATGGTAAGTCAGAGCGTGGTGGTGGGTTTGGTGCGTCATTACAAGCCGCAGTAGAAAAGCGGGTAAGCAAGCATTGGTATCTTGGTGCGTTGGTAGATTTGCAGCGTTCGGAATTCTACACCCCAAACCACTTTATGCTTTACGCGAAGTACACCTTCAACGATCGTTGGCAGCCGATAGCCTATCCACCCCAGCCGCCTATTTTATATAGTGATTTTTAGATTGAGCTGATCTTTAGGCAATAAAAAACCGAGTGTTTGTCGCACTCGGTTTTTAGTATGTTGTGTTTAACTTAAAGGAGTTATCAGCTTAGTGAGGGCGATTTTCTTTTTGTTTTTGCTTACATACCGCAGCAGTAAATACCACGTCCGTTGAGCTGTTTAACGCAGTCTCTGCCGAGTCTTGAATCACACCGATGATAAAGCCCACCGCGACGACTTGCATCGCAATCTCATTTGGAATACCAAATAGACCACAAGCCAGTGGGATCAGTAGTAGCGAACCGCCTGCGACACCAGATGCGCCACAAGCTGACACTGCTGCGACGATGCTTAGTAATAGCGCCGTCATTAGGTCAATTTCGATACCCATAGTGTGAACAGCTGCTAGTGTGAGCACTGTGATAGTGATTGCTGCGCCACCCATGTTAATGGTTGCACCCAGTGGAATCGACACCGAGTAGGTATCTTCATCCAATTTCAGTTTTTCACACAAAGCCATGTTAACTGGGATGTTAGCGGCGCTCGAACGAGTGAAAAATGCCGTCACACCACTTTCACGTAAACATTGGAATACCAATGGATATGGGTTCTCTCGTGTCTTAATAAACACGATGAGTGGGTTGATCACTAGGGCAATAATTGCCATTGCGCCAAGCAGTACCGCAAGTAGGTGAGCGTAGCCTGCTAATGCAGAGAAACCCGTTGTTGCTAGCGTCGAAGCCACCAAACCAAAAATACCCAGTGGTGCTAGGCGAATAATAAAGCGCACGATTTGTGATACGCCATGGCTAAGATCTTCAAATAATGCTTTGGTTGATGCAGATGCATGGTGCAGAGCAAGACCAAGTGCAATCGCCCAAGCTAGAATGCCAATGTAGTTGGCATTTTTAAGCGCATTGATTGGGTTATCAACCAATTGGAATAGTAGGGTATGCAATACTTCACCAATGCCTTGCGGTGGCGTTGCGCCTTCGGCACCAGAAACCAGAGTCAAAGTGGTAGGGAAAAGGAAACTCATGGTCACTGCGGTTAGCGCAGCTGCAAAGGTGCCAAACAGGTATAACACCACGATTGGACGCATATAGGTGTGTTGGTTTTTCTTTTGGTTAGCAATCGATGCGGCAACCAAAATGAACACAAGAATTGGCGCAACGGCTTTTAGCGCACCTACGAATAGCTCACCGAGTAGACCAACACTTACAGCGTGATCAGGAGCGATTAGAGAAAGTGCCACACCTAAGATTATGCCGGCTAAGATCTGTAGTACTAAATTTCCTCGTGCAAGCCGAGCTAAAAATGAATTGTAAAGCATAATAAATCCTGCATTTTGCTTTGGTTTATAGTGTCACGAGTTCGGCTGATGACTTGGTTTACATCAGTGTGAAACCAGGTAATCGATCGTATCGAAGTAAAGTCGAATCGTTGCTGACATTGCTTGTCAGCTATCTCGAGACAGCAGTAACCTTGATTATTGTTTTGATGTTCTCTCCACGAGTGGAAGAGAAGCAACTTATACTATCCTTCTGAGATATTGTGTCTAGGAATAATTAGAAAATAGAACTTAATATTAACATTATCTACATATTTGGAATCTAATTTTGACGATTTGCCCTATTTTATAGATAAAAAAGGGGCTAATGCCCCTTGTTGTCTGCGCAATCTATTGCTTATTTAGTTGCGTTTTTGTTCAACTAGTCTCTTAGTAAGATTGCTTGCGTGAGCGGTTTTCACTTTGGACTGAGCGACAATATTTGGTGAATTGTTTACTTTTAGAGCGTTGTTCCGCCAACGTTGCGCCATTCCATTCTTGTTCACGCATCAACTTAAGGTAATTAGTGACTCGACGCTCATCAATTTCACCCGCATCAAGCGCTTTTATTACCGCGCATCCAGGTTCATTGTTGTGTTTACAATCGCTAAAGCGGCATCTTTCAACCAGTGATTGCACATCACTAAATGTTTGCTCGACACCATCGGCACAATCATGGATTTGCAGCTCACGCATTCCCGGAGTGTCAATCAGCACGCCACCACTAGGTAGCAAGTGAAGAGAGCGACTGGTTGTCGTGTGGCGACCTTTGCTATCGTTTTCACGAATACCACCGGTCTGCTGGGTTTGCTCGCCCAGTAAGGTGTTCACTAGCGTTGATTTACCAACCCCTGAAGAGCCCATAAACGCCACGGTTTTGCCTTGTTTACACCAACTTGCCAGTAATTGGCACTGTTCACTATCAAGTGCATTTAACGTTTCAACAAATAGCATCGGGTCCAACGCTTGTACCTGAGATCGTTTTTCTTCGCTATCGTCACAAAGATCTGCTTTCGTTAGCACAATCACTGGCTCAACTTCTGCGTCATGGGCAATGGCAAGGTAACGCTCAATCCGGCTTAGGTTGAAGTCGTCATTAAGCGAGCAGACGATAAATAGCGTGTTGACATTGGCAGCAATCAGTTGCTCTTCTACTTTGCTTCCTGCTGCTTTGCGGCTGAATAACGATTGTCTGTCTAGTAGGCGCACAAATTGGCTGTCATTATCCAGTACCACCCAATCTCCGACGGTCATATCCGGCAGAGATTTGTGGATTGCCAGCGTACTTTGTCCGCGTTCTGCAAGTAACGTGTAGCCACTGCGATGATGCTCTGATACGCGCGCGATTTGATGGTGTTCTAGATCATTGAGCGTAAGTTGTTGATGAAATAGATTGCTCCAACCAAGTTGGTTGAGTGTCATGGTGGAGTTGGCATTTGAATTCATTTTAAATCCCAAGGGCAAGCTAAACTGCGAAGTGTTGTTTTGTAGTATCTCGGATGAAATGCACATAGTCAGTATAGATGACAGTGGTGACTGTCTTTCTACCTTTACGTTCTAAGTGCATTGCTACAATCATACTTTCTTCCTGAATGATTCCGCGGGGGCAGAATAGCAAAAGAGGAGAGCCTTAGCCCTCCTCTTTTCTCACTTGGTAATAATCAATGGTGGTGTTTCATACCGCTCATGACTTTTTTGATCGGTGCACTAAACGTTTGCGTTTCACCATTGGCGAAGGAGATTTCGACCTCGATATTCTCACCTTCAACTAAAGGCTTGGTTAAGTCGAACAGCATAATGTGCAAGCTGCCAGGTTTAAGTGAGGTATGGCTATGAGCGGGCAGGGTGATTTTTTCGATCTGACGCATTTTCATCATGTCGCCTTCGTGAATCACATCATGCAGTTCTACCTTGCCAGCTGCTGGTGTTGATGCCGACACAATGGCACGCTCTTTTTCACTGTGGTTCATGATCTCGACAAATACTGCGCTGGTGGCGGCATTCGGTGGAGTGGCACGAGCATAAGGGTTGTGCAGCATAACGTCAGACGCGTGGGCTAGTGGGCTTAAAAGTAGGGTCGCCAAAATCAGTGGCTTAAGTTTCATAGTCAGTCCTTTATTGTTTTACTGTAGATTTTCAATTGCTAGCACAATTGGGGCTGGGTTGAGTGTGTGCGACACTTTAGTGATCAGTTCACCGTTAGGCTGCAAAAAATAGAAATATGAGTTGTGGTCAATGGTATAAACCAGTTGAGACTCTTTTAGCTCGGTACGTTTAAATACCACGCCATACTTTTCTGCTAACGGCTTAGTGACTTCTATCGGCGCTGACAACCCTTCGATAGAGGGGTGGAAATATTGTGCGTATTCATGGGCTTTGCTTGCCACATCGCGCTCAGGGTCGAGGGTGATAAAGATAGGACGAATTTTGTCTTGTTGTGCAGGATCAAGTTGTTTTAAGGCAGCCGATAGCATCGCAAGTGAAGTTGGACAGACATCTGGACAGTGGGTGAAGCCAAAATACACCACGCGAATACGAGGATCTGTCTCATCGAATAGATCGACATTTTGTTGGTTTGCTCCCTCAAAGAGGGCTGCGCTTTGTGTCGGGGTGTTCCCAGTTTGATCTTGTTGATTATCGAAGAAGAGTTTAAGTCCAAAGCCTAAGCTAAATGCGACGACCAAGATTAGTGACCAATTTTTGTTCATCGAGCCATCCTTATTGCCACGTTAACAGATTGCTTGCCATCGCTTAGTGTGCCAATCCAAGTCATATCATCCATGGTGCAAGCGGGTAATAATACATCCGCTTGATATTCACCATTAAGAGTGCGCGCAATGGCAAAGCGTGCGGTGCCCATATCCATCTCATGTCCTTCAAGGGTAAGCATTAAGTTGTCGTTTTGGCTACTTGCCCATTGAACGTTTAAGTTAAAAGGTTGCAAGGGTTGCGCGGTATCTTGGTTCATTGAGATTATTACGCCATCTTGTGTACAAGCTTCAGTAGACAACTGGCAATAGCTATCGAGTGATACTTTGGGTGAGGCTTGGAAAAAAT
The DNA here is from genome assembly GCF_009938225.1 of Vibrio ponticus. NCBI lineage: Bacteria > Pseudomonadati > Pseudomonadota > Gammaproteobacteria > Vibrionales > Vibrionaceae > Vibrio > Vibrio ponticus. Next base: position 220,365 of record NZ_AP019658.1, read on the forward strand.
CGATTAGGTCGGTAGCAAAAAAGCCAACAGAAACGGCAACCAACGCGGAGAGGAATTTTAATAGTTTACTCATAGTGGGCATACAAACGACGGAAGAAGACGTATGTTACCATGGTGATAATGAGTTGGGTGATTAATGATAATGAATCTGTGATATCACTTAACGTCTTGTTGTAATTAGAACACTAGCGAGCGATCAGGCACGGCTCAAGGGGTAAGTTTAACAAGATGGTTAGCAACCCAGCATAAAGCCGGGTTGCTGGTTATTTCAAATGACTAGAGGCGCTTTTGATGGTGGATGCCGTACACTGCGTGATCAAGGATGCGATCACCCACTTTCTCGTTGTTAGTAATCACGCCCTCAAATGACATACCACATCGCTCAGCAACCGCGCGGCTCGACCAGTTATCGACGGCAGCTAACAGCTCAACTTTTTCCATTTCATATTTAGTAAATGCGAGATCGATGAGTTTATTGACTACTCGAGTCACGATTCCTTTGCCGGTTTGCGTTTGAGACAGCCAATAACCGATTTGAACCTTTTTCAAATCGTGATTGATAGTGTTAAAACTGCAGTTACCCACGACGTTACCCTGGAAAGTAATGGCGCAGGTGAGAGATTTACCCTGCGCATAATCGTCAAGTGAGCGAGCAATAAACAGACGAAAGTCTTGCTCTGATCGACAGTAGGGTGGCCAAGCGAGCCATTGCGAAAGATAGTCGAGTTGCTCACTGACTATCTCGGCATAAATTGGCGCAAAGCTCTCTTCAACTAGGGCAAGCTGTATCTCGTCATCGACCTTGATGGTAAATAGATTGTCCAGTTTCATGCCACCACTACCAATTACTGCTGGTTGATATACTGTTTAAATTTCGCTTTGGTTTCCGCATCGGCTTTTTGATACCAGAAATGCAGCATTTCTTCCGCGGTATTTGCATCGACTTTGACATTAGCCGGTAAAGTAACCGCGACCGCAGAACCCGAGTTCAAAGCCGCAACACCATTAGTTCGGTTGTATTCTTTTGATTCTTGGACAAAATCGCGACCAATCTGCATACCATCTTTGTGAAGCACATCTTGAGTCAGAGCAATTGGCTGGTTTTGCTGATCAATAAGCGTGACTTGCCAAGCTTTGATTTGTTTCTCTGCTTCGCGTTCATTGCGATATTCAGGTAGGTCTAAACTCAGTTGCTGATTGTTAGCGGTGAACTTTGTGATGACCGGAGTGCTTTCAACGATAACGCGATCGTTACCTTGCGAGAAGTAAGGTGTATAACGGAATACGACTTGGTTTTCACCATTTGCCAGAGTGATGCTTTTGGTTGAACTGAATAGACCGCCCTCTAGGTCGGGTTTTTCAGCATTCACAGCCAGTACTTGCACATTGTCAGGTATGTTAATTGTTACTTCTGCGTGCGCACCAGCAGCAAGAAAAAGACCAGATAGAAGTGTAGCGACGGTTTTCATTTTAATTCCTTTAAGCAGCAAATGGATTAAATTAGCAATTGAATGCCAATTATCAGCAATAGAAAATTAACGAGATTGTAGTTATTTTTTGTCTATACCTGAGATAGCTTACCCAGTGGAGGTTACTCAAGTATGACAGGCTTTCTTCCCTACCATAGCGGAATTAACACGCTTTATCACCTCTGTTTTATATTAAATTTCTCATAAAAGTACCTCAGTGAAGAAATAGTGCACATTGCATGTGTAAAAGTTGTTTTACGTGCATTATCAATAACTTTTAAATATATAAGTGTTATTTATAGGTTGGTATGCATTGGTGTTTTGAAATAATAAATCCGCCCATATAAAGGCGGATTTGTCAGTTATTTGTCAAGGTGTGAAGTTGGGCAATATTTATTATGCACTTGCCGCTCTCACTTTGCCTTGCATTAGATTGCTTAGTACCTCGGCTTTTGGTCCATCAGCGATCACCGCACCTTTCTCCATTACAATGATGCGATCAACCACATCCAGCATCGATGTTTTGTGTGTAATGAGGATAAGAGTCTCATTCTGCTTCAGTTGCGCCAGTTGTTGCTTGATGTGCATTTCTGAACGGTTATCCATTGCGCTAGTGGGTTCATCCATCAGCAAGACCGGAGGTCGCCCTAAAATGGCTCGTGCGATTGATACTGCCTGACGTTGTCCGCCTGAGAGTAATTGACCACCTTCACCAACTTGGCGTTCAAGACCTGCGGGATCTTGTTGGGTAAATACGGTGACGCCTGCTCGGTTGGCTGCATCCATCACATCGCGATCGTCAGCCAGAGGTCGACCCAAGGTTATATTGTCACGGATGGAGCCGTAGAACAGGTGGTAGTCCTGCGGAACACAGCCAATGTTACGTCGAATATCAATGTGATGCAGTTGATCGATGTCTGTATCATCGATGCGAACATGACCTTCAGTTGGCTTGTAGAGACCAAGAACCAATCGCTCAAGCGTGGTTTTACCTGAACCGATACGCCCAATGATCGCCACTTTTTCTCCTGGATTAATGGTCAGGCTCAAATTGCGAATTGAAGCAATGGGCGAGTCAGGGTAGTGGAATGTCACGTTATCCAACTCAATTTTGCCATGCACGATAGGGCGGTGAATATAACGCTTCCCTTCCTCTTGTTCATCCGGCATAGCCATCACTTGCTCAATAATTGTCATTGACGATTTAGCTTGGTTGTAGCGAGCGGAAAGAACGGATAACTGGACCATTGGACCAATCGCGCGCCCACTTAGCATCGTTGCTGCAATAAGACCACCCATGGTGAGGTTGCCTTCGGCAATTAGGTAGACACCAAAGATGATCATACCAACGTTACATGACTGTTGTACAAAGCCTGCGGTGTTTTGAATACTATCGGTAATACGGCGGCTCTTAATATTCCAGTTCGCCATGTGCGCCACCGCTTCTTCCCAACGGAACTGAAATTGGCTTTGTGCGCCGAACAATTTCACTGTTTCTAGTCCCGCTAAACTCTCAATTAAGTTGGCATATTTTTGCGACGCAAGGCGAGAGCCTTCTTCAATTGCTCGGCGCAGTGGACCTTGGATTAAAAGAGAGTAAATGATTAGGAACACTACACCCGCGATAGGTACGAATACTAAATGCCCCGCCATCAGCCAAATCAACAGTAAAAACAGGATGGCAAATGGGAGATCGATCAGTGAGCCAATCGTTGCAGAGGTAAAGAACTCGCGGATGGATTCAAACTCTTGTAGATGACGTGCAAACGCCCCGACTGATGGTGGGCGTGACTCCATACGAATGCCAAGCACTTTGCTAAATAGCTTGGATGAAATCAAGATATCAGACTTTTTCCCTGCAACGTCAATGAAGTAGCTGCGCATTAATTTGAGGATCAAGTCAAAAAGGAAAATAACAAAGATACCACTCGCCAAAACCCAGAGAGTCTCAAAAGCTAAGTTAGGCACGACTTTGTCATAAACCAAGCGAGTAAACATTGGGGCGGCGATGGCGAATAAGTTGATCAGGATTGAGGCGATCAATACATCGCGGTAGATGCTGCGAGATTGCCATAACGTACTCCAGAACCAGTGTCCCTCTTTGGTTTTGAGTACTTCTGGTGAACGTTCATCGTAGCGGAACTGCTTTTTAACTAAGAAGTAACGACCCGTATAGAGTTGCTGCAACTCTTCTAGCGGAATTGATATTGGCACCAAACCCGATTCACCGGTGACAATTTCTGCTTCTTGCTGTTCGCCGTTAATGCTGTTCAATACACAGGCGTCGCCACCTTTGAGCAGCAGTACCACTGGCAGCACTAATTGGGATATTGAATTGAGCTCTGCACGGTTTTCTTTCGCGACCAAACCTGCACGCTCCGCAGAACGTGGAAATAGGAAGGGCGTGAGTTTGCCCTCTGATAAAGGCAAACCGTTTATCAGCGCTTCTGGTGAATTCGCTAAGCCGTAGTAACGACTGACATAGATTAACGAATTTAATAGTGGATCTTGCATACTCGCTGCCTTTTATAGTTCTACTTGTCGACAATGTAACCTTGGAAGACATCAATGAAGTGCTCAGATAAGAAATCGAGCTGTGCTTGTGTCTCAACCCTAGATGCAATCGTCTTGATACCTAAATTATGGGCGGTTCTCGAGATTGAGGTTAGCGTAAAGGCTTGTTTTTCATCTTCCAAGTGGTGTGTATAGAGATAATCGAGTTTGACGTAAGCAGGACGGAACTCATTAATGTAATCTAATGATTGGAAGTTTCGACCATAGTTGTCGACGCCAAAGTCTGCGCCTGCGGCGCGTACGGCATTACAGAATAACGCGGTATGGTGTGGCGAATTTACGAAACAGTTTTCGGGAATTTCAAAGTGAATCAGTTTCGTCAGATCTTTGTGACGGTTTAACTGTTGAGTTACCCAACGGATAAAGCTTGGTTGCGAAATGCTGTTTTGCGCAATATTGATCGCAATAGGCGCGTCAAAGGCACTGCCATCTCTGCTCAGTCTTTGCAGAACTGACGAAATGACATACTCGTCAAAGATGTGGCTGGCATTGAGCTGTTCTAGTGCGAATAAATACTGGTTGGCGCCATAGCGTTGTTCACCATGTTCAATAGCGCTAAACATCTCATAGTGATAGGTCTTACCGTTGGTAGCGTTAGCTGGTTGAGTTCGAAAAGCAAACCAATCATTACTGATCGCTTCTTCAACCAGCAGTTTCCACTGTTGTTTGCCCATGAGTGTCGCGGAATTATCGCTCGTAATATAGCTGTAGGCTTGGTCTGGATTGGTTGTCGCGTCTGCTAGTGCGTTGTCTAGCAGGGTGAGTAGGTCTGAGGCAGAGGTGGTGCTAGAGTTGTGCACCACCCCAAGGGCTGCGTTAGCTTTTGCCATACCAGTTGGATCTGCGTTCAGGTCTTGCACACATGTGATCACGCTTTCGGCTAGCAGTTTAAGCTCACCTTCATCGGTATTTTGCAAGATAAATGCAAATTCGTCGGAAGAGATGCGCGCCATCGTTACGTCACTGCCGTTGAGCGCGACTTTTAGATGATCGGCGAGTTCACGTACCATTTTATCTCCTTCCTCGTAGCCTTTTTCGTCATAGAGGTCTTTGATAAAACGAGCTTCTAGCAGCGCGACGCCACCGTAGCCACCTTCACTTAACCAACCATTGAGTTGGCTCATATAGTAAGCGCGGTTACCTAACGTTGATACCGGATCGATGTAGGCACGTTCTCGCAGTTGCTGAGCTTCTTTCGCTTGGGCTTTAAAGGACTCTTCAAGCTGCGCAGACATGCTGTTGATACCTTCCACAACGCTCAATAAATCGGTGGTTTTTGGCAGTGGCAACGGTTCGCCAAACTTGTTTTGCGCCACTTGCTTCATTTTGACAACAATACGATCAAGCGGATTGAGCGCACGCTTGAGTAAGAAAGAAATCGCCAGCAGTCCAATCAATAACACGATACAAAAGGCGATAACCAAATCTTCAAATGCGAGCCAAAGTTGCTGGTAAGCACTACCAGGGTGACTGATGATTTCCACTTCGGCTAACTGCATCCAACCACTTGTCACTACGCGGCTGTCATGGATAGGTTCAAATAGGTTGAGGGCGACAAACCAACTTGGTACATCGCTAGGTTTGACAGGATAAGAGCGGACAATCTCTTGATCACTGTCGAGGAAAGTTAGTCTAACTACCGAGTAGCTACTGCCATCAAAGAGCGCATTGATCACTGACTCCACTGCGACGGTGTCTTTCTCTTGCAGATAAGGGGCGAGAGCAAGACCCACGGTATTGATGGTGTTGTTAACCTCTGAGCGCTGTTGCTGTTCTAAGAAATTTCGTGTGGTATTGATCTCTATCACCGACACTGAAATCAGCAGCAATATGATGACGGTAATCATCCCTGCGACAAGCTGTTTATGTAAAGTCATAGTGGCTACTCATCGTAATTGATTTTGGGTTTCCGTAATTGGAGTGATTTTTCGCGTGCGCGTAAATCATTCCATAAACTTAGCCGTGAAGATTTTCCGGCTAGTTGTCCGTTTTGTGACTTCATCAACCAAAGGTTGTTACCGTTGAAACTGTATATCGGTAGTAGATCACGGCGCTTGGTTGCCGTGGTGATCTCTGGGTTGATATTGTCGAGTATCAGAGGTTCGGCACTCGGATGGGAGTAATACGCTAGAACCATGTGAAACTGATTTAAACTCAATGCTTTAACATATACTAGGCGTAACTTTTTGTCAGAGATGCCAAGCTCAAGCAGTGAGAAATATTTGGCAATAGTGAAATCTTCACAGTCGCCAGCATTACTGCCTAAAAATTCTAAAGGTGTCGCCCAGTAATCGTTTTTCCCCCACAACCTATCGTCATTGACGAAATTGAGCTGGTTGAAAAACTGATTAACACGCTCCAATTGTTCTCGTTCTGCAAGCCCTTGATAGACCCGCATTTCATTGCGCCAAGTAGTGACGCGCAGACCAGCACGATCACCGTAAATACGAGTTACTGTGTCGACTAAGCGCTGTTCCGATGTGTTGAGCGCCTGGGGTGCTGACGCGACCATCATGCACACTGCACTCACACACAACCTTTTTAACGTTTTGAATCTCATCCTTACTTCAATGGGCACGAACACAAATGCTCTCTATTCTTTCAGTGCGTTGGTGCGAGCACTAAGAATTGGCTTGAGTAAATAGTCCATGACGGTACGTTTACCAGTGATGATATCGACGGTTGCTGTCATACCAGGAATAATCGGTAGTGACTCATCTTTATTTAACGAGGTTTCGTTGGTGCGCACACGAACGAGATAGAAGCTGTTGCCCTCTTCATCGGTGGTGGTGTCGGCACTGATGTGTTCTAGCGTGCCTTCGAGACCACCGTATTTAGTAAAGTCATAGGCGCTGAATTTCACAATTGCTGCAAGCTCTGGGCGTAAAAACGCAATATCTTGCGGAGCAATTTTAGCCTCCACTAGCAAGGTATCTTCACTAGGGACAATTTCGACAATATCCATGCCCGGTTGAATCACCCCGCCAACCGTGTTGATGTTAAGCGTTTTGACTGTTCCGGTTACAGGAGAGACCACAACGGTACGGTTGACGCGGTCTTGCAAACCAACCGTCGATTCCGTCATTGCTGAGAGTCGGTCTTGCGCATCGTTGAGTTTTTCTTGTTGGGCTGAGCGGAATTTTTGCGCGGCGTCGATTCGGCTTAACATGGCTTCTTGAATTGCTGAACGTAGTACCGGTACTTTTAGTTCGCTCGAGGTCATTTCGCGGCGAGTATCGTTAACCTGACGTTGCAGTTTGAGTAGTTCAATCCGTGGCACAACACCTTCTTCGGCAAGAGGGCGGGTAATATCAAGCTCTTTGCGGGCAAAGCTATAGCTTTCACGTAGGTTACGAACTCGCGCTTGGATTTCAACTAAGTCCTGTTGTTTCTGTTTGACCTGTTGATCTATAAGGGAAATTTGGTTACGTAGTTCATTGAGGTCTTGGCGATATTCGGCTTTTTGTCGCGAGACCAGTCGGGGACGATCTTGCTGGAAATCTTCTGGGTAAAACAGTTTGTCGTAGGCGATTTCAACGCTCTTTTGCCAATCTTTATTGTTAAAGTCTTCGTTAATTTTTACGCTGGCAAGCGAGGCTGAAAGTTGGATAACGTTGGCGGTTAAGTTGGCAACTTGCTGTTCTCTTTCTCTAAAGTCTGAACGAAATCGCGTATCATCAATCAATAGTAGCTGTTGACCTTTCTCGACCAACTCACCCTCTTGCACCAAAATTTCTTTAACCAAGCCACCTTCAAGGTTTTGAATGACTTGTACTTGTGAGGAGGGAACGACTTTACCTTGTCCGACGGTCACCTTGTCAATTTCTGCCCATGACGCCCAAGCAATCGCGATAATAAAGAACAGTAGCATCAACCACAGCATGATTCGTGCGCTGCTTGGTGTGTTTAAGAGCAGAGCTGCGGTTTTATCATCGACATAATCCAACTCATCTGAATTGAGACGGTTGTAACTACTTTTGCTCATAAATAATCCCTAGCGTTAATGACATATATGATACCTAAGTCACTTTAATGAGTGCTCTATTTTGCCGTTGTGGTACAAAAATTGGCTTATAAGGTGTAGACCAAAAGTTCTAGCTAAATCCTCATATTGTTAGTTTACCAAATAATTGTTAATAAGTTGATATAAAAGAATAGCCTACATTGGGTACTTATCTTTCCTAAAGGGTGATCCAGTTTTTATTTACTGACTTAAGTCTAGTTGCTTTGTGGGTAGTGCACTTGAGTTATCAATAATATGAGCGCACAATCACGCAAACAATGTTCAGGAGTGAATATGGAACTTGAAGATATTCGCCGTGAGTACACCAAAGGTGGTTTGCGTCGTAAAGATTTATTGAGTGACCCTATCGACCAGTTCAACTTTTGGTTGCAACAAGCGATTGATGCCAAGTTGACAGACCCTACTGCCATGACTGTGGCAACTGTTGATGAAACCGGTCAACCTTACCAACGTATCGTGCTACTTAAACACTGTGACCAAGACGGTTTTGTGTTCTATACCAACCTAGGTAGCCGAAAAGCCCAACACATCGAGCATAATGCTAAAGTGAGTTTACACTTCCCTTGGCACAGCCTTGAACGTCAAGTGAATGTGATTGGTGTGGCGGAAAAACTGTCCGCAATGGAAAATATGAAATACTTTACTTCACGTCCGAAAGAGAGCCAGATTGCTGCACTTGCGAGTAAGCAAAGTAGTCGCATTTCGGCACGCGGTGTGCTTGAAGGAAAGTTTCTTGAACTAAAACAGAAGTTTGCCAACGGTGAAATTCCGGTGCCATCTTTCTGGGGCGGTTATCGAATTAGACCGACTAGTATTGAGTTTTGGCAAGGTGGTGAAAACCGTCTTCACGACCGTTTCTTGTACTCTCAAGAAGCGAATCAGTGGGACATTGATCGCCTCGCGCCATAAAAAACAAAAAAACGCCTTCGGGCGTTTTTTGTTTCTTTAATCGTCGCTATGTATCACGACCGACAGTTGGGTCTTTAGCATGGTTTGCGGAATGTATGAACCGTAACCACGTTCGAGCGCTAGGTCGATCAGGTGCGCTTTGCTATGGGCGTTAAATTTGGTTCTTAGCCGCGCTACGTAACCTTCAAAGGTTTTGATTGAAATCCCCATCGCGTCAGCAATAAAGGTCGGTTTTTTGCCATAGAGCATCAGAAACAGCACTTCTTGTTCTCGCGTGGTCAACTTTTCGCTACCTTGAGATGAGACTTCCCACTTTGCCCCTTTGAGATCGGATAGGATGCCTGTTGCGCGGCAGATCCAATGTCCTACCTCTAAAATTGCCGTATCGGTCAGATCTTGACCAAAGAAGATTGTGCCTTGCACTTCTCCTTTCGCGTTGTACCAAGGTTTTTTACTGAAAATATGCGCACGCCAACTGCCATCCGGATAGGGGTGAACGTCGAGGACTTTAATGGTTTTCTGAGTCTCGATCACCATTTGATCTTGCTGTTTAAAGTCTTGGGCGCAGTTTGCTGTTTGGCAAGGCATATCTCGGTCTGCGAGACCAACTAATTGTTGCGGATCTTGAAAGCCAACGAGTTGAGCATACGCAGTATTGGCATAAACAAAGACAGAATCTAAATCTTTGCATCCCCAATAACCTGGAAGCTGGTTGACCAGCGAATCAAAACTCATATCCACTGATTTCACCTGTCTTTATTGTTATGATACTGAATGAGCAAATGGTACGTCATTCTAAATGATGATGAAATAAAAAAAGCCAGACATCTCACAATATCTGGCAAATACAAGAATAACTCTTGTCGACGTGTAGAAGAGGTTCTACGACTCAGCGAGGGTCAGCTGAGCAATAGACGTATCAACAATACGATTACTGATACGAAGCCAAGTGCCGTAAGCCCTTGACTACGCGGCTAATGTATCTTCTGCACTGCTATCGAGAAAGGGGGGAAATCCCCCCTCCGATTTATAAATGTGATCTAGAGCTAGTTAATCACTCTCACCACGCGGAAACCGAGATAGTTCGCCGCACTGGTTGGTGATAAATAAAGGCGTTCGTCTGCGGCGGCTTGCTCCGGAGAGAAGCTCCATGCACCGCCTTTTGCAATACCTTGTGAGTTGCTGGTCCATTGCCACACGTTGCCAACACTGTCGTAAATGCCTAGTGGGTTAGGTTTGAACGCTTTAACGGGTGAGGTACTGGTGTTTGCCCAAGGTGAGCTACTCCAACCGGTATTGGCTTGACCAGATACAAACTGCTCACCCCACCAATATTGGCTTTGACTGCCCGCACGAGCGGCAATTTCCCATTCGTCTTCACTTGGTAAGCGATATTGATAGCCGGTTTGTTGGCTCAGCCATTTGGTGTAAGCATTGGCATCGTTGCGGCTGATGCATACCACTGGTGATTGTGCTGACTGCTTAAAACCAGGATTACGCCAATAGCTTTTCGCAATCGCTGTCACTTCACCATGACTCATGGCAGTACAGGTATTTTTCAGCTCTGCATCGGTTTGATAATCCGTTTGACGAACGAAAGCATCAAACTCCCCAACGGTGATTGGTGTGACACTAATCCCGAAAGCATGATCAAGGAAATACTGATTGGCAGCATTTTCACCCAGTAAGTATTCGCCTGGAACGATGGTTGCCAATTGTGGCGCTTTGCTGCCTTTTGCAATTAAATCAGCAAACTGATCACCCGCTTTAAGCGTGTTGGCATTTTGCTTGAGTTGCGCTCTGAAGTTTCGGTCAGCGTTGAGCGCGATATTTTGTTTAAAGGTCTGATAACCCTCTTTTTTGATCACTAGGTGGTGTTGACCGATAGGCAACATGATTTCGACAGGTGTACTGCCGTAGGAAACACCATCGACAAAAACGCGATCATCATATTGGTTTGAGCGGACGTTGAGTGTCACCCAAGCAATCTCTTGCTCGTTTTGAGATTGTTGTCCCGAGACATAACCCGGCGCGAAGCAGTACTGCTTGTCGACGTTAAGCAGCGTACAGGCTGTGGTTTCACTAGGTCGAGCTTCAAGCGTGATATCCATCAGAGCTCGATAGCGCTCGCCGTCGTAAAACTCGGCTTGATTGGTTTTGCTACGTAAAACGTGAATGTTGAGCGGCGTTTTGTTGATATTAGCCTCAACCAACGTCTCTTCGGTGGTACTGGCAATGAGCTGAGTTTGAAAGGTTTTCACCGCTTTTTGAGTGGCGAGCTCACGGGTTTGAGCATCACATTGTGCGAGCGTCATCTCCGACTGACAGCGATTGGTAAAGCTGACACTAATTTGCTGGCTTGGTGAGAGTTCTTGCTTAAGTCTATCAACACGAGCACGCAGCTTTTGCTGGTTGCTTTGCTCGATTTCCGTTTCGATTTTACTTACATGAGCCTGGTGCTGTTCAAGTAATTGCTTTGCTTCTTCCAGAGTTTGGCTATCACTAAGCAACTGCTGTTGATTCTGCTTAATGTCACGCCAAACGCTTTGATAATGGGCTTGTACGGCGGCAATATCGATATTGGGGTCGTCAATCATGCGTTGGTAAGCGCTTTCAAGATCGCTTTTTGCCGTTTCAAGCTGAGCATTAAGTTTTGTCGCTTGCTGCTGAGTGTTTTTCAGTGTTTGCTGGTGTTGGGCAACACTTTCTTGCTGCTCACTTTGAGTGGTTAACGCGGCTTTTAACTCAGCGTGTTTGTCAAATAGCTGCGCTTCGATCGCAGTGACCGCATCTGTCGAGGTATTTGCCTGAACAGATAGGGCACCACAACAAGCGGAGAGTGCTAAGAAAAGAGTTGAGAAACGAGTTTTCATCGTTATGTATCTCTCTACAGTTTTGATTCGATTTAAACTAAAGCGCCACTTCGCCTTAGGGTATCGTCCGATAGCTAAGAAACGAAATGGCGCTTTTTAAATAGCATTAACAACGGGTGGCTTCACGCAGGTGATGTTAGCCTTGTTGTTCGCGTAGTTTTACCCATACCGTATCGTTGTGGTTGATGGTCACTTTACGGTTATAAGTTTGGTAACCATCTTTTGATACAGTCACTTGATGTAAGCCACGTGGCAGCATGATTTCGACTGGAGTGCTGCCATATTTCACACCGTTGATCACCACATTGTCGTTGTACTGATCTGAACGTACGGTAACCGCAACCCAGTTTTTGTCTTGTTGCTTCTGTTGTGCGTAAGCATCTGATTTTAGACAGTAACGCGTTGACACGTTCAATAGCTTACAAGCCGCCGTCGCTTCTGGTTTAGCTTGCAATTGCGCTTGTAGCTCAGTGAAGTAACTGTTGTTGCCTTCAAAACCAGTGCGGATTAGTTGGCTTTCTTGTACGTGAACATTAAGCTGCACGCCACTCGCATTTTGTTTCGCTAGCGTTGATTCAGTCAGTCGATCCATCAACGCGGTCTTAAAGGCTTTGACTGCTTTTTGTTTCGTCAGTTGTTGACCTTGGCTAGTACATTCACCTAGCGTCATGGTTGCTGAGCAGGTGGTTTTGAAACTGGTTTGAACGACGTCGCTTTCACTTAATTCAGCAGCAAGACGCTTAACGCGAGCTTCGACTTTTTGCTCTTCTAGGTAAGCAAATTCTGATTTTAGGCGCGCCTGCTTTTGCTTGATTTGCGAAAGACGAACTTCGCTTTCAGTAACTAACTGTTGATTCTCAAGCAGCTCAGATTGATTGCCTTTTACTGCGTTCCAAGAGTCCTGATACTCTTTCTGTAGGCTAACTAAATCAATTTCAGGATCTTCCAGTAGACGACTGTACTGCTTATCAAGCGCCGACTTCGCACGGTTGCGCTTCGCATTTAAATCTTGTTCATCACGTTTTAGCTTTGCATGGTCATTCTGCAGTTGCTGGAAACGTTGAGTTTCTGAATCGAACTCTTCAGCGTTAGCTTGCAGTTCTACCTGCTTATTGCCTAGTTTTTCATCGATGACAGTAACAGGATCAGCAGAAGAGTTTTCAGCTGCCATCGAAGTTGATAGCCAAAATGGGCTGAGCGCAAGCAAAAGCGCTGGGATGCGGCGTGTGATCATAAGTCTCTACAACAGTTATGTTTAATTCACTGATAGCTTTACTCTGCAACAGGAGGAGATTCCGTTGCGCAAGCGATACTTTCCATGTGGGAGTTTGATTCCCAAGTATTTTTGGTACTTTGCGACTAAAATACCATTTTTCATGTAAATCTAAAGTACTAGTTTTTATTTTGTGCGCTTCACACAAATAACGTTTGCAGAAATTGATTTTGTTGCAAGCAAATGGTTAGAAGTGACATTGACCGTAATTTATTTGCACTTGATCATTGTTCCGAGAAAAATGTTATGCAATAGGTTGATAATTAACTTTTTTGGCAAATATTCGCTTGCCTTTCGCCTCTTCTCGAGAATCCGCTAAAATTGTTATACCATCTGCATTAACTTCCGATCTTTACAGTTGTTATCTATGAGTGAGCCCAATAAATTTCCTAATGCTCCCACTATATACATCCCCAAGCCCGCAGAATTAGTGACTTTGCCGTCTTATATGGATTGCCATGATCACCAATACACCCAAATCGTGATTGGTTTAAAAGGGCAGGCAGAGTTTGAAGTTAATGGTGTCGGGAACCTGGTGGGACCGGGTCAAGGTTGCGTGGTGACTTCGGGCTCAGGGCACGCGTTTGGTGGGGTGATCGAGCAATCGGATATCTTGGTGCTCAATATGCCGATGCCAAGCCAAACAGAGCCGCTTATGTTGCAGAAGCTGAACGAACTCAATCAAAAAGAGGTCTATTTCCAACTTGATGCCCAAATTCAGCGTTTAATTCAGATGCTGGTGGCAGAGATGCAGGCAAGCCCAGACGACTTACTCCTCAGTCGCGCTTGTAACGATACGGTGATGGCACTGTTGCAAAGACATGCATCCAGCTTACAGGTGAGTCGCAAAGAGTCTCGCTTTGATCTTGAGGCGATCGACCGTTATATCGAGCAACATTTAACTCAAAAGATCTCTGTCGCTCAGTTGGCTGGCAGTGTGTTTTTGGGGGAAAGTCAGTTTCATAGCCTATTTAAAGATCAGTTAGGCATCACGCCGCATCAGTACGTGCTGTCGAAGCGAATCGACATGGCGAAGCAATTGATTGAGCAACGCAATCTCACTCTCGGGCAAATCGCAGAATTAACCGGATTCTCTGGGCAGAGCACTTTTGCCCATGCGTTTTCACGCTTACAGGGGATCTCGCCATCGCAGTATAAGAAACGAATTGGTTAATTTGGAAAATAAAAATGACCATATATTTTGCTTTTATGGGTGTGATCATGTTTTTGTTTTGTTAAATATCGAAGTTTTAAGCAAATAGTTCGGAGTTTTTGACAAGTATTCCATTCAGCCTCACAATACACTGCTCGCCATTGCAGTAAACCCGCTTAATGATTAAGCAGGTGTGAGATTGAGGAATACGTATGTTTACAGCAACAGATGTGTTGAACGCTGAATTTATTGAGCAGCCGCTTGATAAATTGTGGGCGTTGATCTCGCCACTTTATATGGTGGACGAATCACAATGGTTAGAGCAGCTTTTACCTTTGGCTACGCCAAGCGTTGAGGAAAAGAGTCAAACCGAACTCAAAACCACTCAGTTAATTGAAGCAATTCGCGCAGATAAGAAATCGATTCAAATGATCGATGCGCTATTGCTTGAGTACAGCCTCGATACCCAAGAAGGTATTCTGCTGATGTGTTTAGCAGAAGCTTTGATGCGTATTCCTGATGCCGAAACCGCTGATGCACTTATTCGCGATAAATTAAGCGTTGCGGATTGGAAGTCTCACCTTAAAAACTCCGATTCCGTGTTTGTTAACGCATCGACTTGGGGTTTGATGCTGACAGGTAAAGTGGTTGGTTTAGCGGAATCTCAGCAGCCAAGCCCAACTCAAGCGGTCAACCGTTTGGTCAATAAGCTTTCTGAGCCTGTGATTCGTAAAGCAATGAATCAAGCGATGAAGGTGATGGGGCATCAGTTTGTCTTGGGTCGCACCATTCAAGAAGCGCAGAACAACGGTCGTGCGATGCGTGATAAAGGCTTCACCTATTCTTACGATATGTTGGGTGAAGCGGCGCTGACCGATGCTGACGCGAATAAGTACTTTAAAGACTATCTCATGGCGATTGAAGCGGTAGGGCGTGATGTGGTTTCGGACCACAGTCCAGCCCCTTCAGTTTCGATTAAGCTCTCTGCTTTGCACCCTCGCTACGAAGTAGCAAATGAGTCTCGCGTGATGAATGAATTGCACGACACGCTGTTGCAATTGCTTATTCGCGCTAAAGAGCTCGATGTTGCCATTACCATTGATGCGGAAGAGGCAGACCGCCTGGAACTGTCACTTAAGCTGTTTGCTAAGCTTTACCAGCATCCTTCAGTGCAAGGTTGGGGTAAGTTTGGCTTGGTAATTCAAGCCTATTCAAAACGTGCATTACCTGTGCTGGTTTGGCTCAATGGTTTAGCTAAGCAGCAGGGTGATGTGATTCCTTTGCGTCTAGTGAAAGGCGCTTACTGGGACAGTGAAATAAAGTGGTCACAACAAGCGGGCTACAGTAATTACCCAGTCTACACTCGAAAAGAATCAACCGATGTTGCCTACTTAGCTTGCGCGCGCTTTCTGTTAAGTGATGGTGCACGAGGCAACATCTACCCGCAGTTTGCTAGTCACAATGCACAAACTGTGACCTCAATTGCTCAAATGGCAACCCACACTGACTATGAATTTCAACGTCTACATGGCATGGGTGAGTCACTGTATAACCATGTTATGGCGACTTACCGCCAACCAGTTCGTATTTACGCGCCAGTGGGAAGCCATAAAGATTTGCTGCCTTACTTAGTGCGCCGTCTATTGGAAAATGGTGCTAACAGCTCATTTGTGCACCGTTTGGTGGATGCACGTTGCCCTGTTGATAGCTTAACCGTTCATCCGGTGGAAGCGCTTGCGGGTTTTGCGAGCTTAAACAATCGTGCGATTCCGCTGCCAGGGGATATTTTCCCTAATCGACGTAATTCGCTTGGTATCAACATCGATATCGAAAGTGAAAATGCGCCATTTGAAGCGCAAGTTGCTAAGTGGATGCAACAGCAATGGCATCTTGGTTCGGTTATTAATGGCAAGCTCATTCACGAAAGCATGATCAAGGACGATGTTGATCAGCAACTCGTGACAGCGCCTTATGATCGCCAAGTGGAAGTCGGAACGTTGGCATTTGCCAACCTTGATCATGTTTCCGTAGCGATTGAAAGTGCTGAGCAGGCATTTGACTCTTGGTCAACGCTATCTTTCGAGCAACGCGCCCTGCCAGCGGAGAAGCTTGCAGACTTGTTGGAAGACAATATGGCAGAGCTGGTAGCGCTGTGTCACAAGGAAGCAGGCAAAACCATTCATGATGCGATTGATGAAGTGCGCGAAGCGGTGGACTTTTGCCGTTTCTATGCCAAGCAAGAGCAAGTGTTTACTCCTACTATCACAACCGGTTTTGACGGTATTGAACGCACCGTTGGTCGCAAAGGGCGTGGGGTGTTCGTTTGTATCAGCCCTTGGAACTTCCCTCTAGCCATCTTCCTTGGTCAAGTAACCGCCGCGCTTGTGGCAGGCAATACCGTGGTTGCTAAACCGGCGGAACAAACCAGTTTAATCGCGGTACGCGCAGTACAGCTAATGTTGCAAGCGGGTTTCCCTGCTGGAGTGATTCAACTACTTACCGGTAAAGGCGCAGAAATTGGTGCCGCGCTAACGTCACATGCTGCGATTGCCGGTGTGGCGTTTACTGGCTCAACCTTGACCGCGCAACGTATCAACCAATCACTGGCAGCCCGCGATGCCGCCCCTGTTCCTTTGATTGCTGAAACTGGCGGCTTAAATGCGATGATCGTCGACAGTACCGCACTGCCAGAGCAAGTGGTGCGAGATGTAGTGCGCTCTGCATTTGCCTCTGCAGGGCAACGTTGTAGTGCGCTGCGAGTCCTCTATGTGCAAGGCGACATTGCTGACCGCATTATCGCATTAATCCAAGGTGCCATGCATGAGCTCTCTGTAGGTTTGCCTTACCTCCATTCGACCGATGTTGGTCCTGTGATTGACGCGCAAGCGAAGCAGAAATTACTTAGCCATATTGAATCGATGGCGAGTCAGTTCAAGACAGTCGCTCAAGTTAGCTTGGGTGAAGAGTGCGAGCGTGGCGATTTTGTTGCGCCGACTGCGTTTGAAATTGACGATATTCGTTCTCTAGCGGAAGAGCAGTTTGGACCTATTCTGCATATTGTTCGCTACAAAGCGAGTGAGCTGGCGCAAGTGGTTACTCACATCAACCAGACTGGGTATGGACTCACACTAGGGGTGCATAGCCGCAATGAGACTACCTATCGTTGGATTGAAAAACATGCACGAGTTGGTAATAGCTACATAAATCGTGATCAAGTTGGGGCCGTGGTGGGTGTTCAACCATTTGGTGGTCAAGGTTTATCGGGTACGGGACCAAAAGCTGGTGGTCCACACTATCTATACCGATTCACCCAAACTGTGTTCAATCAATAAGCGAGGAAGAGAGATATGGTTCATCAAGTAGTGAGTTTTACCAATGCTTTCTCTGCGTGGGAGAACTGGAATTTAACCGATTTTGATTCAAAAAGTGAATGCCTACTATCGCTGCAAAAGGCGTTAGTAAAGCCTGAGCATCGTCAAGTAATGGCATTTCATCTAGAACAAGCCCGCCAACTTATTTCTGTTACTCATCAGTTAGTTGGACCAACAGGCGAGAGTAATGAACTTTATACCGCAGGGCGTGGTGTCTGTTTGATTGCCATCGAAACCATTAATGAGAATGCGCGACTTGCAGCAATGGCGCAATGCACCGCAGCGCTCGCGGCGGGCAACAGTATTATTTTGTGTAGCGACGACACTGAGTTTACACAAGATTTGGAGAAGGCTTATGAACAGTCTTCTCTGCCAGTAAATCTACTCCACTTTGCATCTTACGATGCAATCGGTCAGGTGTTGGAATCTGACATTCGTGGTGTGGGCTTTATTGGTTCATCAAACGGGGAAAAAGAGCTTAATCGACAGTTAGCAGCGCGTGAAGGCGTGATTGTTAGCTTTGTTGCTGAGACAGACTTAACAACACTCGAGATAGCGCATGATCCTCAATTGTCGCTGCGGTTTATTACCGAGCGAACCAGAACAATAAATATAACAGCGGTGGGCGGTAACGCGACACTATTAGGCGCCTCAGACCCTCACTAAATGAGGTGCGGTAGCGCTTTGCTGGCTTGCAAATCCAATAACAGAGGTGCCAAGGAGGACATGTCTGTTATTGGATATTCGAATAAAAGAGGAAAATCGAATGGAAAATAGCTTTGCTATTACAACCACATTTATCGCTTACTTAATCTTAATGTTAGCGATTGGTGTGATTGCTTATCAACGAACCAAAAGCTCCACAGACTACTTTCTTGGTGGTCGCTCACTAGGTCCTTGGCCTGCGGCACTTTCTGCAGGCGCATCAGATATGAGTGGTTGGCTACTTCTAGGTCTACCTGGCTATGCATACGCAGCTGGCATTGAAGCTTTCTGGCTTGCTGGTGGTCTATTATTAGGTACTTGGGCAAACTGGTTGATTAGTGCCAAACGCCTGCGTACTTACAGCATTACGACAGATTCTCTAACGATTCCTGAGTTCTTTGCTCGTCGTTTTAACGACAAATCAAAAATGATCCAAACCATTTCTGCGTTCTTCATTTTGCTATTCTTCCTTTTCTACACCAGTTCAGGTTTGGTTGCGGGCGGTAAGTTATTTGAGACAGTATTCGGTCTTGATTACTCAACAGCGGTAATTATCGGTACAGTATGTGTGGTTTCATACACACTATTCGGTGGTTTCTTAGCGGTATCTTGGACTGACTTAGTGCAAGGTCTTTTGATGTCTGCGGCACTATTGATTGTACCTATCGCGACGATGCAAGGTGGTTTTGGTGACGTCGCTAACCAGCTTGAAGCGATCAACCCAGAGCTGTTGACGTTGTGGAATGACTCAAAAGGTCAACCTTTGTCAGCTATCGCGATTATCTCTTTAGCGGCTTGGGGTTTAGGTTATTTTGGTCAGCCGCATATCCTGGCGCGTTTTAAAGCAACACGCAGCAACAAAGATCTGACGACAGCTCGTCGTATCGCGGTGATTTGGACTGCGCTATCAATGGCTGGCGCAATGATGGTTGGTATCGTAGGTTTAATCCACGTACAAAGCACAGGTAACCTGTCACTTGATGATGGTGAGAAAATCTTCATGTTGCTGGTGAACTCTATGTTCCATCCAGTGATTGCAGGTATCTTGCTAGCTGCGATTCTGGCAGCAATCATGAGTACTGCGGACTCGCAATTATTGGTTTCTTCATCGGCACTGGCGGAAGATTTCTACAAACAAGTAATTAAGAAAGACGCAAGCTCAGATGAGATCGTCATGGTTGGTCGTATTGCGGTAGTGGCTATTTCAATTGTGGCTCTGATCTTGGCAATGACGCCAGACAGCACGGTTCTTGGTTTGGTTTCTTACGCTTGGGCTGGTTTTGGTGCGGCGTTTGGTCCGGCAATGATTCTTAGCTTGTACTGGTCTCGTATGAACCGCAATGGCGCTCTGGCTGGTATTATCTGTCGGCGGTGTCACGATTGTTGTCTGGAAACAACTGTCTGGCGGTCTGTTCGATATGTATGAGATTGTTCCGGGAATCATTTTCTCAACGCTGGCAATCATCGGTGTTAGTTTGGCAACCGCTGAACCCGACGAGACGGTAAAAGCTCAGCACCAGAAATTCGAAAAACAACTGATTGAGCTTGATTAATTTGATGACAGCCGTAGCAAAATGTTGAGTTACGGCTGTTGATTAACTACTCATTAGTTATTGCGAAATAGTTCAGCCCTGCTAGCAGGGCTTTTCTGTTTTTCCACTTATATATCTACTCTACATCACACTTTTGTTTATTTTATTTCAAACGGCGGAACTGACAGCTTATAAAAGAGTCAATTCCATAGGCGAGTGAATACCAGAGGATGGAAAAATGACACAAGTGTACTGTAATTGCTGCAATAAAAAGACCGCACATAAAGTTGTTCTTAAACGAAGTGAACAAGCGGATACTTCATTGATTGGCACACTTGTTTGTTTTTTCTCAACCGTTGTCCAGGGTGATCATTACGTGAAGATGGAAAAGCAATATCTTTGCCGTGCTTGCAATCATCAAAATACCCCAGAGCCAACTGCTATTCCTAACATGAAAGTGGCTTAACAAATTCTTACTCAACTGCATTGTTCAATTTGCTGTATTTGTGATTAAATTGTTTCGATAATGTTTCACGATCTAGATTGAATTAGAGCGGTATATCATGGAATTAGATAGAATTGATCGCGAGATCCTCCGAATCCTCAAGGCGCACGGACGTTTGCCTATTGTCGAACTCGCTAAACGAGTAAATCTTACCACCTCTCCTTGTTCTGACCGTGTGAAACGGCTAGAAAAAGAAAGTTATATCAAAGGCTATCATGCTGAACTGAATCCAGAAAAACTTGGTTTTGATGTTCAGGTGTTTATCCATATTCGACTCGACCAAACCTGTTTTTCGGTATTTGAAAAGTTTGCTAAAGCAGTTGAAGAACTGCCAGAAGTTGAGGAGTGTTATTCGCTCTCTGGGGACTTTGATACCATGATCAAAGTGCGTGTCAAAAGCATGAAAGAGTACCAAGGCTTTATGTCAAAAAAATTGGGCAGCTTGCCAGGAGTGATACAGTCACGCAGTGAAGTGGTGATTGAAGAGCATAAATCGAGTATTGGTGTGAGTGCCGAACTGCTTTAAACAGAGAGCTAGGTTACGGATACAATAAAGGCGAACATGTGGTTCGCCTTTATTTTTGACAGGGGATAAATGGTTTATGCGATAAACGATGAAACTACGCCGATCACGCCGCCAAACACACCGCCCCAAACGACGAGCCAACCTAGGTGTTCTTTGATCATTTTTTGCACCATCTCTTTGACTAACTTTGGCGTGAGCTCGCTAAGGCGTTGATCGATGATGTTTTCGATGTTGGTTTTGATCTCATCCATCATCGCTGGCGCTTCCAATTGTTCTTTGAGTGCTTCTTTAACACTGTCGCTTTGGCTGATCTCAATAATTGATTGCTGCATCTTTTCGACGAAAGGCTGCTTCATTGGCTGCAAAGCTTCTGCGCCGCCTAGCATGGCAAGCATGCCACCAAATGATGACTGTTCAATCACTTCAACTAAGGAATCAAAAGCCGGGTTAAGATCCACTTTGGCGATGACAGGTTCAAGGTTTAGTGTTTTGCCTGAAGCCATTTCACTGCTGAGGAATTTGTCGATGTTCGATTCGTTAAAGAATTGCTCCATCATCAAATTCTTAATCGCGAGCTTAAATTCTTCAAAGCGCGCAGGAATAACACCAGAACCATATAAGCCTGGCACCTTTTCAAACAGCATGTGAATCGCTAACCAGTTGGTAATTGCCCCTGAAAAGGCAAATAGACCCGCGTAGTAAGCCAATTGATTATCGTACAGGTGTCCGCCCGCCAATAGGGCAAGCGCAATAATATTAGTCAGTAAGCTCTTGTTCATTGTCACTACAGGTAGTTCTTGATGCGGGGGAGTATAACCAAGAGTCGCGGCAGCAAAAAGCCCTCATTTCAGAGGGCTTGATGATCTACCTTACCTAGCAATCGCTTTAAGCGCGTTATTCATCATCCCCAAGGAAACCACCTGTTTGGTGCGCCCAAAGCTGAGCGTAGATACCTTGGTTCGTTAACAACTCTTGATGAGTGCCTTGCTCAACAATCTTCCCTTGGTCGAGTACAATTAAACGATCCATCGCGGCAATTGTTGATAGACGGTGAGCGATGGCGATTACCGTTTTACCTTCCATCAACTCATTTAAGCTCTCTTGAATCGCCGCTTCCACCTCAGAGTCGAGTGCTGAAGTCGCTTCATCCAGCACAAGTAATGGTGCATCTTTGAGCAGTACTCGCGAGATGGCGATACGCTGACGTTGACCACCGGAGAGTTTTACACCACGCTCACCGACTTGCGCGTCATAGCCGACATTACCAAACGGGTCATTGAGTGTTTGGATAAAGTCATGGGCATGAGCTTGGGTGGTCGCTCGGATCAAATCTTGTTCACTGGCATCGGGTTTGCCGTAAAGAATATTCTCACGAATCGAACGATGCAGCAGTGAGGTATCTTGTGTCACCATACCAATACTGCCACGCAGCGAGTCTTGAGTTACATCAGAGATCACCTGTCCATCAATCTTAATTTGACCTTCTTCGACATCGTGGAAGCGCAAGAGTAGGTTCACTAACGTTGATTTTCCTGCACCAGAACGACCGACTAAACCGACTTTTTCACCCGGCTTAATGTTGAGGTTAAGATTGTTGATAACGCCTTTACTCTTATCGCCGTAGTGGAAGCTGACATTGTCGAACTCAATACCACCTTGATTCACTGCGAGTGGTTTCGCGTTTGGTTGATCTTTAATATCAATCGGCTTTGATAGGGTTTTCATGCCATCTACCACGGTACCCATATTTTCGAACAGCGCACCGACTTCCCACATGATCCACATCGACATACCGTTAATGCGTAGCGCCAAGCTGATTGCGATTGCGATGGCACCAACGCTGATGGCATTGTCCATCCATAGGTAAATTGACAAGGCGCTGATTGAGAATACCAATATGTAGTTAGTGATCTCTACTGCGACATCAAACCCGGTCACTAAACGCATTTGACGGTAAACCGTTTTTAAAAAGCCTTGCATACCTTCTTCAGCGTATTCGGTTTCGCGATCGCTGTGAGAGAAGAGCTTAACGGTTGAGATATTGGTGTAGCTATCGACAATACGTCCGGTCATGGTTGAACGTGCATCTGCTTGTTCCGTCGCTACTTTCTTCAATTTAGGTACAAAGTAAATCTGAATACCAATATAGGCGGCAAGCCAAACCAGCATCGGAATCATTAAGCGCCAGTCTGCTTGAGCGAGCAGCACAATCATGCTGGTAAAGTAGACGGAAACATAGACAAAAACGTCCATGCTTTTCATGACTGTTTCACGCACCGCGAGTGAGGTTTGCATCACTTTAGTTGCCACACGTCCAGCAAAGTCATCTTGGTAGAAATTGACGCTCTGTTTCAGCAAGTAACGGTGTGCCAACCAGCGGATTGACATAGGGTAGTTGCCCAAAAGCGTTTGGTGAATCAGCAATGAATAGCCAACCACCATCACTGGCATAACCACTAAAAGCAGGACACCATAGAAAATTAAATCTGCTTGGTTTTCTTGCCAAAAGGTCTCTGGATTACTGTTTGCCAACCAGTCGACAAGGTTGCCCATTGCGCCAAACAGAGTCACCTCAACGATAGCCACTATCGTTGCCATGATCGACATGATAATCAGTGGGATTTCAAAGCCACGGGTGTAATAACGACAGAAGGCTATGATTCCCTGAGGGGGTTGTTCCGGCTCTTGAGCTGGGAAAGGTTTGGTGAAACCTTCAAATTTCTTAAACATACATCATCCTAGAGCGCGGCAAAGAGATGGGCAAAGGTGCTAAATAGCCACGCGGTATCTAAATTAATCCGCTCATAACAGCACTTAGATAGAATTCAATATGTTAACGGTTTGCATATGAAAATGTAACCACAATAATAGACTTATTGGTTGAAATGGATCGCTAATTATTTCCCTCCATTATTTTGTTTACGCGTTTTCGATATAGCAGCAAGATTTACTGTTTTATATCGAATCTGCCGATGAGATCCCTTTTTGCCCACTTAATTTACTTAAAACTCAGTAATTTTTTTGTTAGCTTTGCGGATACAATCATCTAATAATTAAAACAAATGGAGTTTGTAAACATGTTGCAAAAGCAAACCCTAGAAGATTTAACTAATCCAACGCTAAAAAAACAAAATGCTAACTGTGTGGTAATGGTCCCGCCAAAAGAATTTGGCTTTAACCCAGAAACCGCGAAAGACAATGAGTTTCAACAAGGTATCGCCTTAGACAATCAACAAGTGCAATTACAAGCTTTAGCTGAGTTTGAAACTATGGTTGCTCAATTGCGCGCAGCCGGTATTCAAGTGGTTGTCTTGGATTATGAGCCTAGTGAGTTGCCGACGCCTGATGCAGTATTTCCCAATAACTGGTTTAGTACCACGACACAGGGTGAATTATTCACTTTTCCAATGGCATGTGAGAATCGCCGCCGTGAAATTCGTTTAGCTGAATTGCGCGAAACTCTCGAAATGGCGGGTCGTCACGTTGATAGTACCTATTCGTTTGAAGAACACGTAAAACATCGGGCTTATTTAGAGAGTACGGGTGTGATGATATTTGATCACATCAATAGTACCGTCTATGCCGCACTATCCCAGCGTTGTGATCGTGATGTCCTTGAGCAATTTGCACAACAAGCGGGTTATTCACGCGTGGTTTCTTTCCAAACGGCTTTGCCGTCTGGTAAGCCCATCTATCACACCAACGTGATGTTGGCGATTGGCGAACGTTTTTGCGTCATTTGTGATGAGATTATTCCGCAATATGAACGTACGTTTGTGTTGAAATCACTGGCTAAGGACAAACAGATTATTTCCATTTCGCTGGAGCAGATGAACGCAATGTGTGGCAACGTGCTGCAATTGGAATCGGTTAATGGCGAGAAGGTGATTGCCCTGTCACAAACTGCTTATTACGCATTTACGCAAGCCCAGCTTAACCAATTGGCAAGTCATGGGCGTTTGTTGCCGTTGGACGTCACCACCATAGAAACCGTCGGAGGTGGTAGTGTGCGTTGTATGTTGGGTGAGGTTTTCTTACCTGCACGCAGCAAGTATTTGTAGCAATGAGCATCGCATGATGACCGAGTGATAAAACAAAGCCCCGCTCATTTCTGGCGGGGCTTTCTGTATTGGTTCAGGCGTGCTCTGTACGCTCAGTTGATTGTTACCTAGCGTGTACGCTCAGCGTATTTCTCTAAGCCTAGTACTAAAGCAATAGCGGCTAGCATCATCACGACTGCGATACCAAGTTGAGAAGGCTGGTTAAACACGTGCTCAAACTCAAATGGAGAAAGGTTGTGTTGGATCAGCGGAACCTCTTCACCTTTCGAGTTAGTACGCCAAGTGACCGTTTCTTTCCAAGGCCAGATCTTCGGTAGTGTGCCAATCATTAAGCCAGTTAAGAACATTAATGTGGTGTCTCGAAAGCGATTAAGCAGCCATGATAGTACGTGAGAAAAGCTTAATAAACCTAGTACGCAACCTGTTAAGAATAGCGCGAGAATCGCGATATCAAATGATTTTACCGCTGCAAGTACCGGCGTATACATGCCGATCAAGAGCAAAATAAAACTGCCTGAAATGCCCGGTAAAATCATCGCACAAATCGCAATGGCACCCGCGATCAAAATATTAATGCTGGTTGGTTCCATATGCAGTGGTTTGAGAATCGTAATACAGTAGGCGAAAACAACACCTAGCAGTAAGAATACCCAACGACTAATGGTCTTTTGTTCCACTTGCTTGAGGATGTGAAACACGGAAACCAGAATCAAGCCAAAGAAGAATGACCAAATTGGGATTGGGTGAGTGACGAGCAACCAAGAAATCAATTTTGCTAGTGTTGCGATACTGGTAAATACACCACCGAATAACGCAATCAGGAAGAAGCCATTGATGTGATTGAATGCCGCTTTAAAGCCGTCGCGTTTCCAGATACCCAGTAAGCTCGGGTTGATTCGACGAATACTTTCTAGCAGTGTATCGTAAATCCCCGTGATGAATGCGATTGTTCCGCCAGAGACGCCTGGAACAACATCAGCAGCGCCCATAGCGATGCCTTTCAAAAATGTACTTAAGTAATTCATTATGATTGTCAGAGTGTTGGAATGAGCAGAGTATACCCATCTTAGTGTCGAAAAAGTATGAAAACAGCGCGGCAAATCGCTCTGAAGTTGAGAATTTGCCTCACTAGTTTAGTTACAAAGTTTGCTCGGGTTGATTGCTTCGTTAAGTGGCAATTGGTTTAGGTAATCAAAACGTAGATTATTGTAGTGATAATTTGCTGCCATCAAACTTAAGGTTCGCCAGTAGCGATTTTGCTACTTTCTTACCATTGTCATCAAAAAAGACCCCGTATTTGCGCTTTTGTGACGCTTGTTTCGCGTTGCATACCTTGCCCGTTAATGGTCCAAATGCTTTGCCTTTACTCGCTTCTTGGCTTAAGTGTATTTCGATAGTTTCACCAATGATGAATGGACGACTTAACGAAGAGGTGACGTAGAGACAGCCGCTTTTGGACAAGTCTTTAACGTCGCAATCGATACGGTGGTTGCTACTGTGCGCTTTGGCTGATAAGTCAACTTCATAACGAGGCTCGTTACGCAGCGGTGTCGCTTGCATGGTTTGCGGAATCGACATGGCGATCATCGCAATGGGCGCTCGAATGATATGTAGGATCTGGCTGCGGAAAGTAACAATGGCACCTTCGCCACGAGGCGAGATGGTGGATAACGTAGCCCAAAAGCCTTCTTGGAAAAAGCCTTGAAGCCTATCTTCAGTCAGCTTCGGCATCTCAATCAAAATCATTTGATTTGAGTGACTGCCAACTAAATTACTTTTGGTCACAAAGCTGGTGCCCACGGGCGTGGTAATACTGATACTGAGTTCGCGACCATGATCAAGCATGGCTAGTCCATCAATACTTTTGAGGATCTTTTGCGAACGGTTTTGATTGTCACTTTGCTGAGCAGGTATAGTTTTGGAAGTCCCTGGAAGGGTATTCATTAAGCCACCATGATTCCGCTTGATATTTGGTATTTATTAGACTTGTTCGTTTTTATAACAAGCCAAGGGAATTGGAATACAATTCTATTTATGCTTCGCCAAGAGTCAAACAAGAATTGTTATATATGTCAGTATAGTTATAAATTGATACATTCAAGGTGCAGATATAAGCATCATGCACGGAGAAGTGCTAATGTTGAGATTGTTAATAATAACGATTTCATAGAGAACAGGCAGTTAAGTTGTTAATGTGATATTCGCGCTCATTTGGTTCGACGAGCTTTGTTCTCAATAACAGAGAGAGAAAATAATGAGTAGTGCACTACTAGATGAAGATAGACAACAATTTCGAGTATTACTTGAGGGTGATCATTATGCGATCGCTAAGTACACGCTCAAAGATTCCGTTTACACGATTACTTCGACAAAGGTGCCAGAGGCTTTACAAGGTAAAGGGTATGGTAAGGTTATGATGGAAGCCGTGTTAAGCAAAATTGAAGCGTTGGATGGCAAAGTGATCCCTGAGTGCAGCTTTGTGGTGAGTTACCTGGAGAGAAATCCGCAGTGGCAGCATCTTAGGGCTGAGAATTGAGAATAAGATTCGAGAGTTTAGAATTTAGAGCTTAGAGCTTAGAGCTGAGAGGGCATAGTGGCTTTTAGTCGTGCTACGCCCTCATAGTATTGCGACACAGCGTATTAGCGTTTGATACGCGCCATATAGTAAGTATTCACATACTCACCAGCGCGAAATACGGAACACTCCGCTTCGCCTTCGACTACAAAACCAAATTTTTTATAGCAGGCGATTGCCGCATGATTGTCGACATTGACCTCGATTTGAACGCGTTTGATTTGCAGCCAGTTGTCAGCTAGATCGAGCACAGTCTCGATTAACTTGCTCGCAATACCCAAACCATGAAAATCGTCGTGCACACCCAAGCCAAAGCTGCCGCAGTGATTGAGTCTTGGTCGCTGCAGATGTTCAAAACCAATGTTACCGACGACTTGCCCATCAACCTCAGCAACAAAGCTGTAGACGTGGTCAGGCATGTTCTCTAAGCGTTTTTGCCACATCGCGGTACTCGGTTTTGGCAGTTGGAGGGTCTCTCGGTGCGCTTTGGGTTGAGCATACAGCTCTGCTAATGCTTGGGCATCTGATATTAGGGTAGGTCGCACGATAATTTCCATATACATCTCCAACATTAATTCATCGATATACCCAAGCGACTCGTGATGTTACTTGAGTATACAAATATATAAGATGCGGCTTTCGGTATAGAAAGTAAATAAGTTTGAGTTTGCAATATTCTCTCAGTAATCTGTCAAAGCTTTTTATAAGGAAACTTTGATGAACCACCTTTCTACGTGGAAGACTCCACATAACTTTTTGATCGCTATTTCCATCATCGTTCCCATCGCATTTTCCAGCTGGATGGCACTGTTGAATAACTTTGTTATCGAGCGCGCAAATTTTGATGGTGCCGATATTGGCTTATTGCAGAGCGTACGTGAAATTCCAGGCTTTCTTGCCTTTACCGTAATTTTCGTGCTGATGTTTATTCGTGAACAACGCTTTATGCTGTTGTCTCTGGCAATGTTGACCTTGGGTACCGCCCTGACAGGGTTCTTCCCTTCAGTGATGGGGTTGCTACTGACAACACTGCTTATGTCGACTGGTTTTCACTACTTTGAAACCTTGAAGCAGTCATTATCTTTGCAGTGGTTGAGCAAGGAAGAAGCGCCAGAAGCCTTAGGTAAATATGTTTCGGTAGGGGCTCTAGCCTCTCTGCTTACTTACGGTGCGCTTTGGGTGTGTTTGGAAATATTCCAACTCGAGTTTAAGTGGATTTACCTGTTATTCGGCGGCGTAGGTTTTGCGTTGGTTTTATGGATAACGTTTAGCTTCCCTGAGTTTCAAGCCAATGTGACCCAGAATAAGAAATTGGTGCTACGCAAGCGTTACTGGCTTTACTACGCGCTGACGTTTATGAGCGGAGCTCGTCGTCAAATTTTCACGGTATTTGCTGGTTTCTTAATGGTAGAGCGCTTTGGTTATTCTGCTGCTGACATTACGCTACTTTTCTTAGCAAACTACGGTTTCAACTTCTTATTTGCGAAGAAGATTGGTCGTTTTATCGGGCGAGTGGGTGAGCGCAAAGCGCTGGCATTTGAGTATATTGGTTTGATTGGTGTGTTTGTTGGCTACGCCTTTGTTGAAACGGCTGAGTGGGCGGCGGCACTGTATATCATTGATCACCTATTCTTTGCTCTAGCACTCGCGATTAAAACTTACCTGCAGAAGATTGCCGATCCTGCTGATATGGCATCGACAGCGGGCGTATCGTTTACTATCAACCATATTGCTGCAGTCGTCATCCCAGTGACGTTTGGCTTTATCTGGCTAGTGTCACCTTCGGCGGTGTTCTTTATCGGTGCGGCGATGGCAGCCATTTCATTGCTACTTTCTTTGAATATTCCGGCTAAGCCTGAAGAAGGCAACGAAGTGCGTATTTTGAAGTGGAGTTAATCCACTTGCCACACCAGAATCTGAGAATGGCTAGATAGCAAAAGAGGCTCGATTGAGCCTCTTTTTGTATTGGAAATAACCTTATACCAATCAGCATAAGTCTTTTATCATTCTTGCTGATTAAAATCGCTGATAACGTTGTTGCAGATTTTGTAATTAGAATAACTAGTTAGCGGCAATCTGCGCCTAGTTCTAAGCGATTTTCCTTGCGCAATTTTCTGACCACTTACTTATCCTGATTGGTATTAGAACGGATACCAGAACAGTTGCGTATCAAAGTAACGTTTCGTCAGGGCAGCAACAACAATAAGCGCAATCAGCACCAGTACCGATTTATCCATTGAAGTCAGTGGGCGCATGCTGTACCAAGTGCGACCTTTATTGCGACCAAAGCCACGTAGAATCATCGCATTTGAAATCTCATCGGCACGATCTAGGCTTGAGAAAATCAATGGACCAAGAATTTTCGCTACGTTCTGAATACGAGTGAACAGTGGTGCGTTCTTAGACAGATCTAAACCGCGCGCCTGCTGCGCGTGCATGATGTTGATAAAGTCCTTTTTCACTTCAGGCAAGTAGCGCAAAGTCAGGCTAACGGCGTAAGCGATTTTGTAAGGCACACCAATACGGTTCAAGCTAGCCGCAAACTCTGTTGGATGGGTGGTAAACACAAACACCAACGCAATAGGGAACATACTAAAGTACTTAAGTGTCACGGTTACTAAGTAAAATAGCGTTTCTTGCGTAATTGAGTATGGACCTGGTAACTCAACCAGTATGTTGCTAGAGCCTAAATATTCAGTGCCTTGTTGTGGTGCGAGCATAAACATAAATAGCGCGTTCATCATCAAGACACTCACCGTACCAATCAACAGCGGTTTATAAACCGAGACGGGTACTTTAGTCATTTTCAACAGCAGCAGACCGGTTGCGATTAACGTACAGATAATACGTAGATCGAAGGTGGTTAAAACGACGGTTACCCAAGCCATAAATAGCACGAACTTAGTAATACCATTTAGCTTATGCAATGGTGATTGGGTATCAACATAGCTGATACCAAACTTCATTTTTGAACTATTCATGCGGCTGGCTTCTCTAGGGCAATGAATGCTTGCATAAACTGATTTTTATCCTCGATATGCAGTTTATCTGCTAAGTCATAAAGACTGGTAGTAGTTAAGTTCGCTTGCTCGAGTAGCGTTGGCTCACTAAAGACTTGTGTCATTGGTTTATCGGCAATCAGTTTGCTGTCTGCAATAACCACTGAGCGAGTTGTGTATTCAAGCACTAGGTGCATATCATGCGAGATGATAATAACGGTAATACCCAATTCGCGATTTAACTTCTGCACAAACGCCAACATTGAGGTGTAGTTGCGGTAATCTTGACCCGCTGTCGGCTCATCAAGAATCAACAGCTTTGGCTCCATGACCAGAATCGAGGCGATAGTAACGCGCTTTTTCTGACCATAACTCAATGCTTCAATTGGCCAGTGACGATATTTACTCAGACCACAAAGCTCCAGAACTGCCTCAACTTTATCGTTGATTGCGCTTTCGCTAAGCCCTTGGTTGCGTAAACCAAATGCTACTTCATCAAAAATCATGTGATGGGAAATCATATGATTTGGGTTTTGCATCACGACGCCGATTTTTTGGCTACGCTCAAAAATACTCAGTGCGGCGATATCTTGACCATCAAAATGGATGCTGCCAGCATCTGGCTCGATAACACCCATGATGAGTTTAGTAATGGTCGATTTACCTGAACCATTTTTGCCCAGAATCGACACAAACTCACCAGGCTGTACATCAAAAGAGACTGCTTCTAATGCGTTACGTTCGCCATCGTATGAATAAGTTAGATCGGTAATCTTTAGCAGTGGCGCATTTGTTTCAGTCGCTACCGCTGTAGGTGCTGTTTCAGTCCACGCACTAAACGCTTGCTGATATTGCGCTACTGGCAAGTTAGCCAATGAGGATGGTTTATCTGCAAGCGTCACTGTACAGTTAGCCGCTTTAAGCGCAGATAAGTAAAGTGGTTCACGAATACCATGCTGTGCCAGCAAAGGGGATGTGAGCAGCTCATCCGGCGTCATATCCGCAACAACTTCACCTTGCTCCATCAAAATGATGCGATCAACTGAGCGGTGCAACACATCTTCTAAACGGTGCTCGATGATGACGATGGTTTTGTTGGTACGACGGTGTAGGTCATCGATGATTTCAATCGTTTTGCGACCCGTTTTCGGGTCCAGTGCCGCTAGCGGTTCATCAAATAGCAGAATATCGACATCATCAACCAGAATGCCAGCGAGAGATACACGTTGTTTTTGACCACCAGATAGATCATGTGGTGAACGCTCAAGCATATCCTCTAGTTCAACCATTTTGGCAGTGGCTTTAACTAGTGGATACATCTCAATGTTGGAAACCAGTTGGTTTTCAAGTGCAAAAGCGATGTCCTCACCGATGCTAAGACCGACAAATTGGCTATCGGTATCTTGCAATACAGTGCCAACCTGTTCGGTATAAGCGTGCAAGTCCAGCTCAGAGGCAAGCTTGCCACCGATGCTCAATGAGCCGGTGATTTCACCTTCGATTGAGTGTGGAATTAAGCCATTTAGACACTGTCCAAGGGTAGATTTACCGCTACCGCTTGGACCAATAATGACGATTTTCTCTCCTTTCTCTATCCTTAGATTGATATTTTTTAGTGTCGGTTTATCCAGCGACTTATATCTAAAAGAGAAGTTAGAAAATTCGATAGTCATTACTTATTAAGCCTCAGTTAGGTTGCGGCTCATGGCATTGCGTTTAGCAACGTTTTTCATGATGAAGTAACCAACGATAGCAATAAGAACGGTATTACCTGCAGCAATAATCGTTAGCTGAGTGAATACTTTGGTAAATGGTTCTGCGTATAAGATGGTGTCAAGGAAGGCAGAGCAACCGTAACCGACTACGTTGCCGACAAACGCAAGGATAACAAACAGCACAAAGTCTTTATGGTTAAAGATGCCTTTCTCTAGATTGCCCTTTGTCATTGCCGAGTAGAAACCAATGGTAAGACCGACGATACCTGAACCAAGTACCCAAGTTAACCAAACGCCCCAACCAGCGAATAGATCCGTTACCCAGTGACCAATAAAGCCAACTAGGAAGCCAACCAAAGGACCAAAAAGAACAGAGAAAAGTGCCAATACAGCCATCGCAGGTTTTAGTGTGGTGTTGGCAAATACAGGGATGCCAAACATAGGTAAACCACCAATGCCGTATAGTGCTGCACCAATCGCGATAACAACAACGGTTTTAGCTGAAAGATTCATAGATAACCAATGTCCTGAGAGTTTAAAAAAGCTTGTCACAAGCTTAGTTTAGAATACTTACATGCGACTTATGTCACATTTTAGGCGCGGGATTATACATAACAATCGGCATGATGGAAAGCTAACTGTCTAGACGTCCAAATACTTTTTTATTTTTATTTAGTTTAAGCAGAGAGGAGGGTTTTTATTTATATTAATGAGTGGGTTAGAGTTGAATGTGCTCTAAATAAGTCGGTCTGTATCGAACCGCTAAACGAGATTGCGCTGAGTTTTCAAGCAACTGTACTGCTCAGTTGACAGTTGCTTGAAAACGACGGGTAGCAAATTAGTGGTCGAGATAGAGGTAGAAAAGCATGCTGTTTGCGCGTTCTGCGCAGGATTCTGCGGCTTTAAGCACCTGTTTAGGCTCAGATTCGATTCGAGTTCTGAGTTTGGCTAATTCATCGCTGAGCAGATGCTGGCTTTTATCCAATGAGAGGGTCCTTCGCAGCTGGTTACATTTATGCTTCTGGTGTCATGCTTTGGTATTATAAAAAAAGTAAACTTTTTAGTTCTACAAAAATTCCATTCTCTGCGACAGTTTGATGGCGGACTTCACATTAATGACAATTATGATAACAGTTCACGTATTGCCATTGGCGATGAGGTCAAGCCGAGAGACTGCGCAGCAGTAACACCATGTTTATTTTGATAGCACAAATTATGCCATGCTCTAAAAATATCCAATACTGGAAGCAGACCTGCAGGGCGCAGTTTGCGACGTGGCTCATTAATAAAACTTTGAAATAAAACCTGAAACCTCGTTTGAAAGAAGGCTGTTGTGTCGATGGTCGCGTTTTTTAACCAATGTTGCGGCTCGTTGCGCTCACCGGCAAGGTAGCAAATCCCTTTAGCGTAGTGACCTTTTTCTGCAATTGCCCAGCGGTCACGCCACCAACCCATATGGATAATATCGACTTTATCGATGGAGAGGTCGCTATTCCACTGACCATCTACATACATTAAATCAATGGTTTTATTGGTAATTCTTGGTAGTCCAACACTCAAAGCTGCCGAACGTAATAGTGGATCTTGCGGTAAGTAAATCGTGACGTGTTTATCGTCAGGGCATAGGCTCATCACATGTAGAAAGTGCGCGTATGAGGTATAAGGGGGGCGAATTAATGCCCCTTTTGATGGGTAGTGAAAATGGTTTAAGTTACCCATCGGATCTTCAACATTGCCGCGAGCCAGAATTTGTTGATACTGCTGATCGATCCTTTCTCTAAGATCGCTTGAGAGAATCGCTGGCGTTTGATTGGCTTCCGCACTGTATTGATAGGGTACATAGCGAGCAGGCGCGGTAAATGGGTTGTGATCCACTTCGCCCACGGGTTCTTCATCAGGCGAATAGTTGACGTTTTGGCACAGAATATAGCCAGAGTGAGCCTCACCCGTGGCAAGCCAAAATACGCCATTATTGCTTTGAGGTTGCAATGAAATATAGTGCGATGCAAGTTCAAATCGCTCGGCATGATTAACCCAACGAGCATCGAACATAGCTAACTTGCGGCGACAGCGGCTTGCAATATGCTCAATGTGGTCATAGAAGGTTTTTGGGTTAATGGCGAGCTTGCGACAAATTTCGCGTACCGAATAGCCAGTAAATAGTAGCGCGAGTAAGCTCTCTTGAAATTCGAGCTTATTATTGTTGCCGGACCATTTATCGACGAAGGTTTGATGGCAGCATTTACAGCGATAGCGTTGACGATCGCCGCTGTAGCCAAAGGCATGATAGAGGTGCTTGTGAGTATGTACCGAGAGCCCAAAGTTTTCACAGCCTTGTTTTTGACACGCAGGCAAACCGGCGCAGTGATAACTTCTCAGGCGTTGAAGTTCATTAAGCACTTCTTGATTGTTAAGTAAGGGGGGGAAAGCACCACACTCACGACAAACCATGGCTGGTCGTTTAGGGTTGGTATGTTGAACAACATAACGTTCAGCATCACTCAATCCAAAGTTGTCACACGCCAATGTTTTACAAAAGTTGAGCTGTAACCCGTTCGCTTCCGCAGGCAAATCGCCAGACGCCACAATCGCCCCCTCAGGATATTAGGTTTTGCCAGCCATAAGACTGGCAAAGAAATTAAACGTTAATTGCTGTTTCTAGTGCGACTTTCATCATGTCGTTGAACGATTTTTGACGCTCTTCTGAGCTCAGCTTTTCACCACGAATGATGTGATCTGAAACAGTCAGAATCGTTAGGGCTTTCGCGCCTAAGTCCGCAGCAACACCGTAAATACCAGCCGCTTCCATATCAACACCTAGAATGCCAAGTTTTTCCATCTTCTCAAAGATGTCGGCTTCAGGGGTGTAGAACAGGTCCGCAGAGAAAACGTTACCAACCTTTACCGGTACGTTTTGAGCGCGAGCTTGAGAAACCGCTTCTTCTAAAAGACCAAAATCTGCAATCGCGGCAAAATCGTGGTTATTAAAGCGAATGCGGTTCACTTTAGAATCGGTTGAAGCACCCATACCAATTACAACGTCCATCAATTTAACGTCATCACGAACCGCGCCACAGCTGCCCACACGAATAACATTTTTCACACCGTACTCTGCGATTAGCTCGTGAACATAGATACAGCACGATGGGATACCCATGCCATGTCCCATAACCGATACGCGCTTACCTTTATAAGTGCCGGTGTAACCGAACATATTGCGCACATCACATACTTGCTCAACATCTTCTAAGAAGGTTTCTGCAATGTACTTAGCACGTAGAGGATCGCCCGGCATAAGAACCGTTTCAGCGAAATCACCTGGTTTTGCATTGATGTGTGGGGTAGCCATAGTTTTGCTCCAATATTCAAAGGAGTGCAACAGATATTAACCAATTCTGTTGAACTGCGAAATGTTTGTTGAGGCAATACTAGTCTTATAAAACCGGCATCCATGAGATTTACATCACAAAATTCAGGCTAAAAACAAAATAAATCATTATTGATAACTAAATCTGTTGAAAGTAAAGAGGCAATCGATTGGGGCGATTTTTGCGTATATGGTGATCGATTTTTATCCGACGAAACGTACAAGTTGTACCAAAAATAATTTTGTACAATTAAATCGTTTTGTGTCTATACTTGTACATAAATAAAATTTGTACAACCAGTCACAATGAGTGCGGAGTGAAGATCATGGAAGCGAGCATTAAAGTAGGTATCAGTGCATGTGTTTTAGGTGAGAAAGTGCGTTTTGATGCCGGTCATAAGCTAAGTCGTTTTGTCACCAAAGAGTTGGCGAATGTATTTGAATTCGTATCAGTTTGTCCGGAAGTTGAATCAGGCATGCCAGTCCCAAGACCCACTATCCGCCTGATGACAAATGAAGAGCGCATTACACTGGTTGAAACCAAAGACCCGACCCAAGATCACACCCAATCAATGCTCGATTTTTCTGCCAAGCGAGTTGAGCAGTTAAATAAACAAGATCTTTGCGGCTACATCGTGTGCGCCAAGTCACCAACTTGCGGTATGGAGCGCGTGAAAGTGTATGGTAAGAACAATGCCGACAAAGTAGGCATTGGCTTATACACCAAAGAGTTAATGGAGCGTATGCCATGGTTGCCGGTGGAAGAAGATGGTCGACTTAACGACCCAGTATTGAAAGAAAACTTCGTCACCCGCGTGTATTGCTTGAAAGACTTTTATGACTCGATGGGTGGCGAACCGACAGCAGGCAAAATTGTTGCCTTTCATTCTCGCTACAAACTGACGTTGATGGCACACCATCCTCAGTCCTATAAGTCGCTTGGGAAACTTGTCGCTGATGTCGCCAACTATGATCTGGAAGAGTTCTACCAGCTCTACCGTACCGGTCTGATGCAAGCGATGGCGAATCGCGCCAGTCGAAAAAACAATACCAATGTATTGATGCATATTCAGGGTTACTTTAAGCGTGATCTGAATACCAATGAAAAAGCTGAGTTGTGCCAAGTGATTGATGATTATCGTCAAGGTTTGCTACCTTTGCTCGCTCCGATGACGTTGCTTAAACATCACATGCAGCGTACACCGAATGAATACCTACAAAATCAAGCCTATTTGAATCCATATCCAGAGGAGTTACGTCTGCGTTATGCCTTGTGAAAACAAATTATACGCTATAAGAGAAGTTTCAGAGCTCACTGGTATCAAACCGGTGACGCTAAGGGCTTGGCAGCGTCGTTATAATATCATTCAGCCAGAGCGCACGGATAAAGGACACCGCCTCTACACTCAGCAGCATATCGAGCAAATTCAAACCATACAAGGTTGGCTGGAGAAAGGGGTGGCTATCGGTAAAGTCAAAGCTTTGCTAGAAAGTGGTGTCGATAGCCTTGACCAGCAGGCAACGGCTGCTTATCTCGATGAAGTAGAGCAGATGCTCACCGCGCTGGCGGTTTTGAATAAAAGCAAAGCAGATTCTGTTCTGTCGCAGGTCTGTAAGGAATATCCCCTTGATATCATCAAGGCGAGATTTATCCAGCCCACTATTGAGGCGTTAAAGCAAGTCAAGCGTAGCCAGCAAACGTTGCAGCTTGGCATGTTTCAATCTTTAGTTATGGCGAAACTCTCTTCGATTTTGGATGCGGAGAATAAAGTCGCGAGAAGAGGCAAGTGCTTAGTGGTGAGCTATGACCCATTGGGTTCAATAGAGTTACGTCTTTGGGCGCTAAAGCTGGCAGAGAATGGTTATAAAATCAGCTTTATTGAAGCGGTTGATGATATTGCGGCACTCATTGAACATCCAACGTTGGATAAGCATCAAGCATTGTCGATTTTTTCTTCTCAGGCGCCATCACAGACGCAACTAGTCTTGATGAGTCAAATATCTCAGCAAATGGGTGAGACTTTTTTACCGAGTCCATTGATAGAATCGTTAATTCAAGCATAGGGACATAAAATGCAAATAGTGTGGTTGCGACGTGATTTACGAGCGGAAGACAATAGCGCGTTGCATCATGCCATCGCGTCCGGTGAGCAGGTGGTTGCGGTCTATATTGCCACTCCTCAAACCTGGCGTGAGCACTATTTGGCGCCAATGCAAGCCGATCTGATTTATCGTCGTCTGTTTGAACTCCAAGCAGATCTTGCCGCGTTGAACATACCTTTGCTCTATCAGCAAGTGGAGACTTTTACTCAAAGCGTTGAATGGCTGACTGGTTTATCTCAAACGCTGCAAGTGAGTAAGATTTTGTTCAACAAAGAGTATGAGTGGAACGAGACTCAGCGGGATCAGGCGTTAGTTGAAAGCGTTGACTGTGAGGTGGCAAGCTTCGATGATAAATGCTTGTTTGCTCCCGGCACGGTTTTCAATAAACAGGGTGACTACTTTAAAGTCTTTACGCCATTTAAGAAGCACTGCCTTGCCAAGCTTGAACAATACCCGGTGACGATTGCGCCTCGAGTGATGTGCGAGACAGATGTCGAGCAGATAGAACTTGAGTCGCTGATATTGTCAGCAGATTCCCCTTTTGACTACCCGCGAGAGTCAAGCCAGCAATATGTGGTTGAGACGAAGGCGATTCGCCAGATCTTGCGTGATTTTTGCCGACAAGATATCGATGATTACCAAGAGCTACGCGATTTTCCTGCCATTGAGGGAACAAGTAGATTGTCGCCTTATCTTGCAATAGGTGCGTTGTCCGTGCGTCAATGCACCGCGAGGTTGATGTATGGTGAGACGCCGCACTTGAGTAATGGACGCCAAACTTGGCTAAGCGAACTCATTTGGCGCGATTTTTATCAGCATTTAATTTATTTTGAGCCAAAATTATCTAAAGGACGCAACTTCGTCAGTTGGACAGAAAAAGTAACGTGGCTAAATAACGACAGCTATTTGTCTGCGTGGCAATTGGGTAACACTGGCTATCCTATTGTTGATGCAGCGATGCGACAGTTAAACGCCACTGGGTGGATGCACAATCGTCTAAGAATGATTGTGGCAAGTTTTCTGACTAAGGATCTTCATATCCATTGGCATGAAGGCGAGAAATACTTTATGTACAAGCTGATAGATGGTGATTATGCTGCCAATAACGGCGGCTGGCAGTGGAGTGCGTCGACTGGTTGTGATGGTCAACCTTATTTCCGCATTTTTAACCCTATCACTCAAGGTGAGCGCTTTGACCCCAAAGGCGAGTTTGTGCGCCGCTGGGTACCTGAGCTTGCTGATGTCCCAGACAAGTATGTTCATAAGCCTTGGTTATGGAATAATGTAAATACCTTGTCATATCCGCATCCAATAGTTGATCACAAAAGCGAAAGAGAGCTAACCTTACGCCTCTTTCAAGATGCCAAGGATTCTGTGTAATGCTGCGTAAGCTGCTTCTTATCTTTAGTTGTTTTAGCGCCTCTGCTTGGGCGACCAGTTATCAATTGCCACCGGAAGGCAGCAATATTGTCGGTAGAATCCAGTTTCACCAGATTCAAAAGGGTGAAAGCATGGCTGATATTGCTAAGCAATATGATATTGGCTTTCTTGCCTTGATGGCGGCAAACCAAGGGGTGGATCCTTTTTTGCCTGCTGAAGGCTACGTACTCACTATTCCGACACAAGTCATTTTACCTAACGTTGAACGCAAAGGGATTGTGATTAATTTGGCGGAGCTACGTTTGTATTACTTCGAGCCAGAGAGCGATATTGTACATATCTTCCCAGTAGGAATTGGTCGTATTGGGCGCGATACACCTGAAATGGTGACTAAGATCAGCCAAAAACGCCCAAACCCGACTTGGACGCCACCAAATTCGATTCGCAAAGAATACGCAGCGAAAGGCATTGAACTTCCTGCGGTAGTGCCTGCGGGTCCGGATAACCCATTAGGTGAATACGCTCTGCGCCTAGCGCATGGTAAAGGCGATTACCTTATTCATGGCACTAACAAAGACTTTGGTATCGGTATGCGTGTGAGCGCCGGCTGTATTCGTATGGATCCAAAAGATATTGAGTGGTTGTTTAGCCAAGTTGACCTTGGCATCAAGGTGACCGTGATAAATGAACCTGTGAAGCTAAGTCTAGAGCCGGATCGCAGCGTGTATTTAGAAGCTCATGAGCCACTGACTCGTAGTGATGGCAGTAAGAAGATCCTTGGTGTACCAGAGGAATTGACTTGGTG
The DNA here is from genome assembly GCF_009938225.1 of Vibrio ponticus. Taxonomy (NCBI): domain Bacteria; kingdom Pseudomonadati; phylum Pseudomonadota; class Gammaproteobacteria; order Vibrionales; family Vibrionaceae; genus Vibrio; species Vibrio ponticus. Next base: position 260,284 of record NZ_AP019658.1, read on the forward strand.
GCTACAAGCGATGAACAAGTCTGACGCTAAGGCACGTGCGGTAATTCTGGCGCAAAATGGTGTGCCAGTTGAAATTGTGGAGCCACACGGTGTCGAATAATAAACGTGTCGAGTGATTGAACTTGATTTCGTCACTCAGTGTAAACTTAACGCTACGCTTGCGCGTGGCGTTTTTTTTGCTATTTATTCGACATTTTTGACCTCTGACGCCATTTTATGGCACGGAAAATATGCCCTTGTGCTGTTTACAAGGGAGAAAGCAAAGGAAAGCATATATGGATAAGGATCATTCCCTTTATGAAAACTTATTGGCGCTCATTTTGGGTAGCGCATTGGTTTCATTAGGCGTCATCTTCTTCAATCAAGTCGGGCTGCTTACGGGTGGGACGGCTGGTTTGGCAATTTTTATTACTAAAGTGACCGACTTTAGTTTCGGACAAGTCTTCTTTGCCCTCAATCTGCCTTTCTACTACTTATCAATTACTCGTATGGGGTGGCGCTTTACCATCAACACTTTTGTCGCAGTGGCAATCGTATCGTTAGCAGTAGACCATTTACACTATGTTATAGAGTTAAAACAGCTTCACGAGGTGTACGCAGCGCTTATTGGTGGAGGATTGATTGGTACAGGGATGCTGGTTATCTTTCGTCATAAGATGAGCTTAGGCGGTTTTAATATCCTCGCCCTGTTTCTACAAGACCGCTTTGGCATCCGTGCAGGTAAAGTGCAGATGGCGCTTGATTGCAGCATAGTATTTATGTCGCTGTTTATTGTGCATTGGAGTTTGATTGCGTTATCGGTCGTTGGTGCGGTGGTGACAAATCTGATTTTAGCGATGAACCATAAACCTGGGCGTTATCAGCCACAACCCAATTAACAATAGCCTGGTAAGAAACAGGCAAAAAAAAGCGCCCATATGATAAGCAAACATATGGGCGAAAAATTGGGCAACAATTTGAAATTGTTAATTGGAGATGTTGGTAAACATCCATATTCAAACTGTTAAAACATTCTCGATCTTACGAATGATTTGTTCAGTATGACCAACCCCGCTAACTTAACACTTCTGTTACGAATCTTTAATTGATAAATTTACAAAGATAAATTCCAAAATTGCAATTTAGCCGCTAGCCCTTGTCCTATAAGGGTTTCATAATATCCAGCCGGATCACTTCTTTTAGTGTCTTTAGTTTCGCCAAAAGCGATATAAACTATTGATAAAAAGCGTAAACCAAAAAAGAAAATTTACGTCTAAACCGCCATCTGGTGAAATAATCTGCAATAAAATGCAACAAGCTGTCTTAGAAAAAAATACGCTGATATAACCGATCAGTTTGCTGATCAATAGCTAGAATGTTTAACGTTTTTGTAATGTATGCCATGCGGTTTATTGGCGAGTGATAACATTTTTGAGAGTTGAGAGTTGAGAGTTGAGAGTTGAGAGTTGAGGGGAATGATCCCGTTGGGTAGACACTGGTGAGAGATTAGTGGGTGTAGGGCGTTATTAGATTAATTATAAATTGGAGTTTGGGAAAAACCGCTCCTCCTTGAGCCAAAAATCATTTCATGCTTTTTGCTGCATGTTCAATTTGCTTTGGTGACATGCCAATGGCAATAGCGCCAGTAGCAATCGCTTTAATGGTTTGCTCTGTTGTCACTTCTGCCTTGGCTGATTTGTCATGATTGTCTGCGTCATCTTGTTGATTGGCTGCGTGTACGCCAAATGCTGAGAATGATAACAGGGACAAAGCAATAACAATTGCCGTTCTCATAGTAAAACCTCTTCAATGTTTTGTTGGTCATCGTCGACTAATGACCGATTTTTTATTAAATGGCTTGCTGAATTTGTGCATGCGACATGCCAACGCTAATCGCACCACGAGCAAGACCTTGAGCAACTCGCTCTGCTGATACCGTCGCTGTGTTAGCTTGGGTAGCAAAAGCAGAAACCGAGAAAATAGATAACGCGATAATCAGAGCTTTTTTCATAGTTATTACCTTTTTCATTTTAGTTGTTTGAATGACTAATCAATATAACAATGGTTATTTCAGTACGTTTTGAATTTGTTTTGGTGTCATACCAATAATAATCGCGCCTGACGCAACACCCTTAATCGCTTGTTCTGCCGTTACATGAGCATTGGTATGGGCAGCGTAAGCAGAAATAGAGAAGATAGATAGCGCGATAACTAGTACTTTTTTCATAGTGTTTACCTTTTCCTTTTCAGTGTTGTCGTTAAGTGTTGAGCTGATTGGTTTAAATTAGTTAATTGCTTTTTCAATTTGTTTTGCTGACATACCAACGCTGATTGCGCCAGTTGCGAAGCCTTTAATAGCTTGCTCTGTTGATACATTTGCAGTGAATGAGTGTGCTGCGAATGCTGAAACAGAGAAGATTGATAGTGCGATAACTAGTGCTTTTTTCATGATGTTTTCCTTTATTACTGATTTTTAATTTGTGAATCGTGTTGAGCTGACTTTATTTCTTATTTCACTGCGTTTTCAATTTGGCTAGCAGACATACCGAAGCTGATTGCGCCGTTGCCGATAGCTTTAATTACTTGTTCAGTTTGTTGAGCTTGACCATTAACAGCGTGGCTTGAAAATGCTGCGTGCGCTGCGAAAGCTGAAACTGAAAGTACTGACAATGCGATAACTAGTGCTTTTTTCATAATTTGATCTTCTTCTTATTTATTTAGGTTTTGGGCTGTGCCCCTCTCGATGTGGTGAATATTAATGAGACTTGGCTCACGTTTACAGGAAATGCAGAATTTCCATTTTGGAAATTACCGTGTCTGAGTTCACATAATGAACGTTTAGGTTGATTGTTGTGCGATTTGACTTTTTGTTAAGCGATAAAAAAAGCCCCACATAAAGTGAGGCTAGAAAAATGACGTTCAAAAGGCTTGATAAATAAGTTGTTATTTATTAATTGCTTAAACTGGATAGTACGCGTTCGCCAACGTTGTAAAGCCAGGTTTTTTGCGGATCGTTTTGTTTCGCGCGGTGAAAACTCATCACGCAATGAAGATTGAGATTTGTGAGCGGAAGCCCAATTGCTCGGCAGTTTTTAGGGATCACTCGTGACATGGTAAAAGAGAAGTGATCGGAATTGGTGACGATATTTTCGATGGTTAAGGTATTTTCGACTTCGACATCTGCGGTAATACGATGTCCAAGGCTAGCCAGACGCTCAAATAGCGGATAGCGCACGTCATTCCAGCCAGGGTTTCTTGTGATCACAAAGGGATATTGCTTTAGTTCTTCAAAAGTTTGCGCGGGATGATCGTCGCGAACATAAAAAGCAGGGGAGATATTACATAACGCTTTTTGCTGAATAACTTGTGGCAGAGTTTCATCGTAAATACCAAATAGCACGGAATTTTCCCCTTCAATAAGACGCGTGCGTGCTTCCAGGTTCCATTGACGCATGGAAAATTTGGCATGGGGCGCTTCTTTACGCAGGGCTAAATAGAGCTTGTCGCCAAAGTTGTCCCAAAATAACGCGTGTCCATATAGGATAATTTCTTGTTTAAGCGTTTGTGGATCAAAGTCTGTCGGCTGAATAGAGTCAAAGGTAGCCAAAATAGCTTCAAAGTGACTGATGTTGGTTTCGATAAACGTAGTGGGTTCGAAACCTTTGCGGGTCTGAATAAATAGCGGGTCTTCGAAATGAAGTTTAAGTTTAGATAAGATTTTACTGACTGCACTAGAGGTTTTCCCTACCGCGTCCGCGACTAGCTTTACGTTTCTTAGTTCATGCATTTTAACTAAGACAAAAATACTTTGGATATCTAAATTGTTCCCCATTTCCACTGCTCTGAATCAATTTAACTAGAGCGAAATATATAGAATATCGCCCCCTTAACTCAATGATCTAGGTCGGTAAATAGTGAGAGCAAGCTAACAATATGCGCATCTGGCACACATAAATGGACAAATGGCGCCCAGAGGGGCGCCATTGAAGATTATTTTTGTACGTTTTCACGCCAGTAGCGATAAAGCGCGGCGATATCCTGCGAGCTTAGTAATGGCATTGCACCTTGCAACGCGTCATCACCCCAGTTCCACCACTGCATTTCTAATAACATCGCAATTTCTTCGGCGGCAAAACGGTAGCGAATATGTTTGGCAGGGTTAGCACCAACGATTGAATAGGGCTCAACATCTTTGGTGACGACTGCGCGTGAGGCAATGACTGCACCATCTCCGATTTTTACCCCAGCCATAATCATCGCTTCAGAGCCAATCCAAACATCGTTACCAATTACGGTATCGCCCGCACGTTCAAAAGCATCATTGGCACCGGCAAACAAAGGGTTCTCTTGGTAGAAAAACGGAAAGGTACTCGCCCAATCGTGACGGTGACCTTGGTTACCTGCCATGATAAAAGCCGCACCTGAGCCAATTGAACAGTAGCTGCCAATGATCAACTTATCGACATCATCGCGGTTAGGCATCAAGTAGCGTGCACAGTCATCAAAGCTGTGCTGGTGGTAATAACCCGAGTAGTAACTGTGTTTACCCACAATGATGTTTGGGTTGGTGATTTGGTCTTCAATCGGTTTGCCAACAAAAGGGCTTTCAAAATAGTTTGTCATTATGATCTCTTCATTCTATTAATTTTTGATCTTATTCGGATTGGTTACGGCTGAGATTATAGCGATAACTGAGCCCGAAGTAACAAGTTTACTTGGTGTAAAGGAAAAGCGCGATCCGTTTACTCGTAAACCGATCGCGCAGTAGGGAAGTGATGTCGGTTGAATTTAGTCGAGGGACTTTTTAAAGCGTTTAGAGGCAACCATTAAGCCAATAACCGTAAAGGCAGCAAGCCACAGACTATCTCGCCACAAATCAGCTAAATCTGCTCCGCGTAATACTATCCCGCGTATTAAGCGCATAAAGTGAGTCGCCGGTAATACCTCGGATATCCACTGCGCTGCCACTGGCATGGCTTCGTAAGGGAACATAAAACCCGACAGCAAAATCGATGGCAGCAGGATAAATACCGTCATCTGCATCGCTTGCAACTGGGTACTTGCAACAGTCGAAATAACCAGCCCCAAAGTCAAGCTAGCAGCGATAAACAACAATGTCCCCAGTAAAATTTGGCTGAGCGCGCCATTGATAGGGACACCAAAAATAAAATGACCTAATCCGAGAATGATCCCGACCTGAATTAAACCCACGAAGATATAAGGTACGATCTTCGCGACCATCAGCTCCATCGAATGGATCGGTGTCGTGATGAGTAGCTCTAGGTTGCCTCTTTCACGTTCACGTACGATGGCAGCACTGGTAAACAGAATCATCGTCATTGTAAGAATCACGCCGAGTAAGCCAGGAACGATGTTAACCGCAGAGCGCTGGCTGGGATTATAAAACAACGCGACTTCGAAGGTTTTATGCACTTGAGGTTTGATCTCAAAATCGAAATCCGTCAGGGGCATACTTTGTAAGCCCAGTATTGCAGCACTGATCATGGTATCGGAGCCATCGACGATCCATTGCCCGAGTTCACGCCCTTGCACCATGCGTTGAGTAAGGTCAGACGGTAAAATCAACGCAGCTCGCACTAGACCCTCTTGTATCGCTTGCTCTGCCTCTTGTGGAGTGGCAAAACGCTGGGTGATATCGACCACTTGCGTGACGCGAACAGATTCAGTTAGCACACGACCAGCGGCACTTTGGCTTTGATCAACCACTGCAACAGGAATATTGCGCACATCGGTATTAATTGCAAAGCCAAACAGTAGCAGCTGAATAAGCGGGATCATCACCACCATACCAAAGGTAATGCGATCACGAGAAAGCTGGCGGATCTCTTTGATCATCACCGCTTTCATTCGGGCGAGACTCTTGATCATTGGCGTCCCTCCCCGGTAACGGTAACAAACACATCTTCTAAACTTGGACGGGCGATATTCATTTCAGCGCCTTTTAGTTCAGGGAACTCATTGGCAAGCCACTCCATCGGGTTGGTTACTTGATCATAAATCAAAACGCGTAGGCGGATACCCAGTTGCGCCGCTGAGCGCACTTGTGGGCGTTGCAGGAGCTTCTCTTTCAGTGCTCGTAGCGAAGGGGCTTTGACTTCCACAATATTCACGCCCATTTCAGCCATGAGACGTTCTGGTTCACCATCGGCGCGAATTAGCCCTGACTCCATAATGGCGAGGCGGTGGCAGCGTTCAGCTTCATCCATGTAGTGGGTCGTGACTAAGATGGTGGTACCTTGATCGCTGAGATCAAACAACTGCTCCCAAAACTCACGGCGATTCTCAGGGTCTACCGCCGAAGTGGGCTCATCAAGGAACAGTAATTCAGGTTTGTGCATCGTTGCAGCCGCAAGAGAAAGGCGCTGTTTCTGTCCGCCACTCATGCCGCTAACGCGTTGCTTTCTGCGTTGATCGAGTCCATAAATGCCAAGTTGTTGGTTGATGCGATTGCGCAGTTCGCTATTTGGCATACCGAATATCTGCCCAATAAACTGCAAGTTTTCTTCTACCGTAAGATCATCATAGAGAGAGAATTTCTGTGTCATATAACCGATTTTTAAACGTAGTAGCTCCGACTGTTTGGGGATCGCTAACCCCAACACATCGACGTTGCCAGAGGTTGGGCTGAGCAAGCCAGTCAACACGCGAATGGTGGTTGATTTGCCACAACCATTAGGACCCAGGAAACCATAGATACTGCCTTTAGGTACATTGAGGTTGATGCCTTCAATCGCGGTAAAATCACCGAATTTTTTCACCACGTCGCTGGCTTGAATTGCATAATCTGACATGGTTACTCCTCACTAAGATCCACTTGCGCGGCTAAACCTGAAGGTAATTTGATTGCCGCTTGGGTTAGGTCCACTTCTGCCAAGTACATCAGGCGAGAGCGCTCCTCTTCAGTGAGTGCATAGTAAGGGGTAAATGATGGTTCGGTTGATACCCAGCGTACAGTACCGTTAAAGGCTTGCTCGACACCATCAACATGCACTTTCACCGCTTTACCGGCAATAAAATCGACACGGTGACTGGCAGGAACATAAACGCGTGCATAAGGGATCTGGCTGGCTTGCACTACCGCGACAATTCCGTTAACAGGCACGCGCTCACCTAAGTTGTACGGTAGGTTATCCAGCACGCCAGAGCGGGTGGCGACAATGGTGAGCTCCGCCAGTTTTTGCTCTTCAAGCGCGACATCTGCCTCGGCTGCCGCAAGCGCCGCTTTAGCTTGTTCGATGTCTTCAAGGCGAGAGCCTGCGGTTAGTTTGGCGAATTCTTCGTTGGCAGAGTCTAACTCTGCACGAGCCGAATCACGCGCAGCAAGCGCGGTATCTTTTTCGGATTGGCTGATCAGCTTCTTCGCTACCAGTTCTGCTTTACGCTGGTAGTTCTTTTGCGCTTCGGTAAGTTGTGCTTGGCTACGCACGACGCGCGCTTGAGCCGCAGCAATATCTTCAGGGCGTTCACCATTGGTGAGTTTCAGCAAGTAGGCATCCGCTTTGGCTTGTTCGGCAATTGCGTGAGCGAGCAGGGCTTGTTGGTTTTTACTGTCCAATTTCACCAGTACATCGCCTTCATTGACCATGCTGCCTTCTTTGACCGGTAACTCGCGGATGATTTCATTTGCTGTGGCAGAGAAGGTGACTCGGTCACGTTCAAGAGTGCCAAGTGCTTTCTCTTTTTCGATAGGTGTACAAGCATTGAGTGTGATGAGGAATAGGGCGCTTAACAGAAGTTTTTTCATGCACTTAGTCTCTAGTTCACTTGGTGATATATGCAGCTTAGTTGAAATTCTCTGGCTGCAATGTGATCAAATCTTTAACTTAGCTATAGAGTAGTGTTTTTAGTAAGGTGAAGAAAAGTAACATAATTCCCCACATATTCATCAAGTGATGAATTTATGAGATAGATGGGAGAGAGTAGAGTGGAGAACCGAGATTTTAGATATTTCGAGGCGAGATCTGAGTGTTTGGAATGGGTGTTATTTTAGCTTCTTTGAGTTGGTGTATCCCGCATAGAAGTTTGCGGGCTTATTTGCCTCTCATGTCAGTGTTCAGGTTACTCTCTGCTTTGCCAAAGAGTAACCAGTAAGGCACTTTGATTTCTTTTGGATTACTCGATTGAATCTATTCAGCAAGCCCACCTTGGGTAAGTTTCGCAGGGGCAAGTAAACGCTCAAGAACTTCTCGTCCAAGGTCCGTTTCTCTGTCAGCAACATCAATGATAGCTTTGCCTTCGGCATAGGCTTTTTTGGCGATGTCGGCTGCTTTTAGATAACCAATTACCGGGTTAAGGGCAGTTACAAGAATCGGGTTTTTGTCGAGGGCTTGCTTGAGGTTATCTTCGCGAACATTAAAACTTGCGATAGCCTTGTCTGCTAAGGCAGTGGCGCTATTACTCAGCAATTCAATGCTTTCGAGTATATTGTGTGCAACCACAGGTAGCATGACGTTCAGTTGGAAGTTGCCTGATTGCCCTGCAACCGTGATAGTCGTATCGTTGCCAATTACTTGCGCAGCAGCCATTGCAGCAGCTTCTGGAATAACAGGATTTACTTTTCCTGGCATGATCGATGAGCCCGGTTGTAAGCCTTGTAGTTCAATTTCGCCAAGTCCGGCGAGTGGTCCTGAATTCATCCAACGTAGATCATTTGAAATTTTCAGTATCGCCACAGCGGCTGTTTTGAGTGCACCAGACAGCGCCACGATGGCATCTTGGCTACTTAAGTTAAAGAAGAAGTTTTCACTGGCAGTAAAGTGACAGCGGGTTGCTTGGGTGAGATTATCAGCAAAGGCTGCAGCAAAACGTGGATCAGCATTTATACCTGTTCCCACCGCTGTTCCGCCTTGAGCGAGTGCTTTAACAGCTGTGAGTTGATGCTCAATGGCTTGCTTGGCATGCTCAATTTGATACTGCCAACCACCAAGTTCTTGATCGAAAGTAATCGGCATCGCATCCATCAGATGGGTACGACCGGTTTTCACGTTCTGCCCTATTTGCTTGCGTTTACTCTTCAGGCTGGAAATTAAGTGCTCTAAAGCGGGTAATAGACTGTTTTCAATGGTGAGTGCACTACTGACTTGAATCGCAGTTGGAATCACATCATTACTGCTTTGTCCCATATTGACGTGGTCGTTTGGATTGACTGGTGCACCGAGCTTTGCGCTGGCAAGTGTGGCGATGACTTCATTGGCATTCATATTTGAACTGGTGCCGGATCCAGTTTGAAATACATCGATCGGAAAGTGTTCTGTATGATGTCCATCAATAATGGTTTGCGCCGCTTCTTCAATCGCGACGGCAATATCCCCCTCCAGCAAACCTAGTTGAGCATTAGTGGTTGCAGCGGTTTGTTTGACGTACGCTAAGGCTTGAATAAATGCCACAGGCATTTTGTGTTGGCTAAAATGGAAGTTGTCGACAGCACGCTGTGTTTGAGCTTGGTATAAGGCAAACGATGGAACTTTGACTTCCCCCATGCTGTCCTTTTCAATTCGAAATTTCTGTGTCATATCAGGTCCTTTTGTTAGTCGTGCGGCGCTTGGATACACCTTAATTGTTGTTGTAGTTTTAGAAATTTGATGTCGCCGTCTTCCCATTGGTAGTAGTAACGTTTGAGGCAAAGTAAGGGAGTATGGATTGAGTCTAAGCAGACTCGGCGGAAGATTCGGCTATGTTTGGGGTTTTGAATCGCTTCCAACATATGGAAATACAGCCGGCGTAGATACAACTCACATAGCAAGATGCTTTCGTACTCCGAGCCTTCTTCGTAGTAGGAGGCAATTGTCATCGACCAATGGATGTAGTCTTGAATTATGTCTGGCTCGAAACCATCGGGTGCTCGATGTTGAACAAATCGATCTTGTGCTTTGAAGTATGCGTTGTAGACAGGCTGCAATGGATTCATAACCACCTCTTAATTAACTGAATGATAATTATTATCAATTAATTTAAAGAGTGCAACCATGGGATTGTTGGGGGTATAGATTGGAGTGGGTGAGAATTGAAAATTGAGAGCTGAGAAGTGCTGCTTAGTTCGATGGGTGATTTTCTTTCGCTTTGTTAAAACGGTCTAGCTACTCTTTGTCTTACCAAAGAGTAACTAGAAAGGCGGTTTTGTCTAATGGTTAACGAAAACTTGGAATGATTGCTGGTATCCCAGGTAGTAGACCCACTAGTGCCATCACGCTCGTTAGTACCACAAACATAATCCCTGGCAGCACCCAACGGTTCATTTTACTCAGTTCACCGCTACGTTCTTTACAGCCGACTAAGCCTAGATTGTCTAATAGCATGGTGAGAGACCAACCAAATGCTGGGTTAACCAGTGCGGACGAAAATACAACAATGGCTGCCGATTGGGTGGTTTTCCCTTCTCGCGTCATTTCCATTCCTGCCTCTAGCAATGGCACAAATACCCCAACAATCAGCGCAACGCAAAGTACAGGTTGCCAGATTGCTAAATCCATTGGGTAGCCCCAAATCGCGGCTATGATACAGAACAGTGCGGTCAGCAAAGCGCCAGCAGGAATAGGACGTTTAGCAATCGCCGCTGGCACGATATAAGTACCCCATGAAGAAGTAAAATTAGCACCGCCGAGCAGAGAACCGAACGTTTGACGAATTGAAGCCGTGGTCATGGTATCGTCAATATTCATATGGACTTTTTCTGTACGTTCAGGGTAACTGATTTTTTGAAACACTTGATGCCCTAAAAAGTCAGGTGACCACATAGCCACGGCTAAAATCGCAAAAGGTAATACCACCATGAAATGTTCAATCGTAGGTAAACCTAGCATCCAGCCACTATTCTCCCCCCACCAATACATTGGGTTCATATTGGGTAAACCAGGTTCGGTTTGGAAAGAAAACGGCGCACCCATGGCAAAAGCTAAACTACCACCTAGCAAGCAACTCAGAGGCACAGCTAGCCAACGTTTACGAAAATGTTCTAATAAAGCATATAAAATAATGGTGCAAAAGATCACCACAAAGGCAATATGACTCATACCGATCCCCTCAGCCCAAGCGAACAGCTTTTTAACTTGAGAGACAGTTCCCACAAAGCCAAGGTAGAGCAATAAACCGCCACACACGCCTTTACTGGTGAGATTTGCCAACATGCTGCCACCTTTGCTGATGGCTAAGATTAAGCCAAACGCGCCAATCAGCAACCCAAAAGCCATCGGATGCCCGCCGGCGGCTACGACGATAGGAATTAAAGGGATCAGTGGACCGTGTGTACCTGCAAGGTTAGCGGTGGGTAGTAAAAAGCCTGAGAAAAGAATAATGAAAATGGAGGCTATCAGTAATTCATATCGAACATTTTCTAAGATAAAGCCTTCATTGAGCCCCAAAGCGCCTGCAAAGGTGGCGGCAATGGCTCCCACCATAACAATCTTACCAATCGTCCCTGCCATTGCGGGTATCGTATCTTCTACCTCAAATCGATAATCTTTAAATGGCAAATTTGGACGCCAGCGTTTAGGCGCCATTATTTGCAATTCGTTTTCTAGATATTGTTCACGGGAATCAAATTCCGAGCTTGGTTTATGTTGCTGTTCATAAGTAAGTTCATCGTTACTGACTTGGGGCTTATCTTCTCGTAAAGGCACGGACTCTAAAGTACTGCTCATTGTGATTCCTTTCATTCACACATCTAAGTTGTGTTATTTTAATAAATGCTATTTACTCACTGTATGAAAACTTAGCGGAGTAGTTATCTGTATTTTTATTACAAAAAAGATCCATAATTAATTATGGTTTATACAAATTAAAGGCAAATGACGATATTTCATTTTATATTTGTATTTATTAGCTATAAAAGATGGCTCGTTGTTTTTATAAAAGCTTATATAACTAAAAATGGCGTCATGCTACCGAATTACGAGAAGTAATTTATCCTAAAAAGGGTAGGATAGTAATTAGACATAAGTCTTATGGCAGAATGAGGGTTATAAGGGGTAATGATAGTTAAAGTGCTAGTAATACTCATCATTTCAATGGCTTATAAATTTGCATTAACCGGTTGATGTTAGCGTGGAAATACGACTTATCAGTGGTTGGTTGGGGGCTTAATCAGTTATTGACTCTAAGGTAAAGTTTTATGAAGGATTTCAATATTGTGTTCTAAAAAAAATAAATTGCTTAATATTGATTTATCAATCTTTCTCATTGTTATTTATTTTTGTTCAATGATTGATAACTTGTTTTGGGTTATTTTAACAAGTGTGTGAAATTGTGGTTTTTCTTATAATATAGCGTGACTAATTATCTAGGGGTAAAGGTTATACTAGGTAAAAATTCAGGACAGAATTTTTAAGTTTTCGGTGTCGGGAACACCTAAAACTGACCGGACAGCATCAAATATACTAGAACGCCTTTCTGGTTACTCTTTGGCAAGGCAAAGAGTAACTGGTCCGCATACGAAAATGGTAAGAAAGGAGGCAAGTTATGAAGCGGGACATAATATACCCAAGTGACTTCAAGATGCAGGATTCAGAGCGTTGTCATTGATTCGAGTTTAAGGAAAGTAACGCAGCGTAATAGCCGGCTTTTTCCAAGTTGTTTAACGCAGCAATCGGGTCAATAACATGCTCAAAAAGGGTGAGTTGCCTTAGCTTGCATACCTTGTTATCGATTCTTGATTTAAACCCACTAAACCTAGCATCTCAAGGTTACTTGGGTATAAGCTAAGCAAGAAGGGGCGAAATAAGCTATTGTTCTAGCGTGAGGTTTCCGCGTGTAAGAATGAAAACGGGCAATTCGAAAATATATACCTGTTAATCAATGCTAATAAAAAGGAGCCTTTCAAGACTCCTCTTGTTATCAGTTTGCTTTCAGCTCTTCTAACACCGCCGACAGTGATGGTTTGATCTTATGACCAAGCGCGATGATCTCCTCACTAGGCTCAACAAGATCTGGGATCTGATAGGTTTGCATACCAGCAGAAACTGCCGCGATAACGCCATTCGAAGAGTCTTCAAACGCCAGACACAGGTTTGGTTCTACACCAATACGCTCTGCTGCCAATAGGTAGATTTCAGGATCTGGTTTACCGTTACGGACCTCACAACCACAAGTTAAACCGTCAAAGTAACCATCTAAACCTGCGAGCCTCAGCTTAATTTCAGCCAATTCTTTACGAGTAGAGGTTGCCACTACGGTAGGAATGTTGTTGGCGTTTAACCATTGCAGTAGCTCTACCACGCCTTGCTTAACGTCAATCGCCTGATGATGAGTGATCGCATCATAGTTGCGTTTCCACTCTTGGTGAATGGCAGGAAGATCATCACCATAAGCTTGAGCAAGGATTTTCTCTACGCCAGCGGCGTTTCGTCCAATGATGTTGAGATAAGCATCTTTATGGAATGGAAAGCCTAAGGTCTCACAAGCTTGCTTGAATACACGCATACAAAGGCGTTCTGTATCCAATAGCAAACCATCCATATCAAAAATAGCAGCTTTAAAGTTCATCTTGTTGCAAATAAAGAATTGAGAGGAGGAGCATTTTTACACAAAAACGATGGCGAACCGAGTGAATATTTGCAAAAAAGCATTAGCCAAAAAAATCAATTTACGTCATTGTGAGTAGCATTCTAACTCTATCAAATTTTCGAGTGCTGGAGCGATAGAGCCAATATAAAAATAATATGGGAGTAAAACATGGAGAGCAAAACCGTTGCTTTCATCGGTCTTGGTGTGATGGGCTATCCGATGGCGGGTTATCTAAGTAAAGCGGGCTACACGACACGCGTATATAACCGTACTTTTGCCAAAGCAGAAAAGTGGCAAGCTGAGTATCAAGGTGTAGCTTGTCAAACGCCAAGAGAAGCGGCTCAAGGCTGTGATGTGGTGTTTGTTTGTGTAGGCAATGACAACGACGTACGTAGCGTGATTTATGGCGAAGATGGTGTACTAGCTGGTTTAAAACCAGGCACAGTGCTGGTGGATCACACCACCACATCGGCAAATTTAGCGATGGAGCTGTCACAAGCAGCTAAAGAGCAAGGTATCGCCTTTATTGATGCGCCAGTTTCTGGTGGTCAAGCAGGTGCTGAAAATGGTGTACTTACGATTATGTGCGGCGGTGAGCAAGCAGTGTTCGACAGCGTGGCGCCGATTATGGATGTTTACGCCAAGCAAAGCACTTTGCTAGGTGAAAGCGGTCAAGGTCAACGTTGTAAGATGGTGAACCAAATCTGTATTGCTGGCGTTCTACAAGGATTGAGCGAGGCTCTGATTTTAGCAGAGAAGTCGGGCTTAGATATCGCACAAGTAGTCGATACGCTTAAGTTTGGCGCAGCTGGCTCATGGCAAATGGAAAACCGCGCAAATACCATGGCACAAGATAAGTTTGATTTTGGTTTTGCGATTGACTGGATGCGCAAAGATTTGGGCTTTTGTATCGAAGAAGCGGAGCGTTTGGGTGTCGAGCTTCCGCTAACCAAAGAAGTGGATCAGCGTTACGCTCGTTTGCAAGAGCAGGGCTTAGGGCGCATGGATACATCAGTCTTAATTAAGTCTCTTAAAAACTGACGATGCGAGTGTTTGCCGAACAATAGTACAAAAAAATCCGATATCAATGATATCGGATTTAATTTATGAGCTCATAGGTGAGTTCACTGCTTTTCCAGTTGCTATCGCAACCCAAACGTAGTGAACAACAAGCTAAATCTTACTTAGTGTAAGATTGAGCGATGTTGTCGATACGTTCGTTAGCGCGTGCTGCTTCTTCTTGTGCTGCCATTGCTGCACCGCCAGCTTTGTTCACGTCAGATTTTAGAGAGTTAACGTCTTGGCTTAGCTGACTTACTTGGTTGCTTAGTTCGTCTAGTTTTGCAGTTGTTGCTTCGTCTGGACCTGATGCACAACCAGCTAGTAGAAGAACTGAAGTCGCTGCAGCTGCGATAAACATTTTGTTCATGGATGAACTCCTTGCATTTTGTAAGTATCAATAATGTCCTATACGTGTGAATGTATAGCAACAAACATAGTGTAGCTCTATTTAAACAATTTACACAGTATAGAAAAGTCAAAATATTCCAAGAATTTAGCTACTTTTAGCGCGAGTGTCGTAAAAACGTACTAGTGTTAGAGGTTGGTGTTCATAATTTCGTCAAGGACTGCAGCGATTATTTTCTGTGATCTCTATCCATTTTGCCTGCTTTCGAGGTATCATAGAGTGTTGAATTTTAATTGACGGCGTGATGCCGAAACTGACCTTGGAGAATACTTTGCAGTTTAAAGATTTAGGCTTAGATAATCGCTTATTGAAAAACTTGAACCACTACGCGTTTAAGAAGCCAACAGATATCCAAAAACAAGCAATTCCTGTGGCAATTGCTGGTAAAGATTTGCTTGCTTCATCAAAAACCGGTTCAGGCAAAACCTTAGCGTTTGTGCTGCCTATGCTTCACAAATCGCTTAAGTCAAAAGCGTTTTCAGCAAAAGATCCTCGTGGTTTGATTTTGGCACCGACTCGTGAACTTGCGAAACAGGTTTATGGTGAGCTGCGTGCAATGCTTGGTGGTCTAACTTACGACGCTACGCTTATCGTGGGTGGTGAGAACTTTAACGACCAAGTAAAAGCGCTGCGCCGCTACCCGAAATTTATCGTCGCAACACCTGGACGCCTAGCTGACCACCTTGAGCATAAATCTCTGTTTCTTGATGGTCTAGAAACGCTAGTGCTAGACGAAGCTGACCGTATGTTGGATCTGGGTTTTGCACCAGAACTTCGTCGTATTAACAATGCTGCCAAGCATCGTCGTCGTCAAACGCTGATGTTCTCTGCAACGCTGGATCACGCTGAAGTGAACGACATTGCGGCTGAGATGCAAGACTCACCAAAGCGTATCGCAGTAGGTATCTCTAACCAAGAACACCAAGACATCACCCAAAAGTTCTACCTGTGTGATCACTTGGATCATAAAGAAGCCATTCTAGAGCGAGTATTGGAAGAGTCTGAATATCGTCAGGTGATCATCTTTACTGCAACTCGTGATGATACTGAGCGTCTAACTGCTAAGTTAAATGAGAAAAAGCTGAAGGCTATCGCGCTGAGCGGTAACTTGAACCAGACTCAACGTAATACGATCATGAGTCAGTTTGAGCGTGCTGTATTTAAGATCCTGGTAACGACCGATGTCGCTTCTCGTGGTCTTGATATTGCCAACGTGACTCACGTAATTAACTTCGACATGCCTAAACACACAGAAGAATACGTTCACCGTGTAGGTCGTACTGGTCGCGCGGGCAACAAAGGCGATGCAATCTCATTAGTGGGTCCTAAAGACTGGGACAGCTTTAAGCGCGTTGAAGCATACCTACATCAAGATCTTGCTTTCTCTACACTGGAAGGCTTAGAAGGTAAGTTTAAAGGATTAAGACCTAAGCAGCCTGTTTCTCGTAACGGTAAAGTGGATTACCGCAATAAGAACAAGCAAACCACGAAGAAAGCGCCGAAGAAACCAGTTAAGCGCGATAAAGGTTTCTACCAAAACGTGGCTGTGGGTGACAGCGTCTTTATTCCGAAGAAGAAAGTTGCACCAAAAGCTGACGACGAGTAATCGACAGCGATTTAGTTTTCTAGACCACCTTCGGGTGGTCTTTTTTATGCCTAATGGTTCTCAAGCAGACTGACCGCTTGTCCCTCTTATAGGGACAGACACCATAATTCTGTTCTGTCTTCCTCTTGTGGGGACAGTCACCTTAACTCTTCACAGACACTTTTACGTTGTAACGGTTTTGAAGGGGGGACGTTTTTGAATTTAATATGCGACGCTCACTAGAGCGCAGGCATGAAAAAAGGCACCCGAAGGTGCCTTTGACTTATGACTTATTTTCTATTTGCCAAACTACTTCAAACTTACGCTTGGATAGCTGGTTTTTGCGTTGCTGTTTCAGCTGAGACTGTTTCTTCTTCAGTATCAAGACCTAGCAGCTTATCTTGCTCAGCTTGGTGAGCCATGATTGCTTTGTAGTTGTTGCTTAGGTATTGAAGAGTCTTCACTGCCGCAACAAAGAACACAGGTACAATCAACACGATAATTAGTACTGGGAACGCTTTCAGAATGTTCAGGTCTGCGTTAATCAATAGGAAAATGATTGGCAGAGCAGTTAGCAGTAGACACCAGAACAGACGGAACATTGGGTTTACGTTCGCTTCATCATCAAGTTGTTTCGTTGCGATACCCGCTAGAGAGTATGATGTACCGTCTAGAGTTGTCACAGTAAACAGGATCATAGTGACTAGGTAGATAGCCGTTAGAACCATAGGAATTGATGTTGAATCAAAGATTTGTTTAACCAGTTCAGTAGGTTGACCATCAGCGATTAGTTTCACGCCATCTACAGCGCCGCTGTTGATTAGGTCCATAGAGAACGTACCGCACACACCAAAGATAACCGCAGAACCCATTGTGCCACCAATCACTAGGATTAGGATTACGTCACGTAGTTTTTGACCTTGGATGATCTTAGTGATGAATACACCTACACCAGGAGAGTAAGAGATCCAGTTCGCTAGGAAGAACACAGTCCAGTATTGTGGGAACAGTGTTGTACCGTAAGGGTCTGTGTTGGTGCTCATGCGGATGTACTCAGAAAGCATCACACCAATACCATTGGTTAGGTTGTTCATGATCAGTGCAGACGGACCGATGATGAAGATGATGCCCACAAACGCCGCACAGATGTAAATCGTTGCACTTGATAGGCGAGCCATACCTTTTTCGATACCGATGTACGAGCTCATTGAGAAGATCACAGATAGACCTAGGATAACGCCAATACCCAACATTAAGTTATCTGGAATGCCAGTTAAGCTTGCTAGGTTAGACGAGATCATTGGAATACCAAGACCTAGAGTCAGTGCTGTTGCTGCCAGTGTTGTGATGATGAACAGTAGGTCGATGAACTTCTGTGCCCAACCTGGTAGACGGTCATTAAATAGTGCGTTGATAACACCACTTAGACTCATGCGGCGGCTACCTTTTAGGTAGAATACTACCGCAAACGGAATTGCAACGATTAGGTAGATAAACCAACCTGCAGCACCCCAGTGGAACATGTTGTACGCTGTCGCGTATTCCATTGCCATCGCTTTATCAGTGATACCAAACTGAGGGTCCATGAAGTAGTAAACTGCTTCAATGAAACCCCAGTACATGGTACTTGCACCCATACCCGCAGACAGAGCCATTGCGAATAGTTGGAATTTAGTGAATTTTGGTTTGCTGTCACCCATACGGATATCGCCGTATTTAGAGAAAGCGAGGAACAGTAGAGCGCCAGTAGCGAAGATTGTGTACCAAAGGAAACCAGAACCAAAGTTGATTACGGTAAAATCTAACATGCTACCCATGGTGCTTTTAACTGCTTCTGGGTATACCACTGCAAGAATACCTAGCAGCAACACAAATCCAAAGCTGCCGAAGGTAAGTTTCCAGTCTATTTCTGAAGTATTCAATTTCATAGTGTGACTATCCAATATTGTCTAATTTTGCGAATACTCGGACGGACAACTGACATCAAATGCTTTCCCTTCCAGTTCAAGCAGAACAAGAAGGGAAGCGGTTGTAGGAAGAGGTGTCAGTCTTTTGCTGTCTCTGTATTGAATTATTCTTGTTTTAACGGCATACGATTATTCGAATACGTAAGATGCCACAGACATTTCTTTTACTTTGTCCCAGTCCATTTCGATACCTAGACCGTTGCCTTCAGGCGCGTGAACATAGCCTTCTTTGTCTGTACGAATAACTGTTTTCGATGCTAGCTCGAAATCTTCGTATGGGTAGAACTGTTCGAAGAACTTACAGTTATTGTGTGCAAGAGCGACATGTAGGTTTGCTGCTTGCGTTAGTGTGTAACCCATTGATTGGATCTCAAGGTTCTTAGAGAAACCTTCAGCAATGTGGAAACACTTGTTTAGTGGAGTGATACCACCACATACCGTTGCGTCTTGGCGAACATCAGACCACATATCTTTTGATAGTGCGTAAGTCACTTCTTGCAGCGTTAGTAGGCAGTTACCGTGGCTAGAGATTTCTAGATCAGTGTTCTTAACTAGGCGCTTGTAAGTGTTGTAGTCGTAGTCAGATACTGGCGCTTCTAGCCATTCCCAGTTGTAGCTTTCTAGGCGTTTCGCCATTGCCATTGCTTGTTCTGGCGTGTAGAAAGTTGCAGTATCTAGCATAAAGCGGATGCCAGTTTTACCGTAGCGAGCTTGTACAGCGTCAACCAGTGCAACGTCTTTCTCGTATACACAGTAGCAGTGTAGTTTGATTGCTTTAAAGCCGTGTGCCACACAGTCGTCTAGGTACGGGAAGTACTCTTCTACTGTGTCGAACATTGGCGTTGATGCGTAAGAAAGCATCTTGTTACGCGCGCCACCTAGTAGCATGTAAAGTGGCATGCCAGCTTTCTTCGCTTTAATGTCCCAAGCCGCGATATCGATTGGAGATTTCGCTGGTAGACCGCCCCAAGTACAACGAGATTGTAGCCAGTTGTATAGTTCTTGAGTTGCTAGCGGGTTTTTACCAATCAGACCAGGAACAACAGTACGTTGTGATTCGATGATACAACGGTCGAAGTCGTTTTCTGTGTAGCTGATGGTTGCACCAGCACCTTCAGTACCGTCGTTACAGATTAGGCGAACGATGTTGTTTGTGTATAGTAGCGGTTCTTGGTTATCTGCCCATGGCACTGGAGCGGCTTCGCGGTCTGCTACCGCATAAAGTTCAACGCGTTCAATTTTTAGATCTTTCATCTTCTTAATCCTTACAGGCGTGAGCCATTTTCAATCATGGTGGCGCGAATGGTCGCAACATCTAGGTCACGAATCGCCGAATCTGTATCAATTGCTTGCACGGCAGCAATACCTGCTGCGTGACCGAGTTCAAAACACTGAGCTGTTACGCGAGCTGAAGCTAGCGCTTCGTGTTCCGCGCTCAAACAGCGACCTGCAACGATGATGTTTTCACCGATAACAGGGACTAGTGTGTGGAATGGAATGTCGTAGTAATCGTTCAGTAGCCAGTGCAGTTTAGGTTTGTCACCAGAGTGAAGCTCGATAGGCCATGGTGTACGGCAGATACCATCTTCACGTTTGCGGCAGTTCACTACGTCTTCGTTCGTTAGTGTCTCAACACCAACGATAGAACGTGTTTGGCGGATACCCACTTCAACACCAGTGTCTACGACGAATGCATCTTCACAGCCAGGTACGAATTTATTTAGGAAGCGTGCGTATTCACGTACTTGGCGACGGCCAAACACTTCAGCTTCAGTAAAGTCAGCAGGATCAATCACGTTTAACATGCGGCCATCTTGACCTGCTAGACGAGTGGCATTAACCATTAGCTCGTTTGCGCGAGTGGTTGGGAAGATCCAAATCTTGTGGCGTGGTAGTTCGTACTCGCCGCTTGCGTTTGCCGCAAGGATGTTCTCAGTCACTTTTGGCGGACAGATAGTATCTTCACCGTAGTACTCAAGGTACTTGTCCATGTCTACACCACCGAAGCGGAAGAACATCGTTGGGTTTTGGATACGACCATTGTCACCGAAGTAGTAATCCATGCCAGCACGCGCAACCACAGCTGCATCACCTGAAGCATCAATGATCATCTTACTTAGGATCACGCTTTGACCTGCATTCGACTCAACGATCACGCCTTTGAATGCGTCGCCATCCATGATCACGCCGGTTACTGCGGTGTGGAAAAGGGTAGTGACACCCGCTTGCTCAAGGAAGTCATCAGCCACTTCACGCCAAACTAGTGGATCGTGAGTGACTGTGAATGTTTTGCCGTAACGTTGTGGCTCAGTAACGCCACCTTTGTTTTCTAGTGCTTGACGGAAACGCTCTGTAAAACCGAACACCACTTGCTCTGGTTGCGCGTTTTCTTCGTCAGTTGCCATGTACATGCCGCAGATAGTACCAGATAGACCTGCTACTGCCGCACCGCCACAAAAACCGTACTTTTCAATTAGCCAAGTTTTTTTACCAAGACGACCAGCGCTTTCCGCTGCTGCTACGCCAGCAGGACCACCACCGATGACCAACACTTCTACTTCCGCCAATACTGGCAGGTCTGGAGTGCTCTCATAACGACGGATAATGTTCCAAGATTTCATTCTTACCTCACTAATAGATAACTGATGTTCATCTGATATATCAGTTGTATGGTTTTAATATATTCCTAATTTCTTTTCTGGTACAATGAGATTCTTCCTTAACGTGATATTGCTCACTAAAAGATTTTATAAAGGAATAGAACCTATATGAGCGTTAACGCAATCAATAAGACCGAGGTTGCATACAGCAAGCTCGAGAAAATGATCATCTTCCGCGAATTAGAACCAGGGAGTATGGTTAGTGAGAAACAGTTGGCTGAAGAGTTAGACTTAGGGCGAACCCCGGTACGTGAGGCTTTACAGAGATTGGCGTATGAGTGCATGGTGGAGATTCATCCCCGTCGTGGCATTCAAATCCCCGTTATTTCGGTAGAGAGTCAGTTAAAAATACTGGAAGTTCGTCGTGATATTGAAGCTCTGTGTGTGAAGTATGCTGCTTCGCGTGCCAGTGTGACGGAAAAGCAACAAATGCTGCACTTGGCAGAGCAGCTTGAAGTCTGTGCTGAAAATAAAGATGACTTACTTTACGCATCATTGTTGAAAGACATTCACACCGTTTTGGTCAAAGCAGCTTGTAATGAATACCTGCAATTGGCTATGGCTCCTTTACAAGGTCTTTCACGTCGGTTCTGGTTTGCCTACAAAAATGAAGCGTCAGATTTAGTTGAGGCATCGTCACTGCATGCCGCAGTGCTAAGAGCAGTAAGCCATACGGATGATGAAGAAGCTGTGGCTGCATCACATCGTCTAAATGACTACCTAACTGATGTTGCCTATCGCTCAATTCAGCCCCGCAAATAAGCTGATCATTGTTTAAGTGATACATACAAAAATGGCTACCCAATCAGGTAGCCATTTGTTTATCTATGTTGAAGTACTTCGTCGAACTACTTCCTCAACTTAGTTCAGCTAAGCATTTGCTTAGAAAATCAGGTGCGCGACACCCGCAATGACAGGCAGGGTAATCAGTGTACGCAGAATGAAAATCGCAAATAGCTCAAAGATGTTTACAGGGATACGGCTACCTAGTAGTAGAGCCCCTACTTCAGACATGTAGATCAGCTGTGTTACTGACATTGCTGCAATCACAAAGCGAGTCATTTCACTATCGATAGAAGCCGCTAGAATCGATGGGATAAACATATCCGCAAAACCGATCACGATAGTCTTTGATGCTTCAGCCGCTTCAGGCACGCCCAATAGCTCTAGGTAAGGGATAAATGGCTGACCTAGGAACGAGAAGATTGACGTGTATTCAGCAATAACCAGTGCAACAGTACCTAGACCCATAACAACAGGCAGGACACCAAACACCATATCCACTGCGTTGTGAACGCCTTCTTGTAGAATGGTTTTGAGTGATTTTACTTTGCCTGCTTTTTCTAGCGCGAGCTCCATACCCCAAGAGAAGCTTGAGTGACCCATAGGAATCGCATCAGCATCTTCAGCTGGTTTAGTACCATCGATAAACGTATCACGCTTGTAGCTTAGAGGTGGTAGGCGAGGAATGATTACCGCCGCAACAAAACCTGCTAAACATACCGCGCCGTAGAAAGGTAGGAACATATGTTCTAGCTCAACTTGAGCAATTACTACCAAGCTAAACGTAATTGAAACTGCAGAGAAAGTTGTACCAACAACCGCCGCTTCACGTTCGGTATAGAATTTGTTCTCGTACTGTTTGCTGGTAAGAAGAATACCCACACTGCCATCGCCCAACCAAGAAGCCATACAGTCAATCGCGCTGCGACCAGGTAGGTTGAAGATAGGACGCATCACTTTTGCTAGCAAAGTACCGAACAACTCAAGTAGACCGAAGTTCAGCAGTAGCGGTAGTAAAAGACCAGCAAAGATAAATACAGAGAACAGAGTAGGCAGTAGACCTTCTAACACCAAGCCACCAGTATTGCCTTCCCAAATTGCTTTTGGACCAATTTGGAAGTAAGTCATCACAACTGCAATACCACCGACAACGCGCACTGCTAACCAAAGAGGCGATGGGTTAAATAACCCATTTAAAAATTGGCTGTTAGCAATAAAGCTTGGATTTTTTACACGGCACATTAGTGATGCTGCCGCCATAAATGCCACGATAGCGGTTACGATACCAACTAAAGCGTCGCCAAACAGTGCTTGGATAGACTTAGCCAATACAGCAACAGGAATAGTGATATCACCGTTGTAGCTAATCGGTGCCATAAATAGGAACACACCAATCAACGACGGAATCAAAAAGATCCAGAAGTGCGATTTCGGTCTGCTTTGCCCGGTTGCTTGAGTTTTGTTTGTCATTGCGGTTCTCATGTTACAACTAGTCAATAATCGCCAGTTTCCGTGGCATAGTTATTCACTAAACATCCTTATTTAATCAATTTAGCGAAGACTACTGTGTTTTTAGTTAATGCGCAATACTATTCAATAAATATCGCTATTTATTCACCACAAAGTTTTGCTAACAGTATGAATTATAGACAGGTGTAAATTAGATGGGATGGAAATTAGCATCAGCGAGCGAACAGGAGCCGCTAAGTGCTCCTGTGCAAACTATTTTTCTATTGAAGCGAGTGACGTTTATGACGAGTCAGGTAGAGATAGAGCCAGTAAACCAGTGCCAGAACCAGTGCGAGAGTGATAGGTGCCATAAGTGACGCGATGTGGTACTGAGCAAACAGTCTCGCACCGACGACACCACCAAATAAGAAACCGGCAAAGATAAACAGAAAGAGTTTGGCTTTGCGAAAATCAAAGCGCTCACCACGTAGACGTGCGCCAATCATGATACCGAGGTCAGTGATAATACCGGTCATGTGAGTGGTGCGTACGACCGCGCCACTAAAAGTGGTAATCATGGCATTTTGCAGTCCACACGCTGCGGAGGCAAAGTATTGTCCTGTAGTGACGTTTTGCTCAAGGAGTAGGTAAGCAATAAATAGTAGACCTGCTTCGATACATAGCGCGACACCATAGCGACGACCCAGCTTTAAAGCGGTACATTCAAAAAATGCGCCAGCGAGCGTCGCACCCAGAAGAAAGCTGACTAGGATCATCAGTAGATGCGTGGTCATGCCATCGAGTGACTCGATACTGGTGCCAAGCAGAGTGACGGTTCCTGAGATGTGCGAAACCGCTTGATGTTGAAAACCAAGTAAACCTATCGCGTTAACAATTCCGGCAAGTAGGGCAAGAAGGAACGCTCCGTATTCCACCCATCGAGGTAGTCGAGATATCACTGAATTACTCCCCAAAAGAAGAGGGCGATTATAGCGCCGACTGCTCGAACCTTAAAGGGGAGTAGAGTTAAAACTCTAGGAAATAGCTTCGATTTGGCAGTCAAATTTTAACCACGATTGCTTGTTTTGTTCGTAAACGGAAAAACTTGGCTGAGGCAGTTCTTGGTTGGTGAATATGCCCACCGGTATGACGATAAAATCTGACAACGCTGACAGAGTTAGCATCACGGTAGTGCCACATGCTGGACAGAAGGAGTAATGGACTTGATTGCCGGAATCCCCAATGCGACTGAACTCAACCACATCGCCGCTGTATGACACTTGGGATTTGTTAAAACGCGCCTGAACACCAAATACACTACCGGTTCTTTTCTGACAGGCGAAACAGTGGCAAATTGCCGTACGAATTGGCTCACCTTTGCAGATCAAACTTACTTGACCACAACTGCATTCAGCAGTGCGGATTTTAACATCATGTTTCATTATCGATCCTTGAGATAACCTTTAGCCGCTGATATGTTTATTGTCACTATAAGGATATACATACTAAGTAAATTATGAAAAAGCGTCTGTTACCGATCCCACTAATTTTATTAATTCCGATATTGCTGCTGATTGTCGTCGTTGCCGCGGGTCTATACCGTTTTAGTCTCGATGACGAAGAGATCTTAGCTAAATTCCCCAGCCAAAGCCAAGTGGTTGACCCAATAGTTAAGCAAGTGTTCTCAATTCAAACTCCGAACCCTTGGACTATTCAAGTGCCAGAGTCTGCAGCATTCGCCTTTATTGATGAGTTAGATACGCAAGCGCAAATTGCGTTTGGTCCTTATGATTCAGGTGCCGAGAGGGGGCAAGTAACGGTAAGTACTAAGTGGCTAACGTTTGTTGATACCAACCAATATATTTCGCTGATGACCGTCTCTAATCAAGGCAGTGGAGTGTTCAGTTACTTAGCCTCTTTTCGCTACGATACTGAGCGAAAGCGTGTCGTGTTAATTGACAGTGTATTGATTGGTGATCGTATCGCTGTCGATAAACTTGCTTACGACAATTCACAAGTCGCGATTGACTACCGTCAGCATAGTGTTAACCAGCCGATGTCGGCTGAGCCAGAAGAGAAAGTAACGCAGCTGATAACTGTGAATTCGAATTTGACGCTTTTGTTGCACACAAAATAAACGGTTGTTTGTGTGATACAGATTGCCTATATTGAAAGGCGTTATTTTTCTTGTTGTTGATGGAGTAATAAATGATAAATAAGCGTTTCTTTAAAACTAAGGATGAGGTGGAAGTGACTTTTGAACTGCCTCAAGAACACGTTGGTAAGAGTGTTGAGTTGGTGGCTGACTTTTTAGATTGGCAGCCAATGCAAATGAAGAAAGTCGCTAAAAGTAAATCATTCAAGTTCAAAACTCGTCTGCCAAAAGATAAGCAGTACGAGTTTCGCTATCTGGTTGATAATGAGCGCTGGATTAATGACCCAAGTGCTGATCATTACAAACCAAATGGGTTTGGCGAAGATAATTGTTTGGTAAATACATATTAATAACTAATTCAAATAATTACCGAACGGTTAATCGATAAGTTGATAGAAACAAGGCGCGTATAGCGCCTTTTTTGATCGCAAACTGACTTGGATAGGGTGACAAGTGCCTGATAAATTCGTACCCTTATAGCCGTTTTATGGGTGTGGAAATGAAGATTTATACACTTAGTACAGATAAGAATTCGAACGATATAAGGTCAAATTGTGCAAGTAACAACAAGAAAAGCACGCGTTTCTGATCTCTCGAAACGTAAAAAAATGATGCTTTTGGGATTACCGCTGTTAGCTATTATTGCAATTGCGTCAACAGGTAACCAATCACCCACTATCCGCACTATTGATCTTTCCCTTCCTGAATCAACATTGGTTGAAAAACTTCTTCACGACAACGCCGAGATTAAGGATATGCCGAACTACGAATATCAAATTCGTGTCGGTGATAATTTGAGCTCAATCTTTGACCAGCTTGGCTTTGGTTACAGTGATCTGATGAAGATTATGGAAACGGACCTTAACTATCTGGCTTTAGATACATTAAAGCCGGGTAACACGCTGCGTTTTTGGCGTGATGAAGAGACCAATGAGCTCAAAAAAATGGAGCTGGAGTTCAGCCTGGTTGAACATGCGGTTTATACCCGTACTCCAGATGGCGACTACACGTTTACCGATGTGAAGATCCCGGGGGTATGGAAAGAGTTTCCAATGGTGGGCGAAATTAACGGCAGCTTCTCTCAATCCGTTAACCGTTTAGGTCTTGGTATTACTGAGGTTGAGCAAATCGTTGCGCTGCTTAAAGATAAGCTTAATTTTTCACGAGATCTGCGAGCGGGTGACAAATTTGAAGTGGTGCAGTCGCGTCAATTTGTTGATGATAAGCTAACGGGTAATCGAGAGATTCAAGCAGTTAAGATCATTACTCGCGGTACGGAATACACAGCTTACCTTCATTCTGACGGTCAATATTACGATAAGAATGGCGACAGTCTACAGCGTGCATTCCAGCGTAAACCGGTGAATGGTAACTACCGCTTAAGCTCGAACTTTAACCCGCACCGTAAGCACCCTGTAACAGGACGAATTGCCCCACACAACGGGACGGACTGGGCAACACCGGTGGGTACACCGATTGTTTCGACTGGTGATGGGGTGGTGATCATGACACGTAAACACCCTTATGCGGGTAACTACGTGGTGATACAGCATGGCAGCACCTACAAGACTCGTTACTTACACCTGAGCAAAATCTTAGTGCGTAAAGGTCAAAAAGTAACACGTGGTCAGCGTATTGGTTTATCGGGTAAAACGGGGCGTGTAACAGGTCCGCACATTCACTATGAGTTGATTGCGCGAGGTCGACCAGTCAATGCGATGAAAGCCAATATTCCGATGGCAAACTCAGTGCCGAAGAAAGATATGGCAGCATTTGAAGCCAGACGTGCCGAGCTTGATACCATGTTACGTCAGCAAGAGCTTAAGCTTGCTCAGCAGACCAGCGATAACGCTTCAAGCTAATTTGCAGAGATAAAACCAAGGCGAGCATTAGCTCGCCTTTTTGTCTTTTAAGGCATTGCAACTAATGATTCTCGGCTGAGATCGGCAATGGTTTTTGCGCCAGTTAGCGTCATCGCTACGCGCATTTCTTTATCGTAAAGGTCGAGTAGATGTTCAACGCCAGTTTGCCCTTGCGCTGCTAATGCGTAGACAAAGGAGCGACCAAGTAACGTACAATCTGCCCCCAAGGCTAACATGCGTACCACATCCAAACCGGTGCGTATGCCTGAGTCGACCATAATTTTTAAATCCCCTTTTACTGCGTCGGCAATGTCTGGTAGGGCTCGCGCAGTAGACAACACACCATCTAGCTGGCGACCCCCGTGGTTAGACACCACAATGCCATCGGCACCAAAATGCACCGCATCTTTGGCATCTTCGGTATCTAAGATGCCTTTAATCACCATCGGTCCGTCCCAAAAATCACGGATCCATTCGAGATCTTTCCAACTAATTGAAGGGTCAAAGTTCGCCCCTAGCCATCCGATGTAATCTTCCAGCTTGGTTGGTTCACCGCGATAGGTTGAGATATTACCTAAATCATGGGGTTTACCTAGCAGCCCAACATCCAACGCCCAACTTGGGTGTCGCATCGATTGAAATATGCGACGCATGGCGGCATTGGGACCGCTCATACCTGAGTGCATGTCGCGATAGCGTGCGCCAGGTACAGGCATATCAACAGTAAACACCAGTGTTGTTACTCCAGCGGCTTTTGCGCGCTCTAACACATTGCGCATAAAGCCACGGTCTTTAAGTACATAGAGCTGAAACCACATTGGACGAGTGATTGCTGGTGCAACTTCTTCAATTGGACAAACCGAAACCGTCGACATGGTGAACGGAATGCCTTTGTTTTCCGCGGCTTTTGCTGCTTGCACTTCACCACGGCGTGCGTACATGCCGGTTAACCCAACAGGCGCAAGCGCGATTGGCATTGCGAGCTTTTCACCAAATAACTCGGTCTCTAGGCTTAGGTCTTCCATATTTCGCAGTACACGTTGGCGCAGAGCGATATCTGACAAATCCTCGGTATTACGCTTTAAGGTGTGTTCCTTGTAGGAGCCACCATCTATGTAGTGGAACAAAAATGGCGGCAATTTAGCTTTTGCTGCTGCACGGTAGTCGGTAGAGGCTGAAATAATCATAGGTGATTCCTATCAATTAGAGTTTGGTGACGGAGCAGCAAACATTCTTATTATCATTTAGGTTACAGAGTTCGAAAAAGAACAATGAGTTGTAATGTTACGTAATTGTTATTATTCAATAAACAAAGTAAATGAAAATAATTGATTCCAAAACTGACCCAATCGTTCGGCACTGAGTCGACGCGTATGAATCGGTGATTCAACGGACAACTATTTTTGATAGAGGTTGAATTGTGAGCTCTTATGGCAACTCACTGGTTGTAGTTCAGCTCTGTTTCTATACTTAGGAGGGAAGAAGAAAGAGGAGTTTGCTATGACTATTGCAACTCGATTTGATCGCTATTTGAAACAGCACAATATTGCTTTTCAAACTATTCCACATGAGCATAGCCGCAGTTCGCTGCACAGTGGGGTCGTTGCTGGTATCCCTCTAGTTAACTTGGCGAAAGCGGTCGTGCTTGAAGACCATGAAGGACACCATGTGATGGCGGTATTGCCATCAAATAATAAAATCAGCTTGTCGCGTGTTAATGATGAGCTCAATGCCAGCTTTCATTTAGTTAAAGAAAAGCAAGTTTATGAGCTATTTAAAGATTGTGATAGCGGCGCTGTGCCCCCCATAGGTAGTCCTTACCATATGTCGACACTGTGCGATGAAACCTTGACGAATTTAGACGCAGTCTATTTAGAAGCCGGTGACCATGAGACCTTACTAAAACTTGATAGAGAGGCGTTTAATCGATTAATGAACGACAGTAAGTGTTTCCGTTTTAGTAGCCAAGTTTTTCACTGAAGCACGGGTTTGTCTCTACTGCCTCTAGTTAAACTAGAGGCTTAGTTATTTTTAGTCTCAGATTAATCGTTGTTAGAGTGAGTTAGACCAGGCATTTTGGTTAGGGTCATGTTTCTCTATCCAATTCGCATCTTCTCGAGCCTGTAGATAGAGTTGTAATCCATGGTAAGAATGAAAAACGGCTGCGCCACCTAAGTGGGCAAAATCGTCAAAGAAATCATCCTCAAATTTGCAAAGCTCGGCGAGTGAATTTACTTGCTTCGATAGTACCCATTGAATGGCAAATGCTGGTGCTGTCGCGCCTGAAATTTCGACATCGACAATTTCCGATTGGACGTAAAGTAGCGTTTGCTGCTCATGTTCGATTTGCTGGCTTTCAATTTCTTGCAGCGTAATTTCATCAATAATTTCTCGGCGTTTAGTTGGCGTTAATCGCTTATTGAGTTTTGCTATCTGCAATGCGTAGCTGAAACGAACGGGAGTGACTATCTCAACCAACTGGGTCAGCAATTCTTTATCAATGCCACTGCCATCAACGAAGAAATCGATACAGGCATCTAATGAAGGATATTGGGTGCCGTTAAACTCAAAGTTTGACGTGTCATCTAGTATTTCTAGCGCTTGGTCATCGACACTCAGAGCCCAACCTTCATATGCAATGCGTTGTTTGGCGATCAGATACATTTGCCATGCACTTTCACCAAAGCCACCGAGAATCGCACCAGAAAACTCGCTGTGTTTTAATTCCTCTTCTGTCCAGTTTTCTCCAACCGCTAAGTGTTTGGTGTATTTGGTGATCAGTGTTTGCTTTATATGCGAGCGTAGTACCCAAACCGAGCGAATATGACGAGGGTACTTAAATGAACAGCATTCTCGACACGCGGGTAGCGATAGCAATGGGTGAGCTAGACTGGCGGTGACATTACTGCTATCAGGGAATTCTATTGCGGTGGAAGAGGGTTCACCACAAAACCAGCAGGTATGACGACAGTTAAAAGGGATGTCAATTAAACTGTAGTTGAGCGTAGGCATAAGCATGATGGTTGGTTATTTTAAGCTAGTTTACCGCTTAACGTTGCGATTGTAATGAACAGAAAATCACCGTGTTCTAGGAATAGAGCAAAATCGCTTATTTAAAGAAGGTTGGATTATCGTTACGACAAAAAAATCGATTCAAAGTTGAAAGGGACGTTAACTCAGCGTTAACCTTGGCATTGCTAGTATATGCGACAAATCACAGCGCCTCTTAAAGTTTTTGACTTTAAGATGGATTTTAACACACCACTGGAGCGTGGCGTTGAGTAGAGGCCTTGTATTTATTCAGTAATTTTATTTTATGAGTTACTGCAAATAAAAATAATATAAGCCAAGGTATATTCATGTCAGGTTTTCACCTACTTTATCAGCCAAAAATTAAAGGCGAGCACGTTGTTGCATTAGAGGCACTATTGCGACCAACAGATAGTCAGATCCCTCTCAATCAGTATTTGGCAGCTATAGAGAATACCATTGCGCTCGATCTCGCTGTTTTAGAGCGTTGCTTAGCTGATCGTCAGCAGTTTGCACTCGACTTGCCCGTATCGATCAATATTCATCCTTTAAGCCTTGAAGACGAATATTTCATCGAAAAAGCAATCGAGTGCGCGGCGCATCAAAATATTACCTTTGAGTTGGTTGAATATCAGCATATTGAGATTAGTCAGCATCTGGTTAACAACATTAGCCAACTTAAATGGCATGGCATCAAGGTTTCAGTCGATGATTTTGGTAAAGATTTCGCGCGAGCAGATCTTGCGTTAAGCATTGGCGCTTCAGAGGTGAAGTTTGACCGCTCTCTTATTCGTGATATTGATACAAACTACATAAAATTTAAACATCTGCTGTTTTTGTGCTCAAAGATTAAAACCCTTTGCACGCACAATATTGTCTTTGAAGGGGTAGAGAATCGTCGTCAAAAAGAGTTGATAGAGTTAATTGTTGATGACCCGATTATCCAAGGTTTTTATTTTTATCAACCGATGGAGCTAGCATCTATCGCGAAGTTGGATTGCCTTAAAGCACCGTCTTATCAGGAGTTAATCGATACACCGCTAAATCTGGGTTTGGACCTAGATTTTAAGTTGTACAACTTCTTGGTTGAGAATGAGATTGAAGAGCTAGAAAGTCCACAAGTGAATGACTTTATTAAGCAGCACGATGTTTTAGGATTGGTCTATAACCAAGACGTTAAAAAGACCCTAAGCAATCTGCGCAATATCTACTTCAATAGTGCTTCTGTGATTGGTAACGGCGTGATGTCATTGATCGATGCAACCGAAAAACTGGTTATTATGCGTAATCAAGATGGCGTCGCTGTTTATGACAACCTTGCTCACCAAGAGCTCGTTGGCGCTTCGATAGTGGGCACTGCGCCACAAGACATCATCGCTGAAAATGCTGCGTACGAAATATGTTTAAAGAAAGACCAAATCGTACTTGAAGACGACTCTCTAATGTTTCACAAAGACACGGAGTTCTTTGATGGTGTGGGGTATGAGACGATTCGCGAGAAAATGGTCTATAACGACAACAAGTTTGTCATCACCAGTATTTGTCCAAGTGATTCTGGTTTGATGGATGTCAGTCGTGATGAATTAACCCATTGTTACACCCGTTCATTTCTAAAATATCACTTAGATTCTTATCAAGGTCGTACAGTTGCTTTTCTTGATATGAATGGTTTTAAAGCCATTAATGATCGATTTGGTCATAAAGTTGGCGATCAATGTTTGATGGAATTTTCAGCACAGCTTAAAGGCTCGTTAAGAGAGAAAGATGTGGTGATTCGTTATGGTGGTGATGAGTTTGTGGTGATTTTTGATCATGCTGTTCAACGAGATATTGAAAAGCGATTGATTCTACTTAACCAGCAAATGACACAAGAATTTGCTGCTCGCGGTTATCAACTTTCTTTTGCTTACGGTACGGCTGTTGTGACTGAGCAAGGTATCGAACAGGCGATTGAAGAGGCAGATCGCGCCATGTACACACATAAGAGTCAGATAAAGCGCGGCTTGCTTAACTGATCCTGAACGCCAAGGTTCACTCACTTGGCGCTATTTATTTCCCAGTTGTTTTCTAACCGAGCGAATTGCTCGGGGATTTCCTACGTTTGTATTCGGAGTTTAAATGAAAAATAAAGGCTTCACACTTATTGAACTGATTGTTGTGATTGTAATTTTATCTATTCTAGCCTTGGTCGCAGCCCCTCGATTTTTAAGCTATAAAACTGAAGCGCGCATCGCCGCTTTAGAAGGAACCAAAGCAGCCCTTAGTGCGTCATTTGAATTATTTGCTGCTCGTGTGGAACTGCCTTCAACCAAATTTGTTCCTTGCCAATATCACCACGAGATGCGTTGTATGGTCGTCAATGGTGTCGAAATCCGCGTGACCAATGAAGATGACCATCCGTTTTTTACAATTACGGATGAAGCGATTATTTCTCAACTAAAGCAACTGGTTGATTTAGATGTGTACAAACTTAATGACGAGTTTATCGCCGAACATTCTTTAAATTTAATCGGTGACCACGCGGGAGGTTTCTACATATTTTCTGAATTGGATGCCAACGAACGTGAGATAGACGAGTTTGGCTGCCGTATTCAATATATTCCATCCAACAAAAGCGATACGGGGCGCAGTAAATTTGTGACCGATTACAGTGAGTGCTAATGTGCGCGACAATTTTAGGCTTAGGGTCAATTAGAATTGAAAATTAGAGAGAGTTTAAGGGTTTATATCGCTTCAGTAGGTATCTCGTTAGGTCTGCTGGTGGCGATTGGCTCGGGTATTTATAGCTCGTATAACCTCTATGTCGGTGTAGACTTGGTGACACGCTCATTGATGCTAATAAAAGCTGAGACGGAGGAGCCAGTGAAAGATCATCCTGTCATTGTGCCTCCGTTTACGATTGCGGCTGATTGGCATGATTTACCTCGCTCTTTCCAACGCATCTACAGTCGTGATGAATTAGTTGCTAATCAATTGGTCAAGCGTGTGGAAACGGTAGATGCGGATCGCGGACGAGAATACACCTACTTTCTACTAAAATGCCAAACTGATAAGGGCAACAAATACGTTGCTCTTAAGCTAAATGAAGCCGCATTTGATGAATACACAGACAGCATTGATATCAATGTGATGCCTCATCAAGGTGACATCGCTGCCTTTGTTGTATGTGTGCTGCTCCTTTGTTTGATTGCCGTGTATCGGATAGTGAAAAAAATCACGACGCCAGTCGAAGAGCTAAAAGAGTGGGCGGTGAATCTGCGCGAGAAAAATGATTTTTCACAGGTGCCTGACTTTAAGTTTTCCGAACTTAATGTCACCGCAAGAGTGATTAGCTCATCTCTTAATACGGTAAAGAAAACACTCGATAGTGAGAAAGATTTTATTCGTTATGCCAGTCACGAGCTGAGAACACCTATTGCTGTGATGCGTTCTAGCTCCGAATTATTGGAAAAAATGATCATCAATGATCGACCAAAAGAGCGAGTGTTGAAGAATTTAAGGCATATTCACAACAATAGTGTCGCGATGTCGAATCTCTGTGAAAGTTTATTGTGGTTGCAGCGAGACCATAATCTGGAGCATCAACGTGAGAGTGTCTTTTTGGGTACATTGGTTAAGCAGGTGATCAATGAACAGCGCTATCTACTTGATGGTAAGCAAGTGACGGTGGAAGTTTGCGTTGATGATTCAGAAAGCACACACTTTTCGGAGATGTGCAAAATAGTGATAACTAATTTGGTTCGTAATGCCTTTCAACACACTTCGAATGGTCAAGTGAAAGTTATTCAAACGGGCTCTTGTATCGAGGTGAGCAACTTTGAACACTTGGATGATTTTCAGAGTGACAGTAGTGGTTTTGGTTTGGGTGTAATGCTGGTTAAAAAAATCTGCACTAAGTACCACTGGAAATATCAGGAAACCATCGAAGCGAAGGGTCGAGAAGTGACGGTTACTTTTGGTTAGTGCTCTTTCTTTATCGTGAGCACCGAACCAGCTTGTCTCATAAATAGCTTAACTTTAAGTAATTAGAGTTAAGCTTTTTTATTCATGATAAGCCTTCTATTTGGCAACCAGATCAACGGATTTGAATATGGGTATTATTACCTATTTGTAATAATCATTTTCACTTTGCTGGGATTATCAAAAATACGTAAACATCTATACTGAGCCCATACCGAAACAGCGAAGGCAAATAGTTGCCCACGCTCTTTCTAACTCATTTATATCTATAACGGTCTCACTTAAGACCTTTGAGGGAAAATGCTATGGCGCTTGAAATTAAACCAGGTCAAACTCACATCAAATCAAAAGCGATGGTTGCTTGGGCAGCTGGCGAACCTTTAAAAATGGAAGAAGTGGATGTCCAACTGCCAAAAGCAGGCGAAGTACTAGTTCGCATCGTTGCAACAGGTGTATGTCACACTGATGCATTCACGCTTTCAGGTGACGATCCAGAAGGTATCTTCCCTTCAATTCTTGGTCACGAAGGTGGCGGTATCGTAGAAATGGTTGGTGAAGGCGTAACTAGCGTTGAAGTTGGCGACCACGTAATCCCTCTTTACACGGCTGAGTGTGGTGAATGTAAGTACTGCAAGTCGGGTAAAACTAACCTATGCCAAGCCGTTCGTGAGACGCAAGGTAAAGGTCTAATGCCTGATGGTACTAGCCGCTTTTCAATCAACGGCGAAACTATCTTCCACTACATGGGTTGTTCAACTTTCTCTGAGTATACAGTACTGCCAGAAATTTCATTGGCGAAAGTAAACAAAGAAGCGCCACTTGAAGAAGTTTGTCTATTAGGTTGTGGCGTAACCACAGGTATGGGCGCGGTACTAAACACAGCTAAAGTAGAAAAAGGCGACAACGTTGCGGTATTCGGCTTAGGCGGTATCGGTCTATCAGCGATCATCGGTGCTCGTATGGCTGGCGCAAGCCGCATCATCGGTGTCGATATCAATGAGAGCAAGTTTGAGTTAGCAAAACAACTTGGCGCGACAGATTGCATCAACCCAATGAAATTCGACAAACCAATCCAAGATGTGATCGTTGAGATGACTGACGGTGGTGTGGATTATTCATTTGAATGTATAGGTAACGTTAACGTGATGCGTCAAGCATTAGAGTGCTGTCACAAAGGTTGGGGCGAATCAGTGATCATCGGTGTTGCTGGTGCAGGTCAAGAGATCTCTACACGCCCATTCCAACTTGTTACTGGTCGCGTATGGCGTGGTAGTGCATTTGGTGGTGTTAAAGGTCGCTCTGAGCTACCAGAAATCGTAGAACGTTACATGGCGGGTGAGTTTGGTTTGCAAGAGTTCATCACTCACACCATGGGTCTACAAGACGTAAATGAAGCATTTGAATTGATGCACAAAGGTGAGTCTATCCGTACTGTGCTGCATATGGATAAGTAAGTATCTCTGAGCCTTTTCATTAAGGTTCAGGTTATCAATGAATAAGGTCGAGGTTTAACTGTTTCTCTCGACCTTTTCATTTTTATCGCACTGCTAGTTTTTATTACTTTAATCTTTTAGCTCGAAAGAGTCGTCCCACTTTTCCCATGATTTTTAATGAGTAGGAACATTTTAATGAGTTGGCTTTTTATTATTTTTGCCGTGTTGTCCGAAGCGCTTTCTCATGTGGCACTGAAAGCTACGGATGGCTTTAGTTTGTCAAAACCTCTCCCTGCGATGTTTGTCATCGTCGGGCATCTAGCCGCATTTCTATTTTTAAGCCAAGCGATGAAAGGTATGGCTGTCGGTGTGGTTCATTCTTTGTGGGCGGGGTTAGCCATTGTTGCGGTCAGCTTGATTTCGACTTTTGTCTATCGTCAGCACCTTGAGCCAATGGTTTGGGGCGGTATTGCATTGGTTGTGGTAGGTGTCATGATGATCAACTTTTCTCAAGGTCACGTACATTAGTCATAGTCAGACCTCCTATTTGAAAGCAAAGCTATGCTGTGTATTCGATAGGTCAGTGTTAGCTAGCGAAGCACAAAGCCGAAGTTCTTAATAGTATGTAGTAATTTATCCTCATGAAGGTCATCAATTGCTTTGCGTAATTTAAACATGTGTACTTTGAGGCTATTGGAATCAGGTTGTTCATCTCCCCAAACTTTTTGTATTAGGCTTTCACGGCTGATTGGATTTGGTGTTTCTCGAATCAGTATCTCCAAGATTTTATATCCAGTGGGTGAAAGCTTAATTTCCTGCCCAGCACGCAGTGCAGTTCTTCTTTTGATATTTAGTTCTAAGTCTTTGACTTTAAATATACTGACTTCGCCGCTGCGGCGTCTTGAGAGCACTTTCACGCGAGCAATCAGTTCCTCAAACGCAAAGGGTTTGGTCAGATAATCGTCAGCTCCTGAATCGAAGCCGTTCAGTTTATCTTGTAATGAGTCTCGAGCGGTCATCATGATGATTGGAACTTCTGATCCTGACTCACGAATCGATTTGCAAACCTCCAGCCCAGACATTCTTGGCAGGTTAATATCTAAGATGATCACATCATGATAGCTATTCGCAACGAGTTCGAGTGCTGCGACGCCATTGGATACATGGTTGCATTGAATGCCTTCTAGCTCGAAATGTTCCACCAATATTTCGGCAAGCTCAAAATTGTCTTCAACTAAAAGTGCTTGTAGTGATGTGGAGCTATTCATGAGAGACCTCCGCTGCGTTTGAGTATGGCAGTTGATTTTATCACTAACGGATGACACTTATGTCAGCATTTGTTGATAAGTCAATCAGTTGGATGATTGTTCAGAGAGAATAGGAAATAGCAGAGTAGTCATCGGCTATTCAGGAAAAGTAGCAAAATTAGTCCTATATTGAAACTAATCGAATCAATTAGGTAGCGATATGACTAGAGGGTTAATAGCTCTACTGCTGTTGATGACTAATACTGTTGCGGCGTATGCATCAGACTGGACTATCTCGATAGGTACAGGTGTTGCGTATAGTCAAAGCGAGCGTTTGGTGATCAAGATGAATGACGGGGAAGATATTTTATTAGGTGATGTTAGTTTTGACACTAAGCCGTTTCAATCGCCACCCTACTATCTAATTAAGATTGGTCGGTTTATGCAAGAGAGCGATATGGGCTTCGAGTTTGAGTTTATTCACCATAAAGTTTATGCCGATTTGGATAGTGATCCTCATCCGCAAGTCACCCGGCTTAAAGTCACGGATGGCTATAATTTAGTTTACTTTAACTTCATCGATCAGATTGCACCAAAATGGATTGCTCGATTAGGTGTCGGTGGCGTTATTGTTCATCCCGATGTGATTATCGATGGCAAACGTACTCATGGCGGTTACGATTTGTCGGGTTACAGCGCACAAGTTGCCATTGAGAGAGAAATGTTTGCTTTAGAACATGTCGCCTTTTCTGTTGAAGCCAAACTGACATATTCGGATGCAAGTGTCGCGATTGCTCAAGGCAGTTTTGATCTTAAAAACAAAGCACTACATTTGGTTGCCCAAGCGAAGTTTTAGAGTACGAATTGAACCGTAACGGCGATAAATGCATGATCACTGGCTTGTTTATCCTGTTCAAAGCTCGGATTGATTAGATGTTTATCAATAACTTGATAGTCAGTGACATCCGCGAGTGAGTAGGGGGAGTCTGGCTGAAATTCTGGTGATAGAAGAATGTAGTCCAGGATATTGCCTTGGGCAAAATGGTAGTGGGTCGCTTGGCGTTGTTGCTCAGGATTGGATTGCGCGTAGATATCCCAACTATCTTGCAGCGAGAAAGTGTTAGATGACACAGTTTGTTGCACAAGTAGCCCAGTAATATTGCTGGTCAGCGTTTGATTCATATCGCCCATGAGTACAGTCGGCATAGGCTTGCGTTGGTATTGCTGTTCAATGAATACGCGCAGCATCAGCGCTTCCCAGCCTCGCTGCTGGCTAGAGAGCCATTGCCCAACTAACTGATGAGTGTGCTCTTCTGACACACTTTCTGTGGCACGTTGCGATTTCAAGTGGCACACATATACGGCAACTTCACCAATATCGGGTACTTCAACGATGGCAAAGATTGGGCTACGGCTGAAATTTGGCACCACTGCTGAGTAGCCTTCACCAATTGAAACCGGGGGCGTAACCGCTTGTAAATGATGTATCGGGTATCTGCTGGCGAGTGCGACGACCGGTTGCGAGTAGATATAGTCGCTCTCAACGTGTGGGGTGTCGACCGTAGCAACATAGGGGTAGCCCATTTGAGCAAACAAGTTTCTAGCTTCCTCGATACTAAACACTTCTTGCAAGCCGATAATGTCGGCATCAAGCGTTAACAACTGATTTCTAGTCCACTGACATTTGGCATTCCATGCGTCAGAGTCATAGATGTTTTCAAAGTCATAAAACGCATTCGGTGGCGCAATAAAATTAAACAAATTGGCGCTGGCGAAAGTGAGTTTTTTATTGGTGATCAAGTGCAGACCCTATGCTGAGGTGGCTTTAGTCATTCTAACTGAAAGTCACCTAGGGTATTAGATTTAAATTAGCCAGCTATAAAGTTAACTGATATTGATGAGGCGTCAGACCAAACTGCTGTTTAAATCGCTGGCTAAAACGCGATTCGGATTGATAACCGCAGGCAAGGGCAGTCTCCATTTGGCTGTAGTTTTTTTGCAGTAGGTTGATTGCGTGATTCATGCGAATTTGAGCCAACACCTCACGAAAGCTAGAGCCTTCAGCATTGAGTTTTCGCGTCAATGTCGCTCGGCTCATGGCAAGGTAACTCGCGGCAACTTCAATGCGGTGGTCGTCCCCCGGGGCAGAGCTCAAATAGTTAGCGAGCTTATCGCGTACCATCTGTTGGTTATTGGGAAACAGCTTGTTTAGCGCCCCCATCTCACGTAACTCAGCGTAGAAGCCGAGTAACAATTGCTTTTGAGTTTGATAAGACAATCCTTTATTGCCCATTTCACTGACCAAATCAAAGCAATATTCGAGTGGTGGCGTTGTCGCAATTTGCGGAAAACTATTGGCGGTTACGGGTTGTTCTGGGTCTAGCCACTCAGCTGGTGGCGCTAGATTGAGTGCTATTGCGCGCGAGTGAAACAGCTTTTGTTCTGGCGTATTGACGAAGGTGAGGTATTGCCCAGCAGGCACTAAGATCCAGTTGGCACGATTGAACTCTAGGCTTTGTTCGTGCCACCAGAGCTGTTTAAAGCCCTGGTCGACCCAAATAATAGTAGGCGCATGAATAAACACGTTGTTGAGTGGTTGCTCGCGTTTACCGCGATAGTGGACGGTATGGACTAACGGTTTATTCATGTTTACCTCTGCTATCTAGTCGTTGGTGTTACTCGTTAACATACGTTGCAGTGAGAGTGGCTTTATCAAGGGCGTTAGCGTTAAGCATAAAACCAATTAAAGCGTTTGATGCGCCTTGAGGGATCTCAAGTTTTTCTGTTGGCATTGCCCATACTGTAAATTGGTAGCGATGCATACCATCACCTTTTGGTGGGCATACGCCGCCAAAACCTGTTACGCCATAGTCATTTTTCATCTGTTGCGCTTTCAGGTCTTTGCTTGATGCACCTTGTTCAATCGATTTAACCGAGGCTGGAATATCTAGCGCTACCCAGTGCCACCAGCCGCTGCCTGTTGGTGCGTCAGGATCATAGGCGGTAATCGCAAAACTTTTGGTACCTGCAGGAACATCGTTCCAGCTCAGTTGAGGTGACAAGTTATCACCACTACAACCAAATCCGTTAAAGGCGTAGGTATCTGCCATACGAGAACCTTCTTGAATATCTTGACTGGTTAGCGTCATCGCTGAGCTAGTAAATGATGCTAGAAGTAGTGCTGCCGTGATAATTGTACGTTTCATTGTGCTTTCCTCTATTGAGCTGATAGACACAATGATAGTTGCTTTTGTGAGATTTTAAGTGACAGAAAGGCTCAATTACAATTTTAAATTATCTAAAATGAGCATTTCTGTTTGTTAATTCATTTGTGAAAGCCAAAAGAAAGAGGGAATAGGCAAGAAGAAAATAATGGTGCCAAGCCTGATTGTAGCAAAACAGAATTGTAGCTAACCAAGGTTCAAGTTAAGCCAGATTTCAGGAGAAAATATAAAAAGAGCCCGGCATGTTTGCCGGGCTCTAAACACTTAATTAAGCGTGATTATTTTGGGTCAAGACCAAGTTTCTGTAGTACCAGCTTGAAGTTCTCACGACGCTCTTTTACGTTGTGAACATCACCAGTGGTACAGGTTAGGTCAGGACAGCCACGGTTTACGATGCCTGATACGTCATCGATGAACTGAGAGCCTTGCAGACCGCTATCAACGTATTTCTTAAGTTCGTTGTAGTAGTTCCAATCTGCGTATTGACCACCTTCGTCATTGTAAGCCTGTACTGACGTTACCCAGTAGAATAGACCTGCAATCCACTTGATCTCTTTGTTCTCTTCTGAGCTACAGATCAAACCTGGGTTTGAACAGAAATCAAGTTCAGCGTACAGCGGGTTCGCTGGTGGCGCTTCAACGGTTACACCGTCAATTGTCTTACCGATAGTTTCAGGATCAACGTGTGAACGACCTAGGTAGTGGTTTAGCGTACCGAAGTTTTGACGACCTGTTGTCTGGATTACACCACGACCCCACCAGCCACAGCCTTCAACGCTCTCTTCACTGCTGCCATCCCAAATGAAGCTACCTGCTTTTTGACCAACGTAAATCTTACAGTTATCACGTTCCCAAACTTGCTTAGAAGTATCAACTTGCTCTGGTACATCGTTACAGTGACCGTTGTTAGTCCAACGACCAGCTGCACCGTTAACCAGTAGACCACGCTCTTCTAGTACAGCATCAGGTGCTGCGAATACTGGCGCTGGTGCACCATACCACTTAGCGTGAGTAAGCGCGCTCACTTCCATCTTGTTGTCACGTGGACAAGAGTAAGCATGGTCTAAGCCAGATACTGGGTTAACACCGTAGTCAGCGTATTTTTGACCAAGCTGACCACAGCTCGCAGTCATTGGGTAATCCGCTGGTGCACCGTACTTAGTTTCAGACCAGTTGTTCTCATCACATGCGTTGTAACGGATAGTTTCTTGCATACTTTGCGCAAGGAAGGCTGCAATCGCGACTTTAGCGTAAGTGATGTTGGTTGCATCGTCCGCTTCGTCGTTCATTAGCCAGAACTTGTTGCCAGCAACACCGATGTTGTGCATCGCATTCAAGCCGTCTAGGAAGTCGTTCCACTTGTACACAGTTGATGGAATCCACTGTGACTGCGGTGTTTCGTATAGGAACGCTTCGTTGTCCATTGCATGTTCAGCATCGGCTAACTGTTGGTTTAGCGCTTCGATGCGAGTTAGCGAACCTTTCTCTAGCTCTTCACCTACGTAGTAAAGTGGTACTTTCGCGCCTTGGTAAGCTTCAATTTTCGCCGTTAGCGCTTGGCTGTCTTGGTCAAACGTTAGTGCAAATACGTTGCTGAACGCCGCTTTACGTAGCTGTGGTTTGCCCGCAGAATCACCCATAAAGTAACCAGATGCTTGGTCAGTAGGGATATTTGCTAGCATTGCTGGCGTTTTCACGTAGTCAGAAACTTGCTTCACGTACTCAAGCGCGTTGTGCCATTGGTCACTTGTTAGTGCAGCTGTTGATGCTGACTTAGTGAAGACCACGAAGTCCGCTTTGTTTGCAGCGTCGGCTTTGTATAGTTCAAGTGTTGCTAGTAGGTCTGCGCTAAATACTGACGCTTCATCCCATACTGATTGACGACCAGAGTGCGTATCGTATGCGAAGTCACCAATGTTTAGTGACCAACCAAAGCTTGCTTCAGGTGCGATAGTGCTGATGATTAGGTTATGCGCTTGCGCCCAGCCTTTTAGATCGTCAGACAGTGCATTGATAGCGTCGATATCAAGTTGGCTGCCAGTGATATCCATAGCATTTGTTAGTGCTTGCTTAACCGCTACGCTGCCAAATGATGCGCCTTTATCTAGCGTTGCAACATCCAGTACATCACTGCTTAGGATGATAGATGAAGTGCCTGCCAGTTCAGCTTGCTCAATGATGGTCACAAACGCGCGAGTCAGTTGGTCAGTATCAGCCAGTGCATCGCTGTT
The DNA here is from genome assembly GCF_009938225.1 of Vibrio ponticus. NCBI lineage: Bacteria > Pseudomonadati > Pseudomonadota > Gammaproteobacteria > Vibrionales > Vibrionaceae > Vibrio > Vibrio ponticus. The sequence goes on from NZ_AP019658.1 coordinate 302,835, forward strand.
TGCTGCTGCGATAGTTGTTGTCGCCGGTGCATTTGTCGATGGGCTAGCCACAACAAACGTATTCGGCCAACCTGCCACTTCTAGACGTACTGGGTCCATTGGGTTTGGTAGTGATAGTAGTGGCGCAGTACCTGGTTCTGTGCCGTCACAGTTTAGGTGTAGCGACCATGAGTCATCGCTACCTGGAATCGATTTGGTCCAGTAGATCGCTGAGTAAGCGATGTTCTTGTGTACCATGATGTCGCCGCCAGTTGCGTGGTCACCACGAGTCCAATCTGGGTAAACGTTGAAGTCGGCACACAGTCCACCTGGTGGTGTTACTGGTGGCGGCTCAACAGCTGTTTCTTCAACAGTAATGCGAATTTGAGACGTTGCCGATAGGTTTTGTGCGTCGGTCGCAATCGCTTTTAGCGTCACACTGCCCGCTTGAGTTGGCTGCCAATCACACTTGAAGCTTTGCGTGGTGTTGGCATCGAAGTTACAGATCTCTTGGTTGTTCGCTTTTACTACCACTTGAGATAGATCTTGGTCTGCATCAGTCGCGCTTACCGAGATAGAGATTGTTTCTTCCGTTTCAAACTTTGAGCCAGTTGCTGGCGCTAGGAAGCGTACTTCTGGTGCAACAAAGCTCTCTTCTTCTTCAACCACAACAGTAAGTGCATTTTGCTTAACGATTTGGTTGTCTTTATCAAGAACCACAATCTTAAGGTTCGCATTACCCACTTCACTTGGTGTCCAAGTTTGAGTGTAAACAGTTTGCTCAGGGTTAATAACACGCTGACCTAGCTTGCGATCGTTCGCCCAGAACTCAAGTTTAGTGATAAGTTCGCCATCTACGCGAGCCTTGATTGCTGTCGCTTCACCCACAGTCACAGTTTGACCTTGAGTTGGTGCCATGAAGGTTAGCTCGTGCACTTCAGGTACAACTGGTGGCTCAACTTCATCGGCTTTTACAGTAATGCTAACGGCTTGCTCTTGAGTTAGACCTGACTCATCTTCAACGATTGCTTTAATAGTGTGAACACCTTCGCCTACCGCTTTCCAGTTCGCTTGGAAAGGGGCTTGCGTTAGGCTTGAAACTTGTGTGCCATCAACGAAGAATTTTACAGTTTTCACTTCAGTATTGGTTGCCGTTACATTAGCACGCATTGCAACGTTTTGACCTTCTGTGAACTCAGCGCCATTGACTGGAGAAGCCAGTTGGATAGAGATCTCTGGTTCACCCACTTCCGCGTCATCTGCGATTAGGCGAACAGTGTCTTGAAGTAGAGCGAGATCAAGCACACCACTAACACCAAGTGTTAGTTCAATTTTGTCACCAGCTTGCAGCTGAGATTTGATCCAACTACCTGTATCGAATGATAGAGCTAGTGTGTTGTTAAATGTGTCACCTTGAGCATTGCTGCTGAATTTCATGCCTGGGTAGCTGATACCTTGCGCAGACCAAGATGGCGTTGACATTGAGATGTTTGATTTAAACACAACTTTAGCGCCGCGCAGTTCAACTGGCTTCGTACCGTCATTGGTTAGAGTGACTTTGTAAGTGTTCCACCATTGGCTTTCAGAGCCTACGATGTTTGCGTCAGTGCTTACCGCAGCTTGAGCGGCTGGTAATGCCATACCGATAGCAAGCGCTAGAACGGTCGGCATTAGAGTTAGTGTGCTTTTTTTCATTGTATCTAATGTTCTTAAATAGATGATTAAAATAGATATTTGTTAATTTATTTAACAAATAATCCACTGCATGTATGGCATTAGACAGAAAGCACGAAATGCGAGCAAGACAGATGATTCCTACAAAAAACGGAGAAATGGCGTGATTGCCATATAATAATGAGATCTTGATGCAATATGTTTTACGAAAGCACCTTGACAGAATGAAAATGATGAAAATTATTTTTGCTGAAAATGAAGCAAGATCAACTTGTTATGAAGAAATTTTAGCCGATTAACTAAGTTGTTGGATATGGCTAGAAGGGGGATAAATAGTCAGTTGTTGATTTTTTGTTGCTGCCAGCAAGTAAAACAAAAGGCTAACACTGGGGGGAGTGTTAGCCTCTTGAGTTATTGAGCTTAGGTAGCAGAGCGTACACTCTAGTTACTTAAGCCAATAGGGTTAGCTTGCTTGATATTCTGGATAATCAAGCAGACCTTTTTCATTACCGCCAAATAGCGTCGCAGGATCGTGCGCTGCTAATGGATAGCCATTTTGAATACGGTTTGGCAGATCTGGGTTGGCGATAAATGGACGACCGAAACCGATCATATCCGCTAAACCATCTTCCAGTGCTTTCGCAGCTTTCTCTGTGTCATAGCGACCAGCATAGATGATGACACCTTGGTAAGCGTCACGTACTGCACGTTTAAATTCCGCTGGAGTATCAGGTGCATCGTCCCAATCCACTTCAGCAATGTGCATATAAACCACGTTAAGCTTGTTAAGTAGCGCTGCTGCTGCGGTATAGGTTTCAACCGGCGTTTTATCGACGGTGCCGTTAAGCGAAGTAAATGGTGCAAGACGAACACCAACTCGGTTTGCGCCGATCGCATCCGTCATTGCTTCTACCACTTCGCCTAGAAAGCGTAAGCGGTTTTCAATGCTACCGCCGTATTCATCAGTGCGGTTGTTCGCTTCAGAATCAATAAATTGGTTGATTAGATAGCCGTTTGCTGCGTGTAACTCGATGCCATCAAATCCCGCTTCAATCGCATTCAGCGCGGCTTGACGATATTCCGCTACCACTTGCTCGATGTCCTCTTTGGTCATCTCACGTGGCTCAACCACATCCACAAAACCTGGTTCATCTGTGCCGTTGTCGATAAAGACTTTTACGTTTTCTGCTTTTAACGCTGAAGACGAAATTGGCTGCATACCACCGATATTATCAGGGTGAGTCACGCGACCTACGTGCCAAAGTTGAGCGAAGATTGCGCCGCCTTTGGCATGCACAGCATCAGTGACTAACTTCCAGCCAGCAATCTGCTCTTGGCTGTAGATGCCTGGAGTCCAAGCATAACCTTGACCCATTGCTGAGATTTGGGTGCCTTCCGCGACAATCAAACCAGCGCTTGCGCGTTGTGCATAGTAGTCTGCCATCATCTGATTTGCGACGTTACCAGGTTGGCTGGCACGTGAGCGTGTCATTGGTGGCATAACAATACGGTTAGCGAGAGTAAGTTCACCAAGTTGAATAGTGTTAAACATTGCGTTTTGCATCGATAATACCTCTTACTTGCTGGTTTGAATAAGTTCGATTTGGTAACCATCAGGGTCTTTAACAAAAGCGATATGCGTGCTGCCGCCTTTCATTGGACCCGGTTCACGGCTGACATTGCCACCAAGGGCTTTGATTTTGTCGCAAGCGGCATAAATATCTTCACTGCCTAACGCTAAATGACCAAAGGCGTTGCCTAGCTCATAGCTGTCGGTATCCCAGTTGTGGGTCAGTTCGATTGCCGCGCCATCTGGTTGTTCTGGATCGCCAACAAACACAAGTGTGTAGCGGTATTCAGGGTTCTCAAAACGGTCCAGTACGCTCATACCGAGCACTTTGGTGTAGAACTCGATAGATTTATCTAGGTCTGCTACTCGGATCATGGTGTGAAGAAATTTCATCTTGCCCCCGTTATTTTCATTTTTCCTAGCCTTGAACAGCTAGTGCAGGAAATTGAATCTGGACTTAGGATAGGGCGATTGGCGAACAAATAAAAATTATCAAAAATTATTATTTTTATAATTTTCTGTTATGAGCCTGCGTGAATGATGAGCATATAGGTTATTCACCCCACTTGTATTCAACTTTGTTTGTGCTTAACTTTGCTAAGGTTCTGCAAGGAGAGAGCAATGGCACATTCAGTGAAGTTGAAGGCTGGAGATGCGTTTCCAAATGTAAGCGCGACTCTATTGAATAATACGACGGTTGTACTGGGAAAGCCGCAGGAAGGGATGAGTTGGCAAGCCGTTTTCGTTTACCGTGGGAAACATTGCCCACTGTGCACTAAATATCTCAATGAACTAGAAAGTTACAAACAAGCGTTTGCTGATGCTGGTGTGGGGATTATTGCAGTGAGCGCGGATTCAAAACAGCAATTAACCGAGCACCTGGAGAAGCTAGACATTTCGTTCCCAATCGCGTTTGGTTTAACCCAATCACAAATGCAATTGTTAGGTTTGTACATTTCTATTCCTCGCTCAGAGCAAGAGACAGATCATAATTTTGCTGAGCCAGGGCTATTTATCGTCAACGAGCAAGGCGATTTGCATGTGGTCGATATTTCCAACAACCCGTTTGTAAGACCAGAGCTCGGCGCTCTCACTCGTGGTTTGGCTTGGATTCGAGATCCAAATAATCACTATCCAATTCGGGGAACGTTAGATTACTGAGCTCAGTAGCTGACATAAAAAAACCGAGAAGCAGGAGCTCTGTCTCTCGGTTTTTACGTTTGTTGGCTTCAAAGCAGTTAGTGTGCATGCCCCATCGCAGAGAATGGGGTACCCGCTTTTCGCCTTCTTGGCGCGAGCGCCATGATGATACCGAAACAAGCGCCTTGCGTGATCATTGCTGTACCGCCATAACTGATAAATGGCAGCGGGCTACCCATTACAGGCAAGATACCACTCACCATGCCCATATTGATAAAGGCGTAGAGCATAAAGCTCAGTGACAGTGCGCCGATAACCAGACGAGAGTATGCCGAATCACTTTGACTCGCGAGCCATAACGTCCGTGCCGCAATAAACAGGTATGTGGCAATCAAGGCGACACTGCCCATATAGCCCCATTCTTCAGCAAAGGTAGAGAAGATAAAGTCAGTATGGCTTTCTGGAATAAAGCCCAGTTGCCCCTGAGTCGCCATCATATAGCCTTTACCGCGAATGCCCCCTGAGCCTATTGCCACCAAAGACTGAATGATTTGGTAGCCTGCCCCCAATGGGTCTGACTCTGGATTGAGGAACTGAGTTACGCGCATCTTTTGATACTCTTCCATAAAGAACATCCAAAGAATCGGTATCGCAGTGGCAACGATGCCGATAACCGAGCCGATGATCTTCCAACTCATGCCGCCAAGAAACAGTACAAATAGCGAGTAGATTACAGTAAAGATCGCGCCATCCAAGTCAGGCTGAACCACAATCAATGCTGCCGGAATCGCCGTCAGAGCGAGACATGATAGGATCTTACTAAATGAAGGCACGCCAGGATCTTTTGCAATCATCCACGCCGTCATCATTGGAACCGCAACTTTAACCAACTCTGATGGTTGGAAACGAATGGGTCCCAGAGCAAGCCAGCGTTTTGAACCATTGGTCGCATCACCTGCAATAACCACTGCAAGTAGTAAGGTAACCGCTAAGCCAAACAGTGGTGGGGCGATATTGCGCAGAGTTTTAGCTGGTACAGCAGAGAGTATCACCAGTGCGCCAATGGCAATCACTGCACGGGCAAGGTGACGTTGTAAAATGGGCTCGCTAAAGCCACTAGCGCTCCAGACGCTAAGGCTACCCGCGGCGATCAAAAATACGATCGCGGCAAGCAACGGAAAATCGAGTTGAGGACGAAAACGCAGCACGGACGGTATGTTCAAAATGATAAGAGGATCGAAATTTAATCCTGATTGATAAGAAAGACAACAAACAATTTGTCTACTAAATGTCATATTTGTCATTTTCGGTCGCAGTCGGCATTTCTGTCCGTGAAATCAGTCAATTAAATCATCACCATCTTTAGTTTAAAAACAGCACAATTTTCTTGTCGGGACAGACATCATTAGCGAGACGCTGACGGATCCCCTCATCGACGTTATGAGGACAGTCTTAATAAGCGAAGATTCTCTAGCTTAGCAATATTGTTCTCGCATCCTCCTCGCTAATAGAGACTCTGCTATCTTTATTGATGAATTATAGATACTAAAGATGCGCGCTTGATGGTGGGTGGATGTGCGCCAGAAACAATAAGAGGTGATGCGATGCCACAGCAATTAAGACCGCATATAGAGATCAAACTTGAAAGACCGCGCGTTGAGCTTTTGTTTACCAAGTTCAAAGATCTTATGGGTGATGACTACCCAGGCTATCGTAATCATGTCTACCGGACGATTACTTACGCAATGCATTTTCTAGATAATGATGAGCAGTATGAACAGTTAGTCGAGACCGCTTTTGTTTATCATGATATTGGCTTGTGGACTGACCAAGAGTTAGCTTACCTTGAACCTTCCGAGTTATTGGCGCTGTCTGATAATGCACAACATGAGTGGGGCTTAGATCCTGATGCTTTGCGCGGCGCGATTCATTGGCACCATAAAATTTCTGCTTATAAGGGACCACATCAAAAAGTCATTGAAGCGTGCCGCAAGGCGGATTGGATTGATGCAACAAAAGGAACGGTGCGCAAAGGAATGAGTAAAGAGAATATTGAGCAAGTTGAACGCGCGTTTCCTAATTTGGGCTTTCATGACACGTTGTTACGATTAACCAAAGACTATGGTGGTTCAACCGTTGTTGGTGGTGTTCAAGTCACTTTAGGCATTATGAAGTGGTAAGACGGTGTCGGCATTGTCAAGGCAGGAACTGTTCCATTAGAGGGACAGACGCTTTAAGGTATTGCTTTTCAGGGCAATTGATGGATGAAACCTGCTGAGGAGTGAAAGTTGTCCCCCATTCTCTATTCGTTGCACAATTGCCCTTATGCCATCAGGGCTCGTTTCGCGTTAGTCAAAGCGAAGCAGACCGTACTTATTCGCTCAATCAAACTTAACAACAAACCATCGGAAATGTTAAAGGCATCACCAAAGGGGAGTGTGCCAGTTTTGCTTGTGCCGCAAAATACAGTAGAGACAAACAATTTACACACTCCATATCGGGTGCTGGAAGAAAGCTTGGATATTATGCTTTGGGCGCTATCTCATAATGATCCTAGTCATCTGCTGCAAAGCGGCAATGTAGAATCGTTACCTGCAATGCTGGCAATTATCGATGAGTTTGAACGTAAGTTTGTCCCCGCTCTTAATGCGTTCGCTTGTGCCAAACGCTACCATGAAAACAACCAATCAGATTTACGTCATCACTGCGAAATAGAACTCGAAAAGTTGGAGTCACGATTAGTCAAACATGCCTTTTTGTTCTCCAATCAAGAGAGCCTCGTGGATATCGCGTTAGTACCATTTTTGCGCAAATATGCTCGAATTGATAAGCAGTGGTTTCGCAATCGTCCTTATCCTCGCTTACGGGCTTGGTTGAATGGTTATATTCAAAGCCCTGAGTTTTCAAAAGTAATGAAAAACTATGACTTGTGGTTAGATACGCGCAAAGATGAGCACTTTGGTTAGTTTTTCAATCATGGTATCGGTGTAATCAAAAGATACCTAAGATCTCAATATTGACTTTATCGAGTTGCTTTAGTTGTAAATTACCTTAATAAAGATGGTATTTGTATTGAAATGATGGTTTCACGTAAATTTAAATGTGTGATACCTAAAATGCTACGTTTTATTGAGGTGGAGTGTGAAGGTTAGGGCAGTGTTAGAGTCTGATTGGGACTCAATACTTAAAATTCAGGCAGAGGTATATCATGATGCTGTGCTTGAAGAGTTAGAGGTGCTGAAAAGTAAAAGCATAGTGTCACCAACCAGCTGTTTTGTCTGTGAAACATCAGAAGGTGATATCGCTGGTTACCTACTGTCTCATCCTTGGGATTGCTCAACCCCGCCAAAGTTATTTGAGCCATTAACCGTAGCGAATGGAAGGCATCAGTTTTTTATTCATGACATGGCTGTTAGCGCAAGAGCGCAAGGTAAAGGCGTGGGACGATTGCTGATTAAGCAAGTTTTTACGCTAACAGAGAAGCTAGGTATGAAGAAAATCAACCTCGTTGCAGTACAAGGGGCTGATAGTTACTGGGCAACGCTAGGATTTGTCGCTAAAAATAGTGAACTTTGTGCTAGTTATGGTGACGATGCTGTGATGATGGAGATGACGGTTTAGTTGTTTAATAGTGTTTAATAGGGACAGTCACTTTAAACAACGATGTTTATCGGGACAGGCACATTAAAACAAGACTTAAGCATCTGAATCTAATCGTTGTTGTACTTAATAAGGACAGTCTCGTTAAGAGAGGCTAGAAGAAAAACGTGTTTGACCTTGGAATTTTTGGATGGCTAGCGTGATTGTAGAGTTGATCACACAGAATAGAGATACAAAAATGGAGTCGAGTGTTATTTCGTGGTTAAACGATCAATAGAGGGTAGAGGTTTCTTACTATTTTGAACTGGTCGTTCGAAGTAGGTTAAAAGTTATGTTAGCAAGTTAATTGAAGCCGGTGAATCCTTGTCTTATTTAATAGTCGCCTTACTGAATGCAGGTTATCAGTACTACTTATCACGGTATGGCGATCTTTCCCTAGCTCGCGACAGACCTTAAGCCACACGGTTTGATTAATATTAAGTCTTTGTAATATTGGTGGCGTAGTCGAATCCAAACAAGCTTTATTGCTACGGTATTGCCGGGCTGTCCAGTCAACTAATTCGATATAATCTAAGAGTCGAAACGGAATCCCATCACAATTTATTTCGCTTGAATTTCCTACGAAGGGATGTAGGCAAGGTGCGGTAACTTGATGGTTCTTTAGTGCTTCTAGTCTTGCTCGTATAGAAGTGAATTCGGATTCTTCAGGTGTTTTTGCGGTTCCCGCTCTTAACGGATTTAAGTCAACATAAGTCATTGCCGCAACTAAAGCCTGCTCATCTAGTAAAGCTTGGCTTTTGAATCGGCTTTCCCAAAAATGTCCTTTGCATTCATCTTCTTGATTTGCCTTACAAGAGATATAAAAATTCAACTCTCTCATGAACCAACTAAGACTCCATAAGCGTGAACGCCAAGAATTGATGATAGATGCGCATGCTGCCTTTTGCGTCTCACTAGTTAATTGGCCAGCCAACCAGTTTGACACAAGACTAGGTAGTTTATGCTCTTTTTGCCAGCGTCGAACAACGTCGTGATCTGATAGAGAAAGGGCATTTTCCCGATTGATATGGACGACTAAGTGATAGTGATTACTCATGATGGCATAGGCACAAATATCTATGCAGTAGATCTGAGAAAGCGAATACAGTTTTTGTTTTATCCATTCACGACGATGCTCGAAATTTTTTTCGGTGAGTGGATCTACACCGCATAAGAAACTGCGTCTGACACACCGTGAAACACAGTGGTAATAGGGTGTGGCATCTACAGAAACTTGTTGTTTTCTTGCTGTCGTCATCGTCGGTCTCACATACTTTCTATCAGTCGAGAATAGGAATGCATGGAAGAGCTAGCAAGCGTCCATTTTCTAATTTACTGCGAAGTTATCATCAATTCATACTTTGGTTACGTTATGGTGCCTGTCCTTATAAGAGAAAGCCGCTTAATGTTAAGCGGCTTGGTGGTTAGAGTTTGATGTGTGCTGGTGGGGTTTTATTTTGTCTAATGGCGAGAATGGCCTGCGGCAGCAAAGACATGATGATCATGCCGATCATTAGACTGTATTGGAAAGGCGTAAAACTTTCGCCCAGCAACACTAAACCAGACAGTATTCCGGCAATCGGGTTGGCAATCCCACCGAAGGTGAAATCTACCACTGACATGCGCTGCAGCAGCCATACATACATTCCATAACCTAGTGCAGTGTTTAATCCTACTACCCATAATAATCCAGCTAAATTGGTTGAAGAGAAACCTTCAATTACCGTTAGGTATTTGTCTGGCTCGATAACAGCATGCACGCTAGAGGCAATAAACAAGATAACGCCACCTAAAATCAGTTGCCATGTCAGCACTGTCCACCAATGCATGCGGTTACCAAGAGATTTGGTGATCGAGCTGCCGATCACAATGCAAAGAATGGCGGCAAGCATTGCCCCAAGCCCAAGTGGGTTTAAGCTGATTGAACTTGGATCAAACAGCATCCATGCAAGTGCAATTAAAGCAGCCCCACACAGTGATTGAATGATCCCTGGGCGCTGTTTGTTGATCAGCCAGTTGTATAGCATGGCAAATACAGGCACTGAAATCATCCCCACCCCTGAAATTGCAGAAGGTAAGGTCAGTGCCATAACAAAAATCAGACCAAAGAAGGTGGCGATGTTAATCAGCCCCAGACCAAAAAGAATCTTCCAGTCATCTTTTTTAGGTAAGCTTGGTCTAAATGCCAATAACAGTAATCCCGCCGGTAATGCGCGAATCGCACCCAGTAATAATGGGGGCCAGTCAGCAAGCGTAAATTGCGTTACTGCATACGTGGTTCCCCAAAAGAACGCCGGAATCATGGCAAGTAGTATATTCATTGAATTTATCTTTACGTTAAGATACTTTTGTCTCAAAGGTACGCCTAAAATCGATGTTTGTAAAGTATCTTTATGTTAAGATATTCAATCAGCATTAGTACTGGAGAATAATATTCATGGACGCTATCGATAGAGTGGTAGAACAATGGGCAAGGGAAAAGCCGGATCTAGAAACTGAGCCAATGGCGATCATGGGTCGTTTGATGCGCATCGCTAAATATATGGAAACGGAAGTCGCTCGTCTGCATAAGAGTTATGATCTGAAGCTAGGTGAGTTTGACGTGCTGGCGTCTTTACGTCGAAGTGGCAAACCATATCGCTTAACCCCTTCAGAGTTAATTGATTCGATGATGCTTACCTCGGGCGCAATGACCAATCGCTTAGATAAATTGGAATCGAAAGGGTTAATTTGCCGTGAGCACAGCAAAGAAGATCGCCGTAGTGTTACTGTTGAACTGACAGAACAAGGCTTTACTTTGATTGATCAAATTATTGAAGAGCATGCCGCTGTGCAAACTAAGTTAGTTAAGGGCATGAATGCAAGTCAGAAGAAGCAAATGAATACCATATTGAAAGGCTGGTTAACTCAATACGAGTAAGGTTTTCGATGTAAGAATAAATGACAACGCCCTCAATTATTGAGGGCGTTGTTGTTTTTGACCAGTAAAACAGTGTTAACTCCGTTGCGAAAGTTGTGCAGCGTTCTACGAAGCAAGTTCATCGCTATAGAGTTCTGCATGGTCAATGCCGCCAAGTGCACAGCTTTCGTCAACATCGGATAGATCGCCGCTCACTCCAACTGCACCAAGAATGTTTTGCTGAGCATCGCGGATCAAAAGTCCCCCGGGCACTGGTACCATATTGCCGTGCGCCAACACATTTACGGCGGAGATAAACGCTGGTCGATTATCAGCATCTTGGGCGAGTTTTCTCGACGAGCAACCGAGCGCTAGCGCTCCCCACGCTTTCGCTATAGCGATGTCGGGGCGCAGCATGCTTGACCCATCTTGACGTTGTAATGAGATGAGTTTACCGCCACTGTCGAGAATCGCGACGGTGAGAGGCGCGCTACTGCTCTGAATGGCGGCTCGAAAAGTACCGTCAGTAATCGTGAGTGCTTGTTCTAGAGTTAAACTTCCCATGTTATCTCCTATAAATGTGCGCCTCTTAGAGTTTTAGTCTAAATGAGAGCGCGATGAATCAGTTCAATTGAGTAACTGATAGCTAGGTAAGGTCAGGAAGGTGGCGAACTCTTTTGCTGTCGACAGCTCGAAGAAAAGGTCAGCAGTTTGTTCAAAGCGCCCTTCAGCATATCGAGTATCGCCCACTTCCTGTTTGATTGTGTTCAGTTCTTGATATAACCATTGTTGGAATAGTTGCTTGGTGAAGGTTTGTCCATCATCCAAAACAACACTATGGTGGATCCATTGCCAAATGTTGGCGCGAGAGATTTCTGCTGTGGCGGCATCTTCCATCAAACCATAGATGGGTACGCAGCCATATCCGCGGATCCACGCTTCGATATAGTAAAGAGCAATGCGAATGTTCTTACGCACGCCTGCCTCATCCCGACTGCCTTCACAAGGCTTGAGCAATAGCTCTGCCGTGATTTCGTGCTCTGGGCTAACAAAGTCGAGTTGGTTGGGTTTACCAGAGAGGTTTTTCTCAAACACAGACATGGCTAAATCGACCAAAGCGGGATGAGCGACCCAAGTCCCATCGTGACCATTGTTGGATTCGCGCTCCTTATCTTCGATCACTTTGGCGGTCACTTTCGCCATTTCAGCGGGGTCTTTGCTAGGGATGAAGGCCGACATGCCGCCCATAGCTAGTGCCCCTCGTTGATGGCAGGTACGCACCAGCAATTGGCTGTATGCGTTGAGAAACTCTTTGTCCATTCCGACTACATGGCGATCGGGTAGGATGCGATCTGGATGGTTTTTGAGGGTTTTGATGTAACTGAAAATATAGTCCCAGCGACCGCAGTTCATAGCGACAATATGGTCACGCATCGCATAAAGTATCTCATCCATCTGGAAGACAGCAGGAAGGGTTTCAATTAGTACCGTCGCGCGAATCGTACCAACCTGCACGCCAAAATATTCTTCGGTGAAGGAGAAGACATCATCCCACCACTGAGATTCTTCCATCGACTCGAGTTTAGGGATGTAGTAGTAGACTCCAAGCCCTTGCTCAGCGCGCGTCAGGTAGTTGTGATAGAAATAGAGGGCAAAGTCCATTAAACAACCAGGGATCGGCTGATCTTGGTATTGAATCGACTTCTCTGGCAGATGCAGTCCTCTTGGACGAGCAATCAATAGGGCTGGATCGTCACTTAATTGATAGTATTTATCTTTGCTTTGATCGTAGTAACTGATCGTGCCGGCATTGGCATCACGTAAATTGATCTGTCCTTGGATCATGTTATCCCACGTCGGCGCTGAGGCATCCTCAAAACAGCACATAAAGACTTTCGCTCCGGAATTTAGCGCATTGATGACCATTTTGCGTTCTACAGGTCCAGTGATCTCGACGCGGCGATCCATCAGTGGTGTGGGTGGTGGAGCGATTTTCCAGTTTTTATCTTCTCGAATTGCACGTGTATCCGAGCGAAAGTTAGGTAATTGACCCGCATCATAGCTTTGTTGTTGTAGTTCGCGAGTTTGCAGCAAGGCATCTCGTCGTGGGGCAAATTCTTTGACAAGTTTGGTTAAAAAAGAGAGTGCTTCTTTGGTTAGAATGCTTGAATACTCAGGGTTATCCATATTACCGACCACGTGTAGACAAGCGGTTTTCTCTCTTTCTGCTACATCGTTCAGACTCATTGTTTGTCTCCTTTAAACAATATCGAATGATTTTGTGTACAAAGTTATTTGTTCACGAATACTTATATTGCAATTCATGTAAACAATCAAAGATTATTTAACAAATATTTAGCATTTGTGTGCTTGGTAAAATAATTTTACGTTAAGATATTTTATATAAAGCAATGATTTCTAGGCTTTTAAGGCTCGTTGATGGGTTTTTGTGGTTGGTTGATGTTGTGAAAATGTTGCTTTTTGGGGTTGATAATTTTCTATTTTGGTTCATAGTACACAAAGTATCTTTGAATTGTATACAATCTAAATGGAGGTTAGCATGGCAAAGATGAAGGCAATAGAAGCCGCAGTTGAAGTTCTAAAAAAGGAAGGTGTAGATATTGCCTTTGGTGTTCCTGGGGCGGCTATCAATCCTATGTATGCCGCGATGAAAAAGCTCGGTGGCATTGATCATGTGCTTGCGCGTCATGTTGAAGGTGCATCCCACATGGCAGAAGGTTACACCCGTACAAAACAGGATAACATTGGCGTGTGTATCGGAACTTCAGGTCCTGCCGGTACCGATATGATCACAGGTCTATATTCTGCGTCCGCAGATTCAATTCCTATCTTATGTATTACTGGTCAAGCGCCAACTGCTCGTTTACATAAAGAGGATTTTCAGGCTGTAGATATCGAGTCCATTGCCAAACCTGTCACTAAATGGGCAACGACGGTACTCGAACCAGCTCAGGTACCACGAGCATTTCAACATGCATTTCATCTAATGCGCTCAGGACGCCCGGGACCAGTATTGATTGACCTGCCGCTAGATGTGCAACTGACAGAAATTGAATTTGATATCGATACTTATGAACCACTAGAGCCGTATCAACCCAAAGCGACTCGCGCCCAAGTTGAAAAAGCAATGGCGATGATGTGTGAATCGACTAATCCAATCATTGTCTCAGGTGGTGGCGTTATTAATGCAGGGGCCGAGGCGCTGCTGCAGCAGTTCGCTGAAATAACTGGTGTGCCCGTTATTCCAACACTAATGGGGTGGGGCTCAATTGCCGATGATCACGAATTGATGGCGGGGATGGTTGGTTTACAAACCGCTCATCGTTATGGCAACGCAACACTACTAGAATCAGATTTTGTCTTTGGCATTGGTAACCGTTGGGCAAACCGACATACAGGTTCACTGGATGTGTACACCAAAGGACGTAAATTTGTGCATGTCGACATTGAACCGACTCAAATTGGTCGTGTGTTCTGTCCCGATCTTGGCATTGTTTCGGATGCGAAAGCAGCACTGGAATTACTAGTCGAAGTGGCTCGTGAATGGCAAGCGGCAGGCAAACTACCTGAACGAAGCACATGGGTAGGAGAGTGTCAGCAGCGTAAAGCTACTATGCTGCGCAAAACCCATTATCAAGATGCACCGATTAAGCCAATGCGAGTGTATGAAGAGATGAACAAGGCATTTGGTCGTGAGACCTGTTATGTCAGCACCATTGGTTTGTCGCAAATCGCCGCCGCTCAGTTCCTGCACGTATATCAAGCACGTAATTGGATCAACTGTGGTCAAGCAGGTCCTCTTGGTTGGACAACGCCAGCCGCTTTAGGTGTGAGAGCTGCCGATCCTAATCGCGATATCGTGGCGATATCTGGAGACTATGATTTCCAATTTATGATTGAAGAGCTAGCCGTAGGCGCACAGTTTAACTTGCCATATATCCATGTACTGGTGAACAACTCTTACCTAGGGCTTATCCGTCAAGCGCAGCGTCAGTTTGATATCGATTATTGTGTGCAGCTTGCGTTTGATAACCAAAACGCGCCAGAACTAGAAGGTTATGGGGTTGATCACGTCACTGTGGTTGAGGGATTAGGCTGTAAAGCGATCCGAGTCACTGACCCAGAACAAATGCAAGCGGCATTTGCACAAGCGAAAGAGCTGATGAACAAACATCAAGTTCCTGTTGTAGTGGAAGTGATGCTGGAGCGGGTAACCAATATCGCGATGGGCGTTGAGATTGACTCGATTAATGAGTTTGAAGCGCTAGCAGAAAGCATTGCCGATGCGCCAACAGCACTTGCTCACAACCAGTAAGTTCCATTGCTAAGCACTTAAGCCCAGTCTTATTTTCCTAAAGGGCTTGGGTGCTGACAGACCAGAATAAGGATATCAAAATGGCAAAATTTGCAGCAAATTTATCCATGCTGTTTACCGAGCTCGACTTTGTTGACCGTTTTGCAGCAGCGGCAAAAGCAGGATTCACGGGAGTGGAGTACCTATTTCCATATGCGCTGACACCAGAGCAGATCAAACAGAAGCTGGATGATAACCAACTTACCCAAGTGTTGTTTAACTTGCCTGCAGGAGATTGGGAAGCGGGTGAGCGTGGGATTGCGGTTGATCCAAACCGCCGTGAAGAATTTAAAGCGGGTGTAGCTCAAGCTATCACTTATGCCCAAGTGTTAGGGAACAGCCAAATAAACTGTTTGGCCGGTATTGTGCCACAAGGCGTCAGTACCAGCGAAGCGCACGCGACGTTTGTTGAGAACCTACGTTATGCGGCGCAAACTTTGAAACAAGCGGGCATTCGCCTAGTGATTGAGGCGATTAATACTCGCGACATTCCAGGTTTCTTTCTCAATACCACCGAGCAAGCGAAGAGCGTTATTCAGGAGGTAGGCAGCGATAACCTGTTTATTCAATACGATATCTACCATATGCAGATTATGGAAGGTGATCTTGCGCCAACGATGAGTGCCAATATTGCACAAATCGCGCATGTACAACTGGCTGATAACCCAGGGCGTCATGAGCCAGGTACCGGGGAAATTAACTACCCATTTGTGCTAAAGCATTTGGATGAGCTTGGTTACCAAGGTTGGATCGGGTGCGAGTACAAGCCGAAAACCACCACATTAGAAGGCCTAGATTGGCTAAACCTATACCGCTAATTGCGGAGTTGCCCATTCATAAAGGGCGAAGTTATGGAGAACAAACAAATGAAAATTGCATTTATCGGTACTGGAATCATGGGCAGACCTATGGCGGCTAACCTGCAAAAAGCCGGGTATGAAATTGTACTGTCTGACCACTTCAATCCAGCGCCAGCAGATTTAGTGGCAGCTGGGGCTGTGGTTACTCATTCTGTTGAGGAAGCAACGCAACTGGCGGATGCGGTCATCTTGATGGTACCTAATACGCCGCAGGTAGAAGATGTGCTATTTGGCAATAAAGGTGTAGAAGCAGGTTTAAATGCTGGTGGAGCCTCAAGCAAATTGGTTATCGACATGAGCTCAATTTCTCCGATGGCAACTAAAGCTTTTGCTGCGCGTATCAACGAAAGTGGTGCTCAATATATTGATGCTCCAGTTTCTGGTGGTGAAGTCGGCGCGGTTAACGCCACTTTAAGCATTATGGCTGGTGGTTCTCAGGAGGCTTTCGATCAGGCTCGTCCGCTGTTTGAAGTGATGGGTAAAAACATCACTTTGGTTGGCGATAATGGTGCAGGGCAAACGTGTAAAGTCGCGAATCAGATCATCGTTGCACTCAATATTGAAGCCGTGTCTGAAGCGCTGGTATTCGCTTCTAAAGCGGGGGCTGATCCAGCTCGTGTTCGTCAGGCGCTACTGGGCGGTTTTGCTACATCAAAAATCTTAGAAGTGCATGGCGAGCGAATGATTGCAGGTACATTTGAGCCGGGCTTTAGAATTGCGTTGCACCAGAAAGATTTGGATTTAGCGCTGACTGGCGCGCGTGAGCTGGGAGTGGCTCTGCCAAACACGGCAACGGCGCAAGAGCTATTTGAAGATTGTGCTGCGCTAGGCGGCGATGAATGGGATCACTCGGCGCTGATTAAGGCGATTGAAAAACGCTCGAAACACTCAATTCGCGATTAATTTCGCTCCGGGGTAAAAAGGCTTCCTCTCCCTTTTTACTCCTTGGGTTTACCAAACCCTAAATAGAACAACTTTGGTTTAAATCGCGTATTTTTGTCTCCTTTTGTACGCGTTCCCGTTGTAAGTCAACAGGTAGGAGCTTCCGCACGGGCTTTATCTTACTCAGGTCTTTTCGCGGCTTACTTCGGGATTTTTCTTTTTACCTACCCAAGCAATAGTGTAAAGAGAGCCATCTCCGCTTTTGCACAATAGGTAAATTCTACCTTCCCCGCACGTAATACCCAGACGCAGCAGAGTCACTCAGATTGGTTTAAGGACGAGAAAATGAAAATAGTAATTGCGCCCGATTCATACAAGGAAAGTTTAACCGCAATGCAAGTCGCTACAGCAATTGAAAGTGGTTTTAGACAGGTTTTACCTGATGCAGAGTACATTAAATTACCCATGGCAGATGGGGGTGAAGGCACCGTACAATCCTTGGTTGACGCGACAGGTGGTCAGGTAGCCTCTACGGTGGTAACCGGTCCACTTGGTGAGCCAGTTGAGGGGTTTTATGGTCTGCTTGGTGATGGCGTAAGCGCAGTGGTCGAAATGGCTGCGGCGTCCGGTTTACATTTGGTAGAGCCTGATGCACGGAATCCTTTGAATACCACAAGCTATGGTACCGGAGAGCTGATTAAGGCTGCGTTAGAACAAGGCGTGCAACATATCATCATTGGTATTGGGGGCAGTGCCACTAACGATGGCGGAATTGGTATGGCGCAGGCGCTGGGTGCACGTTTTCTGGATAGTGATGGTAACGAGTTGGCTTTTGGTGGTGGCGCGATAGCGAACCTTGAGCAGATCGATTTGTCTGGTTTAGATCCGCGGCTTCAACAGGTACGGCTTGAAGTCGCATGTGATGTGGATAATCCATTGTGTGGTCCCACAGGTGCTTCGTATGTCTTTGGTCCACAAAAAGGCGCCACTCCTGCGATGGTTGAGCAGTTGGATTATAACCTTGCACACTACGCAAGCATTATAGAGCGTACCACAGGTAAAGATGTCATAAATCAAGCCGGTGCAGGTGCTGCTGGCGGCTTGGGTGCAACATTGTTAGGGCTACTCACTGCGAGTCTTCGCCCAGGTATTCAAATTGTTATTGAAGCGACCAATCTTGCCGAAGTGGTAAAAGACGCCGCTTTGGTGATTACCGGTGAAGGGCGTATTGATAGTCAGACTATTCACGGTAAAACGCCAATGGGCGTGGCGCAAACAGCGAAATTATATGATTTGCCAGTTATTGGTATAGCGGGTAGCCTCGCGTCTGATTGTAACGTGGTGCACCAACATGGCATTGACGCTGTATTCAGCGTGGTTCCTGGGGCAGTAGATCTGCCATCGGCACTTAAACAGGCTGCGTTTAACGTTGAGATGACCGCACGTAATGTCGCCGCGACATGGTGTCTAGTAGCAAAATAACCCTCTGTTAGTCATCTTTTTATACGGCCGCCTTCAAGCGGCCGTTTTAGTTTGTCGCAAAATCTTTCTCTCACCTTGCTATCACTAACATATTGTTTACACTGAGAACCTACTCAACGTTAAGGGAATACCATGAGTCGCATAAGAAAAAAGAATCAGCAGTTGATTATTGAAGTAGCCAGTAAAGAGTTTGCTACTCATGGTTATGCGGCGACTAAAATTGTTGATATTGCCAAAGCGGCGGATATTCCTAAGGCGAATGTATTTTACTATTTTAGTAGCAAAGATAAGTTGTACTACGCGGTACTACAGACCGTAACCCAACCATTACTCGAGGCTTCTCGTCCACTGGAAGAGGTGGATGATCCGGTTGAGGCACTGAGACAATATATTCGCGCCAAGCTACGTATTTCGCAAGACCACCCTTATGCATCGAAAGTGTTTGCCAATGAAGTGATGTCTGGGGCGAGTGCGTTGCCAGACGATATTGGCGATGAACTTTTCAAGCAATCTCAGATGATCATCGACAAATTTACCTCTTGGTCTGAGCAAGGCTTGATGGATAAAGTGCCTCCCCATCACTTGATGTTTGCGATTTGGGCAGCGACACAAACTTATGCGGATTTCAGTTGGCAGATTGGTAACGTGATGCAAAAGTCGCAGCTTGATGAGCAAGATTATCATCAAGCTGCTGAGTTCATTTCACAGTTGGTAATTAAAGGTTGTTCCGTTAAAACCAAGCCATAACAACACTTGATAAGAACTAACGTTAAGCGAACGTGGGTACATATTGAATTCGCTTGACCATAAATGGGGTAGAAACAAAAACGCTCTAGCCAAACAATATTTGACTAGAGCGGGTGGTTAACTAAGGCTGATAGTTGCTACAAGGCTCGCTTAGATATAAACAAGCTTAGCAACAAATACAACGGTTAGAATGTACATCGAAATGGAGACATCTTTTGTTTTGCCGGTTGCCACTTTAAGTACGGTGTAAGTGATAAAACCAAGCGCAATACCATTGGCGATAGAGAAAGTTAACGGCATCATTAGCGCTGTAATTGCTGCAGGAGCGCCATTGGTAAAATCTTTCCAGTCTACATGCTGCATGCTGCTCATCATCACAAATGCAACGTAGATCAGTGCACCTGCTGTTGCGTAGGAAGGGATCATTCCAGCTAATGGCGAAAGAAATATTGCAGCGACAAACAGCGCAGCAACGACGATGGCTGATAAACCTGTTCGTGCACCCGCAGCAACACCCGCAGCACTTTCGACATAACTGGTTACTGGCGGGCAGCCAACACACGCGCCTGCGACACTTGAGATACTGTCTGCTTTTAATGCCTTGCTAAGCCCTTCAATTCGGCCTGTCTCTTTGTTGATCAGGTGTGCTCGTTCAGCGACGCCCATTAAGGTACCTGCAGTATCGAACATATTGACGAATAAGAAAGCGAGAATCACGCTCACCATTGAGATGTTAAACGCCCCAGCAATATCCATCGCCATAAACGTTGGAGCAATACTTGGTGGCGCAGAAAAGACGCCATTGAACTCGACGAGACCTAGTCCCAACCCCATAGCTGTAACGCTTAGAATGCCAATCAGTACAGCACCGAATACCTTACGCTCGCTCAATACCGCGATAATTAAGAATGCCACTGCTGCCAAAAGTGCATCGGGCTTAGTAAAGTCACCAAGTGATACCAAAGTTGCTGGATTTTCTACCACGATACCAGCAGTTTTAAGACCAATCAGACCAAGGAATAGACCAACACCCGCGGTCATCGCGTAGCGCAAACTGTGCGGAATACTCTCGATGATCCATTGACGGATTTTGTAAAAACTCATCCCGACAAATAGGATACCGGATAGGAATACCGCGCCCAGTGCTACCTCCCAGCTATAACCCATTTCACTTACCACCGTGAATGAGAAGAAGGCGTTTAATCCCATGCCAGGCGCTAAACCGACAGGCCAATTGGCAAATAACCCCATCAGCAAACAGCCAATCGCAGCCCCGATACAAGTAGCGACGAACACCGCACCAGAATCCATTCCGGAAGCCGCCATGATTTGTGGGTTAACGAAGATGATATAAGCCATGGTGGCGAAGGTTGTGATACCACCGATCATTTCGTTTTTAACACTGGTTCCGTGTGCTTTCAGTTTAAAGAAACGTTCTAGTAAGCCACCAGATTGACTTTCGTTATCCAGTACTTCTGCTTTGCTTTCATTCATGTCAGCAAGTCCTTTTGGTTTGATGTTTCTAAAATTGAATACCACTTTCTGCATGTAAAGAATGTTATTTTCTAAGGGTATTAGGTGCAGAACTTCAATTCTCTCGGTTTAGTTTTACGCTCTATATTGGCGTTATAGTTTGACGTTGTTAGCTGCCGCGATACGTTGAGAAACTGTACGGTGATACCAATAGCGGCACGTGATAGTGCATGCTGGTATCTCCTAGCCCAAAACGAATCACCACATCATCTAGGAAAGGGATTTCACCGAGATCAACATCTCGGTTCTTGTAGTAGTCAGCAACATGGAAAACCAGTTGATATTTACCGCTGACAAGCGAGTCACCTTCTAAAATAGGTTGGTCGGTACGGCCATCAAAGTTGGTGGTGACGGTTTTAACTTTAGTTAGAGAATCGCCCTCAACGCGAAACAATTCAACTTGAATGTTCGCTCCAGGCACGCCGTGCATTGTATCCAGTACGTGAGTAGTTAGTTTGCCCATAATCTCCAATTGCGCCCAGCGCTCTCCTTAGCTTGCGTTATTAAATTGTATACAAAATTGTTTTTGTTTTTTTGTATTGATACCTATATATGTACACGAAATATTCAGATAGTAAAGCCTGATGTTGCATTTTTGTTATCAAATGTGTCGACATAAAAGCGAAAGTGTGAAGTGAGTTTTTTCGAGTTTATAAAGGTTAAAGTTGGTAACTATATGAATATTATCTTTAAATTTTATAAAAATAACTTTAACAACAAAATCTTTACATTAAGATAAAATATTGTATACAATGAATCTATGTTCTGAGTGCTAACCACAAGCACTTACTATTTCAAGGAGAGGCTGAATGGATAAGGATTATTCTCGAGATCTCATTGGCTATGGCAATCAGCCACCGCATGCAAAATGGCCAGGTGGTGCTCGAGTCGCCGTATCATTTGTGCTCAATTATGAGGAAGGCGGAGAGCGTTGTTTACTGCATGGTGATCAAGAATCTGAAGCATTTTTATCGGAGATCCCGGCGGCACAGCCGATAAAAGGTGAGCGTCACATTAGTATGGAATCAATCTACGAATACGGCAGTCGCGCGGGCGTGTGGCGTGTATTGAAGCTATTTGATGAATATGAGATTCCTCTAACCGTATTTGCCGTTGCAATGGCATTAGAACGCCACCCACAATTGGCGCAAGCTATGGTCCAAGCGGGACATGAGATTTGCAGCCATGGCTATCGTTGGATCGATTATCAATATATGGATGAATCGCAAGAGCGTGACCATATGGCGAAAGCGATCGACATTATCACCCAGCTAACAGGTGAACGACCACTGGGTTGGTATACCGGACGCACAGGTCCCAATACACGCCGTTTGGTCGCTGAAGAAGGCGGGTTTCTCTATGACTCCGACGCCTATGATGATGATTTACCTTATTGGCATACCCAAGCAGGGCGCCCACAACTCGTTATTCCTTATACGTTAGATGTCAACGATATGCGTTTTGCTACGGTACAAGGTTTCAATTCTGGTGAACAGTTTTATCAATATCTTAAAGATACATTCGACACGCTGTATGCCGAAGGGGAAACCTCTCCCAAGATGATGTCGATTGGCTTACATTGTCGTTTGATCGGTCGCCCTGGTCGAATTGCCTCTTTGAAACGATTTCTAGATTACGTAAAACAGCACGATGACGTGTGGTTATGTCGTCGTGTTGACATCGCGCGCCATTGGCACGAGCACCATCCATACACACCAAACAGGGAGAAGTAACATGACAGAATTTCGTTTTTGTAAACCATCACAAATGAGCCGAGCGGATTTTGTCTCTTACTTTGCTGACGTGTATGAGCATAGCCCTTGGGTGGCTGAAACAGTGTTTGATCAAGGGCTGACGTATGCGGACGACGCGATAGTGAATCTGCATTTGCGTATGACCACCACACTGCTAAAAGCAGATAAAACCAAGCAACTAGCACTAATCAACGCTCACCCTGATTTAGCGGGACGAGCAGCTATTAACGGCGAACTTACTGCAGCATCAACCGCAGAACAGGCAGGCGCTGGTATTGACCAATGCTCCGCTGCAGAGTTCGATAAATTCACCACGTACAACGACAGTTATAAAAGCCGCTTCAACTTTCCCTTCATCATGGCAGTGAAAGGGGCCAATCGTTACCAAATTCTTGAATCGTTCGAGAAGCGATTAGGCAATGATAGTGAAACTGAGTTTGCTACTGCGATTCAGGAAATCAACAAGATAGCTCTGTTTCGCCTGCGCGATATGTAAGTCACGGAGATGGCGACTATTGTGCATCGATATCAATTGCACAGGCAATTGGTACTCACTCTGGAAAGAGTACAACTCATTTAACCTATTTTTGATTAATTGGAAGGATAAAGGACATGTCCTTAGATTTTGAACAGTACATTAACCTTGCTGACGAAAAACTGGGTGCAACCGCACTCTACGCTACTGACGATTTCTTTGCGGATAAAAGCCGCCTACTGCGCCGCGAAGCGCCAGAGTGGAAAGAGGGCGTTTATGACGATAATGGGAAATGGATGGACGGTTGGGAAAGCCGTCGTAAACGTGGCGAAGGCTACGATTACTGTGTGATCCGTTTAGGTTTAGCGGGCACCATTGCTGGTGTAGACATCGACACGTCATTCTTTACTGGTAACTTCCCGCCTTCTGCATCGATTGATGCTTGTTATTCACCGGAAGGTGACCCAACGGAAACAACAGAGTGGCAAGAGATCCTGCCATCGATGAGCCTACAAGGTGATCACCATCATCTTGAAGCGATTGCCAACGAGCAAGTGTTTACCCACTTACGCTTGAACATCTACCCAGATGGCGGTGTTGCTCGCCTGCGTGTTTACGGGCGTCCTAGTGTCGATTGGCAGCAAATCGATAGCCAACAAAAAGTCGACCTTGCCGCAGTAGAAAATGGTGGTCGTGCGCTAGCTTGTAGCGATGAACACTATGGAAATAAGTCCAATATCCTTGGTCCTGGTCGAGGCGAAAACATGGGCGATGGTTGGGAAACCGCACGCCGCCGTACGCCTGGCAACGACTGGGTGATTGTTGCGCTTGGTCACGCAGGCAACATTGAGCGCGTAGTGGTTGATACCGCGCACTTTAAAGGTAATTTCCCGGATAGTTGCTCAATTCAAGCGGCTTATGTCAAAGGTGGTACCGATGACCAAGTAGCGACCCAGAGCTTGTTCTGGCGCGAATTGCTGCCGGCTCAGAAGCTAAAAGCGCATGATATCCATGAGTTTGTTGCCGAAGTGAATGAGCTAGGAGCGGTGACTCATGTACGTCTGAATATTTTCCCTGATGGTGGTATCAGCCGTCTGCGTTTATTTGGCACTAAAGCGGAATAAGCGAGGAGAAAAATATGAGCAATGGAACTCGTCGTTTAGCCATTGAGCCTTTAACCAAACAAGCATTTGCAGAGTTTGGTGATGTGATTGAAGTTGAGAACAGCGATTATTTTATGATTAATAATGGCTCGACACGTCGTTACCACAAACTCGCCGAAACAGATGTGCAGCAGGAAAATGGTCAGGCGATCATCAGTATTTTCCAAGCGACGCCGCTTAACTACCCATTGACGATTCGAATGTTAGAACGACATCCGTTGGGTTCTCAAGCGTTTGTTCCGTTGCTCGGTCAACCCTATCTTATTGTTGTTGCGCCTAAAGGTGATAACCCAAGCCTTGAATCATGCCGCGCTTTTTTAAGTAATGGTCAGCAAGGTGTTAATTATCACAAAGGGGTTTGGCATCACCCGGTACTTGCTCTTAGTCAAGAGGATCAATTTCTCGTCGTTGATCGCGGTGGTGATGGTAATAACTGTGATGAAGTCTATTTCGAACAAGATTTAGTCTGTTTGTATTTAGAAGATATACCGGGCAACGAGATTGAACATAGTGAGCAGCGTACGGAGTCAGCGCTGTAGAACCGAAGCGAAGGGTTAGTTGAGTAATCATCGTTTTTGGTGTGAATAAGGAGTTTATTATGGATCCACATATCACGGAGTGGTTGAATCTAGCGATTCGCTGGGTTCACATGATAGTTGGTATTGCCTGGATAGGTGCTTCGTTTTACTTTGTTTGGCTAGAGAACAACTTAAATCGAGTTAATCCTAAAACAGGTCTTTCAGGTGACCTTTGGGCAATTCATGGTGGTGGTATTTACCACTTAGAGAAATACAAACTTGCACCACCTGAAATGCCAGAGCATCTACATTGGTTTAAATGGGAAGCTTACTTTACTTGGATTACCGGTGTACTGCTGCTTGCAGTGGTTTATTATCTCAATGCGGAGATCTATTTGATCGCCCCAGGTTCTGGTCTTGCGGCTGAAACCGCCATCGCCATCGGCGTTGGTGCTTTGATTGCTGGTTGGTTTATTTACGATTTACTGTGCGACTCACCGCTGGGCAAGACGCCAGTATTGCTAGGCTTAGTACTGTTTGTGTTGTTGGTTGCGTCAACTTATGGTCTATCTCAGGTATTCAGTGGTCGTGGTGCTTATATTCACATTGGTGCGATCATCGGTACGATTATGGTCGGTAACGTATTTCGCGTGATTATGCCGGCACAACGCAATCTCGTCAGTGCCATTGAAGAAGGACGCGAACCTGATCCGAGCTTACCGGCGAAAGGTTTGCTGCGTTCACGCCATAATAATTATCTGACGTTGCCAGTGCTGTTTATTATGATCAGTAACCACTTCCCAAGCACATATGGTTCTGAATACAACTGGGCGATTCTTGCGGGTCTAGCGATTTTCAGTATTTTGGTTCGCCACTACTTCAATACCCGTCATGGTAGCCAGAAATACGCGTGGACGGTTCCGGTCGCTGCATTAGGTATGGTGACACTGGCGTTTGTTACCTCGCCTTATGCGAACAAGCCTAGTCAGCCTGTGGCTAAAGTGGAGAGCGTTTCATCTCAATCGGTTGAAGCATCGTCATCAACGTCGAATACCGTGGAGAAGGGCGTTGAGAATGATGTTTCTGCTCAGTCAGTGGCTCTGCCTTATAATACTGGTGATGTTGATTTCTCAGCGATTAAACAGGTGATTCAAGAACGTTGTGCAAGCTGTCACTCCGCCACACCAACTCACCCAGCCTTTGCCGCGGCACCAGCTGGCGTAGAGTTAGACACGCCACAACAGATCAAAGCCAATAGTCCTCGTATTGCCCAAACTGTGACCACCAAATATATGCCTTTGGGTAACCTCACACAGATGACCGATGATGAGCGAACATTAATTGGTGACTGGGTCGAGCAAGGCGCAGCGATTCAGTAACACCCCGAATGAGCGCCAGTCCGATTTATTGTCGTCCGGTCGGATTGGTTGCTCTACTTCTATGACTGCTACTGCAAGGTAGCGATTTCCCCTTTCCCCGGTTGGTTTCCGGGGTTTTTTATACCTAGACCCAAGTCATTGCGAGAGTTTGTGGTGCCAATCTTCTTTTGGCTCCGTGCTCTGCGCACTATTGGGCGAAACAAAGGAGTGTACGATGATGCGTTTTAAATTAAGTATCCGACACAAAACCATCTTAGCTACCGTAATGGCGGTAGTGCTTGTGATTGCGGTTCTGGTTGGCTTAACCATTAACCAGGGGCAGAAAATCATTCTGGAAAAAACCTATCAACAACAAATTCCTTCGGCGTTGGGGGAAGTGGCAAGCCAAATTCAGCTCGAGTTGCAAACACCTTTAGTCGTTGCTGAGACTATGTCTCAACTTGAAACGATCATCGAGTTTACCGGGGAAGAAGAACAAGCACTTATTGCACAACTCGCCGCGATCAAACAGCAGTTTAATGCTATCAGCGCATTTTATGTCACGAACGTCAATAACAGCTACTACGCTGCGAACGGGAAATTGAAACAGATTTCTGCCCATTCCAATGATGATCAATGGTTCTATCAGTTTTTAGCGAGTAATAAACAGGTTGAGCTCTCGATAGATACAGACAGTTCGACGGGCGCTGTAACGGTATTTGTTAATCAAGCCGTCGTCGTTGATGGGAAACGTATTGGCGTAACTGGTGTTGGGTTGTCGTTAGCCAATTTAGCCAGTACAGTCTCCAACTTTTCATTGGGAGCGTTAAGCCAGTTGATGTTGGTCGATCAAAATGGTGTGATTAAAGTTCACCCTAATACGGCTATGGTTGGTCAATCCATCACACAACTCGGTTTAGCCGATTTTCGCCGCCAAATGGACCAATTAAATGCTTCTCAAGCTTTTGTGGAACAGCAGGAGTTAAAGGGCAGTAGCACGATTGTGGGCTTAATGGCGTTACCACAGACAGAGTGGGTGTTGGTTTCTTTGCAGCCGACCCACGAAGTGCTAAGTGAGATCAATCAGTTTATTAACACAATGATTTGGATCGGTGCGATAGTGGCGATTATTTTCACTTGTGTTAGTGCTTATATGGCACATGTGCTGCTCAAGCCTTTGGCGACGACAGCTCAGTTATTGTTGCAAATCGGTAGTGGTGGTGGCGATCTCACCCAACGCTTAGATGAAAGCCGTAACGATGAAGTAGGCGATATTGCGCGAGGCTACAATCAGTTTGTCACCTATATGGCTGCTTTATTCGAGCAGATAGAACAATCTCGCCGCGAGCTGGTTGCGACTATCAATCAAATTGATCAACAAGCAACAGAGATGAAGCTGCATATCCAGGAGCAGACACAGAACATTGAGCAGGTGGCGACGGCAATACATGAAATGAATGTCAGCTCAGATGAAATCGCCGCTAACGCAACTCATACTTCACAGCATGTTCAAAGCTCGGCGCAAGAAGTGAAAAGTGGTTTGCAATCGGTCAGCGAGACATCACAACGCACTGAAATGATGAATCAGCAGCTTTTACAGAGTAACCAAAGCATTGAAGTCTTATCGAAAGACATTGACGCGATTGATACTGTGTTGGATGTGATCAGCGGCGTATCCGAGCAGACCAACTTACTGGCATTGAATGCGGCGATAGAAGCGGCGCGAGCTGGCGAGCAAGGGCGAGGCTTTGCTGTTGTGGCAGATGAAGTGCGAACGTTAGCGTCACGCACCCACGATTCCGCTAGTGAGATCCGCACTATCATTGAAAATTTACAAAGCTTAAGCCAAAAAGTGGTCGGTGAAGTGGAGCAGAGCCATAAGATTGGTGCAGATTGTATGAGTGCCGCTAAAGTCTCTGAGCATCATTTGGTATCGATCAACACGATTGTTGAGGACATCAATCAATTAAGTGCGCAGACAGCTACCGCAACCGGACAACAGTCGCAGGTAATCAATGAGATAGCCCCAAGCATTGCCAATATTGCAGATATCGCGCGCGACAATACCACTCGTGTTTCTCAAACATCGACACACTGTGACCAATTAAAACGCAATGCCAATTGTCTCAGTGAACTGGTAGCGAAGTTCCGTTTCTAGCTAGACTTCTTTCCAAGTGTGGTTTGCTCACCACTGCAAACCACAAATCTCGCTACTTCAAATCCTTCCTCACGTCGTAATCCACTGATTGTCTTCCCTTGCTCAAGGGAATCGAGCTCTCGCCCATGCGGAATGACAAAACTTCGTGTATTGACCAAGCTCATAGGTAACACTTCTAACTGTTTGTATTAGTGATCAATATTCATGTGTTGGTTTTCGTATTAATCGATACACTAGGTAAAAATTCAGGAAGAATTTTTAGGTTTGCGGCGTAGGGAACGCCTCAAACCGACCGAACAACATCAAATTTGCTAAAGCGCCTTTCTGATTACTCTTTGGCGCAGCAAAGAGTCATTGGCCCGCTGGCGCGAAGTAAAAGGGAAGTAGCAAGCAATTAAGCGGGACAGACCAATAAGGTAAGTATCAGAGGAATAAACAGTTAATCGAGAACAAAAAAAAACGCTCCCAATGAAGGAGAGCGTTTGGCCTAGGGAAGGAAAAGGTTGGTTCGCCTTAACTGGCGAACTTTTTAGACTCAACTTGACCTTTGGCGCAGTAAGCTTTCTCGCCGTAGATGAAGGTTTCACAGACCGTTCGGTCATCGCCAAGGCTCATTAGTACAAACAGCTTCTCTTCTAGAGTGGTGGCTTGCTTGATTCTAAAGCGCATCAATTGAGTGGCATGCAGGTCTAGGACGACAAAATCGGCCTCTTTACCTACTTCTAGGTTACCAATCTTATCTTCTAGGTGCAGAGAGCGTGCGCCACCTAAGGTTGCCAGGAAGAGTGATTTAAGTGGATGCAGCTTCTGTTTTTGCAGTTGCATGATCTTATACGCTTCACTCATGGTTTGTAGAATCGAGAAGCTCGTGCCGGCACCCACATCTGTGCCCATACCAACGCGCACTCCGTGCTCTTCAAGTTTGGGCAGTTTGAATAGCCCTGAGCCTAAAAATAAGTTGGAGGTTGGACAAAAGGCGATGGCAGATTCGCTTTGTGCTAAGCGCTGACATTCACACTCAGAAAGGTGAATACCGTGTGCGAATACCGAGCGTTTATGAAGCAGTCCATAATGGTCATAGACGTCTAAATAAGAGTCGCGCTCTGGGAACAGATCCAATACCCATTCAATTTCTTTCTGGTTTTCCGAGAGATGGGTATGCATGTAGACATCAGGGTACTCTTCCAGCAGTTTGCCGACTGTCGCAAGTTGTTCTGGCGTACTGGTTGGCGCAAAGCGTGGTGTCACGGCGTAGAGCAAACGTCCTTTGTTATGCCATTTCTCAATCAGTTGTTTTGAGGCTTGGTAGCCAGATTCGGGGGTGTCTGTCAGGTAGTCCGGCGCGTTGCGATCCATGAGTACCTTACCAGCAATCATGCGTAATTTACGCTTTTCAGCCTCTTCAAAAAAGACATCAATCGATTCTTTATGCACGGTACCGAACACCAGCGCGGTAGTGGTGCCATTACTTGCTAACTCATCCAAGAACAGGTTCGCGACTTTGTGCGCATACACCGGATTTTTGAAACGGCGTTCTTCTGGGAAGGTATAGTTCTCTAGCCAGTCGAGCAGTTGCTCTCCGTAAGAGGCGATCATCCCTGTTTGTGGGTAGTGAATGTGAGTATCAATAAAGCCGGAGGTGATGAGCTTGTCTTCATACTCAGTAATATCAAGTGGTTGAGGCTGTCTTGTTAGAACGTGCTCGGTCTCACCAATATCGACGATGTGTCCATTTTCAACCACGATCATACCGTCATCGAAAAATTGATAAGAGTTTTCCAGTCCGACATCTTTCGGATCAGCGATGCTGTGCAAAATGGCTGCACGATAAGCTTTACGTTGCATTGTCATTATTACTTCCTTTATCAATCCAAGCCTACAACTGCTTGGATCAGGCGATTTTCTCTTCCTGTGGTGAATCGCTCAGTGGTACTAAGCTACTGTGTGCTGTTGGACGTTTTTGTTCAAGTGGAATCCCTTGATAGTGTGCGATAAGTTCACCTGCAACCGAGACGGCAATCTCTGCTGGGTGCTTGCCATCGACCATGCTGATGCCGATAGGGCAGATCATGGTGTTGATTTGCGCCTCACTGTAGCCACGTTGTGCCAAACGCATATCGAATTTCTTTCGCTTGCTGAGTGAGCCAATCATGCCGAAATAGACACTATCATTTCGGTCAATAATCGCTTTTGCTAGCTCAAAATCGAGTTGATGATTATGAGTCATCACTAAGTAGTAACTATTCGCAGGGAGATCTTTCACTTCCGCTACCGGATCATCTGTCACCAGCTTAGTGATGCCGTGAGGAAGCTCTTCAGGGAAAACGTCCTCACGTTCATCAATCCAAGTGACACGAAATGGTAGGGTAGAGACAATATGTAAAAGTGCTTTGGCAACATGACCTGCGCCAAATACAACCAGGTGTTTTTGCGCCGTACCAATCGGTTCAAAACTCAGCGTTGCCATGCCACCACAACATTGCCCTAAACGAGCCCCAAGGTTAAAGCGTTCTACTTTGAGGGCGCGCTCACCCGTAGATAACATTTCGCGTGCCATTTGACTGGCGACATGTTCTAGGTGCCCACCACCAATCGTGGCGATGATGCGGTCTCGGGTGACGAGCATTTTGGTTCCTGCATCGCGAGGCACCGAGCCTCGGTCTTCTAAAACGGTCACCATGACACACGGTTCACTGTTTGTTTCTAACTGTGCGAGTTCATGAATCCAATTGTCTTTAAACATACGTCTCTCCTTGAACATTCGAGCTTAAATCACACCTGTTTACGCTTGTGTTGCTGATGTTTGCTCTGCTTGCGATTTTGTTTGTGTCACTTGCTGAATCGCCATGAGTACGCGCTCAGGAGTGGCAGGGGTATCGAGTTTTGCGATTACACCATCAGGGGCAACAGCATGAATCGCGTCTCGAAGTGCGCTCCAAACAGACATTCCGAGCATAAACGGCGGTTCACCAACCGCTTTTGAGTTAAACACGGTATCTTCAGGGTTGGCACGGTTTTCGAGTAGATGAGTATGGAACTCGATTGGCATATCGGCGATCGCTGGGATCTTGTAACTTGCCGGTCCATTGGTCATTAAGCGACCTTGCTCATTCCACACTAACTCTTCAGTGGTTAACCAGCCGACACCTTGCAAGAAACCACCTTCGATCTGACCAATATCGATTGCCGGGTTAAGGGAAGCGCCAACATCATGCAAAATATCAGCACGTAGGATCTTGTATTCTCCGGTTAAGGTATCGATGATCACTTCCGAACAAGATGCGCCGTAGGCGAAGTAATAAAATGGACGACCGCGCGCTTTTTCATGATCGTAATAGATCTTAGGTGTGCGATAGAAACCAGTACTCGAGAGCGACACTTGATTGAAATAGGCCAATTGTACGAATGACTCAAAGGTCATGATTTCATCACGAATGACAATCATGCCATTTTTGAATACCACCTCTTCTGGTGAGACCTTAAAGTGATTTGAGGCAAACTCAATCAAACGTTGCTTGATAGTTAGAGCGGCGTTTTGAGCTGCCTTACCATTGAGATCGGCGCCCGATGAGGCCGCAGTTGGCGATGTGTTCGGTACTTTGTCTGTGTTGGTAGCGGTGATTTGGATTCGTTCAACATCAACTTGGAACTCCTGTGCAACAATTTGAGCCACTTTGATATTCAAACCTTGCCCCATTTCCGTACCACCGTGATTCAAGTGAATACTGCCATCGGTGTATATATGAATTAGAGCCCCAGCTTGATTGAGGAAAGTCGCGGTGAATGAGATACCAAATTTTACTGGGGTAATCGCAATGCCTTTTTTTAGGATCGGGCTTTGCTGATTGAACTCGGCAATGGCTTTACGACGTGCATGATAGTCACTGCTGTGCTCGAGTTGTTCAGTAATTTCTGGCAGGAAGTTATCTTCAACCGTTTGATAGTAATGAGTGACGTTACGTCCTTCATCACCGTAGTAATTTGCTTTGCGCACTTCTAGCGGATCTTTATCTAGGTAACGTGCGATTTCATCCATGATGTGTTCAATGGTCATCATGCCTTGTGGACCACCAAAGCCACGATATGCGGTATTGGACGCGGTATTGGTTTTACAGCGATGTCCCGTGACCGTTGCATCTCCCAAGTAGTAGGCATTGTCTGAGTGGAACATGGCGCGGTCGACAATTGAGCTAGACAAATCTGGTGAATAGCCACAGTTACCTGCAACGATGATTTCTGACCCTTGAATTACGCCATTATCATCAAAACCAATTTTGTACTGGTTGTAGAACGGATGGCGTTTGCCCGTCATGCTCATATCTTCTGCACGTGGTAAACGCATCTTGGTTGGTCGTTTGGTTAGATGAGCAATCACCGCCGCCATACACGCGGGTGCTGCTGCCTGAGTCTCTTTGCCACCAAAACCACCACCCATGCGGCGCATATCAATCACCACTTTATGCATTGGTACGCCTAGCACTTCTGCAACCAGCTTTTGTACTTCGGTTGGGTTTTGTGTCGAGGTGTAGACAATCATGCCACCATCTTCGGTCGGCATCACGCTGCTGACTTGCGTTTCCAGATAAAAGTGTTCCTGACCGCCTATCTCGAGATCACCCTCAATTACATGCTTTGCGTTTGCGATGGCGACCGTTGAGTTGCCACGTTTTTGTTGGTGACTTTCAGTCACAAAGAGCTTTTTCTCTAGAGCCTCTTTGACATCAAGTACAGGCGGCAGCGCCTCGTATTCAACAATTGCGGCTTGAGCTGCTTTACGCGCTGTTTCCATATCATTGGCAGCAACGGCTAAGACAGGCTGACCGTAATATTGCACGAGCCCATCAGCGAGTAGGGGATCACCGGGTAATATGGCACCGATATCCAATTGACCGGGTACGTCTTCATGGGTAATCGCAATCGCGACGCCGTCGAATTCATAACAAGGTGAAACGTCGAGTTTGGTGATCTTCGCGTGCGCATGGGTACTTAAGCGCGCATAAACGTGCAGTTGATTTGGA
This sequence comes from Vibrio ponticus, assembly GCF_009938225.1. Lineage (NCBI taxonomy): Bacteria > Pseudomonadati > Pseudomonadota > Gammaproteobacteria > Vibrionales > Vibrionaceae > Vibrio > Vibrio ponticus. The sequence continues at coordinate 336,059 of NZ_AP019658.1, forward strand.
AATTCAAGACGATCATCAATATAAACGGCTTCACCGGTAACTTGTTTTGGTGCGCTGTCGTGTTTTACGCTCTTACCAACACCAGTTTTAAGATCCTGTTTTACGATGGCGACCATCTCATCATGAGTCATGGTCTGATGGTGTGCGTTAGACATAAGACGTTACCCTTGTTTCAATCTGGTTGTTGTGATGATTTTGTTCAATAAAGAAGCGGCGCAGCATATTGGCGGCGGTTATCGAACGATATTCTTTACTGGCTCGGAAATCAGACAGCGGCTCAAAGTCGTTATGAATTTCTGCCATGGCGTCATCAATATTGGCTTGATTCCACTCTTTGCCGAGTAAAGCATTTTCACAACGTGTCGCGCGTTTTGGCGTTGCAGCCATACCGCCAAAGGCGATTCGAGCTGAGACCACTTTGTTGTCTTCAATTTGAATATTGAAGGCACCGCAAACCGCTGAAATATCATCATCTAAACGCTTTGATAGCTTGTAAGCGCGGAAGGTCTCTTCTGTTTTCGGCTTAGGAATGATTACCTGTTCGATAAACTCACTCTCTTGTTGGGCGGTGACTTTATAACTAATAAAGTATTCCTCAATTGGCATCACTCGGCTCTGCTTACCACGACGTAGCTTCACTTGCGCATTTAAGGCGATCAGTAGTGGTGGCGCATCACCAATTGGTGAGGCATTACCGATATTGCCTCCTAACGTGCCTTGATTACGCACTTGCAGAGAAGCAAAGCGATGCAGCAATTCACCGAAATCTTTGTAGTGACTGCTGAGCAGTTGGTAGGCATCACTAATCGCGACGTTCGCGCCAATGTGTAACGCATCTTCACTCTCTTCACACACCTTCATGTCTTCAACAAGGTTGACGTTAATCAGTGTCTCGATTTCACGATGGAATTGAGTCACTTCCAGTGCCAGATCGGTGCCTCCTGCAACGAGCTTGGCATTAGGATAAGTGCTATAGAGTTCAGCAAGCTCATTGATGCTACGAGGTAAGTACGCTGTCAGATTGCCATAGCTTAAACTGGCAGGCTGCTCTTGTAGGGTTTGTAAGCGAGCAATGGTTTTGTTCTCGAGTTCAACAAACTGATCCATTAAAGGTTCGTTACCCGCTAGCGACAATGCAGCATCAACAATGGGGCGGTAACCGGTACAGCGACACAAGTTACCGGCTAGTGACTCCATCACATCTTCTTTGTTGGCGTTAGGTTTGTTCTTGCTAAGCGCAAACATAGACATGATAAAACCGGGTGTGCAGTAGCCACATTGTGAACCATGGAAATCGACCATGGCTTGCTGCGTAGGGTGCAGCTTGTTTTTGTTTTGTAGATCTTCAACGGTAATAAGTTGCTTACCGTGCAAGCTAGAGACGAACGTCAAACAAGAGTTTACCGAGCGATAATGAAGCTTTCCGTCGATTACTTCACCTAATACCACTGTACAGGCACCACAATCACCCGAGCCGCAACCCTCTTTCGTACCCATTTTTTGTACTTGTGTTCTCAGGTATTGAAGCACTGTCATATTAGGCGACAGTTCACTTTCTTGTCTGAGTTCTTGATTGAGTAGGAAAGTAATCAAGAGACCTCCTTGTGCATTGACACTATTGTTCCGATGTTTATTTTCTGACCTTGTGGTCAATAATTGGATAATTTGACTCGTAGGTCAACTTTATTTTTACAAAAATGCAACATTGGAAAGGGGTAAAAACGCCGTATGGCTAATGCTATCTATTGTTTACTATCTGATATTAAGGGCTTTTAATTGTCCCTTTAAGTCAAAAATCTTCATGTAAAGATTTTTAATATTGTGTTTTATGATGTATACAATAGGCTGGGATGCGGGATGCGGGATGCGGGATGCGGGATGCGGGATGCGGGATGCGGGATGCGGGATGCGGGATGCGGGATGCGGGATGCGGGATGCGGGATGCGGGATGCGGGATGCGGGATGCAGGATGCAGGATGCGTGGTGGTATGACCCCATAAAAGTAGACACATGGAGTTAATTCATTCGTTCAATGCACAAAAAAGCCCAACGTATTGCTGGGCTTAGCGTTGAGGAGTGCGTGTTGCGGGTTAACGACTTTTTAGTATGTCAGAAAAGACAACATGTAAATCGTTGGAGGCAAGGTGGCTATCCAAATTCAATTTAGAGCGGATATGGTTGATGTGCTCTTGCATTAAAGCCACTGCGTGCTCACTGTCACCTGCTTCTATCGCATCAAGTAAGTTGGTATGTTCATCTTGCGAGCAGTTAGCGTGGTTGCCAGTCTCGTATTGGGCAATCAGTAGTGAGGTTTGCGACACTAAGCTGCGTTGAAAAGCGAGCAGCGGCGTATTGTTTGCCATTTCAGCGAGTTGAATATGGAATTCGCCCGAGAGACGTAAACCTTTACCATAGTCGCCATTGTGGAAGGCATGATTTTCTTCTTTCACCAATTGGCGACATTCCGCGAGTTTGGCGGGTGTCGCGTTAGTTACTGCTAATTCAGTGATCGCCAATTCAAGCACTTCACGCGCTTTAATGATTTGCTTCGCTTCATCTTTGGTCGGCGCAGCAACCATTGCCCCTTTGTTCGGGCGAATACTTACCACATGCTCCATGGAAAGTCTGAATAAAGCTCGGCGGATAATGGTTCGGCTAACACCAAAGATTTCAGCCAATGCCTCTTCGTTGAGTTTCGTTGCTGGTGGCAAACGCTGCTCAAGGATGGCGTCAAAGATGTGGCAATAAACAACGTCGTCTTGGGTTTGTCCGGCGATTTTGGTTTTAATATTTTTCGCAACGGAGTTTTTTAGATTTGCCATAGGCGGCGTTCACTCTCAATAAATTCATTCCTTTTATAAAACAATCATACTTTACTTTGTATACATGTGGCTAGGAAGGCTTATGTTTTGCGACATTACGCTCATCTGTTTGATAACTTAAAAGTAACAACTTGTGAGAGCTTTGAATCAGATATAAAAAGGCCGCTTACAGAGGGATTTGGATGTAAGCGGCTATACCAATGGCAAGGTGTTAAAACGTAATAACTTACTCTTTTGGCGCTTTAGGAAGTAAGAACACCCCGTTAGGGTTAATGGTTAAATAGGCATGATCGGCGTAGCTCGCATCGAATTGCGATGAGTTAAGTTGCAACAGCAGTTCGTGGCCTTGCCACTGTACGACCACTTCATACATCGATCCCATATACGCAAAGCTGCTCACTTGGCATTGCTGACAAGCGTCGCCGTCTTCAGTAAGTAGAATCGCCTCAGGTCGCACACCAATTTCGTAGTGACCAGCTTCAATATTGGCTACGTTATCTTGGTTGGCTTTCAAGCGATAGCCGTGAATATCGATATATTCGCCATCGAACTCACCACTAAACATGTTGGCTTCACCCATGAAGTTTGCCATAAACATTGATGCAGGATGTTGATACAACTCTGTTGGTGTACCTTGCTGCATGATGTCACCATCTTTCATTACGATAACCGTATCAGACACTGCGAACGCTTCCGCTTGGTCATGAGTCACGTAAAGTGAGGTGATATTAAAGCGCTGTTGCAGTTCACGGATGGTCTCACGCATATTGCGGCGTAAGTTAGCATCAAGGTTACTCAGCGGTTCGTCGAACAGCAGTACTTTCGGTTTGAGTACTAGCGCGCGCGCAAGTGCAACGCGTTGCTGCTGACCACCAGAGATTTGGTCAACGTAGCGTTCGCCAAAACCTTCGAGATCGACCAGTTTTAGTGCGTCATTGACGCGTTGCTTGATCTCGGCTTTTTCCATCCCGAGCATTTTCAAACCATAGCCGACGTTATCCGCCAGTGACATGTGCGGGAAGAGGGCATAGGACTGAAACACCATACAGATGTCACGGTGTTGAATCGAAGTGTTAGTGACATCTTCACCGTCGATAAAAATCTGTCCGCTGGTTGGTTTCTCAAGACCCGCGACCAAACGCAATACCGTGGTTTTACCGCAACCAGAAGGACCTAGTAGGGTGACGAGTGCGCCTTTTTTAATCTCAAGGTCTAAATCGCCGATAACGGTCTTATCCCCAAAGCGCTTGCAGACATTTTTAAGGACTACAAAGTTTTCTTTTTCCATGAGTTATATCTCCAATTGCTACTCTTGGTTATTGGCTTTGGAACGCGAGACGCGCGCTTCACCGACAAGAAAATCAAAAATTAAAATAATGGCTAACATGACAACAATCAGAATTGAGCCATAGGCGATGGCAATGCCGTATTCACCATCCTCAACACGGTTAAGAATGTATGAGGTTGCGACGCGAGTTTCTGGGGTCACCAAGAAAATGATCGCACTGACGGTCGTCATCGCGCGCACAAAGCTAAACACCAGTGTGGATAGAATCGCTGGGCGCAGTAGCGGCAATAGAATATGGGTAATGGTTTTGAGCGAGTTGGCGCGCAGACTGAGCGAGGCCTCATCCAGCGCTTTATCAAGCTGACCAAGCCCTGCAATGCCCGAACGAATACCGACAGGTACGTTACGCATTACCATTGAAATCACCACGATGGCTGCGGTACCAGTTAGATACATGGGCGCATCGTTAAACGCTAAGATGTATGACACACCTGCTACCGTACCCGGGACAGCAAAACAAAGCATAGTGGCAAATTCGATAACCTTCTTTCCATGGAACTGCTGACGCACCACGATGTAAGCGATAAGCAGACCAAAGAAAGCGGTCAGTGGTGCGGCGACACCAGCGTAAATCATGGTGGTGATAAGCGATGGCCATGCCCCTTCACTAAAACCACTGCCGAATAGGTTGAGGTAGTTAGCGAACGTTAAGCTGTAATCCACCCCCCAGTTCACGGTGAAGCTGCCGTAGAAGATGCTGCCGTAAAGTAGGATGTTGAATGCCATCCAGAAGTAGAGTAAACCTGATACGGTGTGTTTTAAGGTCGTTGGCAATGGCTGTACGTCACCACGGTATGACTTACCCGAAATCGTCACGTATGAGCGTTTACCAATCCAGAGGTATTGAACAACGAAGATCGCTAATGAGAACAGCAGTAGAACTGCGCCAAGCGTACTTGCTGAAGCATAGTCGAGCTGCGCACCGGCAATGTAGAAGTAGATTTGTGTCGCCAGTACGTCAAAGCTGCCGCCAAGGACTAATGGGTTACTAAAGTCAGCCAGTGACTGAACAAAAATAATCAAGAAGCTGTTGGCTAACGCCGGTTTAAGCAGCGGCATCACTATCTTGAAGAAAGTCTGATAGCGGTTGGCACGCAGAGTGTAAGATGCTTCTTCTAATGATGGGTGCAGTGATTTCATCGCGCCATCTAGGATCATAAATGACATCGGAGCAAACGCTAGCACTTGTGCCAGCCAAATCCCGGTAAAGCCATACAACCAGTTAGTTTGTTGTAAGCTAAACCAGTCAACCATCAGTTCTGTAATATAGCCGGAACGACCGAGCATTAAAGTTACACCCAGACCGACCACAAATGGTGGGGTAACAATAGGTAAAATTGAGAAAATACGCGCAATGAATGCACTGCGTTCCGCAATACGCGTGGTGTATATAGCGAAAATCAAGCCAAAGAAGGTCGCACCAATACCTACCGCAACACCCAGGCCAACCGAGTTAAATACGATGCGGATGATGTGAGAACTGCTAAGAATATCGACAAACTGCCAGGCAACAAAGTTACCCATGTCATCTTCGAACATTGGCACGAAGATGGCGAAGCTAGGGTAGATGATAAAGACAGTGATCAGCAAAATGATCGAAATCAGCGAGCCAATAACAAAGACATCACCGCCAAGGTATTCCAAGCGAGAGAAGGCGAGAGTCATCACTGCGCCAAGCACGATAAACAGGGCGATGGTCGCATATCCCATCCCTTGTCCGGTGTACCAAGATGAGATGACCACAAACAGCATACAAAATGCCGAATAGCCAATATCAAATTGATGGCGAAGTTTGGCGTATTTGTTTTGCGCTTGAATCGGGCGCAGCAACAAGACTGCAGGTAGGGCGAACCATAACCACGAAATATTAAAACTGCTCCAACCCATGGCAGCACGAAACTCATCCGAAGTTGAGTCGAGCAATCCATAGTCGAGAGCGAAAACAGGAAGAAGGACGAAAGCTACTACTAAGCTCACTAGCCAGTAAAATACTGGATCGCGCTTAGTAGATTCAGGGCTAATGTGCGCGGTGAGTTCGTTCATAATAAATACCTAGATTCATGAGCGAGTAGGGTGATGGCGAATACCATCACCCACACAGTTGGATTATTGACCCATCTTGACGACGTTAACCCACTTGTTGATCAAGCGTTTACGTTCATCTGATGAACCATATGTCTCCATGTCGTAGTCAATGAGCTCAAGCGTGTTTGGATCAAGAGCGTTTGGTGACTGTTCTGCGGTTGTATTGGTTAAGATTTGGAAAGATTTACCTTTTTTCCATGCAGTTTCCTGACCTTCTTTCGATAGCACGAAATCAAGGAATTTCTGTGCGTTGTCTAGGTTACGCGCACCTTTGATGATACTTACGCCACCAATTTCGTAGCCGGTGCCTTCACAAGGTGAGATCAGCTCAAGTGGTGCACCTTTTGATTGCTCTAGAGAGTAGTCGTGTAAGAAGCCGATACCGATAGCCACTTCGCCACGCGCTGCGTTACGAGAAGGGGTAACACCAGATTTGGTGTATTGAGAAACGTTTTTGTCTAGATCTTTAAAGTAGTTAAACGCTTTGTCTTCATCCCAAAGTTGGATAAAGGTTGCGAGCGCGGTATAAGCAGTACCAGAGCTTTGTGGGTCAGAGATTTGGATTTCACCGGCGTATTCCGGCTTGGTTAGGTCGCTCCAACAGCGTGGAATTTCAAGCCCTTTTTCTGCCAAGCGGTCTTTATTGACACCAAAGCCAAGAATACCCATGTAAACGGCCGAAGAGTAGTTGCCCTTGCGTTTGGCTGGATCTTTGAAGTCATCCATGATGAATTCAAGTTGAGGAGATTTGTAAGCGTGTAACAGATCCATCTCACCACCTTGAGATTGAGGATCGAGTGTACCGCCATACCATACGTCTGCACGTGGGTTCTTCTTCTCAGCGTCAATTTTCGCCAAGGTACTGCCAGAACCGTTACGGACAAATGATGTTTTTACATCGTATTTTTCAGAGAAAGCTTTGGTTGCTGCTTCACACATAGCATTGGTCGCACTGCAGTAAACGACCAAGCGACCATCTGCCATGGCTTGCGGAGCTGCCATTGCCGCACCAAGGATGCAGGCTGAGAGTAAGCTGCGTTTTGTTCCAACTTTCATGTTATTTCCTCTTGTTGTATCCAACTGTAGGGTTGGTAAGTCCTTGCGGTATAAAACAACGAGAGGGAATTTATTAAGTTAGGTTATGGCTATCCCTGCCCGTTGCTGAGCTTTAACAAAAGGAAGGATCAACAAGCCAATTAGTGCTGCCGAGAGCGTAATCACGCTGAAAAATCCTTCCCAGTTAAACTGGTCAATTATCAGTGCGAGTGGGTAACCCGCTAGCGCAGCACCAATGTAGGCAAATAGACCTACAAAGCCTGTCGCGGTGCCAGCCGCATCTTTGTGTGAACACTCCGCCGCGGCCATACCAATCATCATCTGTGGGCCAAAGACAAAGAAACCAATCGCAAAAAAACAGCCTGACAAAATGATGAAATTATCGAGTGGGGTGAGCCATAACGCGGCAACAGAAACAAAGATCCCCAGTGCGAACAACAAAATCATTGGTGCACGATTACCGTGAAAGAATTTGTCCGATCCCCAGCCACCGAATAGTGAGCCAAGCAATCCACCAACTTCAAACATGGCGACTACACCATTGGCGCTAAACAACTGGTATTGGTGGCGTTGGGTTAGGTAGAGGTTGCCCCAATCATTGATTGCAATGCGTACCACATATACCAGCAAGTAAGAGCTGCACAGTAACCAAATGTATTTGTTACCCAGTACATAGGTTTTTACTACTTGCCAAAATGGCAGCCCTTTACCTTCAGCCTCGTGCACTTTTTCCAGTTGGTCATCTCGCCATTCGCCAACGGTAGGTAACCCCATCGAACTAGGCTTATCTCGCAAGCGAAAACAAAGCACTATCCCCACTAAAACAGCCAATGAGCCGGGAAGAATAAAGCCAAAGCGCCAGCCCCAAGTGACAGCGGCGAAACCGATACTGATTGGAATGATCGCGCCACTTAAGTTGTGGCAAGTGTTCCAAATTGACCACCAAAAACCTCGTTCAGAACGTGAGTACCAACTGGTGAGCAACTTGGCACACGGTGGCCATCCCCAACCCTGAAACAACGCGTTCAATGTCCAAAGCACCGCGAAGGCAAACAGGGAAGAGCTCAAACCAAAAGCAATATTGATAACGCCAGTAAAAATCAGCCCAAGCCCCATAAAATAAGCAGGCTTGGTCTGGTCACTTACCATGCCAGAGAGAAATTTAGACACGCCATAAGTGATGTAAAATAGCGTTCCCAAAATACCAATATCAGCCGTGTCTAAGCCTAAATCGGTGATCATACTTGGCATCGCAAAGTTCAGGCTCTTGCGAGTAAAGTAGAAAACGCCGTAGCCAACATACATCACCATCATTAAGTGAAGCCGCCAGTAACGGTAAGTTTCGTCAATCTGATTTAGGTTTTTGTTCGCTGTTAACACGAGCTCCTCTCCTTGGCATGAAAGAATGGTAACCAAGCCATAACTGAAATGAATTGGACGGTTTTATATATCACTAGGAAAATTTCCTAGTTTGGCGGAGGTGTTTTGTGTTTTGTGGGTAAGTTAACAAATATTCGGCTACCCAATGAGTTAGAAGTGATGCTCATGGTGCCACCGAGCGCACTAATTCGCTCTTCAATGCCTTTTAAGCCTTGTCCTTTGAGTCGCCAGTTATCAGGCAGACCAATGCCGTTGTCCCGCAGTTCGAGGCTAAAGCGATCGCCTGGTACTAATGACAGTTGCACTTGAGTAGCCTCTGCGTGCTTACAGGTGTTATTCAGTAGCTCTTGCACGATGCGGTAGAGGGTTACCGCAGTAATGTCATCGAGACGGTCGGCAAAGATGCCAAAATTGAGGCGAAAATCGATGCCGCGTTCATCAAAGCGCATTTCTGCTGCCAGTTGGCGAATAGCACTCTCGAGCCCGAGTTCATCGAGCGCGTGAGGACGAAGCTGCTTAAGCAGTTGCCGAGTGGAATTGTGAATTCGCAGCGCGAGTTCATTAGTGGTATTAGCGATGTTGATTTGCTGTTCGTCTTTAGCAAGCCGTTTGGTCAGCATCGACTGAATTTGAATTGCTGTAATATTTTGCCCGATTTCATCATGCAGCTCACGGGCAACCGATTTGCGAATATCTTCTTCTACGTGAACCAATTGTCTGGCTAACTGTTGTTTGCTTGCCAGCTCTTGCTCCAACTTTTTATTGGCTCGGTGAAGCTGCTGGGCGAGGAAGTATTGTCTGCTGATAGCAATACCTAGCCCTAAGCCAATCAGAGCCTGAGTAGAGATAAAGGTTTGCAGTTCTAAATCACTGCCGAATGACCCGGTTACTTGGCGCGCCGTAGCAAGCAGAATACTGTTCATCACGCTAGCAAGCACGCCACCTTGCCAGCCATAGCGATAAGCCATAAAGATGTTAGGCAGTAAGAAGATTAGTAGTGCCAATGGCTTCATCTGCTCAAGTAGGGTGAGCTCAGTAAACAGACCAATAGCGAAAAAGAGCAAACACCAAACCAATGCCGAAGCACGTAGCGACACCTCTTGATGAATTAGAGTTGGTGTAAGCGGTTGCCATACTTGGCGCAGTAAATAGTCATAGACAAGATAAATAAAGGGTGCGAGGAGTATGCCGCCAGTTAAGGCTGCGATGGCACCTTGAAATGCATACACCGCGCCTAATCCGATCGGTTTAGTGAGCAGAAGCAGAGCGAAACCACACGCCAACGCATAGGTTATGGCGAGACCAGACAAGGCAAGCAGTCGTTGCCAATAGATCTGCAATGGTCGCCAAATGGTTTGGAATATAACCGCAATGGCGTGGTTAAAGCAGGCAAACAGGATCAATAAATAACTGTAGCTTGCTTCATTGGTGAGTTGAATCAAACTCCAGACGAGGATAATTTCAGCCGTGGTGAACCAAGGCCACAGCTTACGCGTGGTTAAAGTGTAAACCGCCAGCTTAAAACCGGTTGGCAACAATAGACCAGCCAACAGAACATCATGAGAAAGATAGAGGCTGACATTCCATAGGCAGAACCAACAAATTACGTAACCTAGAATGGCAAAAGTGTAACTAAAGCCATGAGTTAAAATCAGTTTTGGTAAATGTTTACGCCGGGCGACTTCACTCATACCGTTTCATCACTCAGCAATTTGTGCTGCAGTGCAAAGCGAATCAGATCAACGTTATTGGAAAGATTTAGCTTACTCAAAATATTGGCACGATGAACATGGATGGTTTTGTGGCTGATTGAGAGTTTGTTGCCGACCTCTTTAACATCGAGACCCTGAATTAAATGATCAAATACCTCACGTTCGCGCTTAGTCAGTTCTTGGAGAACAGATGGCGAAGAGGAGGCGTTGCTCAGATTGATGAGTGCATCAGTACATAAATAGTGATCGCCTGCCGCGACTTTGCGAATAGCGGTGACTAACTCTTCAGGTCCGCAACGCTTTGATAAATAGCCAAACGCGCCCACCTCAATCGCTTTACTCACAAATGAAGCGGAATCATAAATGCTAAGAATAATCGCTTTTAATTCAGGCTGTTTTTTACGCAGTTTCTCTAATAGAACTAAACCACTTTCATCAGGCATTGAGATATCAATCACCGCGACGTCAATATTGGATGCCGATAGCACGCGATACGCCTCATGAGCGTTATCAAATTCACTGTGGATTTTTATGTCTGGTTCACATGCCAATAACTGGGCAAAACCTGAGCGAACCATAATATGGTCATCGACAAGAGAGACTGAAATCATAGCGACATCCTTGATGGGAACGCTTGATGATTACAAATTCTTACAGGTGTTTCAAAGTCAACACGTAACTCTGTGATAGCGGTCGAGAATTGGTTTTGTGAAATATTTCTAGTTTTTTTAGTATCTTACTTGCTTTAGCGTGAAAGTTAACCCGCTGGGATTAGCGGGTTAATCAATTGAAAGGATTATGCTTCCTGCGGCTCAGGGCAACTAAAGCCACGGAAGATATTGGCTAAGGTAATCGTGGCGAATAGCACAATTACTAGCGATAAGTGCCAAGCTTGGCTGAGACCTAATTGGACTAACGCCATACTGACAATTGACGATACCACCATCTGACCACCGCCCGACATGGCTGCGGCTGCGCCAGCGTGTTTTTTGTATGGCAGCATGACCATTGCTTGGGCAGTAGGCATAGCAATACCGTTGCCAAGAATCATCATCAGTTGTCCCAGCATCAGATAAAGTGGTTCAACCGGGCAGAAGAATAGCCAAGTTGCCGCGCTTAAGTGCAATACCGGCGTCCAGAGCAGCATTTTTTTACTGCCGATGATTGGGCGGATGCGATTACAAATACTGGTACCCGCAAGCATCCCAAGGGCTGGGATGATCGCCCACATCGCGTATTCGTCAGACGTCATGCCAATTTGGTTCTGCATAATGAATGGCATCACTGAAACCGTGGTGATCATCAAAGCGAAGTTAAGCCAACCAATGCTGGCAAAGCTCATGAAGTAACGCGAAGTGATAAGATCACGGTACTGCAGCAGCATCTTCTTAGCTGAGGGCACTTTCGAACGTTGTGCGACGGTTTCTTGAAAGCGAAAAGCAATAATGATCCAAGCCAGCAACACGTAGCAAAGCAATGAGATAAACACCATGCTCCAGCCGAAATGGAAGTTAATAAAACCACCGATCACCGGTGCAAATAGCGGGGTAATCGAGGCTGCCATGGCAATGTAGGACATGGCTAGCGGAAGATCGGGTCCACTAAAGCGATCGCGGGTCGAGGCGCGGGCAAGCACAGCGCAGCAGCCAGTCCCTAAACCTTGTAGAAAACGTCCGGCAATCATACCGGTAAATGAGTCACTCAAGCAGATGATCATCACCAAGCCCGTCATGGCGATCAGTAGCCCACTTAGCAGCACCACTTTACGCCCGAGCGCATCAGAGATAGGACCATAGAGAAACTGCGATGGACCAAAGCCAAGTAAGTAGATACTCACTAACAACTGTGCTTGGTCGAGTGAAATAGAGAAGTCTTTAGCGATCCAAGGCAGAGAAGGAAAAACTAATCCCATGCTCAATTGCCCAACGCTAATGATCAGGCAGGCGAGCAGTATGGTTTTGATATCGAAAGCTTTATTCACGATTCATCACCACCACGCTGGTGGATGTGTCCGCGACGTCTCAGTCCGCCTTCATCATCAATTTTGTTGAGTTTTGCTTTGACTCGTTTCACCGTTGATAGGCTAACATCACACTGTTCGGCAACGCTTTGTAGTGTGTGTCCCTCTAAGAGTAAGGTGGCGATTTGTTTGTGCTTGGCGCGATCAGCAGGGCGTCCACGGAATTTTTGCTGCCAAAGCTGAGGATCATTTTTGATCGCTTGGCGTCCTTGTTCAGCAGCAAAAAGGCGATGCATGGTTTGTACTTTCTCATAGCCAAACAGCAAACTGAGTAGGGTCTCACTCTGTTGTGAATTTGGCTCGAAGCAAATGGGCTCACACATTAATTGCAGTGTTACTCCTTTGTTTAAAAGCAGCCTTACGGTTGCGTTCACTTGGCTAAAGTCTTTGCCAAATGCGGTTAGCCACCAGATGACGACCGTATCGCCATCTTGAAGCGCATCAAACATCTGCTTAAATGCTGGTCGCTCTAGTGGGGGGACAAATCCACGAACTTGGTCTTCGATGTGTTTAGCATCTGGAGCAAAAGCGCGCAGCGCGGCAACATGCTCTTGATAGGCTTGATTCTTGGGTGAAAAGCGGGTGTAGAGATACTGCGTCATCGTTATACCTCAACGACTAAAATGGGTCATATGCTGTTATGGGTCATAATATAGTATGGCTCACAAATATTCACAACACCAAATGAGCCATTTGGGGCAAATTGAGAACAGTTTGAGGGTGATAAGTAGACAACTAAAGTGGGTTGAATGGAAGCGTAAAGCTCGAGATAATCGATAAAATGTTTTTGTAAAAACAATTACTTTGTGTGGAATTTGCTCAACTTTGCGTGTGAGAAATTTCTTACGCCAGAACGGATTGTTAACGGTTAACTAATTGGGTAAACGCCAATACAATACGCTAGTTGTTATATTGGTTGTTATACATGAAGAAAATCTGTTTATTCCCTTTGCTGGCACTTTCCCTGCCAGCTTTTGCTTCTCCATACGTTGGATTAGAGATGGGACGCGCTGTCCCTCACCATGATATCAAAGTGGTTGATACCACAAAAAATATCAGCATTAGCCCAGACTCTGACGATATCTTTTTAGGTTTACATGCCGGGTATGTGTTAGATAAGAGTTGGGCGGTAGAGTTTGGTTATCAGAAAAATCAATACACCGGCACTCATAATACGCATTACCAAACGACGCTAGAGAGCACGCAGTTTGCCCTCGCTCCGGTATACAAAATGTCTTTGACTAACGATCGCGAATGGGATCTAAAAGTGAAAGTCGGCGCGACTTATACCCAGTATGATTTCACGGGTAAGAATACGGTTGTTAGCGGGTCGAAAAGCAGTAATGAGCTGGGGTTGATTGGTTCGATTGGCGTAGAGTATGAGCTAATGCCTGAGCTTGGTGTCGGGGTTAACTATAAATACCAGTCTGACAGCTTCTCGAGTGCCAGCTACTGGACGGTTTCAACCAGCTATTACTTTTAGTACCAAGCAGCGTTAAAAAAGGGTCTATGACAGACCCTTTTGACTTGCTATCAAAACTCACACGTAATTAACTGATATTGATGTCTCTTGCCTGAGGCATATCAGGCTCGATTTTTGGCACGACTACGACCAACACCCCATCGGTAAACTCGGCATAGATGTCATTGGCGTTTAGGTTGTTGTTGAGAGTAAAACTACGAACCATCTTGCCTTCGTAACGCTCTTTATGAATATACTTGCCTTCACTTGCGTGTTCGTCTCTTTGTAAAGTAGCCGCAGATATTGTTAGAACATTTTTGTCGTAAGTTACTGAAATATCTTTTTTATCAACGCCAGGTAAGTCTGCAATAAGTTCAAATGCAGTCTCTTTTTCTATGACGTCAACATTCGGTGAAAATTGACCATGGCTCCAGCGAGCATTGGTGTGTGGAAGAGTCGCATCCAATAAACGGTTGAAGTCTGACCAAGAGTCTCTCGGTAGTAAACTCATAATCATTTCCTCATGTGGCTTTCGCTTCACTTAAAGCGTAGGTCGCCTAGAGGGCAAATCAACCTTAATAACATTATTATTAGTGTGGTTATTGTAAATGATAAAAAAGAGCGGGTTTTCTTACCTAAAACTCACTCTTTAGTTGCATTAAAAAGCCCGTTACCGGGCTTTCAAAGTGAGTTAGCGCTGAAGTTTGAATTCTCTTAACATTCGGCTTTGATTCTCTGCCAGTTCAGATAGGAAACTTGACGCTTGGCTCGATTGTGCAATGCCTGTGACGTTTTGTTCAATCACATCTTTGATGCCGTTGAGTGACGAGCTAATCTCTTCCGCCGCGTGAGCTTGTTGCTCTGCTGCAACCGACATCTCTGCTGCGCTGTTATTGATACCAGAGACAGAGCTTTGGATTGATACCAGCTTATCAACCGCTTCCTGAGACGATTGATGCACGGTTACCACTCGCTTCAAACAGCTATTAACTCGTCCTTGTGCCAAATCTGAGTTTTCTTGCAGTTCGGAGATGATATTTTGGATACGTCCAGTTGATTGTTGTGTCTTTGCTGCTAAAGCACGCACTTCATCGGCAACGACTGCAAACCCGCGACCATATTCCCCCGCTCGGGCGGCTTCAATCGCGGCATTAAGCGCCAGCAGATTCGTTTGCTCAGAGATACTGTTAATCACCCCAGCAACTTCGCCAATGCTATGACAGCGTTGTTTTAACTCTTCAACCACTTCGGCTGTTTCATTGAGTTCTGATGTGAGAACCTCAGCGTAGCGTTTGTTTTGCTCTACAATCTCATGCCCATCATAGCAGGCTTCCAGCGCTGACGATGCATTGGACTCGGTATGTTTAGCGGTTTTGGCAACTACACTTGATGAAGTCGACATTTCAGTTACCGCGGTCGCAATTTGATCGACTTGGCTACTTTGTTGTTCTGCGTTAGCAGAAGCTTCCGTCATGACCGCCGCCAACTGAGTCGAGGATGAGGAAACCTCATTGCTTTGGTCACGGACTTCGTTGATCACTTTCGACATTGTCAAAATAGATGCTTCCATATCTTGCGCAAGTTTGGCGAACTCATTACGTCCTTTAATTTGAGAATGGACAGAGAGATCTTTTTTCGACATCGCGCTAAGAGATGCTGATAGTAACTTAAAAATATTGAGGATATGTTGCGCCAAGTAGAGCGTCATGATCGTTGCGACGGTTGCCGCGAATAACCAAGCAGCGATTTGGATCAGGCGCAGTTGTTCAATTGCAGTGTTGCTTGCGGTGGTTGCAGCGTGTCGATGCTCTAAGCTGATTTCAACGATAGTATCAATCTGCTCTCTGACATTTGCTGCGTAATCTAAGCGACGAAGTTCGGTTTGTGCATCTTGTTGTAACAACTCAATCGCGCTGTTCATTGTCTTGGTGAATTCATCAAAAGTGAATGCTTTAAAGTCAGACACCGCAGGCACATAGTTAAACTGAGTCAGTGTTTTTTCGGCATTAGTATGGAACATCTTCATCAAGTCGACGTCCACGAGTTGATGCATAGAGATGATTTGTGACAGTCTAGAGTAGAAATAGTCTAAGTTATTGACTAACTTTTGCCCTTCAACAGTCCATGTAAACGTTTCAAGGTCATCATTGTTTTCTGCGTATTCATCGACTTTGTTAACCATATAAAACAATGGTTTCCACATCTGTGGCGTTTCTAGCCACCAAAGATCGTATATTTTTTGGTAATTATCTGAGGATTGTTCTAGAAGATCTTTGTAAGCAGCCATGGATTGAGTGATTTGTGTAATGGCGATGCGTTCTTGCTGAGTATCTAGAGTCGCTAGAGAAAAGGACTGTTCAATGATTGCGTTGATATTTTGAATCTCGCTGTCAATCTTCTCCATTGGCTCAGACATGCTATTGACATCGCCACTGAACATATCGCGAGTCAGGATTCGTACGTTCGCCCAGTTCTCATCGAGTTTTGCTGCCGCTTCGGATCTTTCGACCTGCTGAGTAACGATATCTGATTGGTTTTGCACGTGGTCTAAATTGATGTACATCAGCACGAGAACGCCGGCAAAAAGAGTTAATGTAAGAGTTAGAGGGAGTAGTAGCAGCGATTTTAGCGAAAGCGTGGTAACCCACTTAGGAATATTTTTAGTCATTTGTTTCTACATCCATATTTGTAACAGTTTGAATTCAAGTTCGTTCTAATGATCGAGATCTGCCTTCTGTGGGCATGACGACTATGATTACGCCTTTCATGTCAGAAAATACTGACTGCAATAGATGAGAACCAACAATTAAAATTGCTCCTAACAATAACTATTTGAATTGATGGTATTTTGAAGGACGGACGATAAAGTTAACTTTCCTTTATGATTTAAAATAACAATAGATATAAATATGCACTTATTTTTATAGTGCATTATTGCAATAAGATTTTTTCTGGGCTAGACGAAGATTTAAGCTTTGCTACCTAACTTGATTGCTGTTTAAGTGTTTTATATAAAACCAAACGATAGAGCTCTGATGCATATTGTAATTTGTTTGTATCGACAAAATTATTAAATGATGGAAAAGCCTGACGAAACAGACCTGAAGACTTGGTTGATGCAAATTGCCCTCTATTTCGCTGCGGTGTTTTCTGCAACTCGATTCAATTACAACGCTCTGAGTCCTATTGATGGACTTCATTTCGGAATATTCATCTGCTACTAACCACGTCTATACAATATTGGCTCCCTTAAGCTCAAGTTTAATATAACCATTTGTAAGTTTGTTTCTTGATACCTTTGATAAGTAATTGAAAACAATAGGTAGATAGAAAGAGGAAATAATAGTGCTCAATATCACTAAAATGGGGTTAACTGTGATACTTACGACATCTTGAATTTATATTCGAGTCGCTTTTTTATCCAGATCACATTTGCTGTTTATTTAAGTGTATTAATTAATCGCCTTGTATAATACTGAACTCGTCAACCCACTAATTGCTTTCAACGAAGGAACATAAGATGAAAATGTGCCTCAATATGCAATACGAAATATGGCTAACATCGTTAGCTTGGTACACACGCGACCATACGCTATCTATCTTACCTTCTTCTGATCACATCTAGGGCAGCCTTGCCTCATCGGGCTTGTACTAGCTTGATGGTTCAACTATTCAAAATCTAAACGTATTCATAATACAATTTCCTCCAATTGATTGTATTTGGCTTTCTATTAGTTTTTGTTTTGGTTGTTTAAATAAATTTAATTGAATTATGTCGCCAAATTAAATCTTAATTAATTTGGTCTAAAACTCTACATCTTAATTTAAATAAGATGCGAGTAATTATATTTAAAATAAAGTGCGTGAGCACAATATAGAAATAAAAGGTATTATAATGGAAAACTTCAAACACCTACCAGAACCATTCCGTATTCGCGTTGTTGAGCCAGTAAAACGTACCACTCGTGAGTACCGTGAAGAAGCCATCCTAAAAGCAGGTATGAACCCATTCTTGCTAGATAGTGAAGATGTGTTCATCGATTTGCTAACCGACAGTGGTACTGGCTCTATCACGCAAGAGATGCAAGCAGCAATGCTACGTGGTGATGAAGCATACAGCGGCAGCCGCAGTTACTATGCGCTTTCAAACGCAGTGAAAGAGATCTTTGGTTACGAGCTGACTATTCCAACTCACCAAGGTCGTGGTGCAGAGCAGATCTACATCCCTGTACTAATCAAGAAAGCGGAAAAAGAGCGCGGTCTCGATCGCACTAAGATGGTGGCGCTGTCTAACTACTTCTTTGATACCACTCAAGGTCACACTCAAGTTAACTGCTGTGTGGCGAAAAACGTCTACACTGACGAAGCTTTCGATACTGCAGTGACTGCGGACTTTAAAGGTAACTTTGACTTAGAGAAACTAGAAGCTGCAATTCTAGAAGCGGGTCCAAACAACGTTCCTTATATTGTAAGTACTATCACTTGTAACTCAGCCGGTGGTCAGCCAGTTTCAATTGCTAACTTGAAAGCAGTGTACGAAATGGCACAGAAATACGGCATTCCAGTCATCATGGACTCTGCACGTTTTGCTGAAAACGCATACTTTGTTCAGCAGCGTGAAGAAGGCTACAAAGATTGGACTATTGAGCAAATCACCTACGAAACATACAAGTACGCTGATGGTCTAGCAATGTCTGCGAAGAAAGACGCGATGGTACAGATGGGCGGTCTACTTTGTTTCAAAGATGAATCATTCATGGATGTGTACACTGAGTGTCGTACTCTTTGTGTGGTTCAAGAAGGCTTCCCAACATACGGTGGTCTAGAAGGCGGCGCAATGGAGCGTTTGGCTGTGGGTCTACGCGATGGTATGCGTCAAGAGTGGCTAGCTTACCGTATCAACCAAATTGAATACTTGGTAAATGGCTTAGAAGCAATCGGTGTGGTTTGTCAGCAAGCTGGTGGTCACGCAGCATTCGTTGATGCAGGTAAACTGCTTCCACATATCCCTGCTCACCAATTCCCAGCGCACGCATTAGCTTGTGAGCTTTACAAAGTAGCAGGTATCCGTGCGGTAGAGATTGGCTCAATGCTACTAGGTCGCGATCCTGCAACAGGTAAACAACACCCATGTCCAGCAGAGCTGCTACGTTTAACGATTCCTCGTGCAACTTACACGCAAACGCACATGGATTTTGTTATCGAAGCATTCCAAAAAGTAAAAGAGAATGCGAAGAACGTAAAAGGTTTGGATTTCACTTACGAACCTGCAGTACTTCGTCACTTTACTGCTCGCTTGAAAGAAGTTGAGTCAGAAGTAACAGCAGCGCCAGAAAAGAAAGAGCTAGCTGAAGCTTAATGTCATTGGCGTGCCCAAATTGGGCACGCCTTATCTTAAGCCCCACTATAAAAAATTACTTAGCTTAAGAGACAGTCTTATCCAATAACGTGAAATATAACAAAGAGATATACATATGAAAGGATCTCCCTCACTATTAGGTGGCTCGTGTATTATCGCCAGTGTGTGTGTAGGCGCGGGTATGTTAGGGCTCCCAAGTGCAGGTGCTGGCGCATGGACGACTTGGTCTGTAATTGCAATTACATTAACAATGGCGATAATGACCATTTCGGGCTGGATGCTGTTAGAAGCGTTTAAGCACTATGATTTAAAAGTTTCATTTAACACTGTAACCAAGGATATGCTTGGCTCGGGTGTTAACAATTTCAATAACTTAACGGTTTATTTCGTTGGCGGTATCTTGTTGTATGCCTACATCACTTCTTCAGGTCTGATTCTGGAAGGGTTGTTAGGGATCAACAGCAAAATCGCTTCAATTCTGTTTGTATTAGTTTTCTCTACTTTTGTTTGGCACTCAACTCGAGCTGTAGATCGCATCTCTGTTGTTCTTATCGCTTTCATGATTTTTACCTTCGTGTTTGGTGTGTCTGGCATGGCTTCAAACATCGATCTTGGCGTATTGTTCGACACGGCGAATAAGCAAAATAGCTATGCACCTTATGCAATGGCGATGTTACCAGTGGCGTTGACCTCTTTTGGTTACCATCACTCGGTATCTTCAATGCGTGCATACTATGGTGAGGAGCGTCGTGCAAAATATGCGATTTTAGGCGGCACCGTTATCGCTTTGACGCTTTACCTACTTTGGATGGTCTCTATATACGGTAACTTGCCTCGTAACCAGTTCGGTCCTGTGATTGAACAGGGTGGTAACGTTGATGTATTGTTGTCTGCGCTTGGGTCAGTGATTGCTTCTGATAATGTGGCAAATGCGATTAACAGCTTCTCAATGGCAGCACTATTGTCATCTTTCATTGGTGTAGGTCTGGGTGTGTTTGACTTTATCGCCGACCTATTTAGATTCGATGACACTAAGCAAGGTCGCACTAAGTCATGGGCAGTGACTTTCTTCCCACCATTGATTATGTCGCTACTGTTCCCATTCGGCTTTGTGATTGCGATTGGTTATGCAGGTGCAGCGGCAACGGTTTGGGCATGTATTGTTCCTGCGATGTTGGCGTACAAATCGCGCGCTCGCAAAGATGGTCATGAGGGCTTTATGGCACCAGGCGGCACTGTGATGCTGGTAGCCGTTATTGCTTTCGGTGTGTTAACAGCGATTTTCCACATCCTATCGATGCTCGGTATGTTGCCAGCCTTCCTGGGCTAAATCTTAGTAGGTGAAAAATAGACCCTAATGGGTTCTTGTGTGGAGTTGGGTACTTATCTCACGGTAAGTACCCTTTTTCTTTATTAGTGCGAGCTTAAGCCGCTGTCTCGTTTGGTTGTTTAACGCGTAACTTGTTACGATTATCACGACTTGAGCGAATCAACTCATCACCGGTCACCATCGATTCTGACTTTGCTAAGCGATCGTAAAGCAGCACGTTAACTGAAGCTGCTAAGTTCATGCAACCAACCGTTGGGACATAGACTACGTGATCTGCGCGATCGGCGATCTCTTGTGGAATGGAGCCATCCTCAGGACCAAAAATGTACACTGCTTTATCGGGATGCTGAAAATGGGGCAGTGGTGTTGCGCCCAAAGCCAATTCAACACAGACAACTTGAGTGTCTTGCGGAATTGCATCCAAAATGGAGGCGACTCCTTTTAGTGGCGTGTGTTCACTGACACTTTTGGTATCGGTCGCGAACTTTGCCGCGCGATCATAGCGTGTGCCAGTGTAAAGTACTTCGTTTGCTTGATAGCAACCTACCGCGCGCATTACGGCGCCCACATTTTCAGGGCTTTTAGGGTTGATGAGTCCGATTATCGCTAGGTTGTCTTTCATTGGTTTATCTCAAACAAGTATGCAGCGTAGGTCACTGCGAAAGGGCGGCATTCTAGCAAAGCCAGTTAGATAGCAAAAGATTAAGGTTTGCTTCAAACCCTGTGGGTCTCATGGTGGGAAATGAAAAAGCGATGCCAGTGGCACCGCTTTGAAGAGAGAGTTGTAATGAGTCAGCCGCTTATCGACGTTCGCGTTTAACGATCTCAAACTCAAATTCATCCGGGTAAAGCACGACGCCTTCGCCTTCAGCATCCGGGAATACAACGATTGATAGTTCGTCTTGCTCTAGCCCCATAGTCCAACGGCTTTTCCATTTTGCGATAGAAATCGGCTCAGCAGTAAAGCCTTCCCATTCTTCTGTTGCCCATTGTAGAGCGTGCTCTTCAGTTGGCCATACCGGCACACACTCTTCATCGTCGGTGTTTAATAACACACTGCCATGCTCATCGATCAACAACCAGATTTTCTTAGTCTCTGCCGACGTTTTGAAGAAGATATTAAAGCGCTCCATTGGATCGCGAGGAATGGTTACAGAAGCTGAATCACTCATATATAGCCTTTTAGTCAAGATTGCCTTAGCAGTATATCGTGCTTTGTTCAAAAGGGGCAGTGAAAGGCGAGCCAATTGTGGATAACAATTTCTGATTGTCGTATCGATAAGCATTGCTTTATGACTATTTATTTGGTTTGCGTATCGTGGTGGGGAAAGTGAAGGAATTGAGGCATTTCTGGCACTAAAAAGCTTCGCTCAAGAGTCAAATGGCGTTAAAACGTCGCGCTCTATTGATATTGAGTAACAAACAAAGTGGAAATGCTTCGTGTAGTGAAAACAGAGTGAGTTTGTTGTCGTTTTTCTTATAGGTTAAGCGTGTAGGATATTTCCTGCATGGGCGGTGATTTTAGGGTAATAGGGCTGTTTGTTTTTTGTACGGATGCAAGACTGGAGTATCGAACTCGTTTGATTAGTCGAAGTACAAACTCGCGTTTTTGAGGCAAAAAAACGTGAATTTTAAGATAGTGGTCGTTCTTTTAATGATGGTGTTAGCTGCACCTGTTTCAACTTATTACTCAGTAATGGTGTTGGATGGCATTGCCGTACAACGCTTAGCTGTGATGCTATCGTTGATTGTGATGCTGTTATTTGCGTTATTGGTACGTGCAAAGCTGAAACAAAAGGAAGTGAATGACGACATTGCCAACTTTCTTATGGAGCTACATAGTTCTTATATTGCCTCATACGAGAGCTTAAAGCGCAATGTGGCCAAGACGGAAGAGTGCTTTCTTGATTTGGAGCAGATCTCTGCTTCAACGGTAGAACTCTCTTCAACATCGCAAAGTGTCAGTAATGAAGCAGCGGTGGCAAATGAAGCAACCGAAGCGGTGCTTAAAAACTTGCACAGTGGCCGCCGTTTAATGGAGTACGATAGCCAAATTGCTCAGCAGGTATTTACCTCGATTAACGATTCTGCCCCTATTTTTAGTAAGTTGTTTGAGTACTCAAACAACATTAATGGTGTGGTTGATACCATCAACCAGATCTCCAGCCAAACGGCGTTGCTAGCATTAAATGCTTCGATTGAGGCTGCGCGAGCAGGTGAGCACGGCAAGGGCTTTTCTGTCGTAGCCAGTGAAGTACGTAAGCTTTCATTGCAAACTCAGCAGAATACCTTAGTGATTAAAGAAGCCGTTGAGAAGCTCAATACTTTCAGTGCAAAGGCGCAAGATCATATCAATAAAAACCAAGCGATCATTAAGAAGTCATTTGCTCTGTCTAAGCAGTTAAATGATGCATTTGAAATGATTAATACCAGTACGGAAAAACTCGCGGTAATCAATGCAGTCGTGCATGAAACCTCGACCAGTCAGACGGTTGTTGCCACCGATCTTTCTCAGCGTATCGAAGATTTGCATGGCAAGCTCAATATGAACTTAGCGTCGGCGAAAACAATTCAAGATAAGAATGAGTATATTAAGTCTTTGGTGAAACAGATGAAGCAGTTTGCGGTTGAGAACCAAGAAAATGTTTCACTTTAATACGCTAAGTGGCAGTAGGCGCCTCGTTGTAAAAATGGCGCTTTTAGCGTTGATTGCCTTCACTAAGCCCGTAATGGCGAGCAACAATACTTGTGAGAATTTTACCGCTTTGTTCGCCGAGAGAGATTTCGACAAGATAGAGGTGATGTTTGAGCGTGCGGCTCAAGAATTGGGGTACCCTAAATCTTCGATATATCTGAACCAATTCTATGCGAAATCACCTAAAGAGCAGATCATGGAGTTAAGACGTGTTTATCGTGGCTGTTATTCACTGAAAAACAAAGGTGAGTTGTTGGTGAACTTGTTGAGGTAGTTTCGCGAGCGAATAACTTCGTAGAAGAGAGTAAAAAGCTTGTTGAAGTGGTCATCAACAAGCTTTTTAGTGATTACTGGCTATGGTACGACGATTTGTACGTTACCAATCGAGAAGTCGATACCTTGCAGTGTTTGTTCGCCTTCCACCCATTCTGGCAAGATTGACACGGCTTTATCTATGTTTCTGAGCGAATTGATATTGATAGAACCGTCTTTTCGCGTAAATAGATCTTTTAATGGTACTTGAATTTGCTGCCATCCTTTCTCTGCAGTTCCAGCTGGCAGGAAGTATGGCTCAGAATTACCATGGGTACTGGACTCCATCTGAACCTGGAAGCGTTTAGTTGGGTGATTAGCATAGTTATCTACATAAAACATGAATTGCAGAACGCCACTATCTACATAGGCTGACATATCTTTGAATGATTGATCTTGAGTGGCGAGCACCAAGCCACCATTTTCTCCGGCCGGAGCATTCGTATATTCAATGCGAATATGATCGTGCCCCCAGTGTAGGGTGGAATTTCCAACAG
Organism: Vibrio ponticus; assembly: GCF_009938225.1. Lineage (NCBI taxonomy): Bacteria > Pseudomonadati > Pseudomonadota > Gammaproteobacteria > Vibrionales > Vibrionaceae > Vibrio > Vibrio ponticus. Next base: position 360,137 of record NZ_AP019658.1, read on the forward strand.
TCATCCAGTTGGTGATTGCCGTCGCCCAACCTGTAACAGGCACAGCAAACACTTTGCTTGCTTTGAAGGTATCACTAGGGTCATCAGCTTGGAGTAAAGCACTTGTGTTGTCACACTCCAAAACATCTGGTTGGGTTATTGAGTTCGTTACAATACGGATATTGCCAAGATCAAAATTGAGATTGTTGTCAGATACTAACGAAAATGGCGATATAGCATTAGTGTAATCCATACCAGCATCACTGAAGCAGGTCAGCGGGATCTTAATAGTTTGAGGTGCTCCGTTATAGCTAGCTGTATAACTACTGGTTAGTGATACTTTGCCTATATCAGCATTGTTCTCTTTTTGGCTAGTGACGTAAATTTCTTGGTCATTAGTTGGTAAACTCATGGCACGAGTAGAAAACTGCAATGTTGATGTAGCAGGATCAACGTTTAAATTAATATGACTGCTATCACTACTTGTGAGTGCAATTCTTCCCGATTTATTGTCAGTGATAGTGACGTTTAACGTACCATTGGCTTCACCCGATACATTAGTGACACTAATGTTCCCTTGAGAAACGCTATTGCCATCTACGATGGCTTCAACTCCATTACTATCTTTGATGACCAGAGTAAAAGCGCTATCACCATTTGGTGAGTATAAAGGGATCTCTTGCGATGCAGGTGGTGGTGTCGGGGTATCAGGCTCGTTGTATGGATCATCCAAACAGCCAGCTAAGCCTGCCGTGCATATTAGAGTTGCGAGTAGCTTTTTGTTAAAAACATTACTGGTCATATCGTTATACCGCTTAAAATTTTGTAGGGATTAATTTTGTTTAAACGTTTAATTGGTTAAAGCATGTCCATATTGGCTTTACTAATCAAGTAAAACGTTTAAACGAGTATTCGATTTTGTGATTGTGACCAAGTTTTGGCATGGTTTAACTGAATGTATATGGCTGAATAGAGTAATGCTAATTATCCTTTTGTTATAATAACCTATTGAATTTAAATGATTAATTTGTTTTGTGGTGCTGTTTTTTATTCAGAAAACAAATAATATTGTAACTGGATCACGTTTACACAACTAACGGTATTGACGACCGCGAACATTTATCACAGATTAATAGAAACGTTTAAACTTGAGTCCAGCGAAATAAAACGGAATTCTACAATGATAAATACAAAAAGTACTCTCGCAGCTGCCGTGCTGTTTGCCCTCGCTAGTAATGCATTTGCAAGCGATGTGGTTATTAATGAATTATCTGTTCGTGACCATCTTTACCCAGCGCAATTTAAAGCAGAATTGCAAAATAACCTTAACTTCTTTAGAGATGGTGTCGGCGTAGACCCTGTTGCTAAAGTTCCTTTTGACACTGTTTCGATCGTGGAAGGTAAGGTAAAACCGCATTACTACGTAAACACTACAGAAATTGGCTTGTACCTTAATATTTTGGTTGAAGCTGAAAAAGCAGGTGAAGGCAAAGCCTTAACACGTATCGCGGAAGTGCTTGATGTATTGGAAGAAACTCCGACATGGAAAGGTTTATATTTCTGGCCGTATGATATTGTTGAAGGTAAGCTGAAACCAACATCTGACGGTATTGTTCCTGCGGTTGATAACGCCAACTTAGCTCTTGCACTCGCAGGCGTAGCTGGTGCATACCTGGATGAAACGGATGCCGAGAAACAAAAAATTGTTGAACGTGTTGAAGCGATTCTCGTTGGACAAAAACAAGGCTGGTTTGAAATTTATGACCAAGGTCGAGGTCTGTTGCATGCGGGATGGAGCACTAAAAATGATGCGGCGCTTCCTTACTACATCGACCGTAAAGCGAATGAAAGCCGTTTAGCACCACTTTGGGCTGCGCTTATTACGAAAGAAGCGGGCGATAAAGCCATTCCTCAATCTGCTTTCGATAATATGGAACTCTATACCCATAAGTACACTTTCAATGGTAAAGAATACAATCCAATGCTGACTTGGGATGGTGCTTATTTCCAAGCTATGCTGCCTGCAATTTGGCTGAATGAGCAAGAGTTGATGCCTGATTACACTATGGTCAAAGACATGACTTTCTTGCAGATGACTTATGCTGCGAAGCACAACATTCCACTGGTATCTTCTTCTGCGACGGTTGATGACGCTTATGCAGCATTTGGTGTCCCATTCCTGTCAGAAAGCAAAGTGAAATTCAACAATGAAATTCATGAAGGTACAACTGGCACGCCACATGCGCTCGCACTGTCTTACATCGTTAGCCCGGAAACATCAGTGCAAGCATTGAAAGCGCTGAAGAACTACTACCCGCAAATTGAGTCAGAGTTTGGTTGGTATGATGCTGTTGATTCACAAGGAAAAATGTCAACCAAGATCCTATCTCTTGACCAAGGAATGTTTGTTGGTGCGTTCTTAGCTGATGAAATCAACGCAGATGTAGAAAAGTACTTAACGGCTCGTGGTTACATGGCTGATGTTCAGCAGATGTATCGCAGTTATGTTCCAAACAACGGTTAACAGTGAGTGGTATTAGTATGAAACAACTAACGGCACTTGCGCTCGCTCTTACTGCCGCATCCTCATTACCTGTATTTGCAGAAGGGGTGAAAGCTGGCTTCTGGCAAGACGTTGAGCTTGACGGTTATGCAGCGCTAAAAGAGCAACCTCGTATGTGGGATGGCATTGAATTTCCCAATTATGGTGCGATTACCACCACCAGTTTTGAGGGATTAGAAGACGTGGGAGGCTTTGGTGATGTGTTGATGGCTTCAAATGAGTCTGTCGCAACCATGAAGCGAACCCGTGTTCTGACTGGTTTTGAATATGAAGAATATGTCTATGACAATGCACCAAGTCAGCTATTTCAATCGATTATCTTTGCAGATGGTTCAACCAAGATAACGGATAATTTCCGATTGGCTTACGTGCTAAAAGAGACGCATAAGTATCGTGGTAAAGACAAAGTCTCGGAAGGCAATGCACTTCTGACTACGGAATTAATGCCACGTTATGAGAAGTGGGTAAACGAGTCATTTAACTATGCGATTGAGTTTGGCTATGAAAAAGTAACAGGCTTTGAAGAGAGTACGCGTTACCAGATCACGCCAGAGCTGAATTTTACCTTCGGCAATCACTTCTTGCACCTAAACCTTGAGTCTGGTTATTGGGATGAAGAAGGGGCGATGTTTTATGAAACGGAACCGCTTTATGTTTATCGTTTAAATAACTGGATCAATCTTGGCACTAAGTTCTTATATCACGAAGATAAGAATGACTTTGCGTGGACAGAAACAGCGATTAAGCCGCTCGTACAGTTTAAGTTCGATAGTGGCGTATATCTGGAATTACGATACGAATTAGGTGAAACCGAAATCTTTGATGGTACTGGGTATGATTACAACAACTATGCGTTATACACCGAAATTCCGGTTAACCAGTCAATAAGTCTGCTAGCAGATCTAGCGTATCGTGACCATCAACAGCGCAATGGCAATCAGTACACTTGGGGTGACAAAGAGGGTGTGTTTGCCAAAGTTGGCGTGATTTGGACATTCTGATCAAAATTGCAAGCAATATAAGTTATTAACCAATTGGTTTATTTAAACTTATCGAGATTGCTTCCTAACACTGCTCAAAGCCCTTCGGGGCTTTTTTTATGCCTAATTTAGAGGTTGTTATGAAACGAATATCTATCCCTTTTGTTGCTTCTACTCTTGCTTTAATGATGGGCTGTGGTGGTTCATCTGATAGTCAAACGTCTACCCAGTTACCTAGTCACACGACGATCACGGCAATTGAACTTGCCCCACATGTCTATCCAGCAGGGTTTGAACGGTCACTGCAAGATAACATCGATTACTTTCTGGATGGCATCGGTGTCTCTAGCAGCACGCATTTGCCATACGACCACGTATTGGTTAACGGTGAGAATATAGCGGTCTCTTCTTACACTAACATTTCAACCATTGCTTTATATATCAATGTCTTGATAGAAATGGTTGAAGCTAACGATGAGAAAGCGATCACTCGTTTAGAGCGAGTCTTGACACAATTAGAAGCCGCACCGAAGTGGCGTGGATTGTTCTATTGGCTCTACCAATTTGAAAACCAGAAATTAGCCATTAATCAAGATGCGACGGCATCGGCTGTCGATAACGCAATTACGTCGTTTACTTTAGCTGGGCTAGTTGGCGCTTTTGAAAATCATAGTAATGAACGTTTAAACGCAATTGCAGCTCGGGCGGAACAACTACTGACGGCACAGCAAAGTGGTTGGGAAGCGCTTTATGATTCAACTAGAGGATTATTGAGGGCAGGTTGGAGCAATAAATCTAATGATTTTCTTGGGTACTACATCGATCGCAAAGCCAACGAAAGCCGCCTGGCGCCTCTTTGGGCGGTGTTAGTGAGCGAAGGGCGAGTGCCAACTACAGTGTTTGAAGATATGTGGTTAATGACGGGGAATGTGGAGCTTAATGGAAAAACAGTAAATCCACTACTGACTTGGGATGGTTCTTATTTCCAAGCTATGTTGCCAGCATTGTGGCTAGATGAGGCGAGTTTAATACCGGATTATCAGATAGTGACTGACTTTTCTCGTATCCATGCAACTTACGCTGACAAGTACAGTATTCCATTTGTTTCCGCTTCGGCTACCGTTGCTGACGGCTATGCCGCTTATGGTCTAGAAAGCGTCTCAGAAAGTTATCGTAAATTTGGTAATTCGATCGAGACAGGAACAACAGGTTCTCCGCATACTCTAGCGCTCTACTACATGATAAATGAAACGGACGCCTTAAATCGTTTAAACAAACTTAAACAGGATAACCCGCAAATAGAAACCAGTGCTGGATGGGTTGATGCTATCAATGACCAAGGAGAAGTCTCTCGTAAAGTCATTGGTCTTGATCAGGGGATGTTTGTGGGTGCATTCATTGCTGAGTCTATACGTGGCAACGTTCATCGCTATTTAGCTTCAAGAAATTATCAAGCGACTCTGGAGTTAATGTATGACGACTTTGTTGCTGATGAAAACTTATCCGCTACCCCGTAACACTAGATAAAGATCACGAAACGTAAGAGTAGTTGTATTTATAGATTGATTAAAAATCTCTGTATCGCTACCCTTTGTTGAAACGTTTAACATAGCTTTTGAATAGGAATAAAAAGCCAATGGCAAAGGTTACACTCGAAGGCATCAATAAGGTTTATGACAACGGTTTCCACGCGATTCATGATGTAAGCTTAGACATCAAGGATGGTGAATTTATGGTGCTAGTTGGACCTTCAGGATGTGCGAAATCAACCATGCTGAGAATGGTTGCAGGATTAGAAAGCATTACCAGCGGTCAATTATCAATTGGTGACAAGGTGTGTAATGACTTGCCTCCAAAAGACCGCGGTATTGCGATGGTTTTCCAAAACTATGCGCTATACCCACATATGACGACCTATGAAAACATGGCGTTCGGTTTGGAGACAGCTAAGAAATCAAAACAAGAAATTGAACGTCGTGTTGCAGAAGCTGCTGAGCTACTAGAGATTACTGAGTTGCTCGATCGCAAGCCGAAGCAGATGTCTGGCGGTCAGCGTCAACGAGTGGCTCTCGGACGCGCAATGGTGCGCAAACCAGAGGTATTTCTTTTTGATGAACCGTTATCAAACCTTGATGCTAAATTGCGTGTATCAATGCGCATGCGTATTACGCGTTTGCACCAGCAGCTAAAGGATTCCGGTAGCCCTGCGACCATGATTTACGTTACACATGATCAGGTGGAAGCAATGACGATGGGTGACCGTGTATGCATTCTTAACAAAGGCAGTATCATGCAAGTTGATACACCGATGAACGTTTATCACAATCCAAAGAATCGCTTTGTAGCAGAATTTATTGGTTCGCCAGCAATGAATATGCTAGGTGGTAAAGTGGTTAAATCGGGCGATGCGGTTGGTGTTAACTTAGGTGGTAAAGTGCTAGATCTGCCACAAGAGCGTCACGCACGAGCAGAAATGTGGCTAGATAAACCCGTTCATGTAGGTATTCGACCTGAGCATATCGCTGTGTGCAGCGAAAGTAATCCCAATACGTTATCAGCGGAAGTTGAAGCGATAGAGGAACTTGGCTCGGAGGTATATATCCACCTTAATGTACTTGGTTGCCGAGTGGTATGTAAGCAGTCAGATCGAGAGCAGATCCCAGTGGTTGCAAGCCGTTGCTATATCGAACTATTCATGAGTAAGTGTCATCTGTTTGATGATGCGACTGACAACAATATTTTTTATTCTTAATTTTTGCGGCGTCTGGAGAGTATTCGCAATGTACCCACAAATTAATCAACCGGCACTGAATGTCGGTGGTGAAAAACTCAATATGACATTTAGCCCACAGGGCATGTTGGCTGCTATTCGCAGTGACAAACTGATGGTATCGCTATTTGAAACACCAACTGGTGAACACGCAATCAGCAATATTTACTTACGCACATTTGAAAATGATGTGGTAACAGCAACGCCGTTGCTTTTTTTTAACCAACAAATTGAAACGTTTATACAGTCAAGTGGTCTACCTGCATGGCGCACGACAACCGACGTATTCCAAGCCACTGTTGCAGTAAAAATTGTCGAGAATGCTTTCTTTTACGACGTTGAAGTGTTGAACACCAGTGGTAGCGATTTCAACTACGATCTCGTTTACGGTCAAGACCTTGGCTTAGCTGATGAAGGCGCAGTGAAAACCAATGAAGCATACTGTTCACAGTACCTTGATCATGAGGTGTTTAATTCATCTGAGTGTGGTTTTACGTTATGTAGCCGCCAGAACTTACCACAAAGTTCAGGTAATCCTCGTATTCAACTTGGTTGTTTCAGCCCTATCGTTGGTTACAGTACAGATGGTTATCAATTCTTCGGTAAACAATTTAAGTTTACTGGTCAGCCAGCGGCGCTGGAACTGCGTGAACTAGCGAACGAAAAGTACCAATATGAATTTGGCTATGTTGCTTTGCAAACTGCGCCAAGCATTGCTCAGCCAAACAAGGCAGCTATCCATACTTTTTATGCGATTGTGGAAGCCAATTGTTCTAGCTCTAACTGGACTCAACCCGTTGCGATGTCAACGATCGTTGAATTGCATGCCAAGGCTGGCTGCTCTCAACTCGAGTCAGCGCTGAAACATCAGCCCCAAGCAAAAGCGGCATACATCAATGGCGCAGAGCTTACTGAGCAAGAGTTAGTTGATTGGTTTGGCGATGAGCGACGTTTCGCTGAAAAGCAGGGCTCTGAATTGTTGTCATTTTTCTATGGCGACAGCCAATACGTGACGCTAGCAGCTAAAGAGCGCTATCTTGAGCGTGCAACGGGTCATGTCATCGCATCAGGCAACAATAAAGATTACCGCAACCCAATCATGAGCGCGACGCATTACATCTACGGTGTATTTAACTCGCAATTGACGCTAGGCAATACTTCTTTCAACAAGCTATTAGGTGTATGTCGTAACCCATTGAACCAGTTTGCTAACAGCGGTCAGAGAATTTGGGTAAAACAAGGCGAGCAATACCAAGTTTTGGGTATGCCTTCAGCATACGAAGTTGGTACTAACTACTCTCGTTGGATCTATAAATACGGCGATGGTTTCATTGAAGTACGCTCGTTTGCTTCTGCAGAATCGCCGCTCATTCAACTTGAGATTGCTACTCATGGTCTGAATTCTTTACTCGAAGTTGCAGTGTCTCATCAATTGGTGTTTGGCAATAACGAAGGTGAAAGCAAGATCTGTGTGAGCCAAGAAGGTAAAGGTTTCGTTGTTCGCGGTGAAAATGAACTGATTGGTAAGTTCGGTAAAGATCTAAGTTTTGCAATTGAGCCAAGTGCCGAGCTTAGCGAGTGCGATATCTTCACTAATCCAGAGACTAACTCTGCTGAATATCTAGTTCTTAAAGGTATTGTTAGCGATAAAGCTCGCATTGCTATTGGTGGCGAGTTTAACGGTGTGAATTCAAAAGGTAAGTGGGTTGATTTTGATGAAGAGACGGCAAAATGCCACTCTCAAGTCAATCAACTGACTAAAGGTTTCAAGCTGCATTTTGAAGCCGATGAATTGAACAGCCAACGTCTGAATGAGACGGTACATTGGTTTACACATAACGCCCTTGTGCACTACAGCACGCCGCATGGTTTAGAGCAATATTCAGGCGCGGCGTGGGGTACACGTGACGTATCGCAAGGCCCGTTTGAGCTGTTTATGTCGATGCAAGAGTACGCGAAAGCTCGCGACTTGCTTAAAGAAATCTATAGTCATCAGTATCAAGAAACCGGTACGTGGCCACAATGGTTTATGTTTGATCAATATGCGGCAATTCAACAAGAAGAGTCACATGGTGACATCGTTGTTTGGCCATTAAAAGCACTAGCCGATTACCTTGCTGTGACGGGTGACTTCGAATTGCTCAATGAAATGTTGCCATACACACTAGCGCATCATGGCTTTGCGAAGAGTGAACAAACATACTCACTGTTTGCACACGTTGAACGCCAAGTTCAGCACATTATCGACAATCTAGTCCCTGGTACTTCACTCTCTTGTTATGGTGATGGTGACTGGGATGATACTTTGCAGCCTGCGAATCAGTCATTGCGTGAAAATATGGTTAGTGGTTGGACGATTCCGCTTACCTTACAAGCATTGAAGGGCATGGTTACAGTGCTAGAAAAGAATGCATCACACGTTGAGTTCTCTGCGCAACTGGCGCAGTTGGCACAAGCAATGGAGCATGATTACTACCACTACTTGATTAAAGATGACACCATCGCTGGCTTTATTCACTTTGATCGTGCCGAAAATGGCGAAGTGAAAGAAGTGGAATATTTACTTCACCCTGCTGATAAGAAAACAGGTATTAAGCATCGTCTGCTGCCTGCGAGTCGCTCAATTATCTCCGAGACATTCTCGCCGGAAATGGCGCACAGCCACATGGCAGTGATCAAAGATCGCTTGGTTCATCCGGACGGTGTGCGCTTGATGGATAAAATGGCTGAATATAAAGCGGGTGAACAAACGTATTTTAAACGTGCAGAGTTAGCGGCGAACCTGGGTCGTGAAGTCGGCCTGCAGTACTGCCATGCGCATATTCGTTTTATTGAAGCGTTATGTAAGCTGGGGGATGCAGAAGCGGTATTTGATAACCTGTACAAGATTATTCCTGTTGGTATTCAAGATGTGGTTCCAAATGCAGAGCTACGCCAGTCGAATGCATACTTCTCGAGCTCTGATGCCAAGTTTAACGACCGTTACATGGCTTACGATAACTTTGAAAAAGTACGCTCTGGTGAAGTGGCAGTGAAAGGTGGCTGGAGAATCTATTCAAGTGGTCCAGGGATCTATTTAAATCAATTGATTAGTAGTGTGTTCGGTTTACGTTTCGACAACCATGATTTGGTTCTTGACCCAGTTATCTCGCCACGTTTGGGCAAGGTTGCTATTGAATACGAAATCGAAGGTAAGTTGGTTAAACTGCTCATTTCACCACAACAAGGCAGTCATACACCTAAAACGATTAAACTGAATGGTCAAGACGTACCATTTGAGTTAATGCCTAACCGCTATCGTTCCGGTGCGGCGTTGGTATATCGTAAGTGGTTGAATGAAAACTTAAATCAGAACGATAATTTACTTGAGATTACTCTTTAAGAAATGAGGTTAATCCGGAAATCCGGATTAACCTCCCGTATTTCTAACGCTAATTCAGCAATAATTGTTGCTTAATGCGCTTTCTTGGTAGAATCGTTTCAACAAAACCAGTTGGCGGTTAATGATTCTAAACAAGGACATAATTTATACATGACAGTTACGATTAAAGATGTAGCCAAAAAAGCAAACGTGTCGATTGCGACCGTTTCTTATGCTATGAACGGAAGCACTCGTATCAGTGAAGCAACACGCAAGCACGTGCTTAGCGTTGCCGCAGAAATGAATTACGTAGCAAATAGCAATGCAAAACAACTCAAGCAGAAAAAGAGCAATGCTATCGGTCTATTCTTCAACTCATGGTTTGGTCCTATCTACAGTGAATTAGTGAAAGGTATTGAACAAGTATGTCATCAACATGGTTATGACCTAGTGGCATGCAGTATGTACGGCAATGAAAATTCGACTGCACATAAATACATTCGAGACAGAGTCGTTGACGGTGCCATTATTCTTACCAACTCGTTTGATGATGAGTTCTTAAAGGCTATAGCGAAAAAGGATTTCCCAATTGCAGTTTTGGACCGCGAGGTTTCAGGTCCACACATTTATAATATTTTGATTGATAACTTCGGCGGTGCGTTTGCTGCCACTAAAGCCTTGATCGCTTCTGGATGCGAAGAGATTTATTACTTTGGTGGACCGAATGACTCATACGATGCTCAAAAACGCCTTGATGGATACATCTCTGCGCTTGGTTATTTCAAAATTGCTGTAAATGATGACTTGCTGGTTGAGAGTGACTTCACTGAGAAATCAGCGTACGCACAAATGCTCGAACTGCTCGAAAAAGGCAAACAGCCGAAAGCGGTTTTTGCAGCGAACGATGAAATGGCTATAGGTATTATGCGTGCTGCAAAAGAGCACGGTATCAATATCCCTGAAGATATGAAGCTAGTCGGTTTTGACGATATACATATGGCTGAATTGATGATTCCTAGGTTGACGACCATCTCCCATCAGAAAACAGGTATGGGTGAGTTAGCTGCACAAACATTGATTGATGCACTTAGCGGTGAAAAAGACCTGGAAGAATTACGCATCCTACCAACTAAGCTGATCTCGAGGGAAACTTTGTAGGGTAGATCATGAAGAAATGGTTAATCGGGTGTGCGCTTGCCCTTAGCTATCAAACCTGTGCGGCGGCTGCCACTAAGTTAGAGGTGATGACGCCTGCAGGTAACTATATGAACTTCGTTCGTCAGGAAGTGATTCCTGAATTTAATAAACGCTTTCCTGACGTGAAAGTGGTGGTATCGAACGATGAGAACCTAGAGACACGTATGGCTGCCGGTGACTTGCCAAACCTCTATGCAGGGGTGTTTGGCTACCAACCGGCTAAGTATGCCAAGATGGGGAAATTGGCATATTTTGATCAATTCGAAGGTTATCAAGAATTGGTTGAGCGTATTGATCCGGTATTTATGCGCAAAAATTTTGGTCGCAGCTACTACATTCCATGGAATGTGACCACCCAGCTAATGATTTATAACAAAGAGCTATTTCGTGAAGCGGGATTAGACCCTGAACAACCGCCTAAAACTTGGGATGAGTTTCTTGTTGCGGCGAATAAAATAAACCAACTGCCGCCAAGATCCGATGGCAGCCCAGTCTATGGGACAGTGCTATGGAATGACGTCCTATCGACGGGGAGCTGGTATTGGGGGATGCTTGCTCAGTTGTATTACAACTTCAACGGTGGTGAATATACCTTGTTAAACCGTTTTGGTACTCATCCCATTTTCGATAAGCAAGACGCCAATATGGCGACGTTTCTCTCGACTATGCAGCGAGTACAGCAGTATGCCCCACTTACTATGGAGAAGAGCTTTTTCTCAAGAAACATTGGTATGTGGCCACAGTTTGGTTTCGGTTGGAAAGCCAACTTGGCGGAAGCTGCGCAAAAGCCAATGGTGATTGGTGAAGATGTTGGGTTAGCGCCGATTCCAACTCTAAACAAAGGTGAGCAATCTTATTCGACGTTAGATGGTCGCGCACTGATGATCTTTAAAAGTGATCAAGAACTAGAGCAGTTGAGCTGGCAGTTTGTCCAAGTATTGATGGATGACGAGCTAAACCACAAAGCGAACATGACGCTTGGTCAGCTTCCAGCGTTGGTATCGTTGAAAGAGCGCCCTTATTACAAGAGTGCTGAGGCAAAACCGTTTGTGGAGCAACTTCCTTATACCATCATGAGTGAACCATTTGCACAGTCGGCAGATGTGGCCAATATCATTTTGCAGCAATACTCCAAAGTAGTGTTGAAAAAAGAAGTAACACCTCAACAAGCTGTCGATGCAGCAAGTCAACAGGCTAAAGATATATTTAAGCAATAATATATCAACGGATTAGTGTGGTAAAAATATGAAAAGAAATAATCTCATTATGGGATATGTATTCCTTGCACCTTGGATTATATATTTCACTGTTTTCTTGATGTATCCATTCTTCCTTTCTTTTGAAAGTAGTTTTTTGAATGTGAATATTTTACTTCCGGAAAATACTAAGTTTGTTGGTTTGGCAAACTGGATTTCTGTTGTAACAGATACGTTATTTTGGAAGTCACTATTCAACGTGTTATTTAACCAGGTTATATTTGTATTTCTGAGTTTTATTATTGGCTTGGGTTTAGCTTTGCTGTTAAATGAAATTAAATTCATGGCAAGCTTCTTTCGAACCATTATGTTCATACCAGTGATTACTTCGATTACGGTTGCGATGGTGATCTTTGATTTTGTTTCTGGACCATCCGGTCCAGTGCAAAGTGCGATGGTCGAATCATCTATGTTAAGCGAGCCTGTTTTTTGGAAGTTTGAGCAATGGTTGCCAATGCCTGTGATTGCAGTGTTCAGCGCCTGGAAGTGGTTTGGTGTTCAGATGATCATTTTCCTTGGCGGTATTGCAAGTATTGATCGTTCTTTGTTTGAAGCTGCTGATATCGATGGCGCTTCGTGGTGGCGTAAAACGAGCAAAATCACACTGCCAATGATCATGCCGCAAATCATCTTTGTTATGACCATGAATATTATTAACGGTCTACAGATGTTCATCGAAGTATTTATGAACTTTGATTTAAGTGGTGGTCCTTACCAATCAGCATTAACACCGGTTTTATATCTCTATCAAACGGGTTTTGAACAGATGAAAATGGGTGAGGCGTCAACGATAGGCTTGATGCTTGCTGCTGTTATTTACTTGTTAACCATGATGCAGTTGAAGATCACTAGCAAGGAAGATTAACGATGGAAAAGAATAAAAATAAAACCATATTAATTTATGGCACTTTGGTACTCGCTTCTATATTGGTAATGTATCCATTCTTTTATATGATTATTAACTCATTCAAGACTGGTCCAGAAATTATGCATTACCCGAACAGTCTACCAAAAGAGTGGTCATTCAAAGGCTATATTGAAGTATTTGAGTCAGTGAATTTGTTTCGCGTATTCTTTAATACTATTTTCATCTCAGTTTCTGTTACTGTGCTAAATACTTTGTTCTCTTCAATGGTTGCGTATGCCATCGTCAAAACTAATCTTCCAGGACGTGAGTTTTGGTTAAAAGTTATTTTGGGTTCGATGATGATTCCAGCCGTACTTTTTACCATTCCTACTTACATGATGATGTATGAGTGGAACTGGATTAATACATACCGAGTGTTGATTATTCCAGGCTCGATCAGTGCGTATAACATCTTCTTGTTGGTTCAGTTTATGAAGCAGATTGACAACGCTTACCTTGAAGCGGCACGCATTGATGGCGCAAGTGAATTCCGTATCTTTAGAAAGATTGTCTTACCAATGCTACGCCCTGCGCTGGCTACTGTAGGTATTTTGACCTTCATGGGGGCGTGGAATGACTTTATGGGACCGCTACTGTACGTTCGTGATGAGTCATTAATGACGCTGCAATTAGCCTTGTATAACTTCCAAACCGAAGTTCCGGGAACGAACTTGGAGCAGTTATGGGCGATGACAACCATGATAGCTGTTCCTGTGGTTATTGTTTTCTTCTGTTTGCAAAAGAACTTCATTAAAGCGTTTACCGGGGTAGGGGTGAAGTGATGAACAATATGATCAAGTGGGGCGCTTTAGCAGCACTGGTGCTGGTGGCGTATAGCGCGGCATGGCTTAAAACCTATAACCTTTCTCAGCAGTACTTCGAGTTTGCAACTGAGCAACAACAACAAGGTAACGTGATTATTGCTCTGAAAGGGATGAACAAACTGGAGCTGCGCCGAGGTGATGAGTATTTAGGTGGCTATCAACAAGTTATCGAAACCTGGGAAGGGGCGGTGCTTGGTCCTAAGCCTAACTATTACTACCAAGCCTTAGTGAAGCCAAACGAGATTATTAATCAGTTGAGTGCGAAGCAACTAGAAGAGTTTATTCAGATTTATGTCGAACTAGATTCTCGCTATGTACCAGAAGTTGCGGATCAACTTCAACAGGTAGCAAGTGATTCAGGTAACGTGCAACTTGCCAGCGAAATGAGAGAGTTTTTGGCTGAAGCCTTCCCTTACTACAAAGCTCAGAGCAATATGGAGTAACCGATGGAAAAGTATCAAGATGCGTCACTACCTCATCATGAGCGTGTAGAAGATCTCTTAGCGAAAATGACTGTTGCGGAGAAAATTGGTCAACTTTGTCAGTCTCCGATGTTGGAATACGCTGACAACCGTGAGGTCTATTTAGCTAAAGTCAGCCGAGGTGAGTGGGGCTCGCGTATTCTTGCCGATACCGCTTGGGCTGGGAATGCGCCAGGCGAAACGGTTGACCCAAATCAATTGAATGAAATCCAAACAGCGGCGGTTGAAGGCAGTCGACTTGGGATCCCAATTATTTTTGCTCGTGATGTGATTTACGGGCAAAAAACTGTGCTGCCAATCCCGTTAGCTCAATCATGTTCATGGAACCCTGAGTTAGTTCAACAAGCTTATCGCTGTATTGCAGCGGAAGCGGCATCCTTAGGCATTAATTGGACTTTTGCTCCGATGCTCGACATTGTGCGCGATCCTCGTTGGGGTCGAGTTATTGAAAGTTCAGGTGAAGATCCGTTTTTAACTAGCCAAATGGCAAAAGCAGTCGTAAAAGGTTTCCAAGGCGACGATCCTGCCGCGGCTGACAGTTTAGTTGCCTGTGCTAAACATTTTGTCGGTTATGGCGCTTCTGAAGGTGGGCGTGACTATGATACCACCGAGATCTCTGTTAACACTTTACATAACGTTTATCTGCCACCATTTAAAGCAGCAATTGAGGCGGGGGTTGCGACTGTGATGTCTGGTTTTAATGATCTTGGTGGCACGCCAGTGACAGGTTCTAAAACGCTGGTTCAAGGTTGGTTAAAACAACAACAAAGATTTTCTGGCATGGTTGTTAGCGATTGGGGCTCGATTTCTGATCTGGAGTACTTTGGCGTCGCAAAAAATGGCACAGAAGCTGCGGTTAAAGCACTTCAAGCCGGCATTGATATGGCGATGACCCATGAAGCTTATGAGGATTTTGTCGCATCAGCGTTAGAGAAAAATCCTGAGTTGATGAACTATGTTGATGACTCTGTACGCCGTGTTTTGCTAACTAAGTTCCGAGCCGGGCTATTTGAAAACCCTTATGTTGACCCTGAATCTCACAAACAGATGTTGGGTAAATCTTCCCACAGCGAGATGGCGCTTAAGCTTGCCGAGCAATGCTTGGTGATGCTGAAAAACAACAAGGCTATTTTACCGCTACAAGACAGCGGTTTGACCGTAGCCGTTATTGGTCCGCATGCTGACTCAAAACGCCAGCATCTTGGTTCTTGGTGTCTTGATGGTAAAGCCGATGATGTGGTCTCTATCATTGAAGGTATTAAACAACTGAGTAATGCAAACACGGTCATCACCGATGATTGTGCTTTTAGTGATGAGATGGTTGAGTGCGCGCATCGTGCTGACGTTGTGGTGCTATGTGTTGGAGAAAGCCACCGCAGAACGGGTGAAGCAAGAAATATCGCCGAGCTTACCTTACCTGCTGGTCAAGAGCAGATGATTGAAGCGATTGGTAGAACGGGTAAACCGTTAATCGTCGTGCAATGTACTGGGCGTCCAGTGCCGTCTGCTGCGATTGAGCGCTATGCAGATGCGCTAATCTATGCTTGGCAAAGTGGCACTCAAACGGGCAATGCGGTAGCTCGAACACTCTATGGTATTAATAACCCGTCAGGTAAACTAACCATGACTGTACCAAGATCAACCGGTCAAATTCCAATTTACTATGCGCGTAAAGAGTTGGGCAAGATGAGGGCGTTTCAAGAGTACCAAGCGTATAAAGACTCTCAGCATACGCCACTGTATCCGTTTGGGTATGGGCTTAGCTTCAGTCAATTCGAGTATTCCAACTTGGTTGTGAATTCAGATCGCTATTTAGTGGGTGATGATATCGAAGTTGCTGTTGATGTACGCAATAGTTCAGCAGTCGATGGTTACGAAGTTGTCCAATGCTATATTTCGCAAACGGGCACTTCAACGACACGACCTAAGCGCGAGCTCAAAGGCTTTGCAAAACAGTTTATCGCGGCAGGCGAAGAAGCTAAGGTTCGCTTTACCATTAAGGCAGATGAACTAGCGTTTTACGGAATCAATGATCGTTTTGAGCAAGAAGCAACACAATTAAAGATCATCGTGGGTAAAGATTCTGACGCGATACTAGCAGTGTCGGTACAAATAGAGCGTCAAATCTAACCAGTATGCGTTTTAATAAGACATCCTCCCTTTGAGGATGTCTTATCACTTATCACTTATCACTCAGCGCAATTTTGCCCGCTAAACCAATCAGTAATACCCCAGAAACACTTTCAAGCGCGCGCGAGTAGCGCATCGAGTTGGGGTGGCTGAATAGCCAACTGCCTAATGTCGCGTAGAGCAAATTGCAACCCGTTGCCAGAGCGCTAAAAATTAGCCCGAGCATCAGCAGTTGTGTCGATGTTGCCCCTGCTGATATATCGATAAACTGCGGCAAAAAAGAGAGAAAGAATAGGGCGACTTTGGGGTTGAGTACGCTAACGACCACACCCTGCATAAAGATGTTACGATTAGAGTTTGTTGATTGGGTCATCTGTAAACTGTTGCCACCACGCCAAGCGGAAAGCAAAGCTTGGATACCCAGATAAACAAGATAAGCGGCACCGAGCCATTTAACCGCAGTAAAAGCAAATGCCGAGCTAACAATAATCGCTGAAAGCCCGAGGCATGCCGCGAGCGTGTGGACAACATAGCCAGCACCTAAACCAAGTGCGGCTTTGATGCCTGTGGTCATTTTGCCCTTCATCGTATTGGAGACAATGTAGACGACATCAGGACCAGGAATAAGGTTTATCGTTAAACAGGCGATGACAAATAGAAGTAGTGTGTTGATATCCATATCTTTCCTTCCTTGGTGTCGTTTTATGATATTGATTGCGCAAAAAACAATCAACCCTGCCTTGTCAGTCCATTTGCAAATCACTTCTCATTTTGCTTAGTGACAAGTTCAACCTCAAAAAAATTGATACTGACTTTAGTGTTAATAATCAGAGTGTTGAATATTAAAACTATCAATAGTTAATATCAGTATTATCAATAGCATTGAACTGTTGGCGTCTCTATCCAATACTTATCTTCGAGTTTTACGTCCTTTTTTGCGTGTCATTTTGAGATGAAATTTGACACTAAACCGCTTGGTTTGAGGTTACTTGGGTATAAAAATAATGAAAAACAGACAGTTAAATTTTTGGGTGAGTGGGATTTGTTATTTTTTAAGCACCACGCCGGTATTGGCAGGCTCTGCCTTGGTGTTACCTGGCTTGCATCAACCTGGTACGGATCTGCAAGGTAATCCGTTAACCAGCCACCAAGTGATAGAGTGGGAGTTAAACCATGCTGATATCGTGTTTGGCTCATACGCGGACAAAAGTGATAACGAGCGAGTCAAAGCGCTTGGCTATATGTATAACCAAAAGCTCGAGCTAAACAGTGGCGCTGTTGAGAATCAGGTGCGCAATTATGCAGAATTAAATGGTCTCAACTACGAAGATTTCTTCCTCCATTTTGCTGAAGACACGGTGTTAGCGGAAATTGAGCCTTCTCATGGCGAGAACACGATCCTCAACCGTAAGCCAATGATTGTTGGTTACACCGCTAGTGATGATCACGCGGGATTCTGGCTCTACCAACAGCCATCATGGGATGCCGACGTGTTTGCTAATCATCAAAATGGTGGCGCGTTATATGTGTACCATGCTGAGCAGTTCGATCGTCTGGTGCTAAAATTCAGTCAGTTTGCACAAGGTGGTTCCTTTATTGTTGAATATCCATCGGCTGTTGATAGTCGCGGTGAAGTCACACAGTGGTCGCGGTTTGATATCAAGAAAGACAAAACCGACAACATGACTAAAAACCAAAATGTTATCTGGCAAATGCCGAGTGATTGGCAGCGTGCTACGACTCATGATGGCAGTGGAGCCAGTTATGGTGGCGGGCAATATTTTGGTTCTACGTTTCTGCGAGATGGTGGTCGGCTCTATGCGGTGAGAATTACTTGGCAAGGTAGTGAGCAAGATGTGCGTCCAAGGCTTAAAGAAGTCAAACTCAAAAATAGTTTCCCTGTGGTTAAACTCACCGATGCGCCCACACATACACCAAGCGGCAGTGAGATCAATACGTGGCGCAAGGTGCGTGGTTTTGATGTCTCAGCGGATCTCAATCAAGACAATTACTTGTCTTGGAATGAATACAAAAATCGCAGTAATAAAAATGCCACGGCGCGCTTTAGATGGGAATCTCGGGTGATCCCATTTGGACGAATGTGGAGCCAGAACTCATCATGGGCAATCACCAATATAGCCAGTTCAGGCTTCCTTGATGCGATGCATGATTTCTACTCAGTTGAGTGGGCGGAGCAAGGGCTCAATGGTGCATACAATGATGATACCAATAAGTTAATTGGTGCTAATCAGTTTACGGTTTACTCCGGCGGGACGGTGACTGAGCTCGGTTTGGTAGTTGATAGCGATGCGGCTGACACTCTGTATAAGCAGCAGTTTTCTTCTTTTCTCAATCGTCTCGCACAGAGAGAAGCCGATGCGTTGATCGGGCTGAATATCGGTACTGCCAACCTTTATGGACGTAATGGTCAAACGCATTTGGTGGATGCGGGCTCACTCTATTTACGCGAGCATTACTTGTTTCCATCTACAGGATTTACCGGTTACGCAGGCATCGCTAAGTTTTGGGACAATTCAGCACTGGCTGAGCAGGGAAATAGCGTAATTTTTCAAGCGACGACCCGCTACGGGAGAGTGCAATACTTTGGTTATAGCCAAGAGAACTGGCAGCAAGATCAATACTCAAGCTTGGCGGCGTTTTATCTTAATTTTCACCCACAATACAGCTATTTCAATCAGTGGAATAACGGCTTTATTTATGGCAGTGACAACACCACCGAGAGTAATTTTTGGCAGGCTGGTGTTGCTAAAAACATTGCCTATCAGCCTACTGCGTTGCAAGCGATTGACATTGGTGAGCCCGCTAATGCGATTCCGGTTGGATACCAAGCTATTCCGTTGATGATGTCTACACTGACTCCTACGCCTGCCGACTACACTATCGTCGGAGATTCGACCGCAACATCTGTTATGCATGCTGATCTACCTAATGGCGCGACGAAGTTGCTTCCAACTTACACTTACTTTGCCTATCAGTCTGAGCGTCAAGTGGTGAATGGGGCACCCGAAGAGATGGTGCTTGCGCGTGAGTTCAGCAAAGGAAGGGTGCTTTATCGCACTGATTTTTCTGGACGGAATGCCGCTTACTACTCAGCAGAGCCAATCACGATTACTTTGCCGCAACCGATGCGCGTGGTCGATAGCCAAGGCAACATAGGCGATTATGTTTCACAGGTAGAAATGGGTGGTTATCAGGGGATGATATTGCTCTATTAACGCTAGTGTTTTCAAATGGGCTCTCCGATGAGCCCGTTATAGTGCGCTTTAATGCTATATTAAGCCGAAATTTGTTTAGACAATCGGACTAGCGAGAAGGTTAAAAAATCTGGTCGAGCAATAAGTTGGTTTCGGTTTGCACAATGCCTTTGATTGAGCGAATCCGCACTAATAATCCGCCAAGCACCGAGAGGTTTTCCGCTTGGACTTCAGCTATTAAATCCCAATGTCCATTGGTGTGATAAACCGAAATGACTTCATGGAAGGCTTCTAACTCTTTGAGTACATTCGCTTCATCTTTAGCTTCGACAGAAATACTCATAATGATCTTGACTGTGTGTGCTTCAACTTCAGCCTCGTGTTTGAGTTTGACGGTATAACCGAGGATCACTTCTTCTTTTTCTAACTTGTTGATGCGATTTTGCACCGTCGCCCGCGATACTTTGAGTTTATTGGCTAGGTTCACCACTGACATGCGGGCATTTTTTCTCAATAGAGCCAATAGTTGGCGATCAATATCATCTAGGTTACTCATTGCAAAACTCAAAATAGAAAGTGGCTTTAGCATAATGCCACATTTAGCTATCAAAATGATAATTTTGCTTAAACTTTTGTGCATTAATCTGTCTTTTTGTTGGCTCAACTTCGGCTTAGAATGAGCCTGAACAACATAAAAATACAATTAAATCTCCCTCTCTAACTAAGAGTGTTACCGAGTGGTTGTTAAGAACAATGACTCGGTAGCAATTGGTGTAAGAAAGGGAACAGTGAGACTTAAGATGACATTATTTCTAGATGTAGATGCACTATCCAAATTAGTAAAAGCTCAAGGTTGTGAGACCTTTATGGGCGGTTTACTCGAGTACATGCAACAGGACTTTTCTCGTTGGGAAGAGTTCGATAAATCTGCTCGCACGGCAGCACATAGTGAAGTGGGGGTGATTGAACTTATGCCAGTGGCTGATCAGCAAAACTACGGGTTTAAATTTGTAAATGGTCACCCATCAAACCCTAAGCACGGTCTCTCTACCGTTATGGCGTTTGGCGCATTAGCCGATGTGGCGACAGGCTACCCTCGATTATTGTGTGAGATGACCATTTCGACCGGTCTGCGCACTGCGGTTACTTCGGTAATGGCGGCGAAAGCGTTGACTCGCCCAGATTCTAAAGTGATGGGCTTGATTGGTTGTGGTGCGCAGAGCGAGTTTCAATCGATTGCTTTTCATAAATTACTTGGCATCACTGAGTTACGTATCTTTGATATTGATAGCGCAGCGATGGATAAATTGGCGAATCACTTACTAGCATACCCAGAGCTTAAAGTGGTTGCGGCAAACTCAGCCAAAGAGTGTGTTCAAGGTGCAGATATCGTTACAACCGTAACCGCAGATAAAGCTTACGCAACTATTCTGACTCCAGATATGGTTGAGGCGGGCATGCACATTAACGGTGTGGGTGGTGATTGTCCGGGCAAAACGGAGCTGCATATTGATGTGCTGCGTGCAGGCAAAATCTTTGTTGAGCATGAGCCACAAACTCGTGTTGAAGGAGATATTCAACAACTGCCTGCCGAGCATAAGGTGAATCCATTGTGGGAAGTGATTGCAGGTAAAGCTCAAGGGCGTGATAGCGCTGAGCAAATTACCATTTTTGATTCAGTAGGCTTCGCACTCGAAGATCTTTCGGTATTGCGTTACACCTATGATTTGGCAACTGAGCTAAATATCGGCGAGCAGATCGAAATTGTGCCGCGCATGGCAAACCCGAAAGATCTGTTTGGCTTGATGATGAGCCGCTAGACCTAATGATTGCTGAATTGAAGTTATAACCAAGGCGAACTAAAAAGTTCGCCTTTGCTTTTATAAGCGCTGACAAGTTAGTATGGAAAATTGCATCAGCCCGCGATGGACCGCCAAATGACACCTCAAATCAAACATCAAATGACCTCGACCGTTTGGGGCATGCTTATACTGCTTTCAATATTGTGGGGCGGGTCCTTTTTCTTTGTCGGCGTCGCAGTCAATGAATTGCCACCGTTGATTATTGTCACGTTGCGCGTGAGTTTAGCCGCTCTAACGCTTTGGGTGATTGCATTGCTCACGGGGCATCGTCCTCCCAAAGATTACCGTGTATGGGCAGCCTTTCTTGGTATGGGGCTTCTCAATAATGTGATTCCATTTCTGCTGATTGTTTGGGGGCAAACTCAGATTGCTTCTGGTTTAGCGTCAATTCTAAACGCCGCGACGCCAATATTTGGCGTGGTGGTCGCAGGTCTCTTTTTACCGGATGAAAAGCCCACATCTCTTAAAGTGTTGGGGGTGGTGATTGGCTTTATTGGTGTGGTGACCATGATAGGTTTACCGGCATTGGGCGGCGAAAGTCCTTTGCTGGCACAGCTAGCGATATTAGGCGCAAGCACCAGCTACGCGTTTGCCAGTGTGCATGGTCGACGCTTTAAAGCGATGAAGATCAGTCTAATCATGTTGGCAGCCGGGCAGGTGACCGCATCGAGTCTGGTTTTATTGCCTATCGCACTGGTGGTAGAAAGCCCAAGTTTGTTTGCCAATGTAAGCTTGCATACTTGGCTGGCAATTTTGGGTCTGGCGGTGGTCTCGACCGCGCTGGCTTACATGTTGTACTTTAAGATCTTAGAGCTTGCTGGTGCGACGAATGTTTTATTGGTAACGCTATTAGTGCCGGTCTCTGCAATTTTACTTGGCGTCGTATTTTTGGATGAATCCTTGCAGCCAATCCACTTAATTGGCATGGCGCTTATCGCGCTTGGCTTGTCAGCGATTGACGGGCGACTTTGGCAAAAGCTGCGTAATCGAGCGCGAGCAAACTAGCCCGATTACAACGTCACGACTTCGAATGCTGTCAGTCAGGCATGTTAATAGGTAACGCGCTGGTATGTTTGACCTCATCCAAGACAAATAAAGTCTGTGCTTCCCTGACCTCGGGGAAGCTACGCAGCTCTTTTAAGATAAACTGTGACAACTCTTTGTTGGTGCGAGCAACCACTTTCATTAGGTGGTCATAAGGACCAGATAGTGAGTAACACTCTAAGATGAGTGGGTGTTCGCAAGCCGCTTTTTTAAACTCATCAAACGCGGCTTCATTACGTTGGTCAATACTTACTTGGATAAACGCGACCACACCAAATCCTGCTTTCTCGGCATCCAACATTGCACCGTACTGTTTGATCACTCCGGTTTCTTCTAATTGCTTGGTACGCCTTAAACACGTGGATTCAGACATATCCGTGGCTTTAGCCAATTCAACAATGGATTTTCGACCATTCTCTTGCAGATGAGAGAGTATCTTTTTGTCTTGTTTAGTCAGCATGACGTAATCCTTCAAAATGACAGGTAGATATGAATGAAGCCACCATAATAGCTTGAATTAGAGGCGACTTTGACGACTAAATTCACATCTTTTCGCATAAAATCTATTCAGCGTTACGGATTAAACAAGGAACAATTAATGGCAACAGAAAAGTTTTTCCACGTGGGTGAATTAAACGCAGAGCAACCCCAACCGACTCAATATGAACCATCAAAGTTTGCGAAAGCGCGTCATCCAGAGCCTTATCGTTTTGAAGTAAACTTAACCGCTGAAGCGGGTGATATGCAGAAAAAAACCGGCGTCGTATCCGTCAACATTCCCGGTTTTAGCCCAGTCAAACTCTATTGCGATGAACAGCCACCAGTGGGTAATGATACCGCTCCGCCGCCGCTTGCGTTCTTTTCTGCGGGAATTGGTTTCTGTTTGATGACACATTTAACCGACATTTTGAATGCACGTAAAATCCAAGTGGATTCACTGAAGTTAGAGCAACGTATTGTGTTTAAAACTAATCTAGGTCACATGCGCGACCACGGTTACATGACCGATGGCGGTTGTGACATCGTTGAAACACACGTGATCATTGAAAGCCCTGAGCCAGAAGAGAAGATCAAAGATCTGCTCAATGAAGCGGAAAATGGCTGTATGGCACACTATGCATTGCGAAATCCAATTCCTTGGTCAACTAGACTGGTTTATAACGGAGAAGAAGTAATTAGCCGTAGTGGTAACTAGTCACGATTTCGTTGATCTTTATTAATAGTAGTGATGGACGTTTGCGCAAATATTTACGTTAGGTATTTGCGCTTTTTTTATATTTTACAGGAGGCGTTATTTAAATTAAGCCGCTTAGTTTCAGCTTGAACATGTACTGTTTGGCAATACTAAATGTGCGTAATGTCACATATTTGATGGTGACTATAATTGACCTATCCCGTCGTTATTGCCACTGAAGTCATTGGCGCTGTGGGCAGAGGTTTATGGGGTTGAGTTCTAAACAATTTCAATAATATCATTCTCTTAATATAAAAATTGCCTTGGATGATAGAGTGTTTCAACTGTTTCTGAGAGTTTGCCGCTGCGTTAAATAATGTATCCATCATGCAGCAATACATAAGTTAATGCGCGTTAAGCATAGTAAAAATGCAAACTATTCATTTTACTCATAATGTTAAAGGACTAGTATTTTGGAGTCTTCAGAGTGCCTATTTGGTTCTCATATCAAAAATACTTCCGCCACGTAAAACTGAACGATAAGTACGTTTCATATGAGAATTAATCTGTATAAGGAAACTACCTATGGCTCAGTTAGTCGATGAAATTGTATTTCAGTCCGGGGTCAAGCTAAATAACCGTATCGTGATGGCGCCAATGACCATCCAATCTGCGTTTTTTGATGGTGGCGTTACTCAAGAAATGATCAATTACTACGCGGCACGCTCAGGTGATGCAGCGGCGATCATTGTCGAGAGTGCGTTTGTTGAAAACTATGGTCGAGCATTTCCAGGTGCGCTAGGTATCGACACCGACAGTAAAATTGCTGGCTTAGCGAAATTGGCAGCGGCAATCAAAGCCAAAGGTTCAAAAGCGATTTTGCAGATCTACCATGCTGGTCGTATGGCAAACCCTGAATTTAACGGTGGTCATCAGCCAATTTCTGCCAGCCCTGTAGCGGCTTTGCGCGACAATGCTGAAACGCCACTTGAGATGACCAAAGATCAAGTCGAAGCGATGATCGACAAGTTCGGTGATGCAGTAAGACGCGCTATCGTCGCTGGCTTTGATGGTGTCGAAATCCATGGCGCTAATACCTACCTCATTCAGCAGTTCTTTTCACCACACTCAAACCGTCGCCGCGATAAGTGGGGCGGTAATATCGAAAAGCGCACTAGGTTCCCACTAGAAATATTGGCGAAGACTAAGCAAGTTGTCGCTGAGCACAATAAAACCGAGTTTGTCATTGGTTACCGATTCTCACCGGAAGAAATTGAACAACCGGGTATTCGCTTTGACGATACCATGTTCTTACTCGATAAGCTTGCCGCGCACGGTTTGGACTACTTCCATTTCTCAATGGGCAGTTGGCTGCGTAATTCGATTGTTACGCCAGAAGATCAACAGCCACTGATTGATAAATACCGTCAGATGCAATCTGAATACGTCGCGAAAGTGCCAGTGATTGGTGTGGGTGGTATTGCCCAGCGCGTGCATGCTGATAAAGCCCTAGAGCAGGGCTACGATATGGTGAGTATCGGTAAAGGCTACTTAGTTGAGCCAACTTGGGCTGGTAAAGTTCTGCGTGATGAGCCTTGCGCTGAGTTTGCGGACATTGCCCAGCAAGATGCGTTGCAAATTCCAACTCCGCTGTGGGAAATCATGGATTACATGATTGTCGACAGTGCGGCAGAAGCGTTGAAACACCAACGCATTAAAGAACTGCAAAATGTGCCAATCAAGTTTAACTCTGGTCAATATACAGCGTATGGACGTGGTCACAATGGCGACTTACCGGTTACGGTAACCTTCTCTGAGGATCAAATCCTTGAAATCGTTGTCGATTCTTCAAAAGAGTCGGATGGTATCGCAAACCCAGCGTTCGAGCGTATTCCACAGCAGATCCTTGATGGACAGACGCTTAACATCGATGTGATTTCAGGGGCGACAGTAAGTAGCCAAGCTGTATTAGATGGGGTGTCCAATGCGGTTGATTTAGCTGGTGGTAACTCAGAAGCATTGCGCTGCAAGGCAAAAGAAGCGGTGGTATGGTCTTCGAAAACCATTAAAGAAACGGTGGATGTCGTCGTCGTCGGCGGCGGTGGTGCGGGTTTAAGTGCAGCACTGACAGCACTTGATAAAGGCAAGTCTGTTATCTTGCTGGAAAAATTCCCAGCGATTGGCGGTAACACGGTTCGTACCGGTGGTTGGGTCAACGCTGCAGAGCCTGCATGGCAAAATGATTTCCCAGCTCTACCGGGTGAAAAAGAGACCTTAATGCTTTTGGCGAAAACGCCAGAATCTGAGTTTGTTGGTCAGTACCTTGAAGATTTCCGCGTACTAAAATCTCAGCTTGATGATTACTTTACCGCTTTGGCTAATGGTGAGCAGTACTTGTTTGACTCTGTTGAACTACACCGTATTCAAACCTATCTAGGTGGTAAGCGCACTGACTTAAATGGCGAGGCGATTTTTGGTCAATATGATTTGGTTGAAACGCTGACTTCTCGCTCGATGGAATCGATTGATTGGTTGAGTGACAAAGGTATCGACTTTGACCGCAGTGTGGTTGAAATCCCTGTAGGGGCGTTGTGGCGCCGTGCTCATAAACCAAAGCGTCCAAAAGGTGTTGAGTTTGTCGATAAACTGCAAAAACGCATTCAAGAGCAAAATGGTCGTATCATTACCGATACGCGCGCGACAGATTTGATTGTTGAAGAGGGCAAAGTCGTTGGTATCAATGCGGTTCAAGCGAACGGAACTCGATTAGAGCTGCGCATTAACCATGGTGTAGTGCTGGCGTCTGGCGGTTTTGGCGCGAATACGCAGATGATCAAAAAGTACAATACCTATTGGAAAGAGATCGCCGATGATATCAAAACCACTAACTCTCCAGCTCTCGTAGGCGATGGCATTGAAATCGGCGAGAAAGCGGGCGCTGAATTGGTGGGTATGGGCTTTGTGCAATTAATGCCAGTAGGCGATCCTAAATCTGGCGCTCTGCTAACAGGTTTGATCGTTCCGCCAGAGAACTTTGTCTTTGTTAACCAACAAGGTAAGCGTTTTGTTGATGAATGTGGTAGCCGTGATGTGTTGTCATCCGCCTTCTTTGACAATGGTGGTCTGATTTACATGATTGCCGATGAGAATATCCGCCAAACTGCGGCGAACACATCTGATGAAACCATTGAGCGCGAAATCAAAGAGGGCATCATCATTCAAGCCGATACGCTTGAAGAGCTAGCTGAAAAGATTGGTGTTCCGGCAGAGCAGTTAACCGAGACGATTGCTCAGTACAATCACTGTGTTGAACAAGGGCAAGATCCAGAGTTCCATAAGAGTGCGTTTGGTTTGAAAGTCCAGCAGGCACCATTCTACGCCACACCACGTCAACCATCGGTTCACCACACTATGGGTGGTTTGAAGATTGACACCAAGGCGCGTGTTATTGGCACTGATGGTCATGCTATTCAAGGGCTATACGCGGCAGGTGAGGTGACTGGGGGTATCCACGCGGGTAACCGTTTGGGTGGTAACGCACTCATCGATATCTTCACTTACGGTCGTATTGCGGGTGAGAGCGCTGCGGATTCAATTTAATTATCTGAATTTTTAGCGAGATAGGGGGGAGCGACGCTTCCCTCTTTTTTCTTTTTAGTCAGCGAGTTAGCAGAAAGTAGAAGCTGTATGACCAATTACCGCACCAGTTTTCAGATGATGGGAACCATTATTGAATTAGTGGTTTATCACCCAAATGGTGAGCAACTGATTCGACAGGCTTACCAACAACTTCAGAATTATGCCCAGCGTTTTACAGTGAATCAGCCAAACTCTGAATTGATGGCGGTGAATCACAACGCGGGTATCGCTCCAGTTACGGTTGAAGATGACTTGTTCCAATTGATCAAGCTGGCAAAAGCGCGCAGCCAAGATCTCAATAACCCTTTCAACATTGCGATTGGTCCGTTAGTCAAAGCTTGGCGAATCGGTTTTAACGACGCCAAAGTGCCGAGTCAAAATGAAATCAAAGCCAAGCTTGGTTTGGTCGACCCAACGAATATCTTGCTGGATGAAGCGAATAAGTCCGTCTATTTAAGCCAAGTCGGGATGGAGATTGACCTTGGAGCAATCGCCAAAGGTTACTTCGCTGATCAAGTAAAACGTACGTTAGTTGATGCGGGTGTCGAGCATGGTTTTATTAGTCTTGGTGGCAATGTGCTGACTATTGGCTATTCACCGAAAAACAGCAACCACGCTTGGAATGTCGGCATTCAGAATCCACTAGCCGCACGTGGCGATGTGTTACGTGCGGTGCCTTTGAAAGGTATGTCTATGGTCACTTCGGGTATTAACGAGCGCTATTTTGATGTTGATGGTCAGCGTTACCATCATCTGTTGGATGCAAGGACAGGCATGCCAATTACCACTGAAATTGCCAGTTTGACCATCATTTCCGAGCAATCGGTCGATGGCGAGATATGGAGTACAGCAGGCTTTTTACCGAGTGTGGCTGAGGCAATGGATTACATTAATGTGCAAGCGGGCATTGAAGCCGTCGCAGTATCAAAGGAGGGGGAAGTGTCAGTGACGAACGGTTTAGTGGATCAAGGCGGGATGATTGTGCCCGCCGAGTTTTGAATATATTGCCGCTAGGACTTGGCATCAATCATCCGCACCGCATTTGGCGCATTCTTGATAGGTGCGTTCACCTTCACTGATCACCACATAGCTACTGACGCACTTGTCGCACAAAGCCAGTTTCGGGTAGGCGATTTTCTCTTTCTTAGAGCTGATATCGCCTTCGGTAACGTAAAATTGTCTCATGAATTGCAATTATTAGCTGTGAGAGAGGATGGAGTATAACTGGCTTGATGCGGTTTGTCTTGCTAGCAGCTGCTTCCATCAAAGCTTTTGTATAGAGGTAGCAGCGCCAGCATAGTAGGGGAATTAACTCGGCATTAAATGCTATTCATTCGTTATTTCACTGACACTTAATATCTGCGCAATGTTGGCTACTTCAGCGAGTGCTGTTTGATGTACCACTTCCGCGGGAATCACTTGGTCGAAAAGTGGTAGTGCGCAAGTGGCGCAAGCATTGTGAGCGATAGTTGCTTTAAGACCGTACTCGATGGTCGCACGTGCTGTGCTACTCACACACATATGGGTCATCATTCCTGCAAGAACCACATCAGTTATACCTTGCTCATTGAGAACTTGAGCTAAGTTGGTGGCCGCGAAAGCATTAGGATAGTGCTTGATAATGACGGTTTCACCGTCTTTAGGTGCCACAGTCGGGTGGATTTTTTGTCCTTCAGTGCCTTCTAACATAAATCCAAGCTCTGGGCTGGCGGCAAGGTGTTGAATGTGGATGATTGGTTGCTCAGTTTGACGAAAGTGTGTTAGCAATTTTTGCGCGTTAAGTGCCGCTTTACTCGGTTCAAAAAGCGTCATTGCGCCACCTTCAAAATAGTCATTCTGAATATCGATAATGATTAGTGCTTGTTTAGTCATAGGTGCTCTCCTTGATTTGATGTGGTTACTTTACACCCAGTACCAGCCATTTATAATGTCCCAAATGGACAATTTAAGGTCAGATATGGACAAGGGAAGGATTAAGGTTGTGATCCTCGAAACAGAGCACGTCATGGAGTCGGCTGCTGCTGGGATCAGCGATATTTTAGCGGTCGCGAACTACGTGTTAGACGCTCCGTTATTCATGGTGACTAAGGTTAATTGTTCAGAATTACCCGTTGAGTCTGTGCCTGATGTGGTATTTATTCCGCCGCGAAAAATTGGCGCGGATATCCATTACGACCCAACTTTACTGACAACCCTAAAGCAATGGCATGGGCAGGGGTGCACCGTGGCAGCCAACTGCGCAAGTGTGTTTTGGTTGGGGTACGCGGGTTTATTGGAAAATAGAGCCGCCACCACTCATTGGAAATTGTGCGATCAACTTGCGAGTGAATTTCCTGCAATGGCAGATGTTAAACGCCATGAGATGGTCGTCGACGAAGGCAGTGTGGTGACGGGTTCGGGTCTATTTGCTTTCCAAGATTTAGCTCTTCATCTTATCGCTCGTTACGCAGGTTTTGATCTTGCTAAAGAAGTGGCTGATATTTGTCTGCTGGACTTCTCTGGACGGCTACAAGCCTATTACGAGCGTTTTTTGCCAGACTTGAGCCATGGGAATGCGTTGGTCTTGAAAGCTCAGCAATATTGTCATCACACGCCATTAGATGAGCAAAGTAACAAAGCCATGGCGGATATTTGCTGTGTGAGTGAGAAAACCTTAACGCGGGCGTTTAAAAAGGTACTCAACCTGACCCCACAACAGTATCGACTGAACTATAAAATGGATGTCGCCAAACGAGAAATGAACATCAATAAATCGACAGTAGAACAGGTGGCCTTTTTGTTGGGGTATAACGATGTGAGTAACTTTACCCGAGTATTTAAGAAGGTGGTGGGAATCACACCGACCCATTATCGTTCAAGGTTTGCCACAGACTAAATTTGCTCAATATGAGATGTAATTGGTTGATGATGATTGTTAGACAGGTAAACACAAAAATAGCAAAGCAGATTGACGAATTACTCCGCCAATCTGCTTATAACGCGGTGACTACGATTTAGGATCGATTGCTTCTTGCAAGCCATCACCGAGAAAGTTGATGGTTACTACAGTACATAGCACCATAATGCCCGGATATACGGCGGCCATTGGGTAAACCCAAAGAGCTTCACGTGCGTTTTGCAACATGTTACCCCATGATGGTGTTGGTGGATTAATACCAAAGCCTAAGAAGCTTAAAGCACTTTCGGTCAGAATCGCCACCCCGATGCCAAGAGTCGTTGCAGTAATAACCGGAGCAATTACATTTGGTACGATATGACGCATCATAATAAACCAATGGCTCGCACCGTAACCAATTGCTGCTTGTACGTATTCGCGATGTTTAACAGACAGTGTATTAGAGCGCACTAGACGAGCGGCAAATGGCCATCCTAGCAGTGACAAGACGACCACTAGGCGATAGATACTAAAGCTATCGCTGCGCACGAGCTCTTCAGAGAAACCCAGTTTAGTCATGTCGATACTTTGGATCAGGATCAGTAGCATGATGCCTGGTAAGCTGATGATGAAATCTGCAGCACGCATGATAAAGGCATCTACGCGCCCACCGTGATAACCTGCGATCACCCCCAGTGTGGTACCAATCACTGATGTGACGATTGCCGCCATAAAGGCAAACGTCAGTGATACCTGACCGCCAAGCAGTAGGCGAGTCAATATATCGCGACCTAATTCATCTGTGCCGAGTAAATGAAGATCACTGGGACCTTCATAGCGGCTAAATAAGTTATCTTCAAATGGGTCGACACCTAACCATTGACCGATAGTGCCAGCACCAAAACAAACTGCAGTAAGTAGAACGAGAAAGACCATGGAAACCATAGCCAGCTTGTGACGTGAAAGTCGCTGCGCCACTTGAATCCATGGGTTTTGACTACGTTTAACAATATAGCTCATTAGCGATTCCCCTTTGTTAAATCAATACGAGGGTCAACTTTCGAGTAGAGAATGTCGGCGATAAAGTTCATGATCAAAATGGCAAACGTTGCGACCATAAAGCACAGCATTGCCACGTTGTAGTCATTGTTGTTGATTGAATCGACCGTTAACTTACCAATCCCTGGCCAACTAAAAATAGTCTCAGTAAGAACCGCGCCACTCATCAGAGTTGCAACGTCCATCGCTAATACCGTGATCATTGGCAACATGCCGTTTTTAATACAGTGTTTGAAAAGTACTCGGCTAGAAGAGGCGCCTTTGGCTTTGGCTGTGCGGACAAAATCCTGTCTGAATACTTCCAACATACTTGAGCGCATAAAACGAGAGATAGAAGCGATACTCAACAATGTTAGGCTTAAAATTGGTAGTGCCATATATCTGAGTTTTTCCAGTCCTTGGACGCCTTCTGCTTCGCCTGTGCCACCGGCTGGGAATATTGGCAACATCACTGAGAAAACCATAATCAGCATCAGCGCAAGCCATGCCGCAGGTGTAGAAAGGAAGAAATAGGTAATACCGCTTATGATGTAATCCGTCGCTTTGTTTTGTTTCACGGCACAGATAATACCGATAGGCAAAGCAATAAAAATAGACAGTAAAGTGCCGCTACCAACGAGTAGCAAGGTGTTTTTCATTGCATCCCAAAGTACATCGATAGCGGGCATTTTGAACACACGCGAATCACCAAGGTTGCCTTGTAAAGCATCACCTAGCCAAATGAAGTAACGAACATACACAGGTTGGTCTAAGCCAAGCTCTGCTTTGAGACGTGCAATATCTTCTGAAGTGATATTTGGGTTACTTTGCGCAAGCAGATCAATAGGATCGCCAGGCATTAGCCCCATAAGGTTATACGCAGCAAAGGAAGCTAAAAATAGCACCAGCACCATTTGCAAAATACGTGAAATATAAAAGCTCTTCATAATACATCCGAGTTATTTAGTCTGCTTTTGTGGTTTGTCGAGTTATGCAGATTTACGTTGTACTTGATTACGGCGACGGGCATTGCCGATATCAGGTACTGCGTTTAGCAGCTCTTGACTGTATGGGTGTTTTGGTTGGGCGAAGAAAGCTTCCTTCGTCGCTTGTTCTACTAGTTCACCACTTTTCATCACCACAATGTCATGAGCGAGGTGGTAAACCACCGCCATATCATGGCTGATAAAGAAGAACGCAATACCGTGTTCTTGTTGTAGATCTTTAAATAAGTTCAGGATTTGAGATTGAACCGATACATCAAGTGCAGAAAGAGGTTCGTCAGCAATGATCAGTTCCGGTTTGAGCATTAAGGCGCGAGCAATCGCAATACGTTGTCTTTGACCACCGGAAAACTCATGCGGGTAACGTGTTAGCACATCTTCATGCATGCCAACCCATTCCAGTACTTCTAGTGCGCGAGCTCGTTGTGACTGTTTATCGCCTATACCATTGACCTTCATTGGTTCGATCAGAGAGTCAAGGATTGGCATACGTGGGTTTAATGCAGAATATGGGTCTTGAAATACCAGACCAATTTTTTGTCTGAGTGGACGTTGAGCTTTGCTGCTTAATCGAGAAACTTCTTGCCCAGAAATTAGAATATCACCCGAATCCGGAGTTTCGAGCATACTTACCATACGTCCAAGCGTGGACTTGCCGGAGCCTGATTCGCCAACCACTGCGAGCGTTTTACCGGCTTCCAGAGTCAGGGATACGTTTTTCGTCACGTGAAGCATTTGGCGCTCACGTCCAAAAATAGAACCGGGATCTAAAATGTAGTGTTTTTGCAGATTTTTTACTTCAAGCAAGGCCATTATGATACACCTCCAATGGTTGCTTTGCGCTTCTTAGCCACTTCCACATAGTGATCATACAGTTCAGGACAGCGGTCGCGGAACGTGTAGTTGTCACCACGCATGTCGAGTGGTGGAACACTACCGGGAATAGCTGGAAGACGGTCTACATTGACGCCAACTCGAGGAATGGTATCGAGTAAGGCTTGGGTATAAGGGTGTTGAGGGTTATCAAATATTTCGTTTACGTCTGCAAACTCAACAACTTGACCTGCATACATCACCATCACGCGATCAGAAATTTGTGAGACAACCCCGAGCGAGTGGCTAATAAACTGAATCGCTGTTCCGGTGGTCTCGCGTAACTCTTCAAGAAGGTCGAGAACTTGAGCTTGAACGGTTACATCGAGCGCCGTAGTCGGTTCATCGGCAATCAGTACTTTCGGCTTGCATGCCAGTGCCATGGCAATCATAACGCGTTGGCGCATGCCGCCTGAAAGCTCATGAGGGAAAGCGCGTGCGCGTTTTTCTGGAAAAGGAATATGCACTTGTTTCAACATTTCAATGGCACGATTCATCGCTTCTGCTTTGGATACGTTTTCATGAATGATGAACATTTCGGCAACTTGTTCGCCGATAGTAATTACCGGATTTAAGGCGGTCATTGGCTCTTGGAAGATCATGCCAATGCCTTCGCCACGGATTTTTTGGTAACGCTTTTCAGACATCCCAACTAGGTTTTCACCTTGAAACAGGATTTCACCTGATAGTTTGAGCTTTTTATCCAGTAGCCCCATAACTGAGAGAGAGGTGAGTGATTTACCACAACCTGATTCACCAACAATGCCGAGTATTTCTCCCGACTTAATCTGATAGTTGACATCCTTTACTGCAAAGTGTGGCCCTACGGCCACACTCATATTGCGGACGTCTAAAATGATTTCACTCATAGACTTCCCAATGACTTAGTTACTACGTGTCCAGTTCTCTACCCAGAAGCTTGAGTAATTCTGGTGACCAGTTGGCTCAACGCCTTTAAGCCATTTAGGTAGAATGTAGCTATCCGCGCGGTAGTAGAGTGGGATGGCTGGCAGTTGGGTTGCGTAATGGTTTTGGTATTGCTTCCAAAGCGCCATACGTTTTTCAACGTTTAGTTCTGCTTCGATTTGGTCGATCAGCTTATCCATTTCTGGGTTTGAGTAACCACCAAAGTTTTGACCCGCCCAGTTATTTGCTTCAGTAGGAATGAATTCTGAGTGCATCATTGTACGTGGTGTGTTTTCAGGAGCAGAACTCCAGGCAAACATGGCCAAACCTTTGTGCTGACGCTGAGTTAGAGTGGTACCGAAGTAAACACGCGCAGTTTGGTTGTTAATAACTGCTTTGATACCGACTTTTTTCCACTGACCTTGAGCGAACTGTTGTACAAGCTCACGCGTCTTGTTGCCAGAAGTGGTCATGAACTCGAGTTCCAGTGGTTTGCCGTTCTTCATTTGAACGCCATTCACTAGCTCGTAACCTGCCTCTTTTAGCAGTGCTTTCGCTTTTTCTGGGTTGTAACCATAGAAAGGCGTTTCTTTAGAGAATGATGCATCGAGTGGGCTCACGTTAGAAGAAGCGACTTGTTGCTGACCTTCAAATAGTTTCTCAGTGATCAGCTCGCGATCCAATCCATACAGTAGAGCTTGACGGACGCGCACGTCTTTCAGATGTTCGTTTTCTAGTTGCAGATCTAGGTGCTCGTATAGAGAAGCCGGACGAATGTCGACTACGTATTTGTCACCAAACTTTTTCTTAAACTGCAGAGCTTGGTCCAGTGTGAGACCGAGTTCTCCTGGGATGTAGTCGATATCGCCTGATAGAAGGTTTGCTTGCAGTGCTTGCGTATCAGAAATGATTTTCAGCGTGATATCTTTAAATTCAGGTTGTTTACCTTTCCAATGTTCGCTTGCTTCAAGTCTAACAAATTGACCTTGTTTGAGCTGAGCAATAGTGAAAGGACCATTGTACAGACCAGGGTTATCAGCCTCAGTTACGTACTTAGTTTTTAGGTGGTACTCTTTCGGGTTGGCATCGAAAATTGCTTTTTCAATATGCGTAGGTAGCGCATTCGGGATGTAATCTGCGTTGTATTTGTATGAAACGCTATCGACGAACACTTCGACAGTGTGATCATCAATCACGTTTAGTTTTTCAATTTTTTGCAAAGTAGCCAGCTGAGCGTTGCCTTGAACTTGGTCTGATGTCGCGACTTCGTGCCAGAAAGCCACATCTTTAGCCGTTAACGGTGTACCATCACCCCAGAAAAGGTCTTTCTTTAGCGAGATGGTCATCTTCACACCTTGCTTACTTTCACCCTCTTTGGCATCTGGACGATCAATGATTTCTGCTAGACCGTTCTCGAACGTCGGTACTTCTTCACATAAGAAACACTCAAGTTTCCAATCTGGGTTGTAGCCAAGTGTATCGCGGTAAGTAAAGCCGTGTGTGTAGGTTTTGGCCACCATGCTATCAATAACAGGGTGAAGCGTAGATGGGTATTGTGAGATACCGATAGTAAGCTTATCTTCCGCTGCAACGGATGCACCACTAAATAAAGCCGCAGCGGTTGCAAGTGTGACTAGTTTTAATTTCATTCGTTTTGATCTCCTTATCATTATTAATGATTAACAACGTTAGTAGGGTCGTAGGATAAAAATTAACTCCCTTAAGCTACGCCCAAAAACAACCATTTTAGAGTCTCATTATCTGCTCATTAATTGATGAGCGAAAATTCTGCCGTTTAGCCTGATGACAAGGTTAATATTCTTCATTATGTCAATAGTCGGCAGTCTAATGGCGTAATGCTAACAATTTTTAGTTGGCTAACCAAGGTAAGGCGTGTGAATTTATGTTAATGATTTATTTGACAAAAATGAATTTAAGTTAATATTTGCTTAAACTTAAAGGGTCGCTCGCACTACTAATGAAAATCATACAAATGACAATTATTGTTTATATGATTTGTGTCGCAAAGTGGTTTTCATGGTGTGGATATATGTGATTTATAAATAATCTTTCGATTAGTGAGTAATTGCAGGGATATATTTTGTGAATAACGATTGCATTTTCAATGTCATGGTTGATGATTCTAAATGTCTTATTTTTGCTAATGATGGATGGTTTGGGTTATAACTCATATTTGCTCGTGACGTGCTTCTAAAATATCCTTATCTTTTATCGAATTATGGTGAAAAAGATAAGGGCATTACTAAATTAAAGTAAAAAATATTCCCTTACTTTAATTGATGTTTTAGTGCTTTTTTCCCAGAAGGGCTGAGATATTAAATAAATATCTCAGTGGATTGCGCCAGACGGACTGAAGTAATCAAACATGTATGTGACTTCAGAAGCAATATTGATAGCTTTGCTTACCCAAGCTGTGGTGATTATTAAATGTCATATGTGTTTACATCGAGCCGTAGGTGGCAAGTAACCCTATAGGAAGCAATAGAATCCACTGTGGTAGTGTAAAAAAGACACGAAGTTTAAAGAAGTACCAGCCAACACTGATGAAAACTAAAGTAAATAAGAGATAAAGCAGACCAAGGAGTAGTGTGGTCGTATAGAGTTGGCTGAAGCCAAACCAACCTGTGTATGTAAGAATTAAGGAGTTAAAAAGCAGAGTGGTTGAAACTAATTGCCCCACAACTTTGCGGAGCGGGGCAATTAAGGGTTACTGTTGCGTGTTATAAATTGGCTTCAAAACATAATTAAGGTCATTGTAGTTCTCATAAACAACGACGGAATTACCGTTTGAGTCAATTGGTAATGAGTGGTACCAATCAGAATCTGAACCATCTCCGAGTCCCAAATTACTTAAATTGAAGGTAGAGGAGACAGCACTTCTGGTGTCGAAGTGATAGTTAAATATCACATTATGAAGTAGACCTGTTACACCATCTGGCGTTGAAAATGCGATTAAGTCATCAAACAAAAAATCGTGCCTATCAATCTTCCAAGTTTGGGTATCCATGGTAACCTCCTCGGTTTCTAGGTCGAGGATAATGAAGGCGAGTCCTAAGTATAATTCGCCATTAAAGCTGTCTCTATAACTTACGACTGTCGTTACGTTATTGTAATTGCTGTTGTAGTAAGTTTTAACGACTTCACGCACATCGCTCCTGTCTACAAAGGTTCCG
This sequence comes from Vibrio ponticus, assembly GCF_009938225.1. Lineage (NCBI taxonomy): Bacteria > Pseudomonadati > Pseudomonadota > Gammaproteobacteria > Vibrionales > Vibrionaceae > Vibrio > Vibrio ponticus. The sequence goes on from NZ_AP019658.1 coordinate 397,410, forward strand.
TTTAGGGCTGGGATTGGAAGGTGACCCGAGCCAACACTAACGCCACCTATTGTATAAGCGAAGCCTGTATTGTATTGGTTAACTCTGACTATCTTACTCCAGTCTTGACAATACATTCTCGATAATGGGTGTGTGTGGCATTTTCTCGAAGAAAGAGTTTCAGACGAGATTTGTGTCATTTCTGACAAGTCATCACTGACTAGATAGTATTGTTCCCCAAAGTGACTATCAAGCAAGGTAATATACAAGTTGCCATCAGCGTCGATAGAAACAGATCCTCCATCGGGATCGCCCCAAGCGAAATCTGGGTCTCTAAATGGATAAGATTTCCATGTTCCATCCGTTTCCATTATTTGTATAAAGACCGTGCCCGATATCGTCTCCGCACGAATGAAGGTATTTTTGTAAGGTTCGTAAGTGGTTGCATCATTTAGCGTGTCAGGAAAACGCTCAAAATTAACAACACTAACGAGTTGTTTGGGTGGCTTCTCTTCACCAAGTGCATCTATTTTAAAAATGATAGGCTTGGATTTGTCTTTACCATCATCAGCGTTAATGAAGACAGTGTAATTACCTTTTTCAGGCACTCCTGAAAGGATACCATTTGAAATTGTAAGACCTTCAACCATTGGGGTGATATCGAATGTTAACGAGTCACCATCTCTATCCGAAAATAAGATGTTCAAGTCAATGTCTGTGATTGGTTCACCGTCATAAGTAATGCTAACATCCTGGATTGTGCCTTCTACTTTTGGTCTAAAATTTTGATTAAAGTTGAAGCCATTATTATTTTTGTCAAAATTCAGGGAGTACTCCTCGAGGTCTTCTGTATCTATGTTACTTATGGCGTTTCCTACAGAGGAAAGAGTATTCAATATCAGGTTTGTCTCCGATGGGTGATCGCGAAGCATGTCGTTAATAACCTGGGATATTGACTTGAACTGTTTGTTGGTTACATTTTCACTTTTAGTCCAGTCGGTTGAGCTGATTTTTTTGAGCTCATCAGGTGTCCCCAAACTTGGAAGTTTTTCGAAGACTTTAGTGTAAGGGTCTTCGTCATCGAATGTTGCGGCGAGTGTAGACCATGGTGAGAGTACGGTTTCACCATGAGCAGCTACGTATGTTTGTCCAGTCGACGCAAGACCGCGGTCTTTATCAATAGACACTCCCGCGCGAATGATTGCAATTATATCAATGTCGTTAAGTTTTGATTTTTCGAATGTCGCGATCCCATTTGCGTTTGTGAGCGCGGTTTCTTCATCTGGGTCACATTGACCGTTTTTATTCGAGTCGAGACATACTGTCGCCTTTTCCCAGACTCCATCAATAACCATTACCGAAGCAGTATCGGGGGATGACGCATTTGAAGAGTCAGATGATCCGTCCCCTCCTCCTCCGCAGCCAGCTAAAGAGAGAAGGATTAGTGAAGAAAGCGTAGTACGTTTGTTTATGTTCATTTTCTCGATCCCTATCCAATTGAGTAGGGATAGATTTAAACAAACGTCTTACACAAAACCAACTCTACTATATAAATAACCATGATTTTTGATCTGTTTTAGAATATCCATCAATATGGATATGTAATTTGTAAAAATGTTATTTTCATTATTGTATACAACGGGTATAAATGTGCGATCTATATAATCGAAAGTTAATTTTGGTTTTGCTGAGTGCATGAAAGTTCGTGTTATTGTAAGTGTGAAAGTGGTGGGTGGGTATTCCCATGTTAAATGGAAAACTTCTCCTTTATAGTGTTGAATGCTGTTTTATTATAATGTTTTTAAATGGAATTAACCCTTTGTAATAATTGAAACTGGTTCTTGAACTGGCATGATTTCATATTCAACCTTTTTCTTGCGCGCTCTTTAGATGTTTATTTGTATTGGTGTATAAATCTTGACTTGAGGAAGGGTTTCACTGGGTCCACCTGACCAGCAAATACATGTACTAATGTGGTAAATAGGCCAAGTATGCCTGCGCTCAATATCCAGATATTCATATTGCATCCATTTTGCTGGGAGGTGTTTTTATTACCTTAAGTTATTCAGTGCTATGGTTAGTATCAATGGTGGCGCGATACATAAATGTTGTGTGATAAAACTGGAGGCACATCGCATCTGTGGTTCTGACATCGTTAGATTTATTTGTAACGAGAGCCTTGCTAGAATGCGCCCGACATGTCACTGAACTGATTATCCAGATAGTTTATTGGACAGTTTGATGATGCTAAACAACCCTACTAATTACTCTCAATAAATGACAATTACCTATCGCTTAATTCAAAAACATGAATTTGCCATGATGGCGCAAGTAGAGCAGCAGTGCTTTGGCGCTCACGCGTTACCCGATTTCTTTTTCCGCCAAGCGTATGATTGTTGGTCAAAAGGTTGCTTTGCCGCTTTTAAAGAGGATCAAATGCAAGCGTTTTTGATTCTGGCGCAAAGCGAAACGGCTGAGATTGGTTGGATTCTTTCTGTGGCCGTTGCCCCTGAAGCGCAAGGTCAAGGCATTGGGCGTAACTTACTTTCTCGTCTGCTTGAGCAGAAGCGCTATCAACGCGTGCGATTGACGGTTGACCCTGAAAACCCAGCGGCACTGCGTTTATACCAATCGTTGGGTTTTAGTAAAATTGCAGAAGAGGCGGATTATTTTGGTCCTAACCAAGCGCGCTGGGTGATGGAGTATCAATAGTTGAAGGATACCAACCAGAATCAGTATTTTACCTATTCCAATTGGTATTCGGTTCAAGCTCGACTTCAGGTATAGCGAGCGCTCAGTACTTAATCCGTTGTCATCGTTACTGGTTGTTCTGCTTGCTTATGGGTAACGATACCCAAAACAACCATGGCGACAGTTGGCACAATCCAGCTGGCAAAGTAGTGGTATAGCGGCATATTGCTCTCTAACCATTGGCTTGCCGCTTCTGGCATGTAACCGAGAATGTGTAACGCATCAACACAGCCAAAACTCAGCGCGGTAAACGCGGTTACGACCACCATAACTTGCGGCAACTTATAGCGCACAGGTGCCATGATCATTAGTGCAATCGCTACTGGGTGAAGCGCCACAACCGCTGGCAATGTAATAGCAAGTAACTGCTCTAAACCGACGTTGGCAATCAAACCAGCCAGTACCATTGTCGTTACTACGCAGCCTTTGTAGTTCACTCTGCTAAAGGTGTTGTCATAGAACTCACTGCCAGCGGTCGTGACGCCAATTGCCGTGGTCAAACACGCTAAGATCATCACAGCCCCAAGCAATAGCGAGCCAAACGCGCCGAAGTGATTAAAAGTGAACGCAGTTAGGATATCGCCACCGTTACTAAAATTAGACCCTAGGTATGAGCTGGTTGAGCCAATGTAAGCCAGCGAAATATAGACAAATGCCATCGCGACGGCGTACATCAATGCCGCAATCAATGTGTACTTTGCCGTAGCTTTCGGGCAATTTACCCCCATGCTGCGAATTGCGCGAAAGATGATCCAACCAAAACCGATAGAACCTAATGCATCCATCGTCATGTAGCCTTGTGTCAAACCTTCTGCAAAGGCACCAGATACGTATGGACCCGTTGCGGTGGTGAGCTCGCCTGCTGGGTAAACCAAAGCCGTGACAGACATTACCACCAAGATAGCCATTAATGCTGGAGTTAAAATTTTACCTAGGTTGTCGATTAACTTACCGGGATACAGGGCAAATAGAATGGTGCCAACACAGAAAACCAGCGTGAAAGGGATCAAAGCGGCATCACCAAACATCGGCGCAAAGCTAAATTGGTAAGCGACGGTAATCGCACGTGGGATCACGAACGCAGGACCAATCACGATAAAGACCATCACCCAAAAACTGGTCGCCAAAGGCTTAGGAAGGGCGGCGGTTAATTTGTCTGAGCCGTTGACAATAGCCACCATTACTAGTGCCATCGCAGGCAGACCTACGCCAGTTAAGAGGAAACCAGACATTCCGCTAAGAAAGTTCTCACCTGCTTGGTAGCCCAAAAATGGAGGGAAGATCAGGTTGCCTGCGCCTAAATACATGGCGAAAGTCATAAAGCCCAAAGCGGCGATATTGCGTGCGCTTAACATTGTTATTCCTCTTATGTTTCGCTTGAAAGAAACTGAAAGGAATAGGAAATGTATGTGGCAATCCCGTCAGCTTCTTTTCAAGCTGACAGAAAGTTTAGATGTAGCCTGTCAGCCCTGAATCAGTTTCAGAGAGAGCAGGAGGATCGCAGCAGCAACGCCAGATGGGCGTTTTAAAGCGAATTGTGATTGCGCAGTTGCTGACATGAGTCGTGATCCTTAATGATAAAAAAACACCAAGCAATACTTTTGCCTTGGCGTGCTTTTACCCTAACTAACATAAGCCTATTGGCACAACCCCGAGGTGGAAAATAAGTCAAAATGAACAATCATTGTTTTTTGGTGTGGTTATTTGTACTGCTTTTTGATTACTTTGTTGGTGTAAATGACTTTTCATTTTGTTAACAATACGGTTATTGACGTATTTTTAGCCTGATTTTCAAAATAAAATATCTCTCTTTCTTGCATGCGAAACCAATCCAATACTATAAACGCAGACAGACACCATATTCAGGCGACCTTCTCAATATGAGAGCTTACTAACACGCAGGGCTTAGTACTTAAGGTATTCTTAATTTAAGTGAAGGAAGAGGATTCTATTAATGTCAAAAAGCTCCAAGCTTCATAATGAAGACAAATTGGTTAAGAAGGCACTTGAGATCGGCGGGAAGATGGCAAAGATGCAAGGCTTTGATCTGCCTCAGTCGCCACAGCCATTAAGAGTAAAAGCGATTTATCTGTTCTTGGTTGACGCCAAACAAATCACCCCATTACCTGAAAGCAAACTTGATGGAGCGAATATCAAACACAGACTGGCAGTTTGGATTCACAGCGCGTTACCGGATAACGATCCTTTGAAGTAGACATTCTGATTCTATGATCAGTGAGCGCAAGGCGAACCGAATGGCTCGCCTTGTTTGATCTTGATAGCAGCCTTTGAGGCATTAGGTATCATTGATTTACAAAACAGAGCCGAAATTGTTAATGATATGCCGAGAGAAGCGATACAATGTTGGTGTTGCCAGAGCGCAACATGGAATACTCATTCACAGCAACGTTAAAGTAACCTCACATGTCTAAAGATTTCGATTTCACTACAGAATACACACTCGACAAGCCTTTCTTTGCAGAGTGTTATGATCAAACGAGCCAGCCAGTTAAGTTCCCAAAAGCGTATTTGAAAGGGATACTCTTTCTAATTTTTGGTGTGGTTTTACTTGAGTTTGAGCTATTACCAAATGGTTATGTCGGTTGGTTCTTTATCGTGTTGAGTGTGATTGAAGCCTTCAGTGTGTACTGTAAAAGAACTTGGTGGCTATGGCGACAAACCATTAGCTCAAGCCGTGGCAACAAAGTGACGCTTCAAATCAACACTGATGGTGTGCGTTATAAAAGCGGCAAAATTGACCGTCAACTCGCTTGGCGTGAAATCGACCAACTAGAACAGAGCGAGCTAGGTTTAATTCTTCATCTGGGCAAACAGCGCCAATATGTGAGTAAATCTTGCCTAAACGAACAGGTGGTCGCGTTTATGGTTGAGCAGCATGCAGCGGCAAAATCGAATTAACGTTATTAGTACATGCTCGTAAGCGAGTTTCAGCAAACAGAGGCGAATCGATGGGTTCGCCTTTGTTGATCTTGGGTTTGATTTCGGCTTTGGATTGTTGCTGAACCCTATGTATGATTCTATATTTTTGCACCGTTCATCTAAATGTTGGCTTTAGCTCTCGGTTTATAAAAGAAAAGTTCCGATAAAATTAGCATGATTAAGGACTTAGATAGAAAGATCCTGTATTTAAATATAGAATTTTTCGGTCTAAGAACTGTTAGGCTTCGAGGGCATATCATAGGTATGAGAATGAAGATGGATTACAAAAAGAATATACAATTGGCACTTACTCTTGGTTTTGAAGAGAAGTTTGATGAAAATGCCTATAATGGAAAATTCTATGTTAAAGATGGTCAAATCTGGATCCACGATATAGAGGCATTGAAGCGCAAGTTAAAAATTGATAGTGATAATGAGCTTCGAGAGCTAAATTATGACGTTGATAGCTACTATAAGTATGTTGGCTTTACTAATGCGATGGTTGATAGAGAAATTGCCCATATAAAAACTTTGATTGACAGCAATGACTCTGTCTTATCTGGACGTTTCGATCTATTGGATGACACTGATGTATTACATGGTATGGCAAGTTTGTCTGATGAGGGATTTGACGAGGAAATCCTCTTAGATTATGCGCATCAAATCTCAAAGGATTGAAGTCGCTTTTGAGCGTAAAAATACAGCTGTTGGTTAAAAGCCTAACACATATGAGCCTTCTGCCTGTCAATAGGCAATAACATCCTGTTGGCTGCGTAAGCAGCCAATGCTCTTCGAACAACAAAGTTATTTACTTCGCTTTGTCAGTTTGGTCATTAAGCATTGCTTACGGCAAACACATATTGAGGATCTCTTATCGCGGTCTCGCCGCTAGTGGGCATCATACTAAGTTTGCGTAATGTTCTCACCAACAATGTGCACCACCACACGATTCGATACCTATTCGCATAGGAGGTGTATTTGCTATTGTAGTCAGAATTTTAGAGCAAGTGATTGATTTATTGAGTAAAACTTTGCCATGCTGGTCCACGGCATGAATGCTGAAGTGTTTTTTTGCTAAATCAATTCGTAGGGAATTTTTGCTTTTGGTGGAGTACACGCATAACACGGATGATATCGCCCTCGACCCAGTAAGAGACAATCATTGAAATCTCAGGAATAATGACTAATCGTCCGCGGATGCGATCTTGTTGTACACCAATTAAAGGTTGTTCAAGCAAGTTTTCTACTTTTGCTTCAATGAGGTTGTCAGCTTTTTCTGCCGCATCAGGGTTGAAGTCATAGAGAAACTCGAAGATCTTTTCACGATCATTAAGTGACTCTTCTTCCCATTAAATCATTGCTTACCTTGATTACGGATTCTGGCTTTGCGCTCTTCCATTAGAGATTTAGCAATGTCGTGCTCAACGAAATTGGATTTTGCTGAGTCAAACTTCTCAAATGCTAGGTTTACTTGTTCAGTTAGCCATGCATCGTGAGATAATGTTTTTCTTTGTTGTTCAGCGAGTTGCTCAGTAAGCTCACGGCATGCGTCACTTAGAGTCCGACCTTGGCTCTCAGCCATTTGTTGAGCTAGGCGTTTTGTTTCTTCATCAACACGAAATTGAATTCTAGTGTCCATGATGTATTCCTTTATTGGTGTGTGTACAAATGTTAGCGCTAGGCTTTGAGATGGGCAACTAACACATATAAGCCTTCAGCCTGTCAGTTGGCAATCAATCCTACTTAAACGAGAAATATCAGACAGGGTACTTTCTGTATAAATGTGCTCCACTGAATGGTGATCTTTTCTCGGGAGTTGAAAGCTAGATTATTCGTTAGTGGTGCAAGGAGGAACAGTGGAAGAATTAAAAGGTGGAAGAGAATCAGCGATATATCGAGATGGTGAAGTGGTATATCGACCTCTTCAGCCATGGAGCTCTACCATTCATCTTGTTTTAGAGCATCTTGAGCAAACTGGTGTTAATGAAAGTCCAAAATTTCTTGGTGTCAATCAAGACCAAGAAATCCTAAGTTTTGTCGCAGGTAATACCTATAATTATCCTTTGGCTGGCGCAATCGCAACACATGATGCACTCATTTCGGCGGGTAAATTATTACGTAAAATACATGACTCAACGGCTGCATTCTTAGCAAAAATTGATATTAATGCATACCAATGGATGTTAGAGCCGAGAGAGCCCTACGAAGTTATATGCCATGGTGATTTTACCCCATATAATGTCGCGTTATCAGAGAATAGAGTGAGTGGTGTGTTTGACTTCGATACCGCTCATCCAGCACCAAGAATATGGGATTTAGCCTATTCGGTATATTGCTGGGTTCCGTTCAAAACAGACAACAACGACAGACTCGGCACAACCGCAGAGCAGCTAGCTAGGGCGAAGTTGTTCTGTGACAGCTACGGTGCGACTGAATCAGAAAGAGAGCAACTAGCTGATGCAATGGTTCAACGACTGCAGGCTTTAGTCTCTTTTATGTGCCGTGAAGCTGAAAAGGGTAATGAATCCTTTGCTGAAAATATAGAGCAAGGTCATCTTCAAGCATATCTAAACGACATAGAATATATCACTGAAAATAAGCAAAAAATTCAGCTCGTGCTAAGTAATGGATAAGCAATTCAAGTAGGTTCGTAAAGTTTCAAGTTCTTCAAAGGAAAGAGGTATTCAGCTATTCTCTTTCCAAACAATAGCTAGGTTTAAATATGATTGATCACGTTACTATTCCCGTTAGCGATTTAGAGCGCAGCCGAAAGTTTTACGAACAAGCTTTTCGTCCATTGGGGTATTCAATTGCGTTTGGCGAAGAGGGCAAGTTTTGGGCTTTTGACCTTGGAAAGGGCTTCCTATTTGAGATTTGCAGTGCTAATACGACGGGGGTTTTAAGCAGTTTTCACATTGCCTTTCGTGCGGCGAGTCAACAAAAGGTCCGAGATTTTTACGACGCCGCTATTTTAGCAGGAGCACAAGATAATGGTGCGCCGGGTCCAAGACCTCAATATACCGAAAACTATTATGCTTGCTTTGTTCATGACCCAGATGGTCATAATATTGAAGCTGTTTTTGATACATGGAAATCTTGATGTTGTTGCAGATCAAGAAGACTGGTAATTAGTCCAAAGAGTAAGCGAATAAAAAGTGCCTCGCGTCCAAGTTTCTAGTGTGAAACCATTGGCTTTCAGTAACAAGGAGGCAGCTTCTTAGCGTTGGCTAAGAAGCTCTTCAGCTTTAGTTGTACAAACACAAGAGTGATGTATTGTTAATGATCTGTCGATGAGGGCTGCGGAATACAATTACGCACTGATCATCAATGCCAAAATATTGGTGGTAGCCAGTTTTTATCGGCATTTCTTCATTGTGGAGAACGACTTTGCCACGTCCAAGCAATGTGAAGTCGTAGTTATAGTCTTGGCTTTTTCCGTATTGGTTAATCGACTCAGGCACATAGCGTGTCGTGCGTACCATCATATTATTGTGGAACTGCTCTGTATGAGCAAGCACGGTTTGGGTGTCAGAGATATAGTTGCCAACCCAATAGCTTTTTTGCTGTTCGGTTATCATCAGAATGATTGCATTTAATACCAATGCAATAACAACAAACATTCTAAATTTGTCTGCAGTCCATTGTTTGGCTGTCTTTTTCATACTTACACTCCCCGTCGTCAAGTTTGATTGTTGTCGCGCCACCTTCTGTATTCACTTTTAACAATGGATAGGGGGCCCAAAAACGCGTGTTTATAAAATCACGCTTTGACGTGTAGGCATCATAAAAGTTCAAAAGGTTAAAGCTGGTTATAACTACCATCAAAACAACAATAATGAGTTTAACTAGTGTTTTAAAGTTAGTACCAGAGCGTTCACTTGGTGGTAAACTCTCTTTAATCTCTTTCTGGTTTTCTAATTCTGGCGTTTTTGGAGCGTTGACTTGGACGTCAATCGTATATCCAACATTTAGAATGTTTTTTAAGATCGTTTTCTCGGTATCGCCGATCGTTTTTCTTGTCCGATTAATCAACTGAGGTAAACTCTCAGGAGAAATGTACTCATTGCCCCAAACTTGTTTAACGATCTCTGTATGTGTAAGGGGATTTGGGCATGCATTCACAAGGCAAGACAAGAGTGCGATTTGCTTGTTAGTGAGTCTAACTGAGCCTTGTTCTTCGGTAGCATCGTTAGAAGAAAGTGGCTGTAAATGGTGAGTCGTCCTGTCCCAAATATAATTCCCTAATACTAAAGAGTTATTATTGTTCATAACCAACTAATTTTGTGTATAAGGTGAATCGGGGGGCGGATTATAAGAGGATTAGATAGGGAAATCAATTATTCTAGAATTGCGATTGTTATCACGTATCTAGAAGTTTCACCTCGTATTCATTAGATTAATAAGTTCATTAATAATTAATCACATATTGTTTTTCTATGAGGATTGAAGGTCTTTAATCGAACTTGTCACCCCTCAAATATAAATATAATCAATACCGCTTGAGAAAGCCGGCGAAAAGCTAAGTTTTATGTTATTCAACCCCAAATTTTGATCGCTTGATACGCATCAACAATGTGATCAACATTTTTCTTTTTGCCTTGTTGAATTTTTTTGTAGTGCATCAGCGTTTTATCTAGGTACTCTTTCGCAATCTCAACACCTTCTGCGCTTGTCGTTTGCCAAAATTTTTCTCCAACCGTGTTAATTAAAGTTGGCTGTGAATGGCAATTCGCTACATGAATAATCTCATAAAATCGACCATTGTCTTTCACTAACGCTTCATCAACGAATCCCTGCTGCAAAGAACGGAACGTTTCTCTTAGAGCGAACTGATGGTGCACAGGGCAAACAATAAATTCGATGTCTAAGTTAGGGTGCTGCTTTAGGATCGCGTTGACGAACAGACTGATGAGATCGCCCCCAACACCAGCAATGATGACTAGATGTTTGCCATGATAATGAGCAAAAGGGATCGCAGCGGTATCTAAGCAGTGAACTTGCCAATGGGATTGCGTCTTAGAATCAAACTTTTGCAGTTTTGCTTCCACACCAGAGATAAGTTCAGGAACAATATCAACAAAATGAATATAAGGTGCAGCTTGCCTTTCAAGCAAAGCAATGCCGAGTAAGCCATGGTCACAGCAGCAATCCCAAATATGGTCATAGCCATTACCTACCATTTGCTCGATTTGTTTCAGTCTTTTACTTAGTTTCAATTGTCGTCTGCCAGAGGAAAAAAACGGCGCATTGTATACCTTCACTTGGTTTATCCCAAGCTTCTTGATTCATGATTAGCGATGTTGCAAGCACGGGCAAGGAGCGCCTAGTTTAATAGACAAAGATTTAGCAGAGAGATTTAGCTTTCTACAGGCTATAGCTTTGCCAAGTGGTCGCGTTTGGGATGTGTTTCTTATTGTGAGGATAGGAATATTTTCCTGAAGAGAAGAGCCGTCATGTCACTCGTATCTGAACTGAAATCACAGAATGTGCGCTACTTCAAATCATGATTAGTAGACGAATGGTGTTTATTTTATAAAATGCAAACATAACTAAGAGATTCTCGTTTTTATAGCCTGTGAAAATAAAAATTGAATCGATAAGATAAAATTTTCTTACTATATAAAAATGATTTTTGTTGCGTTTTTGTAAATAAAGCTCAAGCTATTGTTTGATTAATTAATATTTTGATTAATAAAATATGTATCTATTTCTGTGCTTTTAGAGCTAAATAAACAAAAAAGACATATCCAGTTGCCTTGTAAATAGTTTTGTACAGGTGGTGTGCAAAGAATGTACATGCCAAAAGTGTTTGCAACCTCCCATTTACTTGCTTTGATGCAAATTTCAACACTGATTTCTAGGTATTGACCTCTTACTTTTCTAATTAAAAGAGATGTGATCTCTCAATTTTTAATTAATCTCTCTGTTGTTTATTATATACAAGTAATCCAATTTCGTTTATTCGTCTGACTCTTTCCTAGTTCTTAAATGGTCTATTTAATAAGTGCCAGTCCCTACTGTTAATAATAAAAAGGCAACATATGGAAATAACCACAACAACATCGACAAACAGCATGTCGAAGGTGATTGGCGGCGGTTTAATTATCGCTGGTACATCTATCGGTGCTGGTATGCTTTCTATCCCGCTGATGTCAGCAGGATTAGGTTTTGGCGTGTCTGTTCTACTACTTTTTGGTTTCTGGGCATTGATGACATATACCTCTATGTTAATGCTAGAAGTTCACCAACATGCTGATAGTTCAGCGACGCTACACACTCTTTCTACCAAGTTTTTGGGTAACCCTGGCAAAATTGCGGCAACCATCGCGACATTTATGCTTCTATATGCACTATGTGCAGCATACGTAGCGGGTGGCGGTAGCAACATGGCGACTCGTCTAGACCAGCTAACGGGTATTCAGATCCCTGCTTGGATGAGCTCTCTGATCTTCGTTACTATCGTAGCGGCGCTTGTAGCAGCTGGTACAGCGGTGGTTGATAAAGTAAACCGTGTTCTGTTTGGCGCTATGATGTTAGCAATGGCAGGTGTACTGGTTTTCTTGAGCCCTAATATTTCAGGTACGCTGCTAGCAGCTTCTCCAAAAGGTTGGGGTCTGTTCTTCGCAGCTCTACCGGTAATCTTTACATCGTTTGGTTTCCACGGTTCTATCCCATCAATCGTTACTTATTTCGATGGCGAGACTAAGAGCCTACGTACAGCGATGCTTATTGGTTCTTGTATCCCTCTAGTCGTTTACTTGTTCTGGTTGGCTTGTACTCTTGGTGTTGTTCAGCAAGACATCCTAATGGAGAACGGTGAACTAGGCGCGATGATTGCCATTCTAGGTGAAACTCTAGGTAGCTCGAACATTGCGGTGATGATCGGTCTATTTGCTGACTTGGCACTTGTGACGTCTTTCTTGGGTGTTTCCCTAGGTCTATTCGATTACCTACGTGATACTACGAAAGACAAGTTGAAAGGTAACCGTGTATCAGTGGCACTTGTTACATTCCTGCCACCACTAGCGTTTGCTTTGTTCTACCCACAAGGCTTTATCATGGCTCTAGGTTACGCAGCGATCGCTCTGGTTGTGATTGCTATCTTCCTACCAGTTGCTATGACTATCGCTTCGCGTAAAGTGCACAAAGAAGCTCACCTATACCGTGTTAAAGGTGGTCCAATCGCAATGGGTCTAGCAACACTTTGTGGTGTGGTTATTATCCTAGCTCAATTTATCGCTTAACTTAGTACGGCTTTAAACAGCAAATACTTAGCAGATAACAAAGCTAAATCCTTAATTCGAATGCCGTTCACCTAGGTGAGCGGCATTTTTGATCGCCTAGTCTCCCATTGGCTTACGCCACCAAACTCCATAAGAGGTAGCCATTTAAACCTAGAACAAAGCTGACAATAATCGCACCCAGTAGAGAAATGACCCGATTATTACTATAGCTCCCCATAATGGTACTGCGACTGGTGAAAACAAGCAGCGGAATAATCGCTAGAGCCACACCAAAGCTGAGGACGACTTGACTCGCGACCAAGATATCTGTGGTACTGACGCCCATTGCGATAAAGCCAAACGCCGGTAGCATAGTGATGGTTCTACGTAGCCATAGTGGAATGGAAAAATGCACAAAACCTTGCATAACTACTTGCCCTGCGAGTGTGCCTACCACAGTTGATGATAGTCCAGAGGCTATCAATGATAAGCCAAATAGTAGTGCAGCGCCTTTGCCTAATAATGGCGTCAGTGTTTGGTAAGCGGTTTCGATGCTGGCAATGTCACTGCGACCTGTATGATGAAAGACCGCCGCCGCCATGGCAATGATCGCAATATTGACGAAACCCGCGATAGTCATTGCTATTAATACATCAACACGCGTCATTTTTAGCCTTTGTTTCGTGCTGTGCTCGTTTTTTCCGCTGAATAGCGCTGAGTGCAAATACACCACATGAGGCATCACGGTTGCACCTAAGATCGCTGCAGCCAGATAGACTTGTTTTGGCTCAGTAAGAGTAGGCACAAATAAGCCTGTTGCCATTGGGGCAAGCTCAGGTTTGGCTAACATCAATTCGACGATATAAATAACCGCGACGATAATCAGCAAAGCACCGATAAACATCTCAAGTGGTTTTTGGCTACGACGACCGAGAGTGAGAATCGCGAGGCTAAACAGTGCTGTGATCGCCGCCCCTTCAAATAAGCTCACTCCAAGGAGCAATTGGAAGCCAACTGCAGCGCCAATGAACTCGGCAAGGTCGGTTGCCATCGCGATGATTTCAGCTTGAATCCAGTAGGGAACCACCGCCCATTTCGGTAAGTTGTCGCGTAAGTGCTCGGCTAGGTTTTTGCCAGTCACAATACCTAATTTAGCCGAAAGGTATTGGATAAGCATTGCCATGAGGTTAGCCCAGAGCACAACCCAAAGCAGTTGATAGCCGTAAGCCGAACCAGATTCAATATTAGTAGCAAAGTTACCAGGATCGATATAGCCAATGGCAGCGATAAATGCAGGACCAATAAGACGTTTGCTACTGCTCTTAAGTTTGTTTGAATTGCCAAAGGCAACACTAGAAGGAGTGGATGTCAGCGCAGTCATTCTTTTGCTCTCATAATTTCGATGGAGCGAATTTACGCCTGTTAGTTACAAGGGGCTAATTTGTCCTAACTATTATTTTGATAAGTAATAGCGATGAAAGAAGCGAAGCTACGATCGAGAGTTTTCTCGCGTGACTTTCTTACGTGAATTTCTTATGTGACTAGTATGGCTCCGTCAATATAGAAACCATATATGTAGCTCGGTAAACGAAGAAATTAGTGCTCAGAGTCATGAGATTGAGTCGTAACAGGTGACGTTATTTGTAATAGCGGACAGACTATTTTCAATATTGGTTTAAAACGTTTACTTGTTTAAGCGAAAAGAGCAGATGGTGAGGGCAGTGCAATGCTGATTGGGTTAGATATTGGCGGAACTAAAATTGAAGGTGTGATTGTATCGCCTTCCAGTGGAGACGTCGTTAAACGTATTCGTGTTGATACTCCCAAGTCGGGTTATCAAGCATTTTTGTCTGCAGTAAAGTCAGTGATTGATAGTTTGATGGAGACAACCGAAGTGCAGTCTATTGGTGTGGGTTGCTGCGGTTCAATCAACCGTACTACAGGCAAGATACAAGGCGCCAATATACTTTATCTCAATGGAGAAGACTTTCTCGGTGATTTGCGTGCGCATTATAGCCTTCCGGTCGCGTTAACCAATGATGCCAACTGTTTGGCGATATCTGAGTTTGAAACCGGTGCAGCAAAAGAGGCACTTAATTCATGTTTGGCAGTGATCATTGGCACTGGTTGTGGTGGCGGGATCGTTATTCATGGCAACATCGTTGATGGTCAACATGGCTTGGGCGGTGAGATAGGGCATAACCCTTTACCGGGTTATGAGCCTGAAAAGGATGGTCCGACTACTCAGTGTTACTGTGGCTCTTACAACTGCAATGAACTGTTTGTTTCTGGTACAGGCTTTGAGCGTACTTGGGCGCAGAAATATGACAAATTGTCAGCTAAAGCGATCTTTAATCGATACGCTGATGGCGACAAAGATGCCGTTGAACACGTTGAATATTACGCTGATTGTCTCGCAAGGGTTTTAGGTTCGATCGTCAACGTAATTGATCCTGAAGTGATCGTATTAGGGGGCGGCGTTTCTAACCAATCTGCAATCTACCCATTGGTGGAGCAAAAGCTGAAACATTATACCTTTAGTAAAAATGTCACAACTCCAGTTAAACAAGCACTGCATGGCGATTCAAGCGGCGTGCTAGGTGCCGCTTACCTGCCCGTTATGAGTGGTTTGGTTCAGTTAGGGTAATTTCTCCATCACCTTTAAAATCGAGCGCAAGTCAGTTTTCTAGATGATAAAAACCGCCTTAGTTAAGTAAGGCGGTTTTACTTTCAAATTGCAGTGTTAATTGGATATTGAAAATTAATTTGCAGTGTTCCAACCAATCGCGATGTTTTTGTATTGGATCGTTTGCAATTTATCTCCACCAGCATCGTGACGATAAGTATCGAAGTTAGCTGTAAATTGAACATGGTCGACGTCAGATGCGTCCACTAATTGGTGGTTTACATTCTCAAATGCTTCTCCGTCAAATTTACCCGCATTAGGTTTAAAGTAAGTGACATCGTTCATTTGAAAATCGAGGGTTCCTGTACCATTGTCGCCAAACTGAAGATGTTGATTCATCTTGTACCAAGTGTTTGCATTGACATAGTTATTGCCACCGTAGTCTAACCATGACAGATCGGCGTGTGGAGGGTTAATAAATTTTGCTGAAAAACGTTTATACTTATTCGTTGCATAGCGATGATCAGATAGTAAGGTATTACCTGAATTTAGCAGAATACTCGGCAACAAAATAACATCTTTGTTTTCGTTCGTTGCGATAGCAACGTTGAGATCGTAAGCAAAGCAAGCCCCACGTAACTTACTGTTTCCAGTAGGGAATGGAACAGCAAAGTCAGTACCATTAGCGGTAGCCATTTGACCTGTCTCAGCCGCAGCATATGTTACCTCAAGAGCGAATTCTCCGGCATTCTCGACGACGCGAATATTATCGCGACTGTTGCCAAAGGTCAGTGTTCCAGCAGGTAAGTCACCAAGTTGCTGACCGATTTTATCTAGCAAGTCTTGCCCAGTTAATCCATTAATTGATGCTAAGTCTAGCGCGCGAGATTGAGTGAATCCTTTAGTACTACAGTAATTAGCTGCTGGTGGAGTCGTTGGTTCATTGATATCATCATTCTTCCACGCAAAAGTAATGTTTTTAATTTGGACTACTTGCTCTTTCAAATCAGACTCTTTGTCCGCCGAGTGTTTCCAATGACGGTAAACTTCCATCAAAGCTGCAAGTTTGTAGTCGTGGTGAGCATCGACTTGAGTACGAGCCGTTACTGCACCGGCTTTAGCGGTCATAGCGCCTGTTTTGTAGATCATGTCTAATGAACCATCTGCAGTAGATGCACTCCCTACGAAGTCATTTGTTTGCAGCTTTTGCTGCACCAAATGCCACAGGTTTGCGTCGATACGGATGTCTGCGCCATTTTGCTGTAGAACAGAGTTATAAAACTTGTTGTCAGTCGCATCCGTAAATCGAGTACTTAATTTGCCGTAGCGGTCAGTATTTAATTTGTAGGTAAAGCCTTCACCTGGTTGACTTGCAGAGTCTGCCACTAATGGATCGCCACTGGTAAAGCCCGGTAAGAATATATAGTCAGGTGACTTACTTGGATCGCCGTTACCAAGCGGAGTCGATAAGCGGTACAAGTAGGACATCGTTGCTTCTTTCACTTTGCCATTTGGTAGTTCAATGAGGAAGCTAAAGCCATTTTGCATTGGCTTACTTGACGAAGGTTGACCAACTGCTTGTGCGGCGATAGTGGTTTGTAATACATACTGACCTTGAATCATTTCGACGGTAAGGTTTTCTGAATCCCAATTCGAAGCGCCGTCGAATCCCCATTTTGGTGTCACTTTGAATGTGCCAGTCGTTCCTTTCGGTAGACTTTCATTAAGCTGTTGCTGAATACCTGCGACTAAGTCGCTGCCTTGCATGCCTGCTAGTGGTTCTAAATCAATTGCTTTAATATTTGGGTAACCAGCAAGATCCGGTTGATCATCCACCGGTGGTGGTAGAGCAACTTCATCGTTGTTCCAAGCGAAGCTAAGATTTTTGATTCGAACTTTTTGTTCTTGCACGGCACTTATATCATCTGCACCATGCTTGTAGTAACGGTAGACTTCGACTAGAGCTTGCAGATTGTACGGGTGAGTATCATCAACCAAAATACGATCGGTTGTGCTGCCTGATTTAGGCGCAACCACTTCGCGATTAAAGTAGGTGGTCACAGAGCCATTGGCTTGTGCCGTATCCTGGTTAAAATCGTTTACAGTGATGTTTTGCTGAATTAAATCCCACTGACCTTGAGTTGGTTTGATGCCTTTTTCTGCATACTGCAATTGTGCATTGGTTAAGTCACCGTTTGTTGGGTCAGCATATTTTGCATTGAGGTAGCCATAGCGATCGGTTGAGAATTTATAGGTAAATCCCGTTCCTGCGGCGGTCGGTTTATTATTCTGTACTTCAGGTGCGCCACTGGTTAAGCCTGGTAAATAGATGTAATCAGGAGACTTAGCCGCTTCACCAAAACCGAGTGGTTTCGCTAAGCTTAGCTGATAGCTCAATGTAGCTTGTTTAACTACGCCATTAGGCAGTGAGATTTTGAAACTGAATCCATTTAATTCGCTTGCAGAAGGTTTACCCACTTTGCCTGCGGCTAAAGTGGTTTCTAATGCGTAGTAGCCATTGACGTCAACCACGCGAAGGTTGGTGTCATAACCCCACTGCGGAATGATCTCGAATTGTGCAGTTGACGAGCGTGTTAGTAAGCTATCGTTTAGTTGCTTTTCTAAACCATCAATAAGAGCTTGTCCTGTTAGTTCTTTTAGCTCCCCAAGATCAATATTTGCGACAGTTTCGAAGTCACTAAAATCCGGTTCATAGCCACCAGCTGGTGGCGGTGGAATTTGTGGTAGAGCGTCAGGTTTGTCGCTGCTTTCGTTACCACAAGCCATTAATGATAAGCTGATGCTTACCGCTAAAAAACATCTCACAATATTCATTATTATTCCTTTATAAGCGCAAATTGGTAGCTACGACCTTGAAGATCAGTGAGGTCGATGGTGAACGAACCATCGTTATTGGTGGTGATACGGTTTTCGAGATCGCCTTTGGTGATATAGGTATCATCAAATTTGAACTTCACTGAGAGTGAGCTACGAGTAGGGTCTGAAATAGAAACGGTTAAACTTTGATCCGAGTTGGTACGGTAGAGCATCGACATTGGGCTGAATGCTTCAACTGCGCCAGCTTGCCCAGGTTGCCAAAAATTTAAGCCAACTAATTTAAGTTGAGTGTGCTCAACTGCATGGACATTTTCACTATTGCTCAACACATGAATTGATGGTGCAATCGCTTCGCGATCCACAACCGATTTAGTACTATTTGGAAACAGTACATATTGGTATTGATCGCTTGAGTCGTGCTTAAGCTCAGCTTGAGTAAAGCAAGCATTGACTGCCGCATTATTGGTGCCGATCGTATTGTAGTTTCCGCTACGACACGCTTTGGTTACAGTGGCAGTCTGCGGGTTAAGTAGTAAATAACTGATTGGGTTATTTTGTCCATCCACGGTAATGTCTAAACGCTCGAGCTCACCTTCAAATGAGGCTGCCGGCTCAACGCTAATACCGTTTGCTTTCACCTGTGCAGAAGCGATAATTTTTCTGTTTTCAAGGTTAGTCAATGCCGCTGGGTTAGTGACATTACTGCCGAGAGCGACAATTTGTTCGTCAAACATAAACCAAGACTTTTTCGCCGACAGCGTATCGTCCCAGTTGGTGAAATCGAAGCCAGCAATCCCATATTGATCAAGAGAGGTCCCGCCAGACCATTGGATTAGATCTTGACGCTTGCCATCGCCTCTTAATTGACCAGAGCAATTCTCTCTGCTTGAGTCAATCGTCGTGGTGCCAGCTAAGTGATACGGATCAACCACTGGCCAGTAATTGGTGTAATGATCCAATTGCTGGTTGTATAGATAGGTCACACCATCAGCGCTGTACCAACCCTTTAGGTTTTCACCATTGATACACTCATAGTTGCCGACGCGGTTAGAGTGCATAGCAATCGCAAAACTCCAATCCGGGCGATGGTGAACGATACGATCCATCGCCGGAAACTGTTTATGCTGACGACGATCCGTAAGCACGTTAACCGTCGTGTCATCTGCTAGTTGTCGCGCTAACTGTTGGTTACGGAAAAATCGAGGGTTGGCATAAAAGTCAAGAAATGTATCGTTTTCAATATTGGTTTTAATTACTGATTGAAGCTGTTTTTTTACATTGCTCGGTGCCGATTCAATGAAAAATAGCATTGAGTTAAGCACTGCGTGACCAATCTTATGATTTTGCCCAGATAAGCGAGAAACAGCACGTCCGTTGACCATATCCATCATTCGACCATCCACCAGAAATGGTGCATAGGCTTCGAGTAAGAGTGAATAGATCGCTGAGTATTGTTCTGTCTGTTCGTTCCAAGGTGCACTTGCAATTGTCCCTAGTAACAAACCTAACCCTTCTAATAGCTCATTACCGTAACTGCCGTTGTATGGAATGTCAGTGTGTTGGATGAAGGAACCATCAGAGTAGAATCCATCCCCACTTTCTACAAAAGTTATCACGGGTTCAAGGGCATCAACCGCGGTTTGAAAAGCGTCTTGATCATTGGCGAGCAATGCACGAACTAAGACCACCTGCACATTTTGAACGCGGTTAGCACCTGTGGATTCAAAAGGTCGAGGCATAGAAGATGCTGACGCGCCAGCGCCCTCGCTAAGGTGCGTTGGGTTTGGAACGAAGTACTCAATGGCATCAATGTAATTTGTAACCAAAGATGCTGGGAGTTCTTGATACATCAGCACAAGAATGTTGTTTGCTACACGGCTAATACCTAATTGCCAGTGCCACCAATTGCCCCATTCTTCTACGCCAACTTTATAGAAATGTTGATTTAAGATTGCCAAGCCTTCAGTGATAACATCCAGCAGCTCAACACTCTGATATAAGTCGCTTTTCGGTAACTGGTAAGCTTGAGCCATGGTAAATAGACGCTGATAGCTCTTATAGAGCTGGTCTCCAAGTTGCTTTTTGTCTTGTTCTGTTGCTGTCGCTAGGGGTAAATCTAACCAAAGTCCCGCATTGACATTAGTGCGAGATGATTGAAATTGTTGCATCCATTGCGCAGCGTTACGGCTAATATTGGCTGTCGCTTGAGTGAGTTGATCGTCAAACGGGAGACTAGCGTCGCCAATATAGTTTGCTGCCCAATGAGCTCGAACTTCGGTGAACTTAGAGTCAGGAGCAGTGACATCCGAAGATGTCCCTGCTGAATCAGAGTTACAACCGAGCAGGGCACTGGTAATGGTCAGTGCCAATAGCGATTGTCTGACCATTATTTTGCCTCACCAGAATGAATTTTCTGAATTTGGAATGAGTAGCTTGAGCCGTCTAATCCGGAGAGATCAACAGAGAAGTGACGCGAGTCTTTGAGTGATACGCGGTTTTCACCATCGACAACAATTTTGTACTGCCCTTCGAGTGAAAAATCACGATCCCACCAGCTTCGGCTAGGATCCGATACCGATACCGCAATGCTATTTTCAGTCGATTTCAAAATAATCGACATTGAGTTATCCGCAGTGATGATGCCAGCTTGAGAATCATCCCAGAAATTCGCTGCGAATAAACCGAGTCGATTGTGAGCGACAGCTTGTACCTGTGAGTTATTTGCGACAACATCGATTGGCAACTGTTTCGCCGAATCAAAGTTGTTACTTAGACTAGGCACAATAGCGTAAGCGTAACTTCCATTAGTCTCTGCAGAATGCTGAAGTGTCGCTTCGATAAAACAGCCAGTTAACTCACCTTTGTTCGTGCCGATGTCAGCCCAGTTACCTTGGCGACAAACTTTAGATACTTTAATTGGTTGCTCATCTAGAGATAGGTATTGAACACTTGGTTTTGAGCTATCGAACTCAATACTTAGCGAAGTCAAAGGTTGTTCTACAGAGCGATTGTCTGCCAATAACTTACCATTAAACGTCACCTTTGAGTTTTCCGGAATTTTTCGGTTTTCCAATGTGGTTACGGCATCATTTGCACTCTTGTTGCGGATATCAGCACCAAGTGCAATGATCTCATCGTCAAACATAAACCAAGACTTTTTAGCTTCTAGGTCTTGGTTCCAACTAACGAATTGCATACCAGCAATACCATATTGCTCAAGGCTTGCACCGCCTGTCCAATCCATTGAACCTTGGCGACCATCTCGCTGTGCTGAAAGCTGACCACTGCATAAAGAACGTTCAACTTGCAGTGTGGTTGTGCCAGGTAATTTGAACGAGTCAACTAACGGCCAGTAATTATTGTAGTGAGCCGAACCTTGATTATAGAGGTACCCCATGCCATCAGCGGTATGCCAGCCTTTTAGGTTTTCGCCATTAATACATTCATAGTTACCAACGCGATCTGAGTGCATCGCAATACCGAAGCTCCAAGTTGGGCGGTGGTGAACAATACGATCCATTTCGGCAAATTGCGTATGAGTGCTGCGTGGTGCTTGTGGTTTGATTTGATTATCTGCAAGTAACTGCTGAGCAAGCTGATAGCTACTAAAAATAGTAGGTTGAGCAATGCCATTTTCACTGCGTTGTAGCTGACTCTTTAGGAATTCTCCGAGTTGTTGCTTATAGTTTTCTGGTGCGCCAGGTAGATATAGCAACATTGAACTCAACATGGCTTGCCCGACTTTTTGGTTTTGACCTGATATCCTTGAAATCGCTCGGCCGTTTACCATGTCCATCATCTTGCCATCGACCAATAAAGGCGCGAAAGCCTCTAAAAGTAATGGATAGATTTTTTGCAGATTAGGGTCATTGGCTTGCCAAGGCGTGTTTGCAACTAGCCCCATTAGCATGCCTAGACCTTCAACCATTACTTGTCCATATGTACCGCTGTATGGCAAATCTTTATGCTGAATAAATGAGCCGTCTTGGTAAAAACCATCACCTTCAGTTACAAATGGGATAATGCTAGATAGGGATTCAACCGCCGATTTAATTTCGTTCTCATTATTGTCGAGAATGCCTCGAATAAGTACTACCTGAGCATTATCTGTGCGGTTACCACCTGTAGATTCAAACATCAATGGAGCAGAAGAGTAAGGTGCACCATATCCTTCACTTAAGTGTGTAGGTCGAGGAACAAAGTAGCGAGATGCATCAACGTAATTGCTAATGATTTCTTGAGGCAGCTCATCATATAGTACTACTAACGTGTTGTTAGCTACGCGTCCAATGCCAAGTTGCCAATGCCACCAGTTGCCCCATTCAGCTGTACCAACATGGTAAAAATTGTCATGAAGAAATGCTAGTGACTCGACGAGCATCGCAAGTAGCTGGGGATCATTTTCAAGTTCACCGCCAGGGAGTTTATACGCACGAGCTAGCGTGAAAATACGTTGGTATGTGGCGTAAAGTTGAATACCTAGCTTTCTTTTTTGCTCGGCATTGTCGGTTTGGAGAGGAAGATCTGCCCACAATCCATTTTCATCAATGGTCAGTTGATCCAGCCACTGTTTTGCTTGGTGGTTAATTTTGGTAATTTCGTTAGTCAATTGCTGATCAAAAGCCATTGTTTGATCACCGAGGAAATAACTTGCCCAGCGATGACGAACAATAGAGTAAAAATCTTGGGTTGATACACGCACTGGCGCTGCATCAACATCAGTTGTTGTGTTTGCAAAAACGGGCTCAGCATGCAGTCCCGTACATCCGATCACAGCGATCAGAGCAGATAGAGATGTAGTTTTCAAAACAGTACCCTTTTTAGATGTCAGAGATGCAATTAGAAAATGCGTTGGATGCCAAATTTAGCGAAGAACTTATCGCGGTCAGGCAGCTCTTCACCCCAAGTGCCATGTTGGTCTTCGACTTGGTAGTAGGTTTCGTAAATAAGGTTCCATTTACCAGAAATGCCCACATTGCCGAATACGCCTGCACGTGAGTAATTGTTATCTCTTTTCAGTCCCCAACGTTCAGGATCACTATGAGAACGATCGGTAATCTCTCGCCCTAAGCCATAGCGAATAAAAGGATTGATAGTGGCGCGTCCGATTTTTTGGCTATAAACCAAGCGGAATTGCCAATAGTCGATATCAAAGTTGTTTTCGTAGCTATCGTATTCGGTATAGAAGTGGGGCTTGATCGATGAGCCATTCGCGAATCGATATAGCCAACCAAATTCGGCTTCATAACCCCAATCGGTATAGTTTTGTGGCTGGGTATCACCCATGCGAATGCCTTTTGCATCTCCGATATACCAGTGTCCACTCAAAAATGCTTGGCTGTTCGAATTGAAGAAATAGTCGAATTGAGGGTAAAGACGATACTCAGTTTCGTATCTATCTATGTCATATCCGTTATATCGGACGCCGACACCTGGGCGAAAACGCCAAGCACCCTTGCGGTTCATTTGAGTGTAATGCAATTCTAAGCGATCAACTTGAGCGTTCACTTCTCCATTAGGGAAGAGCTCTTCATTGGTGTAATACTTCTTAAATGCTCTGCCCCAAATATTCCATTCGTTGCTGGTTGGGGAATGCGAGAAGCGCACATAAGGGGTATAGGCGTTTAAACGCTCATAGTTATATGTCGCTCCCTGATCGGTTTCATCGAAGTATTGTTCATATTCGGTACCCACTTCAACCCAAGTTCGAGCGAGTGCGGGTGAGCAAAGTATGGTGGCTGATGCACTCAGCAATGCCGCCAAACGAGTCGTGTTTTTCATATCCGTCCCTCAAATAAGGAATGAACAGGAAGAGGCTGGGAGGCCTGAACACCGCGCTGGGATTAGCGATTTTTCATTCTCTTATTTTTATTTGTTTTCATTTTCACTAGGTGGCGGATTATCTATGACAAAATTTTCACGAGCAATAGCACATAAAAAGCGGATTTAATTATTGATAATATAATCACATATATTTATCAGAATAGGTTGTCTTGGTGTGACCTGGATAACAAAAATAGACTTGCTCGATATGCAATCTGATCTGTAAAAATGACGCTCTCATTGTAAGTTATTGATTTATATTGGTTTGATGTCTGTTTCTCTAGTCGGGCAAATATTCGCTAAATAGCTCGGATTGAATGGGGTCTTACATGCGCTATAATGCAGAAACTTTAATTACGGAAAATTGTGAGTTTAGTCATGCTTAGGATAAAAAGTAATTGCTCAATAAAAAATCTTGAAAGAGAATTACTGCAAATGAAAACAAATGAAAAATCTGATTTATGTGCGTCGAAAAAGCTAGAGGGGACGCAGTAATGAAAACCGCCATAGAACGAAGACTCGAAATCGCGAATATGGTTGGTGTACGTGGAAAGATGCACGTTGATGAGCTTGCCGAGTATTTCAATGTTACGGGAGCAACAATTCGTGCAGACCTACGTTTTCTAGATGAGAACGGGTATATCGTACGCTCGCATGGTTTTGCATTAGTGAATCGAGATGTGCTGTCAAAACTTGCAATGTCAGCAACGTCGAAAAATCAGAGTGGAAGTACAGATTTTTATGAATATGTTGCTCATGCGTTTTACGGGGCATTAGAAGAGAAAAGTACGATTTTTGTTGATAGTAGTCCATTGATCAGAAAATCGTTGAAGTATCTTAAAGATATTAAAGGAGCGACTGTCGTTACCCGAGATCTTAATTTGATTCAAAAGGTTCCCCACATAACGGATTGCAAATTTTTCGTTACAGGTGGTCGTGTGAATACAGAGTATATGAAAATGACTGGTTCACACATGATAAATAGTTTAAGACAGTATCGTTTTAACAATGCGCTTATTCATGTAGAGAGTTTTAACACCAAGTTAGGGGTGTTCTCTAAAAGTGAGTTTGATGCTGACATGATTAGATTACTTTGCGATTTGTCTGAGAAAATCACTATTGTAGTAGAGTCATCAGCCTTTAGTAATAACGACTCATTTTGGACATGTGAGCCAAATAAAATAGATACTGTCATCACGGATTACAATTTGGATGACGAAACGAAAAAGTCATTGGAATTGAATAATGTAAAAATATTAAAGTTAAATATTAATAAATAAAGGAAATTTACATGGCTAATATCGTTTTAGCACGTATTGATGAACGTCTAATTCACGGTCAAATTCGTCTTCAGTGGGGCAAGCATTCTGGTGCAAATACAATTCTAGTTGCTAACGATGAAATTGCACAAATGGAACCACTTCAAGCACCTTTCAAAGCCTCTGCGGGTAGTGATTTTGCAGTGTTATTCCGTACTATTGACCAAACTATTGCCAACCTACCTAAAGCAGGTATGGACCGTAAGATATTATTGTTGTGTAAAAATCCAACTGATTTTGCAAAAATCGTTCAAGGTGGAATTAAATTACCAGAAATTAACATTGGTAATATGCATTTTCATGAAGGGCGAGTAGTTGTTAATAAATATATTAACGTTGATAAACATGATATGGCTGCGTTTAATGTTTTGCGTGACCATGGAAGTGTAAGCACTATTCAGCATATGCCTGAAAGTGACAAAGAGTGCATTTTTGAAATGACAAAAGATTTACAAATCTAATATCCAAGGTGAACCAAAATGTTAATGGAAGCTATATTAGTCGCAGTATGGGCGGCATTATGTGGCATCGATAAATTCGATGTATTCACAGGTATCCACCGACCTCTGGTAACAGGTACGGTTGTGGGTTTAATTCTCGGTGACCTGCAAATGGGTCTCATTGCGGGTGCAACATTTGAGTTAGCATGGCTAGGTCTTGTTGCGAACGCAGGTGTTCAGCCACCAGATACAACAGTTGGTGCGATCGTTGGTACTATGTTTGCGATCAAACTAGATATGACGCCAGAAGCCGCTATTGGTATGGCAATTCCTTTCGCTCTAGCAATGCAAACATGTGTTCTTTTCCTATTTACTTCTTGTGCACCAATGATGCAGAAAGCGGACGAATATGCAGAAAGTCTGAACCTGAAAGGGATTGATAAGCTTATCTACATCGGTCTAAGTGCTCGTGCATTGCTATACGGTGTGGTTGGTTTCTGTGCAATCTACTTTGGTGTTACAGGTGCTGAATTCATTCAAGAATATCTTCCACAAAGTATCGTGAAAGGTATGGCGATTGCTGGTGGTATGATGCCTGCAGTAGGTTTCGCAATGTTACTACGTACTATGTTTAACGTTGCTATCTTGCCTTACTTCTTCTTAGGTTTCGTGTGTTCAACATACTTTAATATGCCAATTCTAGGTACAGCACTTGTGTTTACGTGTGTAGCTATCTTGGATTACATGAACAATAAAAAGTCTGACACTCCTCAAGCAACGACTCAAACGCAGGTATTTGACGATGAACTCTAATGCAGAAATGACAATGAACCCTGATCAGTACCATGAAGATGCGGTATCTTCAGTAATCAGCAATACTGATAGTTACAGTGATCAGGCAGTAAAGAAAGTAATTACGAAGCAAGACCTGTGGAAAATTGGCTTCCGTGGTCTTTTGATGGAAGGTAACTTTAACTTTAACCGTATGCAGGCGGGTGGTTTCTGTTACTCAATCAGCCCAGCATTGAAAAAGATCCACCAAAATCCAGAAGACCTTAAGAAGGCGTTAAAGAACAATTTACAGTTCTACAATGCAAACCCTAAGATGTTTACCTTGCCTCTAGGTCTAGCGATTGCGATGGAAGAGAGCAAAGAAAAACCATCAACAATTGCGTCGGTAAAAGCGGCGACAATGGGTTCAGTATCGGGTGTGGGTGATGCACTAGACCACTCGGTGATGTTACCGCTAACACTTGCTATTGGTAGTTCGATTGCTTTGCAGGGCAACCCACTAGGTGTTTTGGTCTTCTTTGTCCTTTACCAAGCATACCGTATTCCAATGTACTTCTGGTTGCTATTCCTTGGTTACAACGCAGGTGTATCTGCGCTTGAGAAACTGTCTGACCAAGCGGAAAAACTAGGTCGCGCTGCAAACATCGTCGGTCTTGGCGTTATTGGTTCGATGGTTGCAAAATATGTAAAAGTTTCAACGGTGATTGAGCTTGAAGCGGGCGCTGCTGATATTAGTTTACAAACAGGCATGCTAGATAAATTAATGCCTAACCTACTGCCAATGGCACTTGTATGGTTGATGTACTACCTAGTGAAAAAAGGTAAATCTCCAACAGCACTTATTTTCGGTATCCTATTTGCTGGTGTAAGTGGTCATTTGGTCGGTATTTTCTAATAAAGGTTTATTATGATTGGTATTATTGTTTCCGGGCATATTAATTTCGCAACCGGCATGCAATCTGCTGTTGAAGCAATTGTTGGTGAGCAAGATTCTTTAGAATTTATTGATTTTGTGCCAACAATGACAACAGAACAATTAGAAGAACAAATGCTGTCTTCAATTGAAAAAATGAACGATGGGTCAGGGGTTCTTATTCTGACAGACGTTCCTGGTGGTTCTCCTTGTAACCGTGGTGTAGCTATTATGCTCAATCGCAGTGATGTCAAAGTCGTTGCGGGTTGTAACTTGCCAATGATTACAAACGCTTGTTTTGAGCGTGACGGTGTTTCACTAGCAGAGTTAACTGAGATTGTTTGCGAGATTGGCGCTCAGTCAATGAAAGATATGGCGAAAGAAATCGCCATGTTAGAGAATAACAATTCAGATTCATTCGAAGACGAATTATAAATAATATTTAGCTCCTAATTTAGATTAACGGCACTACTAAATTTAATTCAATATAACTCCCCCTTTTATTGGATTTGTTTAGTCAGGTTAGTAGTGCCTTTTTTTATAAGAATTATATTTCCTCACGAATTTTTACATCTATTTCCTACAAGGTAATTAGATGTAATAAGGCTAATACATGAATAATGGTCAAATCTTAGAACAAATGAAGCGAGTATACAGCTGGCAGCGAGATAATCGCACCCGCTTTGTTACTCGTAGTACTGGCAAAAAACGCTTTTTAAAAGCGACTGATTGGGAACGTGGTGTATTTTGGTTATCGGTTGCGCAGGCATGGCAAGCGACTAAAGATAATGAGTACTTGGACGGTTTACTCGATTTTACGCTGAATACGGGCTTCCGCCCTGGTCCTCTACCACGCTTTGCTGATGATCATGTTTGTATGCAAGCGTACTTACCGCTCTATCCTCTGTTTGATATGCCAGAAGCAGTCGAATACGCAACAAAAGCTTTGGATATTATGGTCGATGAACCAAAGCCGGGTCGCGAAGATTGGTGGTGGTGTGATTCATTGTTTATGGCACCGCCAGTTTTTGCCGGTCTGACGGTTGCAACCGGTGATGACAAGTACCTTAACTATATGGATAAAGCATGGTGGGATGCGGTTGACAATCTATTTGATGCCGAAACCAATCTTTACTACCGCGACAAACGTTATATCCCAAATGCAGAAGGGACAGAACTACGAGAAGCGAATGGCGAAAAAGTATTTTGGAGCCGCGGTATTGGTTGGGTTTTAGCTGCTGTGCCACGAATTTTAGCTCACATGCCATCGGATTATCCAACGCGTCAACGTTACCTTGACATGTACTGTGCTTTGGCTGCTGAAGTAATTAAGTATCAGCAAGCGGATGGTTTCTGGCGTACTAGTCTACTTGACCCAGAAAGTTTCCCTGCTCCGGAGAGTAGTGCGACATCACTGTTCTGCTACGGCTTAGCATGGGGTATTGAACAAGGGCACCTAGACCGAGAGACTTACTTGCCAGTAGTAAATAAAGCATGGGCTGCGTTGGAAGGTTGTATTCATGAAAATGGCATGATTGGTTGGGTTCAGCTACCGGCCTTTAACCCTCGTGATGTTGAGTTTGAACACAATATTGATTATGGCGCAGGTGCTTTCTTACTTGCCGCAACAGCTATGTTAGCGCTGACAGAATAATCGCTCCTCAACTTTGGCTGGCCGCCACGAAGTTAATGGATATAGCAAAAAATTAGGATGGTTATATATGAGTAAATTAGTTTACGTAACAGCACTTTTACTAGGTAGCAGCCTAGCAACAAATGTTTATGCTTCTGCAGACAGTGAGTATCTAATTGAGTATTCTGCTCAGTCACCAGTTATCGACGGGAACCCAACGGATACCGCTTGGGATGATGCAAATACCTTAACCCAGTTTAGCTTTCCGTGGCGCAGTCAACTTGCACCTGCAACAGAGTTTAAAGCGCTGTGGAACGCAGATGGTCTGTTTTTTCGCTACCGTGTAAGTGACGAAAATATTGCGATTGGTACAGACCCAAAGCGCGCCATTTTAGATTCTGACCGTGTCGAGATGTTTTTAGCTAAAGATAAGCAGCTAACGACTTATTACACGATGGAAATTGATCCGAAGGCTAGGGTGTTTAGTGCGAAGGCTTCTTATGATTCAGAAAACAAAAAAATTGGTCAATTAGATAGCACTTGGACATGGCCAGGATTAGAAACTCAAGCAACAATCGTTGACGGTGGATATATCGTTGAAACCAAGATTCCATTTATGACATTGACCTCACTTGGGCTTTGGCAAGACGAGCAGCAAACCGAACTAAATTGTGCATTGATGCGCGCCGAATTCACGCAACAAGCAGACGGTAAGTTGGATATGGGCTGGATGACTTGGATAGATCCAAATACACCTAAGCCGAACTTCCATAACCCTTATACTTTTGGACTGTGTAAATTAGTGAAATAGAATAGTCCCTGCTTATTTAAAGACACATAAAACAAATTAATCGAGAACAAAAATGAAAATTGCTCTAACTATGGAAAATAGCCAAGCGGCTAAAAATGAAATTATTCTAAAAGAACTTCAATATGTAGCTGCGCAAAGTGGCGACGAAGTATTTAACGTTGGTATGTGTGACGCAGAAGACCATCACCTAACTTACATCCACTTAGGTATTCAAACTTCTATCTTGTTGGCGGCTAAGGCGGTTGATTTTGTATTCACAGGTTGTGGTACAGGTCAGGGTGCTTTGATTGCATGTAACGCTCATTCAAACGTGGTTTGTGGTTACGCGATAGAGCCTTCTGATGCATTCCTATTTACACAAATCAATAACGGCAACGCATTGTCATTAGCGTATGCGAAAAACTTCGGTTGGGCAGCAGAACTGAATGTGCGTGGAATTTTTGAAAAAGTCATGATGTCTGGTTGCGAACGTGGCCAAGGCTACCCAGTTGAACGTGCGGTACCTCAACAACAAAACGTTGCGATCCTGAATGATGTTAAACGTGCGGTTGCTAAAGATTACCTAGCAAGTTTAAAAGCGATCGATGTTGAATTAGTACGCACAGCTTGTCGCGGTGAACGTTTCCAGAAATGTCTATTTGAAAATAGCCAAGTAGATGAAATCTCGGATTTCGTTCGTGAAATCTTGAACTAATCAGCGTCAGTACTTTAAAAGACAAGACCAATCAATTTGATTGGTCTTTGTGTTTCTATACGGTGTGCTTTTTTAGGCGCGCTATCCGGAGGCGAAATGACAAAATTTATTCAAGCATCAGAACGCCCATATATCCCATGTGAGCATCCTGATTTAAACCAGTATTTACAGCTTTTCAAACAGAACCTTATTCGTTGTAAGCTCAAGCGTCGCGATTTTGTTGATTTGGATGAGCAGATTATTGCTGTTTTTAAACAAAACACAGAGCTAAAAGTACAATGTGAATCTCTGGTTGATTATGTCGCCGAAGCTTTTGAACATTATGCGGTATGGGATTACAGTCATGCCTATTATCCTGGGGTATCAAGTCAGCAGACCGCTCGATTAGACGCTATGGAGGGCAGCAGTCGTGTGCTCCCAACGCTTGCTGCGTGGTTGCATGCCAATCCCAATACTGCTTTGAAAAGTTCGACACTAAGTGAAGCACAATTCAATTTGGTTGATTGGATTAAGTGCGCGTTTCTTGCGGGCACCAACCCTCATCATTCTGGTTATTGGGGAAATATCGAAGACTATGATCAAAGGATCTGTGAAAGTGCTGACTTGGCATTAGCATTATGGCTAAGTAAAGAGCAAGTATGGCAAACATTGGCTTCGGATGAGCAACAACAGATCGTTACTTGGTTTACTCAAGTCAATCATGTTGAAACCGTGGACAATAATTGGCACCTTTTTCCACTAACGGTTCAATTGGTAATGAAAGATTTGACCGGTGAAGATCATGTTGAGCATCATCGTTACGCACGCGTGAAAGAGTTTTTTGTTGGTGATGGTTGGTTTCGCGATGGGGCAAAAGGCAATTATGATTATTACAATGCTTGGGGTTTTCACTATTCACTTTATTGGTTAGCGCAAGTTGACCCTGAGTTTGATCCACATTTTATTCGCCATAGCTTAAGAACGTTTAGCGACAAATATCGTTACTTTTTTACCCCGCAAGGCTTCCCTTTATTTGGGCGCAGTGCGTGTTATCGTTTATCTGCTACCGCCCCTTTAATTGCCACTCTTGATGTGTGTGGCGCCAATGTACCCAACGAATATCTCGGGCAGTTTAAACGCGCGTTCAAAACCAACCTCAGCTACTTTATCTCCAATGGGGCACTACAAAAAGGACGTCCGACTCAAGGCTTGTTTGCCGATGATATTCGTCTTACAGACAACTATAGTGGTCCGGCAAGCAGCTTTTGGTCTTTAAGAGCACTAAACATCGCCTTATTCTGTGGTGACAGAATTGGCTTATGGGAAGCGAAGGAGCAGCCGTTAGAAATCGAAAAAGAGAGTTTTATGTTCTCTTTAAATGGTCCCAATATGTTGGTGGTTGGGATTCAAGAAACGCAAGAAGTGAATGTGATCTTTAAGAATGATTATATTAAGGAGCAAACGCCGCAATCGAGAAAACTTGCGTCACAATCGAGACTTAAAAAGTGGCAGGAGAGGTTGGTTGGTCGTGCAGAGCGACCGAAAAACAATCTATTACGCAAAGGTGTCACAAGCTATAGTTCGAAGCTATTTCATTTCTTCTAGCTATTGATTAGATGCTCGGTTGTTTTGCAACTAGATACTCCATTTTGGCTTCTAAACAGTAATGGAGATCTAGTTGCTCGACTCGCGCTAATCTACTGGTTTTCTGAGTGATAGCCTAATTGCTCTGATATCCGATTTGCGGCGGTTTGCAGTAGCTCAACATAGTAAGAAAGGCGTTCTTCATCGAAACGAATGGTTGGAAAAGAGATTGAAAGACCAGCAATCACCTGTCCAAATCGATCATAGACAGGGGCAGCAATGCAGCGCAAGCCAGGCTCTTGTTCTTCATTATCCTGTCCATATCCCTGTTCTCTGACAAGGATCAACTCTTCGATCAGTTGGTCGACGTTCTCCAGCGTTTTATCCGTGTGTTTGACAAAAGTAACATCGGCGAGCGCTTGCTTCACAAAATCAGTTTCACGCTCTGCCAGCAATACCTTGCCAATCGCTGTGCTGTATAGCGGATTGCGGCGTCCAATTCGAGATTGCATGCTTAGGTTATAGCCTGAATCGATTTTGTGGATATAGATAATACCATCTTCATCCAACGCACCAAGGTGAAGAGCTTCATTGGTTTGCTCAGCGATAATGCGCATCTGTTTATCGGCAATAGCAATGAGATCGACGTATTCCAGCGATTTCGCACCAAGCTCAAACAGTTTCAAGGTTAAGCTGTATTTATCCGCTTCACCTTCTTGAGCGACATAGCCCAACATTTTCATTGTTTGTAGGAAGCGGTATGTGGTTGCTTTAGACATCATCAAGCGTTGAGAAAGCTCAGAGACACCGATGTCTTTTTGCTCCCCAAGAGCTTGAAGAATGCTGAATACCTTCATTACCGAAGAGACGGCTTCTGGCTGAGTGGCCTTTTCCATTGTTCACCTTGTGCATGTTGGGACATGTTGAATTGGGTTCATTATACATAGCACGCTTAGTGCCGCTACTAATTTAAATTGCGACTCAATAAAATTGAAACGATGTTTTGTTTTTGTTAGGTGGTTTTGTGATGCGTACAGTTATTTTTGAAACGATGTTTTAAAAATAACTGTACGGCTTTTCATATTGTTGTTATTTTGCCTGAACAGAGTGAAATTTGTGCTGAAAACCTTTCAGCACTTAATGCAGTTTTTAAGGAATAGATATGATTCTTAATTCGTTCAATCTTCAAGGTAAAGTGGCTATCGTAACTGGTTGTGATACTGGTTTAGGTCAAGGTATGGCGCTGGGTTTGGCTAATGCTGGCTGTGATATTGTTGGTGTAAACATCGTTGAGCCAACGGAGACGATTGCACTTATCGAGCAAACTGGACGTAAGTTTGTTGATGTTCGTGCTAACTTGATGAAGCTTGATGATATCCCTGCAATTGTTGATCGTGCAGTGACAGAGTTTGGACGTATCGATATTCTGGTGAACAATGCAGGTATCATTCGTCGCAACGATGCGATTGATTTCTCAGAGCAAGATTGGGATGACGTAATGAACATCAACGTTAAGTCGGTGTTCTTCCTATCTCAAGCAGTGGCAAAACAGTTTATTGCTCAAGGTCAGGGCGGTAAGATCATTAACATCGCATCAATGTTATCGTTCCAAGGTGGTATTCGCGTTCCTTCATACACCACATCAAAGAGCGGTGTGATGGGTGTTACACGTCTAATGGCGAACGAGTGGGCTAAGCACAACATTAATGTTAATGCGATTGCACCTGGCTACATGGCAACCAATAACACGGCTGCACTGCGCGCTGATGAAACTCGCAACAAGGAAATCCTTGACCGTATTCCTGCAGGTCGCTGGGGCGAGCCTTCTGACTTGGCTGGTCCTTGTGTATTCCTAGCATCTAATGCTTCTGATTACATTAATGGTTACACCATTGCAGTGGATGGCGGTTGGTTGTCTCGTTAATCGAGTAGCAATCACGAAGGTCCATAAAGGTGGGTATTTTCTCTGAGCCGTTTTCGATAGCACAATTATTTGGCTTGTTAAGCTTTGCTCTAGGCTTATCCACCTTTTACCAAAAAGATGACCGCCGCTTAAAAATTGTAATGCTGACTCTCAATCTTAATCATTTGATTCATTACTTATTGATGGGGTCATCAGTTTCAGCATTAAGCTCACTTCTTTCGGCTTTTCGAACAGCGACGGCAATCTATCTCACTCCTCAATGGCTCTCACCGAAATGGGCTGCTGCCTTTTTTGTTATTGCTAGCACGCTTTTTGGTCTTAGTATTGCCGACTCGATATGGGATTTATGGCCGATACTTGGCACAGCAATTGGTTCCTATGCGGTATTTATGCTGCAAGGTATCAAGATGCGTTTGGCGTTTTTGGTCGGTGCCAGTTGTTGGCTCATCAACAATATTATGCTGGGATCGATAGGAGGGACGTTGCTGGAGTTAAGTGCGATATCAGTCAATTTGTTTACCATTACTCGTTTGATTCGAGATCAGAAACGAATGATGGTGGAGAGTTGAATTTGAACAGTTGTCTGTCACTTTTTCGAGTTCGAAGCGTGTTAAGAAACAAGCCCATCTAAGCAAGATACTTGTATGGGCTTGTGTTTAATACTGTTATGCTTTTCTTGGTTTCTTCGCTTGGAACTGTTTAATACTCTTCTTACTATTGGTGCGACGGTTGGCTTTTTTATCGCGAGGTGCGCGTTTGCTTGCGCCACTTGACGGTTTATCGGTCACCGGAAATTCTGCCATCTCCACCAGTGGTAAAGCTCGCTGGGTCAACTCTCTTATCGCATTGAGCGCCGCGGTTTCCCCGTGACACACTAAAGAAATTGCCACGCCTTGTTTACCAGCACGAGCAGTACGACCGACACGGTGAACATACACTTCGGCATAACTTGGTAGCTCAAAGTTGATCACCGCTGGCAACTCATCAATATGAATGCCACGTGCAAGTAAATCGGTGGCAATCAGTACGCGCGCTTTGCCAGATTTGAACTGCTCCAACGCTTCTTCGCGCTCTTGTTGCGTTTTGTTGCCATGCAAACACGTTGTTTGAATGCCCGCCTTAGTCAACTTCTTACTAAGGCTATCAGCATTCTCTTTAGCGCCGATGAACACCAATACCTGTGACCAATGGTTTTGTTCAAGAAGGTGAATTAGAGCCTTAGTCTTGCTGCCTTTGTTAACCAGATAAAGGGTTTCTGCGATGTCTTGGTTAGTGCTGTTTGCTTGGTGCGCGGCAACTTCGATAGGTTGGAACATCAATTGCGAGGCTTTCTGTTTTAGCTCGGTTGAGAAAGTGGCAGAAAACATAGCGGTTTGACGTTTGGCAGAAATTTGACCAACAATATTTTGTACATCATGCCAAAAGCCCATATCAAGTAGGCGGTCTGCTTCATCCAGAACTAAACGAGTAATACGTGCTGCGTTTAGTGCTTCGTCTGCCAATAGATCAATCATGCGCCCAGTTGTGGCAACGATAATCTGCGGATTACTAGCGAGCGCTTGTTTCTGTTGTTCTTTATCAACGCCACCTGTTAGGCATACAGTGTTTAGCTGAAGTTTACTCGCGATAGCGTCAATCGCACTGGCTACTTGGGTGGCGAGTTCTCGAGTTGGCACCAGAACAAGGGATTGCTGCTGCAGGTTATCTTCTAAAAGCTGCTGAATCAGCGGTAAACCATAAGCCAGTGTTTTTCCGCTGCCTGTATTGGCTAAGGCGAGCAAATCTTTACCCGCAACAAGTTGAGGGATGGCGAGTGTTTGAATCTCGGTTGGACTCTTAATGTCATTAGGCAGTGCAGTAATAATATCAGCACTAAGAGTAAGAGATGAAAATGACATAATAGGTTTACCTTTAGGTTGAAAGCAGTCGTGCAGCATTGAGCAGGCGCGCACTTTAGCATAGAGGGTATATCTATCTGAACAAGTATTTATTCGTTGTTGGGTAACTTACTGAACAACGATTTATCCCGATGGAGACTCATTGAGTGACTTGGTGTTTTAGAGCGGCTGTGATTGGGGATGCGATCGACATGAGTAAACAAGTTGTTAGTAACCAGAGATGATCTCAGTGGCTTTTACACAGTAATTAAAATGAGGGATTTGTTTTCTGTTTGTGGTTATATTCTGACAAACGAACAAAATTTGTGATATTTTGCTCATTAATTGATTGTTTAAACGTTTGCATAAGTTGTAATTGCGACAAAGATCGCTTTTAGACACTAGCAATGTGTGTACTATCCGCGCCGCGTCGGATTGGGCTAATGGATGCTCGGCTCAATTTGGTAAAGTGAATAAAATGTAACTAAATCGGATGGTTACCTATTCTTTGCTATTCCAGACCACTCTCTACACAGCAATACCCAACAGAAATCGAGCTATGAGACTGTCTTGGGTGGTTTTTTGCTATCCAAAATCCGCTGCTGTGTTAAGCATTATTACGCCGCCGTGCATTGAGTTAAGGCGGTATGCATCGAGACTTATTGCTTGATGCATTTTTGTGGTTTTAAAGATGGTTAATAATACATTTACGGTTATGGCAAAGCCGGTTAGTGATAGATGCAATTTGAAGTGTGAGTATTGCTTCTATTTGGGTACCAAAGATTCTTTGAGTGATAAACCGTTGGATACTATGAGCGATGAGACGCTCGAGTTATTCGTTGAAAAATACATTCAAGAATCGCCAACCCCGCAAATCAATTTCGTTTGGCAAGGTGGCGAGCCCACTTTGGCTGGACTAGAGTTTTTCCAAAAAGCCGTCGCGTTACAAAAAAAATACGCCAATGGCAAAACCATCACTAATGCGCTGCAAACCAACGGCATGACCCTCAACAAATCGTGGGCTGAATTCTTAAAGCAACATCAATTCTTGGTCGGTATCTCTTTAGATGGTACCCAAGCTGCGCACGACCATTATCGTATTACTACCTCAGGCAAAGGTACTTACCAAACGGTTAAAGAGAGCATCAAACTGCTCAATCAATATGGGGTTGAGTACAACGTATTGTGCACAGTGAATAGCGCCAACTGGAATAAGGGTAAATCGGTCTACAACAACTTAAAAGAGATCGGCGTTCGCTACATTCAGTTTATTCCGATTGTCACGTACAAGAAAAACACGCCGGTGAACTTCACCGTGCCAGAGAAAGGTTTTGGTAAGTTCTTACTTGATGTATTTAAAGAATGGGTCGAGCAAGACATCGGCTTTATGTTTGTGATGAACTTTGAAAGCACACTTTCTTACTATGCCAATGGGCACCCACTGATCTGTTTTAACCAAAAGCAGTGCGGAGCACCGTTAGTGATTGAGTCAAATGGTGATCTTTATTCCTGCGATCACTTTGTTGAAGACAAGTATCGAGTAGGCAATATCGCGACAGACTCGTTTGCAGAGTCGATTCAAACCCCCGCTCACACCAAGTTCCTCACATTACGTAACACGACGAAATGCCAGAAGTGTGAATTTTTGCCGATGTGTAATGGCGGCTGTCCTAATCATGCCAAGCCAAATGGTGAAAATCACCTTTGCCAATCCTACAAGATGTTCTTCAAAAATACCCAAGGTGCGATGAATTACATCGTGCGCAATATCCTCTGAGTTAGAGGGTGTCACAAGGAAAGAATAAACAGAATTCTCTACAGCTTGCTTTCGCTGCGGTGGGAGCGAGGTGTGGTGGGTAACGGATCCAAGTATTGGATTTTCTATTCGAAGGAAAAATAATGAAAAAGACATTACTAGCAAGCACCATTGCAATGACTGTGATGGCCACATCAGCTTGTGCAAGCAATGCAACAACGGAAACAAAATCGGCAGACAAGCCAAACGTGGTACTTTTCTATGTCGATGACCTTGGCTATGGAGATTTGGCATCTTACGGTCACCAAATTGTTAAGACGCCAAACATTGATGCGCTTGCCGCACAAGGGATTAAATTCACCCAGTACTACGCGCCAGCACCGCTGTGTTCACCTTCACGTGCGGGTATGCTGACAGGTCGTACTCCATACCGTACAGGTATTCGTTCTTGGATCCCAGATAGCCAAAACGTACACATTGGTTGGGGTGAGCGTACGCTTGCTCACATGTTGCAAGACGAAGGCTACAACACGGCGCTGATGGGTAAAGTGCACCTAAATGGTGGCGCGCACATGGATGATCACCCACAAGCGAAAGACCTAGGTTTTGACTACTCATTTGCGATGTACGCGGGTTGGCAAAAGAATGCCAAAGTAGAAAAGCCTCGTGAAGATGGTAGCCTACGTCATGGTAAAATTTACCCTGATAACTTTATCCGCAATGGTAAACCTGTCGGTGAAACCAATGACTTCGCTGGCGGTGTGGTTGCCGATGAATCTATTCAATGGCTAAACAGCATCAACAAAGAAGAGCCGTTCTTCTTGTATGTACCATTCCCTGAAGTTCACACGCCAATCGCGTCACCAAAAGAATATTTGGACATGTACAGCGATTACATCACGGATTTCGCGAAACAGAATCCAGATCTTTACCACTGGGACTGGAAAGGTCAGCCATATCGTGGTCAAGGTGAGTACTACGCCAACATTACTTACATGGATGCACAACTTGGTCGTATCGTTGACGAGTTGAAAAAGCTGGGTGAATACGACAACACGATTTTCCTATTCTCATCAGATAACGGACCGGTAACCCGTGAAGCGCGTAAGCCATGGGAACTGAACATGGCAGGTGAAACAGGTGGTTTACGTGGTCGTAAAGATAACTTGTTTGAAGGTGGTATTCGCGTACCGCTAATTATGGCAGGTACTGGCATCAAACAGGGCAGTGCATCCCATGAGCCAGTTTATGGTCTAGATATTGTGCCAACACTGTCAGAAATGATTGGTTTTGAATTGCCAACTGACCGCGCAATTGATGGTGTGTCATTTACTACCGCATTCAAAGGTGGCGAAGTTGAACGTAGCAAACCAATGGTTTGGACCATCGACATGCCTTACCAAGATGACCCAATCAACGAATACGCAGTGCGTATTGATGATTACAAGTTGATCATTGACCGCGACGGTAAAGGTAAATACCTGTTCAACATCGAGGAAGACCCATATGAGGTGTTTAACCTAATTGGTAAACCTGAGATGAAGTCGAAAATTGATGAGCTAACGAAGGCGTACCAAGAATACCGCAAAGAGATTGAAAGTGATGAGATTCTACTAAACCATCACAGCAAACCTAAAGCGTAAAGTGATTACCCCCTGCCAAATGCAGGGGGTATTTTTTATCAGCCCTAAACCACTACTTCAAGCGGTAGTAATTATTTAGTGTTGGTAGTAGGGAAAGCATTATAGACAGTAGTAGTTCTGTATAGGATGCTATAGCTTCATTTTGGTAACTTTTGAGTTTTTATATTCATACATTTGCTGATCGGCAGATTCGAAGGCATTGGTAAGTGAATTGCCAATTTTTTCAAATCCATAGCTCCAACCAAGGAAGGGATACTTGTCATGAAAAGCTGTTTTAAAA
Organism: Vibrio ponticus; assembly: GCF_009938225.1. Classification (NCBI taxonomy): domain Bacteria; kingdom Pseudomonadati; phylum Pseudomonadota; class Gammaproteobacteria; order Vibrionales; family Vibrionaceae; genus Vibrio; species Vibrio ponticus. The sequence goes on from NZ_AP019658.1 coordinate 437,235, forward strand.
TAGACTTCTAGTTTATCAAGGCGTTTAGTCAGCGTTGATGTCGAAGTTAAAGACTCTAACACCAGTACAAATTCGTCTCCGCCACTGCGTGATAAAAAGTCTTTATTGCGAAAACAGCAAGCGAGCAAGTGGGCAAAGTCGGTCAGTACATCATCACCTTCGTTGTGCCCGAAGCGATCATTGACTAGCTTGAAGTTATCTAGGTCGATTACCACCACAAAACTATTAGGCTTAATAGGTTCATTCGCACGTGCGCTATATGCTCTTCGATTATATAACCCGGTTAAAGGGTCTATTAAAGATTCAGTGCGATATTTTTCTATATCTCGTTTGAGTTCAGTTATATCTGTTGAATTTGTGAAAATATAAGTTTTACCATCGATGATATGTTTGAATTTAATTACTTCAAAATAACGAATTTCATCTGAATTTTTGAAGCTTAACTCTTTAGAAACACTCACTTGAGATTTTGAAAATTTGACACTTTCCCAATAGCTAGAACGTATAAAATCAGCAATATATGTCGGTAGATGCTCAGCATATTCTAAACCTGTTAAACCTATTGGTAAAATAGTGTTGTCGCCTAATGCTATAGATAATGCATCTATCAAATTTTTATTCAAGTATACATAACGATGCTCTTCATCGCATATAGATAAGAAGCCAGGGAATGATTCGAAGAATCCTTGCTGCAATTTAGGGTCGAGTTCCATGTTGACCTTTATTTCATTATTCTTTTATATAACCTTAAGTTAAAAGTGGGCTTGCTTCGTTGATTTGCGTCGCACTAATTAACTATTGTTAGTGAATTTTATTGTGTTTTTGGTTTGTTTTCATTCCGGTTGTAGTTGGTTTGTGTTATTTGCAAGTTTTTTCCTACAAGGATGCGGTAAAAAACAAAAAGCGGACTTGTCGTATTCTTTAATAATGCAGATTACATTAATTAAAGAGCGTCATATATATGATATTTTTATATAAGAAGGTTGGCTTTTATTAGCCTAATAATAGTAATTGGTGGATTTTACATATAACTAGTTCTTCGTCAAAATGAATTACTTGGAAGAGATAAATGTCTTCCTTGATAGAGGGTAATGATTCTAACTAATTTTGCGTTGGTCTTTTTTGGTAGTGAGCAAAGCACTTATTGCTCACTGTGTTAATATTGGCAGTGTAGCTATCTCCACTTATTGTCATAGCATTACCCTCGACCAGCTTGTCGTTAGTTGCAAGCGCATAGTGGGGTAGCAGTGTTGTAATGGCTATTGTGCAGAGTGCTTTACGGTACATAGCGGGTTCCTTTTGCTCTTATTGACAGGTGTCTTTACGAATATAGCGAACAAATGGATTTTTGCGTCACTTGCTATACCAGCCTTTTGTGTGAAACAGATCCGATCTCATGGTGGATTTCGACAAAATAACCTGTTGGATATCACAAAAAATCCCGATTGAAGCACGTGTTTTTTGTTCCTTATACTCGAAGCGTCAATACGAATTTCTAACGTATTGATTGAAAATAATAATTACGGGAAGTTTAGGGAAAACCTATGATCGATTTATGGCCATTAATTGGCATTGTGATAATCACTGTAGGGTTGGCTCTAAAGCAAAATACTCTATTGGTAATTTTAATTGCTGGTGTTGCTACTGGTTTGGTGGCAGACATTGCGGTGATGGATATTCTATCTGCTCTTGGTCAATCTTTTACCCAGAACCGTTACATGTCGCTGTTTATTTTGGTACTGCCAATGATTGGTATTCTGGAGCGTTACGGTTTGCGTCAACGTGCAGAAGATCTGATTGGTTCAATGAAAAAAGCCTCAGTGGGTAAGATTTTAATGACTTACTTACTGCTGCGTAAGATCACCAATGGTATGGGATTAAACATTGGTGGTCACCCGTCTATGATTCGTCCACTGATTGCACCTATGTCAGAAGCGGCAGCTGAGAAAGCATCACCGAATCTCGCTGATGAGAAACGTCAAACGATTCGCGCGCTGTCTGCGGCAAGTGAGAACTTTGGCAACTTCTTCAGCCAATTGCTGTTTATTGGTACTGGTGGTCTACTACTGATTAAAGGCGTAATGGGCGATAACCAACTTGATGTGAAATTGGAAACAATGGCGCTTTGGGCGCTGCCAACAGCTATCGCATCGTTTGTGGTATTTGGAATTTACACTAAGTACATCAGTGCGCGTCTAAATAAAGCGACAACCACAGAAGCGACCAACGCGTCGCAACAGGAGCAATAATCCATGCTTGAATATGTATACCAAGCTACCGGCTTACTGCTACTAGCTTTTTCACTGCAAAGTTTTCTTGATAAACAGAACCCTAAACGTATTGGTAGTGGTCTATTTTGGCTAATCTATGGCATTACGTTTATTTTTGGTGCGATGATACCTCACTGGGTAACCGGTGTGATGGTTTTAGCACTGACAGCTTTAGCGGCTGGTGGCTTTATGGGCACAGGCAACTACGGCACAACCAATGATCAAGAGCGTAAGCAAAGTGCTTCCGTTCTAAAAAACAAACTGTTTATTCCAGCGATTGTCGTTCCTGCTGGTACAGTTTTGATCAGCCAGCTAACTTCTCTAGGTGCGCTAGTTGGTCTAGGCATTAGCTCTATTGCGGCGATTATCGTAGCTTTGGTGATCACTAAGAGTCAGCCAATGCACAGTCTGAATGAAGGTCGTCGTTTGATTGACTCGATAGGCTGGGCGGCGATTCTGTCTCAATTCCTTGCCGCGCTAGGTTACTTGTTTAACCAAGCAGGAGTGGGCGATACCGTAGCTTCAATTGTGAAGCTTATGATCCCAGAAAACATGCTGTTAGTGAAAGTGATTGCTTACTGTGTTGGCATGACGCTATTTACTATCGTTATGGGTAACGCGTTCGCGGCGTTTGCTGTTATCACCACAGGTATCGGTATTCCACTACTTATCCTAGATCATAGCGGTAACGCAGCAATTATTGGTGTGTTAGGTATGCTGTCTGGCTACTGCGGTACACTGATGACGCCAATGGCTGCCAACTTTAACGTTGTACCTGCAGCGCTCCTTGAACTGAAGAATAAACATCATGTTATTATGATGCAGGTGATCCCAGGTTTGGCGATTCTAACGTTTAATATCTTCCTTATGTATAGCTTTGCGTTTTGAGAATAATGATGAAAAAAGTACTAATTACTGGTTTTGAACCATTTGGTGGCGCGTCAATTAACCCTGCGCTAGAAGCGGTGAATAAACTGGCTCAAGCAAAGCTTGATGGTGGTGAGATTGTCGTATGTGAAGTGCCAGTCACTCGTTATGAGTCGGTAGATACGGTTATCGCAGCAATTGAACAACATCAACCAGATTTTGTTATCACGGTTGGTCAAGCAGCAGGTCGTGCTGGTATTACGCCTGAACGTGTCGCGATTAACGTGGATGATTTCCGTATTCCTGACAATGGGGGTAATCAACCAGTTGATGAGCCGGTTGTAGCCGACGGTCCAGATGCTTACTTTACGACTTTGCCAATCAAAGCAATCACACGCACGCTACAAGAAAACGGTATTCCATGCCAAGTATCGAACACGGCGGGTACTTTTGTGTGTAACCACTTATTCTATGGCGTACAGCATTACTTAAGTGGTAAGAATATTGCTCATGGTTTCGTGCATATTCCTCTATTGCCATCGCAAGATACCACCGGTAACCAAGCAACCATGTCGTTGGATGTGATTGTTGAAGGTTTACGTTTGGTTGCTCAGGCAACGATCGATAACAAACAAGATATTGCGATTACCGCAGGTCAAATCTGCTAAGTTCGACAACATCTATCTTGAGCCCGCCTTGTGCGGGCTTTTTCGTTTCTGAGAGTGATATCAATAGTAAAAAAGCAATTGTAAAAGAAGGTATCCAACTGGTTGAAACTTAACCATTGATGTAGAACACTAGTTCGATAGTTGTAAGGAAGCGAAAGGGTTAGGAGATAGGATGGCAAAAGTAGTGATTGTCACTGGAGGTGGTCGAGGCATTGGTGCGGCAACGTGCAAACTGTTGGCGAATCAAGGCTATTGGGTATGTGTGAACTACGTTAATGATGCTGAGTCCGCAGAAAGCGTAGTAACGGAAATACAACTGCAAGGTGGTGAAGCTTTTGCATTTCAAGCGAATGTCGCAGATGAACAGCAAGTGAAAGCGATGTTCAAAGCAGTAACCAGTCGATATGGTCGCGTCACTCACTTGGTCAATAATGCCGGTGTTCTTTCCTTACAATCCACTTTGGAAAACATCAGTTCAGAGCGTTTTCGCACTATTCTAGATACCAACGTCATGAGTTGTTTTCTTTGTAGTAAAGAGTTTATCAAACAGCTTCCAAGCGACGGTTCAATCGTCAATGTTTCTTCGGCGGCATCAAGAACAGGCGCGCCGTTTGAATATATTGATTATGCCGCATCTAAAGGCGCGATGGATTCGCTAACCAAAGGATTGTCTCTTGAGTTGGCAGAACGCAATATTCGGGTCAATGGTGTTCGACCTGGCTGCATTTATACGGAGATGCATGCCGATGGGGGCGAGCATGCAAGAGTTGACCGTTTAGCAAGTAAGATACCGCTCAAGCGAGGCGGGCGAGTTGAAGAAGTGGCTAGCGCGATAGCCTGGTTGCTAAGTGACGAAGCTTCATTTGTGACCGGATCATTTATTGATATTGCGGGCGGCAATTAACCTCAAGGAGTAGTACATGTTGGAATATAAGGAAATATCAAGCATTGCTGGTTATGAAATTGACCTACGTGATTTATTGATTGATAGCGTGGAACAGGGGGCGTCGATTGGTTTTGTATTACCTATTGAAAGCTCGCAAGCCGATGATTACTGGCTCAATGTGGAAGCGGATTTGAGAGAAGGTGAGCGAAAACTGTATATCGTGCTAGAACAGCAACACGTTATTGGCGCAGTGCAGTTGGGCTTATGCTCCAAAGCAAATGGTCGACATCGTGGCGAAGTAGAGAAGTTGATGGTCAAAACTCAGCACAGAGGCAAAGGGATCAGTAAACCGTTGATGAGCATGATGGAGCATTCGGCGCAAGAGTTGGGCGTTTCGCTGTTAGTGCTTGATACGCGTAAAGGAGACATGGCGTCATTGCTTTATCAACGCATTGGTTATCAACAAGTGGGTGAAATTCCGCAATTTGCCTTGAGCTCTAATGGTGAACTAGATGCGACCGTCTATTTTTACAAGCAATTGAGCTAACTACTACTGGGGTTGCGCCATATTGATAGAAATTGCTGATTAGTCCGATAACTTTAAGCAATTAGAGTTGTGGCACATGTTTCGCTAATCTTCTCATACTCAAAACAATAATGAATATGCAGAGTTAGTAATGACAAACAAAGCCTTGGTAGTGGAAGGTGGCGCAATGCGTGGCATTTTTGCCTGCGGCGTATTAGATGCTTTTATGGAGCAAGAGTTTAAACCCTATGATTTTGTAATAGGTGTTTCAGCTGGGGCATCTAACTTACTAGGCTACTTGTCTCACGCGCCGGGTCGAAGCTATCAAGTGATTACCGAGTTGGCGACCGATAAGCGCTTTTTTAACCGCGCTCGCTTTGCGCGTGGTGGTGATTTAGTCGATGTACGTTGGTTGATTGAAGAGTCTAATCATCGTTTTCCATTGGATGAAAATGCACTTTATCAAATCCCGATGTATGCGGCAGTGACGAACATTGAAACTGGCAATGCCGACTATTTTCAATTGAAACCCTGTAACCTAGAAAATGTGTTAGAGGCGACAACCGCACTGCCGATTGCCTACCGCACAACACCGTGTTTTTCAGGTGGCTGCTATACCGATGGTGGGGTAGCGGATTCTATTCCCGTTAAAGAAGCGTATCGTCGCGGTGCGCGTGATATTACCGTGGTGCTATCGCAACCGCTGAATTACAAGATGCGTCCAGCTCGCGCTCCTTGGCTAATGAAACGCTTGCTGGCTCGTTATCCAACGGTAGCGGAATCTATGTTAGTTCGAGCGGACAACTACAACCAATCGCTAGAGTTTATTCGTAATCCACCAAGTGATGCGACTATCCGTGTGATAGCCCCGCCCGATGAATTTGCCGTAAAACGTCTGACCATGAATCGAGCAGTGCTTGACCAAGGCTACCAGATGGGCTTAGATGCAGGTCAGCAACATATCGCAAGTCGCAATGGTACGCATGGTCTGGATGATCAGAATTGTCATTTTTGCTTGTAGAGTGAGAGGCGAGAGTTTAGATCTTAGAATTTAGAGTCGAGATCAAAGAGCTTAGAGTCGAGAACTGAGACAAAAGAATCGAGAAAGAACAAGGACGGTGAGATGAGTAAAGCGAAACTCTATTATGTTCATGATCCAATGTGTTCATGGTGTTGGGGTTATCAACCAACGTGGAAACAAATTGAGCAAACACTGGCTCATGATTTTGCGACCAGCTTGGAGATTCAATATTTGGTTGGCGGATTAGCCCCAGATAGTGATGAGCCAATGCCAGAAGAAATGCAGCGTCAAATCGCTTCCTATTGGCGTAAGATTGCTGATTATCTCGGTACGGAGTTTAACTATCAGTTCTGGACGGACAACACGCCACGTCGATCCACTTATCCCGCTTGTCGCGCAGTGCTCGCTGCGAGAAAACAAGGGGCAGAGCGAGCAATGATCAGTGCTATTCAAAAAGCGTATTACTTACGTGCTTTAAACCCAAGTGATACCCCAGTATTAGAACAGCTTGCTGCAGAGCTTCAACTCGATTGTGAAAAGTTTAGCCAAGATCTGCACAGTGAAAGCCTTAATCAAGCTATGCTGCGTGAAATCGCCTTCGCTCGCTCGATAGGTGGCAACAGCTTCCCTTCACTGTTTTTTGAGCGCGAAGGACAACTGGTTGAACTGGCGATTGACTATCAAAACGCCCAGCAAACGATCGAACAGATTCGACAACTTATGGCGAGTTAATGTTAACGGGTGAAGCTAGAGTAACGAGCTATTTAGCCTAGCCTGCAAAACATGCTGCGAGCTTGGCTATTTTCGGCTCGATGTCACTCAGAGACGTGTTGCCGTAACCCAGCACAACGCCACGCCAATCACGTCCATTGCTACCATCAGGTTCATAGTAGTTCAGCGTTCGCACTACGATATCTTGTTGCTCAGCTTTCATTCGCAGGGTTTCTTCATCAATGCCACCATGCCAACGCAGAGTGACGTGAAGACCGCTTGCTTGACTGATGATCTCGATATTAGCGCCGAAGTGCTTTTCAATCGCTTCGGTGATCGTTTGATGCTTCTGTTTATATAGACGTCGCATTTTGCGGATATGTCGCAATAGTTCCCCATCGGCAATAAAATCGGCTAAGGCATATTGCATATGTACAGGTGAATCTCCGGTTAGAGCATCTTTGATTTCATTGCATCTTGCCACTAAGTGCTCAGGCACCACCATATAGCCCAAACGTAAACCATTAAACATGACCTTGCTGAGTGAGCCAATATAGATAACGTGATCGTCTAGACCAATTTGCCCAGCTAAGCCTTGCATACTGGTATAGGGGCGGTGGGCAAATTGAAACTCGCTGTCATAATCATCCTCAATGATCCACCCTTTGTTCTGCTGAGCCCATTTAATGATCTTAAGCCGTTGTTCAGTATTAATGGTTGTCCCCATTGGATACTGGTTGCTAGGTGTGACATAGAGCGCTTTTGCTTTGGTAGCCAATAGTGCATTTATATCGAGTCCAGTAACAGGATGAACCGCAATAGGGTGTTTATTTAATTTAAACAGGCGGGCAACTTTATCCATTTGCACGTAACCTGGATATTCCAGTAATAGAGTATCTTGACTATTTAGTGTCGCCATTGCGGCGATAGAAAGGGCTTGCTGCGCGCCGCTGGTAATAATAATCCGCTCAGCATTGCACATTACCGAGCGACTAGCGGACAAGTAATCACTTAGCGCTTGGCGTAACTCATGACATCCTTGCACGTCATCATTACCTAATATTGACGGGCGTGAGGCGTGTATTTGCACATAACGCTGCCACTTTTTTAATGGGAACTGGCACAGGTCAGGTACTCCAGGAGCAAAAGCACGGTTTTTATTCAGGCTAACCGAGCTGATTAGCGCAGTTGGCTGAGAGTGATGTTCTGGAAGGTAATCATCTGGCAGTTCCAGTGAGACGTAGAACCCACTGCCTTTGCGGCTTTCAATATAGCCTTCAAATACCAATTGTTCATAGGTAGCTGAGACCGTATTGCGGCTAATTTTTAGTTCTTCGGCGAGCTTGCGTGTCGAAGGGATTTGACTCGCGGTAGCCCAGTATCCTTGTACGATTTTGCTTCGAATCGCGTCGAATAAACCTTGCTGCAGCGTTGTGCAGTTATCGGGCAGTTTTAGATCTCCAGTATCAATATGCGGCATGGCTGACTCTCGTAATTGGCTTTTATAACTGGATCTATATTTTAGCTAAAATTGGCTCTCCTGATAATGCCAGTTTGCGATTATATTGACTCTAAAGCAATGTTTATTAGGGAAGTTTATGTTATCCAATACGCCGCGTAGCACAGTCAAAAAAGCTGCTCATAAAGCGCAAGACAATGTCGAAACCTTGTATCAAGTGATTGATCACTCTTTGGTTGCGCATATCGCTATCAATCAAGAATCTGGTCCTGTTGTCATTCCTATGCTGGCATGGCGAGTTGACGACAAGGTCTATATTCATGGTGCTAACAATAGCCGTCTAATGCGTAACCTCGCGCAAGGTGAACAAACTTGTTTAACCTTTACCTTGTTTGACGGTTGGGTTCTGGCGCGTTCCGCATTTCATCACAGTGCGCATTACCGCTCAGCGGTTGTTTTTGGCAGTTTTGAGCGAGTTGAAGATCGTGGTGAGAAAGACCGCTTACTCAATCACTTTATTGAGCAGATTGCTCCAGGACGCTGTGAGGATATTCGCTTAAGTAGCGATAAAGAGCTTGATGCCACTATGCTGCTTGAGATTCCTTTAACCGAAGCTTCGGTTAAAATCAGTGGTGGAGAAGTGAATGACGATAACGCTGATTTAGATATACCAGCATGGGCGGGCTTCATCCCGTATAAGACCGTTGTTGGTCCACTAAAACCAAGCGCTACGTTGGCGCAGGGAATAAGCGAACCGAACTATTCAGATGCTTATGGGAATCGGTGGTTTGACAACATTGATACTCAAATATCTTAAGTATCAAGAGTGGTTGAAATAAATGTCAGTGATAGGTTAACACTTGTCGCTGACTACTCCATATCTAACATCACCCGAGGCATCTTGGGGGTAGTAGATTTCGACATGACATTTAGTGCTTGTAGTCGGTTTGTTCGGACCAAATCCAATAATAAATATTGGGTTAGCAGGGTTGCCACGGGATGGGCTGCTAATGGTAAAGTCATCGCCTAATATCAACCATTTCTCAAGCTGTAGAACATAATAAATACGCCCATAATATCCTCTAATATCGTTATTACCATCACCGTCGAGATCGATGTTACTCATGCTGGCTACTGTGTTTTCTTCTCCTTGAAGTACTGCTTTGGCATACACCTGCGTGTTTAAAGTAGCAAACGCATCCTTCGCCCCATGTAGTGCGGAGATTTTGGCATCTTTACGAAATGATTGAAAAGTACTTAAGGCAGTAACAGCGAGAATACCTAATATAGTAATGACGACCACTAACTCAACTAGGGTGAATCCTTTAACGCGAGAGCGAATGCGGGCAGCAGTGCGGTTACGTTTCTGACGGCTTAATAGAGACATAATGACTTCTTCCTATAACTTGCCCGTAGCATAACTATGAAACTGGTTGAGTCTACTTTTTCATCGATAAAACACGACGTATTGCTCACTATTGGCAGTGGTGAGTAATAAAATTCCAATATTTCTCTAGACGCCATTTGGCTTAAATTAATTAGTCAGTTAAGCCAAATGACTTCACTGCCTTTGATCAAAATTGATCATTTTCAGGTTGGATATTGCATCTAAGTAACTTAGTTGACTCAAGGAAAATAACGGAGTCAATACAATCAAGAATTTATATTTCTGAAATTGATAACTAGCGCACTCAAATAGGGTGATTTTCTGTAAATATTACAAAGTGTGATGTCGGTCGCAAAGTTTATTGTTTTGGTGGGTGGTAGTTATTATTGCTTCATGATTAATAACTTACATAAATAGAAATATAAACTAGACGATAGTTTGCTGTGACTTTCGGAAACTTATTTCATTTTCAATTTGAAAGTTACAGTTCTATTACTAGCTTTTAAGTGGGAACAGCGGATTGTGGTAGTACCGTTGCTTCGGCTTGCTATCAAATAGAATATGGAAATACAAAGATGAAAATGACAAATATTGCCATGGCAGTGGCGACTACTCTTCTGGCATCGACCAGTGCATTTGCAGCGGAAGTTTATAGTGGAAGTGGCACATCTTTAGCTATCGGTGGCTACGTAGATGTTGGTGTGGGTGAATATGGCGGATCTGAAGATTTCAAGGTACATCAGGTTTCTCCACGTCTTAATGTTGAAGGTAAAAAAGAGATTGGCAATGGCGTAACAATTGATGCCAAAGGTGAATGGAGAATTAACTACCTAGAAGGAAGTGAAACAACATTTTCCACACGTCTTGGCTATATCGGTGCTACTCATGAACAAGCTGGTCGCTTAGTTGTAGGGACTCAATGGGCACCTTATTACGACGTTGCAGGTGTGGCAGATAAACCTATCGCGTTTGCTAATGATTTTTTATATGGAAAAAACTTCAATCAATTGGGCTCAGCGCGTGCTGAAAAAATGGTCAGTTACCGTAATACCCTAAGAGCTTCAGATGATGTTGCATTTAATATTGGCTTAGGCTGGCAAGGTGAAAATACTGAGACTTCAAGTTCACAGGTAGCAAACCTAGTAACAGGCGAAGTGACTTCCGTCACTACTGGAGTTGATTATGATGCTCGTGGTCAAATTGCAGTTAGTACGGTGTTTGCAGGCTTTGGACTAGGTTATGTCTACAACCAAGGTGATGTTGACTCAGAGAAAGCTCGTTCGCACGTGTTTGCTGCCAATTATGGTAATTACGGCAAAGGGCTATATGTTGCCTTAGTGTATGGTGATAACGACAACTTTTACAATGGATTAGACGATACTAAGCAATACGAAGCGATTGCAGCATTTGGACTGGATAATGGTGTAAACGTAATACTTAACTATGAATCAGTTGAAGATGATAAGACTGATAAGACGCAATATAGTGAAACGGCTATTCAAGTAGAATACACCGTGACTTCTGGCTTAGTTGCTTTCGCTGGTTACCAAATCGACCTAGGCAATGATATCAACAAAGAAGAAAACGACGAGTACACAGTCGGTGCTCGCTACTTCTTCTAAACCCAAACCTAATTAAGTTCTGCCTTTCTTCTCAGAGTTTGCTTTTGAGCGCAAGCTCTGAGTTTTTTACTTTAGTTAGCGAATATTGTTTGCCTGAAACAATCTTTGGCTAGAATGTGCCTTCACGAAAATTCAGGGACGATGGCATGCACTCTATTATTGTTGAAGACAACCCAATTCAGCCGACGAAGGTGCTGTGTGTTGGGCGTAATTATCTCGATCATATTGCGGAGCTGAACAATGCTGTGCCTGAACAGATGGTGGTCTTCAATAAGCCCTCAACTGCGATAACCAACCAATTAACCGCCTATCACCAAGAAAGATTACACTACGAAGGTGAAATCTGTTTCGTGGTTAACAATGGGCAGTTATCGGCTGTAGGGATAGGGTTAGATCTTACTAAGCGAGAATTACAAGCCACACTTAAACAGCAAGGCTTGCCTTGGGAACGAGCCAAAGCATTTGATGGCTCGGCGGTATTTAGTCGTTTTATCTCGTTGCAAGGTTTAACTATCGACGAGTTAGAAATCGAGTTGTTTATTAACTGCGTACGTGTTCAGCGAGGCGGCGTCAAACAGATGATCTATCCTCCGCAAGTGATTGTCGATGAGCTTAAAAGTTACACCACGTTGTGTGACGGTGATGTGATCATGACAGGCACACCAAAAGGGGTAGGAGAAGTCCAAGCTGGAGATATCTTCTTAGGTCGTTTAATTCATGCTGGTAAAACATTGATTGAAATTGAGTGGCTCGCCAGTTAAATGCCTAAATCAGCGAATGCCAAAGCGCCAGCACTATGCTGGCGTTTTACGTATCTGGAGTGAGTATCGACAGTTTGAATCTATTGTGATTTCTACTCACTAAAACACTAAATTATTGAGGACCAAAAATACCAGCATGCTAATTACGGTCGTCAATAATACGTTGCCTGTTTTGTAGATGATCAAGCAGGCTAGAATAGATGCGAGCAAATAGGGGTTAGTCGGTGCTAACCACAAATCACCCTCTGGCGCGAATACAATCGGCGCGAGGATGGCTGTCAAAACAGCTGGTCCTGAGTAACTCAACATGCTTTGTAGTTGAGGGGCTAAGCGCAGTGGTAACTTAGGCTCAAGAAACACATAACGGCTGAAGAAAACCAATGCTGCCATTGCCAAAATTGATAACATAATCATCGCTGTTTCCTCTCTAGCTCGACTTTTTAACCATCGTTTCCACTAAATAACCCGCTAACATGCCACCAAGGCTGGCGACCATTAACGCTCCTTCGATCTGTAATAGATTTAATGTCACCGAAAGCACTAAAGCGACCACCACCGCGACAAAGGTGGGGGAGTTTTTGATGTTGGGAATGACCAGCGCAATAAAGGTTGCGGCAACAGCGAATTCCAAACCGAGTTCATTGAGTGCAGGTATATAACTGCCTGCGACAATGCCAACAAAAGTTGCCAGATTCCAGCAGATATAGAAGCTCAAACCCGCACCTAGCGCATACCAAGGTTCAAAACGCTTGTCTGATTGATTGCCACAAATTGCAAACAGCTCATCGGTGAGTAGGTAGCCTAAAGCCAAACGCCAACGCAGCGGCAAGGGACCTATTTTGTCACGCATTGAAACGCTATACAGAAAATGACGGGAGGTGATAAATAAGGTCGTGAGCAACATCGTTGTTAGCCCAACGCCTGCTTTAATCATACCGGTGGCAACCAGTTGAGCGGAACCGGCAAACAAGATCGCTGATAACGCTTGGCTCTCAATGGGAGTTAACCCGGATTCAATGGCATAGGAGCCGGCGAGTAATCCCCATGGAATGACTGCCACACTAAGCGGGATCATCGCCACGGTTCCTTGCATAAATAATGAGTATCTACTTGGCATAACTTGTACGTCTGTATTCATTGGTTCTCCTCAGTTGTGCGCTTGTTATAGTTCTATTTCGCCATGAGAAGAGAACAAGAAATTGTATAAAATTGCGCTTCTTAATTTATATGTTTATCGATTTCATATATTGCTTCGGTGTAACGCCCATTGCGCGCTTAAAGTGGCGGTGCAAATGGCTTTGATCATGAAAGCCGGACTCTTGAGCAATATCCGATAGCGTATGACCTTGTTTCATCAAGCGGATGGCATAACGCAGCCGAGATTGCACCTGATAGGCATGGGGTGGAAACCCGAATTCTTTTTGAAAAGAGCGAGCAAAATGATACGGGCTGAGATTCGCTAGTTTGGCGAGCTCTTCTAAAGAGACATCCGCTTGAGGGAAATCATCAAGAAACTCTTTCGCTACCAGTAATTGTTGCTTACTACGAGTGTTTGGCTCATATTCGCGGCGTTTTTTGCCATGCCGACTCATGAGTTTAACCAGCGTTCCGTAAACCAAGGTTTCGCGTAACAGACGGTTGTCAGAATTTTCAAGGGTATCGAAAACTAGCCTGAGTTGCTGTGCCATTTCGGGATCATAAACCACAGGCTCAGGGAAGTAAGGGATGACAGTCTCTGAGTTGAGCCCCTGGGTTAAAGTCGCGAACTGCTCTGGAAGCGGGTACATGGCTTTGTATTCCCAGCCATCTTCCGTCGCGCTTTGACCATTATGCACTTGGTCGGCATTCACTAAAATGATGCTATCTTGCGGGGCGATATGATTGCCCCCTGTACGGAAGAAGCGTTGCGCACCTTTCTCAATCACACCGATGGTATAGCCTTCATGGCTATGACGGGAGAAGTTGTGGGTTTTATACTTAGCTTCAATAAATTCTAGCCCTCCCAACTCCCCAGCGGTTTGAAAGGTTGCGCCTTCAGTAAAATCCTTTTTTTCCATCACTGCACTCCTTGCAAGATCGCCTGTACGCATAGAGTAATTCAAACTCATTGAGAGTTTTTGTACAAAATTGCTGTTTGCAACATAGCACAGTTTGAACCCACATCCTTGTTTATCAGGCTAAAGTGCAAATGCTAGTGGTGGCATATAGTCTAAATCTGACTTTAATCTTGGTGTTATGGGCTAGATATCGATCTTAATGCAATATAAAATGCGCGCCGTCCTGTTCCTAATAATTAATAATTATGATCGATATGTCTATTCTGCCGCTCTATTTAACGGCAGTGGTGGCTCTTTTGTTGCTGCCAGGTCCAGATATGTTGCTGATCGCCAGTTCAAGTATGAGCTATGGGCGACGAGTTGGCGTTTTTGCTAGCCTAGGTAACGCAACCTCTGGAATTATTCTGACTTTACTTGCTGCCCTGGGTGTTTCTGCGCTAATTGCTATGAGCCCAATGGCGCTTAAAGCTTTACATCTACTAGGCGGTGCTTATCTGCTAAAAATGGGTTGGGATTGTGTTCGCTCTCAAGCGGCAGATGCCCCAGAACTTGATCAGCAGAACAAGATGGCGACGACCTTCTATCAGCGTGCTTTAATTAGTAATCTGCTTAACCCTAAAGCGCTGGTCTTCTTTGTGATGTTCTTGCCACAATTTGTCTCAAGTAACATCGCGGCAAGCTCTGGCGAACAGATGCTTGCACTTGGTCTACTGCTTAACGTACTCGGTCTACTATTTAACTTAGTGCTGGTTGCGTTGGTCGGAACACTCGGTAAGGGTTTGTTAGAAAACGCTAAGTTCAGAAACTACCAGCATAAATTTATGGGAGCTATCTTCCTAATTTTAGCTATCTGGATGCTAAGCTCGTTTTTTACTGCGTAATTGACGTTATAATCGATTGAGCCAGCATTAAGCTGGCTTTTTTATATTTGTTATTCACTACCCTGACCATTGATCGGCATATTAAGTGTGCAAAGGAGTTGTACGATGCAAATGGAGTTTTTATTAAACCCACCTGAATCGGCAAGAAGCGATATTTTAGCGGGATTACGCAGTTATAACGTTCGGTTTTTTCCAGATCAAGATAGCCAAACTGTTGCCTGTATTGTTAAAGATCAATTCGATCACTTTGCTGGTGGGCTGTTTGGTGAGGTGTTTACCAACACGCTTTTTATCGAGTATTTCTGGATTGATGAGAGTCAGAGAAAAACTGGATTAGGGACTCAAGTATTCGAGCGTGTTGAACGTGAAGTGAAGCTGCTTGGGGTTGAAACCATCTGCCTGGATACTTTTACTTTCCAAGCTCGTGAGTTCTACCTAAAAATGGGTTTCAAAGAGGTGGGGCGATTCACAGGGTTCCCAATGCCGAATGTCGATAAAATCTTTCTGCAAAAGAGTATCGGCTAGATGGCGGTTGCTCCTCAAGTTTGGGTGATACCTGGCATGCTCGTCAGCTATGGTGAGATGGTGGATACTCAGCAGCACAATCATCCGTTGCTACAGTTAACCATGTTTTGTGGTACGGGCTCGTTATTGTTGAGTGACAATCAAACATCAGATGATAGGGAAGTGCGTTGCTCGCTGCTTAACAGCAACGTTCCTCATATTCTCAATATGCAAAAAGGTTGGGTAGTGCTGATTGAGCCTCAGTCAGAAATAGGTCGTCA
Source organism: Vibrio ponticus (assembly GCF_009938225.1). Classification (NCBI taxonomy): domain Bacteria; kingdom Pseudomonadati; phylum Pseudomonadota; class Gammaproteobacteria; order Vibrionales; family Vibrionaceae; genus Vibrio; species Vibrio ponticus. The sequence goes on from NZ_AP019658.1 coordinate 453,136, forward strand.
GCTTTTAAAGCTACTGAGTAATGCCGATGTTCTGCCATTTGATGGTACTCGCGAAGCATTGACACAACTCGATATCGATTTTCCTTATCAGCAGATCATAAGTTTTCTCAATCAGTTAGACGACCAAGTTCACTGGGAGCACTATTTGGGTGAGGTGAGTGTGAATGACAACAGGATTAACCAACTCATTTCAAAACTGAATCTTTGCTTTACTAACGAGTGTTTGAAGCCAGAAAATTGGCGTGCAGAACAAGTTGCCAAGGAGCTTGCTTTATCAGAGAGCCGCTTTTTACATCTGTTTAAACAGCAGATGGGGATCGCTTGGCGCCCGTATTTATTATGGCGCCGATTAATTTGCGCGGTGAAGCTTATCATTGCAGGAGAAACGGCGACAGATGCCGCCTATCGAGCAGGTTTTTCCGATAGTGCCCACTTAAGCCGCACGTTCAAAGCGATCTTTGGTATATCGATACGACAATCGAAAGCGATGTTTAAACTCGACAATTAAGGTATTGAGTTTAATAGACTATATCGCGAAATAGTGGCTTGAGTGACTCTAGTTTTTCTTCTTCACTAATGGGCTCGACTTCAACTTTAACAAGTGGTCCAACGCAGTCAACAAACGGTTGAACTTGTTTCTCAAACTGACTGTCTGTGTCGGCATTTACTGATATTTGACCCGCAACGGTACTCGGTTGGCGGGTTTTGTCGACGTTTACTTGAATTGAAACGGCGTATTGGTGCCCTTCCGGTAGCAACTTGGCGCAATTCTCGATATTTTCTATCTTTCCATAACCATGCGCATTTGCGGCAATTCCTAGCGTAACGATTAATAAATAACGCATATTCCCTGTCATATTTTTACTCGCATTTATTGATGTACCGATTAATAGAGCATAGCAAGTTTATTCAATTTTTCTTTCCAGTTACTGGCTATCCTACTGTTAATCAATGAGGAGGGCAGTATGAAGCAATACTTACAAAAAACTGAGATGTTGGATTTTGAAGATCAAGCAATCCAGCAGCTGATAAAAGCTCGTACTTGGCACAAACACGATGAATATGATGCAATTGATGAGATCTATGCATTTGTCCGCGATGAGATCGTATTTGGCTATAATGCCGATGACACAATACCAGCCAGTCAGGTCTTAAAAGATGGTTACGGGCAGTGTAATACCAAAGGCACTCTGTTAATGGCTCTGCTTAGAGCAGTTGGTATTCCTACTCGGTTGCATGGTTTTACTATTTATAACCAGTTGCAGGTTGGTGCGATTCCTAAATACCTTTTCAAGCTCGCACCGGAAAAGATTATTCACAGTTGGGTCGAGGTCTATTTCAATGGCAAATGGGTGAACTTAGAAGGTTATATTTTAGATAAACCTTACCTCTCTCAGGTTCAACAGCATTTTAGCTCAGGATGTGCGGCATTTTCTGGCTATGGTGTCGCAGTCAATTGTTTGAGAGATACTCAGATAGATTGGTTTGGCGAAGATACCTACATACAGAAAGAAGGAATAGCGGATGACTTTGGTATTTACGCCCAGCCAGATACCTTTTATTTAACGCGAGGTAGTAACTTGAGAGGGGCGAAAAAGTTTCTCTACCGTTATGTACTGCGTCATTTGATTAACAGCAATGTTAAACGGATAAGAAAGCATGGCATTGCGCAATCTCTGCGAGATCCAAGTGATATTGGTGCGTTTGTAAAGAGTTGATATGTAGATAAATGAAAAAAAGCGGGCATTAAATACCCGCTTAAAATCAATGAGTTAAATTAAATCATATGTTGATGTTCAGCTATCAACATATCCATTGCGAGTTGCGCTTTCTCTTGTGCAACTTGGAAGTCTTCCTCAGCGGCAAACGGCTCAATCACTTCGTAGTAGCACTTCAGTTTTGGCTCCGTACCGGAAGGGCGAACAATAACGCGCGCACCGCCTGACAAATGGTAAATCAGCACATCACTCGGTGGTAAATCAATGTTTTGCGTATTCCCGTCGGCGTAGATCTTTTGCAGTGATTTTAGATCTTCAGTGGATTCAACAGCTCGCCCTGCGATGGCAGTTGGTGGGTTGGCGCGAAGTTTTTCACCGACAGGTGGCGTATTAGGTGCTAGCGCGATACTGCGCTGTGCATTGACATACATGCCGTGCTGACGATACAGGCTTTCCAATTGATCCCAGATGGTTTTACCTTGGTTATGTAATTCCGCAGTAAGTTGTGCAAATGCCACTAGGGCAGATAAACCATCCTTATCCCAGACTTTATTGCCAACGGTGTAACCTAGTGCTTCTTCATAAGCAAACAAGAATTGGCTGTCTGCAGTTTGCTTTTGCATCGCAACGTTTGTCAGCCACTTAAAGCCAGTCAAGGTTTGGTAGTAAGTCGCTCCGTGAGATTTGGCAATTTTATCCAGTAGCGTCGATGAAACAATGGTGTTCCCGACTAACTGTTTGCTGGCATCGGTTTGGCTCAATAGATAGTGTCCAAATAGCGACCCGACTTGATCACCGGTAAGCATTTGGTAGTCACCGTCTGGTTTTCTCACAGCAACAGCAAAACGATCCGCGTCAGGATCATTAGCACAGGCAATATCAGCATTGTGTTGTTTGGCGAGCGCAACCACCATATCCATCGCGCCCGCTTCCTCTGGGTTAGGGAAGTTAACGGTTGGGAAGCGACCGTCTGGTTCGCGTTGTTCTTTTACACTGTAAACTTGATTGAAACCTGCATCGGCAAGCAAGGTTTCAGCCATACGCGCACCAACACCATGCATGGCAGTATATGCGATAGCAATACCGTCAGGGTTGTGATGATTTTTGAGTAGCGGGTTACCATTCATTGCGTCTCTATAGGCTTGATAATATTCGTCTTTTAGCCAAACTAAGCGGTCGAGAGCAACCGCTTCTTCAACGCACAACAGCTCTAATGGTGATTCGGCGGCGACATCGATATGGTGGGCGATTCCGGAATCGTGCGGTGGAATGATCTGCGCACCATTTTCCCAGTAGACTTTAAAGCCATTGTATTCTGGCGGATTGTGGCTTGCGGTTACGACGACTGCCGCAACGGTATTGAGGTATTTTACACCAAAAGCAACGATTGGCGTTGCGGCAACATCATGAGTTAAATAGACTTTTATGCCCAGCGCGGTTAAAACTGCAGCTGTGTCGTGCGCGAATTGTTTTGAGTCTGGACGACCGTCATAACCAATCACGACACCACGTTGTTTTGCATCATCAAATTGATGAATCAGGTATTGTCCGAGCCCAGTGGCAGTTTGCTGGATAACCAAACGGTTCATACGGTTCGGTCCTGCTCCCACTTTGCCACGTAATCCAGCTGTACCAAATTCTAGACGGCTGCGAAAACGATCCTCCAGCTCTTGAGTTTGCTGCTCATCCACTAGACGTTGAAGTTCCTCACGAGTACGAGGATCTGGATCGATAGCTAACCATTGGGTGATTTGTTCATTCATCTCTTTTCCCTTTCTTCTGGAGTAACCTTCAGGTGTTATAACGAAATAGTAAGTGATAGTAGTTATCATTTACGAGAGCGCAATCGCTAAACTAATTTGTCATTCATCAGCTTGCACATTTTTAAATCGCTAACTAGCCTTAATTAACATAAATATAACATTTTGCGTTAGTTTTAGGTTAGCCCAAACAAGTCGTTACTTGCTAGTCGACTTGAAAAATCCAGATACGAAGCGCAAGGATTGCACGATATCACTAGGGATGTGACTCGGTATCGGGTGTTCTGCGTAAAAGTGATTGAACCCTTGTTTTATAGCACCGCAATAAGAGTGCAAAGACAAAGAGGAGAGGTCTTTTGAAAAGAATACCACTAACGGTTTGGCTAACATTGGAAGTTTTCGCCATTACTTGGTCGACGCAAGCGCTTGCCGAAGAGAGTGCGCTTAACATGACGCAGGGTGTGACTCAGATAAGCTCTGAGGTCTATCACCTGCACATGCTGATTTTCTACATCTGCTGTGCGATTGCCTTTGTTGTGTTTGGCGCGATGTTCTATTCCATCTATAAGCACCGTAAATCGAAAGGGGCGGTTGCTGCTCATTTCCATGAGAGTACCAAAGTCGAAGTTATTTGGACTGTCATTCCCATCATCATTCTTATCGCGATGGCGATTCCTGCCACTAAAACCTTGGTGGCAATGGAAGATACCTCCCAATCAGACCTAACCGTTAAAATCACCGGTTCGCAATGGAAGTGGCATTACAGCTACTTTGGCGAAGATGTGGAGTTTTTCAGCTTGCTGGCAACCTCTCAAAACCAAATTGATGGTGTTGAAGAAAAAGGTGCCCATTATTTGTTAGAAGTGGATAACCCTTTGGTGCTGCCTATCAACCGCAAAGTCCGTTTTCTTATGACCTCCGATGACGTAATCCATTCATGGTGGGTGCCAGATTTTGCTGTCAAGAAAGACACAATCCCCGGCTTTATTAACGAAGCATGGACAAAAATCGACAAGCCGGGCGTTTATCGTGGGCAGTGTGCAGAGCTTTGTGGTCGAGCTCATGGTTTTATGCCGATAGTGGTCCATGCGATGACCGAAGCAGATTACGACACTTGGCTGGCAGACAAGAAAGCAGAGTTAGCGCTTGCTCAGCAAGAAGCCGCCGCAGCCCTTACCAGTGAATTGAGTCTCGATGAGCTAATGCCAATCGGTGAGAAGGTTTACGTTGATCGTTGTGCGGTCTGTCATCAGGCAAATGGACAAGGTATTCCTGGCGCCTTTCCGGCAATCAAAGGCAGTGCTGTCGCGACAGGCGACGTTGATCAACATATTGACATCATCGTCAACGGTCGCTCAGGAACGGCAATGCAGGCGTTTGCGAGTCAGCTAACCGAGCAAGAGATCGCTGCCGTAATCACTTATCAACGTAACGCGTTTGATAACAATACCGGTGACGTTGTGCAAGCGTCAGACATTAATAACTTTACCATGCAAGGTCAGAGTAGTAAGGAGGAATTATGAAACCATCGACTACTCAAAACGAAAAGTCATCACCGGTTGCTGATGCAGAGTTAAGCCGCGCCAATTCAACCATTGCGATTGATCATGACGAACACGAGCATCATGCCCCCAAAGGTTTAGCGCGTTGGATCTATTCGACTAACCATAAAGACATCGGGACGCTTTATTTATGGTTTAGTTTCATCATGTTCTTAACTGGCGGCGCAATGGCGATGATTATTCGCGCCGAGCTGTTCCAGCCAGGTTTGCAATTGGTTGACCCTCAATTTTTCAATCAGATGACAACGGTACATGGTTTGATCATGGTGTTTGGTGCAGTTATGCCTGCCTTTACCGGGCTAGCAAACTGGATGATCCCGATGATGATTGGCGCGCCAGATATGGCATTGCCACGGATGAATAACCTAAGTTTCTGGATTCTTCCTTTTGCCTTCGCCATTTTGCTTGCCTCACTCTTTACCGAAGGTGGTGGTCCTGATTTTGGTTGGACTTTCTACGCACCATTATCGACAACCTATGGTCCTGACAGTACTGCCCTGTTTGTCTTCTCAGTACATATCATGGGGATCAGTTCAATTATGGGCGCGATCAACGTTATCGTGACGATCGTGAATATGCGTGCGCCAGGTATGACATGGTTCAAAATGCCATTGTTTGTTTGGACTTGGTTAATCACGGCATTTCTACTTATCGCGGTGATGCCAGTGCTTGCTGGAGCGGTGACCATGGTCTTAACTGATAAGTACTTTGGCACTTCGTTCTTTGATGCCGCAGGGGGCGGCGATCCAGTGATGTTCCAGCATATATTCTGGTTCTTTGGTCACCCTGAAGTTTACATTATGATTTTGCCTTCTTTCGGCATTATATCGGCGATTATTCCAGCATTTAGCGGCAAGAAACTCTTTGGTTACCATTCGATGGTCTACGCGACCTGTAGTATTGCGCTGTTGTCGTTCCTGGTATGGGCGCACCATATGTTTACCACCGGTATGCCAGTGTTCGCTGAACTCTTTTTTATGTATTGCACCATGCTGATCGCCGTACCGACCGGGGTGAAGGTGTTTAACTGGGTTGCGACCATGTGGCGAGGGGCGATGACATTTGAAACGCCGATGCTGTTCGCGATCGCCTTTATCGTGTTATTCACTATTGGCGGTTTCTCTGGGCTTATGCTCGCGATTGTACCAGCAGATTTCCAATATCATGACACCTACTTCGTAGTGGCTCATTTCCATTATGTGTTGGTATCGGGTGCGGTTTTCTCGATTATGGCTGCTGCCTACTATTGGCTACCGAAGTGGACTGGTCATATGTATGACCATAAGCTGAGTCTGTGGCACTTCTGGTGCTCAATTATTTCCGTTAATGTGCTGTTCTTCCCAATGCATTTCCTTGGCTTAGCTGGCATGCCAAGACGAATTCCAGACTACGCAATTCAGTTTGCCGATATTAACCAGATAGTTTCGATTGGCGGTTTTGCCTTTGGTCTGTCTCAATTGATCTTCCTCTGGCTGGTGATTAAGTGCATTAAAGGTGGGGAAAAAGCTCAAGCTAAACCATGGGACCGAGCAGAAGGTCTTGAGTGGACGGTACCAAGCCCTGCGCCGCATCATACGTTTTCAACTCCACCGAAAGTGGATTAAAGGTGGTGATGTATGCAGGATCGAAATCCAACAGAGAGCAATGCAGCTAATCGCAAGTTAACGCTTAAGCTGCTCGCTGCGACGGTCGCTATGTTTGGCTTCGGTTTCGCGTTGGTGCCACTTTACGACATCATGTGTGACGCGCTCGGTATTAATGGTAAGACAAACTCCCAAGCCGTCGAACAGCCGACGGCATTAACACCTGATATCTCGCGCACCATTAAAGTTGAGTTTATTGCTCATCCCAATCCGGCAATGAAATGGGACTTTGAACCTCAAGTCACATCGATGGATGTGCATCCTGGCGAGGTTATTCAAACGGCTTATCTTGCCTTTAACCGGGCAAATTACACCATTGTTGGACAGGCGGTGCCCTCAGTCTCACCAGGTCTAGGGGCGAGTTACTTTAACAAGGTGGAGTGTTTCTGTTTTAACAAACAACCTTTAGAGGGGCAAACTAGCGTTGAAATGCCCTTAATATTCTATATTGAGCGCGATATACCGGAATCGATTCATACATTGACACTCTCTTACACCCTTTACGATATTACCGATACCGTTTCTGAGCCGACCACAACCGCACAGGTGAAGCCTGTGGTATCAGCCAAACAGAAAGGAGTCACACCATGAGTTCTAAGCATCAATCCTACTATGTGCCAGCGCAAAGCAGTTGGCCTATCGTCGGCGCGATCGCTCTGTTTCTTGTTGCGCTTGGCGCGGGGTTAACTGTGCAGACGATGGCGGAAGGGGGGAGTGCAAGTGTGTTCTCTAAACTCGTGTTGGGTTTAGGCTTCTTGTTCTTACTCTACATGTTAGCGGGCTGGTTAACTAACGTGGTGAGCGAGTCGATGAGTGGGCTCTATTCTGATCAAATTGCTCGCTCTTTTCGCCAAGGAATGAGTTGGTTTATTTTTTCTGAGGTGATGTTCTTCGGCGCGTTTTTCGGTGCACTTTTTTACGCCAGAATGATTTCGGTACCTTGGCTGGGCGGCGCGGATAACAATGTGATGACCCATGAGGTGTTGTGGCCCGCATTTGAAGCGATGTGGCCATTAACGACCACGCCAGATGGGACAACGACCACAGCGATGAGCTGGCAGGGCATCCCTTTGAACAACACGATTATTCTTTTGTTGTCTTCAATTACTCTGCATATGGCGCACATTAGCCTTGAACAAAATAAACGCATGGCATTGATCGTTTGGCTTGAGGTCACCATTGTTTTGGCAGGCTTTTTCCTCTATTACCAAGGGGTTGAGTACATTCATGCCTACCAGGATTTAGACTTAACGCTTCAATCGGGCGTGTATGGCAACACCTTCTTTATGCTGACTGGCTTTCATGGATTGCATGTCCTGCTGGGCTCGATTTTCTTGATTGTGTTACTGGCACGTATTGCCAAAGATCACTTTACACCGAAAGACCATTTTGCTTTTCAAGCCGGTAGTTGGTACTGGCATTTTGTCGACGTGGTATGGCTGTGTCTGTTTGTTTTTGTGTATGTACTTTAAGCGGAGTCAGTGGCTCATTGAGCCACAAAATCTCATGTTAAAAAGCTTAAAAAGGACGAGAGTTAGGTTCGATAAAGCCACTGAGTAGTGCAACAAGCATCAACACGACGGCGAGTGCTGAAAGGATGACGCGCTTGCCAAGATAGTGACTCATTGGCGGTTGATCTTGTTGCTCATCTTCAGATTCACTGGGTCCTTTTACCATTTCGATCAGCGCCTTGGCGAGGTTAGCAATGATAAAGAGTAGTAGTAAAACCAGCACTGATTTGAAAATGAAAACCATATCGTCATCCTTTGTTGGGTTGTCGAAACAGCCGATGTTTTGGCTCGCTCTGATATTAACCTTGGTTGCTATTTCTATATTGGTCAACTTGGGGATGTGGCAACTAGAGCGAGCGAAGCAAAAGAGCGAAATGCAAAAAACGCTGCAAAGCAATCAGCAACAGGCGGCGCAGAGTTTGAACGGCTTAGATATTGATAGTTCTACTAATGTGAATGGCGTATCGGTCACGGCAGATCTTGCACCATTGGCCAATTACTATCTATTACTCGATAACCAAACTTATAACGGTGATGTTGGCTATTTAGCGTTACAGCTGATGCGTCAGAGTGATGGTCAACACATCTTGTTGGAACGAGGTTTTATCTCTGCGACGCTATCAAGAAGTGTGTTACCTCAAGTTGAGTGGTTAACGGAAAATTATCAAGGCAAGGGACGGTTGTATACCCGCAGCACCAATCCTCTCAGCGATGCACTAATGGCAGAGAACACGACACCGCTGCGAATCCAAAACTTAAACATTGCGCAGTTGAGTGAGTACTGGCAATTGCCAATTGAAGCCTATGTCTTGCAGCCTCTGAGTTCTAATTGGCCCTATTTGCAGCCTTGGCGACCGATACCAATGAGCGCTGACAAGCATACAGGATATGCAGTGCAATGGTTTGCTATGGCAATGGCGTTAGGTCTGTTAACGCTTATTTGGTTATGGAGAGCCTTGAAAACTACGACTAAGGAGAGTCTATGAGCCCATCAGTTACTCGCAGTCGCGTCACATTACTCGCGTTGATCGCTGTATTCGCTTTACCCGCATTGCTCGCCAAATTAGTGCTCTCTCAGCATTGGTACAACTCCGGAGTCACCAATAAAGGGGAACTAATAGAGCCCGCGCAAACGTTGCAGATGCTGGGTTTAGCTAACCCGCACCAAGGTGAAAAATGGCAGCTTGGGTATTTAGTGCCTGAAAAATGCGATGAGTTATGTCTAAAGCAAATTCATTATCTTCAACAAAGCCATATTGCATTAGGTAAATATCAACAGCGCGTTGCCCCTGTGATGCTGGTCGATCAGCATAGCGACTTACAAGCAATGGCGAATATTGAGCTTGAGATGGTAAACGTGAATGCCGCGTTTACGAATATTGTTCATCGACACGAATATGTGATTGTCGACCCTCTAGGACAACTGGTCATGCGCTATCCCCAAGTGGACAAGGAAGAGCAGTTAATCCCCCAAAGCAAAGACCTGTTGGCCGATTTGCGTAAGTTGCTCAAATTATCTCGAGTAGGGTAAGGGGGCTTGATGATGCTAAAGCGATTACTTCAATTAAGCCTAGTGATGACCTTCTGCGTGATTTTGCTGGGTGCTTATACGCGCCTCGCGGACGCAGGGCTGGGTTGCCCTGATTGGCCTGGATGCTATGGGCAGCTAGATGTACCTACCACACAAGCTGAGCTGGCAAAAGCCAATGCGCTTTATCCTGATCTGGTGGTTGAGAGTGACAAGGCCTGGCTAGAGATGATTCATCGTTATTTTGCCGGAACGTTAGGGCTATTAGTTTTTGCGATTAGTGCATTAGCATTGTCGTCCAAGCCCCTAATTCACAAGCAAACGGGACATAGGCATATAGGGAAGGGATTACCGGTGGCAATTTCACTCGTGGTGGTCTTTCAAGCGTTGCTCGGCATGTGGACCGTGACCATGAAATTGATGCCCATCGTAGTTATGGGGCACTTGTTGGGTGGCTTTACCCTGTTTTGTTTGTTAGCGCTGCTTTACTGGCAAGTCGCCGAGCGCAAAGAAACCAATGATATGCCAACTGGCGATAGTACAACGCGTGTGCTTGCGGTACTTGGCGCTCTGGTACTGACTTTACAAATCGCTCTGGGTGGATGGACATCTTCTAATTACGCGGCTTTGATGTGTACTGAGTTGCCAATATGTCAGGGTAACTGGCAACAGTATTTGGACTTCGAGACAGCGTTTCGTTTAATTCAGCCAGCTCAAGAGAGTTACGAGTTTGGCACGCTGGATTATGGAGCGCGAATGACCATTCATGTCTCGCACCGTATTGGTGCGATGATCACGACGATCGTTTTATTAGCGTTGATCATCAGACTCTGGTTTACGCAGGAAAAGCACCGTCTCGCGGCGTTAAGCCTCGCCGGACTGCTGATTATTCAAATTGGACTAGGCGTCAGTAATGTGTCGTTGGGTTTACCACTTGCCGTTGCGGTCGCGCATAACTTAGCGGCTGCGTTGTTATTGCTCAATACCTTATATATTAACCATCTTTTGTGGCGACATACATCGGTCAGGCATAACTTAACCAATGCGGTGAGCGACAAAAGTACAATAAAGAATAAAGTTGGCAAGGAGGCCTCTTATGAGTAAAACAATCACTGCCGAACTTACTACCGAGCGCTCAATTTGGCGTAGCTATCTCACTTTAACCAAGCCCAAAGTGGTTGCGCTGATGCTGCTCACCGCGTTGGTTGGGATGTGTTTAGCTGTACCCGGAGCATTGCCAGTACAACAAAGTGTTTTGGGTATGGTGGGTATTGGCTTGATGGCAGGCTCTGCTGCGGCTTTTAATCATCTTATTGACCGTCGAATTGATGCGATTATGTTCCGCACCCATCGCCGCCCACTACCTTGCGGTGATCTTGCCCCAAGTCGAGTTGCGCTGTTTGCTCTCTCAATTGGAGTGGCAGGCTTTGCCGTCTTGTTTTTTGCTGTCAATGCATTAACCGCATGGTTAACTTTCGCCAGTCTGCTGGGATATGCGGTGGTGTACACCATGTATCTCAAGAGGGCGACGCCACAGAACATCGTGATTGCAGGGATAGCGGGGGCGATGCCGCCGTTACTCGGCTGGACGGCGGTGACTGGGGAGTTACATGGTCACGCCTGGTTGCTGGTTATGATCATCTTTATTTGGACGCCACCTCATTTCTGGGCTCTGGCAATTCATCGCAAAGAGGACTACGCCAAAGCGGATATTCCGATGTTGCCGGTAACTCATGGTGAGGAATACACCAAAACCTCGATACTGCTTTATACCGTGTTACTGGCAATCATTTGTTTGCTACCAGCATTAGTGGGCATGTCCGGTACGATTTACTGGATTGGTTCAACCATTTTGAGTGCAGGGTTTATTGGTTATGCATGGAAACTTAAATTTAATCCGACTGAGAAGACGGCAATCGAAACCTTTAAGTTTTCCATTTATCATTTGATGCTACTGTTTCTCCTGTTTTTGGGTGATCATTATTGGGGATAGTTCCTTCAGCTTTGCCTAGTGAGAGCAAAATTCGACTTGACCTTTAATTTGTGCGCCAAGTTGCGTATCCTGTTGCGCTGATTAGGGTCGGTTGTTGATTTTGGATATCTGTTTCATGCGTACATCACATCTTGTTGTTCACCGTCGTTTACCATTTCTCTGTTTGCTCGTTGCATTTGGAGCTGGCGCATCAATCGCCAAATCGTTGCAGTTGCAAAATGGCATTGTGAGCCAATTTGAATATATGGCTGGTGGCGACTTGGTGATGCATGCGGTTATGGCTTTATTACTGGGTTGGGCTGCCAATTGGTCAACACCGACTTGTTACTTTCGCTATTATGGTTTTTTCCGCTTGACCCCTTTGCTTGCTTTGATGTTAGTAGCGGTATCAATTGACGAAACATTGCAGGCTTTTATCTCAACTCGACAGTTTTCCTTGTTAGACTTATGCGTGAATATCGGTGGTTTACTTATTGGTGCTTTTTGCCACCGTTTGTATCTTCTCACTCGCGGCATTTGAGGCTAATTTTTGTGAACTGGTCACATTCCTAGCGCACATTTTTCTTTACGGACAAAAATTCTGTTTAGGGCTAGGTTGATTTTATCGCTATCAACTTTTCCCGCCAGAGCATCATGTTGCTTAAGTTGATCGATGCTAATGCTTTGAAATTTAACCTGTTACTCTTGATTCTCTCAAACTTACCAATCTTTAGGTTTGTGTGTATATTTAAATTTACAGTCGGTAATTTGTGTAAAGAATGGCGAAATGTTGCCTTTTAATTAAAAAAATGGTTGCAAGCTTTGTTTTGGGCAGATAAGTTACAAGGGACAGGATAAATACAGACGAGTAGATGTTTGAGCATTCAATGAAAGGCTCAATATACTTGTCGCATAACAGGAAGAAGTAGCGATGTTTCAAACCGATGATGTAAGAATTAATAAAGTAAAAGAGTTATTGCCACCAATTGCCGTTCTAGAGAAGTTTCCGGCGACAGAAACCGCATCTTCTACCACTTTTCGCTCGCGTAAAGCTATTTCAGACATTCTCCAGGGTAAAGACGATCGCGTTTTAGTGATTGTTGGTCCATGTTCGATTCATGATCCGCAAGCTGCACTTGAGTACGGTAAAAAACTTAAAGTATTGCGTGAAGAACTTGGCGAAGAACTTGAAGTTGTGATGCGTGTTTATTTTGAAAAGCCGCGTACAACGGTGGGCTGGAAAGGTCTGATCAACGACCCATACCTAAACGACACGTTTAAAATCAATGATGGTCTGCGTATTGGTCGTAAACTGCTGCTTGATTTAACCGATATGGGCATGCCGACGGCAAGTGAATTCCTGGATATGATCACCCCGCAGTATGTCGCGGATCTAATCAGTTGGGGTGCGATTGGTGCACGCACGACCGAATCTCAAGTACACCGTGAGTTATCTTCGGGTTTATCTTGCCCAGTGGGTTTTAAAAACGGCACTGACGGTAACATCAAAATCGCATCAGATGCGATTCGCTCAGCGAGTGCATCACACCATTTCCTATCAGTAACCAAATTCGGTCACTCTGCGATTATCGAAACCAGCGGTAACCCAGATTGCCACATCATTCTACGTGGCGGTAAAGAGCCGAATTACAGTGCTGAACATGTGGGTGCTATCAAACAAGAGCTGGAAGCATCAGGCTTGCCACAAAAAGTGATGATTGATTTTAGTCACGCGAACAGTTCAAAACAGTACCAACGTCAGATTAATGTTTGTGAAGATGTATCGACTCAGATTGCTGGTGGTGAAGACGCTATTTTTGGCGTGATGATTGAATCTCATATTGTTGAAGGTCGTCAAGACTTGGTGAATGGTGAAGCGCCAACCTATGGTCAATCGATTACTGATGCATGTATTGGTTGGGATGATACTGAAAAAGTGCTCAAGCAATTGGCTGAAGCGGTGAAAGCGCGCCGCGCCCTAAAGTAACATTATAGATTGTTTAAAGGCTCCTAATTTCAGGAGCCTTTTTCATTTTAATTCCCTCTCAAAAGCCTAATTCTTCTAAACTTATCTATATCGCGCAAAAAAACAGCATGGTGAGCTACCACGTTAGTTGTGTTGCGGCTAGTCAATTGGTTGGTAATGTGCGTGACAACTCAAAATGAGAAGTTCATCACGGCGAGGACAGGCTTGCATATTGAGTGAGGAGGGATTCCGGCATAGCCTAAGTTCAGTTTATTTAGGAGGGTAAGACATGGTGTCTAAAGTGACTGTTGGATCGCAAGGTCCGGATTTGTCAGAACTAGTACAGGGCTATTGGCGACTTGCAGAGTGGGGGATGACACCTCAGCAGCGCCTAACATTCTTAAAACAACACATTGATCTGGGTATTACCACCGTTGACCATGCTGATATCTATGGGAATTACGAATGTGAGCAGCTTTTTGGTGAAGCACTAAAGCTTGACCCATCGGTACGCAACCAGATTGAAATCGTGACTAAGTGCGACATCAAGTTATGCAGCGACAAGTTCCCTGAACGCAAGGTTAACCATTACGACACTAGCGCGGCTCATATCTATGAGTCGGTAAATAACTCATTAAGTCGTTTAAACATTGAGCAAATTGATCTGCTGCTTATTCACCGCCCAGACGTTTTGATGGATGCTGACGAAGTTGCAGAAGCTTTTGCCGAACTGCACAAAGTGGGCAAAGTGAAGCACTTTGGTGTGTCGAATTTTACCCCAAGCCAATTTGATTTGCTGCAAGATCGCGTGCACAAGCCATTGGTGACGAACCAAATTGAAATTAATCCACTTAACTTTGAAGTGGCACATGATGGTACGCTTGATCAGCTACAAAAAGCGCGTATTCGCCCAATGGCATGGTCTTGTTTAGGCGGCGGCGCTATCTTTACTGGTGAAACAGCACAAGCCAAGCGTGTGCGAGAAGAGTTGGAGCTGATTCGTGTAGAAGTGGGCGCTAACTCCATTGATGAAGTGATTTACGCTTGGGTACGTCGACTTCCAGCAAAACCGCTACCTATTATCGGCTCGGGTAAGATTGAGCGTGTTGAAAGCGCAATCAATGCTCTAAACATCGAGTTGACTCGTGAGCAATGGTATCGCGTTTGGGTCGCATCTAAAGGTCATGGTGTGCCGTAGAACGCTGCCCAGTGTATATATGAAAGCCAACCCTAGGGTTGGCTTTTCTGTTATGCGGTTAGCTTAACTGGTGAACAATCTTGTTTTTCGCTCAATTCCAATAAAGCATCGGGTTTGACCGGGTAAGAGTAGTAGTACCCTTGGATATAACTCACACCAAGTCTTCTCAGTAATTCAATTTGCTGCTCAGTCTCAACCCCTTCAGCTATCACTTTCATATTCAGTTCTTTAGCAAGCTGGATCATAGAAACTAATACTGGTGTGATATTCGATTCTGAGTGAAGGCTTTTGATGAAGACCTGATCGATCTTCATCACTTGGAACGAGTGGAGACGGATAAAGTTAAGTCCTGAGTAGCCTGTACCAAAGTCGTCAATGGCGAGTTTGAATCCTAATTTTTGAATATTGGTTAGGTTCTTAAGTGCCTTCTTGAGTTGCTGTTGGTCAAAGTCGATGTTCTTTGTCACCTCAAGCAAAATTCGGTCAACGAAAAGCGGGTAGCGGTTAGCAAAACTGGTTAAGCTGTTGAGGAAATGCTCATCGATCAGAGAGATACGACTTACGTTGACACTGACGTATTTTGATTGGTGATAGTTTGGATTGTCATGTAGAAATTGCGCCACCATGGATAGCATTTTTTCTGTCATCAAATCAATCGCACCGAGCTTTTCCGCCAACGGAATGAAAACTTCCGGTGAGATTTGTCCTTGAATCGGATGATGCCAGCGCACCAATGCTTCACTGCCCACAACTAAGTTGGTATTGATATCAACAATTGGCTGTAAGTAGAGTTCGATTTCGTCGTTGTAAATCGCGTTGAGTAGCGTGTATTCGATAGAACGTTTTGCGAGTAAGTGATAGCCAACAATTAGATAAATCAGAGAGCATATCGAAGCGGCTAAAATGACCTGCCAGACATTGGCAAAGTAATGATATTGATAGGTGCCAAATGTTGGTAATAGCTCAAGTTTGAACGGGTAAAGCTCCGAAGTAAACGTCGCAAGTTGTGATTTAGGAAAATTACCTTGATAGGTGTTGGTTAGTTCGTAACCTAATATCGTCAGTCGATATTGATACTCATGAACCTTTACCGATTGCTCTATCAGTTTGGTAAAGCGCTCCGGTGGGATCAGTGCATTTAACCCAACCGATTCAGAGATCGATGTGTAGACAAAAAAAGTATGGAGATGACTGCTTGATTCACCAATTGAAATGGTTATGTTGTTTGTTGCGCCATTGATCCTATCTAACACTGCATCAGATAGGCGAATTTTATTGGGACCTTCATTGCTTGTACAGGTGACGTAGCCGTTACTATATAAGCCTATCTCCTTGATATACTCTGAGTTAAAGGCATGGGCACGCATGTTGAGTTTGTCTTGAGTTGTGCAACCATCGGTCACTTTTTTACTCAAGAGATAGAGCTCACTGGCAACGTTATCAATGTAACCATCTAACACATTGACCATTTGTTGACCGTCATTCTGAGTTGCTTGCTTTGCTTGATAGAAGTTGCTGACAACGGAAAAGATAAACGCGAGCAAAAATATTGCTAAAACAGGTAGCAAATTAGGCAGGTGGCGGAACGTCTCTCTGCTGAATTCATGAACCTTATGAAGATTAATTGGTGATGATTCCATTGAAACCTAATGGTGTTCCTTTTTACTAATCACTATAGATACTAAAAAATCTAACTAGCTAATTGTTGCTCAAATTTCGCAAAAGTCTCATCAATGAAGCGAAACAAGATGCGTACAGTCTTGAAGTTGAGAAGATAATCTAAAGCTAGCTGATATGAAAGTAGTTAAACGATATTTCCCTTTTTTCTTACAAATATCGCTCACAGATCCGGTCTATACTTACTCTTATATAACGCATGTCACTTAATTTTTTGAAATGTAACACTAATGTGTAAAAATTTGTTACTCTTGGCTGACAAAAAAATCAATAAAATTGCGTTGTTGAGTTCAAAAGTTCGGGGGATCGGATGAACGAAGAAGTTTCTATTGAAGGAGCCAAAGTAGTCAAAGTCATCGGAGAGGTGATTGCCATAGATAGCCGCGGTAATGCGCGGGAGCTTAAAGTGGGCGATCAACTGCGTGGCGATGAGGTCATTATCACTGCTCGTAACTCCAGTGTCGATATATCAGAGCAGGTTGAAACCATCAACCTTGGTGAAAACTGTGTTGCCTGTGCCAATCCGCAAGGTAATGTGCAAGGAGCGGTGGTTGACGGCACCATAGACCTCGATCTTAGTCAAAATAGTGAGTTTAGCTTAGAGCAGCTTGAGGCAATACAAGAAGCCATCTTAGCCGGGGAAGACCCAACGGCAATCTTGGAAGCTGCGGCAGCAGGGGGCGTACTAGGCTCAGCAAACGCGGGTTTTATTACGGTAGAGTTTAATAACCCTGAAGTCTTAGCGGAGACGTTTTTTGAAACCAGTGGGTTTCGACGAGAGCAGATAGACGACCCCGAAGAAGATGGCAGAGCGACGGTTTTTGCCGCAGGTGGTGAGTCGATATCCGAATTGCTTGTTGAGGGAGACCTCGATGCCAGCGATGGCTATCCGACTTCAATCACTAATACCGTCTTAATCGAAGCCGGTGACCTACCGCTTGATGCGACAAGCTTTGTTCCCGACCCAATTTCTCTCAGCGCCCTCCTTAACGAACTGAATAGTGATATCACCGCATCAGGACAAGATGTTACCTTCACTTACGACGCTAGCCAGAATGCGATTATTGGTACTGTTGGTGCCGATGAAGTGCTTAAAATCGATATTGATACGACTAACCTTGGTAAGAACTTAGAACTTTCATTAACTACAACCCTTAACCAGCCTATTGATCATGTACCGAGTGTTGGCGGTGGTAATGTTGCTCTCGTTGACGACAAAATTATCGTTTCATTTGATATCACAGGTACAGACAGCGGTGGTAATGCGATTCGCTCACCGATTTCCGCTACAGTCACGATTGTTGATGGTGACGACCCTGATATTGCTCAAGTGCCAAGTGTGACCGTTAATGAAGCCAATTTGACTGACGGTACTGACACTAATATTGCTGAAACCGTGAAAGGCAATATGGTCGACATGGGACTCGGCAGTGACCAAATCGAGCAATACCGTCTCGACATTTCGCAGTTTAACCAGCAAGCGGCACTCAAGTCTCACGGGGAAACCATCACTATCACCGAAGTGGAGAATGGGGACTCGAGTTTTACCTACACTGGTGCCACGGCGTCAGACTCAGTATTCACCATAGAGGTTGAGCCTAGTGGCGACTATACCTTTACTTTACTTGAGCCAATTGACCACGCGCAGGGTAGCGATTCAACCACCATTAGTTTGCCGATTACCGCAACCGATTTTGATGGCGACACGGCACAAGGGTTACTGCCGATCATCATTGTTGATGATAAACCCCAGTTCACTGGATTTACTGGGCAAACTGAGGTTGATGAAGATGACCTAAGCACTTCAACAGTACCAGGTTCTGATCCAGACAAAGAAGCCACTTTAATCAGTGGAAACTTTGTGATTGAACAGGGAGCAGACGGGGTTAAGAATTACCAAATCGATACCACGTCACCGGATATAACCACGCTTAGTTCAGGTGGAGAGGCGCTGAAATGGAGTGATGACTCTCCAGCGCAAAGCGGTACGCAGTTTACTTATACCGCTGAAACTGCCTCTGGCGAACTCGTATTCACATTGATATTTGATACCAGTGACAACAGTTACCGCTTTGATCTCGTTGCGCCGCTAGATCACCCAACGGGTGATGGTGAGAATGAGTTAGAGCTTGGTTTTAATATCAGCGCCACTGATTTTGATAATGATACGACTGCACCACAAACGCTGACGATTACGGTCAAAGACGATGTTCCTACTATCACCAATGTAGAGCCACTGAGTGTTGATGAAAATGATTTGCCACAAGGGACAGACGGCTCAGGCAGTTTGACTGTTGGTGGAGACTTCACCACGACGCAAGGCTCTGATGGTGTGATTCTCTACCGCATTGATCCAACGACCAACCCTGTTGATGGTTTAACTTCCGGCGGAGTGACGATTACGTTAGATGCGCCAGTGATTGACCCTGCAGATAACACTTATACCTATGTCGCGAAAGCGGGCGGTGCGGAAGTATTTGAACTAACGCTAAATGCTGACGGCAGCTATACCTTTGAACTCAAACAGCCTATTGATCATCAAGATGGTCAAGACAGTCAGCTGGTTAATTTTACTATTCAAGCGCAAGACCAAGACGGTGACCTAAGCTCTATCGTGCTGCCTGTTACCATCAACGATGATTTGCCAGTGCTGAATGGTTTTACCGGACCAACCGAGGTTGATGAAGATGACCTCAATAGTAGTGCCCATCAAGGCTCTGATCCGAGCAAAGAACCGACGGCAATTACGGGTAACTTTGACATAGAGGAAGGCGCTGACGGGATCAAGAGTTACCAAATCGATACTACGTCGCCAGATATCACCACTTTGCAATCGGGTGGCGAAGCGCTGAAATGGAGTGATGCGTCACCGGTACAAAATGGGTCGCAATTTACTTACACAGCAGAGACAGTTTCTGGGGACGCGGTTTTTAGCGTCGTGTTTGATACCAGTGACAACAGTTATCGTTTTACTCTGATTCAACCTTTGGACCACCCAACAGCGGATGGCGAAAATGATATTGAAATTAGTTTTGATATCAGTGCGACCGATTTCGACAACGATACGACCGCCCCTAAAACACTCACGATCACGGTTAAAGATGATATTCCAGCGATCACTAATGTTGAGCCGCTAAGTGTTGATGAAAATGACTTACCACAAGGTACTGATGGCACGGGTGACCTGATTGTCGGTGGCGATTTCACCACCACACAGGGTGCCGATGGCGTGGTGCTGTATCGTATAGATCCGACTACCAACCCTGTTGCTGGGTTAGAATCCGGTGGGGTTGCACTTACCCTTGATCCGCCGACCATTGATGGCAACAACAATTACACCTATGTAGCCAAAGCGGGCACGGTTGAGGTGTTTACCTTAACGCTTAACGCAGACGGCAGTTATAGCTTTGAATTAAAGCAGCCGATTGATCATCCAGATGGTGAAGATAGTCAGTTGGTAAACATCACGATTCAAGCACAAGACCAAGATGGTGACCTTAGCTCGATCGTATTGCCAGTCACAATTAATGATGATGCGCCAGTGATAAGTGGTTTTACTGGGCAAACACAAGTTGATGAAGACGACTTAAATAGCACGGCACATCAAGGCTCGGATCCTGATAAGGAATCCACGCTTATTACTGGTAACTTCGTCATTCAAGAGGGCGCGGATGGTGTTAAGAGCTATCAAATTGAGAGTACCTCACCAGATATTTCAACCTTAGAATCCGGTGGTGAAGCACTTAAATGGAGTGATGGCTCTCCGGTGCAAAATGGGTCGCAATTTACTTACACCGCTGAGACTGTATCAGGGGATGTAGTGTTCACTATGGTGTTTGATACCAGTGATAATAGCTACCAATTTGAATTGCTAAAGCCGCTTGATCATCCTGAAGCTGACAACCAAAACGATATTGAAATTGGCTTCAACATCAGCGCGACTGATTTTGATAATGACACCAGCACGGCTCAAACCCTTACCATTACCGTCGTTGATGATATTCCAGAGATCACCGACGTTGTGCCTCTTACTGTCGATGAAAATGATTTGCCGCAAGGTACCGATGGAACCGGCAGTCTTACTGCGAGTGGTAATTTCACCACCACCGAGGGCGCCGATAACGTCGTTTTGTATCGTATTGAGCCAAATACCAACCCGCTAGCGGGTATTGAATCTGGTGGTGTAGCAGTGACGCTCGATGCGCCAAGCATTGATAGTGACAATAACTACACCTATGTTGCTAAGGCTGGTGCGGCAGAAGTGTTTATCCTCACGCTCAAAGCGGATGGCAGTTATACCTTTGAGCTCAAGCAGCCTATTGATCACGCCGCTGGTGATGACAATCAACAGATCAACTTTACTATCCAAGCACAAGATCAAGATGGCGATCTCAGCTCGATTGTATTGCCTGTGACGATTACGGATGACGCACCGCTTATCGATGGCTTTACTGGTCAAACGGAAGTGGACGAAGATGATTTAAATACGGCTAATTTCGACGGTTCTGATCCGACAAAAGAGTCGACGGTCATTACGGGTAACATTGATATAGCACCTGGTGCTGATGGAATTAAGAGCTATCAGATTGATTCAACATCGCCAGATATCACCACGTTAAGTTCTGCTGGGGAAGCGCTGAAATGGAGCGATGGTTCGCCAGTGCAAAATGGCACTCAATTTACCTATACCGCTGAGACGGTATCGGGAAATGCAGTATTTACCTTAGTGTTTGATACCAGCGATAACAGTTACAGTTTTAGCTTGTTGCAGCCGCTCGATCACTCGACAGGCAATGGAGAAAACGATCTTGAGATTGGATTCAATATCTCTGCAACGGATGTGGACAACGATACGAGTTCGCCCGAAACACTGACGATCAAAGTAAAAGATGACATTCCTGAGATAACCAATGTTGAACCGCTCAGTGTGGACGAAAACGATCTACCACAGGGAACAGATGGCTCAGGTGACTTATTGGTGGGGGGCGATTTCACCACGACACAAGGTGCGGATAATGTAGTGCTGTACCGAATCGACCCTAGCACCAATCCTGTGGCGGGTTTAGAGTCGGGCGGTGTGGCAATTACGCTTGACTCCCCGGTCATTGACCCGACAACCAATAGCTATACCTATACGGCAAAAGCTGGCACAGTTGAAGTGTTTAAGCTGACGTTAAATGCTGACGGAAGCTATACCTTTGAGTTAAAACAGCCGATTGATCATGCCGATAGCGAGAACAGTAAGCAGATTCAGTTTACCATTCAAGCGCAAGACTTTGACGGTGATTTAAGCTCGATTATTCTGCCAGTCACCATTAATGATGATGCACCGACAATCGACAGCATTTCTGCTGCTGAAGATGTGGATGAAGATGACATTCCAAGCGTCGGCTCTGATAGCACACCAGAATCAAACTCGACCAATGGTACATTTGCCTTTACCGCAGGTGCCGACGGGATTAAATCGGTGGTGATTGCTAACCAAGATACCGTGTTAGATTCACTTACCTCGGGTGGTGAAGCTCTTAAGTGGAGTGATGGTTCGCCGGTTCAGGTCGGCAACAAGTTCACTTACACCGCAGAAACTGCATCGGGCGAGTCAGTGTTTACCGTCGTATTTGATATTGATACTAAAAGTTATCAGTTTACGCTGCTCAAAGCCCTCGACCATCCGGTCGATTTGGCTGACCCGCAAAACAGCCTTTCCATTGGTTTTGAAGTTAGCGTGGTCGATTTTGATAACGACCAGAGCGCTTCACTGCCGCTTGATATCACCGTCATTGATGACATTCCGCAGATTAACTCGGCAGATCGCCTCGGTGTTAACGAAGATGATCTCAATGCGGGCTCAACGCCTGACGCTGCGGCTCTGACGGCGAGCGGTGATTTTAATACTACCCAAGGTGCCGACTCAGTCATCAAATATAGCCTTGAGTCCACCACCGATCCGGTTGCCGGACTCAAATCGGGAGGCGTCGATGTGACGATTGGCGCGCCAGTCATCGATTCCAGTACTAACCAATATGTCTACACGGCAAAAGCCGGCAGTGTTGATGTGTTCGAACTCACGCTTAACGCTGACGGTAGTTATAGCTTTAAATTGCTCGCGCCAATTGACCATGCTGAGAACTCGGATTTAACGACCCTCAGTTTCACCGTTGTCGCCGAAGATAAAGATGGTGATACCAGCAAGCAAACGGTATTTGTCGATATTAACGATGATAAGCCGTCACTGAGTGGTACGACTGGCGAGACCCGCGTGGATGAAGATGATATTCCAGGCATTGGATCAGACGGTAACAAAGAAAGCACCACCATTGATGGTCAGTTCACCGTGGTTGAAGGCGCGGATACCATCGCTGAATACCAGATCACCAACCTAGATACGGTCTTGGATCAACTCTCATCTGATAACCAAGGACTCGTGTGGGATACAGTCATTGAATCTGGCAACACGGTGACACATACCGCGGTGACTGAGACTGGCGGTGACACGGTGTTTACTCTGGTGTTCGATAACGCCAACAATACGTATTCGTTTACGCTCGTTCAGCCGTTTGATCATGCGCCTGTGCAAGGGCAGAACCTACAGCCGATTGATTTTGATATCAAAGCGGTGGACTTTGATGGTGATGAAACCGGCGAAACCACGTTAACCATCGATGTGGTCGATGATGTACCGCGTATCGCTAACCGCAGCATTGAAGTCACTGAGGGTGAGACGAGCAGTACTAACGTTAATATGTTTGGTCGCCCAGGCGCGGATGGTGCGGAAATTACCCTGGTTGAAGCTAATAGTACCGCGGATTCGCAAATTCGATTCCAACTAGCTGATGGCAGTTACGTGGAAAGCATTGATCCAAATAGCACCACTACGACAGTGACAGTGGTAGAGATGCGTCCTGATGGTAGTGGTGGCTTTAATTACGAGCAACTCGGTTCACTTGAGATCCGCCCTGACGATTCCCAGCGTGGTCGCTTCTTGTTTACGCCTGTTACGAATCTTGCTCATGATGGCGGCGAGCTTACCTTTAGTCTCAATGTCACAGCCACTGATGGTGACCAAGACACATCGGTGAAAACCTATACCGTAACCATCTTTGATAAAGATGCGGAAATAAAAACCGCTGAAGTGACGACGTTCGAAGATTCTGGGCGTTCAGATACACTCACCTTTGATCCGGCGATTAACAACAGCAATGCCGAAGATAACCAAGGTGGTCTTGCGGTAGAACCAAGCAAAATTACCTTAACGGTTGATCTATTTGATATCGATAACGATGAAAAAATCGGTGATGTGGTGATTGGACCGGGCACTTATAACGGTCAGTTCTATTTCTACGATGCCGCAACGTCGACTTACAAAGCGCTCACGGTACAAGCTGATGGTAGTGTATTGCTACCGAGTGGCGATGTGGTTCAAACCATTGGCAGCGATAACGTTGCTACGTTAAATAACCTCTACTTTGTCCCAGACAGAAACTACTCATCCAGCGATGCAGGCTTTGATGTGCCGATTTCTGTTTCGATTTTAAATAGTGGCAGCACCGACCATACCGTGACGTCACAACTGCATATTGAAGTAGAAGCGGTCGCCGATATTGCAACTTGGAATTCGAGCAACACCCAAGACCGTTATTCAATTGTTGAAGATGATGCTAATGCGATACTGAAACTGCAGGCTGAAACCCAAGATGGCAGTAACCCTGAGAGTATTACTTATCGTTTAGAGGTGACCTCGGGTGAGGGGCAGTTTGTACTAGAAAATAGTGCAGGGCAGCCTATTGCGCAGTCTTCTCCGGGAGTGTACATCATTGATGCCGCTGACATTAACGATGTGCAGGTAAACCCTGTGGATCATTTTGCCGGCGCGATTACTTTTGATGTTTATGCGGTGACAACAGAAGGGATCAATCCTTTAACGGGTAAAAATAGCGCAGAATCTGCAGTTCAAGAACTGGTGATTAACGTTGCGCCTAGCGCTGACCAAGGGTCGTTCAGTGTTAGCCGCATCACCATTTTTGAAGACAATGCCGCGACGCAAGATACCGTCGATCCAGAAACCGATCATCTCGACTTTACCTTGGATAAAGTGATCACCTTAGGCACCACGGACGATATCGCCACGGTCGGTGACAACTCTGAAACGCAGTTTGTTGAGTTAACCAACTTTGTTCAAGAAAATGGCGACCCGCTAGTGGGGTACGAAGTGCGCTGGATTGGCACTGGCGATAACCCAATTGTTGAGGTTTCACCAGGGGTTTATCAGATCCCACAAGAAGCATTGCCATTTGTGGAAGTTCAGCCGCCATTGCACAGCAATGAGAATTTTAGCTTTGATGTACAAGGTTTTGTTAAAGATACCGCGACGCTGATAGATCCTGCTGGTAACACGTACCAAGCGGTGGATATCAAGCCAATGGCAGATCCGAAAACCGTCAATGTGACAGTCAAAGGGGTTGCTGATATCCCATATTTGCCTGACGTGCCAGAGGAGCCAGCAACGGGACCGGAATTGGGTAAATGGTACCAATATGACGATGGTTCAGGCATTTTCGGCGCGCAAGTGACTATTGATGAAAGCACGGAGGCGAAAATAAGCTTCGCGGTATTGTCTGGTGAAGAGCAAGATGGCGTGGTTGATAAGTCAGAGTCACTGTCTGCAATCTTGAGTAACATTCCCGACGACGTCGAACTGCTTGATGCGAACGGCGGCACCATCGACTTAGTGTATGTAGGCGAAGGACCAAATGGCTCCCTTTACCAAGCCAATATCACGCAAGATGAATACGACGCGGGCATTACTATCCGCCCTACAAAATACTCGACTGATGACATTATCATTGATGCGAAAGTAGTTGTTACAGAGAATGATGGTCACGTGCGTGAGGTTGACGGCAAGCTGAGAGTTAACATTGAGCCCGTGATTGAAGCTGGTGGCGACAGCAAGACCTATGACGCCTCGGTGATTGGGCGTGAAGACACCTTTATCAAAGTGCCATGGAATGCCATCACTAACCCAAATGATGCGCCCGATAGCCAGCCTACTACCAATGGTAGAGACTACGAATACGTTACTAAAATTGTGATTGAAGGCTTCCCTCCTGGCAGTGAAGTTGAAATCAACGGTCAAGCTTTGGGGGATTTCTCTGGCGCAACTTTTGATGGTTCTACTTTGACGATAACCGGCTTAGATCAATCGAGCGCGGCACCTATTATCACAGTGAAGCCACCGGAAGACTCAAGCACTAACTTCTCGCTTGAGAGTACGATAACACTCCAAGAGATTGATGAAGATGATGCGACACTAATTAAAACTGCCGAAGTCAAAGGTGACCTTACGGTGGAGGTGAACCCGGTCGTTGAACCTGATGGCACATTGCGTATCGAAGATAAAGATGGCAACCCAGTCACTGTGATTCGTGATGATCCGAATCCGAACGATGCAGTCAATGGCGATGGAAAAATTGCCTTTACCATCAATGACCCAAATGGCGATGCCAATGTGGTGGTATTTGAAGATTTAGACCCAAGCTCGGATGAAGTCGTTGACCAAGTCGTGGTGCGCTTTAAAGTGCCGCCAGGTGAAGATTTTGATGATGTGATGGACCAGCTGTATGTCTTCGGTGGTATCAACAATGGTGACGGTTCATGGACCATTATTGACGAAGAAAACTTCACTATTTCAGCTCCGGACGGTTTGAAATACAGCACTTCGGCGACTGAAAATACCATCGGCGTTGAGTTTGTCACGCAAGTCATCGACAAAGGTGATGAAAACGAAGGTAGCGCGCCAAGGGAAGTAAGCACAACAGTAGATTTAGTATTCCCTGAATCCGTCACACCTACATCGAGTGTTGCAGCTGAGATTGATGAGATTACCCTCTCGGAGAATTCGAGCGCAATAGTGATTGGCACCGAAGACAATGCTTTTGATGTAAGCTCGCAGCTGTCAAAAATCTTTCAATTGGAACCCAATACCGCCGATACGGTGCCTGATCAGGTGACGGTTGTGATTGCAGCTGCTGATATTCCGGATGAAGTGAAAGGGCTACAAATTGGCGGTGCTCAGTATGACTTTGCCAATGATTTGTACATTTTCAGAGGTTCGGTTGATGCTAGTGGAGTACTAACGTTCCCATCGGGTCTGACGTTTACCACGCCAGATGATTACGCGGGCGATTTCCTTATCCCTATGACGGTAGTCACCACAGATACTCAATCGGGTGATGAAAACTCGACATTGTATAAAGTACCTGTGGCGGTAAGCCCATTAGTGGATGTGCCAGTGAGTGATGGCGGTACAGCTCAGCCAAGTGATAATGATGTGTCGCCTGCGGTTGGCATCAGCGCGACATCGGTAGAGAAAGGCACAGGGGCGCAAGTTGCTGGTGAAGCGTTAGAAGATAATCTGATCAAATTAGCCATTGATATCGATCTTGCCGATCAACGCAATGCGACTAATGAGGGGCGTGAAGTTCTCACTAAAGTCGAAATTGAGTTAGTTGATAGCGATTTAGGCTATTTTTCGGATGTGAATGGTCAGCCACTCTCAATGACTGAGCCAGGTAAGTTGGTGATTGAATCGACCGATCCTGCGGTTATCGAAGCGGCGCTTCAAGAGATCTACTTTGTGCCGAAAGAGAATTACCCTACTGGCAATAATAACAACACCGTAGATATTAAGGTAACCGGTACAATTACCGATCAAACCGACTTTGACCAAACATCGACAACTGAGACGCCGGATTCACAGGCAGATCTAACCTTTAGCAAAGACGCATCATTCGAAATTACGCCAGTAATCGATCCTATAACTGCACCTGATAGTGACAATGTAGTTGTGGTTGGTGATGAGGATACAGATATCGATTTGAGTGCTGGTGGTTCGGGGCTAACCATTGCGCTAAATGATACCGATGGCTCAGAAGTGTTCTTATCGGTCAAGCTAACGGGCTTACCAGATGACTTTATCGTAAACAGCTCGTCGAGTGATTTTGTGGTTAAGAACAATGGTGGTGGCGAATGGACGATTCAATTGAATAATCCAAACGTGACTAGCATTGATCTGTCGGATATCACGATTAAGCCTGCGGCGAACTTTAGCGGCAAGGCTGATATTGGCATTGTGGTGTATACCGAAGAGAAGTTATTGGGTGTGCCCGTTGAACATACCGGACAGTTCCAAATCGATGTGACGCCAGTTGGGGATGTGGTCGATACTGACCCAGTGGCGAGCGTCTCTGGTAATGAGGGCGAGAATATTGACATCGCCATCAATGCCAGCGTGACGGATAAAGTCGATTTGTTGCCGGGCGAAGCAAGTCAAGACCAACCAGAGACTCTGCTGGTGACGGTCGAAAACGTCCCTGACGGTGGTGAAATTTATTTCCCTGATGGCACGACACTGGCAACCAACCTTGGCGGTGGCGTTTGGCAGCTAGAGGTCAACGCCCAGTCATTAGATAAAATCGTGTTTAATTCCGGAGAACAAAACCAAGGTACGTGGAACCCAGACTCTTTGACCATCAAAGTTCAGTCGGTTGATACTAAGTACAATGGCGATAAGTTCTTAGGTCCGGTAAGCCAGTTTGAAGTCGGCGTGACGGTTGAGGCAGTCAATGATAGACCATACTTTGAGGGTATTGGCGATCTGCAAACCGAGGAAGATACTACTGTTGCGGTGAAAGGCTTCACTATCAACGATATCGATGCCACACTGGACGACCCAAGCGCTAACTACACACTGACGTTAACCGTCGACAGTGGCACACTGACGCAAGATGCCACGGTAGCAACCGCGAATGGTTTAACCGTGACCATCACAGGTGGCAACACGATTGAGATTCAAGGTACGGTTGCGGAGATAAACAAAGCCTTGGGCGAAGATTTGGTGCTGTTTACCCCGGCGTTAAATAGCAACAATCTGATTGATCCTGATGGCGTCAAAGTCACTGCAACTGTGAATGACAACGGCAATCTTGGTTTAGTTGATGGCACGCCAGCGACCGACAATGAGAATCAGGCAGAGTTTGTTATCAATCTCTCTGAGCTTAACGATAAGCCGAACGCGGTAGACGTTAATCTAGGCACAATTGATGAAGACAACTCGATTCAAATTAGCCCTTCACAATTGATTGGTCCAGGGCTCAGTACTGACCCTGATCCGGAAGGACAGACACTGATCATTAAATCGATGAGTGTCCCTGCCGAGCAAGGTACGATTGTTGAAAATAGCGATGGTACTTGGACGTTTAAACCAGCGCTTAACTTCAATGGTAACGTAGAAATTACCTATGAAATTGAAGATAACGGCACAGACAACGGTGTGAATAACTTCCTGACCGATACCGGAACGATTTCGCTCACGGTTGCTGGTGTCAATGATGCCCCTGAAATTGATGTGAATTCAGCCACAGCGAGTATTGATGAAGCCGCGGCGCAGCAGATTTCAGGGATTAGTGTCAGCGATGTCGATTATGTGGATACCTACGCAAGTGACTTGATCAGCGTGAAACTGGAAGCCAGTTACGGTGAGCTCAGTGTTGTGTTACCAACGTCGAGCAATATTACCGTGACGCCTGCTACGGGTGGCACCATCACGCTGCTGGGACCTTTGAGTGAAATCAACGCATTACTTGATACGCCAAACAGTGGTGAAGGGGTAATGCTAGATGCAAGTTTTGCGACGGTAGCGGATATAACTCTAACGGTAACTGCGACCGATTCTGGTAACCCTTCAGGAATACCAATCACCACAACCAAGGATCATACCATTACGGTGAATCCCGTTGCGGATGCGCCAACGTTGTCGATTCAACCTGGCTTTGATTATGTCCGCAATATCTCAGCCAATCTCTCGGTCAGTAATAGCGGTATTGCCATCGTTGGGATTATCGCTGCGTTGACGGATGTGAATGAAATCCTCACCTTGGAGATGTCGCAGCTGCCAGCCGGTGCGATAGTGAATACTTCATCAGGTGAGATCACGCCGGTTAATGGGGTTTACACTATTGATGCTGATGAAATTGATAGCATTGAGATTGTGGGTGCGGGTATTGGTGACCATACCATCCAGTTAGTCGCAGTCTCGAATGATGATGGTGACACCGCGCAATCAACCCCGCTGGAAATTGCATTGAACGTGGTCGCGGATGGTAGCGATATCGATCAATCGACTGCAACGAATGATGTGCAGTTAATCGGTGATAATAGCGGTGTAGAACTGAAATCAGGCGAGGGTGATGACCGCGTTGTTGGCGGTGATGGTAACGATATTCTGTTTGGTGGAGAAGGGAATGACACCATCATCGGTGGCGCGGGCAATGATATTATTGAGGGTGGCTTAGGTTCAGACATTCTCACTGGCGGCACCGGTGAAGATGTGTTCGTCTGGAATGAAATATCCGATGGCGCTGTTGATACGATCACTGACTTTACTCTTCAAGAAGACAAGATCGACTTACGCGATGTGTTACCTGAATTGAAATCACCATCGGTTGATATCAATGAGCTTCTCGATCATATCGAAGTCGGCGTGCAAAACAATGATGTCACCCTGACGATTAAACCCGATGGTGACATTGTAGGTGGAGACGAACAAACCATTGTGGTGGAGAACCTCGCGCAAAGCCTGACGTTAGATATATCGGATCAATCCCAAATGCTATCAACGTTAGTGGATGAGAATGTCTTCTTGCATGATACCTAAATGGTCGTCTGAGCAATAAAAATCAGATAAGCTACAAAGCACCGCTTGCGGTGCTTTTTTGTTAATAATCAAACGGACTGAGTAAGTGCATGAATAAACGTAAAGTAGGCAGACCGAGTAATAAGACTCAGGCGCGCGACAAGTTAATTGCAGCAGCTCGAGATCTTTTTATCGTCATGGCGTATGACAAAGTTTCGATTCGTTTACTAGCCAGCAAAGCGCAAGTGGATAGCTCATTGATTCGCTATTACTTTGGCAATAAAGAAGGCTTGTTTGAAACCATGCTACGAGAAACCTTAGAGCCGATTAACCAGCGTATGGGGAATTTGCAGAAGGAAATCAGTCAGGGTAATTTAGTCAGTATTATGCGCACTTATTATCAAGAGATGAGCAAAAATCCGCAGTTTCCTCGTTTGATTTTGCAAGTGATGAATATGCCCGAATCGATGGTACAGCGCCGCTTATTAGAAAAGGTCATCGCAGATATCGCGAAACCAATTCAAACCGTAATGTTTGATAAATTACTTGAAAAAGGGGTAATACGTAGCGATCTTGATGCGAATTTATGTCGAGTGTCATTTATTTCGCTGATGGTGTTTCCATTTGTTGCTCCACCATCAATGCTAGCCATACATGGCGTACAGCTGAGTGATGACTTTTTAGAGCAGTTATTGGAGCATAATATTAAATTGTTGACGCAGGGGATGTTCCAAACGCCACAGCAAGCCATTTAGTCATCCCAAAACAGCGACTTTGGATCTTTATCGATCTCGCGCATCAGGGCGGTGAGGTCAATACTCTGGGGCAAAAACGGATAGGGGAGCCAAATCTCATCATCCTGTTCATCAGCCATGTACAGACACCACAAACTGGACTCGTCATCCCACAATATTTTGGCTACTTGTGAGGTGTAGTCGCAGTGGGCGGAATCCAATAAGTAGTGCTGTTTAAAGAACACCACGCCATTACTGATCGGCTCGAAACTCGCCTTACCTAATTCAGCTGGAAGGTTTTGATTGCGGCAACGACAGATAGTTTCAGCGCGGCTTTCCACCTGGCGCTGTAGTAAACTTACTAACCCCATGTCATCTCCAGAACAACGGTCACTCTTGTTATAGTATGGCTTAGATTTGATGGCGTCTGCACCCCCTTTCACAAAATTGTCATCAAACCGCCATATGCTAAGGCTGTTTTGTGAACGACTCTATTTCTAACTAAGTATTAGAAGAGCGTTCATAACTTCACTGAACCGCTTTAGTATTTGGAGAAACCTATGTTACGAGTCGCCTTTGCTGCGCTTATCACCCTACCTTTTTGGACACTTTCTGCATCAGCCAGCGAAATTAATGTTTCAGGTTCGACTTCTGTTGCGCGCGTAATGGATGTGCTAGCCGAGCAATATAACCAATCTCACCCGGAGACTTACATAGCAGTGCAGGGCATTGGGTCGACAGCAGGCATCACGTTAGTGAAAAAGGGCGTCGCGGAGCTTGGTATGAGCTCACGTTATCTTACCGAAAGTGAGCTGGATGAGTCACTGACAGTACAAACTATCGCGATGGATGGTTTAGCCGTGATTGTGCATCAATCGAACTCAGTGACAAATATTACTCGCGAGCAACTCTATGATGTGTACAAAGGTAAGATTACCAACTGGAAACAGCTAGGTGGTGCTGATCAAGAGATCGCGGTGGTAACGCGTGAAGCTTCTTCTGGCTCACAATACAGCTTTGAGAGCTTGCTTGGCTTAACCAAAATGGTGAATGGTCAAATGGTTTCAGATGTTAACCCAGATAATTTAGTGGTAAACAGTAACAGCATGGTAAAAACACTGGTTAACCATAACGACCAAGCGATTGGCTTTGTTTCGGTCGGCTCTGTCGATAGCTCGGTTAAAGCGATTAACTTTGAAGGGGTTGAGCCAACCAATAAAAACATCATGACCAGTAGCTATGAATTGGCTCGTCCATTCTTGGTACTGTACAAAACTGAAAAATTAGATGCGCAATCAAAGGATTTCGTTGACTATCTTGATAGTGCACAAGCGAAACAGCTGATCAATGAGTATGGCTATATAGCTACTAAATAACGGGATGTGCGGTTAGCCTAACTTGGACAACAAGCAATAAAAAAGGAGAGCATGATTTGCTCTCCTTTAAAAATGTGTCGCTGAGTTTTCTCAGTGTTTGCTTCGCGGCATTAGAAATGCAGTTGAATAACCGATACGACTACTGCTGCTGGGCGGCGAACGCCTTCAATCTCAACTTTGATTTCACGCTCAATCTCTAAACCTTTCTTAATTGGTGTTACTTTAGAAAGGGTGCTCACTGCGCGAACGTTATTACCCGCTTTGACTGGGTAAGGGAAACGCACTTGGTTAAGACCAAGGTTTACCACCATTTTCGCCGTAGGGAACAGAGTGTTCTCCGGATCAACGCTATCGGTCATTTTTGGTAGCAGAGCCAATGTTAGAAAACCGTGTGCAATTGTGGTTTTAAAAGGTGATTCAGCGGCAGCGCGCTCAGGATCAGTGTGAATCCATTGCATATCTTCAGTCACTTGACCAAATTGGTTGATACGCTCTTGAGAGACGTGTACCCATTCACCAGTGTGAATCACAGTATCAATTTTCTGTTCCAAATCCATATAAAGCGCTTGCGCTTCTGGCTTCATTTCAATTGGTTTTGGTTGAGGCGGCTCATCGTTAACTGCTGGCTGCTGAAGATCACGCAACCTAGTGAATAGGTGGCGGTTGTTCGCCTTATTCAGGAACTCACCCCAGTACTCACGTACAGCAGGGGACATCCATTGCATAAATTCAGATTGATGCTTGGAATTGTGTTCACTACGATGTTTAAACAAGTCTGCGACTTTCATAAAAACCTCAGAAAAATTGGGTAGCCTACGCTAATTGCACTAATTTTGAAGCAACTCACAAATATCTGCAATGACTTTCGGGCGTACAACTGTTCTCTAAAACCATTAAATCTGTTTATATTCATATAGATAACAATAAAACACTATTTTATTAGATTGTGATGGATTAGAGTTTTTACTTAACTACAGCGACTAAATATCAGTCACTTACATAAAGCATAGCAGAATGCGGTGGTTGCTTTGTGACCGCTTGAACAATTAGCGAGAAATTATTGCTTTACAAGCGGATCGGCTGTCACTAATATACGTCCCGCAACGGAGAGATGGCTGAGTGGTTGAAAGCACCGGTCTTGAAAACCGGCATACGTTAATAGCGTATCTAGGGTTCAAATCCCTATCTCTCCGCCACATTCAAAAAAGCCCGCTAACATCTAGCGGGCTTTTTGCTATCTGAAATCCAATAAATATTGGATTCAGAGCTGTAGCAAGAGTCCATTAGAGTGAAGCGAAAAAGCGTTGCCAACCGGAGGCGACTTAAGGCAAGGGAACGAAGGGTGCTCGCTCGCGAGCATAAATCCCTAGTCGTGTGCGACTCCAACTCTCCGCCACATTCAAAACCCTAGTCGAAAGACTGGGGTTTTCTCGTTTTAAGATGCTAAAAACTTGTGAAGGAATTCAAATCCCAGTCGTGTACGACCTCAGACTAGGCGTCCCCCTCACTTAGCAACATTCAGAAAACCTGCGAAGAAATTTGCAGGCTTTCGTCGTTTCTGAGTCTTAAATTATCAAGTCGAAAGATTGAAATAGGCGTGTTGAGTTTAATGGCAGTCATAAGGCGAGACCTGAGCCTAACGAGCGTATACAGTTATAATTGAAACGCCAATTATCGACGTAAATCTATACGTATTAGTAAGCCAAAAGTTCTCGTTTTTGTCCTAGTAAAATCTCGTAAGCCTATGAAATAAATGGGTATCTTCTCCATGGTCGACTTTTCTATGAGGTCTCTATAAATCCCTATTCTCGTTTTGCACCGAAGGTTAATCTCACAGATGCAACCTTGCGCTTGTGCAACTTGTTGATTTTGCGTAAGGATTGTAGTGGTTTAATGATCCCGGATACCAAATTAGGTGGTAAAGTCTCCACCATAAATGAGGTGTTCAATGACAAAACGACAACGACGTACATTTTCTGCTGAATTCAAAATTGATGCTGCAAGCTTGGTTCTTGACCAAGGATATTCAATTCCAGAAGCAGCACGCTCCATGGATGTTGGGGAAACAGCTTTACGACGATGGGTCGATCAACTCAAGATTGAGCGTGGTGGTGCGACTCCGACAACCAAAGCCCTCACGCCTGAACAACAGAAAATCCAGGAATTAGAAGCCAAAATTAGTCGGTTGGAAAGAGAAAAATCTATACTAAAAAAGGCCACCGCTCTCTTAATGTCGGACGAACTCGAACGTTCTCGCTAATTGACCAGTTGAGGGAGTATGAATCGGTCAAGACGCTTTGTGAGCTGTTCAATGTAGCTTCGTCCTGTTACTACGAATTTAAGCAAAGAAAGCCGGATGCTAATCGCATTCGGCTAGCTAGTCGAATTAAAGAACTTTTCAATATGAGTCGAGGTTCTGCTGGCAGTCGTGCTCTTGTATCTATGCTTCGTTCAGAAAACATCGAAATCGGGCGATTTAAGGTACGGAAAATAATGCAAGAAGCCGGTTTAACAAGCAAACAGCCAGGCTCGCATCGATATAAGCATGCAAAATCAGAGAGACTGGATATCCCGAATCTGCTAAACCGTGAATTCTCTGTGGTTGCTCCGAATCGAGTGTGGTGCGGTGATATTACTTACATTTGGTCAGGTTCGAAGTGGAGTTATCTAGCCGTAGTACTTGATCTATTTAGTCGACGCGTCGTGGGTTGGTCTCTATCGGATAAACCTGATGCTGAATTAGCTTCTAAAGCCTTGGATATGGCTTGGGAGCAACGAGGCCGACCTAAGAACGTGATGTTTCATTCAGACCAAGGATGCCAATACAGCAGTCATAAATTTCGTCAAAGACTTTGGCGATATCGCATAACTCAAAGCATGAGTCGTCGAGGTAACTGTTGGGATAATGCTCCAATGGAGAGGCTCTTTAGAAGCCTGAAAACTGAATGGGTACCAGCAACGGGTTATTTGACTCAAGTTCAAGCGAAGAAAGATATCAGCTACTACTTGATGGACTACTACAATCGGCAACGACCTCATCAAGCAAATGATGGGCTGTCACCAGTAAATACCGAAAATCGGCTTAAATCTGTGTCCGGAATTTGTTGACCACTACAGATTTTCCTTAGAATACTGAAAAGTAAGGTGTCGGCTGGGGTATATTAATGAGAATTCAGCCTAATACACTGTTAGTTTTAAGGAGATACGATGGAGTTAATGACAATACTTAAAGGAGCAACTACAGCTCTAAGTATAGTTAATAGTAAGTTAACAAACCGAAAAGCAGACCAAGCAATTATCGATCTGGCTAGCGGGAAAAAAGATGTAAACGAAGTAGGTAAAGATAGTCATGAAATTTTTAGGTTTACGCTCTTGGTGGACTCTTTAAATAAAGCGTCCACTTATGCAAAAGCAAACCTTTTAAAAGACTTATATCTGGCATTCGATGCTGATGTAAAAAATGATGAAACCGATGATTTTTTCTTTGAAACGTTTTCAATTTTAGGTGAATTGTCCGACAGAGAGATCCATATACTATATCTGTTGGAGCGTTACCACCTAGAAAACATTATAGATAAGCGCACAGATCCTCGATATGCCAAGTATTTCGAGGAAATTACAGATGAAGGCTTCGGTATGGGCGGAACCCCGTCAGATTCATTTTACTACTTCGCAGCAGATCATCTAGGTTTAGAGACTAAGTACTTAATTGGTTTGATGAAGCGACTTGAGCGCTCAGGTCTTATTGTGCCAACGGGTATTGATGGTAATGCCAAGTTTCAAGAGTACTCTCACACAGAGCTGTATCGAGAAATTAAAACTAGGCTAATTATCGCAATGGAAAGTACGTACGGACAAACTAAGAAGTTGACTGCGGAAGAGCTATAAAACTAACAAACAATTTAAGAGTGATTCACCACGCTTGGCAGTTTTGGTTTGGGTTAAGTCTAGTGTTTTCGGCGTCCAATTTGAGTGCAGTGGTAGCGTGGTTCACACCTTAATTGAGCGTTAGGTGGTACAATGTTTTTAATAATTTATACTTTAGGAGATAGTTTTGAAAATCACGGAAATAGCAGTAGAGAAACTATTTGGCGTATTCGACCATGTTATTCCTCTCAATCAGAAAGGTCAGATTACGATAGTAATAGGTGAGAACGGTTTAGGGAAAACTGTAATATTAGAAGCGGTTAATGCTTTGTTTGATGGTAAATACAGTTTTTTTGATAGTTTGGATTTTACAAAATTCACATTCAAATTTGATAATGGTGACAATTGGTATTTAACAAAAAAAGGTACTAGTGAATCTAGTTCGCTATTTATATCAAGGGCTAACAAAGATAGTAAGAAAGTTAAAGAACATAAGATATCAAGTGTAAGCCTAAACAAAAGAAAAACAATGTCGTCTATCGCAAGGCGTAGAGAGTTACGAGAACGAGAACTAGAATATCGGTGGATGATGGATCGAGATTCTTCATTTATTGATTTTGACGACTTTGATGAATTAGAAAGGAGGCATCACTATATCCAAATGAAAAAGATGAAACATTCTTTTTGGAATGGTGAAGATGAGGTAAACCCTCCTAAATGGTTTATCGATGGTATAGAAAGCGTTGATGTTAAATTGATCGAAACCCAAAGGGTCATGACAGCGAAAGAATCTGGAAGTGATTCTTATGTTAACACTGTACAGCGTTGTTCTGCCGAACTAAAACGGATGATTTCTTTAGTTGCCAAGCAATCGGCTGATACGACATCAATTCTTGACAGCACATATCCAAATCGACTTATTAAGAAACTTAAACAAGGCACAAATGATACTTTTGAAGACTTAAATTCAGCTTTAATAAAGCTAGATCAAAGACGTAAAATTCTATCATCGATTGGGTTGGTAATTGACTCTGAAGACTCAGATATTTTACAAATAAAAGAGAATCAAAAAGACTTGGTAGGGTTACTAAAGTTATACATTGACGATAGCCATGAAAAACTAGACCCTTTTGATTCATTAGCAAATAAAATCATCCTCCTAAAGGGTATTGTTAATAAAAGGTTTAAACATAAAACACTAGAAATCAGGCAAGGGAAAGGACTAGTGTTTAAGTCGACTGTTATAAAGAATAAAGTCGGGGAGTATGTTGATATACCATCTTCAAAGCTATCATCAGGTGAGCAAAATGAACTGATTTTGTTTTACAAATTGATATTTGAAGCTAAAGAAAATGATTTGTACCTAATCGATGAACCTGAATTGTCCTTACATATTTCATGGCAGAATAAATTTATTCAAGACTTAAAAGATGTGACTGAAATGAATAAAGTTACAATAGTCATTGCAACTCACTCTCCAGATATAATTGATGATAACTGGGATCTGAAAGTTGAGCTCGTGGGGGTTGAGTAATGGAGAGATCAATGACTCCTCAGAGAATAGCTAACGCAATACTACTTGATAAAACCTTCGCTGGTTACCACCTGTTGGTCGAAGGTAAAAAAGATATAACACTGTATCGAAAGTTTATTGATCGGGACTCCTGTAAATTAAAACCTACTTTTGGTAAATATAAGCAGCGTGAAGTTTATGATATCTTGGAAGAGAGAGGGTTTAAAAATAAATTAGGAATTAGGGATGCAGATTTTATTCGAATGCCTAATAACCCTAAGTTTGATGCAAGCTATAATAAGTCGATTTTTCTAACTGATTATCATGACTCAGAAGGGATGATAGTCAATAGCAATGCATTTAATGACTGGATTGTTTCCATTTCTAACGATAATGATATTACTAGCTTTAGTGAAAAAATTGGTGATATTTATGACCTAGCTTATCAGCTTTGTTTCCCGTTGGCATGTTTAAGGTTGGCAAATAAACGCTTCAATTTAGGTTTGAGCTTTAAGCCAGAGAAACCAGAAGGTAATAAATTTAAATTTAAAAAATTAATTTGCGACAAGAAATTTGATTTTCTAGGAGTGGATAATCTGATAAATGTTATTTGGGAATACTCTAAGAATAGAGGTAAGGAAGTTGCCACAAGAGCTGAAATCAAATTAAAGTTAGAACTTGTTATGGAAGAGCTGCAAGTGGACTTGCGGGAAGTAGTTAACGGGCATGATTTATGTGAAGTGTTATTTATAGTGTGTTCAAAAGGTTTGAAGTCGAAAAGCAAGCTGCTAAATGATTCAGATTCCGTCGAAGAGATGCTAGCTTTGAGTTATGGTCATGCTTACTTTCAACGCTCTAATTTATTTGAAAAAATTGATGAATGGCAGAAAAAGCAGGGTGTCTCGATAATTAGAACCCCATAAAACCACCTAACAAGAGACTATGGCGTCAATAGTTAATTTTTGGCGCTATTTTTATCCCACATTACACCGTCTCTTAGCATTGAATTTAGTATCACAA
Organism: Vibrio ponticus; assembly: GCF_009938225.1. Lineage (NCBI taxonomy): Bacteria > Pseudomonadati > Pseudomonadota > Gammaproteobacteria > Vibrionales > Vibrionaceae > Vibrio > Vibrio ponticus. The sequence goes on from NZ_AP019658.1 coordinate 491,871, forward strand.
CCATCTTTCTCATGCAGGCAACGATAGCCACTTTTTTAGGTTTTCCTACCGCAAGTAATCGTTCATATGTGGCTTTGAAAATGGGGTTACACTGGATAGCCGACATCATCGCCATGTATAAAACGGTTCTCACTTGAGCTCGTCCACCTTGGATCATTCGCTTACCTTTGAGGCGACCGCTTTCTCTTGTTATTGGCGCAACGCCAATGAGAGAAGAGGCTTGTTTATTGGTGATATAACCGAGTTCAGGTACGTTACTGATGATAGAAGCGGCGACTATTTTTCCTACTCCTGGCATGCTTTGTAGTAACTCATTTTTGGCTTGGTACTCAGGGCAGGTATCGATAAGTTTTGTTATCTTTTCTTCTATTTTGGTTATCTGGTTTTTGAGTGCAGTTAAGATGGGTTTTATCGAAGAAGCAAGAGATTGGGGTAGAACTTGTATTCTGTTTTTCTCCATGGTTTGCATCGAGAGTAATTGATTGCGTCTAGTTACTAAGTCACTCATTAAGCGTATGTTTTCGCTTTTTAACTGAGTGAGTTTCGGTTGAATGGCTTCGGCATAGTGAGCAATAAGCGCCGCGTCTAATCGGTCGTTCTTGGCTCTTTGACCTATAGCGCCAGCGAACCTTTTTACATGCAAAGGGTTGGCGATAACATAAGGCAAATTGGCTTTGTCACAGGCTAGAATAAATGGCATTTCTAGTCGACCAGTCGCTTCGATAACGACCCTTTGAGGCCGATGTTTTCTAATGGTTTTTATAGCATCGATGATACCTTTCTCAGTGTTTGGAACCGTGAAGTAAATATCGAGTGGACGGATGTAAATGTCTAATTGTGACTTGCCAGTATCAACGCCGACATTAATGTTTTGAAGTGTGTCTGTATTCATAATAAGCTAACTCTTGCTTGCAAATGCGGGCTCGAGACCCAGAAGACTATTCGAGTGTGGTGCTTGGAGTTCTATCAGGCGTTCGTACTTGTTACCGGTCTCTCATTAGAGGAGCCAACGTTTAATCGAACTACCAGATAGAAGAACTTTAGTTGCAGCTAAAGTCTGGGTCTCGCCTTACCCGATTTGAGTGGTTATTATCCATACAAACAATTTAAGAGTGATTCAGCACGCTTGGCATTTTGGGTTTGAGGATGGTCCAGTGATTACGGTGTTCCAATTGAGTTATGTGGTAGCGTGCTTCACACCTTAATTGGGCGTTAGATTTACAAGGTAGTTATGAGTGTAAGTAGGTTTTATCAGATAGAGCAAGAAGTGCTTTTACTTGAAGCAGAAAAAGTTTCTCTTTTTACCAGTCACAATCCTTCGATCGGAAGTTATCGAGAATCAATATTAAAGGATTTTGTTAGGAAATTTATACCTAAATCACTCCAAGTTAAATCGGGTTTTATTGCAGGTAATAACAATCAGAATAAGATCTCTGATGATCAGAGCAGACAGATAGATATTCTTATTTATGATAACGATAACTATACCGCGTTGTTAGAAACCAATGATTTTTCTGTAGTACGACCTGAAGCTGTTTTAGGTTGTGTAGAAGTTAAGTCCACACTTACATTCTATAAAAAATATAGTCCTAATAAATCAAACTTAACAAACGCGGATTACCCTTTAGGTGGTGGTCGCAATCCTGCGTATCGTTGGGATGGTACATTAATTGATGCTTTGAAAAATATTAAAGCAGCAGCTCAAGTATGCCGTACTAAAGATACAACATATTATAGTGGTGTTCTTGCATATACAGCTAACTTTGATCCTATTAAGTTATATCGGGCACTCGATAATGAAGAGTTGCAAGAACAGCTAGATTTGAAGCACTTAAATGAATTACCAATGAATATATGTGTAGTAGGGAAATTTATTGTCTCATTTTCTCACATGGAAATGTTTAAGGAGAAAGGTAGTCCAGAATATGAAGTTTATCATGACAAATATGAGTCATATTATAATGAAATATCGGTTAGTGGAGATGATTTTCAATACCCACTTCAATTCTTTTCTGTGCATGCTCATAATCAAATAAGTTTTCTCCATTCAGGTAAAGCTGGTGATAATGTAGGTTTATTTTCGGCTATTGGTGCTTCAGTAAAATTTAGAGTCGAACATTTTCGTCTTCTTTCCGATGGCAGGTAAATCTAACAAGAGACTATGGCATCAATAGTTCATTTTTCGACAATTCCGCGTAATATTTTTAGTTAGATAGTCTTTTAGCTGCTGGGCTCAAATCCCTAGTCGTGTGCGACTTCAATTCTTCGCTACATTCAAAACCCTAGCAGAAATGCTGGGGTTTTCTTGTTTATACAGCCAACAATTGCCACAAACCCTAAATCCCTTGTAGATTTCTTCCCCAAGCTAGCCGCACTCGACACTCTCTTAGCCTTTGTAGGAATGTGGGTAGCCCAGACTTCCTTTATTCACTTCTTTATCGTGAAATGCACATTCTCTTTTCAGGTCACATTTTATCCAATGCGTGGGGTTTTCTCGTGCCAAATATTGGCATTTGAAACAGTAAGCTTGGTATAACAAATAAAACGACAATAAATCATGGAAGATAGACACAATGCCGATTCATTTTCATCAGCTTACTGCAAAGGAAAACAGCTCAACACTCACTATCGATGATTGGTACATTGAACAGGGACAACCTTGGGGCATTTTTAGCTCTGAGGGCGATATTGGTTCGATGCTGGGGGACTTGTTGTGTGGTGAAATCAAGCCTGATTCCGGTGAGCTACACATCGAAGGCTGCCATATTGCACAGGTCTCTTTATCTGAGCAGCAGCGCTTGCTAGAGCAGGAGATTGAAAAAGACGATACCGATTTTCTCGATCGTATTGATCAAGGCAGTTCAGTATACCAACTGATCTTTGAAGTTAGCCAAGATGATGCCTTGACTCAAAACCTGATTAAAGAACTCGATCTTTCCCATTTATCTGAAAGTGGGTTTCGAGTGCTTTCAACGGGTGAGACAAGGCGCGTGATGCTGGCACGGGCGCTCGCAGCACAGCCAGACTTAGTGCTACTCGATAATCCGTTTACAGGGTTAGATGTTGAGCACCGAGCATCACTGGCTCGCTATCTCCAGGCGTTATCTCAATCGGTACAGATGCTAATTACCTTTTCGCGTGAATCCGATATGCCGGATTGGATAGAGCAGATTGCCTTATTCAATGGTGGTAAATTGGACAGCGTTATGGATAAGCAAAGCTGGGATAAACACCCAATTATTGCGCAGATCAAATCTCAGTCAGAGAAGCAAAGTGAAGAAATGATGGCATTGATTCGTCAGCATCAACATTCGACTCATTTTGATAATCCGATTTTTGAATTAAAAAACGGTAAAGTGGAATACACCGAGAAAACTATTTTTTCTGATTTGAACTGGCGCATTGATAAAGGGCAGCACTGGCAAGTTAAAGGACCAAACGGATGTGGCAAGAGTACCTTATTGGGGTTGATATTTGGTGATCACCCGCAGTGCTACAGTAACGATATTCATATCTTTGGTAAAAAGCGCGGCAGTGGTGAGACGATATGGGAAATTAAGCAGCATATCGGTATGGTATCGTCGGCTCTGCATCTTCAATATCGGGTTAATTGCAGCGCACTGGATGTCATTCTATCGGGTTTTTATGACTCTATTGGTCTCTATACCCAACCAAGTAAAAGAGAAATCAATATTGCCAAAGAATGGTTAACGATTCTTCACATGGGGCAATATGAGAAAACGTCCTTCAGACAACTGGAATATGGTCAGCAGCGCTTACTACTGATTGCTAGAGCGATAGTGAAGCAGCCAACATTGTTGATTTTGGATGAGCCTTACCAAGGTTTGGACTATCTAGGGCGAGTGTTGGTAAAAAATACCCTAGAGTTGATTGCAAAAGAGAACTTGAGCCAATTGCTTTATGTTTCCCACTACCAAGAAGATGGTTTGAGCAGCATTCAAAACTATCTTGAGTTTCAGTTTGATCAGAATGCTCAATGTTATAAAGGTTACACTGAATAATACTGGTGTACTTGACCTAAAAACCACGTCGAACTAATGAAGTGGTTAGGTACGGTTGTGATAATCCGAAGTATTTATAATTAACAGGACCAGTTTAAATACGCCTTTCTTGAATCAACATGGCAATTTAGCTTTCATTTTAATGAAAGCTCTAGTTGATGGTTAATGTGATAAATTAGCACTTTCTCGATTGAAATTAAGATTTATTACATTGGTGTAGGTAGCCTTGTTAGTTTTGTAACTAATGACCTTTAGTCCTGTTTATTGATTGAATTGTTATTTCATTCCGTATGTTACAATGACAAGTTGTAATCTAAATAATGGTTTACGATCGATGAATTTAATCGTGTCGATTTATTTGGTTTGTGGTTGTGTCAAATTAATACATTTTCGGGTGTCATTAAATTGGCGATGAGCGAAGAAAATATCATTCTTACGTCAACTGCTATAACATAGAATTATATTCATGGTAACGGTTATTTTGTAAGCTATAAAATGATTGCGTATAGGTTCACAGATTTGGCTTGCAGGATCGAGATATGTATAATTTTATAAATAGAACGGATGGGGTGATTGTAACAAGAGAGGATGACTATGCTGTGATTAGCTATGTGTTTCAGCCTATATACTCTCCAAAAACAAAAAGAGCTATTTATTATGAAGTTTTGTCTCGCGTTACGTCACAGTCAGGTGAGATATATAGTAATCAAGATTTTTTTGAAAACGTAGACGATGAATTTATCAAGAAGATTTGTATCAGCCAATTACAAGTAGCTAAGTCATTAAAAATAAAATCAACAATCTCGATGAATATTAATATGTCATGTTTAGCTGACAACCAATTTGTACATGATATTATGCTTTTTAAAGGTGTAAAGATTGCACTAGAGATAAATGAGTTAAATTGTTATACGTCTGCCATTGAAACTATAAATAACATTAAAGCGCTGCAAAGTTGTGGGGTTATGCTTTGGCTTGATGATTATCATTCTAATAATGAACAAGCAAACTTGTCACTAGGAACTATCAACTGGGACTATATAAAAATTGATAAGAGCTTTTTGCATTTCAATAGTATTGAATTAATGCCGGCAAAAGCTTTGACTTATGTTCTATCACCTTTTACTAAAAAAGGTTTAATATTCGAAGGGGTGGAAACTTATGAGCAGTCACAAATCGTTAAAGCTACTGGTTCCTTATCACAAGGATATTTTCATTCTGTTCCAAAACAGTGGTCTGAAATAATCCAGGAAATTAAGAATGAGCATAAAATCAAAAACATTTCGGCTATTTGAAAGTAACGAATTTCAAGCCAGTCTCATGCTTAAACGAAAGCACGTTGTTTCTTTCAATTGTAAGGGGATCATTTCCTATAAAGGATGTGTCATCAATGTTACTGAAGGAGAAGCGATCACTTTACCAAAGAACAAGTTAATCCATTGCTTTTTATATGGGACTGGATGTTCGACTATCACTGTGCATCGATACTATGATGATGTGTCAAAGGTATGGTACTCATCAAGTATGGTAACAGATTATGTTAACGCCTTTACTGAATTGGACCAAGTAGAGTTAGCTAACATCATGTTTATTGAAACTGCTCTTAACCATTATATTAGGTTAGAAATTGCACGTACTTGTAGGTCGAGAGAATACAAAGCTGATCTAGTTGAAAAGATTAAAAGGTTAGTCATTCAAGATCTAAGAAAAGATTGGGGCGTTAAAGATGTGTGTGCACAAGTCTTTTTGTCTGAATCTAGTTTGTATCGAACACTCAGAGCTGAAAAAACGTCCTTTACGGCGCTAATACAAGACATTAGGTTAGTGTATGCAAAAGAGTTATTAGTAAGTTCTCGACTTTCAATTGGTGAAATTTCATATAATAGTGGTTTTAACAGCACTTCTTATTTTGGTAATAAATTCAAAGCAAAATATGGAATGTCTCCTACATATTGTCGAAATTTGAGTAAGTGTTAAATTGATAAGGTTTGAAGATGTCTTAATGAAAACTAATATGGCTTTCATTAAGACATTGCAGAGAGGCTGAAATATGAGTTCTCGTGTTAGCACAATTTACTTGTTAGTCCTGTATTGGCGCTCCATCTCAGGTAGTGTTCTCTCGCAGTAAGTCGCGGGAGTGCAGCCCATGACTTGTTTGAATACTTTTCGGTAATAGGCGGTGGAGCAAAAGCCAAGCTGCTCTGCTAGTGACTCTACGCTGTGTTGCTTAGTGACAAGAAACGGCAGTGACTCTTCAATTCTGAGTTGATTACGATATTGACTGATAGTTTGTTTCGTCTCTTTTTTAAATTGTCGTGCGAGATGTTCTTTTGAAACATTTAACTCCTCGGCAAGCGCTGCTAACCCTTGTGCATCCTGATTGAGGTTTTGCCTTAACAAGATAATGCTATTTTTAATCAGGGCTGAGTAGTGATTAAGGCTATAGCGCTGCACAATTTGGCAATACTCTCGCATTACGGTTGCCTGTAATTGCTCAAACTGAGCTAGGTTATCAATGCGATCGATCAGCTTGATGTTTCTACTTGATACGTAATCAACAATTGAGGCACTGACTCCGCCATGGAAGCAAGCGCGTGCCCCAATCGAATTTAATGTGACAGCTAGATAGCGCCAATCGGTTACCGAGATTTTTACTCGAGAAGGGATACGCAGTTTGCCATTGACCTGTTTCAATAGTGCATCGAGAGAAACTAAATCCCCACTGCTAATAACACTACATAGCTTGTGTTCGATGGCATACCGTTTTTCTACCTCATCTTCGAGTATGTATTTATCTAGCTGTGCATTTATCGGTGAAGCGTATAGAGCTTGAAACTTTGTACCAAGTGAGTTTTGGTTATCAGCGCTAAAACTTTCTACCACGATATCTTGATTGATAAGAATCGCACCAATCGCTTTCCCCAAACATTCGAGGACATCGGTTTGCAAGATAAGTCGTTTTTGTAAATACGCATCCAGTAGATAGCGAGTCTCTATCGGCATGTCAATGCGTGCAAGTTGCGATGTGTAATCATCATGATTGCTATCGTGGCAAAAAGGACCGACCAAAAACGCAGTTTCTTGGTGATGGAATGCGAAATAGAGGTTCTGGAAATTCCCTTGCAGAATTTTTACCTGTTGGTTTTGTGGCTCCTCTAGTGTCATCCGTAACAATTGCTCAATCTCTTGGATGACTAATGCTGGAGCAAAGCCGATCATGCCTTCTTTCATGTTCATATCACGTTGCAGAAAACGCAGTTCTAAGTGGAATAGTTGCTCGATGACTTTCGCGTGGCTTTTAATTTGATCTTGTGTGAACGTCGACATATTTGAAAAATTTTGCGGAATACTGTCAATATAGTACATCAAAATATCAATTTGGTGGATTATTTGGTTCGAAATTCGAAGGTAGTATGGGATTTATAAACATTGTATTGCCTATCTACTCGGAGAATGAGATGACTCAATATATTAATTTGAACACTGATTGGTCTTTTACAAAACAGCCTTTAACTTTGCACCAAGTCCAAGCGGATCAAGGCTCTCTATTAGAGGGTGTGCAGATTCCACATTGCTGGAATGCGATTGACGGTCAAAATGGTGGTGACAACTACCATCGTGGCTTGTGTTGGTATAAAAAAACGCTGCATGTTGAGTCGGTCGAAGAGGGGAAGTGCTATTTTATTGAGGTTGGCGCAGCAAACAGTATTTCTCATACTTACCTAAACGGGGAATTGCTAGGTGAGCATCGCGGTGGTTACTCTAAGTTTCGTTATGATATTACCAAACACTTACAGCCAGGTGATAACGAGCTGATTCTTAGCGTAGATAACTCCCATATCGAAGACGTTTATCCGCTTTGGGCTGACTTTACGTTTTATGGTGGGATTTACCGAGATGTAAACTTGGTTATTGCTGAAGATACTCACTTTAATTTGATGGATATGGGTTCTTGTGGTGTTTATGTTTCACAGCGTCAAGTGACAGAGAAACAGGCACAATTGGAAGTTAAGGCTCTTGTTACTAACCACAGTACAGCAGCGGCAGAGCTCTTGGTGCAATTTGTTGATCGCAAAGAGAACGTAGTTTCAGAAGCTTGCACAGCGGTTGCTGGCGATGAAACTTTAGTGAACTTGACGATTGATAATCCGACTCTTTGGCAAGGAATCGAAAACCCGTATCTGTATGAGTGCCGAGTTTACTTAACGGTCAATGGTGAGCTTAAAGACAGCCTAGTGATCCCAACAGGTTTACGTTATTTTGAGTTTCATAAAGACCAAGGCTTCCTACTCAACGGCAAGCCAACCAAAATTCGTGGAGTTAGCCGCCACCAAGATCGCGAAGCGGTGGGAAATGCGTTGACTCAAAGTCATCAAATTCAGGATATGGAGCTAATCAAAGAAGTGGGTGCGAACTCAATTCGTCTTGCTCACTATCAGCATAGTGATTTCTTCTACGATTTATGTGATGAAGCCGGTATGCTCACTTGGGCAGAGCCTCCTTACATTACTAAAACTTCGTCGACAGACCGTGAAGCGACAAACGCTATCAGCCAAATGCGAGAGCTAATCCGTCAAGCTTACAACCATTCATCGATCATCCTTTGGGGAGTTCAAAATGAAATTGGTATTATGCCGGATGAGCGTCCTCTACTTGATATCGTGGAACAGATGCATGCTGTAGTAAAAGAAGAAGATACCACTCGCTTAACGACGCAAGCACAAGTGATGATGATTCGTGAAGATAACCCGGCGAACTTCGCAACAGATACAGTGGCATTCAACCAATACCATGGCTGGTATATGGGAGAGACGTCAGGGTATGACACGTTTATTCAAGCATTCCGAGCCAAAAATCCAAACAGCAGTTTAGGTTACTCAGAGTATGGCGCTGAAGGTATTATCAAGTGGCATAGCGAAGAGCCGAAAGTTAATGATTACAGTGAAGAGTTCCATGCCAAGTATCATGAAGAAGTGCTTGAGATATTCAATCGCTATGACTTCATGTGGGGAAGTTATGTGTGGAACTTTTTTGATTTTGGGTCAGATTTTCGCGATGAAGGTGGCGTTAAAGGGCGTAACAACAAGGGCTTAGTGACGTTTGATCGCGCGATTAAGAAAGATGCGTTTTATTTCTACAAGTCAGTGTGGAGTGATGAACCAGTTGTTCACATTACCTCTAAACGCTTTAAAGATCGTCATCTCGATACAATTACCGTCAAAGTTTATTGTAACCAAGAAGATTTAACGCTGACTTGCAATGGCAATCCAGTCGCGCTTAAAGAGCGTAAGGGAACGGGCAGTCAGACAATTTACTTGTTTGATGTCAGTTTAGAAGCGGGCTACAACCAGGTAGTTGCGACAGCGTCAGGTATCAGTGATCGCGTTGAATTTCGAAAAGTGGCTGAGGCTAATCAAGACTACATTCTACCTAAGGGTGAATCTGCGGGTATTATGGAGAGCCTATTTAAATCAGATAATGGTGACGAAAACGTTCGCAACTGGTTTAGCGATGGGGTCGAGGATGCTCAATTACCGGCTCTGGAGTTCCCAGAAGGTTACCTATCAATAAAAGATAGAGTGTGTGACATTCTTAAGGAAGAGCAAGGTCGTGAAATAATGGAAGAGCTATTCAAGCCTTTATTAGAAAGCGATAAAGCGGAGATGATTAAGGGGATTGCATTCGAGATGATCATCGAGTTTAAACCAGACTTGTTCCCGCAAAAACTGGTTCAACACTTTAATAGTCGACTGAATAAAGTGAGAAAAAGTATCGAATTAGTGTAAAACGATTGATGTTTAGCCAAGCATCGCTCCGGTGCTTGGTCTGCTTTAAAACCGACCATTGTATACATTGCGCAATGGTCATTATTTTAACCTTAAAGTTTATCTCTACTAGGCGCAAATTGACGCTCTGCCCTTTCATTATTTTAAAAGATGCTACACTGTATCTAGAGAGGTATCGATGAGCTCTCCAACAAATCGATGTTTCTCTCTAGTTAAAGTAAAGAGTTTAACTATATGATATTTAGAATAATAAAGCATTTTTTTGCTTTGATAGATCACCACAAGGAGCGTGCTGTGTTTACAAAAACTTATTTTTTCATCATCGCTGCATCCCTTGCTCTAACCGGTTGCAGTTCTACCTATACTGAGCAAGCTAAAGTGATGTCGAATTACGAGCTTTGCTTTGTCTCTGGGTATGGCAATGAAACACCAACATATGTTGATGCGATGCAAAGTGAAATTGATGACCGCATCAAAGCGAGTGAGCTTGAACAAAATGTTTGTGCTCAAGATCGACAGTATGGTGAGATGACGCGATATGCTGTCGAAAAACAAATCGGTGAGAAAATCGCCTATTTTTGATGTCTTAAACGACCAGTTAGATACGTAATGCTTAAAGCGCCCGTTGGTTCTCTGTACCAATCGGGCGTTTCTTTTTTGGCGGAGCGAGAGTTTACAGTGTTATCCTTAGCCGCTCTGTAAGATCAGTAATGTGACTAAGCTAGAAATGATGAGTACCAATAGGGCTCTTTGGTTTGAAGCAAAAGCGACTGGAGCCAGTTCTTTTTTTTGCAAACTATCTTGCTTACCAGTGATCATTGCCTTTACCAGAGGCTTTGAACGCAGTTTGTAGATAACAATGGCACTCAAGTGTATGACCACAAAAACGATGAGCAGTTGTGGCGATGCACGGTGAATAGCTTTAAATAGCTCTAAAGTACTTTCACTGAGCAAAGATTCAGCATAAGGAAAGCTGTTAAACAGACCAACTAGCGCCATACCAGTTAAACATTGCACAAACAATGTCGCAATTAATGCGATGACCATCCAAGCCCCTGCAGGGTTGTGTCCAGCGTGAGATGACTCTTTACCAAGTAAGTAGCGTACAGTGCGTGTTGGCGAAGACACAAAGTTCTTAAATTTACTCGTATCACTACCAATAAATCCCCAAACTAAACGCCAACAAATTAGTGTAAAGAGTGCTAAACCAAGTTGTAGGTGTGGACCGAAACCGGTAATTAGACAAATAAATAGTGTTGCTTGGATCCAATGGTAAAGTCGTGTTGGTAGATCCCAAATTTTCATAGTGTTTCTCGAATGATCGGTAATTTTTAAAAGTAAAAATGATTAAGTACCACTGCTTGAAAGCGGGCGAGTACTGGTGGGTTGTTTTCGATGGCGCTACTTTAAATTGTTCACGTTATTTGATTAATGATGGATATGAATAATGATTGTTTCCATTTGACTGTTAATCATTCCACATAGACAGATATTTTTAGATTTCATCGAACCACCCAATTGGCTCAAGATTGATGTACACTCTCTGCAACATTCTCCATCAATGAGTCTTCAAGTTTGTACCCAGAAGAAAACCGAGTAAGAAAAGCCAGACGTATTGAAAGCGTGATGAATTCAGCGCTGTGGCATTTAGGTCAAAAAGACTTAACTGAGGCAGAGCTTTTGGCAAAGTTGCGGTTAAAAACTGACAATCAAGAGTGGATTGACGATACCTTAGAAAAGCTGCGTGGCTTTGGCTATCTCAAGTCAGACAAACAGTTCGCTGAGCAATTTGCTGAGCGCTCGTTTGCGAATGAATATGGCAGCGAATACATTCGTGACAAGTTGAAGAAAAAAGGATTGGATGACTCATTGGTCAGTGAGGCGATCGCAAAGGTGAAAGAATCACTGAATATCGACGAACAAGCGATGCTCAACGAACGAGTTAATCATTACTACCAAACCTTTACGATGAGCAAAGAAAAGCTCACAGCAACACTGCAGAAGCGCGGTTTTAGCTATGCTCAAGTTAATCAAGCGATAAAGCAGCATGCTTGTTACCAACAGCTGAAAACTAATTTAGAGCTGAAGGCTGAAAAAGCGGACCTTGAAAAAGAAGTGTTGAAATATGCCCGGAAAGGTAAGGGGCTAACGGTGATTCGCCAAGAGTTACGTCAACGTAAGATTGATATTACTGAGCTTGACGCACTAGTTGAAAAACTGATTCATGCAGACCAACTCGATTTTTACAGTGCGTGTTTAGAACAGTTAAGCAAAAAGTCTTATGACCTGGCTGCTCATAGCGAGCGGAGTAAAGCTTACGCAATGTTAAGCCGCAAAGGATTCAGTTCTGACGAGATTCAGTTTGCCATGAGCGAGTTGGAGTGACGGGACAAGAAAGCCCAGTGTTTTCCAACCCATCATGATTGCCGTTTTTTCAGTGGTCTGATAAGCCAGCTTAACTATATTCATACACTGAGTTCACTATTTTGTGAGTTCAACAATTACCATTCGGACATATGTCCTATCGAGCTGCACGCCCTAAAACTACGATTGGTGGATTTTATTTTTAGGGTGTCAAAATGAATTTATTAAGCAAAAGTCTACTTGCAACCAGCATCCTGCTTGCTACAGCTGCCTACGCCTCTGATGTGAGTGCGACCACTCACGCAACGATCATTATTAATAATGCGCAAATTCTACCAATGGATGGCAAAACTCAAATCATTGAGAATGGAACCATTGTGATTCAAGGCAACCAGATTGTCGCTGTTGGTGATGCAAAGGTAGCGCAAGGCTATAGTGCCGAGCGTGTTATTGACGCCAGTGGCAAGATTGTTATGCCTGGAATGGTCAACGGGCATACCCACATCGGTATGACGGCATTTCGTGGCTTAGGGGAGAGTGGGGTAGAAAATCGCTTGAAGCAAGTGATGTTTCCACTTGAAAAAGAGATGCTAGATCGTCAGTTAATTCGTACCGCATCACGCCAAGCAGCCATGGAAATGGCGCTGTCTGGGACGACGATGATCGCTGACATGTATTACCATCAGGATGAAGTAGCCAAAGCGGTTGCAGAGGTGGGGATTCGTGGCGTAATGGGTGAGACAGTAATTGGCTTTCCTGTTGTCGACGCTAAGCAGCCTTACGGTGGATTGGAATATGCCGAGCAGTTTATCAAAGAGTGGCAAGGTCATGAGTTAATCGTGCCAGCTGTCGCACCTCATGCACCTTATACAGTCTCTGCGGAGTTTTTGGTTAAATCTAAGCAACTTGCCGACAAATATGATGTGCCTCTATTGACCCACTTGGCTGAATTCCGCTGGGAAGAGGCAGGTGTGAGAAAGTTCTCTAAGCAAATGAGCGAAGAGCAATCGGTGATTGAGTATTTAGATTCTCTTGATGTGCTGGGGGACAATCTTGTTGCGGCACACATGAACTATCTCGATGAACACGACATGGATTTAGTCAAGCAGCACAATGTAGGTGTCGTGCATTGTCCTAAGTCGAATCTAAAAGGAGCGAATGGTCAGAGTCCAGCTTGGATGATGCACAGTAAAGGCATTGATCTTGGTATTGGAACTGATGGTCCTATGTCTTCGAATCAAAACGATGTGCTTACCGTGATGAGTTATACGGCAATGAATGCGCGTACACTCCATAAAGATAACTCTAAATTCTCACCGTACGAGCTGCTGGAACTAGCCACTATTGGCGGTGCTCGTGCACTCAACATGCAAGATGAAATTGGCTCATTAGAGGTAGGTAAAAAAGCTGATATCGTGATTTTCGAAACTGACTCACCGAATATGCAGCCTAATTACGATCCGTTCTCCACCATCGCATTTTCAGCCTATCCGCAAAATGTGGAGTACACGATCGTCAATGGTAAGGTCATCGTTGAAGATGGACAATTGATGACCGTTGATATGGCTGAACATAACCAAGAGTGGAAAAAAGTCACCGATAAGGTTGGCAATTTTGCTAAAACACTAAAATAATAAGCCAAATTTAGCTCTCGGTTAGAAGCTAATAAAAATGTGTACGGGTGCATCGTTGGATGTGCCCGTTTTAGTATGGTTGTAAGGACATTATGCAACACTTTGATTCCATCGCTGAACGTGGGCAAGCTTTGCTGCTGGATTTAATAGATCAATCTAACCCCAAAGAAAAACTGTTTGCTAAAGGTGAATATTTGCTGCGCCAGAATCAAGTGGTGGATACCATCTATTTAGTCGATATGAGCATGTGCACCATCGAGTCATCGTGTAACAATGGGCGTGTATTTAGCTTCGGTTTGTTTTTTTGTATTAATCAAATCTTTGGTGAGATGGAAGCGTTTACCGGTAAACCTTGTCAATTCAGCATTAAGGCGTATGACGATCTTGTCGCCAAGGCAATTCCTATCGCTGTATTTGAAAAAATGGTGACAGAGCATAGTGAAGTTGCGGTTTTTTTGGCTAGAAATCTCGCCGTGAATTACCAAAACGCCACGCGCAACCTTATCTACCAACTGTTAAATCCGATCACGGCACGAATTGCTTATGATATTGAGCAGCGAGATCAAAACCTGAAACCCAATCGCGCTTTTACTGTAGCGGTGAATGAATCCGATCGGTTTGGCTGTTCAGATCGAGTCTATCGTCGAGCGGTAAAAGAGCTGATCGATAGTGAGGTGGTTAAAAAAATAGATGGGAAGTTAATTATTCACGATTATCAAAAGTTACACGCGTTATTACATAATGACGATGTATAAGTTATTGGGAATTTGAGGATATTTGCTCACTCTATTTCGTTAAGTGACCATATTCATTGTTTGAACATTACCATCAATATACATTGTTGATGTTCAATGGCATCTTTTATTTTATGCATAAATAAAGGTGACCAAATGTCTTTAGATTTACATGTAATAGAAATTAGTACAGTAATCGTCAATAGCGTATTTTTCTCCACTATCTTGTGGGATTGTTTAAAACCTGCAGCGTATTAACAATGAGAGTATTCTTGCCAGTTTGCGCTGTCATTATGTCTGCCCTTTATGTGTATGACGTAATGAAAGAAAAGCGGTTAACGTTAACCCCACTAGAAGAGTATGCTTGTATGTTGGCGATAAAAGAGCAGCTTGAGCTGAGACAGCTGGAAATCAAGTTTGCGACGATCATGGTAAGCGGTCAAGGCAGTCAATTGGTTGTCAATCGAATTGAGCCTAACTACAGCATTGAAAAGTGTTGGCGGGTATGGCAGTTTTATCAATAGTAGCGGTCAGAGAATAAAGCGCTAAATGTTATTTTTTGATCATAATTGCGAACCTAATTGTTAATATTGATTTATTGGCTAAATATTGAAACTATCTAAGCAGCTTTTACATTGAGTTAGATGCTAATAAATATATACTATCTTCGTTAACCTAGTCTCCAAATGTTAACGTTTCTAGCTTAGCTAGTGATTACGAAATAATAATAATCCTTACTAACCTCCTTTGTGAGTTTATACTGAAGTCCTAGTCAGTACACTTGACCGCTTAATTGCGGTCTTTTTTTAACTAAGGTTATTACGTTTAAGAATACGTTCAAATTATTCAACATTGAGTTAATTCGCTAATTTGTGGCTAGATGATTTTTATCTGTTTGTTTATAGTGAATACGAACATGAAGACCGAACATGGTTCACCCTAGATATAATGCTGGATCCCCCGTGCAGCTTGAAGTTGTGTCGGGTACAGTGTTTGCTTTTTTTCAGAATTCAATCGTTGTTATTCTTCATAGCCAGTTCTAAATGTTGGAACTGGCTTTTTTTTGTCTCAAAGAACGCTTCTTCTCGAACTAAATTTATGCGAAATGAGATGCCGCGCGATCTAGAGTAGAGGTGATTAACGGACGACTACTTTCTCTATCACCACATCATGTGCCGGCATATCTTCATGACCAAAGCGGGTGATAGTGTCCACTTTGGCAATTTTCTCAACCACATCCATGCCCATTGTGACACGACCGAAAACGGCATAACCCCAACCGTAATTGGTTTTTCCTGTGTGATCTAAAAAGTCATTATCTTCTAAGTTAATAAAGAACTGTGCGGTTGCAGAGTGTGGAGCATCGGTTCTTGCCATTGCGATGGAACCTGTGATGTTTTTCAAGCCATTATACGCTTCATTGGCAATCGGTGCGTGAGTGCGCTTTTCTACCATGTTAACTGCAAAGCCGTCGTCACGTAATTCGTAGCCGCCACCTTGAATCATAAATCCATCGATCACTCGGTGGAAAAGAGTGTTCTCATAGAAACCTTCGTTGCAGTAACGTAAGAAATTCTTGCTTGTTTCAGACGCTTTTTGTTGGTCGAGTTCAATAGTGATGTCGCCAAAGTTAGTGGTAAAAATGATCATGCAGTTATGCCGTTAGTAAAATGATCAGGAAGTATAGGTAAAACAATAGCTGCGAACAACTGGCTAGAACGATGGCGGGATATAAAATCGATAATCAATAAACAGCGCTAGAACAGAATTTACCTATCACAATTTTTAACCAAGTGGTTGTCGCGTTGACAGATAATTCTCACATAGTGAGATCTCGAGCCAGAAATTTTCATGAGAGAGCTTTTCACATTCATCAAATCAATATAATCCGAACGCTATGCGCATACCTGTAAGTGATTGTTTTAATAATTATTCTATTTGAGAAAACCATCGTCGCTTTGGGTGAAGTTATTTTGTTTTGTTGTTGAGCTTAATTTATGAAAAAAACTCTAATTGCGGGTTTGGTTATTGCATCAATTTCCGCACCCGCCTATGCCTTCGATAGTCGCCAAGACTATACCTTATCAGGTGAAGTGGGTTCATTTTTAGATACTATGGAACTTGAACCTTATGAGATTAAGGTGGTTGGCTATGAGGCGAATGGTGGTGGTCGTTACTTAGAGAGTGCGTTTGATGCTGAAACGTATACTCAGTGGAAGAGTGACAAAAAAAATACTCAATCATTTACCAATGAAGTTACGGTTTCATTTGAAAAAGCTGAGACTGTCGGGCGAATTATCTATGACCGAAAACGAGATGAAAGTGGACAGGCAGAGAAGTTTAGTATCTACGCGTCTCTTTCTGATGAAGGCGACGATTTTCAGTTAGTCGCAACAGGTAATGCTGTGCCACATGCCCCGCGCTTGGCGGATCTTACCTTTGCTCCAACGCTAGCAAAACGCATTAAAGTGGTGTTCGATAAGACCAATGATGATTATGCAAGTGCGGTAGATTTCTACTTCTATATGCCATCACCATTTTCAACAGTAGAGAGTTGGTTTACCGATGCAACTTTTTCTGAGTTGACGATTGATTCACTGACGTTTGAACAAATTGAGAAAGTGAAACGGCTGATTGACGAGTACCAACATGAAGATGACTATATTGGTATAGATAAGGGTCCATACTACACCTACATTGATGTAGCAAAAGAACTGGTTGCGGATCCTGATAAATACATTAATGACGTGGCGGTGATTGAAGACCAACAGCGCGACGCAAACAATGATATCAATGAAGTACGCTTTTCTTCAGATAGTATTGTGACCGGTTTTGCCGCGATCCCTCATACCGAAATTGAAGTATTTATTGATAGTGGTGATAACCCTCATGGGAAAATCCCGCTGCAGTTTTCTCAAGTCGCAGGCAATGGTCAAACCGGTTCGTTTGAAACGATTGAGATCTATCCTGGTTACCATCGTATTACCGTACCGAATCCATTAAATGGTAACAACATTGGAGAAGGTGTGCGTTTTGGTGGTCCGGTTTATGTGAAATACCCGGCTTCGTACAATGGCTCGCCAATTAAGATTCGTATCAAAGGTGGACAGAAGTACCCAATTTTCCGCTCGGGTGATGACCAACAGCAATTTAAACAGCAGTTGCGTGACTATCATGCAGAATATCAACGTGATCCTAAGATCATCGGTGTGTATGAGTTGCACTTCAAAAACTTGTTCTTTACCGATTTGCTCGAAAACGGCATACGTTCTTTTGTAAATCAAGATATTGATTTAGAGAAATTAAATGACCACTGGGATGACAAGTCGCGTAATGTTTTAGAAATCTTCGGGTTACCTGAAGAGTATATCGACAATGCTATGACTCATATGGCGCTCGATAGCTCGCAGAAATTTATTGCTCATGCGACACACGGTGTAACTTATTACCCAAGAGACATCCATTTTCATCAATTACCATACAATGGTGACTCATCAATCTTTTACCACGAGTGGAGTCATTTGTTAGAGCATTGGGGGTTCACTGAGTCTGAGGTGACGACAAACGTTGCTACTTATGTGCTTAGTCAAAGATACGATGACGTTGATGTGATGACGAAGGAAACCACCGACTACTATCAAGGTTACTTCACATCTCGTTATGAACTGATGTACAAAGAGCTGTTTGAAAACAAGTCATTTGATTCGATGAAGCAAGGCACGATGACAATGATGTACGTTCAACTTGAGATATTGCAACCTGGTTTCTGGGCAGAAATCAATAAGCGTTACCGTAATGGCGATTTGCCGAAGAAAGATCGCGTATCGTTTGTTACGCAAGCGTCTGAAATCCTCGGCTATGATCTGTCATCGCATTTCAAACGCTATGGTTACATCAGTAAAGACGCAGTGATTGAAGATATTCAACACTTAGAGAAGTTGGAGAAACCAACATGGTACCTAACTACTTTTGGTGCGCTGGACTATCAAGGTGAAGGCTTTACCGAGTCGCCAAATGCGAAAGTATCCCATGTAAACCGTAAAGATGTATTTATTAGTTACGATGAAACGCAGCGCGAGCACCTACTGGGCTTTGAAGTATACCGTGATGGCAAGTTAGTTGGTTTTACCCATACTTCTGTGTTTGTTGACCGCGCGATTGCGAGTACAGCGGACCATGAATATAAAGTAAAAGCAGTCGATAAAAAGTTAAATATTGATAGTGGTATTAACACTGCTCCAGAGCTTAAAGCTTATCCAAGCCGAAACGTTCTGATTGGTAGCGAGTTTAACCCGCAAGATCATGTCACAGCATGGGATGAGCAAGATGGTGAGTTAACACAGTACATTACTTATCAAGGCTTTGTTGATACGAGCAAAGAAGGTCGCTACCAAGTGACGTATGAAGTGATGGACCAAGGGGGGTTAACAGCGACTGCGACACAATGGATTTTTACAGTTGATCCTAGCGAAGTTGCTAAACCGGATGCGGTAGTGAAGCTGGAAGCCAAGACGAAAGAAGCAGAGCAATGGCTGTCAAACGGTCAAGGCAGCTGTGAAGCTTGGATGTACACCAATATGCAAGAGATGGTGGCGATGGGTTATGAAGTACTTGATGATCCAAATCATACCCAATCGAACGTGATGTCCACGTACATGATGCTAACTTTAGACTTAGAAGACTACAAAGAGTGTTCGGTGAATAGCTCTTTATAATTGCATAGTTCACGTTAACAGAGAAACGGTGATAAGTTTTTATTGGTCACCGTTTTTTTGTTTCTGGGCTTATGAAGCTATGCAAAGACTTATTCAATTGATGGTAAACAACGCGCTCAAATCATGAGATATAGCATTGATTTGTAAAATGTTTACCGTGATATTGCTTGTGTGAGCTTTGTTTCAATGTTTAAATATGCAATATAAATCGCAATTAATGCGATCATATAGTCAAAAAATGTAATCACATATGTAACTAGGTTGTTATCCGTCGCTTGGTCGTTATTATTGCGACTTTTTTACTAATTGCACGGAATGTGGTTATGAAACATAAGTTTATAGCTCCTCTCTTTGCTGTCAGTGCGTTATGGAGTTCGCACTCATTGGCGCTAGAAGGTCAGGAGTTGGAAACAACAGGAGATATTTTACAGTGGGCGATTCCAGCCACTGCGGGCGTAATTTCTTTGGCAAAATTTGATGGGGAAGGTTTTGGTCAGCTTGTTGAAGGCGCGTTTTTAACAGCGAGTGCGACCCATATATTAAAGGTCGCGATTAACGCTGAGCGACCTAATGGCGGTGACTATAGTATGCCTTCAGGTCACACGTCGGCTGCGATGCAGGGGGCAGCTTACTTACAGTTTCGCTATGGTTGGAAGTATGGTGTACCCGCTTATTTGGCAGCAGGTGTTGTCGGTTACTCAAGAGTGGATCGAAACTATCACTATTGGCGCGATGTGGCGGCAGGTACTCTATTGGCAACGGCAATACAGTATTCAGTGACTAAAGCAGGCTTCAGTGTCACTAATTTTGCTGTCGCCCCCACATTCGATGGTGAGCGAGTAGGGATTCTCGCTAACATAAAATTTTAACTTTGTAGGGAAACATTATGAAAAAGTTACTCACGATCTTATTTCTCTTAAGTGTGTCAGTACCAAGCTTTGCAAAAAGCCCTTTCTATATCGGTGGTTCAGTAAGCCAATCGTCAATTCATGCTGATGACTCACTATCTCATAGCTTAGTGGTTGGTTCGGGGCTAATCACCGGCTTAAGTTTGGAAGGTGGTTTTACGACTCATGGTAAGTTTGAGGTCAGCCAAGCAGAGCTAGAGGCTCAGTCGCTCTATGGTGCGATCAAACCCAATCTAAACTTCGGTCCACTGCAACTCTACGGCAAGATCGGTGCACACTCATGGATCATCGAAAGCTCGAATAAACCAGAATTTGATGATGACAGTTTAGACTTATTCTGGGCGGTTGGCGTGGATTATGCCGTAATGGGTCCACTGGCACTTGGCGTTGAATATACCTCGTACGAAATTGCAGGCACCACTTTGGAATCCGTCGGTGTGACAGCGGTATTGTACTTATTTTAGCCCCTAAAGATTGAAAGCATGGTGAAACAATGAGTGTTCAGCGATGTTGAACTCTCATTGCTGTTCTACAAAACTATGCTCAGCTAAAAGCGAAGGCTATCACTGTGCTTCTAAGTGACTATCCATGCTCCTCAGTTCGTTCTAAAATTATTGCCGGTCTTATCTCTACAAAGAATTAATATGTATCAAGATAAAATAGTGGTTGTGACGGGCGGTAGTCGCGGAATAGGTCAGCACCTAGCAGAGGGCTACTCTAAGCTGGGCGCTCAGGTAGTGGTTTTGGATGTTTTGCTTTCTGAGTATTCAGGGATCGATTTTATCAAGACGGATTTAGCTGACGTAGGCAGTGTAGATAAGGCATTCGAGACCATAGAGCAAAGATATGGCAAGGTTGATGTGCTAATCAACAATGGCGCGATTGCTAACTTCAATAAACCTCTGAATGAATTGAGCTACGACGAGTTTTCGCGCGTTATTGACGTTAATTTGAAAGGGGCGTTTGCTTGCTGTCGTCAGTTCATTCGCCTCAATCAAGAGCAAACTTATGGGCGAATCGTAAACATCGCATCTACTCGCTGGAACCAGAATGAGTCAGGTTGGGATGCTTATGGTGCTTCCAAAGGCGGTTTAGTATCGCTGACTCACTCTATGGCTATTTCGTTAGCGGCAAGCCCAATCACCGTTAATGCTGTGAGCCCTGGTTGGATTCAGGTTGAGGATTATCAGCAGTTGGTTGACTTCGATCATCAGCAACATCCGTCAGGTAGAGTTGGCAAAGCTCGTGATATTGTTAATGCTTGCCTTTTCTTGACTCACCCTGAGAATGATTTTATCAATGGTCATAATCTAGTGGTTGATGGCGGAATGAGTAAGAAAATGATTTATCAGGACAGTTTGCTCAACGAGTCTTAGTTGTAAACGACTTGCTCAATTATTCCATGAGTCATGCAGATTGTCGTGTCGATAAAAATTTTTTAAAAAGCTTTTCTAGAGAACTGCTTATGCGCCAGAGATAATATGCCGCAGTAATTAGCACGGATAGTCATAATGCAGGCAGTTCTCGTCTTTCTTCTTTTTCTCTTATGTTCAACGCCTTTATTTGCACAAGGTACGGAATCTAATCTGCCCGCAGAGGGCAAATCAAAATTGGTGATTGGGCGTCAAATCGATCATTACAAGTATTTGTGGACGCCTAAGCGTGGTGGTGAGGAGAACAGCACTTTTCAAGATCTAGTCGAGAGATTTGCCTCACAGCATGGGTATAGCCCTGAGTATCGCTTTTTCGCTAACCGCGATGAGATGTTTTCTGCACTCTATTTTGGCGATATCGATATGGTTTTGGGTTTTGCCAAAACGGACAATGCTGAAAAGTACTTCAATTACACTAAGCCAATTTTCAATGTACGCAGTGTTACTTGGTATCAAAACTCGGCTAAGCGAAAATTTGCAAAAGAGAGCCTTCGTTGGGGGTGTGTGCGGGGTTCGCTTTACTGCTACATGTATGAACAGCAGGGCTTCAAAAATATCTCTGCGTTCGACTCAAAGCGAGTGATGATGCGCTCGATAGCGCGTGGTGAAATTGATGCGCTTTATACCGATGTGATCACGGCGGAACAATATTTATCGGTGCGCACACCAGGTGAATGGCAAGGCGATATTGACTATTTAGCTGAATTACCTCCATTTCCGGCTGCTATTGCGACAGCCAAAAATAACACTGAGCTCCATCAGTTAGTAGAAAAGTATGTCGAGTTGTCTCGAGCTTCTTTGAAGCGAAATCAGCGAACGTTAGTCGACCCAATCGCCGAAGATATGATGTTGAAGGCTTTGGCGCTTCACTACGGACGAAGCACCATTCGATATAGTTTTGAAGAAAACATGCGTCCGTTTTCTTATATCGAAAATGGTAATCAAGTTGGCTACATTCATGACTTTATGGCGATGTTGACGCGTAAAAGTGGCATACAGTTTGTCTATGTTTCCCCAGAAGATAAGTCACCAATAGAGATGTTGAGGGATGGGGACATTGACCTTTTGCCGGGTTTTGCTCAGGATTCTAATCAAGATTTTATCTTTACTGAGTCATTTGCTTCGGTCAATTGGAAGTGTGTTGAGTCTAATTTCAAATCGGGTCGCGGTGAAGTTGCTATTTTAGATAGAACGGGTCGCTTGGTGGTGGGAGAAGCGCAGAAAGCTTTCGACGTTGTCCCTAAGATTTATCGAGAACTGGATGCTCTTCTGGATGATATGAAGAGCGGTGATGTTGATTACGCCTATATACCGTCCTATGTCGTAGATTATTATGCCTACAACACCGAAGACGAACTATTTAGTGTTTTACACTCTTCTCAAGTGAAAAAGCTCAGTATCGATTTGGTGTTAACGTTTGCTCCAGAAAGCCGCTTACTGCAAGGTATTATGAACCAAGTCGTAGCTCAGGTGAGTGATAATGAAATTGATATGTTGCACTTGAAGCACCATAAAGTCGTTGTGCAGTATGGCTACAACAAAAACAAAATTGCGTTGGTTTTATTATCAGTATTATCGCTATTTTTGTTGATTGTGGTGGCATTCCAAATCAAAGCGAGCCGTCTCTCTAAGTCATTAGTGAAAGCCGATGAGCAAGCACAGCAAGATCAGCGTCGAATGCAATGGTTGAGCGACTTACTGGATCGCCTTCCTAGTATGATTGCGATTTATGACTCCGAAGGTTCGATTGTATTGTCGAATAAAGCATTTAACCAGCATGGCATGGAATGCATGAGCTTTAAGAAGGGTCACTGCTTACTCAAAAATCAAACATACAAAATGGGTAATGATGATCACCTAGTTTGTCAGTGTAAGTTCTCGAAACGATACTTGCGTGTCATAGAGAATGAAATTGGTGGTATGAATGATGATGGTCGTTACAAGATGATGGTTTATGACGACTATACCGCGCTCGAACTGCAAAAAGATGAACTCAAGGAATCGAACCAAAAGGCACTCAAGGCGATTAAGTCGAGAGACTTGTTCCTTGCAACGGTTAGCCATGAGCTTCGCACGCCAATTTCTGCATTAATTGGTCTGATGGAGTTAATGAGTTCAAAAATCGAGAATGAAGATAACGTTGAATTGCTGACCAATGCGCAGTTATCCGCGAATCGCTTACGCTTGCTGGTTAACGATATTCTTGATATTTCCAAGATTGAAGCAAATCAGCTTCATCTTGATACTCGCAATGGCAATATCTACAGTGAGCTCGCTCCTTTGTTGCGCACGTATGAGTCTAACGCAGCAATGAAGCATTTGAATTTTGAACTGGATTGGCAGGCAACACCGTACTTTAAAGCCAAGCTTGATTGGCTCCGAGTGACGCAAATCCTGAACAATTTACTTAACAATGCGGTGAAATTTACTCAGCACGGTTCGATTAAAGTAACTTTGAAGTTATTAGAGGATCAGCTGCTTGTCACGGTAGCCGATACCGGCTGTGGCATGAATGATGAGCAACTTGGTCGTATTTTTACCCCATTTGCCCAAGGTGATGTCTCTATTACTCGCCAGTATGGTGGAACAGGTTTAGGTATGACTATCGTCAAGAGCATTGTTGATTTGATGTCGGGTGATTTGGTGGTTCAGAGTGAGTTAGGTAAAGGAACAACAATTGAGTTGTCGCTTCCTGTCTCTCACACAACGGTGCTCGAAGTGCTAGATTGCCAAGCCTATTCTTACAACGCTGACATTTTATCTTGGTTACAAGCATGGTCGATTGATGTCGATGCAAGTTATCCTTTGGTTCACAATCCTGCTGGGGGGCTGAATGTCTATCCAGATCATATCCTCGATGCCATCAACCAGCACGAGCAGGCGTTCGAAGATACGGAGTGCCATCAATCGACATTCTCCGGCAAAGTGCTTATCGCAGATGATGACCCGATCAACAGGCTACTGTTTAGTAAACAATTTGCTAAGTTAGGCGTTGATATTGTTTTAAAACATGATGGTTTAGAAGCTTATCAATATTTAGAAAACAGCCATGACACTATCGACCTTGTCATCACGGATTGCCATATGCCTAATATGGATGGTTATGAGTTGTGTCATACTATCAAGCAAAGTGAATACCTTGCTCGCTTGCCCGTTGTTGGTTGTACGGCAGAGGACTCAATACTGGTGTTTGAAAAGGCGGAAAGTGTGGGTATGGATCATGTGCTGTACAAGCCATACAGCTTTGCCGAGCTTAGCGAGATGCTGAAACATTATCTCGAAGTTCGAACGCTTGATGTTACGAATGCTGAATCACTATTGATTACCGATTTGACTTGGCTAGATGACCATCAGGGCGATGAAAAGCTCGAAATGATGCGCGTGGTCGTCGACTCATTTAAGCAAGAAAAAGCGCTGATTGAAGATGGGCAAGATCTGCAACAAGTCATTCACCGCTTGAAAGGCTCAGCATCGTTGTTGCAACTTGAAGTGCTGACAAATTTAGCGATGGAATGGGAAGAGCTCACCCAGCAAGGTATCGACACAGGTACTCACTCACTTTTAGATGAGCTCTCGAGGTTGTTGTCAGTATTTGATACTTGGCTTGCACAACACGGTTAGGGGAGTGAGCAATAAGCTCGGGCGAATCTACCACGGCAGCTAACTTGGTAGTGATTGCTTGCCGCGCAAATAAAGACCGCTTGACCTTTGTCGCACACAAGACGCTCACCGCTCGAATGCTCTAATACTATTGGTGCATCGAGCGGCAATAGGATCTCTGCGCTTGATGCATGTAGAGAGACGCTTGTGTTGTTTTGACGCTCTTGCTCTCCATAGATGCTAAAGGAGAAATCATCGACAGGGACCCGATAATGCGCACCTTGATGATCGACTTTGGGTGCGAGTAGTAATGACTCTTGGGTCTGTGGTTCGAAGCGCACACAGGAAATGAGCTCTAAAACGTCAATATGCTTATTGGTCAATCCTGCTCTGAGTACGTTGTCAGAGTTTGCCATGATTTCTAATGCGGTACCTGAGATATAGGCGTGAGGAGTACAAGCGTTAAGGAACATCGCTTCGCCGGGATTAAGAGTGATGGTGTGAAGAAAAAGCGGTGAGAATAAACCAATATCGTTTGGATACTGAGTGGCCAATTGAGTCACAAGGTCAAAGGGCTGATTGTCGCTATGAGTTTGTGCGTAGTGGGTTAGATGCTGTATTACGCGTTGTTTTGCATTCCCTGATAATGCGAGAATGTCGGCAAATAATTGCTTTAAGCCGTCACTATTGAGTTGGACCTCATACTGTTGAACTAATGGGGTAATTTCAGCAATGTTAAGTTCAGTCAGTAAGCTGTGAACCTCTCGGTGACAACGGAAGCCATTCATAGCTTGAAAAGGCGTTAATGCGTACACCAATTCAGGTTTATGATTATTATCTTTGTAGTTTCGTTTTGGATCATCGATTGCAGTAATACCCAGTGATTGCTCTTGGTCGAATCCATTTTCAGCTTGTGATTTATTGGGATGAACTTGAACTGAAAGTGCTTTTTCCGCGCTTAAAACCTTAAATAGATACGGAAGCGAACTAAATCGTTGGACTGTCTTTTTACCTAAGGTGAATAGTGGGTTTTGCTCAATAAAGTCAGACAGTAAGATGTTACTACCATCATTTTTTATTGACGAGCAACCATTCGCATGAGCCCCCATCCAAATTTCAGCTTGTGGTTGTTGAGTGTCATTTGGAATATCAAATAATTGTTTGAATGATGAAGGACTACCCCAGTCATAATTTTGAATCTTACACTCTAGTGGATAAAAATAATTCATGTTTTTCCTTATGGCTTTCATTAATATTATGGTGTCGGGTAGTAGGGTAATTACTGGATTAAGCGCGTTTAATTTAATCTAAGAGGTATTTATTTGCCCATTGCGTGGCTTGTGAACGATTTTTTACATTTATTTTCTTATATATATTGTAAATGTGCGTTTTGGCAGTCATCGGGCTAATGTCTAGTTTTGTCGCTATATCAAGATTTGAAAGTCCGTTCACGATCATTTTTAAGATCTCTTTTTGTCGATGAGTCAGTTCGCCAACGGAAAGTCTTTTTCTTTCGTGGTAGCCTCTAAAGTGGTGGATAAGTTGAGTGCTTAGTTCACGGGATACCCATATTTCACCATTAATCATGCGCTTAATCCCATCAATTAGAAACTCTATTGAGTCATTAGGTTTAAACGTGCCAACAACAGACGGCCATGAAAGAAATGCAGAATACTCTTTCTCCTCATCCACATTGAGTAGGATGATTAAGCACAAGGTGGGATTTTTTTCGAGCTTTTGTTTAAGAGTTTGGAGTTCACTTTCTTCGTTGACTAGATCTATGAGTACTAATGTTGGCTTAGTTTCATTAGTGATAAATTCAACATTATCAATTTTCTCTAAATTTAGTTCATCACAAATGACTCTTGTTAAAGCCGCACTTTGCAGAGATTCATTTCCGAAATAAAGTATTTTTTGTTTTGGTTCAAGATTCATTGAGGCTAATTTTTTATTTGCTAGTGGAAGTTAGTGGGTGTTGTTGGCTCACCCACTAACCATACTGCCAAAATTAGTTTCTCAGCATTGAGATTTAATTAGCCAAAATCATTTCTTTAAGCATTTCAGTTTTTTCTCTCATTAGTTGAACATCATTTCGACTTTCGACATTGAGTCTAACGAGTGGCTCGGTATTTGACATTCTTAAGTTAAACCTCCAAATACCTAAATCGACACTGATACCGTCGGTGTAGTCAATTTCAAAGCCGTCACGAGCAAAATGTTCAGCGATGAATTGGAGCACTTGTTTGGGTTGCTCTAACGTTAGATTGATTTCCCCTGATGCAGGATAAAGTTCCATACGTTCAGTGACTAAGCTAGACAGGCTGCATTTTTTTCGATTTAACAGGTTGAGAACGAGGATCCAAGGGATCATACCGCTATCACAGTAGTTGAAATCACGGAAGTAGTGATGCGCACTCATTTCACCACCATAAATAGCGTCCTCTGCGCGCATCCGCTCCTTGATGAACGCATGACCAGTCTTTGATTGTATGGCATCACCACCATTTTTATCGACAACATCTACGGTATTCCAAGTTAACCTAGGGTCGTGGATGATCTTACTATTTGGATGTGAATTTAAGAAAGCCTCTGCCAATAGTCCAACAATATAATAGCCTTCAATAAACTCACCATTTTCATCAAATAGGAAGCAGCGATCGAAATCACCATCCCAAGCAATACCCAAATCGGCGCTATGAGCAAGCACCGCTTCTGCGGTTGATGAACGATTTTCTTCAAGCAGTGGATTGGGAATGCCATTAGGGAATGTGCCATCCGGTGTGTAGTTTACTTTGATAAACTCGATTGGTGCCCCAAGTTGTGTCAGTGCATCTTCTATAGCATCCAATAGCGGCGCCGCAGCACCATTACCAGGGTTAATTACAACTTTCTTCGCTGACATACAACTATGGTCAAAATAGTTGACTAAGTATTTGGCGAAATCGGGTTTAATCTCCTTGAATTCAATATTCCCTTTGCGCTTCGGGTCTTTGAATATGCCAGCATAGACCAGTTGCTTGATACGATTTAACCCAGTATCACCACTAATTGGCTTACTATTGCGACCAACCAGTTTCATTCCATTGTAATCAATAGGATTGTGTGACGCGGTTACTTCGATTCCCCCACATGCATCATAATAGGGTGTCGCAAAATAAACTTCCTCAGTCCCCGCAAGACCAAGGTCGATGACATCGGCACCACTATCGGTGAGCCCTGCCATTAACGCTGCCTTAAGCGCTTCAGTTGACTCACGTATATCGCCTCCCACCACCACTTTTTTGGCACTCAGGTGCTCGGCAAATGCGCGACCAATG
This sequence comes from Vibrio ponticus, assembly GCF_009938225.1. Classification (NCBI taxonomy): domain Bacteria; kingdom Pseudomonadati; phylum Pseudomonadota; class Gammaproteobacteria; order Vibrionales; family Vibrionaceae; genus Vibrio; species Vibrio ponticus. The sequence continues at coordinate 520,384 of NZ_AP019658.1, forward strand.
CGGTAAGCGATCTCTTCGTTGAGGGTTTCCCCTAACTTGCCTCGAATATCGTAGGCTTTAAAACAGGTTACTTGTTCCATGTTATTTGCCTACCTTATGAGTTTCTGACCATGTGTAAAAACGGAGCTGGTTGCATCAGTCCTGCATCATGCTTCTCGGTGGTCGAGCGACCATAGTTATCTTCGACACGCTCGATATCATCATCACCTAGATATGAACCGGTTTGAATCTCGATAAGTTCGAGTGGTATTTGACCATTGTTGGTCAGTCGATGGTACGTGGCTGGTGGAATGTAAGTTGATTGGTTTTCTGTTATGACAAAAGAGTTGTCATCCACAGTGACAATGGCGCTGCCTTTGACCACAATCCAGTGTTCTGCGCGATGATAATGGCGATGTAAAGAAAGAGAGTCTCCTGGATTAATGGTCAACTTAACCACTTTATAGCGACTGCCGTTATCGATACTGTCATTAAAGCCCCAAGGTCGATAGCTCTTAGTATGGTGAGAGCCTTCATTACGGCTTTGATGTTTGAGAGACTCAACAACTTGTTTAATGTCTTGCACGTGGTCTTTATGTGACACCATCACCGCATCTTTGGTTTCTATGACAATTGTGTCTTTAAGCCCGTTAACATTGACTAAACGGTGGTTGGCTTTGACTAGGCAGTCTTGATTGCTTTCACCAATAACGTCCCCTTGATAGACATTACCTTTATCATCTCGGATGTCATCTCGCTCTTCCCATAGGGCAGACCAACTGCCAACATCATTCCAGCCAGCGCTGAGCGGCACGATTACCGCATCTTGGGTATTCTCCATGACGGCATAATCAATTGAGATATCAGGGCAGCGACTAAAGACAGTTTTGTCAATACGGAAGAAGTCGAGATCTTTGTACTTAGAGTTGATAGCGGTACGACAGTAATCCAATACATCAGGTGTGTGTTTTTTCAGTTCATCGAGTACGACGCTTGCTTTGAATAAAAACATGCCGCTGTTCCAGTAGTATTGACCCGATTTCAAGTATTCGATGGCGGTATTAAGATCTGGTTTTTCCACGAAACGATCGACGGCGTAGGTATTATCAACCACACTTTCCCCTGACTTAACGTAACCATAACCTGTTTCAGGACCGGTCGGCTCGATACCGAATAGCACCAACTTACCCGCTTGGGCTGCATCACATGCTTGGCTTAAGGCTTGGTGGAATTTTTGCTTATCTTTGATGACGTGATCAGCAGGAAGCACGAGCATCAGTTCATCACTGAGTCCTTGATGTTCAAGTTCGAGGGCTGCCAGGGCAACAGCTGGAGCGGTATTTCTGCCCATTGGCTCAAGTAGTACTGAACGAGGATGGCATTTGATTTCAGCCAGTTGATCTTTAACAATAAATCTGTGGTCTTCACTACAAATAAAAATTGGATTCTCATCGCTACCACTCGGGAGCCTTAAAACCGTGTCTTGAAGCAGCGAGAAATCGCTAACTAAACTAATAAATTGCTTTGGGAAATCCTTACGTGAAAGAGGCCACATCCTAGAGCCACTGCCGCCTGACAGAATTACGGGAACCATAATTATTCCTTATTTTGGTAATATGTTGAATGATAAAAAAGAAAACCTAAATCTCCGCCTAAGCGTGTTGAGCGTAGATTGTCTGATAGGTTTATAACGTCATGAATTTGTCTCTCTTGCGCTGAAGAGTATGTAAGGTAGGGTGCGAGCCAAGCGCTACGACCATTTATTGTTATATTTGCATCAATCTGTTCGACACCAGTTTGATGTTCGAAAACGGGGTTACTCATTGCATGGTTGAAGAGATTCGTGGTTAATCGCTCAATCTGATGCCTATGAGCATCATAGACAGCGGGGCTGTTTTGTTTAATGAACAGTCCGAGCATCGCCAGTGGTTGCATTGCAAAATTATGATAGTTGGCAGCCCGTTGTTTCCTTTTGATTTCGTTAGGCAAAAAGCCATTGGCATCTATCTGTTTAGCTGCGTAAACAAAACCCGCTAGTGCCCAATGATAGAGTTCAGAGTCATTTAAAACGGCTGCGGAAGCCATTACAGCCCAAGCCGCCCAATAATCGTGATTATTGATCTGTGTGGGTTTGCGATTTGAATAGTCCTCGACAACTTGCCACGCCAGTTTTGATAACCAACTTTTTATCTGTTCATCTTGCGGTGACGGAATTTGGGCTGCGTAATTGGTTCGTACTTTCAGGTAGTTACTTGCGACGGTCGCTAGCGTCCATTTTTTGATGGCTTTGCCAACATAATTGACTTGTTCGCTTGAAGCAATCGAACTGGATTTCGCCCAATTTTCTAAGTTAGCTAAATAACAACTTAGATCGTTTTCTGCGGGTGATGCAATTAGCCTATCGGCTAGTTTAGTTGTATAAGAACTGAACTTATTTATACCGAGAGTTTCTTGTCTATATTTTTTGTCTAAGCTGGCGACAACTTGGCTCTTGTTTGGATCATTTTTGCGATATTTACTATTAAATATCAATGTTCCTTGATAGGGCGGAATCATGATGCACGGCACTGGTTTCGGGCTCATCGGTGCCATTTGGATAATGTAGCCTGGCGGAACATCAACATGCACCACGCTCGCATCAGTGCTGCAAGCAGTAACGAAAAAAGTCACAAGAGCCAATGTGCTGTGTCGCCAGGTCATTATTAGGCTCCCCTTGAGGTATCTAAGCAGACAGAACCCGAGATTTGGGTTATTGCAGACGATGTCGAATTGATATCAATTAAATCGACAGCAAGAATTTTTCCCAATTTGTCAGTTTGCTTCTCTGCCAGATCGAAGACGAAGCGCCCATTTTTGTGTCGATTGCGCGTTGAGCTTAAGTAGACTTTTGTTTTGCGACCGGATGCGTGCCATATCAGCAATCTCAGCGACTTAGTGTCTGCTACTCCAGTATCTAGATCAATGACGAGTTGAGATGGATAGTAATTGAGCAGGCTTGGTGCAAAAATCAGTTCTTTCTTTTGCTTCCCTTCCAACGTTGAGTTGAATGTCGTTAGCTTAGGTTTGTTTTGGCAACCATTATCCGCCATTGGGAGCATGTGTTGTAAACGTTCAGGGCTAGTAGGGTCGTAGTGAGATAGTAACTCCCAAATGATGATTCTGTGGGTATCACTACCGTCATCATCTGTTTGTAGAAATTGCAACCAAGCGCCATACTCAGCCCCCCCACTGACTGCAAAGTTCGCAACATCTCTTTCAAGTGCTTCTTTTAGGAAACCTTCAAAATTGTAAGCTAAGCCATTCGAATAACTTGTACCAATAAGGTAAATCTGGGGCTCTGCGGTTGCGAATAGATCAACTTCTTCGTCTGGTACTGTTTCATAACGTGTCGTTGTCTCATTAACAAACGAGTAACCACAAATGCTCTTGAGTACAGTATTGAACGTTGAGCTTGAAAGTTGGTAGTCCCCGGTCTCACGTGTTTCATATTTGCTTTGAGACTTAGGAATGTGCTGTATTAGATTATGTTCCTCGAGATAATTGGCAATGACATTAGCGGCATGCATCGCGCCTTCAGGTCGCCAGTGGATATCACGATGGAAATAATAGTTAGGCTCTACAGAGTCCATATCCTGAGAAAGGTCAGGAGCATGAATGCCTTCCTGTTTATACAGGTTTAATATCGCATGATATTGATCTCGAAGATCTTGTTTTGATGAATACTCACCATTGAACCAGCGATTTTTTTCCAAGGTCCTCGGTGGTGTATGAGCAATGACAATGGTTGCATTTAAACGTTGCTCTACGGTATCAATAAAGCGTTTAAGTTGTTTGATACTTTGGCGGTCAATTCGTTTTGATAACTCTCGTTGACCACCAGCGATCCAGTTTCCTGAGTCGAGTACTAAGGGAAACATGTTTCTAGTGTACTCAGTATTGTAGTTGTCTTTATCCGCAGCGGCGTCGCAGAGTCCTCTCGCTACTTCAACATCGTAGGTTGGATTGGCGGCGGCTTTAAAGCTGACCACTAGTAAAAAAATGAACATGTAAAACGTTTTCATGATTACCACTCAGAATCAGCACTGATAGCTTTGGTACCCCAAGCTGTTTGAAATGCGACAATGTCACTGGCATAGCCGCGTTTTAGTGATACGCGGTTAATCTCTGCAACCGGCGTTTGGGCACTGTCTTTGATTAGGAAATTTAGCTTCATCGGATTGACTTCCCGTTCGATGGCTTGGTGTTTTCCAAGGTTCTCAAACACAGGTTTATTGCTTTGGGTTGTGAGGGATAGAGATTGATCGGAAATATTAATAAAGGCGATTCGCGCCGCTTTTTTACTGGCATTTTTAGCTTGTTCTACAAAACGAAGCTCATTGTTGAGAATGAAGAAGGTGAACTTTCGATTACTAGGGATAGTGAGTGTTTTTTCAATGCCACCAACGGTGAGTAAGTAACTACCTGCATCAAGCGCGATATAAGGAGAAGCCGAATAGGCTGGGGTTGGTTTGGTTTTTTTGCCGTTAACTTTCAGGGTCTGACTATCGTTATCAGTATTGACAAGACGAACAAAACTCGAGTCCTTACTTGGTTTAGGATCATAAAGGGCAGCATCATCCGCTGATACTTGGAAGGCGAAGAATAAGCTCAACGTAAAAAGAGCGTTGATGAATTTCATGAGTGGTCTCCTTGCATACTCATATAGAATTGTTGGGATTCGAAATAACGGATGGGTATTTCCCAAATAATGGTCTTAACGCCCCCTTCGAGTAGTGAAGTATCGTTAAGAACATGAAGCATTGGTTTAAAAGGACCTTCTCCTGCAACGGACATGTTAATTAAGTCCTGACTGGCGGCTTCACGTAAAAAGCCAGGGAAATTCCAATTAGGATTCGCACTGTAGCTAGTGCCAACTAAAACAAGTTCAGGAGGAGGTTGGTCACCAAATAGCGCATCTTCATTATTTGCCTCTGGTGCGGTGCGATAGATAGACAAACTATCAGGAGAAGGTCCCAAAGATTTGAAATAGGGATAGACCGGAATAAAGTTGAGTAAGTCACCTCGGAACTCTTGAGTTTCAATTAACTGCGAAAGATAGGGTGTCTCCCCTTTACTTAATTGCTGGTTCGCTAAAGCAGTCGCGGCGACTTTTGCTCCGACCGGGCTCCAGTGCGTGTCGGTTTTCAAATAGAGTTCTGAATGGTCACTATGGTTGCTAAATATAGAAAATAGGTCGAGGTACTCAACTTGAATGGCATCCAATGAGTGAGTGACTCGCAATCTTAATTGCTCGCCTCTTAGCTGTTGCTTTGGGGATAGGTGAGAGTAAATTTCGGCTTTCTCGGGGATAAGCATTATCTTTAATGTGACATTAAGCCGTTGAAGCGTTTCTGCTGTATCCTGGATAAAAGCGATGTTTCCCGCCAATCGTGACTCAACAGGTAGCTCATACTCCTCTTGGCTGAATAACCAACCATCAGTTCCTATGACTACTCCTGTCATTCCCTCATCTAGCAACACGTAGTCAAGCATTGCCCAAAGATTTTTTGACCATTCGGATAGAATGGAATGATCATCGTAGAGAGTCTCTATGGCTCTTGTACGCTCTCCATTAAGGATATTGCCTTGAATAGGTTGCTTAGGTATCTGATATAAGTTGCCAATGCAAACCAAGCTGATAAACAGCATAAAGATGAGCGAGGAAGTTTTGAGATAGATATCTTTCATCATTAGCCTCAGAACTGGAAATAGAGGAATGGCGAGTAAGCTGAAGCGATAAGCTTGCTCACGGATAATGCAAACAAACCTAATACTAATGCGGGCTTCATAAGATTCGGCATACTCATTGAAATGTGATTAAAACGGGTCGCTAAGTTTTCAATCAATATGTAACCGATACCGACGGCTAAAAAGCAGGTTGCACGATAAGAGGGGTTAAGTTGCACGGCTAGATCATCGATGGCTGAAAAATCGAACATAACCACGTAGTATTCGAATGCCTGCTGCACATCATTAGCACGAAAGGCTACCCAGCCTATAATGACGATTAACATGGTTAGACTAAAACGAACCAACTTAAGCTTTTCCCCTTTTGACCAACCCGTTACTCTTTCTAGTGCGAGGATCGAGCCATGTAGCGTCCCCCAAAGAATGAATGTCCAGTTAGCGCCATGCCAAAGTCCTCCTAGTAACATAGTGAGAAGAAGGTTGCGATAAGTCAGCAGGTTACTGCCTCGGCTTCCGCCAAGTGGAATGTAGAGATAATCTCTTAACCATGTCGAAAGGCTGATGTGCCAGCGGCGCCAAAATTCGGTGATACTTAAACTGACATAGGGGCGGTTAAAGTTCTGAATAAAGCGAAACCCCATCATTAGCCCTAAGCCACATGCCATATCGCTGTAACCGGAAAAATCAAAGTAGAGCTGAATAGAGTAGGCTATCGCTCCTAGCCAGGCATCGGCAAATGAAGGTTCGGAGAGCAAGAAGCTTTCATCGGCAATCGCTGCCACAGAGTCAGCTATCAATACTTTCTTGATGAAGCCAATCATAAATAGCAGCACGCCCTCACCGAAAAGCGCAAAGCTATGTGTGCGCGAGGCAAATTGTTCTGCGACGTCTTTATAACGTAGCACCGGTCCAGCGATAAGCTGTGGGAATAGGGCGATGAATGCCGCAAAGTCGATTAGCCGAGTGGTGACTGGAACATCTTTTCTATATACGTCTACAACATAGCTTATTGCTTGGAAAATATAGAACGAAATTCCGATGGGTAGAATGATATTCGCCAGTGGAAGAGGAGATGCGCCTAGCGATGTGAGTACGCTGTTGAGGCTTTCAACGCCGAAGTTGGCATACTTAAAATAAGCCAATGTTGATAAGTTACCCGCAATAGCCAGTGTTAACCACTGCTTCGCTTTTTTCCTATTCGTCCCAATATGTTGTGACACTTTGAGCGCTAAGCAGTAGTTCCATAGTGTCACGGCAATGAATAAGGCTAGAAAATCAACTCGCCACCAAGCATAAAAACTGTAGCTACCTACCAAGATCACCCAGGACTTGAGTCGAAAAGGAACAACATAGTAGATCGCCAAGAATATAGGTAAAAACAGAAATAGAAATACAGACGAAGAAAAGACCATAAATCAATCCTTATTTTTTTGAATTTGCAATGCGGTGGCGTCATTGACGTTTTGTGCAAAGACTTCAAAAAATGGTTTTAGGTCACCGAGAAAGTTCGCATTGTAACTATTGCCATTTTCGCCGAAGGAGATGTTGCCAAGCGTGGTAAACTCGAAGTCACTAACGTTTATTGCCGCGCTTTTGTTGGCAACTATGCTTCCACCAGATGCGGTGAATGACACTTTGGCAGTGAAAGGATCCAGGGTTAGGTCACGGTGAGTGTGCTCAGACAGGTTATTGGTATGCCCATAAATTCCAGCCCCCCCATTGGCAATTAACTTATTGTCGTACAAAGAGATATTTTGACTATTGCGGATATTAATGCCGTGCTCTTGATTGTTATAGACAAGATTATTGATGACAAAATTGTTGTCGCTTTCTTGTAGGGTAATGCCATCACCACCGTTGTCGAATGCGCGATTATTCACGATAAGGTTGTTTACTGACGAGCGGTCCAGCATTATGCCCGAGCGTTTGTTATTGAAGCTGATGTTGTCAAAGATAAAGCTATTATTCACTTCGCGAGAGATAATGATGCCATGCTTTTGCAGCGTACCATGTGTGATATTTTTTGCGATGATAAGTCGCTCTGAGTAGTCATGGGGGTCAATACCATAGACTACATTGGCGATATATTCGTTGCCCAAAATGACGACGTCTTCCGCCTTGTAACAGTAAAATCCATAGTAAACATCAATGAAATCGTTATTGACTAGATAACCAGTTGCCTTGGTATTACTGATCCAAGGTCTCTGCTTGAGTTCTTGCTCGCTGAGATATTGTGTCGTGAGGGATATGCCATAGGCTTTAGAACTGAAATAGCCCAAGCTTTCAAAACTGGAATTGTAGAAGAAGGTTTTTGAGCCATTCCACACGCTATAAAATGCACGGTAGTCGCTTTTATTTCCGGACCAATATGAAGGGCTATTGGTGGATTCGCGCCATGAGTTGATTGTTGCATCAAGAACAAAAAACTCTCCGCCACCGACTAAGAAGGTGCGTCGTTCTTCTGACAGCCTAAGTTCTTCTCCGTCATCTATAAGGATTGCAGCATCACCTCTTACCAAAATAGGGAATCGAGCAAGGTAGGTGTTTGGCTTGCTTTCATCTGGGATCAGTGCATGCGGAAATTTCGCTGCAATATCTTCTAAGCTGGCTAAGCCATTTTCAATTACAAGGATTTGCGGTACCGCTCCTTGATCTTGAGCTTGCTGAGTCATATCGGTAATTAATTGAAAACGCCTTAATAACCCTTGCTCGGGTAATCGTTGTAATGTGATTTCTGCTTGATGCGACCATGAAGACAATTGTTCATGGAAAAAAGCTTGGTTGTAGCGGGAAATATCTGGCAATTCCGGTGAAACCTTAGGAGGTGTGTCAACTGGTTGGCTTGAATAGGGGGTTTGTTGCCCCGCGATCACGCAAAAGGGTAGTAAGCTTGAGAGTAAGAGTGTCGATTTTAACATTGTGTCACCTACAACTTGACTGTGATATCGAAACGCAGACGAGTTTCGTCTTGAAAATGCTTAAGAGCATCATCTGTCACGAAATGAGAGGCACGAATTTGCATCACACTGCTAAGAGAGGTACCGAGTAAGTTATCACTGCGATAAGACGCTTCTATATCAAAGCCTGTGCCAAGTGTTTTTTGTCTATTATTAATAAGCAGTCGGTGCTGTCGACGAGATATAGGTGCGGCTCTATCTGCCTTTTGATAGCTTGAAATGGCACCAGTGATTGACCAGTCACGGTCAAAAGCGTAAGAAGCGAATATGGACCCGGTGACTAAGTTAGACAGATCTGGATCAAAGGCGTAGTTAAACTGGTAGAGTGAGTTACGGTTACCTGCATACTTGCCCTTATTTGAGGCTAGAGCAGTTTGAATAAAAGTACTTTCTGCATTTTTTCCGCCCTCACTATAAGCGAAGGTTCCACCTAAATAGAAAGGTGCTGATGATATTTGCGTTCGAACTCCACCCAGAAATGCGTTGGCGGAAATGGAGCTCTGGCGAAGAGTCTGACCATTAAAGTCGAAAAACTGACCGTTACCAAGTAGCTGAATTGCTTGTAAATTATAGGCAAAGGTACTAGTAGGATCATCCTTGGCTAGCCAGTTATGACTTAAACCTGCACCTAACCACCACAATTCGCCTTCCAGTGCCGAAGAATACGCGCTAGATACTTTGTCTTCATCGATGTCTTTGTACTGCGTCGTTACGAGACCTTTTAAGCTCCAGTGATGGTAGGGCATCCAGTCGCTTTCGATTTCAGCCCAGCCATAGAGTTTCGACTTTTCTTCCTCTTTTAGGGAAGTGCTGGAATTGAACGTGGAGAACTTTTGTCCAAAACCAAGCTGCCAATCGACGCGGGTGCTGCTTACTTGCCATGAGAGTGATTCAATTTCATCATCAAGCCAGTAAGGGGAGAGTCGATGTCGCTTAAGCCCAATAAATAGGCTATTTTGCTGAGATGGTTGTGCAAAATTGTATTGCCACCAAAGCTGATTCAACTTGAATACCAAGTGATCGTTATCTTCAGTATTTGCGGTTGCATTACTACCATCGAATGCGTTGTAGTTAACCGCGTCATTGGTAAGTAGGGCTCTTGCGTCAGCATAGATGAACTGATTGCTACTTAACGCGCGGCTATACTTAGCGATGTATTCTGCACTGATGACATCGCGGTCTTTTTCCATTGAATTGGTGTTAGTAGACTGAGTTTCCACTGTTGTCTTAATCGATTGAACGAAATCAGCGTTCGCTTGCATCGACAAACCCGCGACTATGATTGCGATTACCGTCAGTCTCATGGTGTATTGTCCTTTAAATTGTTGCTTTTAATGGCATTCCTAGCCATCATCTCTTGTTTGATTAGTTGTTTTACTCGCGCGTCTTGACGAACGTCTTCACTGGAAGTAGCGGGCTGTTCGTTGGCAGAAAGTTGGTTGTATACGCTAAGGAAAGCATGTGAATAAGCCGAATTAGGAATGACGCCATTTCCCTGTTCGAACACTTTAGATAGTGTTAAGTAAGCTTTGTCTTGCTTGTTTCTCGCGGCTTTGAGTAACCAATTAACGCCAGTTTGGAGATGCTGATCGCCTAGTTTTCCAGAGATATACGTTTCGCCTAGTAACCGCTGGGCTTCTGGAATTTCCGATGCTTGATGCCAATGCTCTACGGCGTTGCGGTAGTTTTGTTGAACACCTTTACCTTTGAGATATGCGTTACCAATTAAGACGTGCGCAGGAGTGTAACCTTGAGCCGCGAGTACCTTTGCTTGAGTAATTATTTCACCCGCTCGAAGCGAGTGCTTCGGTAAATATCGGTACTCGGTGCTCATCGCCTGGAACCATAATTGAGGCTTTTCTGCGCCGACGATTTGTGCCAGTGAAACATACAGTGTCGCGTTGGGTCCTCCGATTCGGCGACTTTTAGCCAAGTGAGCGATTGCCGCGATATCGTCACTGCTCACATCACCTCGAGAATGCGCTTGTTCAAGTTGACTGATGAGGTCGAGTTTCTGTTGATCATTTTGATTCGATGTCTGATTTATAACGGCGAGTTTGTAGCAATTTATCTGATCGTTTCGAGGGGCGCTTTGACAGTATTGTTTGAGCTCCTTGTTGATATTCTCAATAGGTGCAAAGTCACTGGCGTATTTTAGTGCCAGAGAGTGGCGACCTGAGATGATGAGCTTATTTAACTCAGGTGCAAGTTCATTGACGTCAAAGCTGGTGTAGTAACGCTTGTAAAAGGACACCAAAAGGGGGAGGGCATCGTGAGAAGTGTTCTGGCGATGCCAAATTTTGCTATACAGTTCACCAGCCTCTTCTTCTGTGATACGTGTCATTTCAAGTTTGAGTAGCCCTAACTCGGCTTTTGGATAAATGTCTAACAGCGAACGATAAAGCTCAGTCGCATTTTCCGGCGAATATGAACCTTTTTTAGGGTCGGCGTACATAGCCGCTAAGGCAAGCTTTGCTTCCCAGTAACCTTCATTTGCCAAACGGTTGAGGGTCATTTCAGCTTCATTACTACTTCCCTGTTTATCGAGTTGTTTAGCGTTATTGACATCGTCAATAACGCATCCAGAAAGTAAGCCTAAAATCAGTAAAGAGACTGGTAGACGCAAAGACATACTTACTCTCCAGTATTTGGAGTGGTTGAACTAAAAAGCGCACTGACGCTAAGCTGACTGGTACTCACCTTTACCGGTTGATTCAGCCTCAGATCGTCAATCGGAGAGTTTGGTGTTACATCGACTTGGACGTAGCCAGAACCGTTTTCATTGGTAAACATTGTGATGTTAGACACCGTCCCTTGCTCGACCTTATCACTGCCCGCTAACGAGAAATCTAAAGTATTACCAAGGTCGACTGACGACAGACTGCTATAAGGGAAGCTCGCCGAAATCAGTGGTTTGGATGTAAGCGAGGCTAAGCTGAAAATCGCGCTAGATTTAGTCACGAATTGCCCTTCAGTAAAATTACGTTCAAAGACTCGGCAATCACAAGGACTCTTAACGACCAGTTTTAGATTTTGATCCAAGATGGCTTGCAAGCTTTCGATATTGAAGTCTTTGTTGAGCAGTGTTGGCTCCATCAATTCGTAGAGAGGTGATTCGATGGTTGCTAATACGTCGCCAGTTTTTACGGTATCTCCGGGTTCAACGTGGCTAAATATGCGTCCTTCACGGGGTACGTAGAGTTTGTTATGTGGTAGCGTTACCTTGGCGGAGAGTGAAGACTCAACCCAATAAACGTTATAGATGTTGGTGAGAAGGTAAGCGAAAGCGCAAAGACCAAGAACAAAGAAAAGAGAGGTGCCAACGATGCCTTTGAATTTAGCAAAACCGGCTAGTGGCGCTTGAACGTCTTTTTTACGTGGCTTGGCGTAGTTATCTCTATTGATAGTCGATAGCACATCACCCGCTTGGATAACTTCACCAGACAGATATTTTGTAATGATCAAACGGATGGTTGAGATTTCCTGCTTGCTCAACTCCTGAAATTCACAGCCAATTTTGCCTTCGACTGGGCTGTTAATTTGTGTAAATCGAACCGGGACACTAAAACCAAAATCTAAAAACTCAAAACGTAATTGCCCTGAATAGAGTGTATTGGGTTGAATTATGTTATCGGTATTATCAATGCCAAATCCACTGGCTGAAATATTATCGAGTTTTAGTAGTTTTGCGCCATTGTCTAGAGCAATGGTTGCTGGAATTTTTACCCTTGCATGCCTACGTTGAACTTCTGTTTCGTGGACGAGAGAAGGTTGGTTTACTGCCATGTTACATTCCTAGTAAAAAGTTGTTCTGAATTGTTGAATAGAGCGCTTTAGACAAGCGTGACGACGATGGCTAAAAACAAGCTAACAGCTGAAAAAGTGGCAGCTCGGGTTGACCATTTGTTAAATCGCCCCTGAAAAGAGGTATCGACTTGAGCTAAAGTGGTTTTCTGTCTTGTCCAAGATTGGCGATTAAGTCTAAAAACGACATAGATCTTCACCAATGAGCCAAATATCTGATTGAAATAAAGCATTGCTGGATAGCTTGGTCCAATCTTGTGCCCGGAGCTGATAAGCAGCAGCGTGATGAAAGTTCGGGTAATCGAAATCCAAAGTAGATAGACGACCAAATAACCCACATGGTATTTGAAGCCGGCATAAATCGCGGCGGTCAGCCCTAATATACTGGTCCACATTGAAATGCGTTGGTCCCACACTACGTAGTAGGTAAACCAACCTAGTCGATTCGCCCCTAAAGAGGTGGCACGAGTATTTTGTCTTAAATTATTGCCATACCAGCGGAACATCAGTTGTTTAGCTGACTTGATAAAGCTCTTGTTGGGCGGGTGTTCGACTGTTTCGATAATCGCATCAGCGACATAGAAGGTATCCCAACCTTGCTGCATCATGCTAAACCAACTCGATTTGTCGTCGCCGGTCAGAAATTTGAAGGTACCTAAACGCCAATGCTTTAAGTGGTCATTCTCGACATCATCAATAAAGTGATGAGAGGTTACGACGCTGGCTCTAAACATTGACATGCGCCCAGTCATAGTGAGAACGCGTTTAGATAACGCCATGGAACACATTGAAATATGTCGCTGTGCAAAACGTAGTTTGTGCCATTGGCTCATCCAGTATGAGCCTTCTACTTCACACACTTCGTTGGTCGTGAGTGCACCGACGTTTGGATATAGCGAGAAATAGCCAATAGATTTATCAACGCAGCCTGGTTGAAGAATGGTGTCTCCATCCACGACGGCGACGAGCGCTGTTTCATCGGGGATATCACGCGATATGGCACGAAAACCGTGAGCCAAACCATCGCGTTTACCGGTGCCTGGAATGCGCACTAAGCGAAGTGAAACACGCTCTTGAGGAGGCGACAGCTCTTCCCATAGAGCGGTCATGATTTGCTCATCTGATTGCTCTACGATTGACGCCACTACAGTTGTTGAGTATTTAGAATCAATCGCTTCCTCAATGATTGATTTATATACTTTAGCGGTTGTAAGGGCGTCAATACGAAAGCTTGTCACCATCAAATAGATATGTGATGGCGGGCTCTGTTCAATTGCTTGAGCCGCTTTTTTTCGTTGGCGAGGGAAAACAATGAACAAAAATATCCATCCACGAATAAAATGAATGAAGCCAATGCTGTAACGCCAAATACCAATCGCACCGATAATGAACAGAAAATCATGATGTTCAGAGTCAAATACAGACGTAGGCATTAGGCTGGCTAAGCCTAATATAAAGCAAGCGAGAAATAGCCAGCCGGTTATGTCTTTGAAAACCCTCATATTGAAATTACCAACAGATACCTTGTTTGTTATCTTCTGATTGGTTTGCGGTTAGACCGTGTAAATCAATCACTTTGGTGGTTGCTGGTAAGTCTTGAAGGATAGACTGGTAGCTTTCATCGCCATTACAAACAAGAACTAATTCAGCACTTTGAATGTTTTCGTCAGGTGTATCGACCAATAATGACGAAATATGCGGAATGTGGTTGTTGATATACTCTTTGTTTGAGCCATGAACCGATGCGTACTTAACATTGCGGTCAAGAATCGAGAGGTCGTAGCCTTTACCGATGAGCTTCTCGGCCAAAATAACAAACGGACTCTCACGCAGATCATCTGTGCCAGCTTTAAAGCTTAGCCCCAACATCGCAACTTTCTTCACGCCTGCATCTTTCACCATAGTGAATGCGCGTTCGATGTGCGCGTCATTACTGTTCATGATTGCAGAAATCACCGGTGTTGATAGATCGAGTTGATTGGCTCGGTAACTTAGTGCGCGAACGTCTTTTGGTAGGCAAGAACCACCAAATGCAAAACCAGGTTTCATGTAGTAACTGGATAGGTTAAGTTTTTTGTCCTCGCAGACCACGTTCATGACTTTGCGTCCATCAACGTTGACTGATTTAGCAATGCTGCCGATTTCATTAGCAAAGCTTACTTTGAGTGCGTGCCATACGTTACAGCTGTACTTGATCATTTCGGCAACGGCGATCTCTTCGCAAATAAAAGGAGCGTCTAAATCACTATATAGCTGTTGTAATTGTTCACCTGTTTTCTCTTCGAGGACACCAACGACAGTCATAGGTGGGTTGTCATAGTCATAGATCGCCGTGCTTTCACGTAGGAATTCAGGGTTGACGCCGACACCAAAGTCTTTTCCTGCCGTTTTGCCAGAGTACTTTTCTAAAGTAGGAATAACGATTTCAGCAACGGTGCCCGGCAGAACGGTACTGCGGATGATAACCGTATGGCGACTGCTCTTCTCTTTGATAACAGAGCCAATTTCTTTACAAACCTCTCGGATATAGTCGGTATTCAGGTTGCCATTTTTTAAGCTAGGTGTTGGAACACAAATCATTGAAATATCGCTGTTTAACACCGCGTATTGGTAGTCAGAAGTGGCGGTAATAAATTGATTCTGAACGCCTTCTGTTAGTAATTCATCAAGACCATTTTCGACAATTGGTGATTTTCCACTGCCAATCATAGATACTTTTTCTTTCGAAATATCTACACCAATAATGTTGTTTCCACGTTTTGCTAGACAAGCTGTACAAACAGCGCCTACGTAGCCCATACCAAAGATACTGATTTCCATTCTTAATCCCCAAAAGCAGTGAAACCTGCTGAAAATAAAAGTTAGAGTGATTTTTCGCAGTGAGTTTATCCAAGTGAGGATGGTGAGGTAATACGAAATAGATAAGCTTTAAAGTGCGCATTTCACGCTTAATACAGGCGTGAATGAATACGATTTTCTTGAGCAGTAAGCGAGGTTAATCGTTATAGATATTGAATTGCTGTTGCTTAAAACAAGCCATACAAATAACCTTGATGAACTGATTTTAAATGGATTTGAACACATGATAGGTATTATAAAGTTCGTATTCGGCTTGTGGTTTCACCTCAATTGATGAGATGAAGATCAAAAAGATAAATGAAAAATTGGTGTGTGAATTGCAAAGCGAGATTGTTAGGTGTCCAGTCAATACTTGGTGCTATAGGTTGTGTGTCTGTGGTGCTTAAGTATTTGTATTTGAGGGAAAATAAAGTCTCTTTTGTGATATAAATGGCTATGGTCATGTAGCATATTACAAAGAGTGATTGTCATAGAAAGACACAATGCTGCGAGCTTTACAGCAGCAAAGCTACCTAACCTGTACTAGCATTAGTTAATACTCACAAAGTCGTTGTTGTGAGGTGTTTTTTTTGGCTGTCGATGTTGGGTGGGTTTAATGAATTCAAAATCTGATCAGAAAGGCAAAAATATAATATTAAAGAATTCAAAGCTATTATCTGGAAAAGCTAGAAGAGCTTTTGTTGATGGGGGATGGTTAGTCGCAACAATTGTTCTTATTAGTGTGCTGGTTAATGTCTCATTAAGGTTAGATGTGCAGTTTTTTGAAACCAACCTAAGTGAAACTTCACTGACCGAACTGTTGCAGATTTTATTGCTTGTTATGATAGTCTCGGTGTTTATTAATCTATCAAAAAAAGTAGGCCAATTATATCACGCTTCAGTTTTGATTGCGGGTTTTTTCTCTGCATTAGCTATTCGCGAGTTAGATCATTGGTTTGATAAAATAAGTCATGGGTTTTGGTTGTATCCCGCTTTGCTGGTCAGTGGTGTAGCGATATATATAGCAAGTAAAGGACGTAAAGAGACGCTGGAGGAATTGGCTGAAATCATCGACTGCCTATATGGTAAGTTATTGATTATAAGTGTCATGCTGCTTCTTGTTTTTTCACGGTTATACGGGATGGGTAGCTTCTGGCGTAGTGTGATGGGTGCGGATTTTTCCCGTGACGTTAAGAACATTTCAGAAGAGGGTATTGAGTTATTGTGTTATTTTCTGATCTGTTTTAGTGCCATTAAAATCTATCAATATTTTTCGGTGAATAATAAGTAACAATGCTCGGTTGTCATTAATTTTGCTTGTAATGTTAAAATAATTAACTTTGGGCGACTATTTATTTAATTTACTAATCTAAATAAATAATAAGGCTGAAATTTTTTAGGGTATGCGTATTTTCTAGCTCGTTTGGATTAAAATATTTCCTTATTTTTGTAAAGTTGGTACTCAAGCATCAGTATTATTTTGCCTTCTTTCCTATTATATGTAGTGGTAGTTTTAATGACTGTGTTAGCTATCCTCAAACTTTAAGTATGAGCTAATTGGTTCTAGCATGGTGAAGATAAATCAAAGGAGAAATACGTGAAACATTTGGCAATGGCAGTGGTAGTAAAGCAGGATAAGGTGTTGATACAAAAACGCTACCGCGCTGATCGAGGGATGGTGTTTGAATTCCCTGGTGGGAAAGTTCGTTTAGATGAAACGGGAACAGATGCAGCAATTCGAGAATTAGCCGAAGAAACGGGTATCAAGGGACTTGAACATACAGCTACTTATACCAAGGTAAATGAATTAGGTGGTCGAATTTACTTTGTGATTTTAAGAGCTCGTCAAGAAGTACAACCAACAGTTTTGAATGAATCTATCAAACAGGAACTCGTTTGGTTTGATGCTGACGATATTCCGCATGGCGAGTTTTTCAGTGCCGATCGCGAATTCATTAGCCAGTACTTACATCAATACATCGCAACTCCTGCCTAAGTTAGTCTATTTTACCTCCTCTTAATAAAAGAAAAGCCAATCACAACGGTGTGATTGGCTACATTACGTGTGAACAAATTTGGTTCACTAACAACGTCAGTTGGCTAGGTGACCCTCGGCTTAATAAGGGTCATGTATATATTAGCATTTTATGTGCCATCTTTTTCATGTGCAAAAATGTGCCTAACTAGCTCATTTATCGTACTATGCTCACTGTGTTGTTGCATTATGCAAGTGCAATTTGCAATCACCACTAATTTGCTAATGAGTAAAATGTAATTAATAGCGGTGGGAAAGGTAAAAGTTCCCCATTGCTGGAGACTTGCTTCCTTAAGGTTGCTTGTATGAAGGGCTGTTTTGGGCGCTTGAGAAGAAGCACTTCCCAGAATTGCAATGTGATTAGATCGAACAGGGATCTTGTCTGTCTCGCATTTCAGTTTTGCGTATTGGCATGCTGTCAATCGCTTGTTTGACTTCTAACCAATCAGTCGATTTACCCCAACGTAGTTTCTCTGTTCCGTCTTTGCCTATTAATATAGCGGTGTGTTCATCGGGGTTCACTCTGTACAAGTTGTAGAGCATACCTAGGTCGAACTGTTGATCGACCCATTCTGGTCTTGTATAACCGTCTAACGTGATTATTATGGTTACAACGTCACGCTCACTGAGCGCGCAGTCGTTGAGCAGGGTCTCTAGTTCAAATTGCTCGACGTGCTTGTCTTGTGATGGCGCGAAAAAAATGACACTACGATGAGGCCAATATTGACCATAGCTGGGATAGGCTTGCGTTGAAAAGGATACAATCAACGCGAACATTACTAGGAGTCGATACATATATATTTCCTACATCATTGTGTTAGCCATTCGTTCTCCTTATATACGGTAAGTATAGTGTCAAAGCTCAAACAATGTATTCACTAGAATTGATGCTAAAGAGCCAACTAAGTGCCATTGATGGTATGATTAACCGATTATTGATAAAAAACGTGACTAGTATGGGAAAGCCGAAATCTGACATCTTGTCAGGTGAGCTATTGAAAGAGTACCAAACGGTAGCTTATATGATGGAAATCTATTGTAAGGCTCATCATAGACCGCGAGGCAAAGCGTTATGCGAGCAATGTGAAGCTTTGCTGGATTATGCCGAGGTGCGTCTAGACCGTTGCCCCTATGGTCAGAGCAAGCCCACTTGTAATCGTTGTCCGATTCACTGCTACAAACCAGAGCCAAAAGCTGAGATGAAAGCGGTAATGCGTTATTCGGGGCCAAGAATGCTGCTGCCGCATCCGATTTTAGCGATTCGCCATCTGTTGCATGAAAGGCGAGCACAGCCAACCACTAAGCCCGCTGCTAACCAATCAAATCGGCATTTGCGAAGCAAAACAAAGGGAGCATAGTGCTCCCTTATTGATCGTTTGATTTAATCTTCTGCGCGACTATTCGCCAGCCATTGCTTGGCGTTTGGTTTTGATACTTGCCAGTAGCATGTAAATGCAAGTCGCAAGCAGTGCTGCGAATAGGTAGCCAAGCAAACCTTGTTCACCCATCATAAAGCTGTCTGCTAGGACAGGACCTGCTACAGAGCCAACGCTGTAGCTGAATAGCATTACTTGAGTTACCGATACAATGTATGCAGGGTCTAGTTTGTCACAGCCTAGATTGATTGCTACAGGGTATAGTGCAAATGTTGCCATACCTAGAATAAACAAGCTTACACCAAGAACATGAAGACCATCATTCATCGCTGCCAAGCTGATTGATGCTACGCCCAGTAAGCAGAACATTGCCATCAGCAGAGTGCGACCTAGGTATTTAGAGAACCAAGGTACCAGTGGTTGTATAGCCATACCACCGAGGATCACAAGTGCCATTAGACTACCTAGGTTATCATTAGCAATACCACGGTTATGAAGCTCTACAGGCATTAAGCCGTAAATCGCACCCAACGTTAAACCAGATACAATGCAACCGATGATCGCTGCGTGGTTAAGCTTGCTGATCTGCTTCAGAGATAAAGCACTGCTTTGACCTTCTTCTGGTTGATCGCTACGCCCAAACATTAATACTAAAATCGCTAATGTTAGTAGAGCAAAAATTGCGATAAACGGAATGCTGCCAGTGATGCCAAGGAAACCGATACCGAGTTGACCTAGTGAGCTACCACCGTATAGCGAGCCCATGTACAAACCTAGTCGTTTAGCGCGCGCACTTTCATCCCCATGTAGTAGCCATGATTCTACAATCACGAATACGCCAGCTACAGCTACACCAGCGACAAAGCGAGATACAAGCCATGCAGACGAGTAAACCATGGTTGGTAGTACAATGATGGTCGCGATAAACGCAATTAAGCACCAAATAAACGCTTTACGGTGACCCACTTTATTTACGATCGGCTCAAATACCATTGCACCAGCTAAAAGACCGGCATAAAACACACTCGCTAGCCAACTCGCCAGTGAACTTTCCAAACCGTAGTGTGGAAGCATTAGCGGAATTAAGCTCATTAAATAGCCAGAAGCAACCGCATATAGAGCAAGCGCAATCACAGGGACTGAAATGCGAGCTTTTGGCGCAGTAGCAAGAGTGTTTTCCAATGTCGTACCCTCGAAAAATGAGTGAGAAAATAGGTGGTTTATGGGCGCGACTATGGGGATTTTTTGAACAACGGTAAAATGAAATGTTTTACTCTTTACGATAAAAGAAATTTATCAAGAATTGTGGCGTATAATTATATGCAAAAAGCCGGAAAATCATGCAATTTTCCGACTTAAACTGCATAAAATTATTTTTTAATGGCTTCGTTTAACCATTGTGAGAACTGGCTTTTCGGTAATGCTCCGTTTATGACATCTACTCTTTTGCCATTCTTAAACACCATGATGGTTGGAATGCTTCTAATCTGGTATTGGGCTGCGAGGTTTTGTTGTGATTCTGTATCAATTTTAACGAAGCGAAGTGCCCCATTTTGCTCTTCAGCAACCTGTTCGAAAACCGGTGCAAAGCCGACACATGGATTACACCAAGGAGCCCAAAAATCAACAACGACTGGCTGGTCACTATTAAGTAAGGTGGCGAAGTTTAATTCGGTGCCTTCAATTGGTTTTCCGTCAAGTAATGGTTGTTGGCATTTACCACATTTTGGGCTCTCAGCAACTCGCTCACTAGGAACACGATTGACACCCTGGCAAGAAGGGCAACGAGTATTGAATGTTGACATGATTATTTCTCTCTTTGTTTTTATTTTTTACCTTAACACATCAATTAACCGCTTAGATTTATATCGATGTGAGATAGGAGGTATAGTTATACTATCGAAGTTGAAATAAGAAAACATAACGACTGGCTATTAGATAGAAATTAGTGATGGGGGCAAGAGGCAGAAAAGCTTATCTAACGATAACGTTGACAAACGAAACCTCAAATATGAAAAAGGCAGCCGAGGCTGCCTGGATGCTTAAGCATTTAGGTAGGGTAACTTAAGCAAAATTAAGCGTTAATGTGTTCTGCCTGATAGTCAGCTAAGATAGCTCGAGCTTTTACAATGTCTTCGGCATCGCCATGCACAATCACTAAGAACTTATCA
Source organism: Vibrio ponticus (assembly GCF_009938225.1). NCBI lineage: Bacteria > Pseudomonadati > Pseudomonadota > Gammaproteobacteria > Vibrionales > Vibrionaceae > Vibrio > Vibrio ponticus. The sequence continues at coordinate 541,271 of NZ_AP019658.1, forward strand.
GCTTTAATGGCAGATTCGTATTTTACAATGCTGTCTTTTGGAATGCCGATACTGGCAAGTGCACCACCAATGGCACCAGCGCCGCCAGTGACTACCCCACCTTCAATTGCGCCAACCACCGTGGCGACAATTGGACCTGCAACCATCAGAGCACCAACACCAGGTAGCCAAAACATACCGGCACCAACGAGAGCACCCCATACACCACCCCAAAATGCGCCAGTTTTACCCCAGTTTTTTACGCGATCGCCGGTATTGTAGAAACCAGCAACATGTTCTTCACTATGGTAGCCTTTACCTAAAATCGAGATTTTTGACACGTCGTATTGCTCTTTTTTAAGCATTTTTACGATCGTTTCTGCTTCACTGTGAGTGTTTACGATGGTGATGACTTTATCTTGTGTTTTCATAACATCTCTCCCTTTCGGAATTCGCTGAATATTGTTTTAGTTAATCGCTATGGCTGGATACTCCCACCAACGAATGTAGAAAGAAACGCTTATTCTTGAGCATTAAGATTGTATTAATCGTCGCTCGGTATGAAAATAAATCAATGATTTTTAAAGGGAAAATTTTATGCCAATTATAGTCACGCTAATGGAATTAGATTGTTTCCATATTCCATTTAATCCTGCTGTTTTGTTATGCCGAATAAGCAACCAGTGGCTTTTGGGTTCATAGTGCAAATATGACTAGCAGTGGATGTTAAGCTCAGAGATATGATTTGGTAGGCGAGTGTATTGGGGTGTTTGTTGTTTGGAAACCGGCGTGTTTGTCGGGTGAATAACTTTCACCGCTGATTGCAACCAAGAGCTTAATGCAGAAATGACAGATTCAAGGTGTGTTTTTATTTGCCTAATCACACTAATCAACATGTTAGATTCAGGTCGACTTGAGGTGGGGTGGGTATAGTTATACTATCGAAGGTAAAATAAGAACACACAAAGGCGAAGAATGACCAACTATTACGCAGAAATTAGCGGTTGGGGTAAGTGCCTACCGCCCGCGACACTTTCTAATGACGACTTAAGTACCTTTATCGATACGTCTGATGAATGGATTCGTACTCGAACTGGGATTGAGAACCGCCGCATAAGCCATGTAGAAACATCAGACATGTCCACAGTGGCTGCTCAGCACGCGATTGCTTGTGCTGGCATTGAAGCCAAAGATATTGATGTGATTATTGTGGCGACATGTTCTCCTGATTCACTGATTCCTAATATAGCCTCTAAGGTTTCACAAAACCTAGGTATTAGAGGGGCGGCAGCCTTCGACCTAAATGCAGCTTGTACTGGCTTCGTGTATGGTCTAGAAACCGCAACGCGCTTGATTCAAGCGGGTAACTATCAACATGCATTAGTCATTGGCGCAGAACGTTTGTCGTTCTACATTGATTGGACACAACGTGATACTGCGGTGTTGTTTGGCGACGGTGCAGGTGCGGTGGTGCTGAGCAAAACCGAGCAGCAAGTTGGTTTGCAACAAGCGCAACTTGGCTGTGACTCGAAAGGTCGTGATATTTTGGCTGTGCCAAAGTTTGGTACTTCGATGGACCGTTTTGCTGCCGACAATGGACATTGGGACTTTAACTTCGTTGGTAAAGAGATCTTTAAGCGAGCGGTTAAAGGAATGGGTGCAGCAGCGCATACAGTATTGGCGCGCAGTGAACTCTCAACGGATCAAGTGGACGTAGTGATTCCGCACCAAGCGAATATCCGTATTATCCAGACGCTATGTGATATGGCAGGCATTAGCCAAGACAAAGCATTTGTGAATATCCAAAATTACGGTAACACTTCAGCAGCGACTGTACCGATTGCACTGTGTGAAGCGCTAGAACAAGGTAAAGTGAAGCCAGGCGATAACTTACTTTTGGCAGCGTTTGGTGCAGGCTTAACCTGGGGGGCAGGTCATATCAAGTGGGGAGAACGTGTGACTCCGATTGATAGTAATGACGCACAGCTGGTTGAATGTCACTTAACTGCTCTTGAGTTATTACAGAATGCGATTGAGCAGTGTAAAAACAAACCTGCCTAACAGCCTGTTAACTTGAATATAGTTACAAGCCACGTAGAGTGATAAACTTGCGCCCTAGAAGACAAACAATTAGTCAGTAGACAACACTAGGGCGCAAATGAAGTTCCTTCATACCTCAGATTGGCACTTAGGTCGCCAATTTCACAACGTATCCTTGCTTGAAGATCAACAAGCAGTACTTGCACAAATTATTACCTATCTTGAATCCAACCCAGTCGATGCATTCGTTATCGCCGGGGATATATACGATCGTAGTGTCCCGCCAACCGCGGCGATTGAGGTGATGAGTCAATTTGTTGAAAAGGTATGTGGCGAACTTTTTGTACCGGTGATTATCATCCCGGGCAACCACGATGGGGCTCAGCGTTTAGGGTTTGCCGCCAATCAGATGAAGTCATCCGGTTTACACATCATCGCTAATTTTGATGAGATGCTAAAACCGGTCATCATTCCAAGTGATATCGGTGAAGTCGCCTTTTATGGCATGCCTTACAACGATCCTGAACTGGTACGCCACTACAGTAAAGAGCCGGTAAAAGATCATGATCAAGCACATCAACTGTTGGCAGAACTTATCCATCAGCAATTTGTGCCTGAGCAAAAAAACGTACTAATTAGCCATTGTTTCGTTGATGGTGCCATGGAGTCTGACTCTGAGCGTCCACTGGCTATCGGCGGTTCTGATCGTGTTAGCCACGACCATTTCACTCAGTTTGACTACGTCGCATTAGGGCATTTGCACCAACCACAGAAGAAAGGCGAAGAGTACATCCGCTATTCAGGCTCGTTGATGAAGTACAGCTTCTCGGAGCAGCATCAAGCGAAAGGAATGACCTTGGTTGAGCTCGATCAAAGCGGGTTTAAATCTGCTACACATATTGCGCTGACGGCACCTCATCAAATGCGCATTATTGAAGGTGAGTTACAAACTTTACTGGAATTGGGTAAAACCGATCCAAACAATCATGATTATATTTTGGCGCGCCTAACCGATAAGCATGCGATTCTTGACCCAATGGAAAAGTTGCGCAAAGTCTATCCCAACGTCTTACACCTAGAAAAACCGGGCATGTTAATGGGTGTCGAGCAACAAATGGGTAAAGCTCGTTTAGCTCGTGGAGAATTAGACATGTTTAAAGATTTCTTCCTAGAAGCGAAGCAAGAGCCTTTGACTGCCGACCAAGAAAGTGCGGTGAGTGAAATCATTACTCAATTAACACGCCAGCAAGAGGCATAATCGATGACGCCATTAAAACTCACTATCCAAGCATTTGGTCCCTTTGCTGATAAGCAAGTTATCGATTTCACACAACTCGGTCAATCTCCACTGTTTTTAATCAATGGACCGACGGGCTCAGGTAAAAGCTCTATTTTAGATGCGATTTGCTTTGCGCTGTACGGAGAAACAACCGGAAGCGAACGTACTGGCGAACAGATGCGTTGTGATCACGCAGCTCCAGATTTTGCAACAGAAGTGATTTTTGAGTTCGCTCTTGGTAGTAAGCAGTACCGAATTGAACGAACGCCTACGCAGATGTTGCCGAAAAAACGTGGCGATGGCTTAACCAAAAAAGATCACACAGCGGTGCTATTTCGCATTGATGGTGATGAAGAAGCGTTGTTAGCCAACAAACCTAGCCCAGTGGCAAAAGCGATCAGTGAGCTTATTGGTTTAGATGTAAAACAGTTTCGTCAGGTAATGGTGTTACCACAAGGTAAATTCCGTGAGCTATTGATTGCCAACTCTAAAGAGCGTGAACAGATCTTTGGTCAACTATTCCAAACTCATGTGTATGTCGCGATAGAAAAAGCGCTATTGGATAAAGCTGCGCATATTCGTCGAGCTAAAGATGAGTTTGATAACCAGATCAAAGGCGCACTCGATGTTGCCGGAGTATCGAGCGAAGAGGAGCTAAACCAGCAGATTGATGCCGTTAAGCCTCTTATTGGTGATGCGAACCTGCAGCTAACTAATGCTCAAAGTGTGTTGGAAAACGCTCAGGCGCAATATAAAGCTGCCAATGAGTTACAGGCTAAAATGATCAAGCGTGATCAACTGGTGGCAAGTCGCAATGAACATTTGGCGCAACAACCAGCTATGGATCAGTTAGCGGCAAAAAGAAAACATGCTCAGCAAGCTCAAGATCTGCACTTACCTCACAACCAATGGCAGCAAGCGCAACAAAGACAAGTAAGCGCAAAGAGCGCGTGTGAGCAAGGTGCCAGACAACTTGAACAAGTGACGATTGAGTATGGTGAAGCAAAAGCGCAAGCAGATAAAGCTAGCTCAGATGCTCAGGCAATTCCTGCACTGACTCAGCAATTGTTCAATTTAAATGAGATCGCGAAACGTCTAAATCAGCGTGATCAAGAACACGCGAAACTCAAACAAGCGCAAAACTCGCAACAGCAATTGCAACAAACGCATCAGCAAAACGTTCAACAAATCGTAATGCTTGAAGATGCGGCTAAAAATCAGCAGCAGCAGCAACTGCAACTAGCAAAAGACAGCTTAGCGGCGCTACCAGCGCAGCAAGCGGAACTAAAACAGCTACAGACACAATTAAAGAACTACCAAGAGCTTGCGAATACTCAACAAGCTGCGGAGCAATTTAGGGCTATCTACCAAGTTAAATTGTCTGAGTTTGAACAAGCAAAAGCCCAGTTTGAGCAAGCAAAACGCTTTGCCGATCAGCAAGAATATTATTGGCACACCTCGCAAGCTGCGCAACTGGCAAAAACACTGCAACTTGGTGAACCATGCCCAGTTTGCGGTAGTAAAGAGCATCCACAACCGGCGCAGTTTACCGAGCAAGAGGTGAGCAAAGCGCAAGTTGATCAAGCCCGAGCAAAACAGCAGCAAAGTTTCAATTTGCAAGAGGCGGCATCGAGTGCTTTACAGGCAGCACAACGAGACGTCGATAGAGTGGAGCAGGCTGTAAAAGGTTGGCAGGGGCAATTGGGTGATAATCCGCAACCTCAGCCAGAAATCCAACACCTAGCACAACAGCTTGAGATGCAGATTGGTGCGGTTAACCTCAACGCAGTTGAGCAAATCTCGCAACAGTTGCAAACCACGGAGCAATTGTTGTTGCAACATAAGCAGCAGGATGAATTGACTCATCAGCAGCTCACGGAAGCGACGCAACTGGTAGCGAAGTTAGAAGGCAGTTTGGCGAACTTATTGCAAGATTTGACTGAGCAAGATCAAGACTTGGCTTACGTGCAGCAAACTATCACGCAAACAGATAATCAAGTTAAGCAGTTGCAACAAGCAGAGCTGCAAGCAAAGCAGAAGCTGGAAACCCTTCATACCCAACTGGTTACGGTAAAGACACAGCAGCTAGAAAACGACAGGCAGCTTAAAGAGGCGTTAGAGCAACTTGAAAGCAATGAGTCTAATTGGATTAAGCAGCTGCAACAGAGCCAATTTGAGACTGAATCCGCGTATCTTGAAGCTCGTTTAGAACCGATGCAAATAGAGCAGATAGAACGGCAGTTGGCGCAATTTGCTGAGCGAACATCGAGCCTAAATGGGGCGCTAGAAACATTAGAGCAAGAACTAGCAGAGCAAAGTTTGCCGGATATAGAGCTGTTACAGCAGTCACTTAATCAGGCGCAAGCGGCGCATCAAATTCAATTGGATGCGCTGACTAAGTTGCAGTCACAACTTGATAACTTGAATAAAGTGGCGAAAATTTTGACTCAGCTTTATCAGCAAAACAAAGCTCTTGAAGCTGAATATCAAGTCATTGGTACATTGAGTGATATTGCCAATGGGCGAACCGGTGCGCGTGTCAGCCTGCATCGCTTTGTATTGGGCGTTTTGCTTGATGATGTACTAATTCAAGCGTCACAACGACTGCGCGTAATGAGTAAAGGGCGCTATGAGTTACGTCGTAAAGAAGAACGAGCGAAAGGTCTAGCAGGCTCCGGTTTGGACTTGATGGTTGAAGATGGCTACTCGGGTAAGCTGCGCGATGTGGCGACTTTATCAGGTGGTGAATCCTTCATGGCGGCGCTTGCGCTAGCCCTTGGTCTCTCTGATGTGGTGCAATCTTATAGTGGTGGCATTCGTTTAGATACGCTGTTTATTGATGAAGGCTTTGGTAGCCTCGATCCTGAATCGCTCGATTTGGCTATTCAAACCTTAATTGATCTGCAACAAGGTGGACGAACAATTGGTTTGATATCACACGTCAGCGAACTCAAAGAACAAATGCCACTAAGAATTGATGTGAAAAGCGACCGAAGCGGAAGCCATATCCAATTACAGGGTACGATCTTCTAGAAGCGATTGCAGCCTCAAAGTAAAACAATGTTGAAAACTGAGGCTGCACAAAACTGAGTGTGCAACATAATCTATATTTACCGTATGGCACAGCAACGGGTTGCGCCAGTCTATGATGAGAAGTGAAATGGAATCGGTTCGTAAGGTCTATCAGTATGCGGAGCCTAACCTAACCGTAATTGGTTGGATGGGTTTTCTAGGCTATCCGGCATACTACTATGTGTGGCAATACCTGTTCCCACAACCATACGAATCTCTCTCATTGCGCATCGTTTGTTCGCTTTTGTTTGCCGTCATCGCGTTAAGACAGTACTTGCCAGCTTACTTACAACGCTACCTACCAGGCTATTTTGCCTTCAGTGTGCCAATTTGTTTGCCATTTTTCTTCTCCTACATGATGTTCAAGAACGACTGGTCTGAAGTGTGGGTGATGTCATTTATGGCTTCGATTATTATTCATGTCTTGGTGGTTTATCGGACCGGGTTACTGCTGCTCCAGACTACATTAGCCTTTATCGCATCGATATTTTTAGCCTATGGCTCGAGTTGGAATACGATTCAAGAGCACATGGTTTGGTCGTATGTCGCTATTTTTGCTTTTACCTACGTGTTTGGTAATTTATTTCATCTGCGTAGCCAAATAGAGCATGAATCCCGAGTTTCGCTTGCCAAATCTTTTGGGGCTGGTATTGCTCACGAGATGCGAAATCCTTTGAGTGCGCTTAAGGCGTCACTCGATGTGTTAGAGAGCTTGCTTCCATTGTCACAAGCAAAGCAGAGCAAACAGAAAGTCGGCGTCTATGAATTGGATGATACGTCGCTCAAGTTAGCTCATGAAGTGATTTTGCAAGCCAATGAAGCGATACGCAGTGGTACAGAAACCATCGATCTGTTGCTTACTTCCATCGATCAAAACCGAATCACCAATGCGACCTATCGTAAGCACTCAATGCAGCTGGTGACTCAGCAAGCATTAGCGAGTTTCTCTTATCCAAGCCCTGCTGACCGATTAGCGATACAGCCTAATTTAAAAGAAGATTTCTTCTTTTTGGGTAGCGATACACTAATCAAATACGCTTTGTACAATTTACTTAAAAATGCATTTTTTCATGGCAAACGCGATAAGTTCAATATTACTGTTGAGTTGCGTCGATTTAACGGCTTCAACCAACTGATCTTACGTGATAACGGCGTCGGGATGAGCTCTGAAGTGAGTAAACAGATCTTTGACGATTTTTATACTCAAGGTAAGGCGGGTGGTTATGGGCTAGGATTGCCATTTTGTCTCAAAGTAATGCGAGCGATTGGTGGTGAGATACGCTGTCGTTCAGAGGTCAATGAGTTTACCGAATTCACCTTAACCTTTCCGCCGTATGAATCTCCTGCGGTGAATAAAATTAAGCTCGACATGCTTAAGAACAAGAGTGTGCTTTACATTGGGGAATCAATTGGTCTTTTGACTGCCCTTGATGAAAGTTCGTTTTATCTTGGTTTTAATTTTAAATCCAAGCGTTTGTCCAAGGCGTTGAAGAAGGCGGAATATGAATTTGAGTACGACATCATATTTGTCGATCTCGATGAAAAGCTGGCTGATCAACAAGTCCTTGCTGAGCTAGAAAGTAAACTCAGTTTTACCCAAGGTCGATTGGTATATCTCTACGATAAAAAGTCTGAGTATCGTTATGACTTAGAGTCTAGCATTGAATTTTGTCCGGTTGAAAAAGCGCACTGTATTACTCAGTGTTCAAGCATTATTGATGAGTTGATTTTTGACTCGCCGCCAACCAGCCGTAAGCTCGATTTAGGACAAAAGAGCTACCATGGTAAAACATTACTATTGGCTGATGATAACCATTCTATGCGTGCTTATACCGCTATTTTAATGCAGAAGTACGGTTTCACGGTTATCGAAGCGCAAAATGGGCAAGAGGCGTTAGAGCGCCTACAGCAGTCGAAAGTCGATTTGATTGTGATGGATATAGAAATGCCCATTATGGATGGCTTAACGGCGGCTAAGGAGATTCGCCGAATGAACTCGCCCCTAATATCGATACCGATTATCGGTTATACCGGCGACTCTTCTGCTGAAATGGCGCGTAAGATTCATCGCTCCGGAATCAATGATTACCTCATTAAACCAGCCAATAGTGAAAACTTGATGCTAAAAGTGAGTAAGTGGTTGTAAGCGATAAAAGTGAGCCAATTACCCTTCACTGTGATTTGTTGAACGAGTAAATCCCTCAGGGAAATACATCTTCACATAGCCAGCCGAAACCCAAACCACCAAGATAGTGGCAATCGACAATTCAAAGAAGCCAAAGTCATGCAGCCAATGCCAACGCGGGTGATATTGTTCAAAGAAGGTGGTAAGACGATGCATCGCAATGGCGCTGATTACCGAAGGAAAGGTAACCGCAGCAATCGATGGCTGAAACTTCAAACGCATTAACCGGAAGTAACACAGATAGATCATCAGTGTCATGGTAATCGCGATACCGGCTAAAGCGCCCGTCAGAATCGGGTCTGGGTTCTTAAAGTTAACTAAGTAGGTCGCTAACGTTAGGTTAATGGGCGCTGCCATGATTGCCAGTGTTGGACGTGCTCGACGCGGTAACATCCCTTCAAATACTAATCGATAGAGTACCAGCGGCAACATAAAGAAATAGATGGTGATACAGGTGTTAACTAGGGTTTCTGAGAACACAGTATGACCAAACTGAGTGCCTGCCAACGAGCTGCTAATTAAGCCTACAGGATAGAGAAACCAACTCGGTACGATGTTTGAAATCTTAAAGTTGGTTAACTGAAAGGTAAAAAACAGCACCATCATGGTGATGTGTAGCCAAACTGCAGCAAACCAAATTGGGTAAGCAATGATTGGAGAAATAACCGCAAGATAATCGCACAAAATCAGTAGCGCCATGCTCATTGGTGCCATTAAGCTGCCGCTAAGAGGATGACGGAGATCGGCGATAAAGATTTTAGGGTGCGTAAAGTACTTGATGAGAACAGGAGCGAGCATAAGCGCCCCCAAGCCAGCCATAAAAGGGCGAATTGCTTCACCAATGGTTGGGACATATAGCGCCCATGCTTGACCTAAGCCAATAATGCCGAGAGCAAGAGCTGCTTGTGACGGTGGTACACCTTGAAATTGTGTCAGCCTTCTCCAGTTCAAGCCGAGCTCCTAACCTTAAATCTATTGAATTGCGTGAGGCTGTCCATTGCCTCATTGAGTGGCGCGAATGATATCAAGCTCAATACCGTTGTGCCAATTATCAATTGGTCTATCTCAGCCTTGATTCTCAATCGATGGGATTGATGGTCTTAATATTAAGGCTGATTTTGATTGGTATCGCGTGGAAAATCCTCTTGTCTCAGTTTCTCATTTTTCAAGGTACGATGTAGCAACTGGCTGTAAATAGGTTGCCCGCCCAATAATTGAGCAAAGATAACGGCACCTAAGCTGGTGATGATAAGCGGCAAGATTAAATAGTAGTTATTGGTCATTTCAATCACTAACAATATCCCCGTGATTGGCGCACGTACAGTACCTGCAAACAACGCTCCCATGCCTGCAATTGCAAACATTCCCGGTGTGATTGGCAATTCTGGGAAGAGCTGCTGGGCAATTAAGCCAAAGGCATAACCAAATAGTGTACCTAACGCGAGCATCGGGGCAAAAATACCACCAGGGGCGCCGGATGCAAAACAGAGTAGGGTAGTAAAAATGCGACCAAGGAACAGTAACAGTAGAAATGCTGCACCATACCCGCCATTAGTAATGTTCGGAATAAGCCAAATACCACCACCAGTGAGTTCCGGCATGTATAAAAGCATTAAGCCAAAGCAGCCACCAATCATAGAGCCAGTAATTAAGTAGCGTTTACGGTCATTTTTGTGGAGGCGAATAAATAGATCTTGCGCAATTGTGACTAAGCGATTGAATACCACACCAAACATGCCGAACAGTGCACCCAGTACCAGAAATAGCCATAATGCTGATAATTCAGGGGCTTGGTATTGTGGCATGGTAATAACGGCTGCCTGTCCATTGATATAACGAAAGACAATGTTGGCAGAGACTGCCGAAATAATCACAGCTTTAATCGAAATCAAAGAGTAGCGGAATTGAGGACGCATCTCTTCAACGACAAACATAATACCAGCTAGTGGTGCGTTGAAGGCGGCAGCCAAACCGCCAGCAGCACCAGAGGCGAGCAGCGAGTGTTTGGTATCACTGTTTTTAACGCGGAAAATATCGGTCACCATACGACCGATTGCGCCGCCCATTTGTACAGTTGGACCTTCGCGACCAAGCACCATGCCAGAGCCAAGTGCTCCCATACCGCCAAAGAATTTAACCGGAAGTACGCGCCACCAGCGCACAGGGCGGATACCATCCATTGCCCCTTCAATTTCAGGGATACCAGAGCCAGCGGCTTCAGGTGCAAAACGGTGAACAAGGTAGTAACCAACAAAGGCTAAGCCAGCACTTATCACAAAGGCTGCGAGCCATAGTGGTAAAGCACTACCAATTTCAGATTTGAGCCAAACGGTGCGAGTTTCGGAAACAAATTGGACGGCGTGTTCAAAGTAGGTACCGACAAAACCGGCAAGTACCCCAACTAACAGTGACATCAGCAGCACGGAAACAGGGGTTTTATCTTTAGAGAGAAACTGATTAATCGCATCTTTTGGCACTTTTGCGAGTAAAGACTGTTTGATTTTCTCTCTATTGGTCATTCCGGTTATTACCTCTGCGAATATGGCTGTTTAGCCAGTAGTTTGAAAGGAAATAAAATTATACGCCTCTACTGATATAACTATAGCGATAAGAATGAAATATTGAATTCCAAAATTGGTTTTATTCACTGACCAAGAACTTTTTAAATGAAATAGTAGGGAATGTGAGCTGTTGCTTAATCGTGAGTTTTATTAACTGCTTATGATGAAAAAAATCTTGAACTTTTGCTGTTTTGAGCCATATTTAAAGCGTAAGGCAATCTGAATCAAAACTCGCATGGAGGAATGGCGCCTTACCTACAATTTGGATGGAATCAACATAATCATTTCGAAATCCTCGTAATATATCGGAATGCATCAATAGACATTCTGATTCGCAGACTCACGATTGAGTAACGAGGGAGAAGGCGCGCTTTAATAGTGCGCCTTTTGTCATCTAGGCTCTCGACGTTGCTCGCTTTTCAACGATATACTCACCGATATATCATTTGGAGAAATATCATGACATCGAGAGTCCCAACCAACATCATTACTGGTTTTTTAGGTGTTGGTAAAACCACCACGATTCTTAACTTATTAAAGAATAAGCCGCAGAACGAAAACTGGGCTGTACTAGTGAATGAGTTTGGTGAGATTGGCATTGATGGTGCCATGATGACCGAGCAAGGGGCGATGATTAAGGAAGTGCCTGGTGGTTGCATGTGTTGCACTGCGGGTGTGCCAATGTCGGTGGGTATTAATGCTCTGCTTCGTCAAAAGCCGGATCGTTTGATCATCGAACCAACAGGTTTAGGGCATCCAAAGCAAGTGATTGCGACCTTGACTTCAGAACAGTATGAAAACTACGTCGATTTGAAAGCGACGATTGCGCTGGTAGACCCGCGTAATCTATCGAATGAAAAATATACCTCAAATCAGAACTTCAATGACCAGCTTGATAGTGCCGATGTAGTGATTGGTAATAAAGTTGATTTGTGCCATAGCAACGACATCGATGTATTCAGCAGTTGGGTGACTGAACAGCAGCCGCCGAAGGTCTTTAGTAAGTTGGTGCAAAATGGCGAACTGCCTTTAGAAATCTTGGATATCGAGCGAGTATTCGGTGGTGCATCAAGCCATATCGAGCACCATCACCATCATCACGCAAGTTTAGAGCCGCAATTTGAACTGCCACCGGGTGAAGCTTTCATTCGTCGCGAGAACAAAGGGCAGGGTTATTTTAGTTGTGGTTGGCTATTCGGTGCAGAGTATGAGTTTAATTTTGATGAATTATTCTCAATGCTTTCAGCTTTAACGGCTGAGCGCGTAAAAGCAGTCGTGAATACTGACCAAGGTTGTTATGCATTTAACGTTGCAAATGGTGTGGTTTCCGTTAACCAAATGAGCCTAGCAGGTTTTGAGTCTCGTCTAGAAGTGATCGACTCTCAGTTAATGCCTTGGGATCAACTAGAACAAATTTTAGTGAAATTAGCAGGCATTCAATAAAGTGTGCAGATAAAAAAGGGGACTTAACGTCCCCTTACTATACTCAAACACTTTGAGATTACTTGAGCATATATTAGCGCTTGTTGCGCAGGTAACGCTTACGGCGTTCTTCTTTGCGCTTAGCCTTTTCTTCTGCACGACGAGTTGCTTCAATTTCAACTTGAACTAACTCTTCCGTGATCATTTCAGGGCGCTCTAATGTCACCTGACCTAAAGTACCGCCACGCAGTTCGTGCAGCAGGATCTCTGACACTTTGTGCAGGTCAACACGTCCACCAGAACGAAGTGCACCGCGACGACGACCGATCTCTTCCATAATTTCTACGTCAGATTCTGGCAGCTCATCAATTTGGTAACGTTCTTTAAGTAGATCTGGATACGCTTGGGCTAAGTACTCTACCGTGTAGAATGCCACTTCATCGTACTCCATCGCCGTATCTTTTACCGCACCAGTTGCGGCAAGGCGGAAACCACTGTGCGGGTTCTCCACTTTTGGCCACAAAATCCCAGGAGTATCTGAAAGTACAATACCATTTTGTAGGTTGATACGTTGTTGGCGACGCGTTACTGCTGGTTGGTTACCTGTTACTGCGATAGTACGACCAGCGAGAGTATTGATGATGGTGGATTTACCTACGTTAGGAATGCCCATGATCATGGTGCGAATGTTTTTACCAATCTCTTCGCGGTGCGGTGCCAGTTTGCGGCAAAGTTCGAGAATTTTTTGCACTTCTTGAGGTTGAGAGGTGGTAATAGCCATCGCTTTAACGTTGCTTTCCTTCTCCAGATGGTCAATCCAAAGTTGAGTCATCTCAGGATCCGCAAGATCGCGTTTGTTCAGTACTTTTACTACTGGCTTGTCGCCACGCAGCTCTGAAATCATTGGGTTTTCACTACTGAATGGAATACGAGCATCAAGCACTTCGATAATCACATCGATCTGAGGGATCGCTTCTGCAATCTCCTTTTGTGCTTTGTGCATGTGGCCCGGAAACCATTGGATAGAGTTATTAACCATTTGTATCTAATACCTTTATTTTGTCTATTCTAACCGTTTTTACCTAGATACTAACCGCCATGTATGCAGCCATTGTAATCAATCAGGTTAAACTGGTTGAGGTCTTTCGATATTGTACCACTTTTCATCGCAGGATCGTCTTTTGTCTGCAAGTAACTAAATTTTGGTGTTTTCATTTATCAGATCTCTCATTGTCCGATAGCGATTTTACTCGCCTGAGTGCACGCCTCGACGAGATTCGTGGTGAAAGATCAACGGGTAAAAATGAGGATGAGCACAGTCTAGGTATTACGATTGTTGAAGGCTGCGTGCGTAACCAAAGCAGTTATCTGGTGTTCTGATAGCCGTAATGATCAGCAATATGCAAAACCTCAACTTCCCGAGTGTTGAGGTGTGGCATAGCGTTTCCCCGAAATCAGGCAGCAAAAATAGTAGTCATAAGTTACATATTTCAGATTAAATTTGATATTTGTCGCAACTATGGGGCTTTGCCAATTGGACAAGCAATTAAGTTTGCTGAGATTTATTGATTTGTTGCTATTGATGGTAGGTTAAAAGCGTGAGGAATAGTGCTAATACAGCAATGAAGCATTCTCATTACTGGTTAGATACCAATTCCTTTTAGAAGTTGGAGCGTCAATAAGGATTGTTAACTTGAAACAGAGTAAAAGTGAATTCTGGTCGGGTGAAGAGTACGATGTTCAGTATGCAGATCGTTATTCACATGAAATAGCACTATTGCAGAAAATTGCGATTGAACAAAACGCCAAGAGTCATTTACGTATCAAATACTGTTATTCCAATTGGCAGAGGTCGCCATATGAAGACGGGGTGAATAATTGTGTTTGTGTTATTCAGCCAATTTAGATCTGGCGTATTTTAATGCTGAATTATGGTATAGCGAGATGCAAAGTAGGTAATTATTTCATGAATCGTAATTTAATTATGGCAGCAATTAGCTGTTTTTTGGCTGCCCTAGCACATATTGGTTGTATCTTTTTTGGAGCGGACTGGTACCGTTTTTTTGGTGCAGGAGAGGAGATGGCGCAAATGGCAGAGCAAGGTCTTTGGTATCCTACTGTTGTGACTTTGACCATATCTCTAGCTCTGACAACTTGGGGGATATTCGCCCTATCTGGTGCTGGAGTGATTAGAAAGCTTCCTTTTACACAGTATGTATTAGTAATAATCGCCAGTGTGTTTATTGTCCGAGCAGTTGCGTTTGTGGCTTTAATGCCGCGGTTTCCAGAAAACTCGCTTGTGTTTTGGCTAGTCAGTTCAAGTATTTGCTTGGTAATTGGGCTGTTGTTTGCCATCGGCGTAGGACAGCAATGGCGCACCTTGAATAATTAACCCCCATTGCATTAGATACGTCGGTCAGTATCACTATTTTAAGGATTATTCATGGAAACGACACTATTAACGGATCATCAAGCTGACATTAATAAAATAGCGCGTTGGTACTACAAAGAGTGGTCTCACATTGCCCCCAATATTACAGAGGAAATGGTCCGAGACTCGGTTGCGAGTAAAGCAAATAAGTTAAATGGGATGCCATTAGCATTAGTTGTTCGTTGCGATAATCAACTGGTGGGTGTTGCTGAGTTAAAATTTCACGAAAACAAAAATTACCCACAATATGAGCATTGGCTTGGTGGTGTTTATGTTGACCAAGCATACCGAGGTCGCGGTATTGCCACTCAATTAGTCACTGCAGCCAAAGAGAAAGCAGTCAGTCTGGGTGTTGAAGAGCTCTATTTACAGTGCGAAAGTCATAATATAGGTCTGTATAAAAATCAGGGCTTTGTAGAGCTTCATGCAGCAGAGCATCATCTCGTTACTACGACTATTATGGTGTGGCAGCCGAGTCAATCATAAGTGAGCTCCACAATAGGTTGGCTGTTGTGCTTGATCAGTAGACAACAGCCCATTTGGTAGGATTGAGTTTTGTTACCTCACTCAATCTAAATGTTCAAAGCAGTCATGCTTAATAAAGTAATCAATTTGCTTGGGCACGAACGAATTGTATATCAAGCTGGTATGGGTACTTGGGCTAAGGATATGGTCTGTCATGCCTTCGATTTTGGTCTCTTCTACCGTCACTGTTCCATCAGAAAGCATGGATTGATCCATTCCAAACAGTGCTCGAGCACCGAGTGGAATTGTGCCAGCAATGCAGCCTAGCTTTTGCTTAAAATCCCAAAGATCATCATGCAGGTTTAGACCATGTAGCGGAGAGTTACCAAGCATACCGCCAATACCTAACTGCTGCATGCGCTCGACAATTGAAGCCCCTCTTATCGGGCTACCGATAGCGACGACGTGGCTAATGCTTTTAAGGTTTGGTTGCCTATCATTTAAGTAAGCTTTGATGATGAGTCCACCTAAACTGTGTCCGACTAAAACATTGGTTTGGTCAGCGTCGAGTGCACAGTCGATTTTCTCAAAAACGCGTTGTTTGTCGATCGCAACCGTGTTGTAGGTCAGAACTTGAGTTTGATAGCCTAATTTACGCAGTTTATGACTCAATGGCTGCATGACTAATCCATGCATATACAAACCGTGCAAAATAATGATTTTCATCGCCACCTCAACTACTTCCGTACAACATCAACCAGAAATTATAAAGATTGCCAAGCACTAACGCTAGGGGCGGTGTCGCGAATATTAGCTCGAAAATACAGTGGTGAGATAACGGGATAAGTATCGATGAAAAGTTGGCACTGATGTTCGTGAGGGAGCGAAAGTAGAGAGCACAATCGCAGTCTTGTCGGACGTAATGAACACCAGTGCCAATTTGGTAGGTCAAGCGCTGCGGCTTAAAACAGCGCCTTTACAAATTACTTCATTAGTACATCAGTAAATTGGAAACCATAGATAATGATTAAGCCAATGATGCCCGTCATCACCAAGTAGTAGAATGTTGGGAGAACTGTCTTACGTAAGGTGGCACCTTCACGACCCAGTAGCCCCACGGTTGCAGAGGCTGCGACCACATTGTGAATCGCAATCATATTACCCGCCGCAGCGCCTACAGCTTGTAATGCAACAACCACAACACTAGAGATAGTAAGCGTTTGTGCTACCTCAAATTGGAATTGGCTAAACATCATGTTTGAGACCGTGTTAGAGCCCGCAATAAACGCACCCAGCGCGCCAACGGTCGCACTTAAGGCTGGGAAAGCAGAGCCAACAATGCCAGCGGCAAAGTTCGCCGTTGTTACCGGCATACTGGCGAGATCTGCACCATTAACGCCTGAATTGATGAAGATACGCACCATAGGGATAGTAAACAGCAGTACGAAACCAGCACCAATCAAAGTTTTACTTGATTCAGTAAATGCCGCGCCCAGTGGTTTTAAGCTTTTCGCTTGCATTAATACCGCGACTAGAGCAACGAATACCAGGATACCACCAGGCAGGTAAAGCGGTTGAATTGCCGTGCTAATCCCTGTTTCACCGAGGATATTAGTGAACGACACACTGACACTGGTTAACATGGTTTTAAATTCAGTGCTGACACGGCTTGCCACTAGAACAACCGCTAACAAAACGTAAGGCGCCCATGCCATCACTAAGCTCATTGGCTTACTTTGGTTATCTTTTAAATCAATTTTCAGTGAGCCTAACCATTCTGCTGGCCATCTATCTTCAGATTCGAAATCCCATTTGGTTTTTGGTACTAAAAAGCCCTTTTTCGCTGCTGAAACGACAATAGCGAGACCAAATAGACCGCCAATCAGTGATGGAAACTCTGCGCCTAAAAATACGCCCGTTAACGCGTAAGGAACGGTAAATGCTATGCCAGCAAATAGCGCAAACGGCAGAATATCCAGACCTTCACGCCAGCTTTTATTTTTACCGAAAAAGCGGGTCAGCATCATAGCCATGAGGACAGGGATTAAGGTACCAACAATCGCATGAATAATTGCCACGCTAGAGGTGATTTGCTGTAGGTAGGCATTCCAAGTGGAGCCATTTTCAATCAGAGCATTACCAATACCGTGAGTATCCAGACCTTTATTCACCCCGACGATGATAGGTGTGCCGACCGCGCCAAACGAAACTGGCGTGGACTGAATCATCATGCCCATTAAAACCGCTGCAAGCGCAGGGAAGCCAATCGCGACTAATAGTGGGGCGGCGATGGCTGCAGGAGTACCAAAGCCAGAAGCACCTTCGATAAATGAGCCAAAACACCAAGCGATGATGATGGCTTGGACACGGCGATCTTCTGAGATGTCGGTAAAGCCGTTACGAATAGTGGTGATCGCACCGGTGTGTTTAAGAGTGTTAAGTAAGAAGATAGCGCCAAACACAATCCACAGCACCGATACGGTAATACCGAGTCCTTGGAAAATCGAGGCAAACACACGGGTTGGTGACATATCCCAGAGGAGTATTGCAATGAATACGGTTAAAGCAAATGCAATCGGCATGGCTCTTTTCGCTGGCCAGTTAAGGCCAACCAATAGTATTGCCGCCACCACAATCGGTGAGAATGCGGCTAGGGCAAGTAGGGTTTCATTCATAGGGAAATTCCTTTCTCGGGCAGAATAATCAAATGCTGACGAATGGTTTTTAGTTATATTTATTGTGATTTTGGTGTTAATTGGATGTGAATGTTACGCTTTATTTTTTGTTAATATAGGGAGATAATGAAAATTATTAGTTCCAAAAATGGTGTAATAAATGCGAGCGGACGATTTAATTTTGTTTTCCCAAGTTTTCGAGCTGGGAAGTTTTAGCAAAGCAGCTGAGCAAAATAATCTTACAAATTCAGTAGTTAGCAAGAGAGTTGCGCGATTAGAAGAGCAAGCTGGCGTTCAATTACTTTACCGTACGACGCGCAAGCTCACACTTACGGAAGCAGGCCGCGCTTTGTTACAAGGTGCTAAAAATGTGAAGCAAGCCACGCAAGAAGCGGCTGACTCTGTCTCTGGATTTGGTGAGAAAGTAACCGGTCACATCAAAATGTCTGTGCCAACCATTTCTGGTGATCTTCTTTTGGCTGATGCGGTGGCGGAATTTTGCAACACTCACCCAGGTTTAACCGTCGATATGTCGCTCGATAATCGCTTTGTTGACTTAGTTGATGGTGGCTATGATTTGGTGATCCGTACCGGTTATCTAGAAGACTCCAGTTTGATTGCACGACATATGCTCGACTCACAATGGGTAGTGTGTGCGTCTCCCGCATATATCACTAAGTTTGGCCGCCCGGCTAAACCGCATGATTTGCTTAACCATAACTGCCTGCAATACGCCTATCAAACAACTGGGGCGAGTGAGTGGGAGTTTAAAGACCTAAAGCGCAACCAAATCATCAGGGTTTCCGGTAATTTTTCCACCGATAATGCCACTGCGCTACGCAAAGCGGCGATGGGGGGCCATGGTATCGCTTATGTACCGCGCTGCTTGGTTTACCATGATCTTAATAACGGTGAGCTGATTGATCTATTTCCTGAGCAGGTCGGTAAGCGATTGGGGATTTATGCGGTGTATCCGTTTACACGTCAGCCGCCTAAAAAAGTAAAAATGTTGATTGAACACATCAAGAATCGTTATCTAGAAATCGCCCACTATTTCTAGTGGGCGTCTAATGGATGCTGACACTGCTAATCCTATCAATTGATTACATAGCTGCGCGGTGTGTTGTATTGCGCGAACTTTAGATTGTCAAAGTAGTGTTGAGCTTTTTGTAGTAGCTCATATTCAAACATCCAACTGGCATTCCGCTGCGATGAACAAAAAGCGCCAATATGGTGCATTAAGTCATCACTCGCTTTGGTAATTAAGTGTTCTGTCGAACGGATTAAGTCCCCTTGTTCAATCGAGAGGAATTGAAGCAGAGCATGGGCTTGATTTAGGCAATCGAAAGCAGCTTGATATTGTCCCATTCTATTGAGTATTTGTGATTGCGAGACGGTAGCATCACGATAGCCAGTAATCAGGCAAACAAACTGACACGGTTTAGTTTGTGAACATTCCGCCGCATTTTGAATATGTGTTGGCATATGAGAGAGCACTTGGTCGTATAAATACTGAGCTTCAGGCCAATGGCCTTGCTCTAACAGTTGCTCTGCTTTTTGATAGTGACTCCAGCACTGATTGAGATCCATATCAGTGAACTCCTTAAAAACGGTAATGCATGCAATTTGAGATAACTGTCATCATTTAAATGCAATTGAATATCAATTGCAAATAATTATCATTGTATTCTTATTGGTTAATGTTTGAGCTGTTAGGCGTGATTCCAGCCTAAGTCACTAAAAGCTAAATAAAATTAAACTAAACTTGCTGTATCCACGTTGCTTAGTAGGCTGGATTTAGATTCTCAAAGTAGACCCAATATGATGGTTGAATAGGTGAGAAGGTTTAAGGCGCAGTATTGAGGGAATATAAATGGCGATTGAAAAGCTATTGGCAAGTCAGCTGTACCATTCTACAGAGTTAGAGCAGCTGCCGAGCAAGTCGACAAAGGATTTACCGCCGATTGATGAGATAGTCGGTCAGGAACGCGCGCAAAAAGCGGTTGAATTCGCGATGTCTATCAAAGAGAAGGGTTATAACATCTATGCCATTGGTCAAAATGGCTTAGGTAAGCGCACCATGATTTTACGTTACCTCAATAGACATAAAAATGATGTCGCTGAGCTTTATGACTGGTGTTATGTTTCGGATTTTTCAAACAACCGAACGCCTAAGGTACTTAAGCTACCTTGCGGAGTGGGTAAAAAGTTCAAACAAGATATTGAGAAGATGATTGCCAAGCTGGTGGTTGCGATGCCGCTTGCGTTTGATAACGAGCTCTATATTACCCGCGCAGAGAAATTAAAAGCGCAGTTGGCGCAAAAGCAAGCGGTAGAGCTTGAATCGATCAGTAAAGAAGCAAAAGAAAAAAGCATCAGTCTAACTGTTACCACTCAGGGTGATTATCAGTTTGTCGCGATGGATGGGGAAGAGCTGCATACCGAAGAGAGCTTCGACCAATTATCTGATAAAGAGCAGGAGATCT
The DNA here is from genome assembly GCF_009938225.1 of Vibrio ponticus. Taxonomy (NCBI): domain Bacteria; kingdom Pseudomonadati; phylum Pseudomonadota; class Gammaproteobacteria; order Vibrionales; family Vibrionaceae; genus Vibrio; species Vibrio ponticus. The sequence goes on from NZ_AP019658.1 coordinate 561,866, forward strand.
TCAGTACCTCGATTGATGAGCTTGAAGTTAAGCTTCGTACAATGGTTAGAGAGCTGACTGAGTGGGAAGAAACATTCAGCGAAAAGATTAAAAAGCTCAATGATGATGTCACGCTGGACGTAATCGCACACTTTATCAAACGTTTGAAAGAGGATTACTCTCAGTATCCTGAAATTAAAACCTACCTGTCTGAATTGAAGAAAGATATTGTTGAAAACGCAGATATTTTCTTAGAGCAGGGCAATGAGCAAGCAGAGATAGCGGCAGCGTCTTTAGACAAAAAGTTGCCTCGTCGCTACAAAGTGAACATTTTAGTCAATCGCTGTGGTTGCGAATTCCCCGTGATTGTTGAAGAAAATCCAAACTATCACAGCCTGTTTGGTTACATTGAAACAGCGACCTATAAAGGTACGGTATTTACTGATTTCTCATTAATCCGCGCCGGTAGTTTACATAAAGCCAATGGCGGTGTGCTGCTGATGGATGCTCAAAAGGTACTAGAGCAACCTTATGTGTGGGATGGTCTAAAACGAGCGTTGCGCTCACGACAGCTTAGTTTTACTTCGCTTGAAAAAGAGCTCACTTTAACAGGCGCGGTATCACTGGATCCTGAACCGATTCCATTAGACGTTAAGATCATTTTGTTCGGCGACTATCGGACTTATCAGTTGTTGCAACATTACGATCCAGAGTTCAGCGAGTTGTTCCGTGTGACGGCTGATTTTGAAGACGAAATGAAGCGTACCCCGGATTCAGAAAACCATTACGCGCGCTTTATCTCCAGCGTGGTGCATGACAATGGTATGTTGCATTGCGACCGTAAAGCGATTGCGCGCATTATCGAGCACAGCTCGCGTTTGGCTGGCGATCAAAACAAACTCTCATTACATTCGGCGAACATTGCTAACTTATTGCGAGAATCAAATTACGTGGCTAAGCAAGCCAATGCCAATATGATTCGTTCCAGCCACGTTGAAGAGGCGTTGGCGAATCAAGAGCTGCGCGTTAGCCGATTAAAAGATGCGGTGATGGAAGGCTTTATCAATGGAACCACTTTGATTCATACCGAAGGTACAGCAGTGGGGCAGGTGAATGCGCTATCAGTATTAAGTACGAGTGAGTATATGTTTGGTGCGCCAAACCGTATAACCGCGACGACTTGCTATGGTGATGGTGATGTGATTGATATTGAGCGAAGTGTCGACCTAGGAGGCAGTATCCACTCCAAAGGGGTCATGATTCTCACTGCTTACTTATCTTCTGTCTTTGGCAAAACCGCCAAAGTGCCGTTGACCACAACTATTACTTTTGAACAATCCTATGGTGGTGTCGATGGTGATAGTGCCAGCATGGCTGAATTTTGTGCGGTGGTGTCGGCGTTTTCCAAACAACCAAATCGACAAGATATTGCTATAACCGGTTCGATGAACCAGTTTGGTGAGTCTCAGCCGATCGGTGGGGTTAACGAGAAAATAGAAGGCTTCTTTGATGTGTGTGGCATCAAGGGGCGCTCTAATCAACAAGGGGTGATCATTCCTCGTTCGAACATGCACAACTTAATGCTGCGCCCGGATGTGGTCAAGGCAGTGGAACGTGGGGAGTTCAATATTTGGGCGATTGACCATGTAACCGAAGCGATTGAAATATTTACCGGTAAACCTGCCGGCACGCCAAGTGATGAGGGCAGCTATCCGATTGATACTATCTACGGTATCGCCCAAGCCAAACTCAACGCATTACGCAAGTAATCGACAAACAAGGCTCTGAAATTTCAGAGCCTTGTGCTTTATGCTCGGATTAACTTTGGCGAGTAATCAGCTCGTTGCCACTGGCTTGATTGCTGCTAAAGGCTTGTACGTTACTCAGTGTGGTATGAGCGATGTTTGATAGGGCTTCGTTAGTTAAGAACGCTTGGTGACCCGTAAACAGCACATTGTGGCAAGCGGAGAGACGGCGGAAAACGTCATCGACAATGATGTCGTTGGACTTGTCTTGGAAAAACAGCTCTTTTTCGTTGTCATAAACATCCAATCCCAACGAGCCAATTCTGCCTCTTTTGAGTGCTTCGATAGCTGCCGCTGAATCCAGTAGTTCACCGCGGCTGGTATTGACGATCATTACACCATCTTTCATTTGGTCAAACGCTTGTTGATTGAGCAGGTGATGGTTTTCAGGCGTCATCGGACAATGGAGCGTTATGATATCACTGGATTTAAGCAGTGTTTCTTTGTCGCAGTAAGTAACCCCGAGCTCAACCGCAAGAGGATTCTCGTAAGGGTCAACGCACAGGATATTCATGCCTAAGCCCTTAAGAATTCGCATCGTTGCTAAGCCTATTTTACCGCTGCCAAATACGCCGACCGTTTTACCGTGAAAATTAAAGCCAACTAACCCTTCTAGAGAGAAATTGGCATCGCGCGTTCTTTGATAAGCTTTGTGAAAACGTCGATTGAGGCACATCATCATCCCAACCGTGTGTTCTGCCACCGCTTCTGGAGAGTAGGCTGGCACGCGAACCACTTGTAAACCGAGGCGCTCGGCAGCGTCGAGATCGACTCTGTCAAACCCCGCGCAGCGCATTGCGATGAGTTTGACACCATGGCGCGCTAACTCTTCAAGTACCGGGGCGGAAAGGTCGTCGTTCACAAACGCACATACCACACTACAACCTTGCGCCATACGAGCAGTCTTCGTTGTCAGTCTAAAGTCATGGTAATGAAGTTTGAAGCCAAATGCCTGATTGACCTCTGCGAATGATTTTTCATCGTAAGATTTACTACTAAACAAGGCGATATTTGTCATAGATACCTCTGCTACACAGGAATCTCGATAAGGGAATGTAACAAGGACATTCCGAAACCAGAGTCGAACCCATTTTTCAATCTTAAGTCATGAGCAATAAAGTTCGTTAAGTTAGAAAATAATTCTTTGCCACTAATTTGAGTGAGTTAATATCATTAATAGCGCTGTTTGCTAGCGAAATAAACCATAAATTTTGTGTTGGATTAGATGGAATCCCCACAACTGTAGCGAATGGTCAGTGGGAAACTTGGCAAAATTTGAGTTTTCGATGCGATCGCCACTATGGTAGCATCCCAGCCTAAATCTATAAGCAGTAAGACAAACGATGCGACACCTACAAACCACAATTCATCCTGAGATTGACCACCTAGACGATAAAACCGTATTTCAACGCAAAGCCGCTCGCGCGATTGTTGTCGACGGCGAAGATATTCTGTTGCTTTATACTGAGCGTTATCACGATTACACCATTCCTGGTGGTGGTATTGACGAGAATGAAGATGTGATTGCCGGGCTAGTACGTGAGCTGCAAGAAGAGACAGGCGCGCAGAACATTCACAGCATTAAACCATTTGGTATCTATGAAGAATTTCGTCCTTGGTACAAAGATGATGCTGATGTGATGCATATGACCTCATATTGCTATACCTGTAAGATTGATCGTGAGCTTGGTGAAACCGCTTATGAAGATTATGAAATCAAAAATGGCATGAAACCGGTCTGGTTGAACATTCATGCAGCGATCGCTCATAATGAGAAAACCATGGCGGAAAGCCCGAAAAAAGGCATGAGTATTGAACGTGAAACTTTCTTGCTGCAGTTAGTGGCTAAAGAAATGCTGTAAGCCAGTACAGACTTTATGAACATCAGTAGACCCGCTTAATGCGGGTTTATTTTTATGTACATGAATCGAGAGAGGTGGATGAAAAATAACAAATTCTCACCGTTTGACTTATACCTGAAGGCAAAATACGGTATATACTTACCTCAAGTAATTGAAATATAAAAACAGTATAAAATGCTAAGGGAGTAGCCATGGGGAAGTTTCAACGCCTAGTTATAGGAAGCGTATTCACGCTTGTTAGTACAACCGCGCTTTCAGCCGTGATCGAAAGTACCTCTTTAGTCGGTTTTGGCGAAGCCAAGTATCCAGACACTTTTACTCATTTTGACTATGTAAACCCTGATGCGCCAAAGTTTGGCAAGATCACCTATGGGGTTGTCGGTACGTACGATAACTTCAACCGCTTTGCTTCTCGCGGTGTTGCGGCTCGTGGCTCTGGTGAGCTCTACGATACGCTGATGTTTAGCCCGAGTGATGAAATTGATGCATTCTATCCTTTGATTGCACAGAAGGTTCGCTACTCAGACGATTTCACTTGGATGGAAATCGACATCAACCCCAAAGCGCGTTTCCATGATGGTCAGCCGATTACCGCACACGACGTGGCGTTTAGCTTTGATAAGTTTATGACTGAAGGGGTACCTCAATACCGCGTTTACTACGAAGACATTAAGTCAGTAACGGCAAAAAGTGACTTGTTAGTGCGAGTTGAGATGGCGAAACCAAACCGTGAGAAGCTGTTCAGCTTTGCTCAATCAACCCGCGTGTTACCCAAGCATTTTTGGCAAGATAAAAACTTCTCCGAGCCACTTTCCGAGCCACCAGTTGGCAGTTCTGCTTACAAAGTCAGTGACTACAAAGTAGGGCAAAGCGTGACTTATTCGCTCGTTGAAGATTACTGGGCTAAAGATTTGCCTGTGAATGTCGGTCGCTACAACTTTGAACAAACCCAATATGATTACTACCGCGATGATACGGTAATGCTTGAAGCGTTTAAGGCGGGCGAGTTTGATTTTCGCTTGGAAACGTCAGCCAAGTTTTGGGCTAACTCATATACAGGACAGAACTTCGATAAAGGTTTTATCGTTAAACAAGAGATCCCTCATCAGAAGCCGGAGTCTACCCAAGCGTTTGTATTTAACACCCAGCGTGAATTTTTCAAAGATCCAAAAGTGCGTGAAGCGATTAACTACGCGATGGACTTTGAATGGATGAACGCCAACATGTTCTATGGTCAGTATTCTCGTACTCGTAGCTTCTTCCAAAATACAGATTATGAAGCAAGCGGTTTACCTTCTGAAGAAGAAGTGAAGATACTGACGCCGTTTAAACAGCAAATTCCACCGCGCGTATTTACTCAGGAGTATCAACCACCGGTTACTGATGGTTCAGGGCGCATTCGTTCTCAAATGCGTACCGCATTTAAGTTGCTTAAAGAAGCGGGTTGGGAGCTGCGCAACAAAGTGATGACTAATGTCGAAACCGGTCAACCTTTGGCATTCGAGTTCTTGGTGTATAGTCCAACCACAGAGCGTATTGCGATCCCATTGCAAAAGAACCTCAAACGTATGGGGATCGATATGAAGATCCGTACGGTCGATACCACCCAATACATAAAACGCTTGCGTGACCGCGATTTTGATATGTTGTCGTCGCCATATTCGGCTAATCCGTACCCGAGTCCAAACTTGATGATCATTTGGAACTCGAACTACATGGATTCAACCTACAACACGGCGGGCGTCAACGACCCAGTTGTGGATGCGCTTACCGAAGAGATAGTCAAAAACCAGCAACATCCAGATAAGTTATTGCCACTTGGTCGCGCGTTAGACCGAGTTCTACAGTGGAATTTCTACATTATTCCTCAGTGGCACATCAGTACGTATCGCGTCGCGATGTGGGATAAATTTGAGCGTCCTGATGTGATGCCAAAATACGATTTAGGGATTGATACTTGGTGGATATCACAAGATAAAAGCCAACTTCTACCAGAAAAACGCCGTTAAAGAGGGATAAATGGCTGCCTATATTTTTCGACGCTTGTTGTTGGTGATCCCTACGCTGTGGGCGATCATCACCATCAACTTCTTTATCATCCAAATCGCACCGGGTGGACCGGTGGAGCAGGCGATCGCACAGATTGAAGGTCAATCTTCAGGCATTATGGAGCGTTTTGCTGGTGGCGGTACGGAAGTTGAACTCGATATTTCTAATGAAGCGACAGCGACGGGTTATAAAGGCTCGCGTGGCCTTGACCCAGAAGTCGTTGAAGAGATCAAAAAGCAATTTGGTTTTGATAAGCCGCTGCATGAACGCTATTTCGACATGTTGAAAAACTACGCCACGTTTAATTTTGGTGAGAGTTTGTTCAAAGGTGGCAATGTCATCGATTTGATTGTCGAGCGTTTACCAGTGTCGATATCGCTAGGTTTGTGGAGTACGTTGATTATCTATCTGATATCTATTCCGCTTGGGATCATGAAGGCGATACACCACGGGTCGCGTTTTGATATCTGGTCGAGTGCGCTGGTGATTGTTGGCTATGCCATTCCCGGTTTCTTATTTGCGATTATCCTAATCATTATCTTTGCGAGTGGTAACTATTTCAGTTGGTTCCCGCTGCGAGGGTTGGTTTCAAGTAACTTTGACCAATTGAGTTGGTATCAGCAGATCATTGACTACTTTTGGCATTTAGCTCTACCTATTTTAGCCATGGTAATCGGTGGCTTTGCCACGCTGAGTATGTTAACCAAAAACTCGTTTCTCGACGAGATTAACAAGCAGTATGTAGTGACTGCGCGTGCCAAAGGCTTAGATGAGCGTAGTATTTTGTATCGCCATGTGTTTCGTAACGCCATGTTGATCATCATCGCTGGTTTCCCGAGTGCGTTCATTAGTATCTTCTTTACCGGTTCGATGCTGATTGAGGTGATGTTCTCTCTTGAAGGGATTGGGTTACTTGGGTTTGAGTCGACGATTCAACGTGATTACCCAGTGGTATTTAGCTCCTTGTATATTATGACGTTATTGGGGTTAATCCTCAGTATCATCTCCGATTTGACCTATACCTGGGTCGATCCTCGCATTGATTTTGAGGCGCGCTAATGACTAAAAAGACTAAGATGCGCAATCCTCTTAATGAAGCGCGCTGGAATAGATTTAAAGCCAACAAGCGAGGTTTAATCTCGATGTGGGTGTTTGGTATTTTGTTTTTTTTAAGCCTTTTTGCTGAGTTTATTGCCAATGATAAGCCGCTATTAGTTCACTACGATCAGCAGTGGTATATGCCGATCTTTAATCAATATGCGGAAACCGAATTTGGTGGTGAATTTGAAAGTGAAGCTGACTATACCGATCCATATGTAATTGAACTGATTGAAGAGAACGGCAGTATTGTGTGGCCGTTAATTCGTTTTAGCTATGACACCATCAACTACAACGTGGTTGGCGCCGTGCCATCAGCACCGGATGGTGTAAACTGGCTGGGGACCGATGATAAAGGGCGCGATGTGCTGGCGCGAATCATTTATGGCTTTCGTATCTCGGTGATCTTTGGTTTTGTATTAACCATCATATCCAGCATTATCGGTGTTGCCGTCGGTGCGACCCAAGGTTACTACGGCGGTTGGCTTGATCTGTTTGGTCAGCGTTTTATCGAAGTATGGTCGGGTATGCCGACACTATTCCTATTGATTATTTTATCCAGTTTCGTTGAGCCGAATTTTTGGTGGCTACTCGGGATCATGGTGCTGTTTAGTTGGATGAGTTTGGTCGGTATTGTACGCGCAGAGTTTTTGCGTTGTCGTAACTTCGATTATGTCCGTGCAGCTCAAGCGATGGGCGTTAACGATAGCCGTATTATGCTGCGCCATATGTTACCCAATGCGATGGTCGCGTCATTAACCATGATGCCGTTTATTCTTTCCGGCTCGGTGACAACTTTAACGTCATTGGATTTCCTCGGTTTTGGCTTACCTACGGGCTCGCCATCACTTGGTGAGTTATTGGCACAAGGCAAGGCGAACTTGCAAGCGCCATGGCTTGGTATTTCAGCATTTGTGGTGTTGTCACTGATGTTGACTTTGCTGGTCTTTATCGGTGAAGCCGTGCGTGATGCGTTTGACCCACACCAACAAGGTAGATAATCATGAGTGAGAAAATATTATCGATTGATTCGCTATCGGTGGGTTTCGGTAGAGCGAATAAAGTTGAGCAAGTGACTTTTGATGTATCGCTTGATATCAAACGCGGTGAAACTTTGGCTTTGGTTGGTGAGAGTGGTTCTGGCAAGTCGGTTACTGCGAACTCAATTCTAAAGTTGTTACCTAAAGGTTCTTCGCATTACTTGAATGGGAAAATCCAATTCGACGGCATTGATATGTTGGCGTGTACTGAGCGCCAATTGCGCGGTATTCGTGGTGCACGTATCGGGATGATTTTCCAAGAGCCGATGGTGTCGCTCAATCCACTGCATAAAGTGGGCAAACAACTGGTTGAAATTGTTGGTATTCACCGCGGTATTCGCCAGGGTAAAGCAGAAAAGCTAGCCATTGAATGGTTAGCTAAAGTGGGGATCCGCCAACCTGAAGCGAAGATTAACGCTTACCCTCATGAACTATCGGGTGGCGAAAGGCAGCGCGTAATGATCGCCATGGCACTCATCAATGAGCCGGAGCTGTTGATTGCCGATGAGCCGACGACAGCACTCGATGTATCAGTGCAAGCTCAGATATTGGATCTACTTAAATCTTTGCAGCAAGAGTTGGGTATGGCGATGCTGTTTATTACTCACGATTTAAGCATTGTGCGCCGTATTGCGGACCGCGTCGCGGTGATGCGTGATGGACAACTACTCGAGGTTGGTGAGTGCCAGCAAGTCTTTACTCAGCCGAAACATCCATATACTCAGCAGCTTATTGATTCAGATCCGCGTGGTTTGCCAGTCGAAGTGGCTGACAATGCACCTTCACTACTTAGTGTCGAGCAACTTAGAGTCTGGTTCCCAATTACCGGTGGTTTATTTAAGCGTGTGGTGTCCCATGTTAAAGCGGTCACCAATATGGGCTTTGAACTGAAGCGCGGTCATTCAATCGGTTTGGTGGGTGAGAGTGGTTCAGGTAAATCCACTACCGGTATGGCAATCTTACGTTTGGTTGGCTCTGATGGCTCAATTAGTTATCAAGGGCAAGAACTGCAAGGGTTAGACCGTAAGGCGATGCTACCTTATCGCAGTAAGATGCAAGTGGTGTTTCAAGACCCATTTTCTGCGCTTAATCCGCGTATGTCTGTGGCGCAAGTCATTGGTGAGGGCTTGTATGTACACACAGAGATGAGTGAGCAGGAAATTGATGCTGCAATCGTGAAAGCGATGCAGGAAGTGGACTTAGATCCTGAAACACGTTTTCGTTATCCCAATGAGTTCTCTGGTGGGCAGCGCCAACGTATTGCGATTGCGCGCGCGCTGGTATTAAAGCCGGAGTTTATTCTGTTGGATGAGCCGACATCATCGCTTGACCGTACCGTTCAAGCGCAAATTTTAGAGTTGCTCAAGTCACTCCAAGCGAAGTATGGCTTAACTTATCTGTTTATCAGTCATGATCTACACGTGGTGAAGTCGTTGTGCCATTACACTATCGTGATGCGTAACGGTGAGATCGTTGAGCAGGGGGAAACTCAGTCGTTGTTTACTCAGCCAAAACAGAGTTACACCCAAGAGCTGGTGGCACTGTCGTAGTTACATTTGAGTAATATAGCTCGCGCTGGCGACACACAGCGGTTTGCTAAACCAATAACCTTGAAGATAGTTCACGCCAATATCAGTGAATTGACGCTGCATATTGGCGTCTTCGATCCCTTCAATTACGATGTCTACTTGTTTAGAGTGGCATAGTCGGGTGATGAACTTTAAATACTCGAGAGTTGCCGGGTTTTTCAGTGCCTTCCAAGCCATGGCTTTGTCGACTTTTATCTGTTTAAGCGGCAGATCAAAGAAACTGTTGAGTGAACTGTAGCCAGAACCAAAGTCATCCAGAGAGAGCCTAAACCCAAACTTATTGAGCTGATTGAGTTGAGACACTGCGCTCTTGTTACCATCAAGAATAACCGTTTCGGTTAACTCTAAGACAATTTGTTGCGGGTCGATTTGATATTGCTCGGCAAGCTGCTTAGCTTGTTCTGGGAACTTACTATTGAGTAACTGTAATACTGAGACATTAATGTTCACTCGGATTTGCCGATTGTGGCGCTGTTGATATTGTTTGATAAACAAGCAAGCTTGATTAAACACCAGATAACCTAAATCAACAATCAGGCCTTTTTTTTCCGCTACGGGAATGAATTCATCCGGGAATAGTTGCCCAAGCTCAGGATCTTTCCAACGCACTAGTGCCTCGAAGCTAGCAATCTTGCATTTTGTCGCATCAATGATGGGTTGAAAACGGACGGTAAGTTTGTTGTTTTTGATCGCTTGTGCCAACTCTCGTTCGATGTAGAAATATCTATCGACATTTAGCAGCGTTTTATCGTGATAAATAGCGAGTTGGTTGTGATGTTTTTCTCGAGCAAACTGGCAAGTACGAGAGGCAACTTTAATAATATCTTCACTGCTTAATGCGCAGTTAAAGTTAGGGTAAATACCGACACTAATATCATTACCCCATAGAGAACCGTTGGCTTCAATTGAGCATTGGTAAGTCTCGAGGATTCGTTGTCCTAGTTGCTCAATTTCTGCAACCGAATAGTTACCAGAGACTAGGATGGCAAAATCATCGCTGCGTACCCGGTAAATATCGACAAACTCATCCGGTAGTTCACTCAGTGATGAGAGTAGATGAGCCATTAAATCACGCAGTGTCTGTGGACCGTAAACCGACAGGTAAGTGCGGATATCTTCGAGATGAATGTAGATCAAAGAATGTTCGAGCTTTTTGCCTAAACAGAGGGTGTCGATGTCCATGGCTAATTTTTGTGCATTAGCTAATCCCGAAGCACTGTCAAGAAATGCCGCTTGATGGACATAAGTTTCCATAAGTTTTGATTCGGAGATATCGCGATGACAACCAATTAAGAAACGTTCGCCATTGACCGTTTTGGTGATCGCTGTGCCTTCAATCCAGATAAACTGACCATCTCTGTTGCGCACGCGAAACTCTGAAGTGACAAGGCTATCTTCAGCGTTCATATGTACAACAATTTTTTGCTGTAGCTGAGTTCGATCGAATGGATGAATCTTGGCTAACCACTGCTCGATATCGATGTGACCGGTGTCTAGACCGAATTGGTGGTAAAAAGTCGGGTTATAGAAAAAGACTTGATCGTCGCGATTCATATAAAACAATCCATCACTCAATACATCAAAGACATACTTAAAATGATCATTCATAACTGAATCAAGCTGTTTACCCGATAAAGGATAACTCGTTTCTATTCGACGCACCGCGCTCCCCACAACGGTCTCATTGATACTGAGCTTGTTATTATGTTGGGTGTGAAGACTGCGTATGTTGTGTGTCATTTTCAAAACCTAATCCATTCTCTCATTTGCTATCAAGAGACTGGTTACTACTAATCCTTTAGGGTAGGTGTTTTACATGAATATTAACTAAGGCGCTATCATTGATTACTCCAATGAGATACTAATTGAACAATATTGGTTTAATTGCTGGAACAATGAGCGAGTTAGGTAGATGAAATAGCTTGAGACTATTGTAAATACAAGGCAGACTCGACGTTTTCCTTAAGAGATTAGAAGATGTCAGACTACAACCAACATGAAGAGTGGGAAGAGCAGGGCGAAGAGATTGAGATTGAAGCGATTGGTATTGATGTTTCCTCTCAGCCTATTGAACTGTACAAAGTTTTTAAAATTGCCAACTTAGTCGGTGGTGGTGGTGAAGCCAAACATCTAATTTCTGAAGGTTATGTTGCAGTAAATGGCGAGCTAGAAACTCGTAAGCGTCGTAAGATGTACGATGGTGATTTCTTCGAGTTTAACCAAGAATACTACGTAGTAGTTTGCGATGCGCCAGTCACTGAGCCTGAAATCGAAGCAGAAAAACCTGAACCGAAAGCAGCTAAACCGGCAAAGCAAAAGTCAGCAGAGAAAAAGGGCAAGCCGGCTAAAACAGCGAACAAGCAATCAAAGCCAGCAAAATCGAACAAAGCGGGCAAGGGCGTAAAATCCGCGAAAGCGCCAGCAGACAACAAGCCAAAGAAAAAGAATGAAAACGGTCGTGGTAGCATCGATTTCTTCTAATTCGGCGTTAGTCAATTCAAGTATTCAGAGAGGCACCAGCATATGGTGCCTTTTTTTGTCTAGCATCCTTATTGGGACAGACAAGCATCCTTATTGGAACAGACACGAATAGCCGCTAGTGAATCAGTTCGTTTGAACGCTATCGCGAGTTTCCTCGCGATTCCGTAAGCTTGCGCTTTAGCGCTAGCGTTCCCGCATCTGGAGCATCGCGTTCGCCCTTATAGGGACAGACGTGATTACCCAGTAGTGAGTCAGTACGTTTGATCGCTATCGCGAGTTCCCTCGCGATTCCGTGAGCTTGCGCGTTAGCGCGAGTGTTCCCGCATCCGGAGCATCGCGTTCCCATTTTTCGATAAGCAACTCAGCAATCTGGGACACTTTTTATCTTCCATAATTAGTAATACTAGCGCCATCTGTATTTGTGGAATGAATAGCTAGTGAACAAACCAATTAACCTTCGTACAATCGTATGGCTTAGTCCTACCAAAATTGCACTCACTTGGCTTATGGTACTGGCTGAAAATCTATTAATGATTTTATTACCCCTGTTTATCGGCTTTGCGATTGATGGCGTGCTGAGTAATAGCCTAAAGCCTTTGCTATATTTTGCTCTGATTATGTTTGCATTAGTGGTCGTTGCGGTTGTGCGTCGATTTTATGATACGCGAGTTTATGGTGGCATCAGAGTTAGGCTTGCCAAACGAGTAGAGCGTAACTTACGTAATGCTCCTGTGTCGGTTAAAGATGCGCGTTTAACTATGTCTCGTGAGCTGGTGGATTTCCTAGAAGATGATCTACCTAACTTGTTTACCTCGATTGTTCAGTTAGTTGCCGCGGTAATTATATTGGCAACTTTCCATATTAAACTGGCGTTGTGTGTCCTGAGCGCGGGTTTGGTGATGCTAGTCATTTATCTGTTTTTTCACCGGACATTTACGTCACTTAATGGCGCGCTAAATGACCAGTTGGAGCAGCAAGTACATGTGCTTAGTGGGCAGCCTTTCCCTGCAATTGCTTTGCACTTTGAACGTCTCAAGCGTTGCGAAATCAAATTGTCCGATACGGAAGCCCTAGTCTATGGGCTGATCTTTTTGGTTCTGTTTGCTGCCATTCTGACCAATTTGTGGATGGTCGGAAGCTTAATTGACCCAACGGTTGGGCAAGTTTTCTCCATTGTGACCTATTCCCTTGAGTTCGTTGAATCCGCAGTGATGTTGCCGCTGACTCTACAGACATTGGCAAGGTTGACGGAAATTAGCCAGAGGCTTAACCAACAAGGTGTTCAAATGGATGTCAAAGAGAGTGTGCATGAAGCATAGATTCAGATAAGTGGGGAGTGGTTATTTAGTGGTCAATGTTCTCAGCATCAATTCTAAGCATGACGAAGTTTTCTTTTCAGCTCGTTGATTTTATGTATTTAACAAGTGATAGTAGCTCTATTCATTCGTTGAGAGTGGCTCGTATGCCGGAACCTAAAAGTAGCGCATTTAATTTAGTGCCTGAATTGGCGCTAATCGAGCAATTGCCGCCTAATCTACAAAAACGCTTTAAGAAGGCGTTAAATACGATGCACAAAGAGCTGGCAGAGCAAAGTACGTGGCAAAAAGTGGCAGAGCAGAGTTCAATCTCGCGCTATCATTTCCACCGCCAGTTCAGTGATTTGTTTAATGAAACGCCGGGTCGCTACTTGAGTCGTGTTCGTCTGCAGATTGCACTGAACTTACTACTTAACGATGTACCTTGGAGTGTAATGGATATTGCTCACTATTGCGGGTTTTCATCCTCTCAGGCATTGGGTAAAGCTCTAAAACGCGAGCTGGGTGTGACTGCCAAGCAAGCACGCAAAATGGGTTATGAGTCTACACCCAATGAAACGGCTGCTCTTATTGCTAAGGTCGCTCATCCTGGGCGAGTACAAATATTGGAAGCAGAACTGGCTCAGTCAATGCCAATCGAGTTAAATTCTTACCCACTGCGGGGTGTAAAGAAGGTAGTGGTTGATGATCCTGATTGGGATACTGTGATTGAGATTTATGGCACTAAAACAAAGCGTATGCTTAGTGCAACACCGGTGGCACAACTTGATAAGTGCTGGCAACAGATCGAGACACTAATAGGCTATTGGCAGACAGACAGCTCTCTCTATGATCTTATTATCCCCGCCGGGCGATATCTGTGTGCTGAGGTATACCTTAATTCTGATGCTGCCTACATTGCTGCAATAGAAGCTTTGTTCTCAGCCGCTGAGAAGCAGCAGCTTACGGTAGATAATGATGGATTTCTTATAGAATTGGTGCGTGATTTTGAAATGGAGCCTAATGGTGGTTTAACGTTGTCGATTCAACTCCCCGTGTGTGATTTGTAAAACAACTATCATTGAATGTCGCACTTATTATCTGAAATCGGCAGTAAGCAAAATTACACCGTGTTAATTATTTTAGGGGCGTGCGAGATTACTTTTCAGAGTGGGTTAAGGCTAAGACTCTTAACTTATGTTCAGAGTCACACTGTGTCTTTTTAGGAAGGTGAGCTCATTCGAGTGGTGGGTAATGTAAGAGGGATTATGAGCAAAATTTATTTCATCTGCGGCTTTATTGGATCAGGGAAAACGACTTACTCGAAAGCGTTGGCAGACAAACAAGGTGCATTTCGTTTTTCTATTGATGAATGGATGATACCTTTGTTTGGTGAACATATGGAGCGTGACGTTTTCGAAAGCCGTTTAGCGACACTGCAAGATTTATTTAAAGAATCTGCATCGCAACTGTTATCGCTTGGGGTGCCGGTTATTTTTGATTTTGGTTTCTGGCGTAAAGCAGATCGTGATGCCGTTGTCGCTTGGGCGTCGCAATTGGGTATCGACAGTGAAGTGCATTATTTAGATGTTTCATTTAATACCTGTAAGCAAAGGGCGTTTACTCGCAATGCAGATCGAAATGGCAAGTCCTATGAAATGACCCCTGAAATGTTAGAGCTATTTTGGTCTTGGTTTGAAACTCCTGACTCAACTGAGCACGTTGTGTTGATTCAGCAATAAATGTCGGGAGTATTCACGTCTCCCGAAGTATCGCATTCTCCTTTAAAGCGACAGACACGATTACCCGCTAGTGAATGAGTTCGTTTGATCACCATCGCGAGCCCCTCGCGATTCCGTAAGCTTGCGCTTTGGCGCGAGCGTTCCCGCATCTCAATTCCACATTATTGTCTCTCGAAGCCCTGCTTGGTAGGGCGTTCCAAATTCTCAAGACTTACACATATTGTATGTCCCGCTTAAGACTTTGGCGTATTTCTCTACATTTGTACAAGCGGTCCAATTACTCTTTGCCTTGCCAAAGAGTAATCAGAAAGGCGTTTGATTTGCTGTTGTTGTCCGGACGGTTTTAGGTGTTCCCGACACCGAAAACCTAAAAAATCGTCCTGATTTTTTCCTAGGGAGTCGGTTCGTTCTAGTTGAAGCGCTAAGTTTTGGATTTATTGATTAGTTTTGTTGATCGCCATCGCGATTCCGTAAGCTTGCGCTTTAGCGCGAGCGTTCCCGCATCTCGATTCCATATTATTGTCTCTCGAAGCCCTGCATGGCAGGGCGTTCCAAATTCTCAAGACTTACACATATTGTATGTCCCGCTTAAGACTTTGGCGTATTTCTCAACATTTGTGCAAGTGGTCCAATTATTCTTTGCCTTGAGTAATCCATTGGCTTACTATTGAAGTATGCATACAATCGTCGAGTTGCCTGAATACAAGAAACGAGTCGAGAAACTCCTTTCAGATGGCGAGAACAAACAAATCATCAGTTATCTTGCTGAGCATCCGAAAGCAGGTGTGTTAATGCAAGGAACTGGTGGTGTTCGTAAGCTTCGATGGGCGCGAGAGAGTGGTGGAAAAAGTAGTGGTGTGCGAGTTATTTACTACTATCACAATGAAGACATACCACTGTTTCTGCTGTCACTCTTTGGCAAAAATGAAAAAGCCAACTTATCAAAAGCAGAATGTAATGTGCTGAGCAAGCTAACCAAAATACTTGCAGACAGTTATAGGAGGTAATTATGACTGACGCATTTAAAAGCATCCAACAGGGGTTAATGGAAGCGATTGAGTTTGCAGAAGGTCAAACTCAATCAGCTACCGTTCATAAGTTCGATTCTGTTGATGTTAAAGCTCTTCGGAATAATGTGGGAATGACTCAAGCAGAATTTGCCGCAACATTTGGTATTAGCCTCGGCACATTACGTCATTGGGAGCGTGGTGACAGAACCCCAAGAGGACCAGCACTCGTGTTGCTCAATGTTCTTGCTAAAGATCCGCAAGCAGTTATCCGAGCTCTGACATAATAAGCCTTACGATTTTTAGGCTTGCTCGTATCCCGATTCCATCTTTTCATTTCTCGAAGCCCTGCTTGGTAGGGCGTTCTAAATTCTCAAGACTTACACATATTGTATGTCCCGCTTAAGACTTTGGCGTATTTCTCTACATTTGTACAAGCGGTCCAATTACTCTTTGCCTTGCCAAAGAGTAATCAGAAAGGCGTCTGATTTGCTGTTGTTGTCCGGACGGTTTTAGGTGTTCCCGACACCGAAAACCTAAAAAATCGTCCTGATTTTTTCCTAGGGAGTCGGTTCGTTCTAGTTGAAGCGCTAAGTTTTGGATTTGTTGATTAGTTTTGTTGATCGCCATCGCGATTCCGTGAGCTTGCGCTTTGGCGCGAGCGTCCCCGCATCCAGAAGCACCGCGTACGCCCTTAGAGGGACAGACGTAATTAGATACTAGTGAATCAGTCCATTTGTTCACCATCGCGAGCCCCCTCGCGATTCCGTGAGCTCGTGCTTTAGCGCGAGCGTTCCCGCATCTCGATTCCATATTCTCGTTTCTCGAAGCTCATGCAAAAAGCATGAGCGTTCCACCAATTCTCTTTAACACCTCTCAATCTTTGTTTACGAATGTAAAAAACGTAAATGCGAGATGACTTCAATTTAAATCTAAATGATAATGCATTGCATTAGTAATTATGGAGTTGGGTATGAAAGCATCAGTTTTAGCGTTGATGACAGGCTTAGTTGCACTATCTGCAAATGCAGAGATGATTGAAATTGAGCATCAAAAGGGAACGACAAAGGTAGAAACGAATCCTGAGCGAGTGGTTGTAATTGGTGTTGGTGCACTGGATGCAGCAGTCACTTTAGGTGTTGAGCCTGTGGCTATTTCAACGGTAAGCATCTTTCCTGATTACCTAGCGCAATACCGTGATTACAAGTTTGTTTCGGCAGGTAGCCTGTCTGAGCCAAACTTTGAAACGATTTATATGCAAAAACCTGATTTGATCATTGTCGGTTCGCGTGCTGCGAAGCAGTTTGATGAACTGTCAAAAATTGCACCAACGATTGTTTTTGCCGCTGATGCAGAAGAAGGTTACTGGAAGAGTACCCAACAGCAATGGCGTAACCTTGGTCAGGTATTTGAGAAGCAAGAATTTGTTGAGCAGAAGATCGCTCAGCTTGATAAAGAATTTAAAGCAATTAGTGACTACAACCAAACGAATAAAGTTGATGCACTAACAGTAATGAGCTCTGGCGGCAATATCACCGCATTTGGCGCTGATTCACGTTTTTCAGCGATTTACCAAGATTTTGGATTCCAACAAACCGCGCGAAACGTTAAAGCAAAAACTCACGGTGACTTGGTGTCTTACGAGTTTATTCGTGAAACTAACCCTTCAACGCTACTGATTGTTGATAAAGATCAGTTGACCAACAAGGGTAACAGCACAGTTAAACGCGATTTTGAAAATGATCTAGTAAAAGCGACTAAAGCGTACCAAAACAAGCAAATGGCTTATCTAGACATTAGCGCTTGGTACTTGGCTATCTCGGGCATTCAAGCGACCGAACAGATGATTAACGATGTTAAATCATCAATGGCGCAATAAAATTAAAATTTGAAGTGTTTGCCCAAGCAATGCAAGTTGTTTGGGCTTTTTGACGTTAGAGGCATGTTTTGAAGAAGTTACTCCCAATACTGTTTTTACTCAGTATCGGTTCTCTGTTTGTTGGCGTGAGCGATTTAAGCCCTATGGCACTGCTCGCAGGGGATGCGAATAGTTGGCATCTATTGTTTACCAGTCGTATTCCACGTCTCGTTGCGGTGATTCTTGCCGGCGCAGGTTTGAGTATTGCTGGTCTTATCATGCAGCAAATCAGCCAAAACCGTTTTGCTGCGCCTTCTACGTCAGGCACTATCGAGTGTGCCATGCTGGGTTATATTTTGAGCTTGGTGCTGTTTGGTTCTCAGCAAATCTGGCTAATCTTTTTAATTTCTATTCTTGGCACTTTGCTGTTTGTTCAGTTTATCAATCGAATTCAATTCAAGAACGCTATTTTTGTCCCGCTGATCGGCATCATTTTTGGTAACGTGGTTGACTCACTGGCAACCTTCATTGCTTATAAATACGATGCACTACAGAACCTTTCTGGTTGGACAGTGGCGAACTTTGCTAACCTGCTGCAAGGTGATTATGAGCTGCTTTATATTGCGATTCCGATTGCGATTTTCAGTTATTTATATGCCACGCGTATCTCGGCAGTGGGCTTAGGCAAGGACTTTGCGACTAACTTGGGTTTGAACTATCAACAAGTGATTGTTATCGGCGTTATGCTGGTGTCGATTATGGCGGCGAGCGTAGTGATGATTGTGGGTCAGCTGCCTTTCCTTGGTCTAATCGTGCCAAACCTAGTGAGCAAGTTCTATGGGGATAACTTACGTCGTAATATCCCTTTGACCGCCGTTCTGGGTGCCTTGATAGTGCTTTGTTGCGACTTGGCTGGACGCTTAATTATTTTCCCTTATGAGATCCCAATTTCCATGATCATCAGTATTTTAGGTGGCAGTGTGTTCGTGTTCTTTATTCTGCGAGGTCAAAAAAATGCAGGATAGAACCAAACTCCTGATCCTAGGTGCGATTGCTGTCGTGTTTGCTGCGCTGTTTATCGGTCTAGGGTTAAATGCTGACAACTACCAATATTTTTTATCGCGCCGCGTGCCTAAGGTGCTAGCGATGATCTTAGCGGGTGTTGCGATTGGTCAGTCTGCGTTAGCATTCCAAACCATCACTAACAACCGCATTTTAACACCGAGCATCATGGGCTTTGATGCGCTGTACATGTTTACCCAAGTTTTGGTTGTGGCGGTGTTTGGCGGCTTAAGTAGTTATGTAATGAATGACTATTTGAACTTCTCATTGTCAGTTACGGTAATGCTTGGCTTCTCAATGTTGCTGTTTACATTCTACTTTAAGAGCAATAAACAGAACTTGATGGTATTGCTGCTACTTGGCGTCATCTTAGGTCAACTGTTTGGCAGTATTTCCTCATTTTTGACCATGCTAATGGATCCAAATGATTTTGCTGCGTTGCAAGAGAGCATGTTTGCAAGTTTCAACAACATTAAAGTTGAACTGGTCTATATGTGTGCACCGCTGCTTCTCATCATCAGCGCATTGCTATTTAGACTAAACCGCGTACTGGATGTTTTCTGGCTCGACAAAGATAACGCGACCAGCTTAGGTATCGACGTTAAGCGTGTCACCATGCAGGTGCTCGTGCTTTCTGCGTGTTTGATTGCTATTTCTACCGCATTGATTGGTCCAATTATGTTCTTTGGTCTGCTGGTAACTAACTTGGCGCGTGAAATGCTGCGCAGCTATCAACATCGCGTATTACTGCTTGGTGTATCGTTGCTATCAGTTGCTTCGTTACTGGCAGGGCAGTGGATTGTAGAGAATCTGTTTGGTTTCTCCACCACACTTAGTGTTGTAATTAACTTTATCGGCGGCATCTACTTCTTATCAATGCTGCTTAGAAACAAAATCGTTTAGGTTCACTATGATTAAATTAGAAAAACTAACCAAACTTTTCGGTCAAAATGCAGTAGTTAAAAAAGCTAGTGCAGAGTTTGAGAAAGGCAAAGTTACCTCGATCATTGGACCTAATGGTGCTGGTAAAAGTACGTTGCTTTCCATGGCGAGCCGCTTAGTGAGTAAAGATGAAGGACAAGTCTTTATTGATTGCAAAGAGATTGCTGATTGGGACACCAAAGAGTTGGCGAAACGCCTTGCTGTGCTGCGTCAAGCGAACTCGATTACGATGCGCTTTACCGTGCGTGAGATGATCGCTTTTGGTCGTTTTCCTTACAGCCAAGGTAAACTTACCTCGGAAGATCAGACAATCATCAACCAAGCGATTGAGTACCTAGATTTGGTTGCCATTCAACATAAGTATCTGGATGAATTGAGTGGCGGTCAGCGTCAACTTGCCTTTATTGCCATGGTAATTGCGCAAGACACAGACTACGTGTTTTTAGATGAACCACTTAACAACCTTGATATTAAACACTCACTGCAAATCATGCGTAATGTGGGTCGACTGGCTCGTGAGATGAACAAAGCGGTGGTGGTGGTGATCCATGATATCAACTTTGCTGCTTGTTACTCAGATAAGATTATCGCGCTTAAGAAAGGGCAGGTCGTTGCTCAGGGTGATGTCGAAGCCGTTATCCAAGCTGATGTG
This sequence comes from Vibrio ponticus, assembly GCF_009938225.1. NCBI lineage: Bacteria > Pseudomonadati > Pseudomonadota > Gammaproteobacteria > Vibrionales > Vibrionaceae > Vibrio > Vibrio ponticus. Next base: position 582,327 of record NZ_AP019658.1, read on the forward strand.
CTTGAGAGCATCTACGAGACGCCATTTAACATCATTGAGATGGATGGCAAACGTATGTGTACCTACTACTAGCGGTTGGTTATTCGCCTACAGAAAGCCTTTCCAGTGGAAAGGCTTTTGTACGAAAGGGGGTTACTTTGTCAGATCTTCAATGATCGGACAGCAACTACTTGAATTCCCTGGGCAGGCAGCAATCCACTGTTGCAATTGATGTTCTATCTCTTTGAGTTGACGGATTTTGAGTTCAACTTCTTGCAGTTTTTCTTGTGCTTTGGCTTTTACTTCACTGCTCTTACGTTCAGGGTTTCTCGCGAGTTGAACAAACTCTTTGCATTCTATCAAAGAGAATCCTGCATTTTTTGCACGCGAAACGAGGTTGAGTTCTTGCAGGTGCTGCGCTGAATATTCTCGGTAACCCGATTCACTACGGTGGGGTGGGGTGATGATTCCTTTGTCTTCATATAGACGAATAGACTTACTTGACAGCCCCGTTAGCGTGGCTACTTCACCAATGTTCATTAGCTCAATCTCGATGTAAACTTGCCTATATTCTAACTTCTAGAGCCCATTTTGCCTATGCAGAAGAGTCTGTGCCAGACAAGCCAGTGTGTATGGACTAAAATTTTTTTAGAATCTAGCACGAAAAAGCCGGATTTTTGCAACAAATTAGGATATATAACGCCACAGATTTTGAAGTTTCAGTTAGCAAAATTGCTACAAGCTAGGTTTCATAAGGGATTTGGCGATAGCAACCATAGAATGTAAAACTAGCAAACTAATCTTCATTATCTTGATAGAGCTACCATTTTGATTAAATTCCGTCCGCGAAAAAAATCGAATATTGCTTTAGATCAACAAACAAACGTTTCTATTGGTCTAAAAATTAAAACAAAGTTGAAAGATTCAAAAAAAATTTGAATAATTAAACTCAATACACAATGGAGCGAAAGCTTCGATAATAAGTATGAAACAGGATACGTACCACATGTCTAATTCGTTTGTATTGGTGATTAACTCAGGCAGTTCTTCACTAAAATTTGCAGTAATCGATTCGCAAACTGGCGACGCGATTGTTAGCGGTTTAGGTGAGTGCTTTGGATTACCGGAAGCCGTCATTAGTTGGAAATACAATGGTGAGAAAACCGAAGAGGCGATCACTGCTGCCGACAATCATCACCAACATGCGATTAACCGCATTGTGGACCTAATTGAATCTCTTGGATTCACAAAAGATTTGGTTGCTGTGGGTCACCGTATCGTTCACGGCGGCGAGAAGTTTACTTCTACCGTTCGTATCGACGAGAAAGTACTGGCGGAAATCGAAAGCCTTTCAGACCTGGCTCCGCTCCACAACCCTGCAGGCGCGAAAGGTATTCAAGCAGCTATGGTAGCTTTCCCAAGCTTGCCACAGTTTGCTGTTTTCGACACAGCATTCCACCAAACTATGCCTAAGAAAGCGTTCACTGGCGCTATCTCTAACGAGCTTTACACTGATTACGGTATTCGCCGTTACGGTTTCCACGGCACTAGCCACTACTACGTTAGCCGTGAAGCTGCGAAGTTGGTTGGCAAACCAGTGGAAGAAGCAAGCTTTATCTCTGTTCACCTAGGTAACGGTGCATCTGTATGTGCAATCGAAAACGGTGAGTCAGTAGATACTTCAATGGGCTTTACTCCGCTATCTGGTCTAATGATGGGCACACGTTGTGGTGACCTTGACCCTGGTATCATCGAGTTCCTACTGAAGAAAGGCTGGAGCCAAGAGCAAGTATTTGAAGCACTGAACAAGAAATCAGGCTTCCTAGGTGTGTCTGGTCTAACTTCAGATGCACGTGGTGTACTAGAAGCGATGGAAAATGGTCACGAAGGTGCGAAACTAGCATTTGAAGTGTTCACTTACCGCGTAGCGAAATACATCGGTTCTTACCTAATCCCACTAAGCAAGCTTGACGCTGTGATCTTTACTGGTGGTATCGGTGAGAACTCTCTACCAATTCGTCGCGAAATCTTGAGCAATCTTAAGCTTCTAGGTTTCGTTGAAGATGAAAAGGGCAACGAAGACGCTCGCTTTGGTAACGCAGGTGTAATTGCAAAATCTGACATGCTAAATGCCATTGCTGTAGTTATTCCGACTAACGAAGAGTTCGTTATCGCTCAGCAGTCAGTAGAACTGCTATAAAAATCTACTCATTTTTGGGAAATAAGTCGAAGCCCTTTCCGCATGGAAAGGGCTTTTCTTTTTGCAGGTGAAATTTTAGAGAGTAAAACTGGCACAAAAAGAAAATGTAACTTTTCTGTCTGTAAGTGGTTTACTTTGTAAATTATTGGCTCTATATTGGTCCCGTAGACGTAACATATCACTAGGACATATCCATGCCTTTACTATTAGCACACCACACTGCCGCTTTTCGCCGAGCAACGCGTTGTGCTTTGTCACGTCTAACATCAACTGTTTCAGTCGTCATTCTAGTCATTATTAACTAGGCTGGCGGCAATTTCCCGTCAGCCAGGCTGACGGAGAGATTCCACATCGTTAATACCCTTATTTTCCCCCCAGCCAGCTGACGGTCCATTACAAAAAAGATTAGAGTAATGTCTAATCGTACGAGGACTGTACATTGAAAAATCAAAGTTCGTTAGCGATAGGTTTGATGACATTTGCCATGTTTCTTGGCGCGGGGAACATCATTTTTCCACCTTTCTTAGGTTTAGAAGCTGGCACACAGTATTTGCCCGCTATGGCAGGGTTTCTGATCACTGCGGTGGGATTACCCGCGCTTACCTTAATTGTTTTTGGTCGTTTGAGCGATAGTGCTCAACTGACCCAAGCGTTACCTAAACCGATTGCGACAGGCTTCTGGGTGCTGCTGTTTACTGCGGTGGGTCCTGCTTTTGCGATGCCACGAGCGGTAACCGTTGCCTACGAAATGGGTATTAAGCCATTTGTTTCTGGTGATTATCTGGCGCTGTTCTCATTCATCTTTGTTGCCCTGACATTGGTATTGGCACTACAGCGTGGCAAGTTGGTTGACTATATCGGCAAATTTATGACACCAATGTTGGTATTGATGCTGGCGGCGCTGGCTCTAGCGGCGTTAGTGATGCCTTTAGGCGAGTTGAGTACGCCGACGATGGATTATCAGCAACAAGCATTAACCAGTGGCTTAATTCAAGGCTATATGACCATGGATGCGATCGCTGCGGTTGGTTTTGGTTGGGTGATCATCAAAGCGATCACTGACAAAGGTCATGTGACTTCAAAATCGATTTTTAAAGTGACGTTAAAAGTAACCTTGGTTTACGCACTATTGATGTCAGGTTGCTACCTTGCGATGGCTTACGTTGGTGCTACGTCGGCAAGCATTGCAGAGGGTGTGACTAATGGTGGTGAGCTTCTAACTCGTTACGCAGCAGAAGTATTTGGTACGTTTGGTTTAGTTTTACTTTCGGGCATCATCATCATGGCGTGTCTAACCACGACGGTAGGTCTGACTAACGCTTGCGCTGAGTACTATCAGCAAACCTTTAACTCACCGTTCTCACTAACGGCAGTGATTGTTGTCGTGCTTACTGGCGTGATTGCTAACTTTGGTTTGAACCAGATCCTTGCGGTGAGTTTGCCTGCAATTCTAATTTTGTGCCCAGTTGCTATCGCGCTGGTTTTGACGGCACTTGTCATCCCGACGGATCGAGCGAATTGGTTTGCGTATGTTGCGGTAGTGGCAATCAGTTTGCTGTTGGGTTCTATTGATGCGTTAAGCATTCTTGAGATGCTGCCTGACTCCTTGGCATCACTATTAAACCAATACTTACCGCTGTTTAGTGCGCATGCGAGTTGGTTTATGCCTGTTGTTGCGTTAATCGCCGTATCAAAGTGGAAACTGTCGCGCCAAATCGAAACGCAAACTGCAGAGCTAGATATCGCAGTTAAGACCAATCGTTAAGCGTGTAAACGGATAAGAACTAGAGACTTCCCTGAGGCGCTTGAGGGAAGTCTCATTAATTAAGCGACAGTAATCTGCTGAGCGAAAATGATGCGATCTTTTCCGCCGCTTTTGGCTTGATATAGCGCGCTATCAGCTGCTTGAATGAGCTCGATATAACTAATATCTTGCAATATCGGAGAGTATGCAGCCCCCACACTTAGGGTTAGAGAGTGCACGTTTTGGCTATTTGAGTTAGTGATCTTGAGCTCACGCACTGCAACTAAGATCTCCTCAGCGATCATTTTTAATTGCGCTTCTGTTAAGCCTACAAATGCGAAGATGAATTCTTCTCCGCCATAGCGAGCGAGAATGAAATCCTGTGTCTTTACAATGGTCTTCAATCGATTGGCGATAGCGACCAAACATTGATCGCCTTCCAAATGACCATATTTATCATTAATTGACTTGAAATTATCGATATCCAGCATGAGTATCGATAAAGAAGAGTAGTTATTTTTAGAGCTGGCTGCAGTATCGTCTAAATATCGTTGTAGTGCTCTTCGATTGGCAATCATTGTTAGAGGATCAATAAAAACAAGTTGCTCAAGTTTTGATGTTAAATATTCTAGTTCTTTGTTTTTTAATTCAAGTTCTTTATTTGCAATAATTAACTGATCTTGATACTTTCTTCGTACAATATTTTGCGAAATGATAAAACCAAGCATCTTGAGAATATTAACTTGCGAGGGTTTTAATGGCGTTGCAGTGATTAAGTTGTCACACGCTATCCAACCAATGGCTTCATTGCCATCCCAAAGGGTGACATAGCCGTTCCAACCGATACCCACATTCGCAAAATTGTGTAATAAAGAGGTGTGTTGCTGAAAGCCGATAAAGGTACGGTTACGAATCATCTCAGAAGCAAATACATGTTCATCAATGGTGGAAGTAAACCAGCGCTCATCCACGACATTGCCTTCAGTATCAGTGCCATAGGTGCCTTGAACTTGGTTGTCTCCCGTGATTAGAAAGATCGCTAACCTATCAATAGTTAGATTAACTATCGCATGTTCGACCGCAATTCTATACATCTCGTCATTGGATTCTGCGCGCCCTAATAGATAGGAAATATCATGCAAGATGTCTATTTCTTTATTATATCGAGTTTGACGTGTACTCATGAAAACTGACCTAGTAATTTATTATTATTTTATAAAGTTTAAAACATAAGAATATGTAGGGTTAACCTCACATTCAGATAGATAAAATAATATTAAATTGCCGCTAATTCGTGATCTATTACGCAAAAGTGTGGGGTGGTTCAACATTATGTTGTCGAAGAATTAAGACTTTTGATCAATAGCGAAAAGTAACTTTGTGAAAATTGTCATGATATCGATTACATTATGATTTATAAAAATATTCATAGTAATCGCTAGAGCGCATAGGTAGCTGCATTAATATCACAAATTGCTATTAAATCGATTATTAATATTAATGGTGGTAGTCATTTTATTGTAAGCAAGTGTTTTAGAATCCTATCGGATATGCGCAAATCTGTTTATTTAGATTGTTGCTTTGATAGCTACCGCTCCACATTCTTACTTGTTAGCAGGTACATGTAATTTACTTACTCACGACATAGGGGATCTTAACGGATTAGTGATTCATTTAAGTTAGAGTTCAAACTAAAATCACCTACTTTTATGCGAGTAATATCACATTAATGCCCCTTATTTGAGCAAAAATTTGATTTTTGCCTCCCTTTGGTGCGCATAATAATAAGGGATTTTGATTAGAGCTCTAAGGAAAGTTTCTAACATGATTACAGTAGAACCTTGGTTGGATTCGCCGGATACGAAAACCAAACTAAGTAAACAATTGATATTTCGTGAACCTAATGTCACCGATGGAGATAGTATTTTTAGTTTGATAGCGGCTTGTCCGCCTTTAGACACCAATTCTTCATACTGCAACTTCTTACAAGCTACTCATTTCAGCAATACCTGTATTTTGGTTGAGCAAGACAACCGTGTTGGCGGTTTCATCTCTGCTTACCGCAAGCCAGATCAGCAAGATGTGCTTTTTGTCTGGCAAGTAGCTGTCTCTCCAGATTTTCGAGGCAAAGGTCTCGCATCCCGCATGTTAAACGCTCTGCTAGCCAGAGACGGTTTAGAGAATATTAAAGCGATAGAAACCACTATTACTAAGTCAAACAAGGCTTCTTGGGCGTTATTTGAAAAGTTCGATGCCAGCCAAGGCGGACAAGGAGATGTGACGATCTTCTTAGACGAACAAGCCCACTTTAAAGGTAAGCACGACACTGAATACCTCTATCGCATTCCCACCAAATAACTTCAATTTTAACTAGGAAAGATACGGTCTTATTATGGACATTTTTAACAAGCAAGAATCTAAGGTTCGTTCGTACTCGAACAGTTTTCCCGTGGTTTTCACCAAAGCACAAGGTAGTTGGTTAGAGACGGAAAACGGCGAGCGTTACTTGGATTTTCTTGCCGGAGCAGGTTCTTTAAATTACGGTCACAACAATCCAGAGCTAAAACAAGCGCTAGTTGAATATATTTTGGCGGATGGCATTACTCATGGCTTGGATATGCACTCTGAGGCGAAAGCTAATTTCCTACAAGTGCTGAAAAACGTCATTCTTGAGCCAAGAAACCTAGATTACAAAGTGCAGTTTACTGGACCGACTGGTACGAACGCAGTAGAGGCAGCACTAAAGCTGGCTAAAAAAGCCAAAGGGCGCAGTAGCGTAGTCGCCTTTACTAACGGTTTCCACGGCTGTACGGCAGGTGCGCTTGCCGCCACTGGTAATCAGCACCACCGTCAAGGCGCGCCACAAGGTAGCTTGTCAGGTATTACGCGGATTCCTTTTGAAGGATATGCAGGTGTGGATGGGTTAGCGTTGTTTGAAACCATGCTTAACGATAATTCAGCGGGCATGGATAAGCCAGCGGCAGTACTTTTGGAAACGGTGCAAGGCGAGGGGGGGCTTAATGTCGCTTCTAATGCATGGCTTCAACGTCTAAGCAAGATCTGTAAGGCTAACGATATCTTGCTGATTGTCGATGATATTCAAGCGGGGTGCGGTCGCACAGGTACCTTCTTTAGCTTTGAACCAGCGGGTATTCAACCTGATATTGTGACCTTGTCAAAATCAATCGGTGGCTATGGTTTACCGATGGCAGTTGTGCTGCTTAAACCTGAGTTAGATATTTGGAAACCGGGTGAACACAACGGTACTTTTCGTGGCAACAACCACGCCTTCGTAACAGCCGCAAAAGCGTTAGAGCTATATTGGTCAGATAACGCGTTAGAAAAGCACATTGCGCGCAGTTCACAACAGGTTACTGAGGTGATTGAAAAGCAACTTAAGCGCTTCCCTGAACTGTTTGTACAACAGAAAGGGCGCGGAATGATGATTGGCATTGAATGTCAAAATGGCGCTCTTGCTGGCGATATTGCCAAAGCGTGTTTTGCTAACGGTATGATCATCGAAACCGCAGGTCCTAACGATGAAGTGGTGAAATTTTTCTGCCCGCTAACCATCACTGAGTCTGAACTTGGACAAGGTCTCGCGATTTTCGAGCAAGCCGTTGAGTCCATCGCGCAGAAACACTTCAAAAAAGCATCTTAAAAATAGGAAATAATCATGATTGTTAGAACGCTAGAGGAATGCCGTAATAGCGAACGTCGCGTAGCATCAGAAACGTGGGAAAGTGTTCGTATGCTGCTTAAAGATGACAAGATGGGTTTTTCGTTCCATATCACGACTATCTTTGAGAATACTGAAACCCATATTCACTATCAAAACCACTTGGAGTCGGTTTACTGCATGAGTGGGGAAGGCGAAATTGAAGTGGTGGGCGGTGAGACTTACCCGATTAAACCAGGTACGCTCTATATTCTGGATAAGCATGACGAGCACTATCTCCGTGCTTACAAAGATACCCCTATGGTGATGGCATGCGTGTTTAATCCACCAATCACAGGCGCAGAGACTCACGACGAAAACGGTGTATACCCTCTGATTGATTAATGAATCAAAAGCTAACTTTGTCTGAAACGGTGAGGCGATTAAGCCTCACTGTTTTTATCCCAATTTTGTTTTTAACTCAGGCGTTGAATCACTTAATCAATTTGCTTAACCAGTTTAATTAAGTGATTCAATTTAATAATTCGACTAAGGACAGTCCATGACTTATACCGTAGAAAAAATCGGCGGTACATCTATGTCTGCTTTTGACGCAGTGCTAGACAATATTATTCTTCGCCCTAAAGACCCGTATAACCGAGTGTTCGTGGTATCAGCTTACGGTGGTATGACCGATGTACTGCTGGAGAACAAGAAAAACGGTAAACCTGGCGTGTATCAACTGATTGCCAAACGCGATGACACTTGGGGGGAAGCGCTCGCCCAAGTAGAACGACAGATGTTATTAGTTAATGAGAACATCTTTGCTGATCCAATGAGTCGTATGCGCGCGGATAAATACATTCGCTCTCGCATTGCTGAAGCCAAAAATTGTATCAGCAATATTCTCGATACTTGTCGCTATGGTCAATTTTCTTTGCGTCATTATCTGCCACAGATTCGCGAGTTTTTGTCGTCGATTGGCGAAGTCCATAGTGCGTATAACAGTGCACTCAAGTTAAAGACGTTAGGGATCAACGCTACGTTTGTTGACCTGTCAGGTTGGGATTGCCAAAAACCGCTGACACTGGATGAAACCATCGCCGAAGCGTTTGAAAAAATAGATGTAACTAAAGAGCTACCGATAGTGACGGGTTATGCTTATACCAAAGATGGTTTGATGAAGACCTATGATAGAGGTTACAGCGAAATGACCTTTAGCCGTATCGCGTCGATCACCAATGCGGATCTCGCCATCATCCACAAAGAATATCATCTAAGTTCAGCCGACCCGCGTATTGTAGGAACCGACCAAGTGCTGCCGATTGGCAAAACTAATTTTGATGTGGCGGATCAACTTGCGAGTTTGGGTATGGAAGCGATTCACCCCAATGCGGCGGCAGGCTTACGTCAAAGCGGGATTCAACTGCAAATCAAAAATACGTTTGAGCCAGAGCATCCAGGCACATTGATTTCATCGGACTACAGTCCAGAAACCGACAAGATTGAAATCATTGCTGGTAAAGAGAAGGTTTTCGCTCTGCACTTATTTGATCAAACCATGGTGGGGCAGGTGGATAACGTCAGTTATGATTTAATGCAGATCATTGCAGAGACCCGCGTAAACCTGATCGGTAAAGAGATGAACGCTAACTCGATTACTTATTACTTAGGTGGTCATGAAGATGCATTGAATAAGGTGCTTTATCGTGCTGAGAAGCGTTATCCTAATGCGTCAATCAAGGGGCGCATGGTTGCGCTAATTTCGGTGATTGGCTCGCAGATTGATACTAACAAAACTTTAACTAAGGGTGTGCTTTCTCTTATGGAGAACGATGTGACGCCAATTGCGGTTCACTCATCAATGCGCAATGTGAACGTCCAATTTGTCGTGGCAGACAATGAGTACCAACAGACAATTTGTGCGCTGCATAAGGTATTTTGCCTACCGAAAAAAGAGCAGCAAGCGTTAATGGCATAAATATCCATTAATCTCTGACGAAGTTGCGTGATTCAAAGAGTTGGCTTGCCCAGCTCTTTGTTGTCTTTGATAGCTGAAAAATTGCGCATTAGCAGGGATGTTTGGAATACGAAATACAGTTAAGGACGATGAAGTAATAAAGTTGTTATTGACGTTAATTATCCACAAATATTATTAACTAAACCAAAACGATTGATGCTTAATATATCACCGTTTTATGCGTGCTTAATGAATTTATAGTCTGATATATACTATTTTGTTGACTTTTTATTCTGTAGTTTGCGATATTTCACGCATCTGAAAACTAAGCGTGAAAAAGGTTATGTCTCACACTCATGCACAGCCAGCGGACTCGGCTGTAACGAAGAAATCTTGGCAGATGCCAGATACCCTAATTTTAATCTTCTTTGTTGGTATCTTTGCTGCGATTCTTACTTACTTAATCCCTGCGGGCTCTTTTGATAGCCAACAGGTGACATACATGGTCGATGGTGCTGAAAAGACACGTACAGTTATTGACCCTAACTCTTTTGCTTATGCGACTGATGAAGCTGGTGAACTGGTTTACAACACGGTAAGCCTATTTGCTTCAGGCGGTGGCATTGGTCTAATGAACTTCCCATTTGAAGGTCTAACTTCAGGCTCGAAATGGGGCAGTGCAATCGGCGTAATCATGTTTATGCTGGTGATCGGTGGTGCATTTGGTGTGGTAATGCGCACCGGTACTATCGACAACGGTATCCTACGTCTGATTGATAAAACCAAAGGTAATGAATCACTATTTATCCCTGTACTTTTCCTACTGTTCTCACTTGGTGGTGCAGTATTTGGTATGGGTGAAGAAGCGGTGGCGTTTGCAATTATTATTGCACCGCTAATGGTTCGCCTTGGCTATGATGGTATCACTACTGTTATGGTTACCTACATTGCAACTCAAATTGGTTTTGCAACGTCTTGGATGAACCCATTCTCTGTAGCGATTGCACAAGGCATCGCGGGTATTCCAGTTCTTTCTGGTATGACCGTACGTATGGGTCTATGGGCTGGCTTTACGCTTATCGGTATCGCTTTCACTATGGCATACGCAGCGCGCATCAAAGCAAATCCAGAGCTATCATACAGCCGTCGTACTGACGCGTACTTCCACCAACAAGAAGCATCGGTTGCTGAGTCTCGTTGGAACATTGGCGATACGCTAGTACTTCTAACCGTAGTAGCTTCGACTGCATGGGTGGTATGGGGCGTAGTAATGCACGCTTGGTACATTCCAGAGATCGCATCGCAATTCTTCACTATGGGCTTTGTGGTCGCGATTATTGGTACGATTTTCCGCTTGAACGGTATGACACTAAACGAAGCAGCGGCAGCGTTTAAAGAAGGTGCCAGCATCATGCTAGCACCAGCACTACTAGTGGGTTGTGCGAAAGGTGTACTACTGCTGCTAGGTGGCGGTTCTTCAGAAGAGCCAAGTGTACTGAACTCAATCCTAAACGGTGCAGGTAGTATGTTAAGCGGTTTGCCAGCAGTGGCATCGGCATGGCTAATGTACGTGTTCCAGTCAGTGTTCAACTTCTTTGTAACCTCAGGTTCTGGTCAAGCAGCACTAACAATGCCACTACTATCGCCGCTGTCTGATATCGCAGGCGTGACTCGTCAAGTAGCGGTATTGGCATTCCAACTGGGTGACGGTTTCACTAACGTAATCGTACCAACTTCAGCGCCTCTAATGGCAACACTTGGTGTATGTCGTATCGATTGGGGTGACTGGGCGAAATTCTGCTGGCGCTTTATGCTACTATTGTTCGCAATTTCGAGCGTAGTGGTAGTAGTTGCTCAGCTAATGGGCTTCTCATAATAAACTCAAGCGAGTTTGATGCTTAGATTCGATGGCGAGATATTTATCTCGCCATTTTTTATTGTCTGCCTCAGTTGATAGGCAAACAAAGATTTTGGAGAGACCATTTTAATGGCGACACAATACTTAGACGATGTGATTCAAGGTCACCGCGTTATTCACTCTTTAGATGTGGTAGATTTGGCTGCAGGTGAGCACAAGTTCATGTTCCGTATTGCCACGGATGCACTTTCTCAATGGCAACATTTGCCAGTAATGGTATTCAAGGGCGAAAAGCCGGGCAAAAAAATCATGATCACTGCGGGTGTTCATGGTGATGAATACAATGGCGTATTAGCCGCGCAGAAGACGGCGCGCGAATTAGTTGGTAAAGAACTCGCGGGTACGGTGACGATTGTGCCGATGATCAACCTGACGGGTATGCTAAACCATAGACGTGATTTCTTCTCGGCAGATCCAGATGCGTCTCCTTGTAACTTAAACCGCTTCTTCCCAGGTGATGCAAACGGTAATGAGGCAAATCGTTTTATCCATGCATTGTGGCACAACTTGCTAAAATCGAATGCGGACTTGGCGATTGATCTGCATACCCAAACCAGTGGTACAGTATACCCACTGTATGTGTTTGCGGATTTCCGTTTAGAGCAGGCAATTGAGATGGCGCGTTTGATTAATCCAGACGCTATCTTAAATGATCCAGGCGATGCCGGTGTACTTGAGACAGTATGGAACACCAGTGGCATTCCAAGCATTACGATTGAAGTGGGTATGGGTCGCTACACTGAATTGGATCTGATTGAGCGTACCGTGAATGGTATCTTTAACGTGCTTAAACGTCATGAGTTGCTTCAAGGTGAAGTGGAAGCGGTTGTTCCATGCCTAGAGGGACAGGATATCACGAGTATTCGTGCGGACATCGGTGGTTTTGTTATCCCGCAAGTTGCGATGATGGATAAAGTAGAGCAAGACCAATTGGTTGCGATTCAATACGATAACTTTGGTGATGAGCTGAAGCGTTACTGCGCACCAAGTGCAGGCACGGTTCTGAGCCACAATATTGAGTCAATTCGCGCTCCGGGTTCTTTGGTCGTACGCTTGATCCACTAAAATCTCGCTTCTCAGAGCTCGACTTTAAATTCTCAAAGGTCTAAGCCATGCTTAGACCTTTGCTCTATTCGTCTTCGTTTGATTTAACGTTCTCAGCGGTCTTTGCCAATGTTGATAAGGTTTCAACTAAGTTCATCGGCATTGGAAAAACAATGGTTGAGGTTTTTTCATTGGCGATTTCCGTCAGTGTCTGCATATAGCGAAGTTGGAGCGCATTGGGTGCTTCGTTAAGCATTTCGGCGGCTTCTTTCAGTTTGCTCGATGCTTCTAACTCACCCGTTGCGTGGATCACTTTCGCGCGGCGGTTTCGTTCGGCTTCCGCTTGTCTTGCCAGAGCTCTCACCATACTATCGTTAAGATCAACATGCTTTACTTCAACAGTGGCAATCTTGATCCCCCAATCATCGGTTTGTTGATCTAAGATCGCTTGCAAATCTTTGTTGAGTCGCTCTCGCTCAGAAAGCAGTTCGTCAAGTTCGTGTTGTCCCAATACCGAGCGTAAAGTCGTTTGCGCCAATTGGCTGGTGGCATCGCTATAGCTTTCAATGTTGTTGATTGCCATTTGTGGGTCGACGACGCGGAAGTAGACCACCGCGTTGACTCTGACTGAGACATTGTCTCGGGTAATTAAGTCTTGGGTTGGCACATCCAGTACCACGGTACGCAGATCGACACGAACCATTTGTTGAATAAAAGGGATCAAAATAATAAGCCCCGGTCCTTTGACTTCCTGGAATCGTCCAAGAAAGAACACGACGCCACGTTCATACTCACGTAAAACTTTGAATACTTGCGTCGCCAATGCGAGTAACAGTACAAGTACAACCGCTGTGGTATAGAGCATCATAAGCGCCTCCTAATTTTTAGCGTGTTGTTTTTTCACGGTTAAGGTTAACCCTTCAATTTGAGTCACTTCGACTTTATCGCCAGTTTGTAAGGGCTCTTCTCCCTTGTAGAGCGCGCTCCAAAGTGCGCCATTAAGTTGCACGCGCCCCTTACCGTCGATGAATGAATCGGTCACGATGGCGAGTTGACCAGCCATGGTTTCAACGCCCGTTGTGACGCCTTTTTTGCGTATCCTTAGCAGCAAGGCGATAGTTAAGAGAATGATAACCGCAGAAACGGCAGCGACGCCAAAAATCAGTGGTAGGGCGACTTGAAAGCCGGGGATGTCACTATCCATAAGAAAGATCGAGCCTAAAACAAATGCCACGATTCCACCAAGCCCGAGAATGCCAAAACTTGGGCTGAACCCTTCTGCAACCATTAAAGCTATCCCAAGCAGCAACAAACCAAGTCCTGCATAGTTTACAGGCATCATTTGCAGTGCGTACATCGCCAGTAGCAAACAGATCCCGCCCAATACGCCGGGCAAACCAATTCCTGGGTTGTAGAATTCTAGCAAAAGCCCATAAATACCAATCAGCATTAGGATATACGCAACGTTTGGATTGGTGATGACAGCCAGTAGTTCAGCGCGCCAGTCGGGTTGCCGAAGCTCGAAGCTGGGATTATCAAAATTTAGAGTAAGTTCTAAGCTATTAACCGTGACAGTGCGACCATTGGCAAGGTTAACCAGTTCTTTGGGTGAGGCGGCAATGTAATCAATTACGTTAAGCGCTAATGCTTCTTCGGCATCTAAACTCGCCGCTTCAGTCACAGACTTTTCTGCCCATTCCGCGTTACGACCATGTAGCTTTGCTAATCCTTTGATGTAAGCTTTAGCATCATTAATAACTTTTTTCTCCATGGCAGTTTTGGTTGGTACCTTGTCTTGGTTTTCACTTGGAGAAGCGGAGTCTGCCGTATCATCGTTGGAGGCGTCATCACTTGGTTTAGCGGGACTTGCGCCCCCGATCTGTACAGGTGTTGATGCGCCTAAATTAGTTGCTTTTGCCATTGAGGCAACATGACTAGCCAGTAGAATGTAAGTCCCAGCGCTTGCCGCCCGAGCACCAGAGGGGCCAACCCAGGTTGCAACCGGAACACTGGAGGTTGTGATGGCGCGAATAATGTCACGCATCGCGCTGTCTAAACCGCCAGGCGTATCCATTTTTAAAATCACTAGGCTAACGCCAGAGGTTTGAGCCAGTTCGATTTCTCGACTGATGTAGTCGCTTGTCGCGGGTCCGATTGCCCCCTTCACTGGGACAACCCAAACGGTTTGTGCGTAAGCTGCGCACGATAGCAGTAAGGTTAGGAAGAATGTGCAAAATTTTTTCATACAACCTCCAGAAGTAAGGCACTCCATAGCAAAAGCTATTTAAGGCTAGGGCGTACCATCGACCACCACTGATGTTGTTCTTGATTGTTGTTTTAATTATAGCTACGTATCATTCGCAGATAAGGTTTACATCAACAACGGTGTAATAAGGAAAAGCATTAAAGTAGCTGTCGTTCAGCGGAAAAGGAGTATGATGGGCGCCAGTTGGCTTGCTTAGCCCTTTCCACGTTAGATCATAGGTATGTTAGATACACAGATATGTTCTGTTACTAAACAAACTCAGTATCTAGTTTATGGATATTAGGGTTAACGCTATGCTTGTTATGGGTTTTATTGATTGGATTGTTCATGTTTATTGTTACGCGCCTGATTAAATTAGCTTTGATTTCTGCTGTGTTTTTGACCATTTTTGACCTTGTTGAACACGGTCATATCACTTGGGTGTCACGCCTGCTAGGCATTCATTAATTTCTTCTATCTTCGCGCTTGAAAGTAACCAATTTTTGATTGTTTAACTTTTGAGCGCACACAATTCTTATTTTCCCCTCGCGTCTTGCTTAAAGTGACGTTACTGTATTTGATTAACATTTAGTTAACGGATGATGTATGAGGTTAAGTCCCCCCAAAGTCGAACTAGAGCAGTCGTTTTTGCAGTTTTACTTTGATTATGTCGCGCATGATCCAGTCAATGGAGAGTATTACTCTGAGTGTTTGCATGACTTCATTGGTTATGTCACTCGATTAAAGCAAGAGTCTCTCGGGATCAATTTGCGATCAGGTTATGTACCTTGCAGCCATTTTTGGTTGGTGAATCGCTGTGATGAGGTGATAGGGGTTATCCGTATTCGGCACAACATCGACAGCGCTTTTCTCGCGCATGAGGCAGGGCACGTGGGTTATGACATTTGTCCATCGAAACGTGGACAGGGGTATGGACAAAAGATGTTGTCGTTAGCGTTAAGCGAGGTCGCCAAGTTAGGGATTAATAAGGCACTGGTCACGGCAAATAAACAAAACCAAGCTTCACGCAGAGTCATTGAGGTCAATGGTGGTCAGTTTGAAGGTTATGTGCAGAGTGAAATCTTTGATGAGTGCATAGCTCGCTATTGGATTGAAGTCACATAATTCATTTAATTGAGACTATACGGAGGTAGTCATGCATATTAAACCGGTTCATAACGCGAGCTGCCACTGCGGTGCTGTCGAGCTTAAGTTAACGATGCCAAATGGCTTAGAAGATCCAAGACGGTGTTCCTGCTCAATGTGTCGTAAACGAGGAGCCATCGCTGCATCTGTCTTATTAGACAATCTCGAAGTCGTAAAAGGCGAGGAGAATCTCACTCTATACCAGTTCAATACGATGACTGCAAAGCACTACTTTTGTAAAACTTGCGGTATCTATACCCATCACCAACGTCGGTCTAACCCGCATCAGTTTGCGATTAATGTTGCCTGTTTAGAGGGTATCAATGCTTATGAGCTTGAACCGGTAAAAATATTCGATGGTATTCACCATCCATCAGATAAATAAATATCAGCTAGGATTGATAATGAACTTAGTCATAGGATGTGACTCGTTACTTATTGAGCAATCGCATGCGATACGTCAGGAAGTGTTTGTCATCGAGCAAGGTATGCCACTCGAGCTTGATCGTGATGGAAAGGATTCTGTTTCTCAACATGCGATTCTCTATTTGGATTGTCAGCCAGTTGGTTGCGCACGCTTAACCATTTCACAGCACAGGGCAGTATTATCCCGAGTTGCGGTTCTTGATGCTTACCGAGGAGCGAAATTGGCAGATATGTTGGTCAATGCGCTGTTGCGTTATGCTCGGCGTCAGCGAGTGCATTATGTTAGCGTGGATGCCCATCAATACCTCGAAGATCATTATAAAAAGCTGGGTTTTACCTTTGCCAAACATGGCGAGGTTGTGGGCAAACACCAGTTAATTGAGTTAGCTATAAGCTTGGAAACACCTGTTAACGTTATGACGGCTTAGCTCTGCGTTAAACTGAGTAAGGATCAGCGATGAGAGTGTTTTATGCGTTAACGTTTACCCCTTCATCACGGCAAGCAATTACGCATTTGCAGCAAAAGTTAGCCGCGGTGGCTAAACGTAATCAAATGGTGGATTGCGATAATTTCCATATTACCCTAGAGTTCGTCGGCGAAATATCTCAGGATGATCTTGAACGCTATGCTAACGTGATAGAACAACTTCATGTAGAAAACAGATATGTCGAGGTGACAAGTATCGGGGCGTTTGGGCGTGGAAAAGAGAAACTGATTTGGCTGGCGGTTAGTCAGGAAACGTGGTTAATGGAATTACAGCAACAATTAGCGATACAGTTAGCCAAACTTGGATTTGAACCAGAAACTCGCGGTTATATCCCTCATATTACCCTTGCTCGTCATACGCAATTAGATGGTCATCTTGAGCCGTTAACCATGGTGCCTCAGCAACTACAATTAGACACTGTTGCGCTAATGGAAAGTCGCCGCGATGGGAAGAAGTTGAGATATATTCCTCTTAAGAAACTGAATTTATAGATTTTTGTGCTTTAGACCTAATTTCAACAGTGATAAAGCGTGACTTAACCTAGAGTTGCTTAAAAAGCTCGGTGTTATAGTCGCGCAGTACTCAATATCACGACATGGAAAGGTTTGAATGATAAAGCAACGTTGCACTTTCTTAACCTCATTGACATTGGTTTTATCAGCCAATGCTGCCGCTTACGACCTCAGCGAAGAATATTTTGAAGCAGATGAACTTGCCATATTAAAAGAAGCGGAAACGTCAAATGATCCTGGCGTATTGCTATTAGCTGCTGATTTGCTAATTGAAGATGCAATGTATCAAGAAAACGTCGAACGCGGCTTTCAGTATATGACGAGACTAGCGCAAGCAGGTGAAGAGAAAGCAATGATTGCTCTAGCTGACCAACACTATGGCAATGAAGAGTACAAACAAGCACTTGCTTGGTACCACAAAGCAGAAAAGAGTAACGACCCTTATGTGCTTTACAGCTTAGGCGTAATGTATTTTGACGGTGAAGGAACTAAGGTTGACTACCAAAAAGCCAATCAATATTACTTAGCCGCAGCAAAAGGTGGTGATGCTGATGCCATGTACCAACTGGCTTTTTCATACAATGATGGCAAAGGTGTCAGCCAAGACTTTACCCAAGCAGCACATTGGTTTGAGCAAGCTGCTAACAAGGGGGATGTAAGTGCGATGTATAACTTAGGCATCGCTTATCTCAATGGTGAGGGGGTTGTGCAGAACTGCACTAAAGCGATGCAGCTATTTAGCCATGCGATTAAGCAAGATGAACATGCACTTTCTTATGCCAAAATGGGCGATATTTACTCTTACGCTGAGTTTAAACAGCTTTGCGGTTTTAATACCACTGACTATAAAAAGGCGTTGGACTACTACACTGCTGGAGCGATGCAGGGCAATGCTTATAGCCAGTATTCGGTGGGTTACGCCTATCGAAATGGGCAAGGCGCTTGGAGTGATTTCGTTAAAGCCCTTGCATGGTTTGAAGTGGCGCAAGAATATGGTGAACCGGACGCGATAAAAGGCATTACTGACGTTAAACGGTATATGTCCAAAGAAGATATTGGCGCAGCTCAGCAACTTAAAAGCGCATTGCTGGATCAAATCTGGTAGGCGATCTTTTATCAAGAGCTTGCGAAAACAAGCTCTTGGTGTTCTCAATTGTTTATCGGTAGGTATATGTGTTCATAACCAATTGAAAAAGCAACGTACACTAACAGCAGCGCCATGAGTTTGTTGAAGGTAGTGAGTATCGAACTAGATTGCAGTTTTCTACCCAGTATTGAGCCTAAAGCGGCATAGCTTGTTGGTGCGCCTGTTGCCAACAGTGCTAACACCACTGACCAAAAGAGAATATTCCAACCATCAATATTTGCACTAGGGAACTGAACGGTTGAAATCGGTAAAGTAGCCACCACACCTTTAGGATTAAGTAATTGCAATCCTAAGCCATCCCAATACGTGAGTTTGCTTAGTTGTGATTTATTGCCTATCTCAACCGTACTGCAACCCACTTTGTACGCAATATACAGAATATAGCTACATCCCAGAGCAGCGAAGTAGGGTAAAAAGCTTGGTTGAACGTATTCTTCCCCCAAATAACCAAAGCACAAAAACAGTAGCAGCATCGCACTACCCACCCCAAAAAAGTAACCAAATGAGTGTTTGAATAGTCCGCTAAGACCGCTGTGCAAGCCGAGAAAATTGACAGGTCCAGGGCTATACATAATCGCTAATGCGTAAATAAAAATCTCGGTCATTTTATAATCCGTTTTTTGAAGTCCTTTATCTTTGAATTAAAGGCGCAAGAAATTAGCCCAGAAGGAAACCTCTAGACAAGATGGGGCGGTCGGGATGTTTACAAAGCTCTAATTGGCGCTATTCGGGCGGCGTTGCAGCTGGTATTGCTTTGGCGTCATGCCATATACCCGTTTAAAACGTCGATTAAGATGGCTAATATCCGCAAACCCTGCAAGTTGAGCACTTTGGGTTGTTGACCAGCCGTGGTCTAGATAGCGACGCGCAAGATTGATACGACAGTTCAGTACGTATTGGTGGGGAGTGATGCCAAATTGACTACGGAAAAGGCGGATAAAGTGATATTTAGAGATGCTTGCTGCATGAGCGATATCATCAATCGAGATATCAACGGCTAGGTTGGCGTGGATGAATTCTTTCGCTCGATGTAATAGCGTATCGATTCGCGTTGTGTTTATCGCGTGCTCGTTTTTCTCACTATGCTTTGCCAAGCTTTGAGCCAGCTGGTAAACGCCATGTTCATACTCAATCTGCGAGAAGTTTTTGTGTTCAATCAAGTGTGACAGCTCAATGATTTGCTGACGTAATACAGAATCGTCGATTAAACGGTTCTGGACTCTAACATCATTAAGGTTTTTGATGCCCATAGAGTGAAAAGCGGGGGCAAATTCGTCTGGATGAACATAGAGCATTACATACTCTAGGTTTTGCTTAGCGCCTGAGTGACCATCATGAATGTCATCGGGGTTAAATACCATAACACCACCTTGGGGACTCTTATAGTAAGCATCGTGGCAGAAGAAATCTTGTCGTCCTTGGAGTGTGACGCCGAGAGAAAACTCTTCGTGAGCATGCTTACTGTAAGTAAAGTCACTCATCACAGCTTGCAGTTTGGCGACATTATCGAACTTTGGGTTCGCAATGTATTGAAAGTAGTTGTCTTTATCCACTACACGTCCTTGTTGCAGTCATTTCTATTTATCCTACAGCACTATAGTTGAAGCCCTGAGCAAAAACTTGAACAATATTG
This sequence comes from Vibrio ponticus, assembly GCF_009938225.1. Taxonomy (NCBI): domain Bacteria; kingdom Pseudomonadati; phylum Pseudomonadota; class Gammaproteobacteria; order Vibrionales; family Vibrionaceae; genus Vibrio; species Vibrio ponticus. The sequence continues at coordinate 602,427 of NZ_AP019658.1, forward strand.
CTAACCTAACAGTGACGATGGATAAGCTCAGCCAATCGCTGCAAATCATCTTTGGCTTGTCCTTCAAGCTCATGACCGATGTTAATCCTAATACAGTCATCATAAAGGTTGAGAGTTGAGAAGAGGTAACCAACGCGACAATCTAATTGCATTTGATGCGCTTCTTTCTCTAATAAATGTGTATTTAACTGAGGAATTTGAAGCCAAAGTACCAAACCACCTTGAGGGTCGCTGATAGTAGCATTGCTTGGTAAGTGTTGCGCCAAGTACTCCATGTAGTCATGACGAATCTTGAGTAGCTCACTGCGCTTCTTTTTTACGTGTTTAGCGTAATGACCACTTTCAATAAAGTCGGAGAGGGCTAATTGCATTGGCGTAGGGACACCGTAGCTACCCACAGAAAAGTGATTGAGAAACTCGGTTTGATAGCGCCCAGGTAAACACCACCCCACGCGGTAGCTTGGCGATAGACTCTTTGAAAATGAGCCACACCAGAGAATATAACCTTGGCGATCATATTGCTGCGCAGGGATGGGTTGATCTAAATAACCGAGCTCAATATAGACATCATCTTCAATAATAGGCGTCTGATAATGGTTCGCTAGCCACGCGAGTTGCTGTTTCTGTTCGGAGGACATGGTTATGCCATGTGGATTGGTGAATGATGTACAAAATACCCCAGTTGCGATCGTTTTATCTTTGAGATGTTGTTCAAGTTGGACTAAATCGATGCCCTGATCTGTTGAAGGGATTTCAATCACTTTACGTTTCATATAGCCAAGCAATTGGATGATACCATTAAAGCAAGGGGAGCTTATCGCGACGGCATCACCTTCAACACTACAGCACTCTATTGCTGCCTTAATCGCGGAAAGGCAGCCAGAGGTGATAACCATATCATCAGGATTAAACAAAATGCCCAGTTTTCTAAAGTGGTTGGCAAGGCTATTTCTAAGGGGGGCTTCGCCATTAATACTCGGGTAGAGATTGAGTCGATTACCCATCCGAAGAGATGCGCGCTTAAAGCTGCGTTGTAGCTCTTGAGCATCGGCAGGGTGGATCGAGGTACTGGCGACCCCCAGTGGTCCATTAAAGGGATTACGACTCGGAGGGTGTAATGTCGCCGTAGATACCTGGCTTTGAAACTTTGCCCATTTTGGTGTTGCTCTAGGATTTGACAGAGTAGAAACAAAGTAGCCAGATTTTGGGCGGGCATGAATCCAACCTTGTGAATCGAGCTCTTGATAGCAACTAATCGCGGTTGAGAGACTGACATTATGCTGCTGTGCGAACTGTCGCAATGAAGGTAGCTTCACGCCAGCCGCGATTTTCCCTTGTTTGATGGTGGCAATTATATTATCTGCCAACTCCCTGTACTTACTCATATCCCTATCTGTACTCCTTATTTGTTAGAAAATTGTATCTGTAATGGTTTCTCTCCTCAAGGGATACTGAAGACGGACAAAAAACTCATGCAGAAAAAGGAGAGGGAGATGCAGAGCAGGGATCTATTTTTAGCGATAGTAGTCATGGTGATATGGGGGGTTAACTTTACGATGATTAAGCTGGGAGTGAGTGATGTCAATCCACTCATTGCCACAGCAGCAAGGTTTGCTCTAGCGGCAACTCCATTGGTGTTATTTATCTCAAAGCCAGACACTCACTGGCTCTATGTGGTGAGTTATGGAGTGGTATTTGGGGTTGGTGTTTGGGGTATGGCATCGTGGTCAATCGTTGCTGGTTTATCATCGGGTATGTCCTCGGTACTTTTGACGACAAATGTGATTTTTGGGATGCTAGTTGGAGTACTGGTCTTTAAAGAGTCTTTAACGCGAAGAAAGCTCATAGGTGGCGTTTTGGCGACAATAGCAGTTGGGCTATCTATCGTCACTACCAACGGAAATGTTACCTTGCTTGGGGTGTTGTTAATCATGATTTCAGCCCTAAGTTGGGTTGCCATGAGTATTATTATTAAGGTCTCGAAAACGCAAGAGCCCTTTGCTTTTAGTGTTTGGGGAATGTTGGTTGCACCGATACCATTAATTGCACTAGCCGTCAGTCTTTATAGTACCGATGTGATTTTTCAAGCGTGGCATAATTGGAGTTGGAGTACCAGTGCAGCAGTGATTTTTCAAGCCTATCCGACCTCGTTATTTGGTTATTGGGTATGGAATAAAATGCTACTTAAGTATCCGTTAAGTGTTATTTCACCGCTTCATTTACTCGTTCCATTAGCAGCACTGATAAGTGGATATGTGGTTTATGATGAGAGTTTAAGCGCATCACAGTTGGTTTCATGCGCACTTTATCTCATTGGTATAAGCCTTATCGTCGTTGCTCCCAAGCCGTCGTCGCAACAGACGAAAAAACAAGGGATATCTGAAGCCGTCAAACAGGCTTAGGGGAGACAATCTGTCTAAGTGATATTAACCAAGAATCCAGCGGATCAGTAGGCTAAAAAGGGCTAGCCCTAACACCGAGGCTAGCCAAATCCCCACAAACCAACTGAGTTGAACTTTGCGATTTTTCATTAGTGATATCCTTCACCATGCTTGAGCTTGCCGCGAAATACCCAATAGGAGTAGGCGGTGTAGGCAATGATAAGTGGGAGCAAAAATACCGCACCGGCAAGCAAGAATTTAAGGCTACTGTCAGGCGCAGCCGCTTGCTGATAGGTGAGTGCGAATGGAATGAGATACGGGAACGTACTGACGCCAAAACCAACCGCTGCAAGTACAAATATGCTCATGCTATACAGGTAGGCAGCGACGGCTCTATGATCGATCAAGCTGGCAAACAGACGCCACACACATAAAGCAACAAGCGCTGGGATAACAAAATAGAGCAGTGAGGTTGGAAAACTGAACCAGCGTTCGGCAATCAACGGATTGGTCAGTGGCAGCCAGATACTCACGACGACCACGCAGCCAATCAATGCCAGCGCCCAACGCTTGGCGATGGTGTAATAACGACTGACCAAGTCAGATGGCATTTTAATAATTAACCAACAAGCACCAAGCAAAATATAGGCACACATAGTGGCAAGGGCACAAAATAGACTAAAAGGTGTGAGCCAATCAAACCAGCCGCCAGCATAAGCACGTCCTTCAATAGCGATTCCTTGTAGTAATGTGCCTAACATGATGCCTTGCATCAGAGTTGCCAGCAGCGACCCAAGGAAGAAAGCACTGTCCCAGAGAAACTTGCCGCGCTCGGTACGAAAGCGATACTCAAACGAGACACCACGTAAGATCAACCCCAACAACATGAGGATCAGCGGTGCATACAGTGCGGGCATCACCACCGCGTAGGCAAGCGGAAAAACAGCAAACAGTCCTCCGCCTCCTAACACTAGCCAAGTTTCATTGCCGTCCCAGACTGGGGCGATACTGTTCATCATCAAATCGCGCTCGTTGTCACTGTGAGCACTGGGGAAAAGCACGCCAATTCCTAAATCGAAGCCATCGAGTACTACATAGATGAGCACCGCAAGTCCAATTAAGGCATACCAAATTAAAGCGTAATCCATTGCTGCCTCCGGTTAAGTAAGGTGATTTGATTGAGATACAGGGGGCACTGGGGTGCCATCTGGAAGTCGACTTTCCAATGCTTCTTCATAACGGGTTGGCGACTTTCTCATTAATCGCAATAGGTAGAAGAAACCTGCGCCAAACACAATAAAATACACGACGACAAAAGCGGTCAAAGATACGCTGATAGCTGCTGCATCAATTGGCGAAGCGGATTGGGCAGTCGTGAGTAATCCATACACAGTGTAAGGCTGACGACCGACTTCAGTAGTAATCCATCCGGCAAGCACGGCAACAAAGCCTGCAGGACCAAACAGCACACATAAGCGATGGAACCAATGGGCGTGATAGAGGGACTTTCGCTTACGAAGGATTAAGCTCGTCAAGCCCAGAGCTAACATGCCAAAACCGATAGCGACCATGACGCGGAAACTCCAGAATACAATCCCAACCGGTGGATGTTGATCATCTGGAAACGCATCGAGCCCTTTGACCTCACCATCGAGAGAGTGGGTGAGGATTAAGCTGCCTAGTTTTGGTATTTCGATTTTATAGTCAACGGTTTTAGTCTCGTCATTAGGAATGCCAAACAGGATCAAGGGTGCGCCTTTGTGGCTTTCGTAATGACCTTCCATTGCTGCGACTTTGGCGGGTTGGTGCTCAAGGGTATTGAGACCATGCATATCACCAGCGACAATTTGGATTGGTGTCACAATTGCTGCCATCCACATCGCCATCGAAAACATGGTGCGCGCTAAAGGGTTTTGCGGCGATTTTAATAAGTGATAAGCGCCAACAGCGGCTACGACGAACGCCGTCGTCAGGTAAGCGGCTAACAACATATGCACTAATCGGTATGGGAAAGAGGGATTGAACACCACTGCCCACCAATCCAGTGGGATGAATTGTCCAGCCTCGTTGTAGCCAAACCCTGCTGGCGTTTGCATCCAGCTGTTGACTGATAAAATCCAGAATGCGGAAAGAAACGTCCCGAATGCGACAATACAGGTTGCAGCAAAATGAAGTTTTTTGCCGACGCGATCCATACCAAACAGCATGACCCCAAGAAAACCAGCTTCTAAAAAGAAGGCGGTGAATACCTCATAACCCATCAAAGGACCGAGCACTGGACCTGTCTTGTCGGCAAAAACGCTCCAATTGGTGCCGAATTGATAACTGAGCACAATGCCACTGACCACGCCCATACCAAAGCTAATCGCAAAGATCTTCAGCCAGTACTTGTAGAGCTGTAGATACTTGGCGTCATTCGTTTTGAGCCAAAGTCCTTCAAGCACCGCCAGAAAGCTTGCAAGTCCAATAGTAAAGGCGGGAAAAATGATGTGAAAGGAAACAGTGAAAGCAAACTGAAACCGAGCTAAGTCGAGTGCAAGGGTGTCCATAAGTTCCTCCAGCGCTGAATGAGTCATTACATACGAGTTAAAGGGGGAAATGTTCAAAAATGTTTCAGAGTGTTAGTGCCCTTTTCGCGCTTAGCGCTCGTATGCAGTTGAGTATTAGAAGAGAAGCTAATCAGCGAAGAAAACCAAAAGGAGAGTCCTATGAGTTTCCGAGATAGACTCGAAGCGATCGCACCGATATTCGAACCGGGAGGGAAGTACGAAAAGTTCTATCCCTTGTACGAAGCGGCAGCGACCATCTTTTATACGCCAGGGACCGTAAATCGCGGTCGCACTCATGTTCGCGACAGTATCGATTTGAAACGCATAATGATTATGGTGTGGTTTGCCACGTTTCCTGCAATGTTCTGGGGTATGTACAACATTGGTAACCAATCCGTTGGTGCACTGCTTGCGACCTATAGTGGGGCGGAACTGCAACAAGTGATCGACGCGAGTTGGCGCGTGTCGTTCGTATTTGGTAGCGAGCAAGCCTTACAAACCAGTAGTTGGATAGGAAAAATGCTGCTTGGCGCTTGTTACTTTGTGCCTATTTACGCCACCGTCTTTGTTGTCGGTGGATTCTGGGAAGTGCTGTTTGCCATCGTTCGTAAGCATGAGGTTAACGAAGGGTTCTTTGTCAGCTCAGTCCTGTTTGCTTTGATTCTGCCTCCAACACTACCGCTGTGGCAGGCGGCTTTGGGTATCACGTTTGGTATTGTGGTTGCCAAAGAGATATTCGGTGGCACAGGACGCAACTTTCTTAACCCCGCATTGGCTGGTCGAGCCTTTCTTTATTTCGCTTACCCAGCCAATATGTCGGGAGGTTTAGTTTGGGTTGCTGCCGACGGTTATTCAGGAGCGACACCGCTTAGTCAGTGGTATGAGAGTGGGCTATCGGGCTTAGTCAACAATACGACAGGGCAGGCATTAGCGTGGAGCGACGCATTTCTTGGTAATTTACCCGGTTCAATGGGTGAAGGTTCCACACTATTTATCATGCTAACCGGTTTAATACTCATCGGAATGCGAATTGCCTCTTGGCGAATTGTTGCAGGGGTAATTGTCGGCTTAGCGGCGACTTCAACGCTGCTTAACTTAGTCGGCTCTGATACTAACCCTATGTTCTCGATGCCGTTCTATTGGCACTTTGTGCTGGGTGGTGTGGCATTCGGGACCTTCTTTATGGCAACGGACCCCGTCTCTGCCGCGTTTACGAACAAAGGCAAATGGGCTTACGGTATATTAATTGGTGTGATGACGATTGGTATTCGAGTGCTCAATCCAGCCTATCCAGAAGGAATCATGTTGGCTATCTTGTTTGCAAACCTATTTGCGCCGCTGTTTGATTTTATGGTCAAAGAGGGCAACGCCAAACGTCGGAAGAAGCGTTTTGCGAGTTAAGAACAAACGGGATTTACCCAGTAAATTATGCAGCGTATGCGGCAGACCGTTTGCTTGGCGTAAAAAATGGCAAGCTTGCTGGGAGGAGGTGAAATACTGCTCCCAGCGCTGTCGTCGGTCTCGAGTTAAATAGCGCTTTTAAACAGAGTTGCGGCGCAGAGCGTTTGGGTGGGACATCCTTTCAAATAGTGATTACTTAAGAGAGTTTTACCAAAGAATCGTACTGCCATCGTAGGCGAGAAAACTGCCGGAATCGTCCTTTGTCGTGTTAGTGATTAAATCGATCAGCTTCTCGGCGACAAACTCAGCGCTGAAAAGCTTGCCTTGAGGTACATTGGTTTGAAAGGGCTCAGAGAGTGGGGTGTCTGTTGTTCCGGGGTGGAGTGCCAGTACACACGCTTTCGGCAGGGTTCTACTCCATTCGACACTGATGCCTTTGATTACCATATTTAGGGCAGCCTTGGAGCTACGATAACTGTACCATCCTCCTAATTTATTGTCCGAAATACTACCGACACGGGCAGAGATGACAGCCAGTTTTGGCGACATGCTGGGCTTGAGGTTGGCGCCAAAGTGTTTCGCGAGCAGCAGCGTGGGAAGGGTATTGGTTGCTAAGCTTGTCATGAACCAATCGGGCTCGATGGATTTTAAGTTTTTTTCAGGCTGGTGGTTAGAGTCGTGTAGGATGCCGACGCAGTTAATTATCCAATCTAGACTGCCAATGGTTGCGCTTAATGACAAAAGCTGTGATTCATTAGTGACATCGAGTTGATGCCAATCAAGATCGGGAGCTTGCCAGTCAGGATGATGATTATGGTAGGTGGCAACGATCTGATTGTCTGTGTGTTGCGCCAGTCTTTTCACTATTGCCAGCCCAATGCCACCGCTGCCGCCTAATATTAGTATTTTCATTGGTCACCTCGCTACATCCCATAGACTCATATAAGCAATTTACGAAGTAATACTGTAATTAGCTCAAACAAAAAGAGCCCAATGGGATTGAGCTCTCTGTATTAGGTCTTTTGTGACAAGAGGCTTATTTGTCTAGTTTTTCACCTAGGACATCTTCAAGGCGTGCTTTCCAAATTGCCAGTGCCAGTGCAGGTGTGCGCAGTACTTGAGGGGTTGGAATCCATTTATGTTTGATCTTCGAGAAAACATCAAAGCGCTCTGCGTTGCCCGCCATTGCTTCAGCAACCACTTTACCTGCAATGTTGGTTAGACCCACACCGTGACCAGTGTAGCCATGCGCGACGTAAACATCGTTTCCTAGGTGGTCAATTTGTGGCATGTATTCGCGGGTTACGGTGAACAGACCACCCCAGTGGTATTCCATTCTAACGTCATCAAGCTGTGGGAATACTTTCACCATGCGTTGGCGTAGGCGTTCCATTGAATCTTTGTATTCAAGGTTAAATGGGTGGTTAACGCCACCAAACAAGATGCGTCCATCAGGTGTTGGGCGCATGTAGTCGAGACTGTTTTTAATGTCAGAGATAGCCATCATGTTAGTGATAGGTTGGCGGTCGCCAAGCTGCTCAGTCACGGCAATGTAGGATGCGACAGGTAGCACGACACTTTGTGCTTTGCGGTTTAAACCATCAAGGTATGCATTACAAGCAAGTAGGATAAATTTCGATTTAACACGACCTTTCGGTGTAACTACCGTGTGTGGCTTACCTTTTTGCAGTTTAACTGCTGGGGTGTGCTCGAATACTTGCGCGCCAAGGTCAATCGCTGCTTTCGCCAAGCCTAGCGTGTAGTTTAGAGGGTGCATATGTGCACTGTTGGTATCGTGCAAGCCGCCCAAGTAGCGCTCAGTATTGGCAACTTGGTTGATTTTCTCTTTATCCCACCATGACGCGCTAGGGTAGTTATAGTGACCTTGCTTTAGCTCATGCCATGATTTCAGCTCTTTTTCGTGTGCTTTGGTTAGCGCAACTTCGATATAACCTTGTTGGAAATCACAGTCGATATTGAACTCTTTTACGCGATCACGCGCTATGTCGATAGCCTCAACAGACAAGTCCCAAAGCTCTTTGCCCCATTTGTTTCCGTAGGTTTCATCAACCTCACGTAGACCTAGGCAATAACCCACCAAACATTGACCGCCGTTACGACCAGAACCACCCCATGCAAGGCGCTTTGATTCTAGAACAGCGACAGTGTAGCCACGTTGACGAAGTTCAATCGCAGCGTTAAGACCTGTCATACCACCGCCAATAATACACACGTCAACATCGATATCTTGTGTTAACTCTGGTTGTAGGGGCAGTGGATTAATCGTTGCTTGGTAGTAGCTATCGATATATTCGTTTTGAACCGACATTTAATAAATTCCGTAGGGTAATAGGATAATAGTTCACAAAACCAGTAAAAAACTGATGAAAAAAATATTTTCTCATGTTTCCATATGCGCGGCAAGTGACTGATTGTTCTGTAAAAACAGCAATTGTTCGTTTGTTAGCAGTGGTGAGTTAATTAAGTTAATTCATCTTTAAGAAATTATTTTCATAGAGTTTTGTATAAAAATGAAAAAAGCAACAGTTTATTACTGGTTTAATGATCGCTTCTTGCAGTGTTTCTGCGTTCAGTGTGACCGCGGGTGAGCGCATGCTGAACGTATACAACTGGGCTGAATATCTGCCAGTGGACGTAATTAAAGCGTTTGAAAAAGAGTATGACGTGACCGTCAACTACTCGACTTTCGAAAACAATGAAGCCATGTACACCAAGTTAAAGCTACTCGATAGCAAAGGGTACGATGTAGCATTTGCCTCAACTTATATCATCGCAAAGATGGGTCGAGAGGGAATGTTGGCGGATATCGATAAAGCTCAGCTTTCTCACCTTAAAGATGTGACTCCAAGTCTACTCAATCAATCATTTGATCCGAACAACCAATACTCAGTCCCATACGTTTGGGGTGTGACGGGTATTGCCTATAATGGCGACTACTACCAAGCAAGTGACGTACAAAGCTGGAGCGACCTGTGGAACGACGAGTTCCGTCAGCAAGTGATGCTTTTAGATGATGTACGTGATGTATTTGGTATGGCGCTAAAATCTTTGGGCTACAGCATCAACTCCACTAACGAAAATGAAATCAAACAGGCATACCAACGCTTGCGCGAACTAAAACCAAACGTAGTGGTGTATAACTCTGATGCGCCTCAAGTTCCTTTTGTGACAGGTGAAGTCACCGCGGGTATGCAGTGGAATGGTAATGCCTATTTAGGGCGTGAAGAACTGCCAGAACTGGGTTTCGTCTACCCACAAGAGGGGGCGATTTTATGGATGGACAACTTTGTGATTCCGAAAGGTTCTGCGCACAAAGAACTTGCCCACCAGTTCATCAACTTTATCCTGCGCCCAGAAAACCAAGCTGAAATCGTTAAAACGTTAGGCTATCAAGCGCCAAGCAAAGCGGCAAAACAACATCTACCAGTGGAAATGCAAAATGATCCGCTGATCTTCCCTGATGACGCTTTGATCTCGAATGGTGAATTTACTAATGATATCGGCACATTTGCCGAGGTTTATCAGAAGTACTGGCAAAAACTTAAGAGCTAGTTAGTTACTTAAGAGTGAATCATTACTGAAGCCTCGCATTGTCGGGGCTTTTTTGTTGGTGTTATATCTTTTTAACGCTAAATCTCAAGGTTTAGTCGCGAGCAAAATGCCGAAGGCAAACAGACCGAGACCGCATGCTTGATTTAATCGCTTCTTGGTTTTTTGTAATAGTGCGCCAAGAAATTCGGAAGTAAATAAGGTAGCGACAAAACAAAACCATACCGCGTGCATCAAGATCATATAAACGCCGTAAATGAGTGCATTGCTTAAGCTGCCACCATCAAGTGCGAATACTTGGCTAAAAATACTCAAGAAAAACAGCATGGTTTTAGGGTTGAGTAGATTGCAAAGCAGCCCTTGAGCAAAATATTGCTTGCTGCTTAGCTCGGCATTAAATTCACTTGGCGCTGCGTCTTCGCTACTTGCATTGAAGAATCCTTTTACACCAAGGTAAATCAAGTAAGCAGAACCACAGTAACGAATTAGCTCAAATAGCCATACATTTTGTGAAATTAAGTAACTGATTCCTAGCACGCTGTAAGCGATATGAACGCTAATAGCTGCGCTAATTCCAAGCGCTGTCACGATGCCTGCCTTGCGCCCTTGATTCAAACTGTTTTTTAGTACGAGAACAAAGTCAGCTCCTGGACTTATGACGATTAATAGACCTAATAAGGCAAGAGTCATGGCTTCCATTTTAAATCCTCAAGTAATTGGTATTGGTTAGATGGGCTGTATGCTAATCTGAAACTGAAATTTTAATAATCGAAACGATTTCTGAAAAAATGTGAGGAAAATTCACGGATGAGGCATTTGAAAGCGTTCCATGTATTTCATGTGGCGGCTAATTCAAGCAGCTATACAGAGGCAGCGGATAAACTGAATCTTACCCATGGCGCTGTAAGCAAACAGATCAAGACATTAGAGGAATACCTTTCTCAGTCTCTATTTTTTAAGAGTGGTCGTAATGTTTTGTTAACAAAGCAAGGTGAAACGTTAGCGCGTTATACTTCTGCCGCGTTTATGGAATTGGAGCGTGGCGTTGAGACGCTGACAAAAACACAGCAATACCTTGAAGTGTCATGTGAGCCGACTCTAACCATGCGCTGGTTAATGTCTCGAATTACGGAGTTCAATGAACTGCATGAGACTGATGTGAGACTTTCTACATCCGGTGGACCGGTGACCTTGGGCTCGACAACTGGGCTATCGCTCGCGATCCGCCGTGATGATTTCGAGATTGACCCGAATTACGTAAAAATTCCTTTGGTAGAAGAGTGGGTAGGGTTGGTGTGCTCTCCTGACTATTGGCAGCAAGTTAATGGGAGTTTACAGCAAGCTAAGTTGTTACACAGTCAAACCCGACCGGATGCATGGCGAGATTGGATGCGCATAAGCGGTCAGTCTTTATTTCAAGGTAACCAAAGTCAAACTTTTGGGCATTTCTATTTTTGTTTGCAGGCGGCAGTTGATGGCTTGGGTATGGCGATAGGCTCTTATCCATTAATTGTTGATGATCTTAAACGTGGAAACTTAGTCGCGCCGTTTGGCTTCGTGCTATCAGGGCACAATTACGTACTAATCAGCCAAGATAAACTGGTTGATGAACTCGAAATTGCTTTTTTGACATGGCTGGGTGCTAATATGCATCAATGCATACCAAAGCCGGAAGGTAAAGATTAGCCGCATTCATCAAAGCTAATGTTTATCAGTACGTCTTTCCGACGCTCGAGAAAAGTAATTGCTTAAATCTTAAGTTGGCGTATTGGGTATATAAGTTGGCGTTATTGGTCGAGTTTCATCAATACAAATTGCGTAAATTGTCTTCATCGAATCGTAAGGCGAAGAGCAAGGTTGTGAAGTGAATCAACCTAACTTCTTCAAAGTAGGTGAAATTTATGCAAATCAATAATCTAAAACGTCGCGAGTTTTTTAAGGTGCTGGGTGCAGGGGCGGCGACTGCAGCAGCGGTATCCTTGCCAGTTGGCGCGACGAGTTCTCATGCCGCACCAATTGATTTTAGAACGCCAGAACAACCTTTAGATGGTACGGCGATGGCGGAACTGGTGCGTAGTAAAAAAGTAACGCCTAAAGAGCTGGTTCAAGAAGCAATTTATAAAATTAATAAGACCAATCAGCAAGTCAATGCTGTGGTGTCAGAATGCTTTGATCTCGCGCTAGAGCGCGCCGATTCAATCAATCCTAACTCGCCATTTGCAGGTGTCCCGTTATTAGCCAAAGATTGTGTCGATGTTGAAGGATTGGATTGCACTTTAGGCTCATTGCTTAACAAAGGTCGTCGTCCTGAAGAGACATCATGGTTTATCCGCGCCGCGCATAACGCGGGGTTAAACACCATTGGCATGAGCAACATTCCTGAGATGATGACCTTGGGCTGCACACAAAATCCACTCTATGGTGCGACGCGTAACCCTTGGGATCTTGCTAAAGGCGTGCACTCTTCAACCGGTGGTGGAGCGGCGGCGATCGCCGCAGGCTATACACCAATTATCCACTCGACTGATGGTGGTGGTTCATCGCGCATGCCCGCTTCCGCTACAGGCATTTTTGGCTACAAACCTAGCCGTGATCAACTGATCACTGGCTTAAGCAACGGCTCGACGCAAGAAGACTTTACTCACCAGTCTTTTATGTCTCGTACTGTACGAGATACGGCTTTAGCGATATCAGTGACTGAAAATCATATTAAAGATGGTTTTGATACCCCTTTTGCGCGCACGGCAATAGGCATGGTGCATCGCCCGTTAAATCGCCAAATTCGCGTCGGTGTGACTATGCGTGACATTCATGGACGCTTGCCAGATACGCCAACGCAACTCGCGATTAAATCGACGGTTGAGCTATTGGAGCAATTGGGGCATATCGTGGTTGAGGTCGATCAACCCGTAAATAACGCTGAACAATTTATGTTTAGTTATATGGGTGTATTTGGTAACAAAATGGCGCAGTTCGCTAGTCAGTTTGACGCTTTAGGTAAGCCGTTAGAATCAATGCCTGAGTTGGTTAGTGATAATGTCACTTATCTTGCCCGCACCATGCAGCTACGCGTGGAGAAAAATCCAAACTTGTACCAGCAATCACAGCAGGAGTGTCATCAGTTTGCGCTTAAACACAATCATGAGTTTTTCAAAAACATCGATGTGTGGCTAACACCATGTACTCATCATGTACCAAAAGATATTAGTTATTTTGATCAAAAACAGCACTCAGGTGAAGAGATTTGGTTGCGTTCAGAAAGGTTGATGTCTTACACGCCAATAGAAAATGTGGCAGGCAATCCTGTTATGTCAGTGCCGTTATATTGGAGCAAAGATAATATGCCTGTGGGCAGCCATTTTTCTGCGGCGCGAGGCAATGATCGATTGTTGTTTGAGTTAGCCTACCAACTAGAGGCAGCTCGACCTTGGTCGGATAAAAAAGCGCCAATCTACCTCTAACTAAAACATCTTAAACATAAAGCGCTCTAATCACCAACAACAATGTGTGGAAATAACGCTATGCCGCTTGGGCGCTAGCGTGGTTTCTTTACGTCCTAAATTTAAGGTTAATTAATGAAAGCAGCATGTTTTAACTTGGTTTTGCTCTCTTTGTTCACTTGTTCCGCAAACGCGGCTTTAGCGCCAGAGCAAGGCTTGAGCGGCAATATTACTGTTTTATCTGGGGTTACTTCGAATTCAAGTAACCTTAATGTGAAACAAGATAACCAGCAAACAGCAGCGGATCTCGCATCAAAAGGCAGTGATGAAGCAAGTATCACTGCTGGGCTTCTTGGTTCTTTGCAATACACTTTTGGTGATTCCCTCGATAAGCAGCTCTTTATGGGGACCTCCCGTGAAGATATCGTGACTGGTTCGCTGGCGTTTGAATTGGGTTATCGCCAACAACTAGCGGGTGGCACCATAGTTGATATTGCAGTGCTGCCAACGCTAATCTCTGGTGAAGTTTGGGATGATCCGTATGCAGTCGAGCAATCAAGAAACAAAACCGATTTGTCGGGCAACGTCTATCGTTTGCAGTTAACCAGCATCGTGGGTTCGAACTTTGATATTGATATGGCGGCGGGGGAATCAGATGTTGATGAGGAACGCACTGGAACTAAAGGTCTCGATCTAACGCAGCAGCAGCGAGATCTATTAACACGCGAGCGCAAATATTATTATTTTAAAACCGCCTATCGCCATGTAATACCGCAACAACAAGCGATGTTGATACCATCTCTTAACGTTTTTGCATCAGACTCTGAAGGGGATGCGCTTTCTTTCATGAGTTATGGAGGAGAAGTGAGCTATGCACGCAGAATTAACCAGCATGGTTTTGTACTAACAGCGAGCGCGGCATGGCGAGACTATGATGCAGAAAACCCTATTTTTGCACAGACACGTCAAGATAAAGATTTTGGGTTATTCCTCGCTTATGAATATGCCAATATCTGGGGCTACAAAGACTGGTCGTTGGTATCATTTGTTGGTGCACAAACTACACGCTCAAATATCGATTATTATCAGTCAGAACAATACATCATGTCCGTGGGTTTAGATTACAAGTTTTAAACTTGGTGCGCGTAGCAACTTAGATCTTAACGCAATGCGCTTTGAGGTCGACTTGGTTACACTATCATCAAAACCTCAAGCTTTGATGAACAGTAATGAAGACCACGGAGTTTAGCATTCAATTACCGATATTTTGGTTTAAAACCTTTGATGCGGCGCTTAAGCGAAAGTTTGGCGAAAGTCGCAAGTTTTGGGGCGATGATGAGCAGTACCAAGCATTATGTTTAGCTAACTCAGTGTCCGCATATCAACTTGAGCACGCGGTGGCGCAAGTTTACCAATGTCATGGCGAAGAGCTAATCGAGTGTTTTAGTCTAACCGCCGAGCATTTTGATGAAATTGAGCTGGGAGCGCCAGTACTGGCGATGTTAACGGCTCCAACACTGACTCGTTTTTGTGAGCTACTTTGTCGTTACTCTATTCATATCCATCCACTTTTAAAATTGATATGTCGAGAAACAGAGCAAGGGGAGTTGGAGCTATGGACAGTCACACACGAGTTTGTGGACGAAATAACCTTAGTCAGTCATCTCAGTTTAGGGTTGTATTTGAGTGTGATCCTCAAGTTGATCCGCAGTTACTGTAAAAATGCGAATTTGCGTCTACCCATTCATATTAATCGCATCACCATTGATAAAGATGTGACGCCGCAGTTCGAGCGTATTTTTAACGTTGAAGTACGTACGGGTTATCCTGCTCGCTACTTCTTATTCAGTAAAGCATTAGTCGATAAGACTCATCGCCAGTTTGATCCTAATTTGCATGAGCAATTACAACTATTAGCTGAAAAACAAACCGAAAGCGTGGCGCAAAGCAGCTTCTTGTATAAAGTAAATAAGGTTTTGCAAAGTAAAGAAGTGAATATGATTAGCTTGGAAAGTGTCGCCGCTGAGCTAAACATGAGCCCACGCACCTTAAACCGACGTTTACAGCAAGAAGGGGTGAGTTTTCGCCGTCTGTATGACAAATATCGCCTAGAGCAGAGCTTAAAAATGCTCAATCAAGATAATCTTAGTGTCACTTACATTGCTCACGAACTAGGTTTTTCAGATTCCAGTGCTTTCAGTCGCGCTTTTAAACGTTGGACAGGCGAATCTCCCAAGCAGAAAGTAAGTTAATGGTTAAGCGTCAGTTAACCGGAAAAGCAGAAAATGATGAAACCTATAAGCCTTGTTCGCCAACAATTTGATTCGTTGGGATACCCAAATCATCCTGTGACTACCAGCCAAATTCGCCGCGTCTCAGCGCAAGTATTTCGACAACTCGAGAGCAAAGATATCGAGTCTGTTTTAGAACAATGTGAAATTTTACTGGCAACTCAAGACTGGGCTTGTGGTGTTGTTGCTTATGACTGGGCGTTTCGGGTTCGTAAGCAATATACAGAGGCGACGTTTGAGGTGTTTGAGCGTTGGTTGTTTACCTATATTAAAGGCTGGGGAGATTGCGACGATTTTTGCACGCACGCCTTTGGTGAATTATTGGCGCAGAATAACGCGTTATTTCCGCGAGTACTTCAGTGGGTAGAACATCCTAATTTTGCCGTACAAAGATCGGCAGCAGTGATACTGATCTACCCGATAAACAAAGGTCGAGACAGCGGCTTAAAGCCATTATTGGTCGCTGATAAGTTGATGGGAAGCGATCATCATTTAGTTCAAAAAGGCTATGGGTGGATGTTAAAAGTACTCAGCCGGCATCAACCCCAAATGGTGATTGACTACCTGCGTCTTAAACATAAGCAGATGCCAAGAACTGCTTTTCGCTATGCTATCGAAAAGCTAGATAAGACGACTAAAAGCCAATTAATGTCTTTGAACTGATGTTTATACCCAAGTGGCTTCAAGATGCAGGATTCAGAGCGTTGCCATTGATTCGAGTTCAAGGAAAACAACCCTGCTCTTTCCAAGTTGTTTGACGCAGCAATCGGGTCAATGACACGCTCCCAAAGGGCGAGTTGACTTGGTTTGTATACTTTGTTGTCGATTTTTGATTTAGACCCACTAGACCTTTAAATCGCCGCCGCGTCTACAAACCAAGTCATTCTCGCTGAACCTAGCATCTCGAGGTTACTTGGGGATAAGTATAAAAATGGAACTAAGTTCTATTATTGAGGTTTATTTGTGATTTTTTGCCCAATTTTATCGTGGTTAATAAGGTTGTTTGTATTTAAAAATGTTCATTAAATTAATTGGTTAGGTAAGAATTTTTCATATTTTGAAATCTAAGTGTATCAAAATGTGACATTGAGCCATGGAATGACTTTTAGTTCCTTTATTGCCTCGAGTTATAAGTGCGTGGGCAGTATATTCATCGGTAAATAGGTTGATAGTTCGGTTTTAATCCTATTTGGCTGTGGTCTTAAGTGAGTTAATGCTGCATTTGACCGCTCTGTCGTAATACCGTTGATGAGTATCGCAATGATCAAAAAAGCCCTTTTAGCCAGTGCCATTGGTGCGCTGCTTCCTGCTCAGAGTGTGATGGCAGGAGAAGATATTCGCATCACGATGATGCAAGAGATGGCAAAAAAAATTGAAGCCCGTGTTAATCAGGTCAATCAGTTGGCGCAAAATCCTGACAATTGGGAAGAACGTAATGGTCGACGTTTCTTGCGTTTTGGCGAATACCTATATCCAATGACGCCGGATAACAAACCATTATTTATGCCGTTTGTTCTAGGTTCATCGTACGAAGAAAATGTGGCTTATGCAGACCGTTCTGCGGAAGCAATGTTTGACTTTGTTAAAGCTCCTTGGCGTTTAACCAATGAGCAGGATGGCGTGTATGTTTATCATGATCAGTTTGGACAGAACTACTTAGAGTGGATCGAGAACGACAAACTATGTAGCGTGCGTTACCTTGCAGGCAGTGGAGTCAGCACGACTAACCAAGATTGTAAACCTTTTGACGAAAAGCAAACCGATGCGATTGGTTTCATTGATGATCTTGAGGTAACCAACCATCTAGCAGGCACTTTTGCTGCGCAAATTCGTTTTGTACAAAACCAAACTTCAGAGCCATATGGAAACGCAGAAAAATCTCAGCAAAAATTAGTCACACATCGTGAAGCTTTGTTAGTGGTTACGCCTGAGAAAGAAAGTCTCGATGAGAAAAGTATCCTTGTCTACATCTACAAAGATGGTCAGCTGTTAGAAAAACGTGTTCTAAATAACCCTTCTCAGCTACTAAGTGCTGACCGTACAGTAGAAGATGAACGACCTGACATTCTGTACTCGAAGCGCTCTTACTCTACGGTACTGCCTTGGAACTATGTTGAAAAAGGTTTGAGCCTGCGCTTTGAAACTTATGATATGCGTGAAGGTGAACTAGCAGCAGACAGCATCGAGTTTGGTGCGCCAATGCATGTAGAGATGCCTATGGTACGCATTGGTATGCTCACTGAGCCACCTGCGGCTAAGCCTTTAGAAACGCGTATGGCAAACCACGGTTCAGAGTTGTTCCAACGTTTCCCACTTGCGACCATGACTATCAGCCCATACTTACCGGTTAAGTTAGATAAAGTGGTTACCGCGTACGGTGAGGTGGAAGAGGAATACAGTCAGTTTGATAAACCTGATGTGTACTCAGGTGATATGCGCGAGAACATCACCAAATCGTTGATTCAGACAGGTATCAACAACGCAAACTTTGGTGTGCCAAGCACCGCGGGTACTCACCAATGGCAGCCTGCTAATTTTCCAACGGTGGTGATCGGTCACTCAATCGGTCGTTACCTTAACAAGAAAGGCGAGGTTGTCGATGTCACCCACGGTCTATCTGGTGGTAACGGCATGGCGCTGTTAGTCGACTCTACGGGTAACGAAGTGACTCATGAAGTTGGTCACGCATTTAGTCTATGGCACTGGCCTGGTGGTCCGGATGTGTACTACCACAGCACGACAAGTGGCTGGGGTTATGATGCCTACCGTGGACGTATGTCCGATAACATCGTTTGGTATAACCGCGGTTATGATGATCGTAACTTTAAAGGGCTTGTTGGCTATCAAAAAGACCCAATGGCGGGTGGTGACTTTGACTCAAGTGCGAGCAGCTATCCACTGTTTACTGGCTATACATCAAAAGTGACCCAAGACTATCTGACAGGGCATGACCTACTGGATATGTCTACCGAGTCAGGCTTTACTCATTGGGATGAAAATACCCAAACGATGGTTGAGGTTGAACAAACCACTAAGCTTAAGCCGCGTGTGTCTGGTGTCGATGTCATGACCATGGTGGGCTACTACGATCCGATCAAACAAAATTTAAGCTACATTTATCCACCTATGTATGGTGCATCAGGTAATGTATTTGATTTACCACAGCCACAAGTGGGTCAATGTTGGGCTGAAGTGAGTTACGCAGGTGGTAAGCTTGAAAAAGTGGCGCTGGATGGTCGTCGTTTAGATGGCAACATGAGTAACAAATTCCACATTAACTTAGAGCGTGCTGCTAACCCTGAAAGTATGACGATTTTCTGTCCAGAGCGTCTACTGGAAGATGTGGTTCGTGATGCAATTTTGGCGGATGTCGATCAAGAGCGATTCTTCGATTGGGGTGAAAACAACCGAAATGGTAACCCTGGCGATGTGTTCCATTACCATCGCAATGGTCGAATTGAGCTGTTTGAATTGCAAAACCACCATTACTGGTATTTCCCTGACAGCGGTCAATCGAATGGTGAATGGAAGTTCATCGGTTACTTTGATGATCTAGTGGACCAATATGTCGAGGAGCAACAGCCAAGCTATGGCGACTTTGGTAAGGTTGAACTAACTACTCGCCAATTTGACATGAGTGATGAATATCCGCAGCGTGCAGTAAGCTTTGGTAAAGATTATGACGGTTATGCGCAAGGTGTTGAAGATACCTTAACGTTTGCTCAGATTAGTCAACTGCATAATATTGATTACGCAAGCGTAGCGGAATTTGATCGTGCAGTGCTAGCGCAAGTACAGTATCAATTATTTGGTCAAAACGCTTCCGTACTCTCTGCGACGCAAATGGAATCAGGCTTCGTTGGTGCACTATTTGCTCAAAGCAACCCTGAGACTGGTACTCGTGACTACTTTATGATGAAACGAGTTAACGCAGGGGCAATGCCGTCAGATCAGTTGTCTAACCAAGATTGGAAATATCTCGGCAGTGCAGAGACTTATGTTAACTTTGACCTAAACCCGATCCGTGTGGAGCGTAAAGGATTAGATCATAGTGCGCGTCTTAAAGCTTACTACGGTGTTGAAGAAGTACTCACTGTAGAGCAAGCAGGCATAACAAGTACGCCATACCAGTTGTTCAAGACTAGATTGAAAGATGGTCAGCAAGGGTATTTCTTACAAAAGACAGCTGGTGTTGTAACCCAGATGCCTAATGGCGAGTTCTCTAACGCCGAGTGGCATTTTGTTGGCAGCGACAACTCGTTAAATGAAACGCTTAGCCGTTGGTTAGACCGCGATGAGTTTGAGCAAGATGTGGTGAATTGGTACCGTCAAGATGCACTCGGTGTATATGGTGATACAGGTAAAGTGGGCGATGTATTCTTGTATGATTTTCATGATGGTAAGCGTCATTACTATCAACTGAAAACGGATGGATACGGTTACTTCCCATGGCCGGATAAACCAAACATGGATGATTGGAGCAACCATAACTGGCAATACTTAACGTCGTTTTAAGTAGTAGTTTGAAGCAAGCCCTCGCACTGAGCGAGGGCTTTATTTTATCTGCAATATTTTATTTGGACTGATGAAGCTGATGCTACAAATCGAATCGGTCGGCATTCATCACTTTGACCCAAGCTGCGACAAAATCAGCAACGAATTTACCTTGGTTGTCATCTTGGGCATAGAGCTCGGCATAAGAGCGCAATACCGAATTTGAGCCAAAGATCAAATCAACCCGTGATGCAATCCATTTAGTACTGCCAGAGGCGCGCTCACGAATCTCATACAAGCCGTTGTCAGCAGGGTGCCATGTGTAGTTCATGTCGGTTAAGTTGACGAAGAAGTCTTGGCTTAATGCGCCGACTCGATCGGTCAATACACCGGTCTGACTGCCACCATAGTTGGTACCAAGTACGCGCATACCACCGACGAGCACCGTCATTTCAGCGGCAGTAAGCTGCATCAATTGGCTGCGTTCTAGTAGTAACTCTTCAGCCGTGACTGCGTAGTCATCTTTGAGCCAGTTTCTAAAACCATCGTGGATCGGCTCCAAAACATCAAACGAGTGCTCGTCGGTCATTTCCGGCGCAGCATCCCCGCGACCTTGAGCAAACGGCACGCTAATACTCAGTCCTGCATTAGACGCTGCTTTTTCTATCCCTACACAACCGCCAAGAACAATTAAATCAGCAAGGCTGATTGGTGAACCGAGGCTGGCTTTAATCGATTCGAGTTCAGCGAGCACGTGAGCAAGTCTTTCAGGCTCGTTACCTTGCCAGTCTTTTTGTGGGGCTAGGCGAATGCGGGCACCGTTCGCGCCGCCTCGGCGGTCGGAACCACGATAAGTTCGGGCACTGTCCCATGCAGTTGTGATCAGATCACTAATAGATAGGTTACTGTTGAGAATGGCGAGTTTAAGGCTGTCGATGTTTTCATCACTGAGATGATAGCTAACACTTGGCACTGGATCTTGCCAAATCAGATCTTCTTTTGGTACATCTGCACCAAGGTAACGTGATTTTGGACCTAGGTCGCGATGAGTGAGCTTGAACCATGCTCGGGCAAACACATCGACAAAGTAGGCAGGGTCATCGCGAAAGCGCTCAGCTATTTTGCGATACTCAGGATCAAATTTAAGCGCCATATCGGCATCAGTCATCATTGGCTTACATTTGATGGTAGGGTCTTCTACATCGACGGGCATATCTTCTTCACTGATATTGACCGGTTCCCACTGTGCAGCGCCCGCCGGGCTCTTGGTCACCCACCAATCGTATTTAAATAGCAGTTCGAAATAGCCGTTGTCCCATTGGGTTGGATTTGTCGTCCAAGCACCTTCAACGCCACTGGTGACGGTGTTGCGCCCAATCCCACGCGAGGTTTTATTTAGCCAACCCAAACCTTGATCTTCAATTTCAGCCCCTTCGGGTTCTGGTCCTAACACGGAGGCATCGCCATTACCATGTGCTTTACCGACAGTATGTCCACCTGCGGTTAGAGCAACTGTCTCTTCATCATTCATCGCCATTCGAGCGAAGGTGATGCGCATATCGTGAGCCGTTTTGATTGGATCTGGTTTGCCGTCTACACCTTCAGGGTTGACATAAATTAAGCCCATCATCACCGCGGCGAGAGGGTTTTCTAAATCGCGCTCGCCAGAGTAGCGGTTATTCTCCCCGCCACTCGGTTGTAGCCACTCCTTCTCTGCGCCCCAATAAATGTCTTTCTCAGGATGCCAAATATCTTCTCGTCCGCCCGCAAATCCAAAGGTTTTAAAACCCATTGATTCATACGCCATGTTGCCCGCAAGAATAATCAGATCCGCCCATGAAATTTTATTGCCGTATTTTTTCTTGATTGGCCAGAGTAGGCGTCTTGCTTTGTCGAGGTTACCGTTATCTGGCCAACTATTGAGCGGGGCAAACCTCTGGTTGCCGCGACTCGCTCCGCCGCGTCCATCAGCAATACGATAAGTCCCTGCTGAGTGCCAAGCCATGCGGATCATCAAGCCGCCATAGTGCCCCCAATCTGCCGGCCACCAATCTTGGCTATCGGTCATAAAGGCTTTGAGATCTTTTTTCAGCTCCTCGAGATCGAGTGAGTTAAATGCCTCAGCATAGTCAAAGGCTGCGTCCATTGGGTCGGTTTTATTGTCGTGCTGGTGGAGTATGTCGAGATTCAAGGTTTTCGGCCACCAGTTAAACTCCGCAGCCTGCTGATTTGTGTTTGCGCCATGCATTACAGGGCACTTGGATTGGTTCGATTTATCACTCATTGCTTGCTCCCTGACTGGGTTGTTTTAACCAAGTTTAGTCAGCAGATGTAGGTTTCGCGTTAGTGGCGAGGTATTGCTTTTAAGGCGAATGCAAAGGAGTTGGGTTATAGATTTGAAAACATATTGATATTTAAAACAAAAGTAGATTTAGGGTCGATAAAGAAATAAAGCGGCTTCATTCTTATGGGTAATCTTAAGGTTCGTTCATTGGTTTAGCTGCATCAAACGTGGTGTGTGTTTGTTATCCATATGTTTTATCAAATAATTGATAGAAATCTCAAAATCAAACATATGCAAACTATTTTACGCAACAAGTTCAGTTTTTTCCTATGCTTATCAGTAGTGATATTGATCGAAGAAATAAACCAAAGTTAGCTTAGGGATGGTTATTATGAACGAGCAAACTGTTTCAGTACCAGGAACGATTCATGAAGTGGTGGGAACTCCTATTGTGGTGCGACCTGGGGAAGCAGCAGTTGGAGCAACTAAAGGATTTGAGCTAAAGCCCAATGATTTGTTGTTTACCCCTGCGGGTAGTGAGCTAGTGGTAGCGATTAATAATGAGCTATTTTTGGTTGATGAGAACTGTGTTGGTTGTATTAATATTGCCGCTAATCAACAACCGCAACTGAGCATTGCTAATCTCAATGGTGAGCTAGTGACTATTGATGAGCCAACAGATGCGGTGCTTGATGTTAATGCGATTCAAGAGGCTATTTTGGCGGGAGAAGACCCGACTGAGATACTTGAATCTACCGAGGCGGGTGGGACGCCGGACGGTTCTGCGATCAGTACATCATCAACCATACCACTAAATTTGGCTCAAACCATCGCTGCGACGAAGTTTGAAACTGCTGGGTTTGATAATCAGCGTGAGCAGTTTGAGTATGAAGACGGTAATGATGTCGTTGCTGCTGAAGGTGGTTTGATCATTAATACCACGGTAACAGAAGGCAATTTGTCGGATGGGACTTATCCACAGCAGACGCTCACGCAAGCGACAGTAACGGCTGGTACTCTCAGCCTAGACCCAAGCTCTTTTGTTCCAGTAACCAGTAGCTTAAGTGCGTTACTCAACGAGCTAAATTCAGAGATCACGTCATCGGGGCAGCCGGTTGATTTTATCTATGATCCAACGACCAACGCCATTATTGGCTCTCAAGGTGAAGAAAAGGTACTGACCATAGATATTGATGCCCTGCAAAGTGGCAAAGATATTCTATTGCGCCTGACAACCACATTAGAAAAACCGATTGACCATGATGTCGAAAACGGCAGTCAAGGTTTAGTCCAATTTAGTGATAATTTATTGCAAGTCAGTTTGACCTTAACTGGCGCAGATACCAATGGCAATCCTCTTAAGCAGCCGCTATCCATTACAGTGTCGGTAGAGGATGGTGATGAGCAATCAGCGGTAGAGGTGGATGAAAGCTATACCGAAGCGGTAACGCTAAGTGAAGACAACCCTTATCAGACATCGGGCACTGTGTTTGAGCTTGGTGCCGATGAGCTGGAAGTGGTTCGATTTGATGCCAATGCTATTGATCAATTCGTTGGTGTGTTGTCAGACAATCAGGAGACAGAAGCGACGCTTACCGAAGATGGTAAAACGCTAACCTTAACGATTAAAGATGCACCAGAGGCGGTCATATTAGCCATTGTTTTGTCAGAGGATGGCACTTATTCGATTACTCAGAATCTGCCGTTAGAGCAAAATAATGATCAGGATGCGCTCAATTTCGCCATTCCAGTGACATCGATTGATTATGATGGTGACGTTGTCACTAATGTAATTAACTATCAAGTGATAGATGGTGCTGCACCGACGGTTGAATTGCCTAATTCAATCGAACCCGTTTTAGAAAGCCAGTTGGATAGCGGTAGTCCCGTGTTGTCTCAAGGTATGCTGGGTTATCAAGGTAGCGACGCTGTGCAACATTTTGAAATCGATGTTGAGGCGTTTAATAGCCAGTACCAAGGGTTGCTTCAAAGTGGTGAGCTAGATATTACCTTGGTCGACACGACACAAGATGACGGCTCGTTTATCCATTCATACGCAGGTAAAGATGAAGATGGTGGCACTGTCTTTACGATAACCCTACAACCGGATGGCAGTTACACATTTGAATTGCTAAAACCATTAGATCACAGTGGTCCAAATGACCCTAGCAGCGCTGACAATAATCTATACCATCTCGATTTTCCTATCTATGCTGTTGATAGCGATGACGATAAATCAGACTCAGATAGCGCACTTGATGGTGCCCAAGCAACAACGCTAACTATTGCGGTGGTGGATGACGTGTCGACACTTAAGGAGTCGATACTGTTTGACCAAGTTGTTGAGCCTACCATTGGTGTTGATGGTATCGTCACGGCTACACAAAATATCTTCAGTGATGTGAGTCAAGATGGCGACCAGGTGACTCATTTTGTCTATGGTAACCAGAATTATAATCTCGATGACTACACACCAAATGCTCAAGGTGTATATGCAGTTGCACTTAATCCTGTCGGTGATGATGATACCGGAATAGGGACTGTTTACATTACTCGAGATGGCGATATTTCGTTTCAACCTAACTCAGATATTCTGCATACTGATGACACCTCAATTAATGACATTCTTACCGCTAACCTCGAAGTGTTTACCAAAGACGGCGATGATGACGTTGATTCGGTTGATGTAACGCTCAAGATTAAAGATGGTGACAACATCAGTTTTGTCGGTGAGCTTGAGTTGAGCTTTACTGAAACGCAAAACCCTCAGACTTTCACCCTAGACAATGACGGACACCCGCTTGATATTGGCGTGCAAGTTGGCAGCGACAACATCGTCAGTTTGGATTTTGTTAGTGATGAAAATAGTGGCTCAGTACTAAATTCTATTACGGTCGATGAAGCGCCGACTTATGTACATATTATTGATGATGGACAGAGTATTGTCGTCTCACTTGCTAGTGATCCCAATGACCAAACTGGCTATGTACTGCAAGCCACGTTGAGCGAAGATGCGCAGGGTGTTCGAAGTGGTGAATATACCGTCATACAACATCAAGCGTTTGATCAAGTGGATGATGTGTTAACCATAGAGTTTCCATTCGCAGCGGAAGATAGTGACGGAGACATAACTCGCGACACGATTGATGTCACCGTCAATGATGGCGCAGACATAACGGTTTGCAATCCCGATTGTTTTGTCAAACTTCGCGAAACCAAACGACTCGATGGTAGCGAAGAGAATGCGATCACTCGCTATGCTTCGGTAGAGTTAAAACAGGGCTCTGACGAAATCGACACCGTTGTATGGCAAGTTTCGCCTGAAATGGAAGCGGCACTGGCAGCGCTCACCACACAAGGACAGGACACGCAATATCAGATCACCGATGGATTGATCCGTGTATTTATTCAAGATGAGCATGGCAATCAGCAAGACGTGATTACCTTTGAATTACAAGGTGATAAAAGCGGTGATTACACCGTGACGCAATACTTGCCAATCGACAACGACATGAGTGACAAC
This sequence comes from Vibrio ponticus, assembly GCF_009938225.1. Lineage (NCBI taxonomy): Bacteria > Pseudomonadati > Pseudomonadota > Gammaproteobacteria > Vibrionales > Vibrionaceae > Vibrio > Vibrio ponticus. Next base: position 628,360 of record NZ_AP019658.1, read on the forward strand.
AAAGACTCCTTTGAGTTCTCGATTGTAGCCACCGATGCTGATGGCGATTCAGTGGTTGCCGACATCGAGGTGATCTTAAAAGATGGTGCCAATACCAAGTTATCAGATAGTGCGCTTAGCTACACCGAGAAGGAACATAAGTTTGGTGATGCCAAGAATGGCAGCGTTAAGTTAAAAGCAGGTTCTGATGGCGTTTCTGAGATTAGTGTCGCGTTGGATAATCTTGCCGATGTAGAGCAGTGGACAAGTCAAGGGCAAGCCCTGTCAGTGATACAAGATGGCAATGATTTTACTTTAGTTTATGAGAGTGACCCATCGACCGCAGTGCTTGAGTTTATTTTTAATAACAATACTGGCGCTTATCAAGTTATTCAGCATCTACCGATAGACCAAGATGGCTCAAATCAGAGTGAACTTAATTTTACGGTAACGGCGAGTTCAACGGACGATGCTGACACACAAGCGTCAATCGATATCACGATTAAAGATGGTGTGGAAACATCATTGAAAAACCGCACGGTGACGCTAAAAGAGCAAGACGATAGCGACAATCAATTTATTAAAGGTGAAGTAAGCGGAGATGTGAATTTGAAACCCGGCGTTGATGGGGTTTCTGCACTGGTGTTGGGCTTAAGCGCAGCGCAAGTGAATGATATTGAGGCAAATTGGAGTAGCCAAGGCAATGAGCTCTCGGTTGTGGTCGACTATGCCAACAACATCTACACACTAGTATACAAAGATGATCCGGACAACCATGTGCTTCAAGTTTCACTCGATGGTGAGGGTAATTACCATGTCGAGCAGTTACTGCCTATCGACCAAGAGGGTGCGACTAGCACGTTAACCTTCTCTATCACCGCTTCTTCAACGGATGATGCGGATATCAGTAAAACCCTCACGGTTAATATCAAAGATGGGGTGGATACTTCTCTGAAAAACGATGAGGTGACCTTGCATGAAATGGTGGACAACCAAGGCGACTTTGCGCCAGCGACTGTTCATGGTGATGTGCAGCTGAACCCAGGACCGGATGGCGCCGAAACGAGTATCGAGTTAGTCAATCTTGATCAAGTCGAAAACTGGACCAGTAATGGTCAGCCGACCACGGTGACGACCACAGACAGTTCGATCACCCTATGGAACAGTGATGATGAGAAGGTTCTGGAGTTAATTTATTACCCTGAAGAGGTGGGCAATAACGCGGCTGGCACCTATCAGGTTACCCAATATGCGGCGATTGATCAGTTGACCAACAACGTCAATAAGTTATTGGTGGATGTTACAGCAACATCGACAGACGATGATTCATTGACCAAACAGATCACCGTTAAGATTAAAGATGGTGTTACGCCTTCAATAGAGGTGAACGGTGATGCGGAGTTAACTGAAACCACGGATATGTCTGATGTGACACCGGCTATGCAAACTTTTGCTGGCTTGCTAGGTATTGAAAGCGGTACGGATGCATTAACGACTGTCTTTTTCCAATTAGCTAACGACAGCGCATTTAAACTGAATGATTTGACCAGTGAAAATCGCCCGCTTGAAGTGAAAAGTGATGATGGCTCTTATTCTCTGTTTATCAAAGGCAGTGATGAAGCAGTACTCAATATCTCGTTGGATAAGCAAAGCGGTGACGTAACGGTTAAGCAATACCTGCCGCTTGACAACCCAGCCGACGATAATATCGTCTTGACGATCAAAGCCACAGCCAGTGATACCGACCTTGATACTGGCAGCAATAGCTTTAAGCTGACTTTGGTTGATGGGCAAGATCCGGCAATAGACCCAATTACGTCGTTAGACGCTTATGAAAAAGGTATCGATGAGCAAAATGACAACAGTGAGTTTGCCTCAACTAAGCTCACCTTTGCTGATAGCTCCGACAATATTGAGACCATTGAATTCCAAGAGCAGGGCATTGTGGTTACCGACCAAAATGATGCGGCAGTGGTGCTGAAGTCTGACGGACAAGTGGTGCAATTTGAGCAGAGTGATAACGGGCTCATCGGCTTTATCGGCAGCGGTAACAGTAAACAGACCGTGTTAGAGGTTACCGTTAACTCAGATTATGGCAGTGATGATTTTGGTCTAGTTGAGTTCACTCTGCATCAACCCGTAGAACATCCCGGTACGGGGATAGATAGTCTAAAACTTACATTGCCTGTCGTTGCGACGGATTTTGATGGTGACCCAAGCCCAACCGCCTATCTAGCCGTAAACCTGATTGATGACGTGTCAACGCTCAAACCAACCTTGGTGTTTGACCAAATTGTTGAGCCAAATGTTGGGTCGCAAGGGTTAGAAACTGGCGTGCAAAATATCTTTGCTGATGTAAGTAAAGATGGCGATCAGGTCACCAATATTAAGTACGCAGATGTCAGCTATAACCTAGATGATTATACGCCAAATGGTGATGGCGTTTATGCGATTGAGCTCGATCCGGTAGGTAGTGATGATAGCGGTATTGGGACGGTGTATATTACTCGCGATGGTGATATCTCCTTCAAGCCAAACTCAGACATATTGCATACAGATGCCACTGCCACGAACGATATTCTAACCGCTAAGCTTGAGGTATTTACCCAAGATGGCGACGGCGATCCAGACTCTATCGATGTAACTCTCAAGATTAAAGATGGTGACAATATCAGTGTTATGGGTGATCTCACTCTGAGCTTTACCGAGACCCAGAACGCACAAACCTTTACCAAGGATGGCAATGGTCAACCGTTAGATGTTGGCTTACAAGTGGGCAGTGACAACATTGCTAGCTTGAGTTTTGTGAGTGACTCAAATCCCAATTCGGTCCTCAATAGCATCACAGTTGATGAAGCGGCAACCTTTGTTCATGTGATTGATAATGGACAGAGCATCGTGGTGTCACTGAGCAAGAACCCGAGTGATGCTGCAAGTTATGTACTGCAAGCGACATTCAGTGAAGATGCACAAGGGGAACGCACTGGTGCTTATAAAGTGATTCAGCATCAAGCGTTTGACCAAACATCTGACGTATTAACGCTCAGCTTACCGTTTGAAGCCAAAGACAGTGATGGTGATATCACCGCAGAGACCATTGATATCACCGTCCATGACGGCGCAGATATCAGTGTTGGCAAGCCAAACTCGACCCTTTCACTGACGGAAACATTGCTTCTAGATGGTAGCCAAGATAATGCGATTGTTAAGCATTCGACCGTTAAATTTATTCAAGGTTCGGATGAGATTGATACGGTTGCGTGGCAATTATCGACAGAGGCAAAGGCTGCGTTTGAAGTGATTAAGACTCAAGGTCAAGATACTGACTACCAAGTCGACGATGGTGTGATTCGGGTGTGGTTTACAGATGGTAATGGTGTCAAGCACGACGTAATGACCTTGGTATTGGATGACGATAACAGCGGTGGCTACACCGTGACGCAGTATTTACCGATTGACAACGATATTAGCGATAACAATGATTTATTTGAGCTCTCCATCGTTGCCACCGATGCAGATGGTGACCCTACGGTTGCTGATATTGAGGTTAGATTCAATGACGGCGTAGAAACAAAACTTTCAACTAGTGCAATCACTTACACTGAAAAAGAGGGCCAGTTTGGTAATGCCAAGAATGGCAGCGTTCAGTTGAAAGCAGGTTCTGATGGCGTTTCTGAAGTATCAGTAACGCTAGATAACGAAGCTGAAGTCATGGATTGGACGAGCCAAGATCAAGCTTTGGATATTGTTAAGTCAGGTAACGATTACACGCTGGTGTATGAAAGCGATCCGGATAACAAAGTGCTGGAGTTCATCTTTGATAGTACGACGGGCAATTACCAAGTTATTCAACATAAGCCTATTGATCAAGATGTGAGTAATCTCAGCAAACTAGAGTTCACCGTGACTGCTACATCAACTGATGATGCCAATGTACAAGCGAGCATTGATGTCACGATTAAGGATGGGGTGGAAACCCGTCTAAGTAATAGCACAATTCAATATACTGAGAAGCAAACGGGTATCGATCCTGATGTCTCTTACGGTTTTAAAACGGGTAGCGTCAACATCAAAGCGGGTGTTGATGGTGTCAGTGAAGTTGAAGTTAGCATTGATGATAGCGACGCTTTATCCAGTTGGACTAGCCAAGGTAAACCTCTTGAACTGCTCGAAAATGGTAATGACTTCAAGCTTGTTTATGCAGACGATCTGAATCAGACAGTCATTGAGTTTAACTTTGACGACGAAACGGGTGACTATTCAGTCGAGCAGTTCTTACCTATCGATCAAATCGGCGCTGAGCAGAGCGTGATTAACTTAACTGTTGGTGCTTTCTCTACCGATGATGAAAAATCCACTGCGACGATTGCTATCACCATTAAAGATGGGGCGGAGACATCGCTGAAAAACCGTACAGTGACCTTGACAGAAAAAGATGATGGCGATAACCAATTCATCAAAGGTGAAGTGAGCGGTGATGTAAATCTCAAGCCGGGTGTTGACGGAGTTTCGGCAGTCGCCTTAACGCTTAGCCAAGCTCAAATCAACGATATCAATGCGAATTGGACTAGCCAAGGTAAGGCTCTTGCGGTTGTAGAGGACCTTGATAGCAATACTTACAGCGTGGTCTACAAAAATGACCCAACCGCGCAAGTCTTGAAAGTAGTGCTTGATGATGAAGGTAATTATAAGGTTGAGCAGTCACTGCCAATTGATCAACAAGGCAGCACTAGTAGCTTAGTGTTTGACGTCACTGTTTCATCAACTGACGACGCTAACATCAGCAAAACTTTGACGGTGAATATCAAAGACGGGGTAGACACATCACTGAAAAATGACCAAGTGACACTTAAAGAGAGTGTCGATGGTGATGGGGAGTTTGCTACTAAGTCTGTTAGTGGCGACGTCAAACTGAACCCGGGTCCTGATGGCGCCGAGTCGAGTATTTCGCTCAACAATCAAGATGATGTCTCAAAATGGACTAGCAATGGTAATCCGCTCAAGCTGGTGGCAACCGACGACACCATTACTTTGCTCGACGAAGACAATAACAAGGTATTGGAGCTAATTTATTACCCAGAAGCGGTCGGTAATAAAGTCGCTGGCAGCTATGATGTGGTTCAGTATGCTGCGATAGATCAATCAAACAATAATGTGAGTACGATGTTGGTCGATGTAACCGCAACCTCCACAGATGATAATCCACTCACTAAGCAAATTACCGTCAATATTAAAGATGGTGTGACACCATCGATTGACATCAATGGCAGTGCAAGCCTAACTGAAACCACTGACATGGATGTGGCGACGCCAGCTAAGAAGACTTTCACGCAATTGCTGGATATTCACAGTGGCACGGATGATATCGATACTGTGTTGTTTGCTCTAGCCGATAATAGTCCATTGAAATTAGACGACCTCACCAGTGAAGGGCGTGAGCTTGAAGTGAAAAGTGAAGATGGATCTTATTCACTGTTTATTAAGGGGAGCACAACGGAAGTGCTCAACATTACGTTGGATAAACAAAGCGGTGATGTCACTGTTGAACAGTATCGCCCACTGGATAATCCGTTAGATAATCATATTGAATTGAAGATCGTCGCGACCGCTAAAGATACCGATGGCGACTCTGGAAGCAACAGCTTTAATCTCACCTTGGTGGATGGACAAGATCCACAAATAAAACCAGATTCAAGCGTAGACGTTTATGAGAAAGGGCTGGGTGAAAGCGATGACCACACCGAATCAAACTCAGTCAGCGTCGAGTTTGAGGCAAGCTCAGATAATATCAAAACCATCGAAATTAAACCGACGGGTATCATCATTACCGATCAAAATGATGCGCCAGTCACTCTAACCGCTGATAAACAAGCTGTGCAGTTTGAGCAGACCAGTAACGGTTTAATTGGTTTTATCGGTAGCGGTGATAGCAAGGAAACGGTGTTTGAAGCCACAGTTAATTCCGACTATACCAGTAATGATTTCGGCAAAGTGACGTTCACCTTACTTAAAGAGGTCGACCATCCAAATGCTGGCACAGATGCGCTGGTACTCAAACTGCCAATTATGGCAACAGACTTTGATGGCGACACAAGCCAGACAGGGGCTCAGCAAGCCTATGTTACTGTCAATCTGATTGATGATGTTTCTACTCTTAACGCGTCGATTCTATTCGATGACATTAATGAACCCACACTAGGCACTCAGGGCAGCACAACCGAGGTGAAAAACATCTTTGCTGATGTGAGTAAAGACGGCGATCAAGTGACTCATATCGTTTACGACAATAAGAGTTATGACTTGGATGACTACACGCCAGATGGTCAGGGTGTGTATGCAATTGCACTTGACGCCAAAGGTGCGGATGACAACGGTATCGGCACAGTGTACATCACTCGAGATGGCGATATCTCATTTAAGCCAAACTCCGATATTTTGCACACCGATGCGACTTCAGCAATGGATGTTCTCACTGCCAAGCTAGAAGTACACACCAAAGATGGTGACAACGATGTCGATTCCGTTGATGTGACCTTGAAAATCAAAGACGGCACGGATATTGGTTTTGCAGGTAAACTTGATGTTGCATGGACTGAAGTTAGTGCAATTAAGACCATTACTACCGATAGTGAGGGTGAAACACTTAACGTCAGTTTAACCAGTGGTAGTGACCATCTGGCGAGTCTCAAATTTGTCGCAGACAGCGACACTAATTCTGTACTGAATAATATCACTGTCGATGAAGCAGAGACTTTTGTCCATATTATCAATGGTGGCGATAGTATTGTCGTCTCTACCAACCAAAACCAGCCACTCAATGTTGCTGACTACATTTTGCAAGCGACGCTGAGCAAAGATACGCAAGGCAATGCCAACGGTGAGTACAGCATCACTCAATATAAACCGTTTGACCAAGCTCAGTCACCGATAGATGCTGCCGTTATACTGTTGCCACTAGTCGCAACAGATACTGATGGCGATCCAACCCCGGCAGAAATCAAGCTGACGGTTACAGATGGTCAAGATATCACTGTGGGTAACAGTACATCGTCAGTGCAACTTAATGAGACATTAACGCTTGATGGAACGGAAGAGAATGCGATCAGTCAACATGATAGCGTAAGTTTTGTCGCTGGCGTTGATGGTATTGACTCGGTTAAATGGCAAGATGATGCGGCGTTGCGAACTCTGTTGGATGGTATTACGACACAAGGCAAAGAGACCAAGTACAGCGTGAGCGATGATACGTTACGCGTGTATCTAGAAGATGGTGCTCAGGGACAAGATGTAATCACCTTTGTGCTAGATAGTGGCATCGGTGGTGGCTACACAGTCAAGCAGTACCTACCTATTGATAACGCCAACGATGACACGACCAATATCGACATACTTAATTTGGCAATTGTAGCGACGGATAAAGATGGTGACGATACGGTAGCTCCAATTAAAGTGAATCTCAAAGATGGCGTGAACACCACAATGAGTGACGCGTCTGAAGAGTGGACAGAAACCGATACTATTGCTGATGAGTTTGTCGTGGTAACTGAAAATGGCAACGTCAATCTTGCCCTAGGTTCTGATGGCGTGGAAACGCTTAAGGTGAATCTGACCACTGCGGATATAAACGCGATTGAGACTAATTGGACTAGCCAAGGCAAAGCGCTAGCGGTTGATTTTGATTCTGGTACCAACACGTACACCTTGGTTTATAAAGATAATCCTGCGACAGTAGTGCTGGAGTTCAAGCTAGATAGCAATGGCAGTTATGAAGTGAAACAATCACTTCCGTTAGATCAAGCAGGCGAGAAGAGCACCATAGTATTTAATATTATTGCCTCTTCAACCGATGATGCTGACGTGACGGCTAAAGTGACGTTAAACATCAAGGATGGCGTTGATACCACCATTCAAGATAGTACTGAAGCGCTAACTGAAACATTAGATGGTGATGGTAACTTTACCAGTTCAACCGTCAGTGGTGATACCCAACTAGACCCAGGTCCTGATGGTCACCAAACCACCATATCTCTTAAAAACTACGATGAAGTGCATGGTACCGCAGCCAATCAATTTAAAGGTTGGAGCAGTAATGGCAACGATATTGAAGTGACGGAAACGGATACAACGGTCACTTTGACGGACAAAGTCACCGGCGAGAAAGTGCTGGAGTTAACCTACTACCCAGAGGATGTGGGTGTATTTGGCGATGCCAATTTTAAAGCGGCGGGTACTTATGATGTGACTCAGTTTAGAGCCATAGACCAACCAGAAGATAATATTAGCCAGTTGCAAGTGACGGTTACCAGCCGTTCAACCGATGATACGCCGAAAACGGCGCAAATAACCATCAACATTACTGATGGTACTACCCCTACTATTATCGCAAATAACGATGCAAGTTTGACCGAAACGGTCGATATGGCTGCCAACACGCCAGCTAATGATTCCTTCACACAAATGTTGGATATTGATAGCGGCACTGATGCTGTTGATACCGTGATATTTGATTTAGCGGATAGCAGTGTTTATCAGCTTGCGGATTTAACCAGTAGTGGTCAAGAGTTAGTGGTACAAAGCCAAGATAGCTCTTACTCGCTGTTTATTAAAGGTACGACAACCGAGGTGCTCAACATCGCAGTGAATAAGGCGAATGGTGATGTAACGGTTGAGCAATATCAGCCACTGGATAACCCGTTAAGCAACGATATTGTGCTGACGCTTAACGCAACAGTGACAGATACTGATGGCGACAGTGCCTCAGACTCGTTTGATTTGACCCTAACTGATGGCATGGATCCGCGTATTGAAGGCATTGGTTCGATTAAAGTCAACGAGTATGGGATTGGTCACGGTAATCGAGGCGAATTTGGTTCAGCGACGATTACACTTGAACCAAGCTCAGACAATATTGAAAAATTTGAGATAGATACCACTGCGATTAGCGTGGCGGATAAAGATGGTAACCCAGTCAGCCCGTTAACGTCGGGCAACAAGTTAGTGCAATATGAGGAGATCAGTGGCGGATACCGTGGCTTTATTGAAAATGGCAACAAGAAGCTAACGGTATTTGAAGTGAAGATTAATTCTGATTACACCTCAGATGATCTTGGCAAGGTAGATTTCAAATTAGTGCGTGGAATAGATCATCCAGATGCAGGTACCGATTCGCTATTTTTAACGCTGCCTGTCATTGCATCTGACTTTGATGGTGATAGTAGTCCAGCGCAAGGTCTTAATGTCGAAATCAAAGACTACTTCTCCGATGCCAAAAATGTCACCATCAATTTAGTTGAAGGTAGCTCAACTTCGAATAACGGTTATACCGTTGTGAATTATAAGCAGGGCGACCGCTTAGATAACCTAGAAATCGAAGTTCCTGTTGACCAGCAAGGTAAATTTGCTTTCGGTGATATTGACAATCCAAGCAGTAAGTTTGATTTGGACACACTCGGTACTGGCAATGGTATTGCGGTATTAGCCAAAAACTCCAATGACCAATGGGCGGAAGTCGGTACGATAACTCTCATCACCAAGGGCAGTAATGTCCGAGTTAAATTTAGCGCGGCAGATAGCGTCGATCACCTTGATGGTCCGCTTAGCACCACATTTACGATGACGGCGATTGATAACGATGGTGATCAAGACAGTTCGAACCTGAACCTAACTATTCGAGATAAAGAGTCGAAGCTTGTCATCGACCCTGTTCGCGGTGATGAAGATACCGATATTGCTGTGACAATTGAAATAGACTTACATGATGCCGATGGCGAAGAGATTCAATCGCTGCTACTTGGCAATCCAGCAGGGGGCAGTTTTTACTACATTGATCCTAATGGTGGCGCGAAAATAGAAGTAAGTGGCAGGTTATCAAAAGATAAACTGGATGTTTCGGGAACCGATGTTCTTTCTATTAATAACATTTTCTACCAACCAGATGATCATTATTCAACTGATGCAAATGGCTTTGAAGTCAATGCTCAAGTTAAAGTTGAACGAGAGGGGCACCCAGTCGAAACGCGCAATGGCAGAATTGGCATTGTGGTGGACGGTATTGCCGATAAACCAGAGTTTTCTGACTCCTCTATTGCAGAAGCAAGCGGTGATGAAGACAGTTTAATCAAACTCGACTTTGCCTTTGAGACTGATGACCAGTCTGACGCCAGCGCAGAAACTATCACTTACGAGCTTACGTTTAACGATGCTAACGCAGTGGCAGAACATCAATTGGTTAAAGCGAATGGTTCAGTAATTACCCCTGATAATGATGGTGTGTACCACTTTACCAGTGCAGAAATTGGTAACGTGTATTTGGCAGCAAAAGGTGATTTCAGTGGTTCAGTGTTGGTGGATGTTAAAGCCACTTCCCATGAACCGTTTACCGATAGCACCAACTCTAGTGAAACCACGCTGACAGTCGATGTCGCACCAATTGTTGACGATATTACTTATCAAGTTGAGCGTGTGCGCGTAAATGAAGATACGGAGTTTAAGCTTAAAGATCATATCCAAGTGAATGATCTAAAAGACAGTGATGGCTCAGAAAATCGTTTTGTTTACATCAAAGATTTACCTAACGGCACCATTATTACTCATTTTAATGCTGATGGTGACAACGCGGTTATTCTAAATGGGGAAGCGTACTTGATAGTTGATCCTGATGATTACGCAACTGCCACTCTCATTGTATTGGATGATCCAGCGGACAAGAGTATCGATGCTGACGTTGACCTGATTGTCGATTACGCGCTGATTCAATCTGGTACAACCGGCATCATTCCTCCTAAAGACAGCAATGCTGACTTTGACTTTAAAGTTGAAGTTAAAGTGGTCGACACTGCAACTTACGCAGATGGTGAAGTGGTGTATGACAGCCAATCCATGGGCAATGATCAAACCATCGCGGTTGATATCAAAGGTATTGCTGACGCACCAATGATGGATGCTGATAACAACGACGTGTGGCAAGTTGTTACTGACAATCAAGGGGCGATCAGCGGTATTAAAACCACCACACCGATTGACGAAAACAGTTCCATCATGCTCGACTTCTCCGTGTTTAGTGGTGAGACTGGTTACGACAAATCTGGTCCTGATGGTTCAGAAACGGTTACGGTCGTGCTTTATGCGGAGAGTGGCAATCTAGCTGAGTACAAAATAGAAGACACCGATGGTAATGAAATCAGCTTGACCTACACCGGAATGAAAAACGGTCAAGCGCAATATGAGGCGGATATCGGTCAAGCTGATATTAAGATCACGCCGAAAACGAACAATACCGAAGATATTCAACTTAAAGCTAAAATTATTGTCACCGAAAATGACGGTAATGAGTTGGTTACGGAAAAAGATATCTTTATTGAAGTTAATCCAGTTATTTCAGGCTTTAATGATAACTTTATTGTCAATAGTAACGATAACAACTACACGCCACTCGAAGATCAGGTCAATAACGTTAAGTGGTATCCGGGCAAACTCACTGATCGCGAATCTGGCGGTGACCATGAGTTTGTTAGCAAATTAGTTATTTCCGGTAATGAGGCAGAGAGTAACGCTGAACTTAGCGACATTGCGCTTACTATTGAGGCGAACAGTGCCATAGCGCAAGTCTTAATTGATGGTGTTGCAACAGGTCTAGATGCAGGTAAGTACCGCTTTGATGCCACAAATGAAGTGACGATTATCGCCGCTGATGGTGCAGAACTGACAGCGGGTAATGTAGAAATTTCTGCATTGGTCACTCCAGAAGATTCGAGTGCAGACTTTGTGCTAGATAGCACGGTTTCTGTCACAGAAGTTGATGTGGATTCTAATTCAGGCTTTAGTAAAACCGTCGATTATAGCGGTAAACTTAATATCGATATCCAGCCAGTTGTGGAAGATGACGGTGAGCTGAATATTATTGATGGCGATGATGTAGGTATTGAAGCAACTCAAACCAATACCGCGGGCTCAGTGAGCTTTACCATCAATAAAGAGGCGAAAGGCGGCAGCTTTGCTAACGACAGTAATAACTCCGATTATTCGATTAACTTTATCGACCTTGACGCGGACTCCACTGGCGCACCGAACCCAGAAAATAACCAAGATGAGCGAGTGAGTCATGTCGTTATTGAGTTCGCAGGTGCAAGCCAAAACGTACTCGATCAGCTTTATGTACAAGGTGCGCTCAATAATGGTGACGGTACTTGGACGGTGACCAATGAAGATTCATTTATCGTGTTTGCACCCAATGGTGTCAATGAAACCGTGACCGTCAAGGTACATGCATTAGTGATAGACCGTGGTGAAGATGGCGAAGATAGTATCAATGAAAGCGAAGTCAGTTACGCGGTTAGAGATACTCAGTCGTTCCAAATTACCTTTGATGACCCGGAACCAAGCGGAACGGTCAGCGGAGAGGCGGCTTCTGCCAGCATAGATAACACGCAAGCCATCGAGGGAACAGAAGATACGAAAGTTCGATTGGATGATACCTTGCGCGAGAAGCTTATCTTTAGTGAGTTAGCGAATTTGGATGACAGCTCAACTAACGATCAAATTACCATCGTGTTTGATGTATCCAATATCCATGAGATCAAGCGAGTCACATCCGGTACAGGTGAAGAAAACTTCGTTAACGGCAAGTATGCCTTCACCATTGATGCCGAGGATGTTAACGACGACGGCAGTCTAAAAGAGGGGGCTTTGGGTAATGCCGCCATTACTTTAATTGAAGATTTTGCTGGTGATTTCACTATCCCTATTTCAGTAGTGATTACTGACATGGACAGTGGCGATGAAAATGTGGTTACTCAGCAAGTCAACTTTGAGATTACGCCAGTTGTCGATGGGGTAACTAAAGATAATGGTGTGGTGGTGCAAACTGTTGAGGCTGCGGACTTTACCGCAGGTGAGGAGTCGCCAAGCTCAATTCAAGCCAACACCGCGTATGAAGATAGCCAAGTAACTCTCAATCTGAACCGATTTAGCTTTAAAGATGAAGACACCGACTTATCGCAAGGCGTCGAATCGTTTGCCGCTATAGAGATCAGTTCAACTGTTGGTGCTGTCACCGCTGGTACAGTGTATAGCGGTGTCGAGGAAAAAGAGGATGGCACCCTTAGTATCACAGCGGCGCAATTACCAAATGGGGTCACGGTCGAGCAAGTGCTTGCTGAAGTGGTGTTCACGCCGAGCAAAGACTTTTCCGGCAAGGTAACGATTACTCTCGATGGCACCATCATTGATCAAACCGACAATGTTGGTTCGGTTACAGCACCGTTTAAACAAACATTTGATATCGACGTTAAATCGATAGTGGATGGTGTCACGACGCAATCGTTGGGCGACAAGGTGATTGATGGCAGTGAAGATACGCCAATGTCATTGTCAGTACTTGATTTCACCCTTGATGATAGTGATGGTTCAGAAGAGTTTGTATCGTTTAAATTGACGGATGTACCACAAGACTTCTTAGTTTCTTCCACTTCCGGTGATTTTGCAGTCAGCAATAATGGTAGTGGTGTATGGAGCATTAAAATTGCACAACCGGTCGGTGAAACGGTCGATTTGAGCGATATTCAAATTACGCCAGCAGAGAACTTTAGTGGCAGTGCCAATATTGGTTACGTGGTTTACACCCAAGAAGAAGCAGACAAACAGCCGAAACAGCAGGGTGGACGTATCACGCTTAATATTGCCCCAGAGGGCGACGAAATTGATACGCGAATTGATCAACATGCAACCGGCGCGGAACATAGTGGGGCAGATAGCGGGCTAGTGGATATTAAGATTGATGCTCGTATTTTGGATAAAGCTGATTCGATAAGCGCAGGGGCTCATAGCGAAAATAGTCCAGAAACGGTTTACATTAAGGTTGAAAACATCCCAGATGGAGTGTCGATTTTACTGCCTGAATATACCAAAGGTGCTGACCTAGCCAGCGGTGATTATATCGCCTATCAAGAGCTGGATAATGGCGTGTATACCGGTAATTGGATTGTAGAAACCAACTTGCAGCAGGTAGAAAACATCCAGTTAGACTTAACGGGTACCGATTACAATAGTGATTCTTGGCGTGGTGATAACCCGCAAATCACCCTTAAAGTGAGCTCTAACGACAATGGATCACTAGGTCCTGTTGCCGAGCAAATCGTATCTTTGGAAATTACACCTGACAACGATAAACCAGCCGTAGTTGCTCAAACATCATACTCTGTTGATGAAGACGTTCAGCTATCCATTAGCAGCATTCAAATTTCTGATGCGGATGTGATTGATGATCCTGATGCAAACATGACTGTTACTATTAGTCATACTACGGGTAACTTGTCGTTTGGTACCGAGTCGATTCAGTATGCCAATGACAACAACATTACGATTGGCAGTGATAGCGATGGCAATATCGTGCTCGATGGAACGATTGAGTCGATAAACAAACTACTTAGTGGCAGCGAGGTTACAACGGATAAAGGTCTGCTGTTTATTGGCGATGAAAATAGCCACGTTGATTCGCAGATCCAAGTGCAAGTAACTGATAACGGGAATAATGGCGATGTTAATGGTGACGGTACTATCGACATTAACGATGCATTAACCAGCGACCAGATCACCGTCGATGTTAAGGTGAATCCAATCAGTGATAAACCGACATTAGAGGCTGAGCGCAATCGCTACTTAGTGGCAGTCAATGATGCGCAACTGGCAGTGATACCATTGTTAGGCTTAATTCCGGCGTTAGCGGTGGCAGATGAGAGCCTATCTGTGCAGTTTGATAATGTACCTGCTGGCACCACTATTAAAGTGGGCGGCGTTACGGCAACGCTCAATGGTGATGGTCTGTTCCAAGCCGATGTTCCGCAAGGTGGTGATACGGATATCACCATTGAGGTGCCAGCTGGAATTACCGTTTCAGATACGGCTATCGAAATCAGAGCGGTCTCTACTGATGGTGATGCAGATCCTGCCTTGTCCGACCCGGTCACTATTAACGTCACAGCTGATTCTAGCCAATCAATTTTGGGTACGGTAGGGAACGACTACTTATTTAATCTTGATGATAGCGATGGAATCACTTTATCTGGCGGTGCTGGGGACGACATTATCATTGGCAGCGACGGGGCTGATATCCTCGAAGGTGGCGCGGGAGATGATCAAATCCTCGCAGGTGATGGCGACGATATAGTCCAAGGCGGTTTAGGGAGTGATATTCTGACCGGTGGTGGCGGGCAAGATATCTTTGTCTGGACAGCTGCAGATATTGATTTGACTAATCCACAAGTAGATAAAATTACCGACTTCAACGCGGATAAGTCCCTTGGGGCTGAGAAAGATATGATAGATCTATCTGAGGTATTCGAGAGTGATGATTCGATGGAAGATATTCTTAGTCGTCTAACTGCGGAGAAAGATGGCGATAAGATCAATATCGAAATTCTCGCCCAAGAGGGTGGAGAGACTGTGCAAACCATCGTTTTGGAAAACCAAGCGGGCTATACACTCGATGGAGGCAGTGCAAGTCTAATGGATGATTTGATTAATAATGAGTTTATTAAACTAACCAATCCAGATTAGTTTGATACATCTATTTCATACAAGCCCTATCAAAAACGATAGGGCTTTTTCTTTTAAGTAAGCAAAATAATCTCAGTATTGGTACTAAGTATTGTATTTGAGATGTTTTTAGGTTGTTGCAAGATAATAATGAAGACATTTCAATGAATTGTTTATTATGGTTTTCATGAATTAGTGATGCTCGTCGATTCGTTGATTTTAATTTTTTTGTTTCTAATTGTGTAGTGTGTCTATTTTTAAATGAACGTTGCATTTGGTTTTCTTTTCGTCGTGATGTTAATCAATATGTTTTGAGTGCATTATATGACAATGTGTTTTGTTTGTGAGAAATTAGTCTTTAGTTTGCAAGTTAAATAAGTTTTCCTGTCGTTCCGTTTAGATTGACTTAATTTCTTTGGCGAATAATATTTTTTGTGCTCGCACAGAAACGATAAGTCGAGCATGTCTAATCAGAATAACTAGGAGTAAACAATGTTTAATCAAATTTGCGTCAAGGCAAAAGTCGGCTTTGATAACTTTATGAACGATCAGAAAGGTGTAACAGCAATTGAATACGCAATTGTTGGTGTGGCAATTTCAGCAATCGTACTGGGTGTCGTAAGTACTAGCGACACTGGATTAGGTGGCGCTTTACAAGCTGCATTTGATCGAATCATTACCAATGTTAGACCTACACCATAATCTAACTTTATTCATGCACTTAGGATGGCTAATTTTAGCCGTCCTAGTTATGGTTGTGTCTGTTACAGATATTAGATTTAGATTAATTCCAAATAAAGTGTGCATACTAATTTTCTTTGTTTCTTTGGTTATAGGTTTTAAAAATATCTCATTGGCGTGGGGTATTAAATCGTTAGTGTTATCGATGTTTTTTGTGACTGTCTATATATTTTCAGTTTGGTCAGCAGGTGACGCAAAACTCGCAATGGCAATGATTCCAGCTATGTCTGAACATTATATTCTGGATTACCTATTGATGATTGGTCTCTTTGGTGGAGTCTTGGCAGTTATCTACTTGGTGATTGGATTGTTTAAAGGAATGGAGTTGGTTAAAACAAGAGGGTTACCTTTTGGCGTCTCTATTTCATTGGCAGGATTATTGATTTCACTAGTTTCATTGTAGGAAATTATTATGCGTTCTAAATTATTATTGGTGGTTGCCTTCATTGCTATTGGAATTGGAGTGGTTGGTGTATTTTGGTCTCAAGAAGAACCAGCGCCGCAACCAGTTAAGGTTGAAGAGAAACCAGTAGAGGAAGAAGTTTTAGTTAAAGCTTATGTGATTAATGGAACTTCAGTGGCTAAAGGGCAAAGTGTTCATCGTAGTGACTTCAAAGTGATAACGTTAACCGAAAGTCAGGCGAACGAGAGAGGACTTTTTGAAGATGAATTATTTGAGTTTGCCAATGGTTCAGTTTATCTCAATGATATGAAAGATAATCAGTTGGTATTTTTCTCCGATATTATCCAACCAACGGATAATGAATACGTTAATCTAGTGATTAATAAAAAATATGTTCCGTATCCAATAAAAGTTTCTCCAACATCAATTATTGGTGGCGTTATCAATCCAGGCTCTTATGTAGATGTGCTTGCATTGACAGGTGCTGAAAAAAGAATTGGTGAACTTTCAAGTAATAAACGAGAAAAAGTTTCTCTATCGCCAATACTAACCAATGTAAAGGTACTCAAAGTAGAGGTGAGTCAATCTGAATCACCGTACGAGTCGGAAATGATATCAAGAAACTATCTGGTATTAGAACTCGATAGAAAACAAGTGGCAATTCTAAAAGTAGCTGAAAATGTTTCGCAAATTGAGATACATAAATCGGTAGGGGACTATCCGGTAACGGAGTTAACCGCAGATGCTGGTGATGTACTGCCAAATTTTAAGGCAATAAAAGAGATGAGAGCCGAGAAGGTTGCGATTAATTAATCGATGAAGGTTGAATGTTATGCTTCGATTTATCTGTAGGTGGCTAGCTATAGTCGCAATGACAAGTTTTGTGACAGCAACACTGGCAAGTGATTTGATGTTTATTAAAGAGGGAGAAGCAAAACCTGTTTCGACCGACTCCGATGTAGATACCGTATTTATTTCCGATCCCGAAGTCGCAGACTATCAAGTTATTGATCGTCAAAAGGTAGTCGTGTTCGGGAAAAAAATGGGCACAGCGACTTTTATGTTGTTTGACGAGAATGCAAAAACATTAGTTAACCGACAACTAGTGGTAAATCGTAGTTTTACCGATATATCACAGCAAGTGAAGCTCCATTATCCTCACGCTAATGTCACCATCAGCAACATTGGTGAGCAAGTCGTCTTAACCGGTTTTGTATCTAGTGAAGCAGAAAAAGATGGGATTAACGATCTCGTTGGTGAAATGTTATTAAAAGACGTTGAAAAGCATCAATACACTTGGGTAAGAGAACTTCGTGATGATGAAGTTATTGACTTTATGACTAAGCGAGAATATCGAGGAATAGTTAACCAGATCGAAGTAAAAACGACAAAACAAGTCAATGTTAAGATTTCGATTGCTGAAGTTTCTCAGAGTTTTATGGAAAGTTTGGGGATTGAATACGGCACTGAAGCAGGCGAAGGCGTGTATGTTAATCCGATCCTCAATTTTAGTGCAGATAACATTCTAACTAGAATCAGTGCGTTGGGTGATGACACTATCGGGCAGGTATTAGCAGAACCAAATCTCTCTGTTATTTCAGGTGAAAATGCGTCGTTTTTGGTAGGTGGTGAAATACCCGTCGTGACCATAGTTGACGGTGGAACCAATGTACTGTTTAAAGAGTTTGGTATTCGTCTCGATCTCGTCGCCAAGGTGTTGCGCGATGACAAAATCAAATTATCGCTGCAGCCAGAAGTAAGTTCTTTAGATGCGCAATATGCTAATGAAAGGTATAGCCTGCCTGGGCTGAAGACACGACGCGCTAAGACTACCATTGAGCTTGCCAGTGGACAAAGTTTTATCTTAGGAGGCTTACTCAGTTCAGAGGATGTTGAGAGTCTTAGTAAAGTGCCGCTAATCGGTGATGTACCAATTTTAGGCGCCCTGTTTCGTCATACCGAAACATCTCGGACTAAGACCGAACTAGTCATAGTTGCGACAGTGAACCTGGTTAAACCGGTATCTCCTCACGTTGTTCAATTGCCTTCGATGACGAGAACTTCAAATTTATCACGCCTTTTTAATATCGATCAAAAAACTAATCCAGTGGTAATCAGACGAGCCAATGACATTCTCGCGACAGGAGGTTTTAAGAAATGAAGAAAGTAATCTTAATAACTTTAGTCATGATATTAGGTGTTGGTTGTGCTCCGAAAGGTTACGAAAATCAAAGTATCGATATTGATGTCTACCCTGTGCGTTATCAAATGTCGCTTATTGCTGACAAGAAACATTCGGCAAAAGTGAGTGATAAATGGAACCAATTTTACGCGAAAAATTCCGCGGAGTTGCTAAACCGTCCAGTCACTATTTTTTACAGTTCTTCGGCTGGAAAAAAAGTGGCGAAGCATTGGCTCGATTTATTGGTTGAAGGAGGGGCAAGAAAAAGCAATCTCAACCTTGAAGCCTCGGATGACTTAGGCGAGTTTGATGTTGCGATAGAAATTACAAAGTATAAAGTTGTCAGTCCAACTTGTGAATCAGTGAGTGTTGAGCGCTATATGCATCGCCCGATTGGTTGTGCGGTTAATAGTAACCTTTGGCACTCAATGTCTTATCCGGAAGATGCGTTGTTTTCAACCGACTAGACTAGGAATAAAGAATGCTGGATATCTTAGATTCTCTGAGCAAGGTCGAACACAAAAAACGAGAAGTTGTTAGTTTTTCGTGTGCCGCTTTTATTCAGACTAAAGCTTGCCGTGAGCAGTTAGAAGAAGCATTTCGGTTTGAAGGTATTACCTTGCCAAGTTTTGCGGTCAACCGTGATGATGCAATCAAAGAGTATGTGCGAGAGAAAGAAGTTGATATCGCCATTGTTGAACTAAGCAAGTCGCTGGATGTGTCGGCGGACATGCGTAGAATTAGCCCGCTGCTACCCAATGACTCTTCTGTAATTGTGATTGGACAAGAAGATGCAATTTCAACAATTCGCAACCTGAAAAATATGGGCTTTTACTATTTGTTCTGGCCTGCATCTAAGCAAGAAGTTGTCGATTTCATAAAAAATGTCTACAGAAATCGAGAGCAAATGAATGGCTTGGGTAAAAAGCGTGATGCTAAAAAAGTGGCAATTTGGGGATGCAGTGGCGGTACTGGTGCGTCAATGATTGCCTCAGAACTCTCTCTTTATCTCTCAAGAAAACGAGATGCTAAGTGTTTACTGGTTGATCATGATTACCATGCTGGCAACCTCGATATCATGCTCAAATTAGAAGGTTTTGAAAAGCGCGAGGCCTCTATTTCTGCGGTTGAAACCGAGTTAGATGAAACTTTTGCAGGAAGCATGACCCGAAAAGTGAATGATCTCCTGTCGGTACTTGCATTGACGTCTGATGAACATTCTAGTTATGAGCTCAAAGAATATACACGAGTGCTCGAAGGCTTACTGAGCGAGCAAAACAATTTTATTGTGTCTGACCTGTCTAAAGGGAGTCAAACCAGTTCTGATTATAAATATTTATTGGAGATGGTAGACACAGTCGTCCTCGTGTTTAGTCCAGCAGTATCAAGCGTGCGCCAATTAAAGAAAGTTTCCGAGCGTCTTACTGCACATGCACCGGAAGTGAGACAAATTGTTGTACTAAATAATGTGCAACCACCCAAAGCGACCGTACTAAATAGTAAAGATCTAAGGGACTTCTTGGGCAAGGACGTGGATATCGAGATTAGCTTTGATGCTGGTATTCTCAAACATATTATTAACGATGGTTATTTGGCTGATTCACGCCTCCCAGTGGCCAGCAGTCTTCAAGGCTTAGCCTCTATTGTACTCGGAGAAAACCGAGTCAGTAGTAAACAAGCAGTGAAAAGATGGTTCTCATTTGGATAGAGGGTACTTAACTTATGGTTAAAGTCCAGGCTAAAGGCGTTTATGTTGAGTTAAGGCAGCAGATCTACGAGGCTTTGGAAGCTGACGTCATCAATAACTTAACTCGTGAGCAGCTGACGGAACAGGTTAGTGGTGCTGTTGATGTGTTGATTAAACACAACGACTATTCTGTAGCGGCGGTCGTTCGTAGAGAGTACGTAAAAAGTATTATTGATGAGCTGTTAGGGTTAGGTCCGCTGCAACCACTGATGGATGATGAGTCCATTTCAGATGTTATGATCAATGGTTGTGAGAACGTTTTTATTGAACGTAATGGCTTGGTCGAAAAATCCAATGTTACCTTCATTGATGAAAAGCAGTTACTACAAACAGCAAAACGTATAGCAGCACGCGTTGGGCGCCGTGTTGATGATTCATCGCCAACTTGTGATGCCCGACTTGCAGATGGTAGCCGTGTCAATATCGTAATCCCACCGATCGCGATTGATGGAACTTCGATTTCAATACGTAAGTTTAAAAAGCAAAGCATAGATTTAGAGAAGCTTGTCGAATTTGGTGCCATGAGTACAGACATGGCAAAACTGCTGATGATTGCAGCTCGTTGCCGACTCAATATATTGATATCAGGTGGTACAGGTTCCGGTAAGACAACAATGCTTAATGCCCTCACTCAATTTGTTTCGGAAAAGGAGCGAATAGTTACGATAGAGGATGCTGCAGAACTTAAGCTGCTCCAACCACATGTGGTGCGATTAGAGACCCGAACTTCAGGCATTGAGGGTACTGGCGCAATCACCCAAAGGGAGCTCGTGATAAATTCGCTCCGTATGCGCCCAGATAGAATCATTGTCGGTGAGTGTCGTGGAGGCGAAGCATTTGAAATGCTTCAGGCGATGAATACGGGTCATGATGGCTCAATGTCAACTCTTCACGCTAATACGCCACGAGATGCGTTAGCTCGTGTTGAAGCCATGGTTATGATGGCAAACAACAACCTCCCACTTGAAGCCATTAGACGTACGATAGTTAGTGCAGTGGATTTAGTTATTCAAATAAGTCGTTTGCATGATGGCTCGAGAAAGGTGATGAGTATTTCTGAAGTGGTTGGTCTGGAAGGTCCCAATGTCGTGATGGAAGAGATATTTCGTTTCAATGCTAAATCAGGCAGCGGTCAAGATGGAAAGGTGAAAGGTGCATTTTCTACTGCTGGGCTAATGAAACGCTCAGTATTAGTGGAAAAAGCGCGCTTTTTTGGCTTAGAGAGCAACTTACAATCTCTGTTTGGAATTCAAGGGGAGTAATATGGCTTGGCTTAGTTTGGTCATTGGTGGGGTGCTACTACTATATCTTGCGAGGGGTGAAGATAAGAAGCAGTTGCTGCAGTTACTAGACAAAGATAAGGATGCCTATACAAGTAAAGAAACATTGCAGTTAGAGAATGCGATTAACCTAAGTTCACTAAATAAACAGTCGATAAAGCTAAAAATTCGTCGTTTTAAAAGAAACTTAATGACTCGCTTGGGTGATGGTGCGCCATATAAGTTACTGGTGTTTGTTTTTTTGCTGGCAGCGATATCTCTCTATATTAATGCTAATTTTTTTAGAGGGAATAGTTGGTTAGTATTACTTGTAACCGAAGTGTTCGGGTTGTTCATCCTTACTGTTTGGTTGAGAAATAAGGCACAAAAAGATTTCGAAGCTGCATTTCCTGATGCTTTAACAATGTTGACTAGTGCAGTAAGTTCCGGTGAAAGTTTAATGCATGCGATTATCTATGTTGGTAACACATTAGATAGTGAGGTAGGCAAAGAATTTAAATTGATGGGTGAAAGATTACAGATGGGCGAAGCACCTGAATCTGTATTTACTAAGTCCGCTAGGCGCTTCCCTTACGCTTCATTTAACTTTTTTATTATCACTATGAATGCCAACATTCAGCGAGGTGGACAACTAAAAGATGTAATGACACGATTGAATCGAATAATGTTTGATGCACGAGCGGTGGAAAAGAAGAAGTTTGCATTGACTTCAGAAGCGCGAATATCCGCTAAAATAGTCGGCGCTATTCCATTTATTTTTCTCTTTATCTTGCAATATCTGAGCCCTGAAAATTTTGAGTTTGTGATGACAGACCCTACAGGGAGATACGTTCTCTATTATGTTCTGGCAAGTGAATTTATTGGCATTTTTATTGTTTGGAGACTAATGAAAGGAGTGACTTCATGAGGAATGAGCTTCTTTTATTTTCATCATTAATGCTAATCGTTGGAGCGATTATATTTGTTGTGTATTTATATCAGTCTGGTCATAAGAAAAATATAGCCAAGTACATAAAGAATGACAAAAAGAAATCGAATAGTAAAAAGATCATAAAGGATTTCTTAGACATAATTGTACCATCATCGATTGTCATGAATGACCGTGAGATTAGCGATAAAATCGTTAGTGCGGGTTATTATACTTTTCAGTATGCGCATTTATACCTACCGATTAAGTACGTATTGCTAGTACTTGGGGCGATAGTTTTAGTTCTGATTTCATACTCTTCCTATTCCTCTATGACGATAGTTGCGATAGTCGCCAGCTGGACAGTGATTGTTTTGATTATTCCTGATGCGATTTTAGCGACTCGCATTAAGGCTTATCGCTCCCATGTCAGTAAGCAGTTGCCATATATAATTGACTTATTAGCGGTTTGTGTTCAGACCGGTATGACGATAGAAGCTTCACTGTCTTATCTAGCGAAAGAGATGGAGTCATTTGAACCGAAGTCATCGCTACTATTAAAAAGGCTAAACGACAGAGCCGCTATTGTGGGTATGAACGAAGCACTTGAGGAACTATATTCACATATTCCTACTTCTGAAATGCGTAGTTTTGTTATGACACTTAAACAAAGCCTACAGTATGGTGCTTCAATCTATCAGACGTTAACGGTTCTTTCTGCAGATATACGAAAAGTATCAATGCTCTTGGTTGAGGAAAGAATAGGGAAGTTAGCTGCAAAAATGTCGGTGCCACTAATTCTATTTATTATGATGCCGATCGTTATATTAATTACAGTTCCTGGAATATTGAGGTTGATGAGTGGTGCGTAAGTTAATCGTAATCTTATTTGGTTTTTTATCTCTTTCGTTAGTTGGCTGTAACTCGACAAAGATGGCTAACAACACCTCAATGAGCGGTAGTGAGGTAATTAAGCAAGAAAAAATACTTAATGCAATCAACAATAACGACAAGTTGATTGAGTTTTATAAGCAGCAACTAAAGAAAGAAGAAAGTGTTGAGTATCGTATCAAACTTGCTAACGCTTACATCGAAGCGATGGATGCTGAATCAGCTTTGTTTGTTATGCGACCGCTACTAGATAAACCTCGTATGTCGTATGAAGGTGCGTTGGTTGTCGCTAAAGCTTATTTAGAGTTGGTCGATTATGATCAAGCGCGCAAGTCGTTAAATACAGCAAAGTTCCTTCAACCAAAAAGTGGTGAAGTACATAACCTGTTAGGTATCGTTTATGTAAATCTTGGTGATTTGGATAAAGCTAGAAATATGTTTGAGAAATCGCGAGAATATTTTTACGATGACGTTAAAGTAAAAAATAATCTGGCGCTTTTAGATACCATAGAAGGTGACTATTATAGCGCGCTGAATAGGATTACATCCCTTACTCAAGAGCAGTTAAAAGACCAACAGATTAACTCTAATTTAATTCTAATAATGGCGAAAAATTCACATAAGCAATATGTGCTAGATGCCCTGTCATCTGATATATCTGAGTATCAGAAAGAACTTATTTACAGCGCATTGCGCAAAACTAATTATCAACGCTTGGCGAAAAGCGGTGACGGTGTGGCAGTTGTTTCAACATCAGAATCAACGGTGAAAGAAAAACCGTTAGCTATCGCAAATAATGAGAGTGAAACAGACCAGTTAAGGTCAGAAATAGAGCAATACAAGGAAAGTAATCTACAGCTCTCGCTAACGACAGGAAGTTCCGGTGATGAAAGTCAATAAACAACAAAGAGGTGTGGTAACGATAGAGTTCGCACTTGGATTTATCATATTTTGGTGGCTTTGTATTGCTTGGGTTGAAACGAGTTATATGTCCTATATTTCATCGGTTTCCGATCTAGTAGTAAGTGAGGCTTCTAGGAGTGCAAGACTCGAGCGTGCCGTGCATGAGCAGTGCAACAACAATAATAACAACAATAATAACAACGGTAATGCTAACGGTATTGGTAATGGTAACGCTAATGGAATTGGTAACGGCAATGGCAATGGCAACGGCAATGGTAACGGTAACGGCAATGCTCAAGCAATATGTGACCAAGACTACTTGTCCTTTTTTAAGCGGAGTATTCAAGACAACAACTCCATCTGGGCGAATTTAGTCGATATAAACAATTTCACGTTTACTGTTCAGTATTTAGAGGATGAGCAACAATTAAAGAATTTAGCTGTTGATTACTGTTCTCTAGCGCCAGGAGAGAGACAGAAAGCATGTGGAAACTCGCAGCACAGTGCTATCGCGGTTTACCGAATTAACTATAAATATCAACCGATGTTTAATTATTTTATTAACTCAGAGCAGTTATTTGCACGCGAGGTGATAGTAATACAGGAGTATGAGCGTGATAAATTTGCCATCTAAGCAAGCTGGGTCATATATGGTTGAACTTTCATTAGTTGCCATGGTATTTGCAATGTTATTTGTTTTCAGTGGTGATTTGACCATCAAACTAGGCTATCAAGGGAAATTGGATAGGTTGGCGTATTCAATGGCGAATATCGTTCGAGAGCGTACGCAGTTATATGATACCGATATGGCTTTAAATCAAGAGCAAGCTTTGACTATTGGGGGGATCGCCGAGTCATCGTTAGCGCGTACAGTGGCAGGATTTGACCCTAGCTTGTTTGGCTATGTTATTGAGTCACTACAGTTTGATGATGAAGGTGTCTCAACGTCAGCTGCGTTTCAATCCTCTCAGTCTGCATGTGTACTTAATGGCAATATATCTTCATTGGAACACATTTCTAAAATGACATCATGGGAGCGCCGAGCAACATTGTATCGCGTAACTTTATGTTATGAGACAGATAACTGGTTTGGCTCGCTATTCGGTGGTGGATTTAGAACCATTCAGTCAGATGCAATAACGTTGGGGAGATAGCTTTGAAACATCGTATTTATCGCCAAAAGGGTGTTGCGGGCATCATGTTTGTCCTGATGGTGCCGGTGTTGTTTGGAGTGTTTGCACTGGGGAGTGATGGTGCCAAAGTTTTGCAGCATCAAGCTCGTATTCAAGATGCTGCTGAAGTCGCCGCATTGGCACTTTCCGCTCATGCAGACCCGAACCTACTTAGTGAATCAGCAGTTCAAGCAAACAAATCGGCGGATTATGGTAGTGAGGTAAACCGAAAGATTGTTGCTGACATCTTTGCAGCCTATTTCCCAAAGCAAAACATAGTCACAGCAAATGATCTAAAAACACTTACGATAGAAAGAACAACATGTGAGAGTTGTGGCGCAAATTACTCAAAAGCAATGGAGTATAACGTCAAAGTTAGTTTGGATTTTGATACTTGGTTTCCGAGTAATAGTAGTAGTGCGGGTTTTACTGAAACCGTGGATATAGGAGGGCAAGCCACGTCAGAGAAATACGAAAGCCAACCCGTAGATTTAATGTTGGTAGCAGATTATTCAGGTTCTATGCTAGAGCCACATGATGATGAAAATATTCTTCCACGGTATAGGAGGCTTCAGAATATCGTAAAAGATGTGTTGACGGAGCTGGATATTAGTAACAATAACTATCGTATATTTAATGTGGAAGACAGAAACAGGGT
Source organism: Vibrio ponticus (assembly GCF_009938225.1). Lineage (NCBI taxonomy): Bacteria > Pseudomonadati > Pseudomonadota > Gammaproteobacteria > Vibrionales > Vibrionaceae > Vibrio > Vibrio ponticus. Next base: position 654,754 of record NZ_AP019658.1, read on the forward strand.
TGGAATCGTTCCTTTCAACCACTATGCCCATCGTAGATATGCTGATGCGTTAGGGTGTGATGTTATACAGGCGTATCAACCATCAGGGTTGAATGAACAGTTAGTTAATATCGAGCATGTTGTGTTCGATAATAATGGCTACCTATTTGATAGAAGTGGAGGTAATGCCGATGGGGGGAGTATTGTCGCCGGGGATAACTCTTTTGTTAGTACAGTGAATAATATAGATGTGACTTTTGAAACAGATACGATCGCTGACGCTAATAGTGCTTTAAATCAATCAGAGAGTGTGTGTGCAAATCGAGACGAAAGTTATCTTACTAATTTCTATAGTATGGCATTGACTGATAATTTGGTCCCGCCTCGGAATGGGCAGCAGGCAACTAATACCTCTCTAGAGAGGCGATTCTCGGCGTTTTTGCCACAAGGTGGGACGGCAGCCTATCAAGGTCTCATTGAGGGGTATAAGCTATTAAAAAATGGTGTCAATAAGAAAAGGCTGCTCGTTATTCTATCAGATGGTGAAGATTCACCTGAACACTCTCCTGAAGGAGGGGGAGGTCCTGTCTCAACCACAAGTGATTCAGATTCAGACTCAGAATCAGGTGACTCTGAAGCAATACTTTCCTCATATCAACGCATCGGTGAAAAATTAATCAATGAATATGGGCTTTGCCGGGAAATAAAGGCTGGTTTGAGTGAAGGCGGTTATGACACGACATTGTACTTTATCGCGTTTGACTATCAGATTGATCCAACTTCTGGTCACGTAAATAGGAACAATGCGCTTGAAAACTGTGTAGGACCAGGGAATGTGATTTATGAAACCAGTGAGGATGTGATTAAAAAAACGATTCTTTCCCTAGTGAGTGAAGAAATTGGTCATCTTAAATAAGGCGGAATGTAATGATGAAAAAGCAACTAATTAATATGGTGCTCGTGGGTGCTTGCACAGTATGTTTACCAAATTTTGCCTTGGCTGATAATGACCTTGTAAGTATTTGTGGCAAATCTGACTTTAGCGTTAAAGAGCAAGTAACCGTTGAGACATCAAGACGTGTTTCGATACTTCAAGGTGGCATGCACCGTATTGAAGGCGAGGGTGAATTGGCTACAGACGCGCTACTAAAAACTGAAATGATGAATATTGGCGTGTCTAAAGAATGTGCTGAGTATTTTGTTTCTAAGGGAGAGCAGGGCGAAACGAACGGACGAGTATACTTTAAGTTTGATCGTTCCTCGTTGACACCTGCTTCTATAACCGTCTTGGATGCCATGCTAGACAAAATTCGAAATACCGAGAATAAGATTGTTTTAGAAGGTCACACTGACTCGATTGGCAGCGACGAGTACAATTTTGCATTGGGTATGAAGCGTTCATTGGCTGTTCAAGCATTTTTTACTGATAATCAGATAAATGAAAATAACATTGAGTCGGTGAGTTTTGGTGAGAAGCAACCTGTAGCCAGCAACAGTACAGCTGATGGTCGACAGCTTAATCGCCGAGTTGAAATCAAAGGCTTATAGACCTTAGCCCGTACAATTTTGGTAACATATACGAGAGTTTGTCTGAGTGACAAGCTCCCGGTGTTACCTAAACCAATAAATTAGTCCCATCCTCTGGCTACTTCGACTATAATCACCGGTCAAGTTTTTGGTAATGCCACGTTTTTGCATTCCCCGGTCGTTTTTAGGAACAAGTAATGTCATTTGCATCACAAAATTTTTCACCAGAAGTCGTTAAGGCATTAACAGAATGCGGTTACGAGAAATTAACCCCAATTCAGCAAAAAGCGATCCCGCTGGCTCGTCGTGGTCATGATATTCTCGCAAATGCGCAAACAGGTACAGGTAAAACTGCAGCCTTTGCATTACCGATTGTGCAAAATATTTTGGATAAGCCTAAAAATTCGAATCGTCACCAAACTCGCGCGGTAATTCTAGCTCCGACTCGCGAACTGGCAGCTCAAATTGCGCAGAATATTCAGGATTATACCAAGTACACCGAGTTGAAAACTGTCGCGGTATACGGTGGTGCCAAGATGGCATCGCAGGAGAAGGCTCTGCAAGCAGGTGTCGATATTCTAGTTGCAACGCCTGGTCGCTTGATTGAGCACCTAGAAATGAACAATGTATCACTCGCGAATCTTGAGTTTCTCGTATTTGATGAAGCTGACCGTATGCTTGATATGGGCTTCATTTCAGCGATTGAAAAGATCATGTCTGGTGTAACGACTAAGCCACAAACAATGCTGTTTTCGGCGACTTTCTCTTCTCAAATGAATACGCTAGCGGGCAAGATTCTTCGTCAGCCAAAACGCATTGCGATTTCACGCGAGAATGTTACCGCTGACACTATTGCGCACGTAGTATACCCAGTAGAGCAAGAGCGTAAACGTGAGCTGCTTTCTGAACTTATTGGTCGTAAAAACTGGCAACAAGTGTTGGTTTTTGTGAACTACAAAGAAACCGCGAACGAACTACTCAAAGAGTTAAAATTGGATGGTATTAAAGCGGTGCTCTGCCACGGTGACAAAGCGCAAAGTGCACGTCGTCGCGCGCTTGATGAATTTAAGCAAGGTAAAGCTCGAGTAATGATTGCGACAGACGTAGCAGCTCGTGGTCTAGATATTCAGAACTTACCTCATGTAGTCAACTTTGATATGCCTTTCCTAGCTGAAGACTATGTGCACCGTATTGGTCGTACAGGTCGTGCGGGACAAAAAGGTCATGCGGTATCTTTTGTTAACCGTGAAGAAGAGTTGACGTTGCAGCAGGTCGAATCTTTGATTGGTCAGCGTATTTATCGCAAAGAGTTGGAAGGTTATGAGCCGAAAAACCGTGATGCGCTTTTAGATAAGATGCATTCTAAACCAGCCTTTAAGAATCGTCGCTCACGTATGAATAATCCGAGCGATTCAAACCAAGGTGATGCAGAACGTCGCAGCCGCCTTTACCGCATGATCAAAGCGAAAAACGGTAAGTAGTTGAAGTAGCGAGAATAAAAAGAGCGAAGCATTGTCGGCTTCGCTCTTTTTTTATCTAGTAAGTGAATTGATTACCACATTAGATCATCAGGAACGACGAAGTCAGCGTATGGATCGTCTTCATCTACAATGTCTGCTTGCTTATCTTTCTGGTCAATAATGGCGTCTTCATCACGTTGGGCGATTTTATTAGCAACCGCACTTGGGATAACAACGTAGTTTTCTCCAGAGCGTGCAATGGCTAGAATACCTTTTGCTAACTGGTCACGTATAACTTGTTCAACATAAATCGCTTTGACAAGTGTGCCGTCAGTGAAGTTATATTTAATTTCACCATCACCTAGATCAATTTTATTCATTTCAATCAGTTGTTTGATTTGAGATTGAATTTCTTTGTTTAGGCGTTGCTCATTTTGTTGCGCGCTTAGTTCCTTATCACGTTCTTGCTGTAGGCGTTTGTTTTCTTCAACCGCAGCTTTCACTTCTCTTGCTTGGACGCGAGATTTCTTTGAACCTTTTTTTGCCTTTTTTAGCTTCTTTTCGTTAACTAAGCCCGCTTTGAGCATCTGCTCTTGAAGTGTCAGTTTTGCCATGATGTATCCGATTCAACCACAATTATATGTTTAATCTAAGCCCTCATTAGAGAGGCTTAGAGAGTTTAAGTCTTGTTATTCTACTCAGTAGGGTAGCGCAAATAAAGTAATACCTAGCCTTTGTGTCAATGAATGCAGAGTTCTATGGAGCCATCACTACCTTTGAGGATGATGGTTTTCGTTACTTTTGTCTTTTCGACTGGGTTACACGGTTGAGTTTTACATGTTATTTGGTAAGGTAATAAATGATTTTATAAAATAATTGAAATTTCACATAAGGAGGAGTGATGCTTAAATTTTATTTAATTTTGGCTATTGTTGGAACATTATTTCCATATGGTTTTTTTCTACCTTGGTTGTACGCTAACGGTCTAGATTTTCAGCGACTATTTAGTGATATTACTGTAAATGATTTGAGTACCTTTGCTTGGGTTGATGTGCTAATTGCAGCCATTGCTTTAATTGGTTTTATATTAGTTGATGGTAAAAAACATCAAGTCACAGGGCGATGGTTAGCGATATTTACGACTCTATCTATTGGTGTTTCATGTGGGTTGCCACTATATTTATACTTTAAGGAAAAGCAAATTACTTAAGATTAGACTTGAATGTTGTAGGGATACTGCGAATCTTTAAATTTCTTCATTTCATAGAGGTTTTCATCTGCATCACGAATCGCTTTATCGAAATTGTTGTCCTCGCAAAGCGCAGTGCCATAACTGAATTGGATATTTTCGATTTTACATGCTTGAGTAAATGTGTTGATGAATGATTCTGCTTTTTCCAAATCGACGATAGCAATAAACTCATCGCCACCGACACGAAACGCATAACCTAAATTGTCACAACAACGTATAAGTCTACGACCAAAAATAGTCAAAACGCGGTCACCAATGTTGTGTCCTTGCACGTCATTTATTTGCTTGAATTTATCAAGATCCAGATAGAAAAGTTGATAACTATTTTTGGGAATGAGTTTTAGCGCAGAGCGTGTATAGCATTGAGTTAGATTATCTGTAAGCGAAAGCTTGTTTATCTGGCTTAGATGATTGTATAGACCGATGATGATACAACCGTACGCGATGATAAGTATCGCTTCGTCAAGCAGGGCATCGGCAAAAGGGTAACGATTACTGACTATTCTTTCAAAGTACATGATCTCGGTGATCGCATCATAAGTACCGTTAAAAATAGCTAGCGCCAGTCCTAACCGAATTATTTTCGAATCGGCAATCCGTTCTGTAAAAGAAGCTAGGATAATGACAAAATAAAGGCGTGTTACTTCCAAAATATAATCATATACAGACTCCAGTTCAATTTGTAACGCAAATACTGGTGCCAGCGCTAAGATTGGTACAACGGAAAATTTTAACGCGCTGCGGGAAAGTTCATGGGTAATTTGATTGTTGAAGAGCGTTCTCATTTTATAGACCCGTCCGGTTATACCGCTTGTGATTATATCATGGAGATTTAAATGGTCATTGTATTAATTGCGTGGTTGTAAAATAAATATTTAGGTGACACAAATAAATGTGAGTTTACTTTAGCTTTTCACAAGTTTTTTATAAAAAGCTAAACATGAAGTAAGTGTTTTCTTACCTGATTAACTATGGAGGGGTTGAATTATAATCAATGTTGTCACTATTCTCACTAGGGGGAGGGACTTAAGCATCGTACTGTAAAATTATGGTCTATTGGGGTGGGCATCAGATCAACAATGTCATGATTGTAAAAAATAGAAATGACTGCGAATTAAGTTGGAGGTATTGACTAGATGAATTCCATAATGAAGTGTAGATGACTAAGTCTTCGCTTTGTACTTAGCGTACTTGATTGAGAAAATTATTCCGGCGAGTGTTAGGGTTCGTCCTGAATAATATAGATTTGTAATGGTAGGCGATATTGTGTGCAGTTAGGTGCATTTGGCTAAGTTTTTCTAGCAGAAAAGCGAGCTAAGGAATACAATTCTGTTTTTCCACTTTGTAGTATTTTGTTACATGAATAGAGCAAATGTTGCAGGGACAATCGTAGCCTTAACGGGCTTTGCGGCGTTTCTATTTTTATTTGCATCGGGAACCCATGTTCCAGTGATGTATTGGCCAAACGAAGCGTTGCAGGGACTTGCATTTACCTTCGCTTGGGGGTTAGGTGTACCGAGTTATTTAGCCTATGCATTGTCGATTGGTTTGATGGCGGCAGTGTTTTATAGTTTCTTTCGTATCGGGAAACGCTTGACCCAACTATTACTCAAGTAACTACGCTTAAGTAGCGATTATGATTAGAAAAGCCCAACTGAAAAGTTGGGCTTTTTGCTAGTTTTTAATCTCGCTCGCCTTTTGAGCTTGCTTAACGAGAGCTTGGCGTTCAGCTTCCTTGCCTGAAATCATTTGATTGTCCTTCGTTTCCTCTGCCTCAATGTGCTGAGGAGCAAATACATAGTATTTATTCACGATCATAAACAACCTCTATAGTGGCTTGTTGCTTGTATAGCTGAGAACCTTAATAGTTCGTGATGCTGACGATAGGCGATGTTGCAGAGCTATACATCATCCCCATGATATAAATTTTAGGCGTAGATCACAGGTTTAGATAGGGCGTCGGGGGGAGGAGATTTGATTGAAATGAGCAATAAAAAAGGCTGATATTCAATATCAGCCTTTGAATCGGTAACTTAACGGTTATACATCGTAAGTTGTTGAAGCAGTGTTACCACCAGTACCAGTCCAGTTAGTGTGGAAGAATTCACCACGTGCACGGTCTGTACGTTCGTAAGTGTGAGCACCGAAGTAGTCACGTTGAGCTTGCAGCAAGTTAGCTGGTAGACGTGCAGTCGTGTAACCATCTAGGAAGGTTAGTGCAGAAGTCGTACATGGCATTGGGATGCCGTTTTCTAGTGACTTAGCTGCCACTTTACGCCATGCGTTTAGGCTGCTTTGTAGGATGTTTTTGAAGTACTCATCTGAACCTAGGAATGCAAGTTCTGGGTTCGCTTCGTACGCATCACGGATGTTACCTAGGAATGCGCTGCGGATGATACAACCACCACGCCACATTAGTGCTACGTTACCGTAGTTTAGGTCCCAACCATTTTCGTTTGAAGCTTCACGCATTAGCATAAAGCCTTGTGCGTAAGAGATGATCTTAGACGCAAGTAGCGCTTGGCGTAGAGCGTCAACCCACTCTTGCTTATCACCTTCAACTGGCGCAATAGTCTTACCGAATAGTTGCTCAGCTTCAACACGCTGGTCTTTCAGCGCAGATAGGCAACGTGCGAATACTGACTCAGAGATAAGCGTTAGTGGAATGCCTAGGTCAAGTGCGTTGATACCTGTCCATTTGCCGGTACCTTTTTGGCCCGCTGTATCTAGGATCTTCTCAACTAGCGCTTCGCCGTCTTCATCTTTGTAGCCAAGGATGTCAGCAGTGATTTCTACAAGGTAGCTGTTTAGCTCAGTTTGGTTCCATTCAGCAAACACAGCCTGCATCTCATCAGCAGACATACCCAGACCATCTTTCATGAACTGGTAAGCTTCAGTGATAAGCTGCATGTCGCCGTATTCGATACCGTTGTGTACCATTTTAACGAAGTGACCAGCGCCATCGTTACCAACCCAGTCACAGCAAGGCTCGCCAGCATCAGTTTTTGCTGAGATAGCTTGGAAGATAGGCTTAACCGCTTCCCAAGCTTCAGGTGCGCCGCCAGGCATGATAGAAGGACCAAAGCGAGCACCTTCTTCACCACCAGACACGCCCGTACCGATAAAGTGGATGCCTTTCTCGCGAAGCGCTGCAACGCGACGGTTTGTGTCAGGGTAGTTAGTGTTACCACCATCAATGATGATGTCGCCTTTGTCTAGTAGCGGAGTTAGTGCGTCGATAAATGCATCAACAACGTCACCAGCGCGAACCATAAGCATCACTTTACGTGGTGTTTCTAGCTTCTCTACTAATTCTTCTAGTGAGTATGCGCCAACGATGTTGGTATCTTTCGCTGGACCTTCTAGAAACTCGTCTACTTTCGCAGCTGTACGGTTATGAGCTACCACTTTAAAGCCGTGGTCGTTCATGTTTAGGATAAGGTTTTGACCCATAACTGCTAGGCCAATTACACCGATATCACCTTTCATTGTCTTTCTCCAATTGTGTCGTACGACGCTCGCCTTACGCGATTTTTGCTGCTGCGTCTGAATCTAAGTACCACTCGGTTGCGCCAGCGTTAGACTGGATTTTTGCTGCAGGGTAAGGCAGCTCACTCGCCGGAGTAGTGTGAATTTCGTTTACGATGTCAACTTTACCTGCGCCAAGCACGAGGTAGCTGATGCGTTTCGCCGCTTCTAAAACCTTAGCCGTTTTTGAAACGCGGATTTGACCAGATTCTGGATGAGAAGCCAGTACTGATAGATTCTCATCTTGGTAGTTAGTTACGCCAGGGAACAGTGATGCTGTATGACCATCTGCACCAACACCAAGTAAGATCCAATCAAATACAGGCGTACCATTTTCGCATGGGATAACCGCTGCCATCTCCTGCGCAAAGCGCTCTGCTTCTACTTCAGGCTGTTCTTCACCGCGAATACGGTGAATGTTTTCAGCAGGAATAGCCACTTGGCTAAACAGGAGCGTGTTAGCTTCGCCGTAGTTGCTTTCAGCGTCATCCGGCGCAACACAGCGCTCATCACCCCACCAGAAGTGTAGGTTTTGCCACTGAATAGATTCAGCGTATGGCTGGCTTGCAAGCAGCTTAAACAGCATTTTTGGCGTGCTGCCACCTGATAGAGAAATATGCACTGGGCGACTTTGTTCGCTGTATGCTTTCATATCGTTTGCTAGGCTTTCAACAACCTGCTCGGCAGTATCAAAGATCTTATGGTTGATCATAGTTCACAGTAATCCGTGTCTGTAAGGTTTTTACAAGGGTAGCGCCACGCGCGTCCATCTCTTTGTAGTAAATCGTCGGACTCTTTTGGTCCCCAAGTACCACAAGCGTAACCAAATAGCGATTGTGGATCTTGTTTGAAATCGAGAATCGGCTGAACGTACTTCCAACAAGCTTCTACCGCGTCGCTACGTGCAAATAGAGTTGCATCACCGTTTAGTGCATCGAGCAATAGACGCTCGTACGCAGTCAGCATTTGCGTTTCTTGTAGATCCGCGTAGTGGAAGTTCATCTTCACTTCTTTCGCTTTGAAGCCCGCCCCCGGTTGTTTGAGACCAAAGCTCATTTGAATGCCTTCATCTGGCTGAATACGGATGATGAGTTTGTTCTCAGGTGCGTCCTGACCAAATACTGGGTGCGGCGTGTTCTTAAAGTGGATAACCACTTCAGTCACGCGAGTAGGTAAGCGTTTACCAGTGCGCACATAGAAAGGAACACCGTTCCAACGCCAGTTGTTGATATACGCTTTCAAGCCAACATAGGTTTCAGTACGAGAGTCTTCAGCAACACCTGGCTCTTCACGGTAGCCAACTAAGTGTTGACCACGGACATCAGAGGCGGTGTATTGACCCAGTACAAGGTTGTTGCGTAGGTCGTGCTCATCTAACGGTTTTAGACATTGCAGCACTTTAACCACTTCATCACGCATTGAATCAGCGTTGATTTGTGCTGGCGGTTCCATACCGACCATGGCAAGTACTTGCAGTAGGTGGTTTTGGAACATGTCACGCATCGCGCCAGAACCGTCGTAGTAACCGCCACGCTCTTCAACGCCTAAGAATTCAGCGCCAGTGATTTCAACGTAATCAATAAAGTTACGGTTCCACAGTGGCTCAAACATCGCGTTAGAGAAACGGAAAACAAGCAGGTTTTGAACCGTTTCTTTACCTAGATAATGGTCGATGCGGTAAATTTGGTGCTCTTGGAAGTGTTCGTGGATATCTTTATCCAACTGACGAGCCGACTCTAAGTCATAGCCGAATGGTTTTTCGATGATGATGCGTTTCCAGCCATCTTCTTCGCTGTTTAGACCGTGTGCGGCTAGGCTTGCAGGAATAACGCTGTAAAGGCTTGGTGGTGTCGCAAGGTAGAACAAAGTATTGCGTTGTTCGAATGCGTATTCGTTGCCAATTTCGTCTAGGCGTGCGGTTAGCTTGCTGTAATCAGCGCTATCCGAAGTGTTAATTGCTTGGTAATGCAGGTGATTAATAAAAGCGTCGAGTGTTGCAGGTTCGGTTTTTTCCATTTCCTGCAGAGAATGCTTTAGTTTTTCACGGTAAGACTCGTCGCTGTATTCAGTGCGGCTTACGCCTAAAATAGCGAAGTTGTCAGGAAGCTGCTTGTTCGCGTAGAGGTGGTATAAGGCTGGGATCAACTTACGGTATGTTAAGTCGCCCGAAGCACCAAAAATTACGATGCTACTGTTTTCTGGAATTACCATCATCTTTCCCTTAAAACGAGGTAGTAACTGCGTGCCTAAGATGGCTTTCTTATTCAAATTTCTAGGAAAGCAACCCTATCAACGACACCTCAAAATTGATAATCGATGATACCTATATGATTGATAGGTAAAACCGAATCGAATTGAGTCATCACTCAATCCGGCGCTGTATTGTCTACGACTATTTGATTTACATCAACTACCTAGCAATCAATTGGTCAATATATGACAGTTCTTTTTGCCTAGGTTTTTGACGGGCAAAAAATACCTTTTTATTATCAGTTAATTAGAACACGTCCAACCTGTACAAACGATTGCTCATATTTTGTATAAAAGAGTAATCTGTTGGTTAGTATAGGTAGAGCAAGGGCAATTATCTGCTTTAGTTTGGTGGTTAAAGCACATAATAAATAGGGTTATTGCAGGGGGGCAGACCAATTTTGAAACAATTGGGTGGTCGCTTTGTGGTGCGGAATTGTCTTTCTTTCCGGTAGAATTGTGTCCAATACGTTAACAAATACACCAAGTTTTCGAACATAAGCCCTTTAAGTAAAGGAATACACAATGATAAGAAAAATCGTATTGCTCTCCGCGTTATTTACCAGTCAAGCATTTGCCGCCGATTATGATTTAAAATCGGCAATGAAACAGATGAAGCTCGACTTTAAACAAGCGGCAGAGGCGCAAAGTGTTGAAGAGATGCAAACGGCTATCGACAGTTTTTCCCGTTTGATTACTCAATCTCAATCGGCTGCTTACCCACCAGAAAAGCAAAACTTATACATAGAGGGCTTTAATAAGCTTTCCTTATCAATCGAGGCTATCAATCAAGAGTTACAACAGGGTGATTTAAAAGGCGCGAAGCAAGAGCTTAAGGTAATCGATGGACTTCGTGAAGAGTACCACGATAAGCGCAACCCAAGTATTTGGAGCAAGATTTTTGGCTAAATCGCCCATATTTCATAGATTTAACCTGCGATGATTGCTTTTAGTTTTAAGTAGAGAGAATATCACAAGTTAATCTCTCTACTTTTTAGGTTATATCGTGGGCGAAATCGCAGCTTTTATGCTCGGCTTAAAGCAAGATAACTTGGGACGATCGATCAGCGATCTGCAAAGTTATAATTACTTTTGGCTTGAGCACGATCATAAATTTATCCAAGTTCTTTTCCCTATCGATCAAGGACATAAGTTCAACCGCCATGCGCCGTTAGTTGCAGATGCAGATATAGCAGAATTTGCCAGCAATCAAAATGCCAGAGAGGCTCATCTCGTCTCGCTTGATATGATGCTCGACTACTATGGCTTTATAAGAGAGGGTGCGCAGGTTCGCGTTCGCGATGAGTTAACTTTAGCTCGTCACGAGTGGCCTAAGCCGAAAAACCATAATCAGCTGCGTATCACACGCATACTTCGTAGTTTGTATTTACTTGGCAACCAAGAGACGGCGCACTCTTTCTATCAGGCTTTAGTTTCGGCGGCCAAGCAGTTTGACACTATTGACGATGTGGTTTTAGGGCATTGGTCTAGTGCGATTGAGCTAACCGATTAACCCAGAGCAATTTCGAGAAAGTTCCGACCAGAGAAAAACGCGATGAATTATCAAGAACAGATCTTTCAAAATCACAGCTTCGCCAGCCAAGATTTGAGCCAATACACGTTTGTGAAATGCAAATTCTTCAATTGTGACTTTAGCCGAGCACAATTGGTTGAAACTCAGTTTGAACAGTGTAGTTTCATTGAATCAGGTGAAGTTGAAGGGTGTAATTTCCGTTATGCCAATTTACAAGAAGCGAGCTTTAAAAACTGCCAATTGGCGATGAGTGAATTCGTTGGTAGTAACTGTTTTGGTATCGAGTTTCGCCAGTGCGACTTAAAGGGAACTAACTTTGCACAAGCGCAGTTTGCCAATCAGATCAGCCATAATGTTTATTTTTGTTCTGCCTACATTACCGGTTGCAACTTGTCGTACGCTAACTTTGAACGCGCGGTGCTTGAAAAATGTGACTTATTTGAAAATCGTTGGATAGATACCAATTTACAAGGTGCTTCGCTGAGAGGTTCTGATTTAAGTAACGGTGAGTTCTCCAGTGAGCTTTGGGGAGATTTCATTGTGCAGGATTGCGATTTATCAGATTGTGATCTAACAGGTTTAAACCCAAAGGAAGTGAATTTAACAGGGGTCAAGATTGCAACTTGGCAGCAGTCACAACTACTAGAGCAATTGGGAATCATTGTTTTGTAACATCAAAGTAAAGCCCAACATAGAGTTGGGCTTAAGCTTAGTTGCATTCGTTATCCCTAGCTGAAAGGGTTACCCTTCAAAAAGGTAGAGGTACTCCTGGTAGCCTTCTTTGGTTAAATCTTCTTTAGCGATAAAGCGCATCGCGGCAGAGTTCATGCAGTAGCGTAAACCGGTTGGCTTCGGACCATCTTTAAATACATGTCCCAAGTGTGAATCACCAAAACGGCTGCGTACTTCTGTTCTTGGATACACTAGCTTGTAATCGGTTTGAGTGACCACAAATGCATCGTTGATTGGTTTAGTAAAGCTTGGCCAGCCAGTGCCTGAGCGGTATTTGTCAGTCGATGAAAACAGGGGCTCGCCAGTTACCACATCGACATAGATACCTTCCGCTTTATTATCCCAATATTCGTTATCAAACGCGCGCTCAGTACCGTCTTTTTGAGTGACATAATATTGTAGTTCTGTGAGTGAGTTACGCAGTTCTGCATCGCTAGGTTTCGTGTAGATTTTGCCTTGCGTGAGTACTTTGTTGTCATCGATCATTTTCCGTAATGTCACAGGGTTAGCATTGCGTTCAGAGCCAAAGATTTCATCGAGATACGAATCACGACCCGACGAGTAACGGTAATATTTGTAGCGCACTGAATTACGCTTGTAATAGTCTTGGTGATAATCTTCCGCGAGCCAGAAGGTTTGGAATGGGCGCAGTTCTGTTTTCAACGGCTTTTTAAATACTCCAAGTGCTTCAATTTCAGTCATAAAGCTTTGAGCCACTTGTTGTTGCTCTGGGGTATGATAGAAAATCGCAGGGCGATACTGAGGACCGCGATCGACAAATGAGCCTTTATCATCCGTTGGGTCGATATGGCGGAAGAACTGATCCAACACTTGCTCATAGCTCACTTGCTCAGGATCGAACGTAACTTGTATGACTTCAATGTGATTGGTTTTTCCTGACGCAACCTGTTTGTAACTAGGGTTTTCAAGCGTTCCGCCTGAGTAGCCGGAGACCACATCTAACACGCCTGGCAATTTCTCAAGATCTGATTCTGTACACCAAAAACAACCGCCTGCGAGGGTGGCGATTTCCGTTTTTCCGCTGGCTTTTGCTTTTGACATTTCACTGTCTGCGTGACCAAAAAACGATGCGGCAATGAGTAATATTGCCAGTAGGGGGAGTATTAGCGATAGTTTATGTCTCATACCAACCTCTATGTTTGTTCCTATCTGTTACATCAGAACGGTCCAGTTAAGAAAAAATTTCCGCAACTTGTTAATTTATTGTTTATAGGGTGAGAGTAGGGGAAAAGATCTTAGAGAATTGAGAATTGAGAATTGAGAATTGAGAATTGAGAATTGAGAATTGAGAATTGAGAGGCGATAATCGCGACCAGCTTAATTTTACAAGAGTCGCACCAAGATGAAATCGCCAATGTATTCCACTTTCGCCAACCAGTATAACGAAGTGATTCAAGACAATATTTATAACGCCTACTTAGAGCGACCAAGTTTACAAGCCTTATTACCTGAATTAGCTGGGCTCAAAGTACTCGATCTGGGTTGTGGCTCGGGCGTTTATATGCAATATCTGTGTGAACATGGCGCCGCAGAAGTGACGTGTATTGATTATTCACCACAAATGGTGGATATCGTTAAGAGCAAAGCAACTCAGTTGGGAGCCGATGAACGTGTTAACGCGTACGCGCAAGACTTAAAAACAGGTTTGCCTGCTGAGCATGATAACAGTTTTGATTTGGTGATTTCACCCCTGATGATTCACTATCTTGACGATCTTAACCCATTGTTTAAAGATGTGTATCGCGTGCTCAAAAAAGGGGGACGCTTTGTGTTTTCGACTCATCACCCGTTTGCAGATTTTGAGTGTTCGACATCAGGTAACTATTTCTCCTGTGAGCAAGTTAAAGAAAAGTGGAATACCATTGGTGAACCTGTAGAAGTTACATTTTATCGACGTTCGCTGACAGAAATTACTCACGCTTTGACTCAACATGGTTTAGTTATCACTGCGCTTTCAGAAGGACAGGTGTCAGAGCAAGTGAAACAGATGGATGCAGAGCGATTTGAGTATCTGTCCAAGAATCCTAATTTCATTTTTATTCAGTGTCAGAAGATAGGCTAGGGCATTGGATTCGATGTAAAAAAGCCGAGATTTTTCATCTCGGCGGTTTAAATTAGTTCTCGTTTATGACTATGTCTAATTTAAGTTTTTTATTAGCTAAGCCCAATGATATTACCTTCATCATCTAAGTCTAAGTTCATGAAGGCAGGCCTCTCAGGTAAACCCGGCATGGTCATTACATTGCCACACAGAGCGTAGATAAAGCCAGCTCCTGCGCAGAGTTTGAGCTCGCGAATTGGAACATTAAATTGGCTTGGTGCACCTTTGACGCTGCCGTCGGTCGAGATCGAAAGCGGTGTTTTTGCTAGGCAAACAGCAAGGTTGTCAAAACCTTGCTTTTGATATTCTTCCAACTGGTGCCTTGCTTGGTAACTAAGTGTGACGCTGGATGCACCGTAGCCCACTTCTGCCACCGCCATTAGTTTCTCTTCGGTAGTTTGTGAGAAATTGTAGAGCGGCTTAAAGCTGCTTTCCTGTTCGCATTGCTTAATAACTTTGCTCGCAAGCTCGAGCGTACCTTCTCCGCCTTTTGCGAATCCTTCACTTAATGCGACTTCAACATTATGCGGTAAAGCCTCAATCATAGTGCGTAATTGTGCTAATTCAGCTTCGCTATCTTGTGGGAAGCGGTTGATGGCAACCACTGCTGGCACGCCATACTTGGCAACATTTTCAATATGCCACTTCAGGTTGGAAAAACCGGCTTCCAATGCATTAGCATCATCTTCAAACAGTGAGTCTGGAATCGCTTGCCCCGGCTTTAAGTCATATAAACCTGAGTTGGCTTTTAAGCCGCGTAGTGTCGCGACGATGACCGCACAATCAGGCGCTTTGCCTGCAACTTGTGCTTTGATGTTACACGCTTTCTCAAAGCCCATATCAGAGCCGAAACCGCCTTCTGTGACGGTGTAGTCAGCAAGATGTGTCGCGATATTGTCCGCGATAATCGATGAGTTACCATGAGCGATATTGGCAAAAGGTCCGGCGTGAATAAGAGTGGGTACTCCTTCCAGCGTTTGCATCAGCGTTGGCTCTATCGCGTCACGCATGCTTACTGCCATGGCGCCAGCTACTTGTAAGTCTTCGGTAGTAACAGGTTCGCCATCGAGTGAATAGGCGACCACTACACGACCAATGCGTTGACGCAGATCTTTAAGATCTGACGACAGTGCGAGAATCGCCATAAGTTCAGAAGCGGCAGAAATATCAAAGCCATCTTCGCGTTCGAAACCGTTAATGTCTTTGCCAAGCTCGTTTTTGCCCACTGTTACCATGCGCAAAGCGCGGTCGTTATGGTCCATCACACGCTTCCAAACCACGCGCTTATGGTCGATTTTTAGAGCCTTTAAGCCGCTACGGGCTTCAAAGTCATCATAACCATTGCGTTGCTCGTGGTAGATACGGGCATCGATCGCCGCTGCGGCTAGATTGTGTGCGGCTGTGACAGCATGAATGTCACCGGTTAGGTGGAGATTAAGCTCTTCCATTGGAGCGACTTGTGAATAGCCACCGCCTGCCGCGCCACCTTTAACGCCAAATACAGGCCCCATAGATGGTTGACGGATACACGCCATGACTAAGTGATTGAGTTTGGCAAGCCCCTGAGCTAAACCAATGGTTGTCACCGTTTTACCTTCACCTAATGGTGTAGGAGTGATAGCGGTCACCACGATTAATTTACCACTGCGGTTTTGATTAATACGTTTTAAGCAGTGAAGTGAAACTTTAGCTTTGTGTTTACCTTGGCTGTGAAATTCGTCTGGCAGTAAACCAGCGCGCAAGGCGATGTCATTAATTGGTGATAATGACGTAGTACGGCAAATATCTATATCCGACAGCATAAAACCCTCGATTATGCGAAAAACATGGACACGAAAACGTTTGCGCAAGAATGATAGCGCCAAAAAGTGCTTTGTAAAGGATTAGTTTGTAGCACACTGTCCAGTAAGGATGGCTACTATGCTCGGGAAATGGTGTTTATACAAGTCAAAAGTGAATAAGGGGTAAAACAAAAGCCCCTGGCGGGGCTTTTCATTACAGTGCGAGTAAGACGAGTTTACCACTCATCGTCGGGGAAAAGTTTTCCCTCTGGCGCGTAGGGGTCATCGTCAAAAGGGTGCTCCGCTTTAGTGCGTAGCATTTCTAACTGATGCTCGAGCATGTTGACTGTGTCGTAATCACCTTCGGAGCAAGCAACGTAAATCTGTTGCTCAAGGTTTCGCATTGTCTCTTTGCTGTTCATACACACCTCCTGAATTAGGATAGAAGGGTTAAAGATTTCTACCTATTCTCAAATCTATTGTAGTCAAGCAAACCAAATTCGATAGGTTGATCTTGCTGATACCAACGATGAACGTTATCGCTAAAAGACCAGAACTCTGGATTACTACGGCGAATCGCGAATGTATCCAACAACTTGACGTAATCTTCTTCGCCACGCATGTTTTTTAGCAAATTGACCAACAGTGGAATTTGATTCTCTTCGAGTGATAAATACGCGGCTGGATAACTACCGATCACTCCACGAACCAAAGTGAGATCGTCATGTTTGTAATCACGATTGCTCTCTTCGTCGAATAGGCTTGTAATGTTGGTATGCGCGTTGTTGTGTAGCAGAGTAAACAACTGCTGCTTGCCATTTTCTGATTCAATCATCAGCATCATGATTTGTGGAATTGGACGAAGTCCTTCTCCTTTGATTGCAGCGATTTGGCGCAAGAGCATTTCGTTTTCCTGCTTAAATCCACTATCAACAATGTCAAAGCGGTTATTGAGAACGGGTTCCAATTTGTCGCGCAAAATGTCATACAACTCGGCCTTTGGATTCGCCGTTGTGTAAGGAACCTGTGTTGGCTGGTCAAATGGCTTTACATTGCGTTGCAAGAAGTCGCTTAACTGAGTGCTTTGGTTTTGATACCAACTCGATTGCTCTTTATGGCGGACATCTCTTGGTAGCAGAGCAACGAAGTTACTCTCACCCTCAAGGCGCAAAAAGTCCATAAACATGCGAGTGATCAGCTGGTGACCAAAGTTACCATAGACATCAAACCCAGCCACCAACAGATAATGGATGCGCTCAAGAAGTGCATAATCAAGGATCCACGCAGTTTTAGGTGGGGTACCGACCATGCCTCGCACCACGGATGCACTATCAAAGTGACGGAAGATAGTTAAGGCTGCATTTGGGTTAGTGCCATTACCATCCCAGATAAGACCAGTATCGAGATGTTCACCATTCTTAAATGTAGCGTTAATGAACTCAGACTTGGCTTCTAAGTAGCGTGCCTGCTGGCGAGAATATTTAACCCAGTTAGTGACAGGTAGAGTATTGCTTTCTAGTTCACCAGGCAGCTTTAAATTGTCGGCTTGGCTACGATAGAAGTCGTTAACCTCAGGAATATCACTTTTGTCTGGATCAAGGAAGAATACCCAAAAGCGGTCATTAATCACATTAAGTGCCAATTGCCCTCGACATACCGGACCTTTGATATAGGCCGCGATGGTATTTTGAGCGTTATCCAGCATAAATTTAAAGCGCGATTTAACGGGCAAATCGATAAATGCTGTCATTGGGTTTGCTGCAACTTCAGGAGCGTAGCTTGGTAGTTGCTTAACTTGGTACTCGGTGTTGAAAAACCATTGTTGCCAATCGTTCATGCGTTTTTTGCTCAGTGCAAAAGGCATATGGGTCTTATCAACAATCGTTCCTTGCTCTGGAATGATTCGGTAGTAAACACGCTCAACCATCGGATCGTCATAGGGGCGTCTTGTTGCTATGCGCTTAACCGGCTCACCTGGTGGCGTGGCTGAACGAACCAGAGTAAAGAAGCGTGGTGTTGGTGTTTTTAAATCAGAGAAATAGAGGTGAGATAAAAACAGATGCTCATAGACATAGCGCGCCACCAATTGGTGTTTAAAGCTCTCTCCATTAAACAGAGCCTCATATTCATTGACCATGGCTTGCTGTTCAATCGTTAGAGGGATCTGCTTGTTCATCACGGCACCATCTTCTAACCAACTGAGCAGTGTGTTGTACTCTTGGTTGTTTAGATTTGGCATACCATAAGGCATCCCCCAAGTTGGGTAATCTTGTTGGTATTGATCCAGCTCTTCAATCGTCGGGCAAACTTGTTCACGATCGATCGAGAAATCAAACCCCTCAAGCTGAACTTGTTCAGGTAGCGGGTGTTGATCCTTCTGTATTAATAACCGAGCGACAAGACCCGCCTCCATATTTGCAGTCGGTGTCTGATTACGCTCGTTGAGTACTGGGTGAAAGCCTAACGCTCGCCATTCTTCAGTGGTCTGTGCATCTTCAAATAAGCGAGTTGGCGTTGCCGCGGTTAATCGCGTGCCTTCGTAGACCAATGCTTTAGTTGCACCGCGATCAATCCCCTCAACAGAAGTCATTTTCAATTGACAAGGGGCGTCATAACAGGCGTGGCAGACTACACAGCGGTTATCAATAATGGGTTTAACTGTTTCAAGAAAATCGACGCTTTGTTGCGAAACTAATTCGACACGGCGGTCACGTACTTGCTGCTCACCAAACAGTTGATCGTAGTTTAGACCGGCGTAGGTGGCACAACCAGCGAAGATGGAAACAAGGATTAGTAGAAGTATTGTTTTTAATTGCATTACTTATTTGATTTTTGGATTGAGCTGTAAGTATATACCGAACTGGCATCATATTGCGGCGTTTAAAGCATAGCGCTCTATAAAAACAGATGGTGTGGCAGGATTTTGAGGCGGTGACTAGGTGTGCACTTGCCTTTATAAGCAACCTCGGAACACAAGTCGTTCTGTCTATTTAATGTTTTATAGAATATTGGAAAATTCCGTAAGCCTCAGAATTTTGCGATTGAATTCACTAATAAAAACAGCTCTAGCCATCCTAACTCGCTCTTTTTTAGAACGAATAAATAAAAAAATCCTTGAACTAGCTCGAATTTATCACGCTTATAAATGAAAAAAGTCCAAATTTGATGGTTGGTTTTTTTATCTAACAATTATCTTTTTACTGAATTAATAATCTAAATTTACCCATTCCAGTTTTAATATCAAGCAAATAATTTTGTTTACAATTCGTTTACAGAATTCTAGTTCGTTAATCTGAAATCAGCTTATTTATGTTGATTTTCCTCGCAAAAAAATTGCAAGTCATTGTTTTTGTTTGGTTTTAACTCTCTTATTCTGAAATTGAACTAAATTGACACTTGTTATGTCGTTTTGTAATTCTAAATAGGAACCACAGGGGATGGGGAGCGTAAGTTCATCAAATCGTTGGGGTTTTTAATTCCAAATTTTGGAATCCAGGTAGGGGTTCCCTTTTAACAAGGTTGTAATAAATATATGAAAAAAACACTATTAGCATTGACAGTTGCAGCAGTGGCAACTTCAGCGCAAGCAAAAATCGAATTGTACAAAGACGACGTGAAATCAGTATCTCTTTCGGGTGAAGCTGAGGTTACTTTAAAACTGATTGATGAAAAAGATTCAAAAGTCAAAGCTGACCAGTATGATAATGATTACCATGTCGATACTACTGGTTCGATTGCTTTTGAAGGTACGCGTGTACTAACTGATGATATTACTGCTTTTGCTAGTTTCGGTGTAGAAAGAACAGATTCTCATGCCGAATTTAACGCAATCAAAGTAGGTGTTGAAGGTGACTTTGGTAAGATTTCTGGTGGTGACACTGGTAACTCTCTAGGTGAAGTTGCTGATATGACCAGCGACAACTGGGATAGCGTAAATGAGGATGACCGAGGTATCCGTTACGAGAAAAGCTTCGATGGTCTTTACCTATCTGCAGACATGCAGACTCAATCTGAAGATGAAACAGATGAAGTATGGAACCTAGGTGCTTCTTACTCATTCGACCATGTTAAATTAGCGGCAGCGTACTCTAATGCGGGTAAAACAGACGGTGTGACATCAGAACTAATCGGTGTTGGTGCTCAGGTTGAAATCAGCGACCTAACTCTTGGCGCTATTTACGCGGAATTTGATGCTGCAGATTCTGTGAATGCAGGTAAATATTCTACGTTCGCAAAAGGTGATTTATACAGCTTTAAAGCTAACTACCAATTTACTGACGAATTTAATGCTTATGCTTCAGTATTGGTTGCTTCACCAGACAGTTCTACAGATGAACTAAATATTAACTTGGCTGGTGTTAAATACGCAATTAATGAAGAGTTCAGTGTAGCTGCAGAATATAAAGAAACATCTTACGACTTAAATGATGTGGAAATTGTTACTGCAGAAGTTAGCGCAACATACACGTTCTAATTTAGCGGATAGCTAATTTCAAATTTCATACTGCCTAAAGCCAGCTAGTTAAGCTGGCTTTTATCGCTTTACAACAGGAGGATATATGGTTAAGTGGTTAACGACTGTGTTATTGGCGGTGTCTTCTTCAAGTTTTGCCACTCAAGTAGAACTGACCCGTGGTGTAGAGTTTAGTGTATTGAATCAACAGGATGTGGAAGGTAAAGATTCGGTATCCTTAGTTAATGGTGACAACCAATTAGTGATTCGGCTGGATAGAAGCTTTGGTGAGGGCGATAATCGACAAAAGATTTTAACGCCTCCTTTTCTTGTGACCATTCCAGCGCAAGCCAATACTCAATTGTTAGAAATTGGTTTGGTTTCAACCAAAGAGCGCAAGCTGCATAAGTTGATCAAGACTAATCAATCGGTTTTTACGATTAATTTAGATGGTCAAGAAATCGAGCATAGATTAGTTGAACTGCCGGGTAAAAATGGCTTTATGCCTTATGGTGATTTAGTTGGTTTGACGAAAAAGTATAATCAAGAAAATGGTTTGATCTATGAAACTGGTACGTTGCGAGACCTAAAACAAGAACTCAAAACCGTAAGTGAGGGTTCTTCTGATATCTCGACGGGTAATGAAAGCGAGGCAAGTTTGCAGCTAAAAATTTGGTTTAGCCGTGCGAGCGAAAAAGAGAAGAAACAGCATTTAGAATGGGTAATGTCTCAGCTCATTAACTGATAATTTCGCTATATCAACAATAGATAAAAATAGCCTGTCAAATAGATGACAGGCTATTTTTGCTATAACGCAATTTGATCTATTGAAGTGCCTTGGTCATATCTTCAATCATGATATTGGTTGCAGTAATGCCGCTTGCCGAGATATACCAAGCTTGAGAGTCTAATTCGGTGATACGGTCATTTCTCGCCGCATCTGTTTGCTTAATCAGAGCATTGTTAAAGCCTTTTTTGGCTTCGCCGGAATCTCGTCCTATTGCTTTATCACGATCCATAACCAGAAGGTATTCTGGGTTGGCTTTGGCAATAAATTCAAAGCTGATTAAATCACCGTGTGCTAGCGCTTTCTCATTGTGGACCAGTTGGGTAAAACCGAACTCATCAAAAATGGCGTTATAGCGTGAACCTAAGCCGTAGGTTGCGACATTACCACCATTAGTCATGACCATTAGCGCTTTGGCGTTCTTTGCCTGAGCTTTACTTTTCACTGATTCGATTTTTATCGAGGTCTGTGTGATTAGATCTTCGATCTTACTTTCAACGCCAAAGATTTCACCAAACATTCGCCAGCCTTGCTGAGTCGTTTCCCAAAACTTTTGGGAGTCAGCCATAAATACCACAGTAGGCGCTATTTTCTGTAGTTCATCATAAGCTCTTGAGCTGCGGTTGCTAGCAATAATTAAATCGGGTTTCAGAGAGAAAATTTTCTCGAAATCAGGCTCATGCAGTGTGCCAACGCTGGTGTATTTATCATCTTTATATTGAGTCAGATAATCAGGGATAGGTCTTTTGACCACGCCTACAGGCTCGATGTTTAAATGATCTAAGATATCTAATGTATCCATGCCCAGTACCACTACTCGTTCAGGTTTAGTCTCCAGTTTGGTTGAACCGAGTGGGTGCTCTACAGTAATTGTTTCGGCATGGGCTGTGAGTGAAACGGCCATAATAGTGCCAACGAGCCATTGTTTAAGATTTAGCATTTATGATCTCCATATTAAAATGCGTAACTTACGTTGAAGCGGAAGTCGCGACCAGGTGCTGCAAGCCCAGTTGTGTAGTCATATCCTACATACTTGGCATAGGTACCGTGGTCTTGATAATATTTGTCGAAAATGTTTTTGATAGAGAGGGTCAAGATTAAGTCTTCATTACTAAGCGGTAACCACTGAGCATATAGGTCATGCACTGCATATCCCGGTTTCTCTGAAGATACCGTTGGGTCTGAAATGTCGGTCATTCGTTCAACAAATGTTGAGGTCCATCCCAAGCTTAGGGCGCCATTCAAATCATAGTCGGTAGTTAGTACCCATGTGTCACCAATGGTTGTACCTAAAGATCGGTTCTCATCGCTTAGATACTCACCATTTAATTTTGGAGAGGATGAGTTGTAGCTTAGGTTGGCATCGAGACTATCGTATGATAAGCCAAAGAACGCGCTAATGCCTTTATTCTCGAGGGTGCCTCTGTTGCCGTAGACGCGGTTTGAACGAGACGATGTGATAACATTGTCAATCTCAGAGTGGAAGACAGTAATTCCCGCGTTAAAGATAGAACTACTAAACGTTGTACCAAATTCGAAATTCTCGGCTTCTTCTTTTTTCAGATCGCTAGCTGTTCCATAGCGATAAAGGTCAAATAACTGTTTTGTAACAGGACCTCTAATAGCTTCAGCATAGCTGGTGAACAATTTGATATTGTTTGTCAGAGCAATTTCTAAACCCACGTTGGGACTGAAACCAGACATTTCTATTTTTTTGCCATCATTGGAGTCTAATGAGTACCAATCATATCGACCACCGAATGAGAGTAATAGTCGTTCGATTGGCTGCCAATCGTTTTGCAGATAGACGCCCCAAACTGTTCCTTGCTCTGGGTAATCGACGCCACTAGTAGTAAAAATCACTTCGTCTTTACGATAGTCAGTGCCTGCAATCAGGGTTAGATTGCCAATTGTCGAGGTGTTTTGTAAGAATCCACCGAAAGTGTCAGTATCACCATAGCTGTGTCCATAATCTGGGTGTTTATGAGATATCGTTGACTTTGTCTGGTAGAGCGTCGTTTCTATATTAAGCTTTTCACTTTCGGAATATTTGTAGTTTGCTGTTGCAGTGTAACGATCCATTTCTTGATCAAAGGCTGGATTATAGAACCCATCGACAGACGGTGCCCATTCAGGGCGATGTGCTCGTTCATTGTGGTCGACATATACGTCGTAGGCTAGAGAAATATAATTCTTACTATCTAGCTGACCAGATAGTTTGATTAATGCAGATGTTTGTTCAAGAGCCGTTTTTTCATGAGTATCACCATTACCATCTACAAGGTCTCCCTGATCTAAATAGGAAAGTGTGCCCAATAATCCGAGACCTTCGGATATTTCACCATAAAGACTTACGTTTCCAGTGTACCCATCAGAGTTGCTTAAATAGCCTGTTTTAACTTGAGCACCAAATTTTTCGCTACCATTTAACAGGTCATGAGCGTCTTTAGTTTTAAATTTGATTGAACCACCCAAGGCACCTGGACCATTTGTCGCTCGACCCGCGCCGGCACTTACTTCTACCTGTTTCAGTAAATCAGGATCGACGGTAAGTCTGCCTTGGTGGTGGAAAAGTCGACCTGATTGTAGAGCGCCATCGATATAAATGTTGAGTAAAGAATCTTCTAAGCCTCTGACATAAAGCTTTTGTGTTGCTGGTGTCGCGCCACCTACAGTCACTTCGGGTGTTTTCCTGAAGATATCGTTTAAGTCTTGCGCTTGTTGCTTATCTAAGTCGTCAGTGGTGATGACAGCGTCAACGCCACTCAAAACCTGACCAGTGATCTCTATCACTTCAGGTTGTTCAGCGAGAGCTGAGAACGTAACAATAGCCAAAGCTACGGGGCTTAATTTAAAAACGGCGTCCATTTACCGTTACTCCTTTGGTAATGAGAATGATTATCAAAGGAATTCTGCTTATTTTAACCTAATCAGTAAATTGATTTTACAACTGTTACATTTGATTAGTTGGAGAGGGATATTTTTCTCCAACTAATAGAGTTTAAAGGTTAATTCTTTGGTTGTGGCAGGGTGATTATCATGTCTAGTCCCTGATATTTTCGATTGCTCGCGCTGATTGAACCTTTAATTGCTTCGATATGTCGTTTAGCCAACGCAAGGCCGACGCCAAATCCTTTGCGAGAGTGAGTTTGATTGTCGGCTTTAAAGAATGGTTTGAAGATCGATTCAGTTAAAGTTGGGTCGAGGCCCGGACCTGAATCTGAAATCGTGATGACCCAGGTGTTTTCTTGTTTGCACGCCCTTATAACAAGCGCTTCGTTGCTTGGTGTAAAGCGCAGGCCATTGCGGATGATATTCTCAAACGCTTGGGAGAGCGCTCGTTGATTGGAGGAGGTTAGTAACAATGATTCGGGGATCTCACTGACGATAATTCTATCTGGAAATTCGAACTGAGCATCATCAATGATTGCATCAAGTAGTTCGGTTAAATCAAATGACTCGGTGCACAGATTAGGTTGTTCGTTTTCGAGCCAAGCTAAAGTCAATGTATCTTCGGCCATTTGACGCATATTACTGACTTCAATACGAATTCTATCAATCATACTTTCTTTGTCTAAGCCATTAGCGGCGCAATCAGTGGCCATTTCGATTCTGGCAAGAGGTGTTCTGATTTCATGAGACATTTCGGCAATAAGATTACGATTATGTTGGATAACATTCGCGGTTCTCTCGGCCATTTTGTCGAAGGTCTTGGCGACTTGGCTGAGTTCATCATTACCTAGTGCGGTATGATCGCTAATTCGAGCTTGATAATTACCTTGGCTGAATTCCTTTGCGGTAATAGAAAAACTATTCATTGGTTTCATTACGTAACGGTAAATGAAAATTGTCAGCGTCAGTAAGGCAATAAAAGGGATGACGACACGGAATGTCCAAAAAGCATGAGACATATAAGTACCGGGTCTCATTCGATCAGGTAAGATTATTAGAAAATGATAGTTTGAAGGTGTTAAGGCGACTTCCATGATTGGGTTATTTGGAAAATCGAGATGAATCTTCCATTCAACACTTCGACCAATCCCATAGCCAGACCAAAAGCGCTCAGTTAACTCATTCCCGCCAATCACTTTAATGTTCGATTCAACTAACGTGACCCAAGTATCTTCTTTTTCTGCTAGAGCATTAAGCCAAGCATTCAGTTCATTCCTATCACCATTTTCAAGCAATGTTTGCGCTTGATTACCCCAATCTAAAATTTCTTGTTGATGAGCCTTCTTTAAATAGCTCATTTTCTCACTGGATAAGATAGCAACACTATGCAGTAGCGAGAAAAAGATAACCCCACCTAGAGCTAACGCAACAAACAGTCGCCAAAATAAAATCTTTTTCATTTGAGTAAATACCCTTTGCCGTGAACGGTTTTGATTCGTTCCTTGTCCATGCCATTTTGGGTTAGTGTTTTGCGAATACGGCTCAAATGCATATCGAGGGAGCGATCGTAAAGACTGAATTCACGCTCCAAGACGGCTTGGTAAAGGTAAGGTTTATTTTGTATTACGCCATGATTCTTGGTTAAAACCCAAAGCAATTGAAACTGTGTCGCTGTAAGAGTGATCACTTGTTTGCCGAGATTACCGTTGACCATAACTTCTTGGCGTTGTTTGTCTAAGGTAAGTTCCTTATATTCCAAGTAGCGTACAGATATTGAGTTTTGGTTCTGAGTTCTCCTCAATACCGCTTCAATTCTTAAACTCACTTCTTCAAAATTACACGGTTTACTTATGTAATCATCCGCACCAAATCGCAGCCCTTGTATGCGGTGCTCTTCAGCGCCAAACGCGGTGAGCATAATTGTGGGGGTGGTGGAGTAGGATCGGATATAGCTTAAGAGCTCAAAGCCATCAATATTCGGTAAGTTTATATCCAATATTATCAGGTCAAAATGTTGTTGCTTTAGGGTATTGAGAGCTTCTGAACCGCAGCGGAGAGTCATTACTCGGTAATGTCGGTTGCGCAACAAAATGGTTAGCTGATGGCTAAGGGTTGCATCGTCCTCGACGAGTAAGATCGATGCTTCACGTTCATAAACTGACGTGCCCATATCTTTAGTTGATAAGTAACTGTTACTGCTGCCTACATCAAACATATTAAATATTCACAATAATGATAAGAGTTATCATTATCAATAAATTTATCTATGTTTCAAATTTGTTACCTTCATAAACTATAACATTTTGTTTCGATGAATGATTTTGCGGTCGCTGTTGTTTTTTTTTGTTTCTATTGGTTGAATTTTGCGTAAATGATTATGTCTGGGTTTATTTTTCTATTGGGTTCCATGCGTAAGTGTAGAAAATTAAAGCCACCCAAAGTAGGTGGCTTTAATGCTGGATTAAGCAGTGCTTATTGCATGGAATTCACTTGTTGTTTCAACTGCTCAAGTTGTTGCATCTTACCTTGTAAACCAAGTGACTGGTAATTGATTGAAGCAGGATTCATGGTTTGACCTTGCTGCATTGGATAGTCAGGCAATGTTTGGAAGAAATCCCCCAGTACATCTTGGATTGGGACAAATAGCCACATGTTGTCAGCCATCCAGCGCAGGTACATACCAGACTCATGCGGTGCTCGCTCAAACGGGTCAGCACGTAGATGGATGATTTGCGGCCAGTTTGGTGAGAAGCGAACCGCATCAGAGATGTTGCCTTCTAGCGTGGCGAAGTTGAGTTTCCAATCATGCCAGCGTACCGCGTTTAGTTCACCATTCGCCGTGAAGTAGAGCAGCGACTCTCTTGGACCTTGCTCTTGTTTGCCTTCAAAATAAGGTTTGAAGTTGTAACCATCAATATGAACGCGCCATTCTTTGCCATTGGCTTGGTAGCCTTCAGCCAGTTTTTCTTTCACATCAGGAACGCCTGCCGCAGCCATGAGTGTTGGCAACCAATCTTGGTGTGCCATCATCTCATTGATCTTTGTACCTGGTTCAATCACGCCCGGCCAACGAACTAATTGAGGAACGCGCATACCGCCTTCCCAAGTTGTGCCTTTTTCACCATGGAATGGAGTTGCGCCACCATCTGGCCAAGACACTGTTTCAGCACCATTGTCGGTCGAGTAGATCACGATAGTATTATCAGCTACACCAAGCTCATCCAGTTTATCGAGCAATACGCCGACATGGTCATCATGCTCTAACATACCGTCGGCATAGATGCTGACGCCAGACTGACCTTGGTATTTCTCTTGTAAACGAGTCCATACGTGCATACGCGTCGTGTTATGCCAGATAAAGAAAGGCTTGTCGTCTTTAACCGCTTTTTCCATAAAGGCGAGTGAGGATTCTAAGAACTCCTCATCAGCGGTTTCCATGCGTTTGCGCGTCATTGGACCGGTATCTTCGATTTTGCCATCCGCATAGGACTTGATAACACCGCGCGGGCCGTATTTCTGACGAAACTCAGGATCTTTTGGATAGTAGTAAGTTTCAGGTTCTTCCTCGGCGTTCAAGTGATAAAGGTTGCCAAAGAATTCATCAAAACCGTGGTTGGTCGGTAAGTGTTGATCTTGGTCGCCTAAGTGGTTTTTACCGAACTGCGCCGTTACGTAGCCTTGGTCTTTAAGCAAATCGGCAATGGTGGGTGCCCAATCCGGTATCCCGTGGGTTGATCCCGGCATGCCAATCGTCAGCAAACCAGTACGAAATGGCTCTTGACCTGTGATAAAGGACGCACGTCCTGCCGTACACGATTGCTGACCATAGTGGTCAGTAAATAGTGCGCCTTCATTGGCGATGCGGTCGATATTCGGGGTTTCGTATCCCATCATGCCTTGGTTATAAGCACTGATATTCCAGTAACCGACATCGTCGCCAAAAATAGCGAGGATATTGGGTTTGTCGGCAGCAACAGCGACGGATGATGTGGCAAGCACACCAACGCCAACAGCCAGTTTGGTTAATTGATTAGCCATAAAAGCTCCAAAGTTAGTTAACAGTCTGGTTTGATGGACAAATTTATTGTGCAATTAACTTAACGAACCTGAAGCTAAGTGTCGCTTTATAGTCAATATAACCCTTAGTTATGTTGATAACGTATCGCCATGATTTTTCAACAATAGTTATCTTTACTCTCGGTTAATTAATCGATTTATGAGAGTGATGCGTATCACATTTTGTCGGGTGCTTAATGGCTAATAACCCGATGTTTTGTAGGCAAAACGATAGTCGTGAAAATATGGCTAACAATTCGCATTCGCTTAGTTTGTGAACTATATGTTTGTCTGCAGGATGCATAAGTTCTCATATCGGTTTAGACGGGCAAGAGTTAAGTAAGTGTCCATATTGATCGGTATCACAACAAGAGGTTTCTATGAAAGCGAATCATGGTGCTAAGCGCCGATTAGCGATTCTTGCAGCGGCTCTGATGGGCTTTGCAAGTAGCAGTATCGCAGCAGAAAAACCAAACATTTTAGTCATATGGGGTGACGACATTGGCCAATCAAACGTGAGTGCATACACTTTTGGTTTGATGGGATACCAAACGCCAAACATCGACTCTATCGCCAAAGAAGGCATGATGTTTACCGACTATTACGGTGAACAATCTTGTACAGCCGGGCGTTCTACTTTTATCACTGGTCAAACCGTACTTCGCACTGGCTTGAGTAAAGTCGGTTTGCCGGGAGCAGATCTCGGCTTGAAAGAAGAAGACGTCACCATTGCTGAACTTCTCAAACCAATGGGCTACATGACAGGGCAATTTGGTAAGAATCACCTCGGTGATAAAGACGAACACTTACCGACTAACCACGGATTCGACGAATTTTTTGGCAACCTTTATCATTTGAACGCTGAGGAAGAACCTGAAAATGTCGACTACCCAAGCGACCCAGAGTTTCGTAAGAAGTTTGGTCCGCGTGGCGTGATCAAGTCTTATGCGGACGGTAAAATTGAAGATACCGGCCCGCTCACCCGCAAGCGTATGGAAACGGTTGATGCAGAGACACTCGATGCGGCGCTCGATTTTATGGATCGCGCAGTCAAAGCAGACAAGCCATTTTTCGTTTGGTGGAACTCCACTCGCATGCATTTCCGCACTCACGTGAAGGAAGAAAATCTCGGCAAAACCGGGATCAGTTTTTATGCCGATGCCATGGTTGAGCATGATAATCACGTTGGACAGCTGCTGAAAAAAGTGGATGATTTAGGCATTAAAGACAACACGATTGTGTTCTACTCAACCGATAATGGTCCACATATGAACACCTGGCCAGATGCTGGCTTAACGCCTTTCCGTGGCGAGAAAAACACCAACTGGGAAGGGGCATATCGTGTGCCAGCGATGGTACGTTGGCCAGGCAAAATCGAGGCCGGTACGGTTTCCAATGAAATCATGCACCATCTGGATTGGATGCCGACTTTCGTTGCAGCCGCGGGCGACGCTGATGTGAAAGAGAAACTATTGGAAGGTTTCCAAGTAGGTGATACTAACTACAAACTTCATCTTGATGGTTATAACTTCTTGCCTTATCTAACGGGTGAGACGGAAGCCGCACCACGTGAGGAGATTTTCTACTTCTCTGATGATGGTGATCTCACAGCGCTTCGTTACAACAATTGGAAAATTGTCTTTATGGAGCAGCGTGCAGAGGGAACCTTGCGCATTTGGGCAGAACCGTTTACTGAACTGCGTTTACCGAAAATCTTTAACTTACGTATGGACCCATACGAAGTGGCAGATATTACCTCCAACACTTACTATGACTGGATGATTGACCGCGCCTATATGTTGGTACCGGCGCAAGCCTACGTGGGCAAATTCTTAGAGACATTCCAAGAGTACCCACCAAGGCAAAAACCCGCCAGTTTCTCTCTCGAGCAAGTGATGGAGAAGCTGCAAGAAAATCCAAACAAGTAATCGGAAACTGACTCAGGGCTCTACGGAGCCCTTTTTGCTAATTGTTTGTATAAAAAGGCAAAGCTGCCTATCTTTTTACATACAGCATCGATAAAAATAACAAGGAATGTTATGCAATGGACGTTGGCAGTCAGATGGATAGGTTTACTTTTTTGGCTACTCGCTACCGGGCTTGCAAATGCTGAGAGCGTGAATGCTCAGCCACAAGCTAATCAATATGTTGGATCTGAAGTGTGTCGTGATTGTCATCAAGAGCAAGCAGAGGCTTGGCAAGGGTCACACCATGATATGGCGATGAAGCATGCAGACCCTCTATCGGTACGGGGCGATTTTGCTGACGCGACGGTTAAGTTCAAAAACCAAGACAACCGCTTTTTCATGCGCGGTGACGAGTATTGGGTCAATATTCAAGGTCCTGATGGTCAATATCGTGATTATCAAATTCTCTATACCTTCGGTTGGGAGCCGCTGCAGCAATACATGGTCCAGTTTGAGGATGGGCGAGTGCAAGTGATACCGTTTGCATGGGACACTAGAGAGAAACAAAAAGGCGGGCAGCGATGGTTTCATCTATATCCCGAGACCACGCCGACAGATGAGTTTTATTGGACCAACAGCGGGCAGAACTGGAATTTTATGTGCGCAGATTGTCACTCGACCAATTTATCAAAGAATTATGATGCTACGACCAATACGTACAATACCCGGTGGTCTGAGATCAACGTCGGGTGCGAAGCCTGCCATGGGGCAGCAAGTCAGCATGTTGAGCGGGTAAAAAACGCACAATTAGCTGACAAAAAACAAGCGCACGTCGGTTTAACCCGCGATCTTGCTCAAGCGGTGAATGAGTGGGTATTTAAACAAGGCAGCACAACCATGCAGCCCAAAGCGATTCATCCAACTGATCAACTGCAGACTTGCGCTCAATGTCATAGCCGACGAACACAACTTAATGAAACAGCAGATCATGTTAAAGGTTCATTTCTTGATAAGTACCGTTTGAGCCTTATCACGCCAGAGCTTTATCATCATGATGGTCAAATTTATGATGAAAACTATGTCTATGGTTCATTTTTACAATCGGCAATGGCAGAAAAAGGCGTAACTTGTACCAACTGTCATGATCCTCACAGTGCAAAACTCAAAGTGGCTGAAGAAGCCATTTGCAGCCAATGCCATTTAGCCAGCGAATATACCCCTGAGAAACATACTTTCCACCAGCCTGACACTGAAGCGTCGCAATGTACGACCTGTCATATGCCGAAAACCACTTATATGCAGGTGGATCCAAGGCGTGACCACAGCTGGCATGTGCCACGCGCCGACATAAGCCAGCATATTAACACCCCTAATGTGTGTACTTCCTGCCATGAGGATAAAACTGCGCAGTGGGCGGATAAGCAAGTAGCGAAATGGTTCCCTAATTCAAAATATCGTAATCAGCAGCACTTTTCGGTCGCGTTTTATGCCGATTCGATTGGTCATAGTGGTGCGGCCGACGCGTTGGCTTATTCGGCGCAAGATTCATCCTTAAGCGACATCATTCGCGGCTCTGCGTTGGAGCGAATGGGGGGCAATACTGGCAAGAATACTTTGGTCGCGCTTGCACGGGCGGTCAAACATGAGTCTGAGCTGATTCGCTTAGGTGCGATAGAAGGCAGTGCCGGTTATGAATTGAATGATCGATGGCAGATTTTGGTGTCATTACTAAGTGATCCAGTGTTATCGATTCGCGCTGAAACCGCAGCCGCTTTGGTTAGCCGTTATAGCGAAATGAGTGATGCTCAAAGGATGCTAATTAATGATCCATTAAATGAATACCTCGAGATTCAGCGCTTTAATTCTGATCGCGGCTTTGGTTTGGTTAATTTAGCCAATGTTCAGCGTGACATGGGTGATTTAGCGGATGCGGAACAGCTTTACTTAAGCGCGATCGAAATCGAGCCCTATTTTGAAAACAGTTACGCCAATCTCGCCGATTTGTATCGCTCTCAAGGTAAGGAAGCGTCTGCATTAGCCGTTTTGCAACAAGGCATGCAGGCGCAGCCTAAGTCCAGCGCACTGCCCTATAGCATGGGGCTCGCCTTATTAAGGGCAGATCAAAGTGATCAAGCAGTGAATTACTTACGACAAGCGGCGCAAACCGCTGAGAGCAACGCACAATATTGGTATGTCTATGGATTGGCATTGGAGCATCGAGATTTGTTGGCAGCAAGTAACGCGCTTTACCAAGCCTATCGCGTCGGTGGTAATCCACAACATCTTTATGCGCAGTGCGAAGTGTTGGCAAGAAACCTAAGTGCCGGAAAGGTTAAAGCGCCATTTCAACAGTGTCTGGCTGAATTAAGCCAAGTCGCGCCGCCGCAAGTTATCGAGCAGCTGAAAAGCAAAATACGCTGACGCCTGAGTAAGTAAAGCTATAGGCGGTATAACTAATAGTTATTGGGGAAGTCAGTAGTATTTCAAAGTAAATCAACCTACTGAGGGCAGAATATGAACACTGCACAGCAAGCCATTAACCAACTTATTGCACAAACAGAGCAGAGTGTCATCGGTCAAAGTCATGTGGTGCAAGCTTTGGTGATCGGGCTGTTAACCAACGGGCATATTCTGCTAGAAGGCTTACCGGGTACGGCGAAAACACGTTCGGTAAAGTCATTGGCAAATTTACTCAACACCAGTTTCGGTCGTATTCAGTTTACGCCCGATTTGCTGCCTTCTGATGTCACTGGTACAGAGGTGTATCAGGAAGTTGAGGGCAAGCCACAATTGCATTTTCAGCCGGGTCCTATTTTCAACAGTATTGTATTGGCAGATGAAGTAAACCGCGCGCCAGCCAAAGTTCAAGCCGCTTTGCTTGAGGCGATGGCAGAAGGCACGATTACGGTTGGCGATAAAACCCATCAACTGCCCGATCTCTTCATGGTGCTTGCGACGCAAAACCCCGTAGAGCAAGAGGGGACTTATCCACTGCCTGAAGCACAGATGGATCGTTTTATTATGAAAGTGACGGTGGACTATCCGCACGACGAAGCTGAGCGCGATATTATTCGTTTAGTACGCAGTGAGGAGTTAGGCGCGCTAAGCGAAGCTAGCCAAGCAGAGAGACAATTTATTGAGCCGGAACTGGTGCTTGAAGCGAGGCGACAACTCCCGCATATCAGCGTCTCTGACTTGGTCGAAAAATACATCGTGGCGTTAGTCATGGCGACGCGACAACCTGAGCGATACCCAGAGAGTCAGTTACATGCATGGATAGAAATTGGCGCCAGCCCACGCGCTTCTATCGCGTTGGATAAATGTTCTCGCGCTTATGCTTGGCTACAAGGACGTGACCACGTTACGCCTGATGATGTAAGAGCGATGGTGCCTTTTGTCTTGGGGCATCGCTTTTCGCTCTCTTATGATGCGCTTGCCGATGGTGTGAATCATCTTGGTGTCGTCAATGAGTTACTTGATCATGTAGAAATCGCATAAGTGGAGGCGCTATGGCAAAGCCAACACTGGTTCCTCAATCTCAACAACTCGACTCGAGGCTTTATTGTGACTATGCGCGCTTGGTGAGGTTACAAGCGCAAGCTGAGTCGTTTTCACTCCTACCGCATTTAAAAGCTGGCAGTGTTTTATCTGGTCGACACAACTCGCTTTTTCGTGGGCGTGGTCTGAATTTTGAAGAGTTACGCCATTATCAACTGGGTGATGATATTCGTAATCTAGACTGGAAGGTGACACTGCGCACGGGTAAACCGCATGTGCGCAGCTATACCGAAGAAAAAGATCGCAATGTCATCATATGTATTGATCAACGCAGCGCGATGTTCTTTGCCTCTGACAAGGTAATGAAATCGGTAGTGGCGGCGGAGAGTGCCGCTGTGTGTGCTTGGCGAGTACTCAAAGATGGCGACCGCGTAGGTTTTGTTGTTGCGACGCCACAGCGCATATTGCATAGCAAACCACAACGCTCACAACACCATTTACTTGCACAGTTAAAGCAGTTAGCGCAGTTTAACCAAGCGTTAAATGTTAACTCTCGAGACAGTGAACAGGTCAGTTTTAAGTCTTGGATAGAGTTAATTAAACGCATGCGTCCCAAGCAATCAACGTTGATCTTCATTAGCGACTGGCGAGATTGCCAAGCCAAGGATTTAGATCAGCTCAAGCAATTGCAGCAACATAATGATGTGTTGGCGATAACGGTCAATGATGCGTTTGAACACTCTTTGCCGCAGCATTTGGCTAACGCCAACTGGGTAGTGGGTGATGGTCAATATCAGCTGAATCTAGATACACACAGCAAAGTCGACCTCGCGAGTAATGAGTTGCGGCAGCAAAGCCAAATGCAACGTCATGCGCTGGTGAAGTTAATGGCAATGAAGCATTTGCCACATATCGAGTTGGATACCGCAGGGCAACATATTAGTCAGCTGCAAAAAATGGTTGGGGGGCGTTAATGTCAGTCGAACATACACCGCCAAGCACTTATATATTGCGTGAACTGCATGATGTGGGGGTACCTGAGAGCATCAGTTGGATGCCGCAGACCATCGGATGGCAACTGCTAGCGCTGCTGGTGTTATTACTATTGCTTATGTTGTTGGTAAAGCGCGCACGCCATTGGTGGTTAAATCGATATCGCAGCGAAGCCATCAATGCGCTCGAGCAGCTAGATATTAACCACGCCATACAACCTTATCAGGTGTTTTCTATTCTCAAGATTGTGCTAGTGCATCTCAATGCGCGCCACCGTTCACTTCATGATATCGCTTTTTTACAGGTGCTTGATGACTTGATGCCAAGTGAACGGGACTTTTCCGCTAGTTTCCCTGCTAACTGGTTAGCGAGCCTAAATGATCCCAATAGCAATTTGGATGCAGCCGAGAGGGAGATCTTAGTTACGCAAGCCAAACGCTGGGTTTTACAGCACAGCAACGCTGATTTAATTCCTCAATCTAATTGGACGAGTTTGCTGCAGAGAGTCGGGTTAAAAAGCCGTTTTGAAAAGTCAGGGGATAAGAAATGAGCATGAATAGCGTTTTATCATCTATCCACTGGAGCAGCGTTGAATTGGCACATCCGATGTGGCTAGTTATTTTACCTTTACCACTGGTTGTTTATTGGCTTGTTCCTGCTTATCGCACGAAACAGACGGCGATAAAAGTGCCGTTTTTTGGTCAACTTGTCGCAGCCATAGGTGAGTCGCCAACTCATGGTGCAAGTCAACTAAGTCCAAGTTGGTGGCAGCGTGCAACCTTAGTGGTTTCATGGCTTTTGGTGGTGTTGGCGCTCGCAAAACCTACTGTATTGGGTGAGCCACAAGTGCGTGAAAGTTTAGGTCGTGATGTGATGGTGTTGGTCGACTTGTCTGGCTCTATGGCTGAGCAGGATTTTACCTCGAAAAACGGCGACAAAGTTTCTCGTTTAGAGGCGGCGAAAGAAGTGTTAGGCGAATTTGTCCAAACCCGTAAGGGGGACAGGTTAGGGCTTATTTTGTTTGGCGATGCTGCCTTTGTGCAAACGCCGTTTACTGCCGATCAGAAAGTCTGGCTGGAGCTCCTACAACAAACAGATGTGGCGATGGCAGGGCAAAGTACGCATCTTGGTGACGCGATAGGTTTAGCCATAAAAGTATTTGAGCAAAGTAAGCAAAGCCGTAATGACGTTGGTGATGTTAACTCACCGCAGCAAGTAGCAATAGTGCTAACCGATGGCAATGACACCGGGAGTTTTGTCGAGCCAATTGATGCGGCAAAAGTAGCCAAAGCGAAAGATGTGCGTATCCATGTGATAGCGATGGGCGATCCGCTCACGGTTGGCGAGGTGGCATTGGATACAGAAACGATGGATCGAATTGCAGAAGAATCTGGCGGCGAGTCTTTTCAAGCGCTGAACCGTGATGAGTTGGCACAGGCTTACCAAGCGATCGGTGAGCTTGAGCCTCAGTTATACGAAAGCACCACCTATCGCCCCAAACAGAGTTTACATCATTATCTGATCGCAATTGTGGTGGTGATCTATTTGGCGGCGTTTAGTTTGGCGACGCTGAAACGTCGGATGTTTGCCACGACTATGAAAATAAGCACTCCGAAAACAAGCACCACGAAAGCGAGTACTCAGCCCACCAACCAATCACAAGGAGAACATGATGTTTGATTCTCTTACGTGGCTAACAGGTGCTTGGCTAACAGAAGGTTGGCTAGCGGAGCTAAGCCAATTTCACTTTATTCGCCCGCTATGGTTACTCGCGTTCTTGCCGATGGCGTTGTTGATATGGTTGAGATGGCGAGAAGACAATAAACCGAGTTGGAAAGATGTACTGCCAGCGCATCTGCGCGAGGCACTCACCATTGGCGAGCGCGGTTGGCGCAAGCAATTACCCCTTAAATTGCTTATGGCGATTGTGTCTGTCGCGATTGTGATTTGTGCAGGTCCTAGTTGGCAACGAGAAGCCTCACCATTTGGTGAAGACCAAGCGTCATTGCTGGTGGTTTTGGACAACAGTGATTCTATGTTGGCGACCGACATTGCGCCAAGTCGTTTGGAGCGTGCTAAACATAAGATACGCGATTTGCTGAAAGCGAGAAAAGGAGGGCGCACAGGGTTGGCTGTTTACGCGGGTTCTGCGCATGTCGCGATGCCTATTACCCAAGACAGTAAAGTGTTTGAGCCCTTTTTAGCGGCGATTGAGCCACAAATAATGCCCATTGCAGGCAAACAAGCAGAGCAAGCGTTGCCGCTGATTAAACAACAACTGTCTGACCAAATAGGTGCGAGCGTGTTGTTGGTAAGCGATGGTGTTAATCCAACCACTGTTGAAGCCTATCAACGTTTTTTCGCGCAAAGCGAACATCAGCTTTTGATACTCGCGGCAGGTAATCGTAACGTAGTCAGTAACAATCCTATCGATATCGACTCACTACAAAATTTGGCGTCTGCGACCGGAGGCAAGGTGGTGGAGATCAGTGTCGATGATAGCGATATTCAACAACTCAATCGTATGATTGAGCGAAATATGCAGCTTAATGGTGAATCGTCCATGCCGTGGAAAGATATGGGCTATTACTTGCTGATCCCCATGGCATTGGTGATGTTAGTCTGGTTTAGAAAAGGTTGGCTGGTGCAATGGTGTGTCTCGGCGTTGTTGGTTGCTCAGTTAGCGTTTGTGCCGCCAGTCCAAGCAGAGACGGTGGCGACTAAGGCAGAGCAAGTGACGGTATTAGAAACGCGCTCAAACTGGGACAAGTTTGCCCAGTGGTGGTGGGATTTATGGTTAACGCCAAATCAGCAAGGTCAGCGCTGTTTCAACCAACAAGAGTATTTACAAGCGGCGAAACATTTTGTTGATCCACTGAGAAAAGGCACCGCTTACTACTATGCCGGCGAATACAAACTTGCTCATAGTGCCTTTCTTGAGATGCTCAACGACCCAGATCCTGATGTGGTTAATTATGGTTTGTATAACGCTGCAAGTGCCTTAGCCAGACAGCGAGAGTACTTAGCTGCGCGAGAACTATTGCAAAATCTCGCTGACGACGAGCAGCTTCATCCGGCATTAAGGACAGACGTTGAGCACAACCTGGCAGTGATTGCCGGTATCGTCGAAGAGATAAACCGCACCAGTGAAAGCCAAGCGGGCACGACAGATGGACCAGAAGAGTCCTTTGAGCTTGATGATGATAAACCGCGCACAGCGGATGGGGCTGACGAAGAAACAGTGGCGGAACTTATGCTCAAAGAAACGTTAAACGCCAATGAAATTCTCGGTAGCGAAGAGTTAGCCGATAAGTGGCTTAAGCGTGTTGAAGCTGACCCTAAATATTTCTTGCGTGCCAAGTTTCAAATTCAACTGCGTGAAGCATCGAATCTTGTGTCGGAGCCAACCGCTGAGAGTGAGGATAAACAATGAAAGTAAACCGCGTTCCCACCGTTGTTTGGCTGGCGTTGATTGGCTCACTGTTTTTTAGTTCCCTGCTTTTTAGCACAGTGAGTGTAGCGCAAGAGAATCAGGGATTATCCATCTATGATCTGCAAGCAAGTCAAGATGTGGCGATTTCTGCTTGGGTAGGTGACAAATCCAATCCGGCGTCGAGCGCTACGTTTAGCGTCAACCAGCAGGTCATCCTCAATATTGAGGTTGCTACGCCGCGCTGGTTTACCGGCGGTACGCGTATTGGCAGTGTCGAAATCCCAAATGTGATCGCTAAGCAGCGTAACCAACTGGCGACCAACTATACCGAGCGCAAAGATGGCAAAACGTGGTCAAGGCAGCGTTGGGAAGTCACCCTATATCCGCAAGAGTCGGGTGAGTTTGTCGTTCCGCCAATTGCGGTAAGGGTTCAGGTATCCGCCCCTGATGGCAGTAATGTATCAGGCACACTCTATACAGAGCCTGTGCGTTTTTCTGCTCAATTACCGTCGGGCTTGCTTAGCGATAAAGCGAACTGGTTTGCAGCAACGAACGTAACGGTTGATCAGCAGTGGTTAACCTCCAATGACGATCTGCAAGTTGGTGATTCTGTTACGCGCGCGATTACTATCCAAGCACAAGATAGCTTATCGATACTGTTACCGGACTTATTACAAGCATCTGCAGAGTTATCAGCAGAAGCTAAGAAAAATGCTGAAGGGCAACCATCGACACGTTTATATCAAGTCTATCCGATGCCAAATCGTCTTACGGACTCTCAAAGCCGAGGAGACTATCAATCCAGCCGCGAAGAGCAATCGGTCTATGTGTTGCAACAAGGGGGCGAGATTGTTTTCCCAGAGTTAACATTTCAGTGGTGGAATACACAAAAAAACCGTTTAGAAACGATGACAATGGAAGGGCGTCGGTTTGAGGTTCAACATACCGTGAAATCGTTTGTCACTATGTATGCAAAAGGTTTGTCGATAGCCGCGACGCTACTATTGTTGATTGTTTTAAGTGTGTATGCGATTAAACGTTATTTTAAACATCGCGCAAAGCCAGCTTGGCTTATATTACATCAACTAATTAAGCAAAGAGAGTGGGGGAAAATCCGATTATTTATCTACCGTCAGTTGAGAATGACCAATGGCGATTTGGAGTTGGCTAAATTTAAACCCGATGACCAGTGGCGTGAGAGCAGTCAGCGATTTCAAGCGGGGGAGCAAGATAGTCATTTAGCGCGAAAATTGTGGCGAACGATTGGAAATAAGCGAAAAACCAATCAATCTAAACGTGGATTCCGAGGTTCAATACCACCGGCGTTACCCGAACTTGAACGTTTGCTCAATACTATCAATAGCACAAGTAAAGCAGACAAATAAACCGCGCAGAGACCAGATCAAAATCGCAATTATTTAACGCGCCACTAACTTAATTATCGAAGAAGTTCCTATACTATCAGTAACTTTGGTCATTGTTACTGTGGTTGTAAGTACTTTAGTAATATGTACTTTGGTAATAAGTGCTGTGGAGCGTTATGAAAAATACTGATCTCAACTTGGTCCCAATTTTTGTCGCTATCTATGAGGAACAAAATCTCTCTAAAGCCGCTGTGCGGCTGGAGATCAGTCAGCCTGCGGTGAGTAAAGCGTTAGCGCGATTAAGAGATATATACGACGAGCCGCTTTTTCATCGCTCACCTAATGGTGTCGAACCGACCGCTTTTGCGATGGATATCTACCCCGCAATGGGCGCGGCATTAAAGAACTTTACTTCCACACTCTCAGCATCACGAGACTTTGATCCTACTATCGCCAATAAAACTTTTTCAATTGCCTGTGTCTCGGTGGCGAGTTATGAACTTATGCCTCAATTGTTCAAGCAAATCCGTCAGATTGCACCGCACATCAGTTTAGAAATCCATCCACTTTTTACTGAAGACCATGAAAGTGATCTTCGTCTGCAACGTTACGATCTTATCGTTGATATGGCGCCAAGAGGGCGAACGATGCTCAAGTTTGAAACGATATTTTCTGAGCGTTTGATGGTGGTGTGCAGTGAGCACCATCCAAGAATCAAGGGCTCAATTACGGTGGAGCAATTTCTCGCAGAGCAACATGTGGTGGTATCACGTTGGCAAAGCAGACAAAGTCTGATGGATGAAGACGATATTGCCGAACTGAACAAGCGAGACATCGTTTATCGCGCGTCTGGTGCGCTGGAAATGCTGCCAGTCATTCACGATAGTGAACTGATCGGTATGTTACCAGAATCGACCATCAAAGCCTTCTCAGATGCTTACCAAATCAAAGGCGTACCATTACCATTTAGCGACAAAATCCATGATTTGTGTGCGATATGGCATCCAAGTAGAAGTAATGAGAGTGCGCATATTTGGTTGAGAAATCAGCTTAAATTGGCGGGTAAGACGATGTCTTAACGGGATAAATAATTAAACTTGAGTATTATGGCGAGTGTGAAATCGCGAGTCATTAGCTCAGTAATGCTCGCGAATTCACAGGCTAGAACCGGTGGTTTCTAACGGTGGTATCTAACTTAGATTTTTTGTACTGAATCGACGTCGATTTTAGGCGTGCTCCACTCTGAATCAACTTCACCACGGATCACGACGCGATCGTTTGGTGTTACATCGACACCCATCCAATCTTCATCATCGATTTCAATTTGAATTTGCCCAGTCTCATCTTTAAACAGGTAAGTTTCGTTACCAATAGATTCGATGATATTACCTGTTAGTAGGACAGCACTATCATCAGCAGCATCATTCGCTTGTTTAACGGTATTCACTGCAGCGGTTTCAGGACCTTTGAAAGCAGCAAAAGCAGGAGCAGTAATCACTGAGCAAGCGACAACAATAGCTAGGAGTGTTTTTTTCATTTTAGTTTTCCTATTTAGGTGACTCAGTCATAACCGCTAGGATAGTCAGTCATGATTGAGTTCTGAACTCTATACAACGGATTATGCGCCTGGTTGTGTGAAGTGATCGTGAAGAAAACAAAGAATGCAGAATTAGTGTGATGTGTCAGGTGTGATGAAAAAGATTTGATATGTAAGGTGCGAGTGATAAAAAGCCCCACAGCGTGATTTCTCCGCGGTGAGGCTTAGTAATGGAACGCTTCGCTTATCCGATGATGGGGGCTAGTAGATCGTGCACCATTCGTTTTTCATGTCGATCAGATGCCAATTGTAACGTTGGTTTGCTTCATCCATCGCTTTATCAAGATGACCGACACTGGATTTTCTATCGTACTGCCACTCTCGCTCGGCGTCAGTGTGGTGGACAATCATTGCCATTGAGTTGGGTTGGCTCGTTGCCCATTGCATCATCGCGTGGTCGCCATCCGAGTTACCGACCGCGAGTACCGGCTTCTTACCGATGATGTGTTGAATGTTTTCAACTTTACCGGCTTTGTCGTCAATGGTCAGGATCTCGCCGAGTTTAATCACTTGCGGTTGACCATCGTTGTAGTCGTATTGGTATTTTAGCGCGCTGCCAATAATTTGCTCCGCAGGGATGTTATACACCTCAGGCGCCCATGCGCGCATAAAGTCGACACCACCACCTGAAACGATGTAGGTTTTGAAGTCGTTCGCCTGTAAATAAGCAAGCATTTCTTTCATCGGTTGGTAAGTTAGCTCGGTGTAGGCTTTTTCAAAGCGAGGATCTTTTGCAGCGGCAATCCAATTTGTAACTGTGGCTTGGTATTCTTCTACCGTCATACCACTGTGGGTTGCGGTGACTATCTCAAGTAGCGCTTCTTCACCGCCCGCGAGAACGCTTTTTACATCATCTTCGAGCACAAACTTAAACGGTTCTTGAGTTTTCCATTCAGGATGCTGCTCCGCCATATTCTTTACTTGGTCAAATGCGTAAGCGAGTTGAAAGTAATAAGGTTTTTCTGACCAAAGTGTGCCGTCGTTATCGAATACCGCGATGCGTTCAGCAACGGGAACGAATGAATCCTTGCGCTCATCAGTCGAGTTTTCGACATAGTTTAAAAGCGCGGTTTTACTACTACCATCTTTCCATGAGGGTAGCAGGTTAGGGTCACAATCAACCGCCATCGCGGAGAATGAGAGAGTTGATAAGATTGCTAGAGCACAGAGGTTTGTTTTCATAGTTGTTGTTACCCATTGTTAAGTAAGAGTGGATTCAATCATGTACTGCTAGGGGGCTAACCTTGCCCATCTGTAAAGAGAACGTGGTCATCGGTCTTTGGCTAAACGTAATCCCATGTCAGACATAATTATAGATTGGCTAGCAAAATCACGACGGAAATTTTCCGACTGTTCAGCATCATAGGCGAAGCTTCCACCTCGTACTGACTTGTGTGCTAAACCAGAATCGCTGTGTTGTTGATTGGTTGGATTATCATTGCCACCCCAGCGATAGAATGTGTCGTCAAACGCATCCGAGACGAACTCACCTACGTTGCCCGTCATGTCATATAGCCCTAGCTCGTTGGGCTGTTTCTGTCCGACGGGATGAGCGCGGTTTTGCGCGTTACCAGCATACCAAGCGACATCATCAATGTTGTTCGAGCCCGAGTAGATGAAACCTTGGCTTTTATTGCCTCCTTGGGCGGCAAATTCCCACTCGGCTTCGGTCGGTAAGCGATAGGTTTCGCCAGTTAATTGATTGAGTTGTTCGACAAAGTAGTTCGCTTGCTGCCAGCTTAAATTGTTGACCGGAATATCATCGCCCGGGAAGTAACTGAGAGAAGAACCCATCACGCTTTCAAACAACGCTTGTGTGACCTCAAACTTGGCTATGTAGAAACTATCTACACGCACTTCTCTTGCTGGCGTCTCTGCTTTGCTGGCAACGTTTTGCTCTGAGCCCATTACAAAGTGACCGCCTTCAACGAGCACCATCTCTTGATTGATTTGCAGTGCAATAGGATGAGGTGTATCGGCACTGCAACCATTGAGCAGGGCTAATAAGCTAAAGATTGAGATAATCTTTATCGGCGAACGGTTAACTGGTGTCATAGGGCGGCTCTCGCTAGTAAGTTCACCATCAACACTAGCAATAAACGCCATGAAAAAAGGTTATATACGCTATAACAAGCACCGGTTAAGGCGAGGATTTATGATGTGGTTATTCCATAGTTAGCCCAGGTCGATGGTTAGCTCAACCATCAATTCGCTCAACGATTAGGTGACTTATGCATATTACTCAAGGTCCACAGTTTAACGGTAAAGCTTCCAAGCGTTTACATGTCATGGCTAAGCCAATAGGGGCTGCATGCAACATCGACTGCACCTATTGCTACTATCTAAGTAAACAGGAGTTACTTGAGTACAAAAAAGGGTGTTCACCAGTGATGAGTGACGACACCTTAGAGACATACATTCGTCAGTATATTGAGGGACAAAATACCCCGGAGATCATTTTTTCATGGCAAGGTGGTGAGCCGACTATGTTGGGCGTGGATTACTTTCGTCGCATTGTCGAGTTACAACAGAAGTACTGTCCTGAAGGGGTGAGTATTGCCAATGATTTACAAACCAATGGTACTTTGCTGACCGACGAATGGTGCCAATTTTTAAAGCAGCATAACTTTCTGGTTGGGTTAAGTATTGATGGACCAGAGATGCTGCACAATGCCTACCGAACCAATAAGGCAGGACGCGGCACATTTAAGCAAGTGATGAATGCAGTCGAGTTGCTGCATAAGCACCAAGTGAACTTCGCGACCTTGACTTGCGTGAACAATCTGACTAGTTGTAACCCTTTAGCAGTGTACCGATTCTTACGTGATGAAGTGCGCTCACCGCAAATGCAGTTTATTCCCATTGTGGAACAAAAGAGTTTTCGTAGTACTGCGCCACAAACATGGTCT
This sequence comes from Vibrio ponticus, assembly GCF_009938225.1. Classification (NCBI taxonomy): domain Bacteria; kingdom Pseudomonadati; phylum Pseudomonadota; class Gammaproteobacteria; order Vibrionales; family Vibrionaceae; genus Vibrio; species Vibrio ponticus. Next base: position 698,808 of record NZ_AP019658.1, read on the forward strand.
GCAACTGAACAATTAAAGCAGGGCGACAAGCGTTTAATTCCTGGCAATAAAGACTCAATCATGGAGCCTTGGTGCGTGTCCGATCAAGCGTGGGGTAATTTCCTTATTACGATATTTGATGAATGGATTGCAAACGACATCGGTAAGGTCTTCGTTCAGTATTTTGAAGCGAGTGTCGAGCGCTGGATGGGGCGTGCGAACCCGCTTTGCACATTGGGTGAAATCTGCGGTAAAGGGTTAGCCATGGAGCCAAATGGTGACGTCTACATATGCGATCATTACGTCTATCCCGAGTATCAGACTGGTAACATCCATAAGCAACCTCTCGAGAGTTTAGCTTACAGCGCGCAGCAACAGAAATTTGGTTACGCCAAGACGCGCAATCTTACTGAGCAATGCAAAGCGTGTGACTATCAGTTTGCCTGCAATGGAGAGTGTCCGAAAAATCGTTTTATTCGCACACCAGCTGGCGAACCTGGGCTGAATTACCTGTGTGCGGGTTGGCATAAGTTCTTTGCTCACGCAGATAAATCACTGGCTTATATTCTCCGTGCGATGGGGAACCCGGTCGCTTTTGGTAAATTTAGCGACGAGCAGTTAAAGCAACATTTACAGCAGCGCCAAGTCTCGAGTGCTGGCTTTGCAACGCGATTTTAAGTGAGGTTTGATATGAAGCGATTCACGATAAGAAAAGTTGCGTTGATGTTAACGCTTGTGTCTGCAGCACCGACTTTTGCTCAAACAAGTGCCGAAACAGGTACTCAAATAAGCGCCCAAGCGAATAATGGGTCACTATCCAGTACTCAAGCCGGTAGTCCAGTTGCACAAGCGCCCAACACAAGCACTAGCCAGTCGTTAAGTCAGCACATTGCAGATTTGTCTTATCAGGCGCAAGATAAAACACTCGATTCTGCCCAACGCGCGAAAGCGTTACGAGAGTTAGCTCAGTACCCGAGCCAAAATGCCTTGGTTGCAGTGGCGCGAGGGTTGAAAGACCAAGATGCAAAGATTAGAGAGGCGGCGGTGATCGCAGCAGAGCCCTACGGCATTGAATATCGTTGGCGTTTGTTATCACCACTGCTTGACGACGCCAACCATTCAGTAAGAGTCACCAGTGCGGCGAATTTAGTCCGTGATTACCAACAGTTAGAGCCCGTTCAGCAGCAACAGATGAACCGTCCTATTGCGGAGTTGATTGATTACCTAAAACTTCAGCAGGAGAGTTCGTCACGGTTGTTGCTGGCTGATGTCTATCGTTGGCAAGGGCAATGGCAACAAGCTGATATAATCTATCAAGCATTATTAGCCAAACTGCCGGATAATCGACAAATATGGTTAAGTTTAGCCGATAACTATCGAGCGCAAGAGCAAGATAAGGCGGCGCTGGAAACGCTGAATATCGCAATTCACAGAGTCCCTGCAAATGCCTTGGGAAATGCCCCTCTGCATTATTCAAAAGCATTAACGCTTGTACGTTTAGAGCGTCCAGAAGAAGCGGCGCAGGAAATGGCGATCGCAGCAAGTTCGGCAAAAGACAATAGCTACTATTGGTATTTAAATGGCGTGTTGCAAGAGCCTATCAACGTGAAAACTGCCACCAGTTCGTTTGAAAAAGCTTACTTAATTTCAGGTGCCCCGGAGCAGTTGTATGCCTTATGTGATATTTACCTTCGCCACGATAACGCAAAGGGCGCGCAGTGTTTGGCTGAGCTAGAGAAGATTGCGCCGCCTTATGTGATAGAGGAGTTGAAAGGGAAGGGATCTTAGAGAATTGAGAGCTGAGAAACTGAGAAACTGAGAAATTAGAATTGAGAAGCTGAGAAGTGAGAAAACAAGGGGAATTACATTCAGTTGTGCGATTAACACCTCGCTTTGTTGCTGTCATTGGGTAGGGGGATTTTGCTAACGTAATCCGGCTATTTCCCTATTCAATAAAGAGAGAGTCACTATGTTTCAATGCCCCAATTGTTATGCTAAATCGATCTCTCTGATGGCGAAAATAACAGCAAAATCGAGACAATCTTATCCGTGTAAGATGTGCAATAAAAAGTGGCAAGTGTCCACCTATATTCATTTTGCTGGTGTTATGTTGCCGCCACTGTTTCTGATTCTTTCAACTGGCTTTGGTTGGCTGTCTCTTGATATCGCGACTCTCATCGCCGTCACGTTTTGGGTTTGTGTCGTGTTGCTTCAACCGCTTCGCAAGTCCTATTAGTGTCAGGGTTGTTATCAACGTAACAGACGGAAAAAGGCACGCCTAGGCGGCTAAACTGTTTGAACCAGCGAATTTGGTTATCTTGCAGTTTGTCTCCGGGACCTTTGACTTCAATCCACTCAAATTGCCCATCTTTAAATGCGATAAGATCGGGCATACCATTTCGATACAGTTTTAAATCACTGAGTTGTACTTTGATTAAATTGACCAAAATCTCAGGTTTTAACGCATTTAACGTTAAGTTAAGCAGTTCCTCTGTGAAATGGCTCCAAACGACGAATGGATTGCTTATCCCTAATTTGTTGTGGTAGTTGTCGATAATAAATTGATGATTGCCTTGCGCGATTTTCTCAAGCGCTTGGTTGACTTGCTCGGAGCGTTTGGCGTCAAAATCTTTATGGTATAAATCTAGTGGTTTGAATTGATAGGCGTTGATGAATGCACCTTCAACTGGGGCAAATATTGCGTCCCAAAGCGCTAAGCCCATGACGCCATTGAGCAGTGCGTTTTCACTGTAAAATACTTGCCAACCTCGGTTTTCAAAATGCTGTTTCACCGCAAGCTCTACTCGTTGCTGCGATAAGTCTAAGGCTAAGTGACGCTCTTTATATGTTGGTTTTGCTACGCGAGGAATTTTGACTCCTTGTTTACGTAGCAGGCGTTGCTCAAGCTTTTGACCGATTTCAAGCTCAGACATGTCGCTGGGTTGGTTTAAAATTAATGTGACAGTGTCACTAAGTTTGTCGTTTTGCTCAAGCTTGTCATAAATCCTTGCTTGTCGCTCTCTGCTTGGTGGTAGTGAAGTTTGCTTAAATAGGTTTAATGCCGTTTCAAACTCTCCAAGGCGTTCACAGTCACGTGCGATATCATTGATTAGGTGTTGACGCTTTCTTTCTATATATGGGTGAGCAAGGACGGCGGGAATTGCATCGACAAACTGTTTCACTACTTCTAGTTGTTTTCTATCGGCATTCCAATAGCTATCCGCTAACTTACTCAGTACCAGCAGTTGTTCGACTTCGTCGCGATGGTTGAAAAATCGGCGTTCGATACTGAGTTGATAATTCTCAAACTGATGTAAACCCAGATCATCGAGAACAAATTGGGTTAAGTCTTGATGCGTGTTGGCAAAAAATAGCGCTAATAGCAGGTCAATCATCTCAGCGAAGTGCAGCTTAATCACAACAAAACTGAGCTCGTTAAATCGCTCAAAAGGTTCATCCGTGAGCAGTTCTACCATTTGTGGTTTTTTCAGTGAGCGTGTTTGACCGACAAATCGCTTTGGAAATAGGGGAGTTAACTCGGTTTTAGTCAGCAGAGTTTGAGCTAACTGCTGCTCGCTAATAGCAGGGCTTAGTGAGACAAAGCCTTTGGCTTCTAATTGCTCCAGAGCGAGTGGAATGGATGGAATTTCGTTGTAGTTGAGTTTGTCACTGCGAAACAAGGATCCCTTGCGGCTATATAAGCGCACCAGCAGACATTGACTGGCTTTATCGAGTGAGCGATAGGCGGATATCCACTCCAGTTCTGAAGGGTGGAGTATATTGTTATACCAAGCTTGAGCGTGTTCAATCAGGCGATTGAAATTAGCGAGGTAATAGTCTTCGGCGAGTTGTACTTGAGATTCCATAACGCACACATACAAAAAAGGCTTACCACAAGGGTAAGCCTTTTTACTTTCAATTCAAGCTATTAAGCGTTTTTCAGTTCAGCAACTTTTGCTTCTGAAAGTGGCTTAGTGATGAATGCTAGAACGATACACACTGCCATCATTACTGCAGAGATTGTGTACGCTAGAGTGTAGCCTTCACCGTTAGTCATTGAGAAACCAACAACTGCTGCGCCGATTGCACCACCGATACCCCATGCAGTGTAAAGTACACCGTAGTTTGTACCGTAGTTTTTCAGACCGTAGAACTCAGCAGTTAGAGTAGGGAATACCGCTAGTAGAGTACCGTAACCAACCGCAGCAATTGCTGTACCGATGATTAGTGTTACTTCTGACTTGAACGTTGCAAATAGCACCATGTTAATGCCTTGCAGTACGAATGCGATTAGTAGAGTGCGAACACCACCAATTTTATCAGCAAGCATACCAGCAGCAACACGACCGCCTGAGTTAAATACCGCTAGAAGAGATGCTAGGTAAACTGCGTTTGGCAGGTTAGCTTGCACGCTTGCGATCGTTGTGATGTTACCGATGATCATTAGACCAACAGAAGCTGCGAACGCGTACATGATCCATAGAGAGTAGAACTGAGGCGTTTTAAGCATCGCTTTCCAAGTTAGGTCTTCAGACTTACTTGCAGCTTTTGGTGCTGCACCTGCTTTTAGCGCTGGCTCAGCTGGAGAGTAACCTGCTGGTGGGTTGTTGATTGTTGCCGCTAGTGGAACTGCGATAGCAAGAATACCAACACCAAGAATCATAAAGCTTGTTTGGATGCCCATGCTTTCGATTAGCGCAGAAGTTACTGGCGCTAGGTAGATAGCTGCAAGACCGAAACCTGCTGCGATGATGCCGTTAACCATACCTTTCTTAGAAGAGTGGAACCACTTCATTGCAGATGGCGCAAGACACGCGTAACCAAAGCCGATACCAGCACCTGTGATCACACCAAAAGTGATGTTTAGCATCATTGGTGAATTAACAAAGCCAGAAGCGATCATGCCAAGACCCGTTAGGATAGTACCTAGGATCAGGATCATACGTGGACCCATGCGGTCTTGAAGGATACCTGCAACTAAAAGACAGATAGAGAAAGTGATTGTTGCAGTTGCGTAAGGTGCAGATGCTTCAGCTGCACTCCAGCCTGACTCAGTCACAAGCGCTTTGTTAAATACACTCCAAGCATACAGGATGCCAAGACAAAGGTTGATACAGAATCCTGCTAGCAGAATGCGCATAGCTTTATCAATCTTGCTCATTTTATTTCTCAGTTTCCCTCTAAAGAAGAGGATGGTTTAACACACGATTTATTCAAAATTTGTTTGCGTTTATCAACATAAAGCGCAATGGGCGCGAATTATAACCAAATAAAATGTGATTGGAATCTCTTTTTCCACTTATTGTAAAAATAAACTTAGTTTTTAAACGATTGCGTAGAGCGTCAAACCAACAAACATCCCAAAACGCTTGCGATCGAACAGAATTTAGCCATGTTTTAGGCTGCAATGTCGCTAAGCTATAGCCATTAATTCCGAAAACTAAGATTTAATGCCCAAGTCGAGTAAGTTTTTTGTCAATTAAGTATGTATGGGATTCCAAAGCCAAACGAGGGAGGTTAGCATGCGCGCAAATTTTCTTAAGGTAGTAATCAATGAAATTCAAAGCTGTAAAAATTGCTGTAGTGGCAGCACTGGGCGCGTCTTCTCTAACCGGTTGTATGGGGCAAATGGCAACGACAGGTCTAGTTTCTAAATTCAACCTAGAGATCGTGGATAACCGTTATGCACGTGAAGGTATGTTCTTACTATTGTCACCAGTATACGGCTTAGCGGGTACTGTCGACCTATTCATTTTTAACTCTATTGAGTTCTGGACAGGTACTAACCCGATTTCTGGCAAATCACCAGCTGTGGTTGATACACCAACTAAAAACTACATCAAGGTAAATGGTCAACTGGATCCATCTTTAACTACGGTTCCACTATCAAATAATAGTGATATCGATAAAGCAATCATGCAGCAAATCGACGAGAACACGCTGCAAATGGAAATCACTTACCTAAATGGTGAGCAGAAAGTTCTGCGTGGTGAGAAGGGTGCAGATTCGGTAGACTTCTATTTAAATGATGAGTTAGTAACTACAGTTTCAAACCAAGAACTAACTAATTACATTGAATCGGCAAGCATCTAATTTACCTTAGTTGCTGAACTCTTACCTACATGGTAAGCCGAGTAGGTAAGAGTTATCAATGTGTCTATCGTCAGTCACCAGCATGGCTTGAATTGATATCATGATGGTACGAGGCATAATCCAAGCTCTACCAATCTAATCGTTCGCTCTCTTTTTCCTTCTTAGCAATCTATAACGCTTATTCGGCGCTCTCACCGAGTTAAAAGCTTCGTTACCACTCTCGTAAACACGATTGGATTACAACTATCATTCCAGAGTTTGATCTTGCTCTCTTGATTTACGACTAATGGATTACAGCAATGCGCTTGTATCAGCAGGTCTATCCGTTAAGCTAATCTTGTGTCTATTTAAGAGAAAGAGGCTCTGTCATGCACAAGGTCTTAATTGCTGATGACCACCCATTGTTTAGAGATGCGATTGTCCACATATTGACTAGTCAATTCGCGGGCTGTTCAACTTTTGAAACCGAAGATATTGCTGAAACTATCTCTTTTGCCAAACAGAACGAAGATCTTGACCTGATCATGCTGGATTTGAATATGCCAGGTATGTCAGGGCTAGACGGTTTGCTTGACCTGATTAATGAATGTCCAACGATTCCAGTGGTCGTTGTTTCGGCAGAAAATAATAAGCAAGTAATACTGCAGACAATGACTTATGGAGCGGTTGGTTTTATTGCAAAATCTTCAAGTAAAGACGAGATATCAACCGCTATAGCGACCGTTTTAGAAGGAAGCGTGTATCTTCCTGCCGATATTCTCCGCGCTAAGGTTGCTCCTCAAAGTAGGAATGAGCCGCCCATTTTACCTGATATGCTCGCATCGTTGACTAGACGCCAATTGATGGTACTCAAGTGTATGACAAAAGGCGAAGCAAACAAGCAGATTGCTTACAACCTCAATGTATCAGAAACTACTGTAAAATCGCATGTTTCTTCTATCCTGAAAAAATTGGGTGTGAGCAATCGAGTTCAGGCAGTATTAGGTTGCAGTGGTATTGATTTCAATCATTATCTAAAGCGTTGAGTTTACTGATTTGCTAACGATGGACACGATTGATTAAGTAACCTATCGACGTTCTTAATTTCATAGGTTTTACCGGTTTATGCAATAACATAATTCCACGTGTGTTAGCTTGGTTTTTTAGTTGTTCACTATAGTTCGCAGTGATCATTAACGTTGGGAGCTTCCTGTTTGCGTTTATTTTAGACGCGACATTTAGTCCATTTTGGTTATCGTTTAAGTGGTAATCTACAATCAACACGTCAACTGAGTCTGAGTTAACATCCACCTTTTGTTGAAGGTCCTCAAAGCTTGTTGCGATGACGATATCACATTGCCAATTGGCTAATAGCCTTTCCATCGCTTCGCATACAGCAAGATCGTTATCGATGAGCCAGACTCTACATCCGGACAAGTCACTTGCGTTTAAACGGTTAGTCAATGGCGCGGGGGAGGGACTAATGCTGTTTGTCTCTCCGAGTGGCACTGTCACTGAAAACATCGATCCTTTGCCTGGTTGTGAGTGCACTTCTATTGCGTGTTCTAAAACTTTTGCCAACTTGTCGACAATGGCTAGCCCTAATCCTAAACCATTGCGAAAGGTTTTTTTTGAGCTTTCAAGTCGTTTGAACTCTTTAAAGATGTCATTTAACTGATCTTTTTCAATGCCACTGCCACTATCCCACACTTGTATTGATAGCGTATTGTTAACACGTCGACAGCCGAGCAGTACTTTGCCTTTCTCCGTATAACGAAAAGCATTGGAGAGTAGGTTCCTTAAGATGCGCGCTAGTAACACGCTATCTGAATGAATAACGGTATTACACGGAACGTATCTGAATTCGATATTATATTGGCTCGATTGATGAGTGTATTCTCGTGCAAGATTGTCGAATAGTTCATTGAGAGGAAAACTGTGTTTATCAGCTCTAACTACACCTGCATCAAGCTTTGAAATATCGATTAAACTGCCAATTAGATTTTCTAAGTCGTCGAGAGAGCCAGCAATAGAATCGAGCAGTTGTAGGTTTTGCTGATCACGTATTTCTTCTTTAAGGGAGCTAGTAAAAAGTTGAGCAGCGTTTAGCGGCTGAAGTAAATCATGGCTGACCGCGGCAACAAACTTTGTTTTAGACACATTGGCTTGTTCGGCTGCTTTTTTTGCTTGAGTCAGATTTAGTTGGGCTAGTCGTCGCTCCTCGATTTCTCGATTTAATGCGTTGTTAAGCTGCTGAAGGTCTGCGGTTCGTTGATTAACTCGCAGTTCTAGTGAGTCGTATGCTTTTTGCAGCGTTAGGGCATTTTGAATCCGGATGGTAATGTCTCTGATTAAGACGAAAAAACCTAAAATAGCGCCATTACTGTCGATATTGGGCACATAAGATTTGTGGAGGTATACCGCTTCGCCGTTTTGATTAGTTTCTTCAACTTCAAAGCTCACACTCTCTCCGTTTAGCACTCGCGCAACGTAGGGTTGAATCGGTGAGTCGCTCAACGAAACACGTCTGTTTTTGAGGTCAACACCAAACTCATCACCACGCTCTCTTCCATACCATTGTTGATACACTCGATTAGTAAATTGGAAGGTTAGATCTGCTGAGACATAGGCGATCATCGCTGGAATATTATCAGTGATTAACCTTAGCCGGTGTTCGCTCTCACGTAGAGATTGCGCATAATGATGTGCAGACGTAATGTCGGTATAAGTTTTGATGATCTTGCCGTTAGTAAGATAATGGTTACGAACTTCGATAACCGTCCCGTTGGCAAGAGTTTGTACTGAATATGCTTGATTGTTATGACTTTGTTTGAGAGACAAATCCAATTCAGTAGACGATTCAAGATTTTCAAGAAAAGGACTCGAACGAAGCCGACCAACGGAGATCCCACTCATGGAAACAAATTGTTTATTCCAAACTTCAATTTGCCCATTGCCACTGATCAAGATGACGCCTTGAGATAAATTGTCGACTAAGTTCTGGAGTAGCTTTGATTTTTGCGCCATACCGTGCTCGTAGCGCGCTGTCTCTGCAACCTTTAATGCCGTGATATCGGTGTAGAGCATCACCCAGCCACCCTCGCGAGTCCGCCTTTCGGTGACTTGAAACCAACGATTATCTGCGAGTTTATATACCGTATTGTTATTCTCATCACCTGGGTAAGCATGTGAAATGATTCCCCTGGCTTTCGCGAGTGTTTTGAAGTCATTGAGATGGGTTCCGTGCCCAACTTTTAAGCCCACGTTATGCCAATAATTTGAGAATTGGCGGTTTTGCAGGATAATTCTTCCATCGCGATCAAGCAGTACGAAAGCATCAGAAATGCTCTCAATTGCGTCAATAAAGCGTTGTTTGAAAATGTTAGCTTGATAGTTTGCTTTTTCCAGTGCGCGGTTACTGCATTCAAGTTCCGCTAAGGTTTGATTAAGGACTCGAGTCTTCTCTTGTACTTGATCAGATAAATGAACTGAGTGCTCAAACATTGCATACGGTAGGTTACTTTGACCTCCAATACCCTCGATCCTCTGCATCAAGACTCGATTAATCTTTTTTAATTTTTGGTTTTCAGCTTTGAGCTGGTCAAGCTCTTGTTGTAAATCCGTTTCATTCATAACATTCTCCGGATATATAAACACCAGTGAATGTTTGATTTAGATGAACGCCGTTCAAGTGTTCGCCATAAGTATTGAAGCCAAACACTTTGAACTTTTGTTGTAAGCGAGCCATATCCATCATTTGATCTTTTTGCTCTATCTCAAGACGGCGTAAGACGCAGTCACAGGCGAGCACGGTTTCTGGGTATAAGTGCCGTTGTTGTAAATCGTATAAGGTTGTCTCTAGTGAGGTCACGATATCACGCATTTCGACGGTGTTAAGTACAATGCCAATGTCTACGGCACAGTAGAATGATAAGCTGAGATCTTCTGGGTTTACTTTTTGAATTGATCTCGAGTAATAACGATCGCCAATCTTTACCGCTAGCGGATGGAGGGCGAAGGTCTCCGGCGTTAGTTCCTCTACTGATATGCCTAAGAAATTAGCATACTCTTTCGCTGCTGGCTCAGAGTTGAGTTCATAAACAATGCGCGAATGAGGATCGGCATCGGTAACCACCATTTTATGCTTACTATTACTGATATGGTGGCTTTGGAAAACTTCAAACCTGCACCGGCTATGAACCATTACAACCACAGCTGCATTGTGAATGAAGGTTCCATGGTGAAAAACATGGGTATTTGCGAGATTAATATCGTCACCCGCAGAGCCGCCAAAGTGGGGTATACCATTTGCGGCTGAATTTAGAGTATTGAGGAACTTTTCTTCTTGAGCTGACAAGCCATCGATTAAAGTTATCAGGAAAGGTTTCGCCGCGCCAAAGTTAACGATACTGGTTGCGCACTCTTCACGTAGTTGGTTAATTTGACGTTGGGCTGTGATTAAGTCGAAGTCTTCTATCGACATGACGACTGAACTACTGATGGAAAAGAAATCAGGATTAAACCAGATTGCTACAATTGAATGTTGATGATAACCATGTCTAGTGGTTTCTCCAGCGGTAGTGCAACCTGCAAGCTCCACATCTATGAACTGCTTTTTTAGCGCCTTTCCCAGATCTAATAGGGGATAGGCTGCCGAACAGTAGAATAGAACAAACCCTGATCGAGGTGCGCCTAGTTGATGGTAGAGTTCCAAGCTTGCTTGATAAGCTGATTGATTATGGCTGATAGCCTGTATTGTTTTAACTTCCACTATGTTCATCCCTGTAACCAACGGCTAGCGATTCGATAACCAAAACAGTTAGTATGTATCGGTTTATTACACAATTGCTTTGGTAAATGGTGAGCTAAATAGTTTTACACGCGATAATAATCCGTCGGTTCTACGCGTAAATTGTTTGCTCGTCTTGGATTCATTTTGCGAGCTTATTGAATGTTAACATAGCGTTAAATGTATAATGATGCTGATCTATTTATCATATATGAGTGTTGAAGCGGCACAAACTAACGACTAGTTAGCGATTTTGCATGCAAGTTAATGTTGGATAGACAGGAAAGTGTGTCTGTACACCAAATGAATGGTGCTCTCAGGTGGTTACGACGACTATATTGTCTACAGACAGAATAAGCGGTCATTGCGTGGGGCTGCAATGACCGCTAGGGGGGTTAGAAGAAACCTAGAGGGCTGGTGCTATAACTCACTAGTAAGTTTTTAGTCTGTTGATAATGATCGAGCATCATTTTGTGAGTTTCACGACCGATTCCAGACTTTTTGTAGCCACCAAACGCCGCGTGTGCAGGATATAAATGGTAACAGTTAGTCCATATACGTCCCGCTTCGATTCCGCGTCCCATACGATACGCTCGGTTCATATCACGTGTCCATACACCAGCACCCAAGCCGTAGGACGAGTCGTTGGCTAGTGCAAGTGCTTCGGCTTCATCTTTGAATGTCGTTACCGCGATAACGGGACCAAAAATTTCTTCTTGGAAGATACGCATTGAGTTATCGCCTTGGAGAATCGTTGGTTGGATGTAGTAGCCATTATTCAGTGCATCACCTAGGTTTTCTTGATCGCCGCCACTTAGGACTTTGGCGCCTTCATTACGTCCGATATCCAGGTATCCCATGATTTTGTCGAATTGTTCTTGAGAAGCTTGTGCACCAACCATGGTTGTTGTGTCGAGAGGGTTGCCACGAACAATTTGTTTCGTCTTTTCAAGCACTTTAGCCATGAACTCATCAAAAATGTCTTCTTGAATCAGAGCGCGAGATGGGCAGGTACATACTTCACCTTGGTTAAAGAAACCAAGCACGAAACCTTCAGCACATTTGTCTAGATAGTCGTCTTCATGTTGTGTGACATCGTTAAAGTAGATGTTAGGCGATTTACCACCAAGTTCGACAGTCGAAGGAATGAGGTTCTCAGCCGCACATTTCAAAATATGGTGACCAACAGAGGTAGAACCGGTAAACGCTAACTTACCAATACGTGTGCTCGTTGCTAGTGCTTCTCCCGCTTCTTGACCTAATCCATTGACTACGTTGAGAACACCAGCAGGTAACAAGTCCTCTATTAACTCAACCAATAATAAGATACTGGCTGGAGTTTGCTCTGCTGGTTTAAGAACTATACAGTTACCAGCCGCTAATGCTGGTGCTATTTTCCATGCCGCCATTAGTAGCGGAAAATTCCAAGGAATGATTTGACCAACAACACCGATTGGTTCATGAAAGTGATAAGCGACGGTACCGTTATCGATCTCCGATGCACTACCTTCTTGAGCGCGAATACAGCCTGCAAAATAACGGAAGTGGTCAGAACTTAGAGGAATGTCTGCAGCAAGAGTTTCGCGCACTGGTTTGCCATTATCCCATGTTTCAGCAACGGCAAGCGCCTCAAGGTTTTGGTCAATGCGATCAGCAATTTTTAGCAAGATATTAGAGCGCTCTTGCACTGATGTCGCTCCCCAAGCTTGTTTGGCTGCATGGGCTGCGTCCAAAGCGAGTTCGATATCTTGAGCACATGAGCGAGGTATACGACAAAACTCTTCGCCGGTCACTGGCGTAGAATTTGAAAAATATTGTCCTTTTACAGGTGGTACCCATTTACCACCGATGAAGTTTTCATACTGCGCTTTAAAAGATACAACGGAGTCGTCGCTACCAGGAATTGCATAGATCATATGTCACCTCAGAGTGAAACCAAAAAAACACTTACGTTATCCTTGGTTATGTTGCTATCTGCTTTGATATAGCCAAAGCACCTTGATGACTCAATACTACGAGTAATGATTAGTTGGAGATATTCTGCCTTAGCAGTAAAAGCTTCCTACTTTAGGATGAGAAATGAAACAAGCATTTGGCAGAGAATTGGAGAGGTGATGAGGAACAATTTTTAGGAAAATGGCGAGAAAATAAAGATTATCAAAGAATGATATATATTGAACAAATTTGTTGTTGGGATACTAATGATGAAAATTTTAAAAGAGATTCTCAAAAGCTAGATACCTTGCCTTAAAGTAATCATTATTCCTGTTTTTGGATTTGTGTCGTATTTTTATGGTGATTGTTTTTATTTTGTTGTGTTCCAATTTTATACGCGTCGATTAATTTAAGTTTGGTATTGGGCTTATTTATTGTGATGTCTCAAATGTTGAACGGTAGGCTTAGTTTTTGAGGCGAGTTTACTATCTCTGTGAAAATTAATGTATATAAGTTGATGTTATAAGAAGCTGTCACATTGTTGGACTCTTAGTTAATGTTAGGTATAAGAAAAAATAATCCTAAAGTTTATATCTCTGTTAATGGTTAACTAAGGTATTTCTTTGTCATTGATGTATTTGTCATTTACACAAATTACTTTACGGCTTTATTTTACGGGGTTGGTGTTATTTTTGAGAGCGGGTATATTGAATGTTGATCTCTATTTAAACTAGTTATTTAGTATTAGAATAATTTATGTTTTGAAATTGTTTTATCTTAATTGCATTGCTCTGACAAAGGTGGATATTTGTCTATATACGATTAGAATGCTCGTTGAAGTATGTTTTTAAGTTGAAGATTTATTCAAAATGAAAAAATGAAATTGGCGTAGCAAAAATGAGAGCATTAATTTTGGTTATGTCAGTTTAAAGTTCGTATCTATTGAAAGGTAACTTATTTTCTTCAGCGGGTTTTATTTACCTTGTTTGTTGTTTCGTTAATAACAAATGTAGCAGTTGGCTTAATGTGTGGAGATTTAAATATGTCTAAAGAGGGAAGCGTTGCTCCTAAAGAAAGGATCAATATTAAATATATTCCGGCTACGGGAAGTGACCAAACGGAAGTTGAACTTCCGCTAAAGACCCTGGTCGTCGGAGATTTTAAAGGGTATGCAGAAGATACACCTTTAGAAGAGCGTTCAACAATTAGCGTAGATAAAACTAACTTTTCAGCAGTGATGCGAGAAAGCAACCTGGGTCTTACTACAACGGTTAAGAATAAATTAGGCGATGATCAGGGGGCTGACCTTCCCGTCGAGCTTAAATTTAGTTCTTTAGAAGATTTCAGTCCAGATCAAGTTGCACAGCAAGTTCCTGAACTAAAGAAGTTAATTGAATTACGTGAGGCTTTAGTTGCATTGAAAGGTCCATTAGGGAATGTACCGGCTTTTCGTGAACGTTTGGAGGCGATATTAAATTCAGCTGAGTCACGAGAGAAGCTACTTTCTGAGCTCAATTTAATCAGCGAAGAGCAAAAGCAGGCTTAATGAGTCTGGGTTAACGTCTAATCACGATAGGAAATAATTAATGTCTACTACTGAACAAGTATTGGAAACTCAGCATTCAACAGAGGGCAGTCTTCTTGATGAGATCATGGAGCAGACGCGTATAGCTCCAAGTGAAGATGGTTATGAAATAGCCAAAAAAGGTATTGCAGCATTTATAGAAAACTTAATTGCGACTCCTTCAGGTACAGAGTCGGTTAATAAAGCACTCGTCGACCAAATGTTGGTTGAATTAGATAAGAAAGTCAGCGCTCAGATGGATGAGATTCTTCACAATGAAGAGCTACAGAAAATGGAGTCGTCTTGGCGTAGTTTGAAACTATTTGTCGACCGCACAGATTTTCGTGAAAACAATAAAGTCGAATTGCTTAACGTGACGCGTGAAGAGCTACTGGAAGACTTTGAATATTCGCCAGAAATGAGTCAGTCAGGTTTGTATAAACATGTTTACTCTGCAGGTTATGGTCAATTTGGTGGTGAACCTGTCGGTGCTATCGTTGGGAATTTTGCGTTTACTCCGTCGTCGCAAGATATGAAATTGCTCAAATTTATGGGCTCGCTGGGAGCGATGGCGCACGCACCGTTTATTTCTAGTGTTGCTCCGGAATTCTTTGGCGTTGATTCATTTGAAGACCTACCTAATATCAAGGATCTAAAATCGACATTTGAAAGCCCTAAATATGCGAAGTGGCGTGCGTTGAGAGAATCAGAAGACGCACGCTATATTGGCTTAACAGCACCACGCTTTTTGCTTCGAGTCCCATACAGCCCAACGGATAACCCGGTTAAGTCATTCAATTACAGTGAAAACGTAAGTTCTAATCACGATCACTACCTTTGGGGAAATACGGCGTTCGCATTTGCTACTCGTCTAACAGATAGTTTTGCTAAATATCGTTGGTGTCCAAATATCATAGGTCCGCAAAGCGGTGGCGCGGTTGATGACCTGCCGGTGCACGTTTATGAATCGCTTGGTGCATTGCAAAATAAAATTCCAACCGAAGTTTTGATCACAGATCGTAAAGAGTTTGAATTAGCAGATGAAGGCTTTATTGCATTAACCATGCGTAAAGGCTCAGACAACGCAGCGTTTTTCTCCGCGAACTCAATTCAGAAACCTAAGGTATTTCCAAATACCAAAGAGGGTAAACAGGCCGAAGTTAACTATAAGTTAGGCACTCAGATACCTTATATGATGATTATCAACCGCCTGGCGCATTATTTGAAGGTACTGCAGCGTGAACAAATCGGGTCTTGGAAAGAACGACAAGATCTTGAGCGAGAGCTTAACACATGGATTAAGCAGTTTGTCGCTGATCAGGAAAACCCGCCAGCGGATGTACGTAGTCGACGTCCGTTGCGCTCTGCCCGTGTCGAAGTTGCGGATGTGGAAGGAAATCCTGGTTGGTATCAAGTCTCGCTTGCTGTTCGACCGCATTTCAAATACATGGGGGCAAACTTTGAGTTGTCTCTAGTGGGTCGATTGGATCAGTCATAATTATGTCATACATCGCACCAGAAGAGGCGGTCTTTGGCGTCGGTCTTTTTGAACGATTAGTCGCAGACGCCAAACCTATGTCCTTAACGGCGGGACCCGATGCTTTAGATGTGCTCGAGTCTATTAAACGCAATGTGTCGAATGTATTGAACTCAAGGCTAGGTGGCGCGCAGAGCGCCCCTATGCTGGGGCTACTTGATTTCAACGATGCTACATTGGAAACGATCGATTTATCAGTCAGGGTTAAGCTCGCAATTAAAGGTTGTCTGGAAGCGTATGAACCGCGATTAACCAATGTTGTCGTCAGCGCCAGTCCGGATGATTTCAATCCGTTATCGCTTCGATTTCAGATCATCGCACAGATAAATAGTGAATTAATACACGAGAAGGTTCAGTTCAGTCTGTTGCTGGACCAGAATAGACAGTATCAAGTGTTGTAATTTTATGAGTCAAGATAAGTATTTCAGAGAAGAGCTCGCTTTTTTAAAAGAGCAAGGAAAAGAATTTACTGAAATTCATCCTCAGCTTTCGCGGTTTTTGCATGGTCGCAATAGTGATCCGGATGTAGAACGTCTGCTCGAAGGGTTTGCATTTCTTACGGCTAGGCTGCGTCAGAAAGTCGAGGATGAGTTTCCTGAGCTTACTCACTCACTTATCAATATGTTATGGCCAAACTATTTGAGACCTATTCCTAGTATGAGCGTGGTCGCCTTTAAGCCAGATAAAGGCGTTAGCCAAAAGCACGTTATAGCCAAAGATATCCAGCTAGACAGTAAGACTGTTCTTGATACTACTTGTCATTTTCGTACTTGTAGAGAGGTAACGCTGTATCCTATTGAGTGTACAGATGTGCATGCAGAACATTCGCGCGAAGCATCAATTATCGATATTCAGCTCAATCTAATTGGTGATGTGACTGCGGGTGAAACTCAGCTTGATGAGTTGCGCTTTTATTTAGGCGGTGAACAACATAGTTCGCAAGCGCTATATCTCTGGTTCCATCATTATTTGGAAAAAATCACAGTTGATGTCGAAGGTGTCGAGTTTACTTTGCCAAAGCAAGCTTTTTCATCGGTTGGATTCAGTAGCGAACAGTCGATTTTACCGTACCCTAAGAATGTTTATGATGGCTATCGTGTTCTACAAGAATACCTTTCTTTTCCAGAAGCATTTCACTTTATAGACATTAAACACTTGGCAGATGTGTTGCCAAAATCCGTCACAGGTGTGTTTTCAATTAAGGTCTATTTCTCTAAAACGCTACCAACGGAAACCAGAATTAGGAGAAACAGTTTTCAACTTTATTGTACTCCGGTGATTAATCTTTTTGAGCATGATGCCGATCCAATTGATTTAAATGGTCGACGTGCCGAATACAGAATTTTCCCATCAAATCGGTATCCAGCCCACTATGAAATATTTAGTGTTGATAAAGTTGTAGGTTGGCAAGATTCAGAGCTCGAAGGGAAGCGAGTAAGAGGAGCAAAACGAGTCTATGAACCATTTGAAAGCTTTCAGCACGAAGTCGAACGAGTTCGTCACCGTCAGGCGCTTTACTATCGAACGCGTGTTAAGGAGAGCATTCGCAACGATGGATTTGACTCCTTTATTTCGTTCGTTCGAGGTGACGAAACAACGTCAGTGGGGATCGATGAAGCAGTATCGATAAAGCTAACTTGTACTAATCGACTACTGCCCTTAGAGCTCGGCATCGGTGACATATGTGTGCCAACAGACAGTTCTCCGCCATTTGCAACGTTTAAAAATATTACTGTGCCATCACAGTCACTACGCCCGGTACTAGACGGTAGTTTGTTGTGGACTTTGATCTCTAACTTGTCACTCAATTATCTTTCTCTGCTATCTAAAGAAGCACTGAGTTGTGTATTACGTGCTTATGATTTTAGAGCACTGGTTGATCGACAAGCGGAGCGAGTTGCCAAGAAGCGACTGGAAGCGATCGTCAAAGTCGACTCTCAGCCCATCGATAAAATTTTGCGAGGATTACCGGTTAGAGGTCTGCGATCGACGCTACATATCGATCAAAATGGTTTTGCATCCGAAGGCGACTTATTCCTATTTGGAACCGTACTGAGTCACTTTTTCTCTCTCTATGCCAGCATCAACTCTTTTCATGAGCTGGTCGTGGTTAACGTTACTAATCAAGAGAAATACACATGGGGAATGCAGAGTGGAATGCAGCCGTTGATCTAGATGATGATGGAATATATTCACCGATGACAGGGTTAACAGATAAAATCCGTGAGTATAACTTTTATCAACTGGTTGAATTGCTGCAAAAGCTAAATGAGATTAATCCTGAATCGGAAGATTGGGAACGACAGTGCCGTTTAGTGTTTAGTGGTAACCCGAGTTTGGGATTTTCACCGAGTGACGTTAACCAACTCACGATCCGAGATGACGACAAACAGGTACTGTTAACCAACTTTTTCGGTTTGTCAGGCGCGCAGTCGCCTTTACCTGGCTTTATTTTGGAACAATTGGCAACGGAAGGGGATGATGGATTCAAACAGCCATTTCTGGATTTTTTTAACAATCGCTTAATCAACTTGGTGTATCGAGTTTGGCGTAAGTATCGATACTACGTTCGCTTTCAACCGGGAGCGCAAGACCAATTTTCGGTTCAACTCTTTGCTTTGGTTGGCTTAACAGACCAAGACTTGCGAGGAGAGACACCAATCAACTGGTGCAAAATGTTGGCCTACTCAGGAACATTGGCTGGGCGCAGTCGGTCACCCCAAATCGTGGCAGGCATTATTGCCCACTGTTTTGATCTTAAAGACGTGAGTATTCGACAGTGGGTCAAACGAACAGTGCCCATAGATCAAAGCCAGCAATTTTCACTGGGAGGGGGAAATTCAGCACTAGGTCTCGACACAGTGATTGGAAGTACTGTCGTCGATTGTAGTAGCAAATTTACAGTTTGTCTCAGTGGCTTATCAAGACATCGTTTTAACGATTTTCTTCCATCAGGAAAAGAGTATGAGCCACTTTGCAAGTTAGTCGAATTTATTATGCGAGAACAAATGGCTTATGACTTGGAGCTAACCATTGAAGAAAGCGAAGCGCCTACATTTTGCTTAGATGCGCAACATGGCATTGAACTAGGTTGGACATCCTTTTTGGGTGGTTCAGAAGCAAAGCAAGTATTGATTCAAGTAAGGCAATAATTAATGAAAACAACGAGTTTACCCGTTTTAACATTAGTCGTTACTAATGCCCAGCGCCTGGAGTCAGGTTTATCAGTTCAGCATTCGTTTTATCATGATGGTGGAAAAATAGGCTCCTCTCCGCTGGCCGATTGGCAACTAAAAGCTCCGAGTGAAGAGGTGTATTCACAACATTGTGAAATAGTGGTGGTTGATGGCGCGTATTGTCTAAAAGACTTAAGTGGTTTTACGTATGTCAATGGAGCGCAACTACCAATTGGCAAAGGCTGTCTAGCAAAATTGAGAGAGCAAGATGAGATTCAGCTCGGTCCTTATCAGTTGCGTGTTTTATTTGATAAAAGTCATGCCAATGATCCACACCTAGCAACATTGAATAATTTGTTTTTTGCCACTGATAACGATCTCATCAACGGAACTGGTGCAGAGTCAATTGATGAGGTTGATGAAGAGGATACGGATGCAGAACCTCTTAACGCGTTAGATGGCTTGATGTCCGATCCACTCTCCTTGGAAGCAGAGTCTAATGTTGACCAAACCGTTCATGAAAACTCGTTGATACCGAAAAATGAAAGTGAACTGCAAAGTGAGACCCCAACATTAGACACCGATAGTGAACAAGACGTTACCTCATCAATTCGATTGAAGAAGATCTTAGGTTTTGGCTTCTGGAAATCAAAGCAAGCCGCTCCAGAAAATAAAGGTGCTTGTCAGCCTATGGTAACAGCACCAATAACACCAGCATTGACCACTAATGCGCATAGCGATCAGAAAGAATTAGGAGATATCCGCATGGATGAAAAAGATTTAGACCTTTTGGAGCAAGAAATGGCAAGAGGTTTTCAATCTAGCAACGATTTTCACGCTGAGCCTGAAGGGCGTTCAAACCACTTAGTGACGGGACCTGTGCTTGATGGTTTGGGTGTTGATTTAAGTGATGAAGATGACATGACTCGAATGCATGTACTATCGCAAGAAATGGGCGAATCACTTCAGGCTTGTGTAAGAGGTCTACTTGAGCTTCATCAGCAAGTTAGTGAAGGAAGATTTGGAACATTAAATCGAAACCTACAACCGATTGAAGATAACCCTTTACGACTTGGGTTATCTTACGATGAAACAATACGCACTTTATATGATGCCGATAAAAGCTTAGTGCATTTGTCTGCTCCTGCTGCAATTACCGAAAGCTTAAAAACCATACGTGACCATAATGAGGCAATGCAACACGCAACATCTGAAGCACTCACACAGGTCTTAAATGCGTTTGACCCAGAGACTATGTTGCGTCGATTCCAGCACTACAAGCGCCGTTATGACACAAGCCAAACGACCACTGAGGGGTGGGCATGGCATATGTACTGTAATTATTACAAAGAGCTTACTTCAAGTCGCCAACGTGGGTTCGAGAAATTGTTTTGGGAAATATTTGAGCAGTCTTACGACAGAAAGCTCCGTGAAAAACAAAAGGAATTGTAATTATGAAAAATTTCATATGGGTAGTGAGTTGTGCATTAGTTTTGACAGCTTGTGCGAGTAAGCCTGAGGTAGTCGAAGAACCTAAAGGAGATAGGCAAACGACGGTGACATTTAGTTTAGTGAGCGATGATAACGTTAACCCGAATTTGTTGGGGGACGCGGCACCTCTAGAAATACAAGTATTTGAATTAGAAGACGACTCCATGTTCATGTCGGCAGACTATGACCAGCTTAAAAAAGACCAGAAGAGTACGTTACGAAGTAACTACGTGACGAGCTACGATTATGTATTAACGCCAGGGCAATTTAAGTTCGTGGACGCTTTTGAGGTTTCGGAGGAAACCAATTATATCGGTGTGATGGCTCATTTCTCTGACCCAGAAATCAGTGATTGGAAAAAGGCAGTAAAGGTTCTAAATAAGAATCGCCAGTACCATTTACTCATGAAGTTTAGCGAATACCAAGTTCAACTGGACAAGGTGGAATAATAAACGATGTTTGTTCGTAATCGTGTAATTTGGAAGGAAGGCTCGTTTATTAAGCCGCAGCACTTCCAACAACAACAAAGATATACCGAGTATTGTATTGATGAGCGAGTCAGCGCAGTCAGTCGTTACTTATTTGGTATCTCTGAATTGTCTCTCAATCCAGAATATCTATCATTTGGTCGTATCGCATTGGAACGTGCCGTTGGCGTAATGCCTGATGGAACCGTGTTTCGAGTTCCTCAGGAAGACCAGATCCCCGATGCGCTAGAGATTGATGATGCTTCGTTAGCGAACCAAATTGTTTACCTAGCGGTCGCATTAAGAAGTGACTCACTGATGGAGATCAATTGGCCAGAAGAGCGAGGAACGGGACGCTACACTAGTCGTCGTCAAGAAGTAAAAGATGTGCATACCATACAAGGTGATATAACCACGCTTGAGGTTTCTCCCGCTCGTTTACAATTGATGTTAGAGCGCGAAGATCGAAGCGCCTATGCATCAATTGCGATAGCACGAATTTTGGAGAAACGGCCTGACGGTAGCATAGTGCTTGATCCTGAGTTTATACCTTGTCACCACAACGTTGCAGGAATTCCCGCTTTACATAGATTTATCAATGAAATGTCGGGTTTGATGAGAGAGCGAGCAAAAAATATTGCTCAAAGAATAAGCTCTCCTTCTCAAGGCGGCGTCGCAGACGTATCCGACTTTATGTTGCTGCAGTCTTTAAATCGTTTGCAGCCGCAGATGAAACATTTAGCCGAATTACGCAGTCTGCACCCTGAACGATTGTTTGAGTGCTTGTCGATTGTTTGTGGGGAGCTTGCCACCTTTACTGATGAAAGCCGTTTACCTGCGAGCTTGCCAACTTATAACCACGAGTTGCCGAGTGAATCATTTAAACCTCTGATCAGAAATTTACGTCAAAGCTTGAGTGTGGTGCTTGAACCAAGAGCAATGTCTATTCAACTAGAAAAGCGTAAATATGGTCTGATGGTAGCGCCAATACACGATTCGACACTGATGAACGACGCAGAATTTATTATTGCAGTTAAAGCACGTATGCCACTTAATGATCTGCGCCGCCTGTTTACTCAACAAACAAAAGTATCCTCCGTAGAGAAGATCAGAGAGTTGATCTCACTGCAGTTATCTGGAATCCCACTCGTTGCATTACCTGTAGCCCCTCGCCAGTTACCTTATCATGCCGGTTATACCTACTATCAGCTTGATAAGACCAGTCCTGCTTGGGCAACACTCAATCATTCGAGTGGGTTTGCGTTTCATGTCGCGGGTGAATTTGAAGATCTTGATCTGCAATTTTGGGCTATCAGGAGTTAAGTATGAATGTAAGCAAAAAAGACTCTCCTTTGTCAAAGTTGCTGTTTGACGACGTAGAAAAAATAAATCTCGATCAGGACTACTGGTTTCAGTTACGCGGTGATAATTCCAATCCACTGATTGATGCAGCAACGCCTTTGTTTGGGCTTTCGCTGAGAGTTCGCTCACTAACTTCGTGCGCGAACATCGAAAAAATTTACAACCAAACTATTGAAGAAATTAAAGCGATAGAAGTAGAGCTTACCGAGCAAGGTTATGACCATGCCATTATGGTGGCTTATCGATACGTGCTTTGCGCAAGTTTGGATGAAGCGGTGATGGGGACAGAATGGGGCGCCTCAAGTGTATGGGCTGAGCACTCAATGTTAACCCGTTTTCACAATGAAACCTGGGGCGGAGAGAAAGTATTTTCTATCCTAAGTCGCCTCGAAGGAGAGCCCGAGCGGTATCAAGAACTGTTAGCGTTTATTTATCACTGCTTGATCCTCGGCTTTGAAGGTAAATACCGAGTCATGGAAGGGGGGGCACTGGAAAGAGAACGAATTATTAGTCGTTTGTTCAGCCTTCTTAATGATTTAGACAATGAAGAGAACAGAAAACTGACTCGTCCAGAAAAGCAAGTAGTGAACTCTAAATACAAAGTCGTGCGTCAAACATCCGTTTGGTCGGTAATGCTTGGCTTTTTAGTGTTTTGGATAGCGTTATTTTGGGGTTACTTCCATGTCCTAGAAACAAAGTCACAAGACGTATTAACGCAGTTAAACCAATTACTTTAAATCAGATAATTAGAAACATAGAAGGCTAGGTGGCACAAAGTGATCCGAATTGAATTACCAACACTAATTGCAAAACTTAACGCGCAAAGTAAATTAGCTTTAGAGCAAGCTGCATCGCTATGTATTGAGCGACAGCACCCGGAAGTGTCATTAGAGCACTATTTAGATGTATTGCTTGATAATCCATTATCCGATGTGCGATTGATTCTTAAACAAGCAAGTATCGAAGTCGCTTTAGTAAAACAGACTATTACGGCAAGCTACAGTCGAGAGCAGTCAAACAATACCTATCCGGCGTTCTCCCCTTTACTAGTAGAACTACTTCAAGAAGCATGGTTATTGTCGACTACAGAGTTAGATGAGAAAGAACTTCGCTCTGGTGCTATTTTCCTAGCAGCCCTAACTCGAAGCGAGCGTTATATGACACCATCGCTCGTTCAACTGTTTGAATCTATTAATCGGGAAAATTACAAAAAAGAGTTTGTTAGCTTGCTAAGTGAATCAGCAGAAACGGCTGTGATTAGCGAGAAAGACTGCGCATCCAATACACTACAGCAACAAGCTGATACGCCTCTAAGCAAATATTGCTCGAATATCACAGATCAAGCGCGCAACAATGAGCTTGACCCGGTGCTTTGTCGCGAAAATGAACTTAATTTAATGGTCGATATTCTATGCCGCCGTCGCAAAAATAATCCGATTGTTGTCGGTGATGCTGGCGTGGGTAAAAGTGCAATGATAGAAGGTCTCGCACTACGTGTAGTGGCAGGTGATGTACCGAACCAACTGAAAGATGTTGAATTGTATTCGCTTGATTTGGGGCGTCTCCAAGCTGGTGCATCAGTGAAAGGCGAATTTGAAAAGCGATTAAAAGGTGTGATTGATGCGATTAAGCAATCAAACAGACCGATCATACTATTTATTGATGAAGCGCATACGCTAATAGGGTCCGGTAATCAGGAGGGAGGAAGCGATGCGGCGAACTTACTCAAACCAGCTCTTGCACGCGGTGAATTAAGTACAGTAGCCGCGACGACGTGGAAAGAGTACAAAAAATACTTTGAGAAAGACCCAGCACTGACCCGTCGTTTCCAGCTGGTTAAACTAGACGAGCCCAGTATCGAGCAAGCCGTTGATATTTTGCGAGGTCTTAACCATGTTTATGAAAAGGCGCACAATGTACTTATTAGTGACGATGCGCTAAAAGCGGCGGCAGAACTTTCAGCTCGTTATCTATCAGGAAGGCAACTCCCGGATAAAGCTATTGACGTGTTAGATACGGCATGTGCGCGCATAGCGATAAACCTGACCACGCCGCCTAAACGTCTTTCGCTATTAAAAACTCAGTGTCGTCAGCGCCAGCTAGAGATTCACACCCTTGAGAGAGCGCAACATCTTGGTCAAACGGTTGATTTGGAGCGTCTTGATGTCCTTAAAATTCAGGAAATTGAAGATCAACAAGAAGAGCAATCATTGACAGCGGCTTGGCGTCGGCAAAAAGAATTGATTGAATCGATCATCACTTCGCGTTCAGAGTTACTGTCGTTGTTAGATGAGTTTGAATACGATTCAGAATCTGAGCGATATCAACAAGCCTATTCAGACCTTCAAGAAAAGTATCAAGCACTTAATACAATTGATTTGGACCAACGATTAATTCACCCAGAAGTTGACGCGGAACAAGTGGCAGAAGTTATTGCTGATTGGACCGGTGTGCCCGTTGATCAAATGAATACGAATGAGCTAACGAAAATTACTCAGTTAACGGAAACATTAGGTGCAGCGATCAAAGGTCAAGATATCGCTATTGAACGTATTCATCGACACATGCTTACTGCTCGTGCTGATCTAAGACGACCTGGTCGTCCCAAAGGGGCTTTTTTGCTGGTTGGACCGAGTGGTGTAGGTAAAACTGAAACGGTCGTTCAATTAGCAGAACAGCTATATGGTGGAAAGCAGTTCTTGACCACAATTAATATGTCTGAATATCAGGAAAAGCATACAGTTTCGCGACTCATTGGCTCCCCTCCGGGATATGTTGGCTTCGGTGAAGGGGGTATATTGACAGAGGCAATTCGCAAGATGCCTTACTCAGTGGTGCTATTAGACGAAGTAGAAAAAGCACACCCCGAAGTGTTGAATATTTTTTATCAAGCATTCGATAAAGGTGAGTTAGCGGATGGTGAGGGACGTTTAATTGACTGCCAAAATGTGGTGTTTTTCTTGACGTCAAACTTGGGATACCAAACGATTGTTGACTATGCCGATAATGCAGAAGAAATGGATAAGCATTTGTATCCAGAACTTGCGTCTTTCTTTAAGCCTGCGCTTTTGGCGCGCATGGAAACTATTCCTTATCTGCCGCTGAGCGGTGAGGTCTTAGCACAGATAGTGCGCGGTAAATTGATGCGTTTGGAAGCATTATTTAAACAGCGTTACGGTGCAGAAGTCGTCATAGAAGATGGTCTAATTGAAGAAATCTTAACCAGAGCCACTCGCAGTGAGAATGGTGCTCGAATGTTGGAAGCTATCATTGATGGTCAGTTATTACCGCCAGTCTCTCTTTCGTTGTTGAATAAGTTGGCAACGCGCGAGCCGATCACTCGAATTCGCCTCGCGAGCAAGGATGGTGAGTTTATTGGTGAGGTTGAATAGTGGTGAGTCAATGGCTTACATCGTCTACCAGGTTGGTGGGGATTCGAAATTCTCACCATTTGGCGACGCTATTTTTACAATTGTTGAAAGAAGGGATGCAGCTCAGTGATAGCTTACTATTGTTGCCTTCTACAGATGGTCGCTACCTCGAGTCTCACGAACGTGATGATAAATTCTGTTGGTCAGTGGTTGATTTTGACACGCCTTTTGCTCACGTGTTGCAATCCGGTCAGCCGATGGCATTAACGGCTGATGAAATGGTATTTTGGCGTTCAAATCGTAGCTTTTCTCTTTTAGGCGAACAAGTTGGTATGTTTGATCAGCTAAGATTGCAACCGCTGCCAATGCAGGGTGACCAGGTTCAATCAATGCTCGTATTGGTTGGAGATAAAGAGCGGCTTAATCAGGCGTTTAATGATGAGCAGTTTGCTGTTTTCTTAGAAGTATTTATTCAGCAATGGTCATTGCTCAGCGAAATGCAGAATAAAGAGCAAACGCGATTAACCATGAAAGATTCACTTTCTGACATGGAGCAAGTAACAGAGCAGCAAGATCGCTTGAGCCAATTATCTAATCGGCTGATTGGCGATAGTCAAGTGATGCACAAACTGCGCAAACAAATTTTAGCCGCAGCGAGCTCAGGGCTTTCTGTCATAGTTCAAGGTGAAACGGGAACAGGTAAAGAATTAGTCGCTGAAGCGATACATGCTTTTTCTGCTCGTAATCAGCAGCCATTTGTTGCACTTAATTGTGCTGCGATACCAGAGCATTTGCTAGAAAGCGAGCTATTTGGTTACTGCAAAGGGGCATTTTCCGGTGCCGACAGTGATAAGCAAGGTCTGATAGCTCAAGCTGATGGGGGAACCTTATTTCTCGACGAAATAGGCGATATGCCCCTTATGCTGCAAGCTAAGCTTTTGCGCGTCCTGGAAGCAAAAACATTTCGACCGCTTGGTGGTAAGCAAGAGTTTAAATCAGATTTTCGCTTGGTATCTGCGACGCACGTTAATCTGCATGAACGGGTGAAAAGCAAACAATTTCGGCAAGATCTCTATTATCGACTTTTGCAGTATCCCATTCGTCTCCCAAAGCTCGCGGAGCGAATGGAAGATCTTGCGAGTTTGTGTGAATTTTTTATTAGTGACTATAACCAGCAGAACAGTACTTATATCCGCGGCATTCATTATCGAGCGATTGATGCTTTAGAGCAGTATGACTTTCCTGGCAATGTGCGGGAACTTAAGCACTTAATTGAGTTTAGCTGTGTACAAACTAAAGATAACACGGAAATTCATCTTGAGAGTTTCTCAACCAGACTAGAGATGTTTGGTGAGGCTATATCGTCAATAGGCAGTGAGCAAGGCTCTACTTCAACTTTAAATCGACCTGTAGTCGATAACTTAAAGCAAGCGGTGAATGATTTCGAAGCGCAAATAATCACTGAACGCTTGGCGCGTTTTGACGGTGATAGAGCTAAAACAGCGGAAAGTCTTGGAATACCAAAGCGGACTTTGGCCTATAAATGTCAGAAGTTGGAGATTGAAGCATGAAACGAAGCATGGGTGTTCTATTCGTAATATGTTCATGGTTAGTGTCGATGGGGGGCGCGAAGGGAGAGACAGCAGAACAAACAGTACAAATGGCGCAGCAGTGTCGAGACATTCAAGTTCGCTTAGAACGTTTGGCATGCTTTGACCTAGTGTTCAAAACGCCGGTAGAAGTGGTACCAAAAACTAAGATGGCATATTACTCACCGCAATGGAACCATGCGATGAAGGCAAGAAAAAGCCTAACAGCCGAACAAGGGTGGACGTTGGAAGCGGAGTTAGGCGATAAGGGCAATGCCTGGATCGCATTGCCTGCAACAAACGTCAATATGACAGAAGAACAACGGCCGGTATTACTGCTTAGCTGCATTAAAAATATCAGCCGTGTTGAGTTGGCATTACCAGAACAAGTTAAAGACGCGCGAATCCAAGTCTCAATTCGAAAAGCAACTCAAGTATGGCGCAGTGATGATTATGGCGTGTTGTTCTCCTCTGGACGCGGTATCCCTGCCATAGAAATGATGAAGAGTTTAACCAAGAGCTCGCATTTAACTTTACGTTCAAATGCTCGATTTGCCGATGGTTTGCAGTTTAATACCCTCAATTTGGAACAAGGATTGTCGGTATTAAAGGAAAGATGTAGTTGGTAGGACAGCCAGAATGGGAATAGCACAATATCCGCAATGTATTGCGAAACCGATTAATAGTGAAAATTTAGTTGGTGAAAAACTCGATGATGATCCTCAGTTTGATTTTATTGAAGATGAAATGATGAAAGTCGGTTCTTTATCTCACTCTACAGTTGAGTGGGATAAAGTGGAGCAAACCACGGTGAAACTGCTAAGTACTCAGAGTAAAGATATTCGATTACTTGCTTATTTATTACAGTGTTTACATGCTCAGCCGACACCGCTTAAAGTCATAACCTCGTTTCAAATAATGAAGGAGTTTTTGTCGCTATATTGGCTAGAGAGTTACCCGATCCCGGGGCAAAAAGGTAAAAAACTGCGCAGTAAACTGTTTGAGCAAATGGCCCAACGTTTTCAAATGTTGACAGAAAAGTATGATTTCAGTCGTCTTGATGATGCTCAATGTAAGGCTCTGCTTCGGGGCGTGGAAGAGTGGTATCAAGCAACGGTGGAGCAGAGCATTGACAGTGATGCTGTTGACTCGGTCACTAGACGTATTCGGCTAGAAATATCATCGATTCAAGAAAGAGCTAAGTTGACACAAGCTCAAACACCATCAAATCCTGTTGTACCAGTTGCGAGCTCTAATGAAGTGACACAAGAGCCGAATATTATCGTCGATCACTCAAGTGATAAGGCCTCTAAGCAAACGCTGCTTAAGGTAGCGGATTTTATCGGTGAGCACCAAAGTGGTATGGCACTTTCTATTAGACTGCGCCGTTTCGCAGTATGGGAATCAATCAACTCACTACCTGATCATAAACCTGATGGCGAAACCATGTTACGCGGGATGCAAAGCGATAGGGTAAAAGACTATCAGGATCAAATGCGAGAGCCAGATCATACGTTATGGCGCAAGGTGGAGCAGAGTTTAACCCTAGCACCTTTTTGGTTTGACGGGCAGCTAATGAGTTACAACATTGCCAGTCATCTAGGGGAGTCTCAAGCTTGTATCGCGATTGTTGAACAAACCGAATCATTTTTGCAACGCATGCCTTCTTTGCTAAATCTTAAGTTTAAAGGCGGTACGCCTTTTGTATCAGAGCAGGTTCAACAGTGGTTAGAAGATGTTTCTCCCACTCGCTCATCGACTAGCAGTGCTGTCGGTGAGGGCTGGGATGAAATACGTAAAGAGGCACTGCAAATTGCAGAAGAAAACAGTTTAGAAACAGCATTAACGATGCTCAATCAAGGTTTAACTTCTGCCAAAGAAACCAGAGACCAGTTTTATTGGCGCCTACTCACCGCTGATATTTTACGTACTCATGACCTGGGTGCCATGGCGGAGCAACATTATCAGATACTAAACCAGCAAGTTAGTGCTTTGTCGGTTCCTGAGTGGGAGCCAAGCTTAGTAGAACAAATTAGAAAATACACGACGTCAGAGTAAACAAGGACACGACACATGTGGAACTATATTTTTAGGGCAGCGAGAGCGCTAAAGCCAGGATTTGCAGCGGCAGCGCCGATATTGCTATTCACCGCATTTATTTTAATCAATATTGCGATTTGGTGGGCGGGTCCTTGGCTGGAGATGAGAGGAGGTTACCCTCTTGAGACAGTATCCGCTCGGGCGATTGCTTGTGGACTGTTTACATTCGGCAGTTTGACTGTTTGGGGTGTCATTCAATGGCATCGACTCCAAGGTTTTAAAAGCCAACAAGTGCGGGAAGAACAATTAAGAGATGATCCGATAAAGATTCTTGAAGAACGTCAAGAGAATGAACTCAATCATGTTATGACCAACATGAAGGAGAGCTTAGGATCATCAAACTACCTATATTCACTGCCTTGGTACTTGGTACTCGGACTTGAAAACGCGGGCAAGACCAGTTTGATCAACCGTTCTGGACAAAGCTTTACTTTTTCGACCGTAATGCGAGCTTCGGGACAGAAAAGTGGCAACCCTTATTCTTTTGACTGGTGGGTCGGGGAAGATTCCGTGCTCATTGATCCGGATGGCGAGTTGCTAACCCAAGGAACACGCAGTACTGCTAATAATGGTGAAATGGAAAGGCGGCTTTGGCTTCATTTCGTCAAGTGGTTAGGACGTACGCGCAGTCGACG
This sequence comes from Vibrio ponticus, assembly GCF_009938225.1. Taxonomy (NCBI): domain Bacteria; kingdom Pseudomonadati; phylum Pseudomonadota; class Gammaproteobacteria; order Vibrionales; family Vibrionaceae; genus Vibrio; species Vibrio ponticus. The sequence goes on from NZ_AP019658.1 coordinate 728,875, forward strand.
TCCATTAAACGGCATTGTGCTGGCCTTGGACATTTCACATCTCGCTACCGCGACAACATCAGAAAGAAAAGCGTATGCTCACCTGCTAAGAGCACGTTTAAAAGAATTAACAGATACTTTATCTACAAGGGTTCCGGTCTATATCACACTGACTAAGCTTGACCTTTTATACGGCTTTGAACCTTTTTTTAAGCACTACTCTAAAAGCGAACGTGAAGAAGTACTTGGTTTTACTTTCTCATTGGAATCCGTCAAGAACCCAGACTTTTGGCTCGAAGAATTGATGGTAGAGTATAGTGAGTTTGTAGAACGAATTAATCGACTTTTGCCGCATGCAACATCTACGTCGATGAGTTTAGAAGAGCGAAATGCAATTTATAGCTTTACTCGCCAGATGGCGGGGATTAAAGATATCTTGAATCAGTTTTTCCAAGAGTCCTTGGCGAGCGATAAATACTCGATCGCGACGTTAGTTCGTGGAGTCTATTTTACTTCTGTCTACCAACAAGGTGTCCCAACTAACGCGTTTGATGACGCCGCATCGCGCAGATATGGGTTATCCCATGCGATTAATACCGCACAGAGAGCCAAAAATTCAACGGTATATTTTACCGAACAGTTATTTGCGAAAATAATTTATCCAGAAGCGGGAATTGCGACAGACAATAGTCGAGTGGCTAAAAGTTCGAGACGAGTGATGGGACTTACACTGTTGGTATGCAGTATTGCCACCGCTCTGATTGTTGGAACTTGGCACAAAAATTACCTTAAAAATGTCGAGCGTGCTGATAACGTATTAACTAAAGTCAACCAGTACAAGACTCAAGTCGATAATCAGCCGAATATCACTTCACAGCGACAAGCGCTCAATCAGCTCAATCAGATCCGAGAAGCGATGCTAGAATTCGGCTATTTCCGTGACAAAGCGAAGTATGTGACTGATTTTGGTCTTTATCAAGGACACACCATCGGGCCTAAGGTCGAAGAAACATACTTAGGTCTTTTGAAATCACAATTTCTTCCGTTGTTAATGGCGGACCTAGTGAATGAGCTTAATCTGGCGAAGAGTGATGAAGAAAAGCTCGCTGTACTGCGAATCTACCGCATGTTGGTAGATAGGAGTGGGCGTCATGAGAGTTATATTTACGACTATTTCTCTAAGCGTTGGCAGAGATCTTTTGCTGGTCAAAAAACCGTACAAGATGAGTTGTATACACATCTTAAATATGCGTTAAGTCATACTGATCTTCATGGTGAGAGATTGCGCGGAGACCAAGTCGCGGACGTTACTTTGAGTCCGTATGATAGCACGATTAGACAAGCTCAATATCAACTCAGTATTATGCCTGTTGCACAGCGCGTGTATCGAAACTTAAAGCTTAATTCTCAAAGCTTGCTAGGACCTTCGGCCAGTTTACGTAGTTTAGTTGGTCCTGTTTTTGATGTGGTTTTCGAAGAAAATCAGATCAATAGTGATAGTCTGTATATACCACAAATGCTGACAAAACGTGGGTTTGAAGAGTTTTTGATTCCGCAATCAGAGTCGGTGTCGGAATTAGCACTAATTGATACTTGGGTTCTCGGTCTATCAAAAACAGCACAGTTCAGCGAGGCAGATAAAAAAGCGCTGCGTGATGAAATTCGTCAATTATATATCACTGATTATACCCAAACTTGGCGTGCGGCGATAAATAGCCTTGATGTGAAATACTTTAACGATATTAGTGAAGCCGTTGCCGTGTTGGATAATATCACTAGCAATACGGAGCCAATGCAACGCTTGCTGCGTACTTTAGATACCAACACCCATTTGTTTGCTAATCTGCCCAATGATAGTGAGGCGCAAAAGGCTTTATTGAAAAGTTCCAAGTATCAGGTGGCATCTCAGATTGAGGCTCCGTTTTCTGATTTAAACAATATGTTGCAGTCGGTAGGGGGTAAACCAGCCTACATACAGGAAGTGCTCACCACTGTTGATGAACTCAAAAACTACATGACGGCAATTAAAACTTCCCCGGATGTCGGAATGGCCGCCCTAAATGCCACAAAAGCGAGAACAAAACTCATCAATGCCGATCCAATATACACATTGAACCGCATTTCTTCAGGACTGCCAGCTCCTTTGGACCGTATGTTTGCTAAGCTCGCTAATGAAAGTTGGTACGTGGTGAAGCAAGAGGCATTGGAGCAGTTGGAAATACGCTGGGCTCAAGATGTTTATCGACCATTTCAAACAAAACTCGCTGGACGTTACCCGTTTAATCAGGAATCCCGTAAAGATGTATCACTAAAGGATTTTGAAAGTTTTTTTGCTCCTAATGGACGATTAGACCGATTTTATAATGATCAGTTGAAACTGTTTGTTGAAGAAAAAATTCCAAGTTCTGAGGGTGAAGCGCAGCAGCCATTGATACGTCCTGCGATACTCGCTCAAATTCGACAAGCTAAGAAAATTCGTGAAGCATTCTTTAATCGAAAAGGTGTGCTGGATGTTAGTTTCTCTGTTGAACCACTCAGCCTAACGAGTAATAAACGCCGTAGTTTACTTAACATTGACGGTCAGTTTTTGGCATACAGTCATGGACCAAGAGAGACAGTGGAGCTTATTTGGCCTAATACGCTAAGGGACTCAGCGGTGTCAAAAGTGACGCTCATTCCGACTAAGAATAACCGTTCACCGCGAAGTGTCCAACTTCAAGGACCATGGGCATTTTTCCGTTTACTTGATCAAGCCGCTGTGACTGGAGCCAGTCCTACATCGGTTGACTACAAGTTTAAAGTTGCCGGTGGTGAGATGATTTACCGAATTAACTCTGAAGCAGATGCAAACCCATTTACCGAGCGATTATTTAAGTCGTTTAGATTATCAAGAGCCCTTTACTGATGGTTGACCAGAGTGTGTTGCTGGACACTCTGGCTACCAATTATTGGTTAGGGATTGAATCAATAAACGACTAGCAAAACGGTTTGAAGACGAAAAGAATTGAAAAAGGCACATTGGATGGCAAAGCTAACATTTACTCTTAGTGTAGAAGGGTTACCGGAGGAAACGTTCGTCGTTACTGGTTACACTGGTAAAGAATGTTTATCTCAATCTGATTGGGGAAACGGCGAACCCTATTTTGGCTTTCGTTATAACATTGAACTCGGTAGTAGACAGTCAAGCATCACAGCCGAGCAGGTGGTGGATAAAGCGGCCCACTTGATCATCTATGTTAATGGTCAAGCGGTTCAACATGTACACGGCATAGTGAGGCAATTTGCTCAAGGCGAAATCGGTCATCACCACACCCTTTATTCGCTAGTGTTAGTTCCCGCATTGGAGCGATTATCGCTGAGGCAAAATAGCCGTACATTCCAGCACAAAACTGTTCCTGAGATGATGACTTTGCTATTGCAAGAGATGGGCATTGAGGATTTCAGTTTTGCCTTAAAGGGGGCGTCAGTACCGCGTGAGTTTTGTGTGCAGTATCGAGAAACCGATCTCGACTTTATTCAGCGTTTAGCTGCCGAAGAAGGGATTAGCTATTTTATCGAACAAACGGACGCGAAACATACGGTAATTTTTTCCGATGATAGTGCGTTGATAGTAAAATATCCTCAACCTATCACTCATAACAGCATGGCAAGTGGTGCGATTGATGAGCCTTATGTCTCTCAGTTTTCGATTGCCCATAAAACTGAGCCTAGTCATTTAGAACTAAAAGATTACAGTTTTAAAAAACCAAGTTATGGCTTTGCTCAAGCGCAAACTGGTGCCGATCTTAGTTTTCAGCATAGCCAATATGAACACTATGATTTTCCTGGGCGATATAAAGAAGAGGGTTCAGGTCAAGCCTTTAGCCAGTACCGGTTGGAATACCTCAGACGTGATTCTCATGTTGCTGTTGGTAAAAGTAACCATCCTGCTTTACAGGCAGGAATTAAATTCGACCTCATTGAAAATCTTGAAGCCGCTGCGAACCGTGATTGGTTAGTGGTTGAAGTGACGCATCGTGGTACACAGCCTCAAGCTTTAGAAGAGGAAGGCGGCAGTGGCGCAACTACCTACAGCAATCAGTTTAAGGTGATCCCAGCGAATAAGAGTTGGCGTCCGCAGCCACAACCTAAGCCACAGGTTGATGGACCGATGGTTGCTATCGTTGTTGGACCTGAAGGCGAGGAGATTTATTGTGATGAACATGGACGAGTGAAAGTACATTTCCCTTGGGATCGCTACTCACCAGGCAATGAACAAAGCTCATGTTGGATACGTGTATCGCAAGGCTGGGCTGGCTCTCAGTATGGCTTTATGGCTATTCCACGCATTGGTCATGAGGTGATTGTGTCATTTTTGCATGGCGACCCTGATCAACCGATCATTACGGGTCGGACTTACCATGCGACCAACGCGCCACCTTATACGTTACCCGATCATAAAACCAAGACGGTGCTGCGTAGTGAAACGCATCAAGGTGAGGGCTTCAATGAACTGAGTTTTGAAGACCAAGTGGATACTGAAAAAGTGTATCTTCATGCGCAAAAAGACTTTGCTGCTGATGTGCTCAATGACCATAGCACTCACATCAAACATGATAAGCACTTAGTCGTCGAAAACGATTGCTTTACACAGGTGGATAATAACCAGCACTTGGTGGTAACTGGCGAAAGCTGCGCCCAAATTAAAGCCGATAAAACGGAAGTGATTGACGGTAGCGCACACCAAAAAATCGGAAAGCTTTATGCTCTGCAATCGGGTAATGAAGTGCATATTAAGAGTGGCGCTAAGGTAGTGATTGAGGCAGGTAGCGAACAAACCTTTAAAGTCGGAGGTAATTTCATTCGAGTTGACGCTGGGGGTATTCACGTTGTCGGCTCAATGATCAACCTCAATTCCGGAGGCAGTGCAGGTAGTGGTAGCGGGTTTGGTGGGAAAATGGCGGCATTGCCTAATGGCGTTGAATCACCTCCACTACCATTGTCAGTAACTCCAAATTTTGCGGAAGCGATCATGCGTTCAGTTCAGGTAGGGGCGTACATAGTGCCTATTTGCGGTCAACAAGATGACGGTACCTGCACATTAGGAGATGAGTGTCGATGCAAAAAATAAACACGGAGCAGCTATTGTGCACGGCAAGTCGTGGGCGAACGCTATTCTTGCTATTGGATATTAACCAATATAGTGAGCCTCTAAAATGGTTCAAACAGCTTGAAGGGTTAGAAGTGCGACATTTGTTTGTGGATACAGTTTTCAGACAGTTAATAATGCAAAGTCCTAAACTCGTCCAACTGAACCGAAATTGCGCTGATCTGATAAACGATGTATTTCGCAGGCATACAGGGTGTATTGTTGCAAGCAACCTTTCTATTGATGAGCTAAACCATGCGCTCGGAAAGATGTTAATTGCAGAGCACGAAACCCAAGGTAAGGTTTATTTTCGGTTTTTCTCGCCAGCAGTAGCCAGAGCGATAGTAGGGCTAGAAGAAGGGGGGCATTGTTGGTCTCACTGTTCTCATTTGTATTTACCGGGATATAGAACTGAGCAGTGGAGTGAATTTGAACTTAACGAAAACGTTGAGGATAAAACTTTTTTTGTAAGCCAACAGAGTGAACTAGAAATTAAGGCTGAACATTTCACCTATCATTTAGCGAAAATGGAATCATGGCTTGATAAACCGATTGAGACGGTACAGCAAGCAATGAACTCTCTAGCTCGATTATGCTTGTTGGATGCGCTCACATCGAGAGAGTTAATTCAGTGGTCAGAGTTAATCGCAAATCGCCCTGAATTACTTAACCATAAATCTTGGTCTTCCCTAATACGCCAACCGATACCCAAGCAGGACAAACTAAATGCGGCAGTAGCGTTGAATAATACCGAAAGAGAGTTAACACATGTCTGAGAATACTATTAGGTTACCTAACTGTGATGCAATGAAAGCGATCCCTGCAAACCCACTAAATTCGCAAGTACCTGTTGAAGTATGTCGACCATCGCAAGTTCCAAAAAAGTATAAAGATGTCGCCTATTTTATGGGCACCAAGAAGCTCTATCTACTATCGGAAGATGCATGTGGTTTTCTCGACGAGGCGGAAAAGGGTCTTGCCCAAGTAATTGAAAGTCATGGAAAAGATAATCTAATGGTTGCACTGGCTCAGGCTGGTGTGATTGATGGTTTGGCAGAAGTTAACCCAGCGAGTTTTCTCTTTGGTGAAGATAGAGATGAATATGAGCGAGTTAAAGCGTGGTTAGACAACATAGAGACTCATTACCTAGAGTTCCGTGAAAAGAACCTCCATGATACTTACGCAAATCGTATTAAATGGGCAAAAATCAAGCTTCCCTATGAGACTACCCATCGAGATTTAGTCGACAAGGGGCGTAACGCAGCGGTTGGCGCTGGGTACTTGTGGGATAGCGGTCGGCTATATTCTCCGAGAGAAGCGAAGATCAAAAAGTATATTGCGCAATATAAAGAGGCCAAAAAAGCGTTCTATGACAATCGTGAAGTGACACCTCAGGAGCAAGTGGAAAAATTAAAGCAGCGCATAGATGTGATTAAGGCGCTCATTCAAACCACGTTTCGCGCTTATCACATTAAAGATGCAGCAGAATATCACCTACAGGATAAACAACAAGAATTAGCTGAAAAAGAGCCGCAACTAAATAAGCTGCTAGAATCTATCAAATACTTAGCGATAGCTGGTGTTGCTACACCAGAGTATGCTTTAGGTCAAATTGAGGGCGAAGATGGGCATGCATTATTGGCTGAATACCACCAATACTTGATTGATGCCGAAAAATTTAACCAACACTTACGCGATAGGTTAATGTCTTTGAGCCGCTCATCGGATCATTACTCCATCCCACCTCAAGATATTTTAAGTGAAGAATATGAGCAAATTAGGCAGCTTAGAAGGCAAGCCAAAAAACTTCACCAAAGTGCTCAGGTTGTAGTGCTTGAGATGGATAACCCTTGCTTTTTACTGTGGAATACCGGTGATTACAAAGCAAAACCGGATGACCGAGTGTATACCGCGAAGTTTCCGCTACGAGAGTATGTAAGAGGTGAGGAAAATCCAAAATTTAGTTTGGGCAAGTTTGCAGGGTTACGCTATTTCAGTTTGACATATCTCGGCGTGCCGAAAGACAGTGACAGCCACCTACAGCCCAATTGGAGCCCCCTCAAAGATCCTGATGAGGCTTTTTATGCTGCGATGCACCAATATGTCGATGTTATCCCAGTAGAAGATACTTGGTTTAGTGAAAATGGACTGCTTAATTATGACAATCTAAAAAAAGCCTTAGCGAACAGAGGGATTCATATAGAGTCATTGGGCGAAGACTATAGCCAAGCACCTCAATGGCAAGAAACACTTGAGAACATACTTTATTCTGAGGAGCTTGAAAAACGGATTGAGCCTTTCGATAGCTCGCTACAAGCGCAGTTTTTCCGTTTTGCGGCTATGGAAGTGAGTGCAGCAGCTGAATACAGTGAAAAGACAGAGTTTGCGATTGATTTATTGCCCGGTGAAAATGGCAAGCGGGAAAGCCAAGGCGTTCAAGAACGTAAAATAGAACTAAAAGCTGAAGCGGTGCTGGCGAAAGGCGAAATAAACATTATTGAAATGGCAACGGGGCGTAAGTACCTTTATTACCCAGCAGCATCAGACCTTGAACCAGACTTAGAGATACCGATTCGTTATTTTGATAACAGCCAGCGACAAGAGACTAATTTCTGCTTTGGCGCGTTGCAAACTCGCATGGGAGTAAAGGCTTATGGGTTTGCTGGTGCTAATTTTTCGCTCGCTGGTGCTGTGACTAAAGATGGCGTTGGATTTAAGCTGCCGGAACTATACGAAACATCTGCTATTTCTGACAATGTAAATGTAGGTGCGGGAGACAATGCAAGTGAGGGTCAAGGGCTATTTCCAAGCTTTATTGAAATGAAAGCAGAAGCCCATCTTGGTGTTGAAATATCTTGCTATATCGATTGGCATTTACCAAGTGGCGACTATACGATTCCAGAATATGTGTTAGAGGAACAGTCTGGCCCGGTCACGTTAGTAAAAATTGCAGGTAAAGCGGAAATCGCGAAAGAAATTCACGCACCTGTCTATTTAAGAGTGAAAGACAAAAAAGTACGCATTGGTATTCAAGTTAATAATGGTGCAGTTAAGTTTACTGTCGAAGGTGATATTAACCCCGATGCTTTGAGCGCTTGGGTATGGCAATTTCAGCGTCTTCTACGCAAATGTAATTATCGTCGTATGGAAATTGTTGATAATGAAACATTTGAAATGATGAGTAAATTTAGCCGTTGCATGTTATACGCCCAAGTTGAAATTGGTGTGTTCTTAGCAACTTGGAAAGACGCGCTCGACAACGTATTGAGCATCTTTGATACCGACCGAGCCGGCATGGTGGCTTATACCCTGTATACAGGGCAGGAAAAATATCTCATGGAATGGATTCGATATATGCCACCCGAAGGGCTAGGGCCTCTGATAGGGACTTTGTTGGAAGACCCGAAATCGACAAAGATTGCAAAAGATCGTGGTACACCAATAGAGTACACGAGAGATGAAATATTAGCGATGCAGCAAATTGCTTTAGCTAAAATTTTCAAATGGTTGGCAACTGACTTGGATAGGCGAACCATTGAGCGCTTGGTCGAAGAAGCTTTTGCTCGTACTACAAACCATCCATATTTAATATTCAAAGAATGGCGTTTACTGGAGTTTGTAAGGGTTAGGGACAAAATATCTGAGTTTTTGAATGTAAAATGTGATTTGGATATGTCCACCAACTTAGGTCGAGATTGGTCTGATTCATTGATGTACTTTAAGCGAAACTTCGATGCAGTAACGCATCAACTCTATGAAAAGGTGAGTAATGATGAAGCCATGTATAAACAAGATTTGTTATTAAAAACGCAAACTGATATTACCCAAGGATGGAGGGTACAACCTTGATTAAATTTCCTCAATCGAAGCAATTCTTAGTATTTTGGTTTGTAGTGACTTTGGCGTTACTCTCAAGCAACATTGTGAGCGCACAGCCTAAAACTTCTCCTCAAGAATCCTATGACCGCGGAATTCTACTTTATCAACAAAATAAATATACCGAAGCGAGACCATTTTTAACTATAGCTTTGGAACATGGTTACCCAGCGGCAGGTTTAATGCTTGCGGATACATACAAGACAAATATCTTCGCTCAAACGAAGAAAGAAGCAAAATACTTATTAAAAGCTGCTGAATTAGGAAATTTCATCGCTATGTTTCGATTAGGAGGGTCGCGCTCAATACACGCAAATAGGCAAGATTGGGATGCCATCGTGATACCTGAGATAAAAAGATTAGCAAAGCGAGATTATCCTTATGCGATGCGCTTAATGCATGCGTTATCAGTTGATGATTCAGAGTCTGATCAATGGCTAGAAAGAGCTGCAAATTCAGGGGACCCATTCTCGCAACATAAATTAGCCAAACGATATAAGAATGGTTACGACTGGTTTCTAATTCCCGGCAAAAGAGAGCGCGAGTTAGAGCGGCTTTTAAAAGCGGCTTCTGACTCCGGCTATCGAGAAGGAATGTTAGCTTATGCCAAGTTGCTGAAGAAAAATGGTGACATTCAAGGTTATCAAAAAATTATAGATGAATTGGTTGTATTGGGAGATGCAGAGACAATAAGGACGCTGGGGGCTATCTATGAACACGAAGGTGATTTAATTAACGCAGCGTATTACAACCAAATATTCTTAAACTCAATGGGCAATGAAAGTCATAACGACCCCTATAAAACAGTTGAAAATTTTCAAAATAGAATTGTTGCCAATCTTACAGAACAAGAGTTGGCTGAGATTGATTCCAAAGTAGCAGAGTACCTCGCCACCCACACCGTCCATTACCAAAAACGCATTGAAGAATATGAATACACGCTGGAGTCATTAAGACAGCAAACAAAGTAATGACTCGAAGTGAGTAGGCACAAAAAATTCTATTTTGGCTCCGTTTTTGCTTTGAAATTTCCTTCGAAGCACGCGTCTTTGTGTTAATACAGATTGTATAAGAAAACGAAGCGAACCATTTGTCCCCTTCGTTTGTTCTAGCGTAGTTTTAGTTAGCTAAGGCACAGGCTAGCCACCACAGGTTACCCCATTGATCTTGGATACAAGCGAGGCGCTCGCCCTCGGTGTTAGTTTCAGGTTGTTGTGTTAGCGTTGCATTTTGTTTTACAGCGTTGGCAATAACGGTTTCGATATCGGCTACATACATAAGCAGCGAGCTTGTCGTTGGCTGACGGGTATCGCTCTTCTGCTGTGCTGTGATAATCGCATTTTCAATGCGAAGGCTGACGTTAATATAATTGCCTTGAGCATCTTTACACTCTTTAACAATTTGTCCATTAAGAGTAGTTTGAACGAAAGCAACGAAAGCAGTTAGGTTATCTAATACTAAAAAGTTAGAAACGATAGGTGTATTTGGCGGCAAGTAGTCTTTGGTAATCATAAAGCGATCTCATGGAGATAGAGTTTCTCATCCAAAATGGCTAAGAAAAAATTTGTAAATCCACCTAATCTACCAGAAGAATGTAAAGTTCTTCTAGGTAAGGTACAGAGCCGATTACATCTACTTTGGGTAAGCAGAAACGAGCTTGCTTACTGACTTGTACTGTCGAGGGCTCAATAAAAATATATCTGCTTCCACATTATTAACTTTGATGAACATCAAAATTTTAAAGTGACTCGACAACAAGATTTAGAGGCTTTCTTATCGGCTGATAAAACCGCTTCAAAGTGCAAAAATAACAGTATTTTGTGCGTTCAAATTTTGCTCTAGTTCTGTCTTGATATGCAATAAATTTAGTTTGCGAGTTCGCTTACACTTGCGATAATAAATCTCTAAACATTGTTAAAAGTAAACTTAAAGTTATGGAAGAAGTGTGAATGTCCGATACATTTGAAGATGAATTTGACCAAGTAAGAATTGGTGTCTCGGCATCGAATTCAATTGAGTGCTTGGATGAGCATTTTTTCTCATTTGCGCAGTTAACTGGTGACATGATCCGTAGTGAAAGGCTCGACTTGCTGTTTGTTCTTGGTGCTTCACCGTTGCAAACAGCGTTAGTCAAATCATGGTGTGACGAAACTTGCTGTGTTGCCGCGTGTGTAGAAGGCGATAGTATAGAAAATAACAGTGCTGAAATAGTTGCAGTGAACATTAAGAGAAAGTTAGAAGGAAATGAGTTTCCGAATAACGTTGATGTCTCTGATGTACGTCGTCTCGCTGCCGATGATAATCAACTTATTGCTTTCACCGATAAGGCTGGTTTACTTGAATTTCTTAATGGACCAGCACATGAGTCTATTAGAGCAATATTGTACTTAATGCATGGCGAGTTTTGCGTGGATAGATTTCGTGATGAATCTCAAGCGCTCAAAGATGGGTTGTCTGGTAACGCTACACTTTATTACAGCTATTTGTCTGGTGGAGAGGGGGAGTGCACGGCTCTGGTTGCAGTGCATCGTCGCTAGTACAGATTAGTCTATTTTCACAGACCAATCTGCGTTGATATCATTCGTAAATGGTTAATCGTTAGGCTTTTTTAACGAATGCAGCCGTCACCATCATTTCCCCAGCGCCGTCAACTTTACAGTCAAGTTGGTGGTCTTTACCATCAACAATTCGGCGAATAACGGCTTTGGTGCCAATTTTAAGTACTAGTGAGCTACCTTTAACTTTTAAATCTTTTGCCAAGGTGATTTTGTCACCCTCTAGCAGTAAGGTGCCGTTGGCATCTTTTACGCTAGGCGTATCAGTATCGCTTGTATCTGAAGGGTTCCATTCATAGGCGCACTCAGGACAAACGTAATTCGCTAAGTCTTGATAAACATACTCAGAATTGCATTGTGGGCAAGGGGGGAATGACATTGATTTACTTCCAAATTGGTTTTCTAGTAGTTTATACCTAATGGCGTCTAAGAAGCTAGAATGAGTTTAAGTACAATAGCGCACTGGGTCGGCAATTGGATGGTTAAGTAATTCTAACGTTTATTTTAACTTTTTTGAGAAAATGATGGCATTACCTTGGCTTACTCACAACGATTCGCTTTCGACAGGTTCAAAATCATCAAGGTCAAAATTTAAATCACTAATCCAGAAATCGCTATCGAGAGTCATAGATTTAACGTACTCGTTGCCATCGACTTCTAATGTAACCATATAGTGACCTTCGACTAAACCCTCTACCATATAGAACCCATCTTCTTCTACAACGCTGGCATATTCTTCTCTCTTATTGAGATGCTTGAAATAGATATAGGCAGTCTCTCCAGATTTAATGTTAACAAATCCATCAATGCCAAATGTTTTGTTCAATATAATATTTACTGTCGTAGATGATATTTCACGAGTATTGAGTAACACAGGGTTGTCTTTTGTCGTTAGACTCAGATCCAGTGAGCTCTCATCAATGGTTAATGGAATCTTTTTGCGAGCAGGAATATGATCGAATTGATAGTATCCATTGTTGTCTGTGCGCGCATTTTGGTTCAGCAGTTTGAGTTTAACGTTTGCGATGGGGTTTCCTTCTTGGTCAGTTACCCTACCTTCCACTTTTGAGTAGCTATATTCATCCCAGAGAACTCGGTCCGTGAACGCTTGGGTTAGGTTTGTTTGACCGGCTAGCTTAAGTTCGACTGTAAACTCAAAACTCTCATCATTGCCGGAGAGGTTTAGTGAAACATGAGGGTTTAACGCGAGTATGAATGAGCTATACCAATTGAATGAAGAAATTGTGTCATCGTACATCATACTTATACTCGTTGTGAGATTGGTGTTTTCACTGAAGTAGCAGGCTTTTGAACAATCACCACGCAGGCGCAGGCTTGTTGTTTGATGCCTGCCTAAATTGTCAAATCTACTAGTCACGCCCCATGATAAATCGCTTATACCGCTGTTAGTTAACTCGAACTCATGATGAGTTTTGCTGTAATTGCTAACATCGAAATATTGATATTCTGGCCGATAGGATAGGTAAATATTATCAGTTATTTTTTTACCGATATTTGACGAAACTGTATGTCCAAATTCGTCAGTGATGACATTAAGATTAAGTGATGCAAATGGACCGTACCAACTGTAGCCAAGGCGGTGATAAATTGTGCTTTTAGGGTCCAAGCTATCGGTCTTGTTTAGCTCTAGTGCAAGTGATTGGTGTCGGCTAAATAGCATGTCCACTTCGACTGGCCAGAGTTCTAATTCTGGCAACCAACCCAAACTAGTTGATAACCAATGTGTTGCGAGTATTTGATTTTGCAAACCGATGAAATTATCAGCGTCTGTTTTAAAAAAAGACGCTCCAACAGTAACATACTCTCCTAGGCCGTAAGAGAGTTGTGTCGCACCTGATTTGCCACTTTCTAGGTCTACATATACTTTGGATAGCCATTCTCCTTTTGGAAGATACTGCTCATTAATGCCAGCTACAATGAGATCCTCTTCTGACCAAAGCCCTTCACCTAGATAATAGCGAAAAGTAAGCGTATCCCCTGGTGAGATATTTTGTTCGTCAATAGTAAAGCGACCAAATGAGTCGGAATTGTATGTGTTGCGATAAATTCCATTGACTAGCAAGTCAATTTCAATGTTTGGTTTAGTGTTATTTTGGATTTTGACTGAGCCAAAGCTAGTCTGTTTATGACGGTTGGTATAATAGAAACCATGATTAAACTGCCAACTATCAGAAAAAATACTGCCATCAACAAGAACGTTGCCAATTTGCGCGGTGCCTTGTCCGTCATCGGTTTGGTAGGCGAGATTATAGTAATCAAGGATATCTTCATTACGTGAGTCAATTGAAATTTGGGTAAGAGTATTTGAGTTGCTGATGAGTGAATCTGACAGGACATATGTTTTAGATTTTTCAATATTATCATATCCAAGTGCAACTAATGCTCTAGATGAAAATCCCCATTCTTCAGAGGGTAGATAGACTTGAGGTTGCATCTTTGATGCTATAGCTAGAGCTTCGTCTCGAGCATCTTTTTTCATTTTTTGAATTTTTTTCTCAAGCTCTGCAAGCGTTTTAAACAATTTGGTTAGTGTCAGTTTGTACTCGTCTAGGTTCCAGTGGACTCGAATAGGCAAGCACTCTTCTAAAGACTGCCAGTGGATATAGGTCTCTTGCTCAAAGATAATTGAACGTAATTTTGATGTTTTTTCATCGGAAAAGCGGCATTCAGAGGTGTTTAGATTGAAATAGTAAGGTGGCTTCTCTAATCCTATGTCATCCGGTAAATGGAAACGACACACATTGTTTATGCACTGACCTTGTAAGGATAGAAGATAAAGAGCAACATTCTCGACATTAAGGAATGGCTCTTCATCTTCATCCATGATCACTCGATAAAAGTTGTCTCTCTCACTAACAGAATCAATTTCAACGTAAGCAGAGAAAAGTTCCTCTGCAAATACTGTTTGTAGCAGAGTTAACTGGACAAGTATGAGTGCAACGAGAGCTCTTGTTACAAGCACTTAAATAAAATATCGTCGTCTACAGATACAGTCAGTGTCTCATCATGTTTTTTTGTTTTGGTTTGTGTGGATTCTCTCAACAGAACAATTTTTTGTTTGCGGTTATGTGAGCTTTCAATCCAGGCATTGAATTGGAATTTGTCAGTGTTCTCAATGACGAGTTTATCTTTGCTACAGGTAAACTCTACTTGTTGTTTAGGTTGTCCATTTTGCAAATAAATTGGAATAAATGACTCCACTGCAAAATGTAAATCCAAGTGTATGCCCTCTGAGTCTGTGTTGCTGATAGAGTTTTTTACTTTTTTTTCGGTTGGCGAAAACCGTAGGTACGTACGATATTCACCTTCAGCGAGTGAATCATCAGTAGATATCTGAACGCGGATTGTTCGACGCTGATCTGGTTTAAGGTTGCGAATGACAGGCGGTGAAATACGTATTCTGTCTGATATATCTTCGATGCTGTGAATGGTTGGGTGGTTTCTCACTACTTCAGTATTTGAAATTGGCTTATATACCGAGTCTATTTCCAACCGAATAGGATTGTTAGAGGTGTTCTCTACGATGAATTCTTCGGTTGTTGTGCGTGTGTCATCAACAACTAATCGAGTCGGTGCGATAATTAGTTGACCGAAGCATTGGAAAGAAAATACCACTAAGCATAGAGAGAAAATGTGCCTCATAAATAGGTAACCTTTATATAAATGTGATTATTATAGTTGCCGGGACTGAGTCGAGACTTGGTCGTTATCTTTGCCCCAATGCAGAGTTCTTTGCTGTATCCGTTCGGTTGTATGGTAGATATTCCAAGGTTTGATAGGGCACAACCAAATGTAAAATTTAAGAAATGGAGGTTATTTTCATTTAAGTTTGAATGTTGCTTGTTTGGCAGTGATACTTGAAAAGTTTTACCTGGTTCCCCTTTAACTTTAAAAATAAAAGACTCGTGTTTTGTTAGCTGTCGCTTTATTGCATTAACATTGTTGTGATTTGTGATGATATTATTGAAATGTATTCCGTTAGTATTTTTTATTATCTCGAGTGGACTCGAAAAAGTGAGTCCACTCCATAATATCGCTACAACGGTACTAACTAACTTCATAGCCCAATAAGCAAAACATTCACAGATGATTTACTGATATGTGACTTTTACGTTGATTGCGTTTGCGGTGTATGTCCCTGAAGGGATAGGTCCGTTGTTGAGGAAGTCAACTTCACCACCGATTCTTAACTCAGTATCGCCACTTATCGTCAGCGTTGGATCTGTGAGAAAGCTCAATGCATATGAGTCTGAGCCATTCGTTACGTTGGTGTTTGCAACTTCAACGTCAACTATATTGTTTTCTTCACCTGTCACCGTGAAAACAGCTGCAGTGGCATCAGCAGCATTGACCGTTACTTTGCCTGTTTGAGTGCTGTATACTTTTGGAAATGTGAGATCCTGAGTTTTTGCAATTTCAAGAGCTTGAACAACTTGAATACTGGCATTGAAAGTTGTGCTTGCCGTATTTGAAGCGATAACATTTGATGTAGATAGAGCGATTGCAGAAGCTGCCACTACTTTAACTAGATTTTTCATAGTAAATCCCTTTGTTTAGACCAATAGAAAGGGTTGTTTCTAGGTCATGTTATTGAGCTATGTATGTGCGCCAATATGATGATTAAAAAGTTTAATTTTGCGCTTTTTTTTAGTGATTAAGTTTACTAATCGACTTGAACGTTACGGTAAGTTTAAATTTGTATCAATTTCTACAATATTGCAGCGTGTCGTTGTGCGACCAATAACAAATAAATTTGTGCTTATTTGATGAAAATAGGTGCTGTTTTTAATATTTTTCTCATTAGTAAGACGAATAATTACTTTTAAGATTTTATAAGTCTCTAGATTATTGATTTGAATTACGAAATTCAGAAAATGTCCGCGTTACTTATAAGGTTTATATTAGAGGGAGGTTGGTTGACTTTCGGTTTCTAAGTGGCTTGAAGAGTATATAAAGTATGATGCCCATGTGAATGGGCAATCATCAATTATCATTAAAATACGAAATTAATCATGATAGTAAATAACTGAGCGTGATTTTTTGAATTCGGTGTGTCAATGAATGAGCCATTTTGATCTTCTTCTGCATTGAAGTACTGCCACTCGGCATTTAAAGATACATTGTAAAGTAGATCGTATCTGGTTCCGAGTAGAACACTATCACCGTCTAATTTGTGGTCATCATTGTATTGCTGCGCATAGGACAGATAGGGTTTGAATGAATTAAGTTGTATAGCACTCATCAGATACCATGAGTAAGTTCGGTCATTTTTTTGCGCTTCTGCGGTAAGGGTAACATTATCAAATTCGTATTCAGCACCCAGTGAGAAAAGCTCAATTGTATTGTCTTTTTCTTCCGGTAATGAAAAGTTAAACAAAGTGACTTTTTGGTCATACTTTGATTTTAAATAAGATAAATTCCATCTTGAATTGTCATTCGACAGCGTGAAATTTAAACCCAGCATATTGTGAGTGTTCAATTCCAATAACGTTACGTCATTTAGCTGAATCTTTTTGTTGTCTTCTAACCCAAAAAAGGGCGTGATAGCTAAAGAATATTCTTCCGCAAAATCATAGGTGTAAGTAAGACTGCCCCCTTCATAGAAAGTGATACCAAGTATACTGTTGTAGACTTCACCAGGCGGTCTTGCTGGCGTGTAAGCTTGCCCGACGTAATAGTATTCTGAGTAAAGGAACAGCGGATTGCGTAGACGCCCAAGCTGCACTGTCCACGGTCCATTGTTGTAGCCTACATATGCCCATTCTAGTTCGGGGTTACTCCAATCGTCTTGTGGTCGCTTAACGAGTTGTGCAGAGGCTTTAAACGCTTCGTAGTAGATATCTAACTGCAATCCAAGCGTTGTATCACAGTCAAAGCAACTTGAATCAGAGATATCGCGATTGATTAACAATGGCATCTCATTGTTGCTCTTTGCCCATGACGTAGAGCCGAACCCACTTAATGCCACGTTATCGGTGATGTCATAGTTGGCACCCGCATAAGGAGCGATAAGCAAAGAACCGATCAGAACGGGAAGAGATCGTGACATATTAATTTTCCTCACTTACAACGAAAAGGACATTGGCATTAATTGGAATTGCATCAACAGGCGCATAGCCGATACGGTTAGGTTTCTCTTCCATCCACTGAATTAAACTTTCTATTTCTGAATCTGAAATCTCCTTTGGTGGTCGTGCTTTACCTGAAAAAGAGAGCGCCGCCCAGTGTGCATTCATCTGTGCTGTGTTTTTTCCGAGTAAGTAGCGGTAGAACTCCTCTCGTTCCGTGCTATTGGCAGGCCAGTCAGCAAGTTCAAAGCGTTGCCCATTGATTGACTTTGCTTTGCCTCGATAGAGCTTGCGAGCTTTTAATACCGACATTTGCCCAATGGAGTCATTCAAGGTGAAAATCGCGTATTGCTCTGCAGCCAAAGCGTGGCAGGGGAGCGAAACACCTAAAGTGACTAGGTATAGAATGGCGCTACCGACATACGCAGAAATATTTCTGTGGCTTTTTGTTAAAAGTTCCATTTCACATGTCCTAGCTCTAAACGAGACTCTCAATTTTATCGATAAGGTTTTTCTTACGCACAGGCTTGGCTAAATACGCATCCATACCGGAGTCAAAACAGCGCTGAATATCATCATCAATAACGCTTGCGGTTAATGCAATAATGGGCGTTTTATCCAGTCCCTGCTTTTGTTCCAACCTGCGGATTTCTCTCGTGGCTTCAAACCCATCTTTTACTGGCATCATACAATCCATAAGGATGAGGTGATAACCATTTTCTTTGCGATACATATCGACGGCGATCTGACCATTCTCGGCGATATCGTACTGATAGCCAGCTTTTTCGAGAATGAGGGATGCAACTTTCTGATTAACAGAATTATCTTCAACCAGCAGAATTTTGCTGCTGTCTTGTGATATCGATTCTTTGGTTGTTTCTGCTTCAACTGGGTAGTTTTCGATATCAGCACTAGGAAGCGCAGGTTCTACTTGTGTGTATTGACAAACTTTGATGATTAATGCGTCCCCTTTGAAGGGTTTTGCCAAATAATCATTCATACCCACGCTATAACATTGTTCTATGTCCTCATCGAGAATACTTGCCGTTAGCGCAATAATAGGGACTTGTTTAACCGCGCTACTTTCAAACTGACGAATTTGCTTTGTGGCTTCGAATCCGTCCATGATCGGCATCATGCAATCCATCAGGATCAACGAGTATTTCTCTGGATGAGAGGTATACATTTGTACCGCTTCCGCGCCGTCATGCGCGACTTCATAATTGATACCAGCATTGGATAAGTGCAACCCGGTAATTTTCCTATTCACCGCGTTATCCTCAACCACGAGCACGGATTTTTCTGCACTGTTTTCAGCGAGTAGTTCGCCTTCAACTTGAACTACATCAATGGTTCGAGAAGTAACGGCATTGAAGAGACGCTGACCATATAAAGGCTGAGTAACGACTGAGTGGATCTCGGAAGAAAATTCAAACGGCACACTATTGAACAAGCGAGCAATACACACATGCTTTTGTTGCGCGATGGCTTTGAGGTCTTGCTGACAAGACATTAAATTGATGGTCTCGGACTCAACGAATATAACCACGTGATCAGCTCGTGGTGACTTCTCGTTATATTCATCCAGTGAAGAATAGTTACCGATGATTGTTTGACGATAGAACTCTAGCTCATGAATTAAATCGGATTTAGATTCAACTGCTGTGCCGATCAGGCAAATATTATTTTGTTTGCTCGTGTCCTGATAGTTTTGCTGTTCAACAGCGACTTGTAGCGTGAACGAGAAGCGACTGCCAATGCCTTTTTCAGACTTTAGTTGGATTGCTCCTCCCATCATTTCAACCAGTTGAGTGCTGATTGCTAGACCCAGACCTGTACCGCCAAACTTTCTTGTGGTTGATTCATCTTCCTGAGCGAATGGCTTAAATATTTGCTCTTGCTTTTCCGCATCGATACCGACACCTGAATCAGTGACGGCAAACTCTAAATTAACTTGTTCACTCGTCGTTCCCTTAACCGCTACCGAGATTTCCACATATCCATTGCTGGTGAACTTGACTGCATTGGACATAAAGTTCATTAGCGTTTGGCGAAGGCGATGATCGTCTACCAATACTTTATGTGGGATATTTGATTCGATGGATACACGCAGTTGCAGACCTTTCTCTTTAATCTTAGGCGCAACAATTGCTGCGACGTCATACACTACCTCACGAATGGATGTAGAGTGCTGGTTAATCAGTAACATGCCAGACTCAATTTTGGAGAAGTCGAGAATGTCATTGATTAAGCTAAGTAAGAGTTGGGATGAAGTTTCGATAGTATCGACATAGTCTCGTTGTGAAGCCGTGAGTTGTGTTTCAGACAACACTTCAGAAATACCGATCACACCATTTAACGGAGTGCGAATTTCATGTGACATATTGGCGAGAAAGCTGCTTTTGGCGCGATTTGCCCGAACCGCGGCATCTTTGGCATTCTCCGCATCGACTTTGGCTTGGGTTAAGCGCTCATTAGCGAGTTTACGTTCTATCGTAATGCGCTCGACTTCACGCGCGAAGCGACCTAATTCGTCTTTGCCGTGAATTGATTTACTCAGTTGAATAAGATTCTTGTCGTCATCACACTTCAAATACTCGACGACCATATTGAGGTTTTGAGTAATGTGTCTTGTCAGTTTAAAGGCAACAAAGATGACCAGTGCGGTCAATAGAGAGACCAGACCAATATAGAGATTTCGCTCAAAATGAGCTTGTTGGATAGATTGCTCAATGCTGCTGGTAATCTGAAATTCAATCGTATCACCAACGTTGTTCAATAGGTCTAAGCGAGTATTCATCGCTTCAATACCCAGTTGGGTCATTTGGCTATTGAGTGAGGCGAGGTTACTCAAGCTCGCTAAGTTTTGTCGAAATTTTTGGCTGTGCGAAAAAGCGGAATTACTAAACGCCTGCATCATCAATTTGACTTGCTCAGGGTTAGCATTCAGATTAACAAATCGTTCTATGAAAAGTTGTTGTCTTTCGATAAGGGTGTTTATTTGGTCACGTATATCTTGGTCGTACTCGCCATAGTTTTGGAAAGCGCTGATCAGAATATTACTTAATTGATTTTCTTCATTAGCCCAAAATACCATCCATTCAAGTTGGATTAGTGCTTGAATGTTACTACGAACATCCTCAGGTAAGTTGGCAAACTCTTTCTTTTCGAGACTAAGCAATAATTGATGGTAGAGCTCAGCCTGCCACTCGAAGTTATCGAGCCTATCCTCGATACTCAGATCTTGTAAGAGCTGTTGTTTGGTCGAAATAAGGTTTTGCACTATATCTCTGACATCATCTGCTGACTGTGAAGGATATACTTTGGGTATCAGAAGATTAAGAGACGAAGCAGAAAGCGATGTGTCAGATGGCGAGTAGACGCTAGATACCCCGCGAAGAAAGCTGGTAGTGTCTGTCGCCTCTATGAGTGATTTTGTACTGTTGTTGATAGTTTTAATCTGTAACATTGCAAGATAAATCAGCAATGCAATAGGCAACAACACCAAGCCATAAAGCTTGTATTTAAGCGATATGTTCTGCCAAGAACTCCAATTTATCATTATTAAATATATCCAAACCAAGCCAACTAATATGAAAAGTGTAGAACAGCCATTGGTTTAGTCTAGTGTAACAAAGTGATCTAAATATGATTTTTTGACAATGTGAGATCTGGCTCCTAATGAGTAAAGGCGATGTTGCACATTGGAAAAAGAGCGAAATGTGTGACCAAAAATATTTACACATTCTAGAAAGGCTGAATCTGAGGCTCATCAGCAGTGATGAATAATGCCAACTACACTTAGAGGTAATGCTCGATAGAGCAGGTTGTGTATGTAACTAGGCTTAGATTCAAGGAGTTGTTATGTTAGGAGAAGATCATTCCCTTTTAAATGAGTTTCCAGAGCATGGAGAAGTTATTCATAAATTAAGTCAAAGTGACTTATCTTTTGCTAATGATGTAAAAGAATACAATTCGCTAGATAAAGAGATACGGGTTCTCGAGTTGCGAGGCGCGCCGATTGATGATGCAGAAATGAATAAACTGAAACACAGTAGGGCAGTTCTGAAAGACTCACTCTACCAGCGAATAACTCCTAAATAGTAACTAGGTTTCCATCAATACAAAAACACCCGCGAGATGCGGGTGTTTTATTTATATGAGACTAATTACGCGAGTAATTCTTCGGCGGTGTTGATAACGTTTTCTACTGTGAAGCCAAACATTTCAAACAGCTGGTCAGCTGGTGCTGACTCACCAAAGGTAGTCATACCGATGATGCGACCATCAAAGCCAACGTACTTGTACCAGAAGTCAGCAATACCGGCTTCAATTGCGATACGTGCAGTCACATCTGATGGCAGTACTGACTCACGGTAAGCGGCGTCTTGCTTATCAAATGCATCAGTAGCAGGCATAGATACAACGCGTACTGCTTTACCCGCTGCTGTTAGCTCTTCTGCCGCTTTCACTGCAAGTTCAACTTCAGAACCTGTTGCGATTAGGATTAGCTCAGGTTTGCCTGCGCAATCTTTAAGGATGTAACCACCCTTAGCGATGTCAGCCACTTGCTCAGCAGAGCGTGGTTGCTGCGCTAGGTTTTGACGTGAGAAGATCAGTGCTGATGGACCATCTTTACGCTCAATCGCCAGTTTCCAAGCTACTGCTGACTCAACTTGGTCACATGGACGCCATGTGCTCATGTTTGGTGTTAGACGTAGAGACGCGATTTGCTCAACCGGTTGGTGAGTTGGACCGTCTTCGCCAAGACCGATAGAGTCGTGCGTGTAAACTTGGATGTTCTGAATTTTCATCAGAGCAGCCATGCGCATTGCGTTACGTGCGTATTCCATGAACATTAGGAAGGTTGCACCGTAAGGAACAAAACCGCCGTGTAGCGCGATACCGTTCATGATCGCGGTCATACCGAATTCACGTACGCCGTAGTGAATGTAGTTACCAGAGAAGTCGTTTGCTTCTAGAGACTTAGAACCCGACCACATGGTTAGGTTAGAAGGCGCTAGGTCAGCAGAGCCGCCCATAAATTCTGGTAGCATTTGACCAAATGCTTCTAGTGCATTTTGCGATGCTTTACGTGATGCGATATTCGCAGGGTTTGCTTGAAGGTCAGCAATGATTTGGCTTGCTTTCTCTTCCCACTCAGCAGGCAGTTCGCCGTTGATACGACGCTTAAGCTCTGCCGCTTCTGCAGGGTATGCCGCTGCGTACGCGTCAAATTTTGCGTTCCAAGCCGCTTCTTTGTCAGCGCCTGCTGCTTTTGCATCCCATTGCGAGTATACGTCAGCTGGGATTTCAAATGCTGGGTGTTCCCAACCTAGGAATTCGCGCGCTGCTGCGATTTCTTCTGCGCCTAGTGGTGCACCGTGGCAGTCGTGTGAACCTGATTTGTTTGGCGAGCCAAAACCGATGATGGTTTTAGTACAGATTAACGTTGGGCGTGGGTCTGCTTTCGCAGCGATGATTGCAGCATTGATCGCTTCTGCATCGTGACCATCAACCGCTGGGATTACGTGCCAGCCGTACGCTTCAAAGCGTTTCGGTGTATCATCTGAGAACCAACCTTCTACGTGACCATCGATAGAGATACCGTTGTCATCCCAGAATGCGATTAGCTTACCAAGACCAAGTGTACCTGCTAGAGAACATGCCTCATGCGAGATACCTTCCATTAGACAGCCGTCACCCATGAACACGTAAGTATGGTGGTCAACAATGTCGTGACCTTCTTTATTGAACTGAGCAGCCAGTGCTTTTTCAGCCATTGCCATACCAACTGCGTTGGTGATGCCTTGACCTAGAGGACCCGTGGTTGTTTCGATACCTGGTGCGTAACCATACTCAGGGTGACCTGGCGTCTTAGAGTGCAATTGACGGAAGTTTTTCAGATCGTCAATAGATAGCTCGTAACCACTTAGGTGTAGTAGTGAGTAAATTAGCATTGAGCCGTGACCGTTAGACAGCACGAAACGGTCGCGATCAGCCCATTCTGGGTTTGCTGGGTTATGGTTTAGGTGAGAGCGCCAAAGAACTTCAGCGATGTCCGCCATACCCATAGGTGCGCCTGGGTGACCAGAGTTTGCTTGTTGTACACCGTCCATGCTTAGCGCACGGATTGCATTAGCTAAATGTTTACGATCCATAATAAATACCAGATAGGGTTAATTTCTAAATAGGGAAAAGAAGAGGGGAACGCAAACGTTCCCCTTATTTTATTCGTTGGATTACAGCTTAGCTGCGATCATCTCTTCAAGTTTGCCTTGGTCTACCGCGAAGTTGCGGATGCCTTCTGCCAGTTTCTCAACTGCCATTGCATCTTGGTTGTGGTCCCATAGGAATTCAGCGTGAGTCATTGCCGCTGGACGCTCTGATGCGCCTTTAGAGTCAATCAGTTTCTCAACCACTTCGCCTTCAGCCGCTTCTAGTTCAGCAAGAAGCGCAGGGGCAATAGTTAGACGGTCACAGCCAGCAAGTTCAAGAATTTCGCCGATGTTACGGAAGCTTGCACCCATTACAACCGTGTTGTAGCCGTATTCTTTGTAGTAGTTGTAGATAGTGGTTACAGATAGTACGCCTGGATCTTCTTGTGCTTCGAAATCACGACCTTCTTTCGCTTTGTACCAGTCCATGATGCGACCGACGAAAGGAGAAATTAGGAATACGCCGGCTTCAGCACAAGCACGCGCTTGAGCAAATGAGAATAGTAGTGTCAGGTTACAGTTGATGCCTTCTTTCTCTAGGATTTCTGCCGCGCGGATACCTTCCCAAGTTGACGCTAGTTTGATCAGAATGCGATCGTTAGTGATACCCGCATCGTTGTACATCTTAATAAGTTGGCGAGCTTTCGCAACGCTCGCTTCGGTGTCGTAAGAAAGACGCGCATCTACTTCTGTAGAGATGCGACCTGGAATAGTCGTCAGGATTTCTTTACCGATATTTACTGCAAGCATGTCACAAGCATCTTGTACTTGTTGCGCTTTGTCAGAACTTTGAGTTTTCGCGTATGCGATAGCTTGGTCGATAAGTGGTGCGTACTCAGCAATTTGAGCCGCTTTTAGAATTAGAGATGGGTTGGTTGTCGCATCTTCTGGCTGGTACTTTTTAATTGCGTCAATTTCGCCAGTATCTGCAACAACTGTGGTTAGCTTACGAAGTTGCTCTAATTTATTGCTCATAATCGATCATCCTATTTCTTTGTCAGTGCTCAATCTTGAGTTAGCCCTGACATTTGCAAGCGAGTTAACGAATAGTTCATGGTTAAAAATAGACCGTCTCTAATCGTTAGCAGAAATCTTTCTATCGGAAGAGCATTTGCTTTGAGCATTTGTTCTTGCGATGAGTAAATGATGGATTCATATTTATCTTAATGAGCGATAAAGTCAATCAGGTAGTGCTAAATTAGGTGACGTAAATCAAGATTAATTTCGCCAATTTGTTTTGCTAAATGAATTAAACGTTTGCCTTTGCACAGCAACGCCTAGCGGGAAGCTAAAGTAGAAAACAAAAACTGTGAGCAGGTGTCATTGTGTTGAGCAAAAGTTCGGGTAAAATGCGAGTGTTACATATGCTAAGTCAATGAGCGGTTGCTCATGTTTGCGTACAATCAATATCAGCAAACTGCTTATCTTTTTTAAGAGTATTTAAAGTTTATGGCGAACATTAACCAAGACAGTTCCTTAGATAGCACTGACTTGCTTACCGAAATCTCGGTGGCTTACTACCAAGATGGTGCAACGCAAGAAGAGATCTCAAAGAAGTTTTCAATTTCTCGAGCCAAAGTAGGGCGACTGCTCAAACAAGCTCGCGATGAAGGTATTGTCGAAATTACTGTGAAATATCACCCGGTATTTAGCGCTAAGATTGAACAGCGCTTGATTGATCGCTTTGGTGTTAAGCGTGCATTGGTGGCTTTAGATCAGCCAAGCGAAGAGCAACAACGACTTCAAGTGGCAGGTTTAGTATCAAAATACCTTGCGAGTACACTACAAAATGGCACGGTAATGACGGTTGGGCAGGGAAGAAACGTGTCGGCAGTGGCGCACCATGTTGGTGTTATCCCGCAGAAAGATGTCAAATTTGTTTGTGGTATCGGTGGTATTCACCCGCGAGGCGGCATGTTTAATGCTGACCATATTTGTCGCCAATTTGCGAAGAGTTATGGCGGCAGTTCTGAAACACTTTATGCTCCCGCTTATGCGGAAAACCGCGAACAGAAACTCGCATTTATGCAAAATGCGACGGTTAAGCAAACATTAGACTTAGCACGTAAAGCCGATGTTGCTTTGGTTGGTATTGGCGACATGAGCGAGAATAGCTACATGGTGGATTTAGGATGGTTTACCGCAGACGAAGTTGTTCAGTCGCGTATGTTACAAGGCGTAGTGGGTGATTTTGCCGGTTATGACTTCTTTGATATTCACGGCGTAGCGGCATCAACGGTGATGAGTGATCGTGTGATTGGCTTGGGCATTGATGAGTTTAAATCGATTTCCGAAGTGATCGCGATAGCGGCTGAAAATAGTAAACCGCTGGCATTGCTTGGAGCACTGCGAACCGGAGCGATTGACGTGATTGCAACCAGCGTAAGTAATGCATTGACAGTGCTAAACCTAGATGAACAAATCGCAGACAGTAAGCTGTCATAATTGCTGCTGCTTTGAACTAAAGAACCCCAAGCTTATGTTGGGGTTTTTGTTATATGCGGACCACGCAATGCAGCGATGAACCTTATTCGATAGGGAGATCGACGCGTTGTCCCCATTCAGTCCAAGAGCCATCATAAACGGATAATTTCTGATAGCCGCAAATATACGCCGCAAGTAATAAGATAGCGGCAGTCACGCCTGAACCACAGCTAAAAATAAACTGCTTATCTTTATCCCCAAGCGCAGACTCAATAATAGGTTGTAGCTGTTCAACGCTCTTAACTCGAGTGTCTTGAATGAGCTCGGCAAAGGGTAGACAAACGGAATTAGGAATATGACCGCTGCGCACACCTTGGCGCGGCTCAGGGACTTCTTTGTTAAAGCGCGCTTTTGAGCGAGCATCGACCGTTAAGCTTTGGCTGTTATCAATCTCTGCGAGTACTTGCTCTGCGGACAAAAAGCCGCTTGGGTTGAGCTGACCGTCAAAATTTCCGATTGCGCTCGGCGCTGCGTATTCCGTTGTAGTGGCAAAGCCTGCCTGTTTCCACGCTGGTAGCCCACCATCAAGAATAACCACTTGGTTATGTCCCATTGTTTTGAGCATCCACCATGCGCGCGGCGCGGCTAGTGTACCGCTGTTATCGTAAACCACGATCGTTGACTCATTGTTTAAACCCAATGCGCGAGCTTGTTGATTAAAATGCGTTTGTGTCGGCATCATATGAGGCAGTGGTGAGTTTTGGTCGCAGAACACTTTGTCATAGTCAAAGCGCAGTGCGCCAGGAATTTTGTTTATTTTATCTTTCTCACCTTCTGCTGGGATTTGGAATTCAATACTTGCATCAAGGATGACAACTTGCGCATTTTGCTCTTTCAGCTGAGCTAATTGTTCGGCGGTGATGAGTGGAAACATAACAGTCCTTTATCGTGTGTTTATCGTTAAGATAAAAATGTGGTGACAATGTCACGTTTATTGGTTTGGCTGTTTGGGATAACACGCTTTAAAGCGGTAGCTTTTATCACGTTGCAATAATGTACTTTCGACATCGAGTTCCACAGTGGAACCTAGCGGACAATCGATTTGAGCTGGAGAGGTGACCAGTAGTGAGCGTTGCTCAGACGTAATGACGTTAAGATAACGTCGATGACCATCGAGCGACTGAGTTAATGTCTGCGAGGTTACAGTGGCTTGGATCGTTTGTGTCGTCTGCTTGGTTTTTAGTAGCAATAAACTGGCTAGCAGTAGGCAAGCAAACAAAAAAGCGATAAGAAAAATTTTCGGGTTATTCATTCCTTGCCTTTCTCCTTATCGCTTTTGCTTGAATCTAATCCAACGGATTATTTAGCGACATACTGAGCAGTTCGGCATCTTCATTAATCCCATGTCACGCCATGACATTGTCATCGCATCGAGGATCAAAATTTTGCCTTGTTTAGGTGTGCCGTAGTTGGCAATCACCTTAATTGCTTCCATCGCCTGCATTGCGCCGATGATGCCAACGACAGGTGCCATTACACCCGCTTCAACGCAACTTAAAGCGCCGCC
The DNA here is from genome assembly GCF_009938225.1 of Vibrio ponticus. Taxonomy (NCBI): domain Bacteria; kingdom Pseudomonadati; phylum Pseudomonadota; class Gammaproteobacteria; order Vibrionales; family Vibrionaceae; genus Vibrio; species Vibrio ponticus. The sequence goes on from NZ_AP019658.1 coordinate 756,711, forward strand.
ACCAAATAGGCTACTCAAACATTGGTAGCAAGGGGCGTTTTCATCTTGGTAGGTAAATACGCTAATTTGACCTTCCATACGAATCGCCGCACCGGAAACCAATGGTGTTTTACTTTGGTAACATAAGCGGTTGAGTTGATTGCGGGTATCAACGTTATCTGAAGCATCGAGCACCAAAGTGTGCGCTTCAATCAGTACACGTAGTTCATCATCATTTAAGCGTCTACCAATGGTATCCACTTGAATAAATGGATTAAGCAGTTTTAATGACTCTGCAGCTGATTGAACTTTCTTTTTGCCAATATCCGCATCATGATGAAGTACCTGACGCTGCAAGTTTGATAACTCTACGATATCATCATCAATAAGCGTCAATTTACCAATACCAGCAGTCGCGAGATACTGGCTCGATGCACATCCGAGACCGCCAGCGCCAAGAATCAAAATAGAGGCTTGCTTTAACGCTTCTTGTCCTTCGAAATCAAACTGCTTGAGTACAATCTGACGGTTGTACCTTAGCATTTCTTGATCAGATAAGATCTCCACCAGCGCTCCTAGTACAACGTCGAATTAAACAGTTGAATTTGGACAGTTTCGCCAACTTCTACACGACCACGTTCACGCTCTAGAACCACGAAACAGTTAGCTAGGCTCATAGAACGGAAGGCGCCAGAGCTTTGGTTACCTGTGGTTTCAACCACAAATTTGCCATCTTCTAACGAGTAGATACCACGTTGGTAATCGGTACGTCCCGGCGCTTTTTTGAACGCGGTTTTGGTTGTGGCTGGAATCGATTCTGGCGCTTTCCATTCAGTGTGACCCGCAAGTTTGGCAAGCATTGGCTGCACTAAAACATACATGGTCAGTACCGCAGAAACCGGGTTGCCTGGCAGTCCACAGAACCAAGCGGTAGAGAGCTTACCAAATGCAAAAGGTTTACCCGGTTTAATCGCCAGTTTCCAAAAGCCGATTTCACCAAGTTCTTCAAGAATATCTTTGGTGTAGTCAGCTTCGCCAACACTTACGCCACCAGATGTCACTACCACATCGGCAAGCATTTGCGCTTGTTCAAATGTCTCTTTCAGTGTTTGTGGGCAATCAGGAATAATGCCTAAGTCAATTGGCTCACAACCGAAGTTCTCGATCAATGGCTTAATGCCATAGCGGTTGCTGTCGTAAATTTGACCATCAGCCAGCGGTTCACCAAGAGGCTTAAGCTCGTCACCAGTCGAGAAGAAGGCAACTTTTGGTTTACGTACCACCACAACATGGCTTACGCCAAGTGACGCAATCATCGGGATATCGCGTGGAGACAGGCGAGCGCCTTTAGGCAATACGATATCGCCTTGCTTAATGTCATCACCGGTTGGGCGAATATTGCTCTGAGGTTTGACTTCTTCTTGCAGAAATAGAATACCTTGCTCGGTGACCTGGGTATTTTCTTGCATGATAACCGCATCACAACCTTCAGGGATTTTTGCTCCCGTCATGATACGCACGCACGTACCTTGCGCCCATTCACCTTCAAACGGTTGTCCGGCAAAAGATTTACCAGCAAGAGGCAGGGTGTTTGACTCTGCAAGATCGTTGATGCGAACAGCGTAGCCATCCATTGCAGAGTTATCAAAAGGTGGCACGAAAATAGGAGAGAGAATATCTTCGGCTAAAACATAACCTAACGCCTCAGCAAGCGGCAATTGTAGGGTAGTTTGAATCGGTTTAATGCGCGATAGCATTTTATCCATCGCTTCTTCGATTGGCATCAAGCCCGGAGCGTCACAGCAACCCATGTATGAATCCTAATGTCTTTCTAGTTTTGGCTAACTTTACCATACTTTCGACGCGACAATAAGAAGGCTGTAACGTTGGATCGCCCGCAAACCAATGCCCACGCTTAAAATAGGGGTGTAATTGCCCTCAAATCCGAGTATCCTTGTCAGCCATCCGCGAGGAGTAATAAGAGGAAGTGGAATGTCAGGTCTTAGCGAATCAGCGAAGTTAGTAAAAGATGCGCTTGAAAGCCGTGGACTCGAGACACCTATGGTGCCGAGCGAGTTCAGTCGAGAAGAAAAAAAGGAAAAAATTCAATATCATATGAGAGAGATTTTATCTCTACTCGATCTTGACCTTACTGACGACAGTTTAGAAGAAACGCCGCATCGTATTGCGAAGATGTATGTCGATGAAATCTTCTCTGGTTTGGACTATCAAAACTTCCCGAAAATCACGGTCATTGAGAACAAAATGAATGTGAGTGAGATGGTGAGAGTTAAAGATATTACGTTGACCAGTACTTGTGAACATCACCTTGTTACTATTGATGGTAAGGCGGCAGTAGCGTATATTCCGCGCGGAAAGATTATTGGTTTGTCAAAAATTAACCGCATCGTACGCTTTTTCTCTCAACGCCCACAGGTACAAGAGCGTTTGACTCAGCAGATCTTAGTTGCTCTACAGACATTATTAGAGTCAGATGACGTAGCGGTGACTATCGATGCGACGCATTACTGCGTGAAATCTCGTGGTGTGATGGATGCAACCAGTGAAACGACAACCACTGCGCTAGGTGGGATCTTTAAATCCAACCCAGCAACACGAGCAGAATTTTTGCACGGTTTACGATAACCTAGGTTATCCCCAGATTACGGAAAACCGCTTCGTATGAGGCGGTTTTTTTATTTAGCCATTTTTAGCTTGCTGCATAATGCTTGGCACATACGAATAGCGATAGTTATGCAGATAGCAATTTCGACGAGAAGAGATTGTGACAGATTCATTTAAAACCCTGCCACTGAGAAACGAACTGCTGACCACACTAGACACATTGGGCTACACCACAATGACGCCAATTCAAGCTCAGAGCTTGCCTGCGTTATTGGAAGGTAAAGATGTGATTGGTCAGGGTAAAACGGGCTCAGGTAAAACCGCAACGTTTTCACTTGCACTGCTAAGCAACCTAAACGTTAAGCGTTTTCGTGTACAGTCATTGGTGCTTTGTCCAACCCGTGAACTTGCTGACCAAGTAGCGAAAGAGATCCGTACGCTTGCACGCGGTATTCATAACATCAAAGTACTGACTTTGTGTGGCGGTATGCCGATGGGACCACAAATTGGTTCACTTGAACATGGCGCGCATATTTTAGTTGGTACGCCTGGTCGTATTCTTGATCACCTAAGCAAAGGTCGCATCAATCTAGATGAGCTAAACACGCTGGTACTAGACGAAGCGGACCGCATGCTTGAAATGGGCTTCCAAGAAGCATTAGATGCGGTTATCGAGCAGGCACCGAAGCAACGCCAAACGCTGCTGTTTAGTGCAACTTTCCCTAAACAAATTGAAGCGATTGCTAGCCGCATTACCAAAACACCACTGATGGTGAAAGTAGAGTCGACCCACCAAACGTCAACCATTGAGCAGTCATTCTATAAGCTAGATACCACGCAAGAGCGTGATGACGCGTTAGAAGCTTTGCTATTAACTCACCGCCCACAATCGTCTGTAGTGTTCTGTAACACTAAGAAAGAAGTGATGAATGTAACGGATGAGCTAACTCACCGTGGCTTTAGTGTGGTTGAGCTGCATGGTGACATGGAGCAACGCGAGCGCGATCAAGCGTTAACCATGTTTGCTAACAAGAGTATCTCGATTCTAGTTGCGACTGACGTAGCAGCACGTGGTCTAGACGTTGAGAACCTAGATGCAGTATTTAACTTTGAGCTTTCTCGCGATCCAGAAGTACACGTACATCGCATTGGTCGTACTGGTCGTGCGGGTGCGAAAGGTCAAGCATTTAGCTTCTATGGCGAAAAAGACGGTTACCGTGTTGCGCTGATTGAAGAGTACATGGATATCGAAGTTAGCCCGGTAGTCGCGCCTAGCAAACCAAACAGTGAACCTTTCTACGCAGAGATGACGACGATTCAAATTCTTGGCGGTAAGAAAATGAAGGTACGTGCTGGTGATATTATGGGTGCACTGACTAAGCAAGCAGGCATTGATGGTAAGCGCATCGGTAAGATTAACATTATGGCAATGGTCTCTTACGTGGCGGTTGAAAACAGTGTAGCGAAAATTGCACTTAAACAACTGCAAAACGGTAAGATGAAAGGCAAAGCGTTTAAAGCGCGCATTATGAAATAATGCTTAACTAGCGACCTTATATTAGAGCCCGAGCAATAAAATGCTCGGGCTTTTTCTATCGCCTATTTATCAACTAAAGTTGTATCGCTGGTAGAGTTTTTATTAAAGCTGGTTAACCACAGCAACTACAGTTGCGCTTATACTTGCTCATCTTGCCGATACCAGGGTTAAAGGTATTGGTTGGATCAAGAGAATGGTAGAAGGCTTGCAGTTGCTTTTCTGCTTCATAAAGGTGCCCAACATTATGCTCAGCTGGGTATTTTGCGCCTTTCTCTGTGAGCAGTTTTAGCATCAATGATTTGATTTTCTTGGTATCGGCGCCTTTTTTGAAAATATAGTCTTGGTGGAACACGTGACACATAAAGTGACCGTAATACAAACCCATCACCATATCTTTAGTAATTTCGTCAGGTAGCTTTTCAACCCAGTCGATATCATTGCGGCGCAGGGCAATATCAAGTGCCAAAATATCTTCCACTTCTTTGGCGTGTACCGCTTCATAACGTATCGCGGCACCCGCGGCGGCAAAGCGATGTAGCAGGGCTTTTTTACCTTCCTCGGCACTGCATTCAAAGTACTCACACTCTTGTTGCTTTGACCAAATCTCAGCAAGATACTGCTTAGCCTCATCAATACCGTCATCACTCATCTTTAAGATCAAGTGGTGCTCGTATTTGTCGCGATATTCGAGCATTCGCTTAGGTAAGTGTTGCGGGAAGAGTTTACTTAACCAGTAGAGGGTAATGTCTGGTAAATCTTTTGAGACAAAAGGAATTCGCTTAAGTATGGTTTCGACTTTTGCTTTAAGCGCAAAAAACTTGGGCAGGTTATCTGTGCCGAGGTGATTGATCGAAAGGAAGACGTCTTTACCGTACTTTTCTGCCAAGTTAAAAATGTCGCGGTGCATGTATTCGCCCATTTCCGGCAAATTTTTAAACTGACTTAACATGTCACGGCGCAGCATAGTGAGCTTAGCTGGATCGTTACAGCCGATGTAGAACAGCTGTTCTTTGTCGGGAACAGGATACGTATCGACGCGAACAGCAAATACGGCTAATTTTCCGGCACAACCACTTGCTTCAAACAGTCGACGTGAATCAGCATTAAAACGAGAAGGCGTTTCAGCGTCGACATCTCGTACTCGTTGATCGTATTCGCGATCAGAAGCCATCGCTTGTGTGTGCTGAATTTGATCAGGGCTAAAGTTGCCTTTCTCAACGTTGGCGAGGATTTCTTCTGGCGTGTCACCAAGTCCATCAATGCCAAGGTGATTCACCAGTTCGAGTTTGCCTTCTTTGGTGACTTGCCCAAATAAGGCGAGCTCTGTATAAGCTGGACCACGTTTGACCAATGCGCCACCCGAGTTGTTGGCAATACCGCCGACCACGGTTGCGCCAATTGAAGAAGAGCCAATCACCGAATGAGGCGCGCGTTTAACTTGATCGAGCTGTTTACTTAGTTGGTGCAAACTCACCCCAGGTAGACTGACGATTTGTTTACCACCATCAATAAGGTGGAGTGTTTTAATTCGGGTAATGTTGATGATCACCACTTCGCGGTCGTAGTCTTCACCACTTGGTGCTGAACCCTCGGTTAAACCGGTTTTGGCAGCCTGCATGATGATAATACAATTGGCATCAACAGCAGCTTGCAGCAAGCGCCATTGTTCGACTAGCGTGGACGGGAAGAGCACGGCGAGCGCTTTGCCTTTACCAGAGCGAAAACCAGAGCGATAGTATTCCGTCTTGTTCTCTTGGGTTAAGACATTGTCTTTACCGACAATTTGTTCGAATTGGTTAATCAATGCTTGGTTATTCATGGGCTTCCTGCGTTTACGTTTCTTGGCGCTAAGAGGTGAGGCTAACTAACAGATCTTTGTCTGAAATAATTGCTTTACAGTCTAATAACATTCAATGGTCGAGACTAGAGAGGGTGATCATGGTTTGGTTAGAAATGAGTGGTTTGATTTGCGCAAAATCGAACGAATTATAATTATTTCAGTGATATAGCGAGATTGGATTTGTCTATTAATTCTAAAAATAAACAGCACTAATTCCAAAAATGATATAAAACATTTGGCGGTAGACTGATGGGCTCGGGAATTAAGTGTGATTTCGTTCAAGAAAAAGGGAGCGACAATGCGCTCCCAAATAGGTTTAAACGATAAAACAGCACTAGCAATGCGTCAGGATGGCGTTCCAGCTCTTTTGCTGAGACTTAAATTCTGCTTTCATTTCTTGATAGCGCATAAGTAGCAATGAGCGCTCATATTTTTCCACTAAGCTACTTTTCTTTTGCTCAACCAGCTGTTTTTTCAACGAGTAAAAATCGTTGAGCTTTTTCATCATCAAATCAAATTCATGCTGTAAGCTTTGTTTTAACATCAGCTTTTCAGGATTGTGTTCAATTCGTGCCATCGCTTGTTTTAGCGCTTGTTTAGCTTTGGCTTGTTCAATTTTTAAGTATGGTGTTTCTCTCAGTTTTTCCGCTAAGCCTAGCCATTGAAATGACTTGATCATCCATTTCGTTGGGTCGTATTGCCACCAATAAATGCCATTGCGGTAGTCATTCTCGAATATATGGTGGTAATTATGGTATCCCTCACCAAAGGTAAAAAACGCCAATACACCATTATCACGTGCGGTATTTTTGTCGGTATAAGGTTGGCTTCCCCAAATGTGCGCCAGAGAGTTAATAAAGAAGGTGGTGTGATGGCTCAGTACCAGACGCAGTGCGCCGACAACTAGCAGCATGCCCCAGATATCCCCGTATATTACGCCTAGTAACAGAGGGAAACCTAGGTTAGTTAGGAACGCCAGTAATAAGTAATGTTTGTGTTGCCACATCACCACAGAATCTTTTTGTAAATCGCGGCAATTGGTGTAGTCGCTGTACGTATCTTGGTTGTAGTTACGCAGCATCCAACCGATGTGAGAAAACCAGAATCCACGTTTTGCCGAATAAGGATCTTTGTCATTGTTGTCGACATGCTTGTGATGCACGCGATGATCGGAACTCCAGTGCAACGCACTATTTTGTAGCGCAAAAGCCCCGCCGATAGCAAAAACGTAACGAAGGAAGGGATGAGCTTGGTACGCTTTATGTGACCATAAGCGGTGATAGCCTGCGGTAATAGAGAGGTTACAAAACGAGAATGCAACAATCAGCCATACCCAATGCTCAATACTGTATCCATAGTGATATCCGTACCAAGGTGTGACGATAACAGCAAAAACAAAACTGATCAGAAATAATGAAACATTTAGCCAAATCAGGGGTGGCTTTTCGGCAGAACGCATTGATTTATCCTTTAAGCGAACAAGTGTGCGCTAGAATATCAGCGTACACTTGTAAGTCAAACTGCTAGTGTTGCAATTTGTGAACGAGAATTTCTTTTGGATTTTTTTGCTTTTTTTTTGTTAATGAATAGTATGGATAATGGATTGAATCCTTACAGGAAGTAAAAAGGAAAGGGCAATGGAAATAAGAATAGCCGAATATAATGACTACGAAAGAATTGCGAGCCTGCATGCTCAAAGTTGGCAGACTTTTTATCAAGGCATACTTGGTGATGAGTATCTTCGCAATGAAGTGGTCGATGACCGCTTGCTGATCTGGCAAACTCGACTTATCAACCCACCATATAACCAACATGTACTTATTGCTGAAAATAATGGCGAACTGTGCGGTTTTATTTGTGCGTTTGGTAACCATGATTTTGAAAAAGGCACCATGATTGATGCGCTTCATGTTGACGCTCGTTATAGAAGTAAGGGCGTTGGGCGTGCTTTGGTCGCTGAGACGGCGAAATGGATTGAACAGCACTTTTCAGACGGTGGTGTCTATCTAGAAGTTCTCAAAGGAAACCAACAAGGTATCGATTTTTACCAAAACCTTGGTGGAACGAATTCACTCGAACGTATTTGGAATTCACCATGCGGGAATAAGTTGACTGAATTGGTTTATACGTGGAATTCGCCAGGTGAATTATTAAATAGTGCGAGTACTAGGCAATTAGCTTATTAAACCTAAATCATTAGAGCTCGAAACAGATTGATACAATTTGTGAGTGAGTTCTGATAGTTTTCGGACATAGAACACAATACCGTTGGTTAAGTTTCTGTTATTAAATTAGCTAACGGTATGTTTATGAAAAAAACTTTGCTAGCCACCCTCATGACGGGCAGCCTTTTATTGGTGGGGTGCGGTGAATCCACTCCGAGTAATCTTCAAGGACAAGCACCTCTTGTTGTTGCTCAACCCGCCCAGGTAACGACTCACCAACAAAGCAAATCTTACATTGGTCGTGTCGAAGCGGTTGAAGATACCAATATTACCGCTCAAGTATCGGGCTATCTGCAGCAACGCCATTTTGAAGAAGGGCAAATGGTTGAAGCGGGTCAGTTGTTGTACACGATTGAACCGTCGTCATTTGAGGCTCAACTATCAGCCGCGAAAGCAAGTCTTGCGCAAGCTAATGCAACGCTTAAAAAATCCCAACTTGATTTTAATCGTGGTAAGAATTTGTTACCCAAGGGCAGTATTTCACAGTCTGAATTCGATCATTTGACAGCGGCGCTACTGGGCGCAGAAGCTCAAGTCGAGTCAGCTAAAGCGCAACTAAACCTTGCACAAGTAAACCTCTCTTACACCGAAATTCGTGCACCATTCTCTGGACGAATCAGTGCTAGTCAAGTCAGCACGGGCGATCTGGTATCACCACAGTCTGGAATTTTAACCACTTTAGTCAGTCTTGACCCTGTTCATACGGGTTTCAGTGTCAGTGAGCGAGAACGCTTGGATTTAGGGCTGGATAAATATCAAGGTGATGGCGCCGATGATACCGAAGCTGCGGAAGTACAGTTAATACTTGAGAATGGTCAGCCGTTTGAACATCTGGGTGCGTTAGATTATTTAGGTAACCGAATTGATTTGGATACGGGCACCATCGCGATGCGCGCGGTCGTACCAAACCCAGATTATCGTCTATTACCAGGGCAACATATTCGAGTTGAACTGCGTGAGAAGGCATCGACCGAAGTCGTTGTGGTTCCTCGTCGCGCAGTACAAACAGACCTGGAAGGTCATTTTGTGATGCTGGTGGCGGAAGGCAATGTTGCAGAAAGACGCAATGTTGAACTTGGTCGTCAGCTTGAGCAAGGCATTATTATCCAATCGGGTATCTCAGCAGGGGATAGTGTCATCACCCAAGGGTTGCAACGCATTCGTAATGGCGTGCCGGTGCGCATTGATTCAGACAGTGCCGATACAACTGTGACGTCGGAATAAAGGGGGCGTAATGCTTAGTCGTTTCTTTATCCAACGTCCTAAATTTGCGTTGGTAATCTCAATTATTCTGACTTTGGCGGGGGCGATCTCTTTAGCCATTCTGCCTGTGGCAGAGTACCCAAAAATTAGCCCGCCTTCGGTGAGTGTGAACGCTTATTACACAGGTGCGAGCGCAGAAGTTGTTGAGCAAGCCATTGCCGACCCGTTAGAGGCGGCGGTCAATGGTGTTGAAGATATGATCTATATGTCTTCAAAGAGTGCCAATGATGGCTCTTACAGCCTTAATGTGACTTTTGATGTTGGTACTGACCCAGATATGGCTCAGGTTAACGTTCAAAACCGCGTCTCACAGATCGAATCAAAGCTTCCCCAAGAAGTGCGCATGGTCGGTATTACGGTGAAAAAGCGTTCGCCGGACTTGCTGATGGTGCTCAATTTCTATTCACCTGACGGCAAGTACGATGATCAGTTTCTTATTAACTACATCAACCTTAACGTCAAAGATCAACTTGCCCGAGTTAAAGGGATCAGTGAAGTTAACGTGATTGGTGGCGGTGAATACGCGATGCGTGTTTGGCTTGATCCTGAGAAGATGGCGAATTTAAAACTCACCACCAGTGATGTTTACTCGGCTTTGGCTGAGCAGAACGTACAGGTCGCTGCAGGTCGTGTGGGCGCCGCGCCTTACAATAACGCTCAGGAAGTGCAGTTTAACTTAGTGACCAAGGGGCGACTGGAATCTGTTGGTGAGTTTGAGAACGTTGTTTTGCGGGCGAATAGCGACGGCTCCACAGTTTACCTCAAAGATGTAGCGCGAGTAGAATTGGGTAAAAAGTTCTACGACGGTAGTGGTCTGTTTAGAGGTCAAGACGCTTCAATTGTTGCGCTTTCATTGCAATCTGACGCTAATGCGCTGGAAAGCGGTCAAGCGGTCATGGACTTGCTGGAGAAGCTAAGCGTCAACTTCCCTGAAGGCATGAGTTATGAAACCAGTTATGACACCACGGTTTTTGTCGCTGAATCAATTAAAGGGGTAGTAAAAACGCTGATTGAAGCGATCTTGCTGGTTATTGCAGTAACCTATCTATTCCTAGGTAGTGCACGTGCAACCCTGATTCCAGTCGTAGCTATTCCTGTTTCTTTGATAGGCACCTTTGCAGTGATGCAAATGACCGGTTTTACCATCAATACCGTCACGCTGTTTGGCTTGATTCTAGCAATTGGTATCGTTGTAGACGATGCGATTCTAGTGATTGAAAACGTCGATACTACTATGGCGAAAGATCCGAGTATTTCGCCGCGTAAAGCGACATTAATTGCGATGAAAGAGGTAACAGGACCGATCATTACCTCGACTTTAGTACTGCTAGCCGTGTTCTTACCTGTTGCCATGCTACCGGGCATTACCGGTATCATGTATCGACAGTTTGCGCTGACTATCTGTATTTCGGTTGTTATCTCATCTATTAACGCGCTAACGCTTTCACCGGCACTTTGTTCACTGGTGCTTAAGCAAGGTGGAGGCAATACGGCTCGTTGGTTCCAAGCTTTCAACCGAGGTCTCGATGCCGTCACGGCTCGCTATGGTCAAATAGCAGGCTTCTTAGTGAAGAAAACTGTGCTATTGGTTGGTTTTTTCATTGTCGCGGTGGCGGCAGTAAGTCTGTTTGCTAAAACGACGTCTACTGCGTTTGTACCACAAGAAGACAAAGGTATCTTGCTGGTTAACGTTCAATTGCCGGACTCTGCTTCTTTATCACGTACTGAGGAAGTGACAGAAGAACTGGTAAAAATGGTGGAACAAGAACCTGGGGTTGATGGCGTTACGGTTGCCAACGGTTTTGCGTTTATGACGGGTGCTGCGGCATCGAATGGCGCATCGCTGTTTATCAAACTGCACGATTGGGATGAGCGCAATGCTTTAAGTGGTGAACACTCGGCAGCTGCGATTGCGCAGAGAATTAATGGACGCGCGGCAATGCAGTTACCACAAGCTGTTGTGTTTGCGATGGGACCACCTGCGGTACCTGGTATGGGCGCCGCATCGGGTTTTGAATTTGTCTTAGAGGATGCCTTAGGTCGTAGTCGTACCGATCTAGCGATGGTGATGAATCAGTTGATAGAAGAGGCGAAGAAGCAACCTGAAATTGGTTTTGCGTTTTCGACCTTCCGAGCCAATGTTCCTCACTATTATGTGGATATTGATAGAGAGAAAGCGCAGCAATTAGGCATTCCTTTATCCAGTATCTTCCAAACGTTACAAGGTAACCTGGGCTCGCTCTACGTCAATGACTTTACCATGTTTGGTAAAAATTTCCGTGTGACTATGCAGGCAGATGCGGAGCATCGTAGCAGCATGGATGACTTAGAGCGTTTCCACTTACGTTCATCAAGTGGCAAGATGGTTCCACTGAGTACGTTGGTCACTTACGAGCAGATTTTCGAACCGGATGTTGCATGGCGATATAACATGTATCGTAGTGCGGTGATTCAAGGTCAACCAGCTCCGGGTTACTCTAGTGGTGACGCAATTGCTGCGATGGAGCGGGTTGCGGCAGATATTCTACCTCAGGGCTATCAATACGAATGGACAGGGATGGCATACCAAGAGGTGCTAGCGGGTAATCAAGCGATCTATGCGTTTGCGCTTGCTTTGATCTTTATCTACTTGTTTATGGTGGCTCAATATGAGAGTTGGAGTATTCCTCTGGCTATCATACTGGTGGTTCCGATTGCCACACTGGGTTCCTTCTTAGCGCTTAATCTAACCGGGACACCATTGAATCTTTACGCACAAATAGGTCTGGTGTTGCTGATAGCACTAGCTGCCAAGAACGCGATACTGATTGTTGAATTCGCCAAAGTGGAACGTGAGGAAAAAGATATCGCCATTGATGAAGCGGCGGTTCATGGTGGTAAGTTACGTTTTCGTGCGGTGAATATGACTTCATGGTCATTTATCTTAGGCATTTTCCCACTAATATTTGCATCTGGAGCAGGGCACATAAGTCAAAACTCATTGGGTATTTCACTCATTGGTGGCTTATTGTGTGTACTACTTGCGGGTACCTTCTTGATTCCAGGCTTTTATGCCATGGTGCAGCGCCAGCGCGAAAAGGCGCATGGTGGTAATACCAAACTCGTGAATATCGATGATGAGTAAGTTGTAGAATTAAGCGCCGGAGATAACCTCCGGCGTTTTTGTATACGTTGGTCACATCGCCTGATTCGATTAAAAAACAAGAAATTAATCAGTGTATTGGGACAAAGTCAGGCTGAAATTATGTTTCTTAGGTCGAAAAAGAGAGTCAAAAGCAACTGGAGCAATGCTTCTATGTTCAGTAAACTGTGTTTTTAATTAATTAATTAATTAACTTAAGTGACTTGTTCATATGGAATTGAAATCTTTTCTAACTCAACTTGAATCGTCTCCTACAACGATCGAGTTTAGTGAATCCATCGCTGTGATTGATGCGAACTACACCTTTACCCCTGCGGCATTTAGCAATGGTACGATGCGAAATCCTGCGGGTGAGAATAATGGTTCATGCAAAATACTTGCGTTTGGGCAGGTTCATAAACTTAGTGAAGAGCACACCCTAGCAATGTTTGGCGATTTTTATCGTAAAGACGTGCTTGGCAATCCTGATGGCAATGATCATCAAAATATCCGCAACTTTATCGCACATGGCTGGAATGGCATCAAGTTTGAAGGTCAAGCATTAGAAGCAATAGTAACGGAAGCTCAAGCGTCGTAAACACATCGCCGATTGAAATAAGAAAAGGAGCCAACAGGCTCCTTTTTTGCTAAATGGTCAATGGTAAGTCATTAGTCTCGTCTGGACATCGATTTACACGGACCAAACCATAGGCTGCAACTAGTGCCATCACTAACATGAATATCCCTAGAGGTAATTGGTTAGGCGCAGGAACAAGAGAGGCAAGCAGTGTCGCCAAACCCGCAACTAAGTTCTGCATACCACCAAGTACAGCGCCGCCTGTCCCTGCATGGTGAGGGATTGGGGTAATCGCCCCTGTGGTGGCGGAAGGATAGACGATGCCAGTTCCTAAGAAATACATCGCGGCACCACCAACCAAAGCAATTGCCGACGTTTCGCCCATTAAGCCAGGGATCAAGATGAACACTGCGCCCAAAGTGATTGCCGCAAGCCCAAAGTTCAAAATACCATTGGTTGTATAGCGGTTTGATAGTGCGCCAGAAATTGCAGAACCCACTAAATAGCCAGGGATCGGCAGAATGAATAGAATACTGACGGTTGTTGCTGGCAGTTTAAGTACACCACCGAGTAGCACACCTGCTGCGGCTTCAAATATTGCCAAGCCAGAAAATGTCGCGACCAGACAAATTAAATAGCCTTGAAAGCGTTTATTTGAAAGGACGAATTTGTAGCTTTGGCTCACTTTTTCACAGCGGCGGTTTTCTTTTGGTAATGTCTCAGTGAAGCTGGTCATCATTGTGATAACAACAGCTAGACCAAACAACGCTAAAAATAGGTAACTTGAACGCCAACCAAAGTTTTCTGCCAACACACCACCTAAAACAGGGGCAAGCAGTGGAGAGAAAACAATGCTCATGCTGATGTAGCTATTTACTTTGTGTAGTTCAGGACCAGAGTAGCAGTCTCGACCTAAGGTGCGAGACATAGCGCCACCACAGCCAATACCTAAGCCTTGCACAAAGCTGCCGATTAAAAATAGCGCATAGCTTGGCGCGAATAGGGCAACTAGCGTCCCAAGTACATAGAGTACAAGACCAAAAACGATAATTGGCTTACGACCGAGACGATCGGATATCGGACCATAGACAAACTGTGATAACCCATAAGGAATTAGGTAGCACGCCATAACCGCTTGTAAGCTACCTGGTGAAACAGCAAATTCTTGAGCCATTTGCCCAATTGATGGTACATACATTGTTTGCGTCATTTGACCCACTGCTGCCAAGATCGCAATAGTAAATGTAAGTTTAATCAGCTTTGAGTAAGCAGACATATATCAATACCTGAAAAAAGGACGAACAACCCCCGCCGAGCCATAGCTCAGCTAATTAAAAAATATAATGGGGATACAATACTGTTTATTATATTAGTGAGTTCGTATCTTGCAGGCAATCAAAACCATCTCGATCAATCAAGATTAATTTCTATAATTCGGATTAGTTTTTCTAAGGCTAATTTTTTATTCAATAGGCAGTGAAGATAAGCAGCGTCGGCACATACATAGATTGGCTTTAGGCGAGTTGGTTAGGTCACGTTTTTCAATGTCAAAACACCAGCAGTGGTCTTTACCTGCACTAATGTCACAAAAGCTTGCTTCACCACAGCTTGGACAGTGGTGGGTAGAGTGTTGACCACGAATTTGGCTGATTTTGTTTATCTGCACTTTTTCGTCTAGGTGACGCCATTGGGTGATCTCGTTGATTGTTCTTAGGCAACCTGAGCAGATGCCGCCATTGTTTTTGCAAACCGCAATACAAGGTGTTTTCAATTGGATCTCCGTATATTAAGCAAGGATTGTGATTACGCGATGAGGCTCGGTGGGAGTATATCACTGATGAGCGCAAAAATAGCCGAAGTTGATTGTCCGAGAGGAGAGGCTTGCTAAGCCACACAAATAAAAAGGCTCTCATTGGAATGAGAGCCTAAGTGTCTAGTCTGCTTTTGTGATGCTGCCGAGTTCTAGAACGGGTGCTACATCGATGTCTTCTGCATTCATCATTGCAGAGAGGCGCTGTACAGAAGAAAGCAATAGTGTTTGTTCCCAGTCATCTAAACGTTGGAACTTGTTGATAAAGCTCTGTTGCAGCGGCAGAGGAGCTTGCTCTAAGCGTTCACGTCCTTGCTCGGTCAGAACCGCATGAACTTTTCGTTTGTCAGTCTCACTGCGTTTACGCTCGATCAAGCCATTTTTCTGTAGTCTATCGAGAATGATAGTAGCGGTTGCTTGGCTCATGTTGGTGTGATTAGAAAGCTGTTTAATCGTGACTTCACCAAGTTCTCTTATCGATCTCATTAAGATAAGTTGAGGGGCAGTTAGCCCTGACTCTTTACTCAGTTTCTTTGAGTGTAAGTCGATTGCGCGGATTATTTGTCTTAACGACACTAGTACTTCTTCGTGCTTTTCCAAGATAAACCCTTAAAACGTCGCTACTTTTTGAAGAACATAACCTAAATTCATCATGAATAGAAGTGTAAACAGACAAAATTTACAGCCAATAATATCATTAGACTACAAAATATAACCATCCCTTTTTATATAAGGGATTTGGCTAGGTAAAACCGTTTTTACACTAATATTATTGAGTTAACAGGTAAATGTGATGAATAAGTTTGCATAAATTGGCATTTTTTACTGCAAAGCGTACAATATTAACTAATTGCTTAATAGGTAATTGTATCTCAAATCGTTTATAGCTCTAAGCGATAGGTCAAAGAGAAGTAAAACTAGAGAGATTCTATGACTCGGCGTTTTTCAAGGTTGTTGTCATCATTCGCTTAGTTATTAAGCGGCTTCTCTTTCTGGATTTAGATGAACCTCACCAACGGGTTCACAGTTCCTAATTTTGCCTGACCAACGCGCAGGGTGTCGTTTTCTTGCTATCGACAATACATCAGAACGACGCCTTAAAATCTCGCTATCTTTACCACTGTGACGCTCTGATGGCGTAACGTAATTTAACTTACTGTGCTTGTGCTCGGTGTTGTACCAACGCACGAACGCCTCAACCCAACTACGACTTGCATCGAGTTGTTCAAAGCCTTTGTTTACCATGGGCATGTACTTCACTGTGCGGAACAGCGACTCAACATACGGGTTATCATCACTGACTCTCGGGCGACTGTATGATGAAGTAATACCAAGCTCATCCATTTTCGCTCTGAACGTCAGTGACTTCATTGGCGCACCATTGTCCGAGTGAAGTACCAGTGACTGATTAAAGCACTGCTCGCGCATCAGCGTCCGCTGTAATAACTGTGATGCTAACTCACCGCATTCACATTCATAAACATCGTAACCAACGATTTTTCGGCTATAAATATCTTCAATCACGTAGAGATAATAGTGCTGACCGCGAACCCTAGATGGCAAGTAAGTAATGTCCCATGTGTACACTTGATTGGGACCTGTTGCCGTATAACTTGTTGGCTTAGCCTGCCTTTGTCGACTTCGCTGACGACCTCGGGGATGAAGTTGACCTTCCGCTTTCAAAACCCGATAGTAGCTCGACTCCGAAGCGATATACTCACCATTATCAAGCAACGTCGGAACAATTTGAGTTGGTGGTAAACTCGCGTATTCAGGGCGGTTGCACACCTCGATAATCGCATCACGTTCTTGCTGTGAGAGTTTGTTAGCAGGCGCAGGTCTGGTGCATGTCGGTCTTTTGTCTGCCCTTATTTCACCTTGCTGATACCAGCGTCGATACGTCCTCAAGTCGATTTGAACCTCATGGCAAGCGTACTCCAATCGGCAACCACTTTGCTGAGCGTCGTGGATAAGAGTGACCAAGTAGTGCCTTTCATCGGTTGAGGTTAATCTTCCTCTGGCTCTTCCCCGTAAAAGGCTCTCAGCTTTTTCGCAGAACCAAGAGTGCTGCGGTTTCAGCTAACGCTTTTTCTTTAAAGCGTAACTCTTTTTCAGCTCTTTAATTTCAAGCTTGTCAGCTTTAGCTTGTTTCTTGGCTTCAGCCTCACGCTCTTTAACAGACATAAACCCTTGCATACACTCACTTCGCCAATCTTGCACTTGTTCAGGGAACAAGCCTTTCTCGCGACAATACTGACTGAGTTCATTCTCCGTCATCGAGTAGGTTTCAGCGACAATGGCGAGTTTAGTTTGAGCAGACCACTGCTCTGATGAAGTATTACTATTTGGCACAGCGGCTCCTGAACGTCTAAGTTGCTGCCGCCAATGATACAGGGTTGCTGGGCTAATACCTTCCTCTTTTGCTACTTGGCTTACAGACATTGAATAAGGAGGTAGTAGCTTCTTCAATATGGCTTCTTTTCTTTCTGTTGGAATGCGATTCAAAACTCACTCATTACCACCCAAACTGGTTAAATTTTAACAGTGACAACAATCCTGCCAGAGGGGGGACTAAAGGAATTGATAAATACAGTATAGACAGTACTGACTATACAATCGGTCAAGACAATGTACAGAAGTGGGGTTTTGACGTTCATAATCCGGTTTTCGGTATCAGTGCTGGCTTTATTGCGTTGTTTTTAATTGGCGCTCTTGTGCTTGATGCTCATACAGCTAAATCTGTGTTGGATGGTATTAAGTGGAGCATTATTGGTAGCTTCGACTGGCTGTTTATTTGGTCTGGCAACCTATTTGTGGTTTTCTGCTTGGGTCTGATTGTGAGCCCGATGGGTAAAATTCGATTAGGGGGCGAAGGCGCTACAGCAGATTATTCATTCATTTCATGGCTATCGATGCTGTTTGCAGCTGGTATGGGTATTGGCTTGATGTTTTGGAGTGTAGCTGAACCGGTTGCTTACTATACCGGTTGGTATGAAACACCGCTTGGTGTGGAAGCTAACACTCCAGAAGCGGCAAGGCTTGCCATGGGTGCAACTATGTATCACTGGGGGCTTCACCCATGGGCAATCTATGGCGTGGTCGCACTTTCATTAGCATTCTTTGCCTACAATAAAGGTTTACCGCTTTCTATTCGCTCTATTTTCTACCCGTTGCTGGGGGATCGTGCTTGGGGTTGGGCTGGTCATATTGTGGATATTTTGGCGGTACTAGCCACACTGTTTGGTTTGGCGACCTCTTTGGGATTGGGTGCGCAACAAGCGGCAAGTGGTATTCATCACGTATTTGGTGTTGAAGCAGGGCTTGGTCTGCAGATCGTGGTTATCACCGTAGTGACATTACTCGCTGTTGTGTCGGTTATTCGGGGCATCGACGGTGGTGTGAAGGTCATTAGTAACATCAATATGATTGTTGCGTTCCTTCTGCTGATTTTGGTTGCTTTGATTGGTTGGGCGGTTGCGCTTGGTAATATTCCAACCACATTCATGGCTTATATCGAAAACCTTATCCCTTTAAGTAACCCACATGGTCGAACTGATGAGGCGTGGTTCCAAGGTTGGACAGTGTTCTATTGGGCTTGGTGGATCTCATGGTCACCATTCGTGGGCATGTTTATTGCGCGAGTTTCCAGAGGTAGAACGGTACGCGAATTTATTACGGCAGTACTGATTGTCCCAACCTCGGTGACTTTGATTTGGATGTCGGTGTTCGGTGGACTGGCGATTGATCAAGTGGTTAATAATGTCGGTCAGTTGGGCAGTAAAGGGTTAACCGATGTATCACTGGCAATGTTCGAGATGTTTGATGTGTTACCTATGGGGAATATCTTGTCGATTATTGCCGTTGTGCTTGTGCTGGTGTTTTTTATCACCTCATCGGACTCTGGCTCACTTGTTATCGATAGTATTACTGCTGGTGGTAAAGTCGATGCCCCTGTGCTTCAACGTGTCTTCTGGGCATTTATGGAAGGTGCAATTGCAGTCGCGTTGTTATGGATTGGTGGTACGGAGGCGATTCAGGCGCTACAAGCTGGGGCGATATCAACTGCGCTACCTTTCACCATTGTTCTACTGCTTATGTGCGTCAGCTTAATTATGGGTATGCGCACCGAGAAATACAGCAAGTAGTCGTTGCACGAAATATTACTGTTTATTGAACCAAGGGATGCGATATCGCATCCCTTTTTACATTGGATTCTTTTTAATTTAAACAGCAGAAATTCATTCTGAAGGATTAAAGCCCACTATTGGCATGGTAACGGAACTTCAAAAAGTTTTGTGAATTACTCAATACTAAAAATGCGTCTTTCAGATTACGCCGTTCAAATTCGGATAAGTTTTCCGGTTCGATGTTGTTGTCTGGTTCAATTTCATTTTCAACGTCGTAAGCTTGGTGGCGAATTCGCACCATAGAGATAAATTCGAGCGCATCACGTAGCGCATGCGCCTTACCTTTGGGTAGTATTCCCGCTTCGTAAATGTCATCTAAACGCTCAAATGAATTTTGAGCGCGTGAACCCACAGCTAGGGCATGGACACGGACCAAATCCGCCAGTGGTGCCGTACCACGGCGTTTAAGGTTGATCGAGTTCTTGTGTTGACCATCTTTCTCTACCACGAAGTCTTTAAAGAAGCCAAGTGGTGGGGTTCGGTTGAGGGCATTTCTCGCTAGGCAGGCTAAAAAGCGATTATTTTTTCGGGCACGACGGACTATAAAACCATTGAGCTGCTCTGCCCATTTTAAACGACCATAGACGCCATCAAGATCAAAGAATATGGAGGCGTTGAGTAAGGCTTTCGGGTTAGGGTCATCAATCCAATCGGCAAAGCACTCTTCCCACTCCGTGCGAGTCATGCGCCAATCAGGATTGGTTGCCATGATATCGCCAGTGCAATAGCTATATCCGCAGCGAGCTAGTCCATCACAAACAAATGTGGCGAGTTGCGCGAAATAATCTCCATGCAACTCAGCTTGGTAACCGTTATCAAGAATAATTGCATTGTCTTGATCGGTGACCAGCAGTTGTTCATCTCGTCCCATGGAGCCAAGAGCAAGAAAGCAGTATGGAATAGGAGGTGATCCCAATTTCTCTTCCGCTAACTCAATGATACGTTGCTTGAAACTTCTACCGATTACCGACATAGCGCTACCCACCATATGGGAGTTCGCGTCCTCATTAACTAGGCGAACGAAACAATCTTTAACCTGCTCGGAAAGTAGCGCGAGATCGTCAATGGTTTGTTGCTGGAAAATGCTGCTAACTAATAACAAGGAATTTTGTGATTCATAGCGAACGATTTCAGTAGTTTCAATGACGCCAATCGGATAGCCGTCTTTCAGTACTGGTAAGTGGTGTACGTTGTAACGCAGCATAGTCAGCATTGCTTCGTATACATAGGCATTATGGTCAAGTGAAATAACTTCGTGGGTCATGACCTCTGTGACTGGGTTGCTTGGATCCAGTCCCGTTGCTAAAACTCGGGTACAAAGATCTCGGTCAGTAATGATGCCGACGAGATTTGAGTTCTCTTCCGATTCATCAGTTTCAATTTCTGTATCGATAACCAGCAATGAGGAAACATTATCGTTTGCCATCTTCATTGCGGCATTTTGTATTGTGTCATGGGCGTTGATGAATGGCGCTTCGCCGCTGAGTAGGGTTCTGACTTTAGAGGTTGTAAGATCGTTTTCTTCATGAGTTGCTGAAACTGCTTGTCTTAAGCGAGTGTTATGCTCCACTTCAACAAAGTCAGCGAATGGTTCCTGACTTTCATACAACTCAACAAATATCGCTTCCGGGATGCAGTAGATGAGCGTGTCTCTAACCGCTTTGGCTGGAAAGCGTACTTTGTTGTTGGTGAGTAAACCCATTTGACCAAACAGACCACCACTATCAAGGCGATTATAGAGCTCGCCATTGCGACGATAAATTTCTACAACGCCACTTCTCACTAGATAGAGGTCGTGGATCTGATCGCCGAAATTAATAATCGAGGAGCCTTCCCGGTAGTATGCGACTTCGACACTCTGCGCGATGCGGTCGAGCACGTCTTCATCTAGCTCATCAAACGGAGGGTGTTGAACAATGAATGATTTGACTTCGAGTTGTTCAGCTTCCATGACGCTACCTTAATCATTGATTGGTCTTTAAAGCGTATAACAACTTGGCGTGTAAAACGAAAAAGGCTTGGAATTAACCAAGCCTTTTTGATGCCATAAAGCGAATTTAACCAAGGGCAGGTAAGACGCCTGCGGTAATCAGCAACTGTGCACTAACGATGATGACACCAGCAAAGGCACACGCCATGACGCCAGCTTTGCCACCCGCTACCTGGTAGTTAGCGTCAGTGTATGCAGTGCGAGCTTTCAAAACCATGACCACTGGCAGAAAGATAGCCAAAATTGCTAGGGCAATTGCAGCGTAGCCGAGTGCCGTGATGAAACCTTGCGGGTAGAAAAGTGCAAAGCCCATTGGCGGCAGAAAGGTCACTAAGCCAGTTACGATACGTGATGAGTGCTTCTTGCTCATAGAGTCACCCAAAAACTCGAACAAACCTAAGCTTACGCCTAAGAAAGAGGTTAAAAGAGCGAGATCCGCAAAGATACCGATAGCTTGAGCAATGCTTGATTGCTGAACTGTGGTTGAAAGTTGTCCAATAAGTGCTGACAACCCTTGATTCTCAAGCAGTTCTGACTGACTAACCACGCCCAACGTAACCAACTGCCAGAAAACATAAATAACCAGTGGGATTGCAGAGCCAATAACAATCGCTTTACGCAGCGAGATAGTATCGCCATCTAAGTAGCGAACAATTGCTGGGATACTGCCGTGAAAACCAAACGAGGTAAAAATGACAGGAATAGCCGCGACAACTAAGCCTTGTTCGATAGGCATGCTTAGCAAGTATGACTGAGTCACGTTAGGGGCTAAGAAAAGTAACACGCTCGCCATAGCAATTAACTTAAGGGTGAAGAGAACGCGGTTTACTTTATCTACCGTAGCAGTACCAATGACCACCACCGCAGCAACAATGGCAGTGAATAACACTGTGCCAGAAGCGCCGGTCATTTCAATCCCAGTCCACTGGGCAACACGTTGACCAAACTGCGCGCCGCCACCTGCAATGTAAGCAGCGCAAAGTGAGTAGAACAAAAACAACATTGCGAAACTAGCCAGCCATTTGCCGCGTTTTCCTAAGATCTGCATTGCAAGCGTATGTAACGTCGCTTGGCTATCTGCGTGTTGATGAAGTTCGACCATCATAAGCGCGGTATACGCCATTAGTGCCCATAAAAACACCATAATGACTAATGATGTTGAAAAGCCAATCCCTGCTGATGCTAGCGGCAATGCCAGCATACCTGCACCAATCGTAGTACCTGCAATAATCAAAGTACTACCCATTACCTTTGATTTACTCATGTGTATATTTTTCTTTACGCTATGTTGTTGTGGTTGCGAATAAAGTGTCTATTAATCGCTCAAATCTAGTCCTATAGGCTAGCTGATGCTCAGTTTGTAATATTGAAAACTAAATATCAAGCTAAATGTACAATTTAATTTGCATGGTGTAATTAATTGTTTACACCTAATGGGCTGGAGTCGCCTGCAAACGTTTGCTGGTGCTCTGGTTCATAAATGGTGACGCTGTCGCTTTTGCCTTTCAAAAAAATGTCATATAAAGTCGTATACCCAAGTGACTTCAAGATGCAGGATTCAGAGCGTTGTTATCGATTTGAGTTCAAGGAAAACGCCGCAGCGAAATAGTGAACTATTTCCAAGGTTACTTGGTTTTATAAGGAATAACCCCAATGCAAAAGCAGAAGGGTAGATACATGAAGTAAGGAGGTCTTATGTGTGACCAGTCTTTAAATGACGAAAGCTTAGAGCTACTTGATGCGTTAGAAATCGGCATTAATTTAGCCGAGTACCCAACCAATGCTGAAGAGAGCATTGAAGAAGCGTAAGCGTATAAATTAATACCCTTCAACTCGATAGCCAGTGCAATAGCGCTGGCTTTGTGCTTTTATAAGAGAAGCATTCGTTACTGATACTACTGTTATGAACTTTCTCGCCCACCTTCACATCGCCCACGTGTCGAACTCTAGTCTTATGGGAAATTTACTGGGTGATTTCGTTAAAGGTGATCCTGATAAGCAATATTCGCATATTGTTAGTCAAGGCATTCGCTTGCACCGCTTTGTCGATAGCTATACAGACTCGCACTCTGTAATGCGAGAAGCAAAGTCCTATTTTTCACCTGAGACAAGGCGTTTCGCCGGTATCGCGTTAGATGTGATGTGGGACCATTATTTAGCTACCAATTGGAAGTTGTATCACGATCGCCCCTTAAACGATTTTTGCCGTTTCGCTGAACGAGAAGTGAAATTAGAGCAGCATCAATCGGCGACAATTTCTGAATTGCCAAATCGATACTTACAAATGACGACGAGAATGTGGCAAGGGCAATGGTTGCAATCTTATCAAACGCTAGAAAACATCGAGTTTGCTTTACAAAGGATGTCACTCCGCTCACCAAGAATGGCACCGTTAGCCGAGTGTTTTGCGCCTTTATCTGCGCATTATGCTGAACTCGAGTCTTTATTCGTTGATTTTTACCCTGAGTTGCTTCAAGTCAGTAGAGATTTTACCTTTAGTTCTGGTAAGTAACGGGCGCTTGAGTATAGAATCGCAGCCGTTGAAATAATAGGTAACGAAACTATGTCAAAAGCATTTGCAAACCTTGGCTTGGCTACATCATTAGTCGAGACGTTAGTTAAGCTCGGATTTGAAACACCGACAGACGTCCAACAGCAGGCAATTCCTTACGTTCTAGAAGGGCGCGATGTGCTAGCTGGCGCGCAAACTGGTACCGGCAAGACGGCAGCTTTTGGTTTACCTATTATTCACCGTCTTCTTGAGCAAGGTATCGAGCGCGATTCTCAACGCAATGATGCATTGGCACTGGTGTTGGTACCGACACGCGAGTTGGCGCAACAAGTATTTGATAACCTGAGTGCTTATGCGCAAAACACTGAGCTTAAAATAGTGACGGCTTATGGCGGCACTAGCATGGGTGTGCAAGTCAAGAATCTACAAGGTGGTTGCGATATTCTGATCGCGACACCGGGTCGATTGCTTGACCATATGTTCTGTAAAAATGTCTCTTTGCAGAAAACACACACCTTAGTGCTTGATGAAGCCGACCGCATGCTAGATATGGGCTTTTGGCCTGATCTAAAGCGCATTCTGGCGAAAATGAGCAGTGAGCGCCAAACGTTGTTTTTCTCAGCGACGTTCGATAAAAAAATCAAAGATATCGCCTATCGTATGATGAATGAACCGCAAGAGGTTCAAGTTGCCGCTGAAAACAGTACCGCAGAAACGGTAGAGCAGATGGTCTATCCAGTAGACAAGAAGCGCAAAGCGGAACTACTCGCGTATTTGATTGGCTCTCGTAACTGGCAGCAAGTTCTAGTTTTTACTAAGACCAAACAAGGTAGTGATGCATTAGCCGCTGAGCTTAAGTTAGATGGGATTAAAGCGGTTTCAATTAACGGGGATAAAAGCCAAGGTGCTCGCCAGAAAGCGCTCGATGATTTTAAAGCAGGCAAAGTACGCGCTTTAATTGCGACAGATGTAGCGGCTCGCGGTTTAGACATCAACCAACTTGAGCAAGTGGTTAACTTTGATATGCCATTTAAAGCCGAAGATTATGTTCATCGTATTGGGCGTACAGGACGTGCAGGTAAAAGTGGTCTTGCTGTGTCTCTAATGAGCCGTGACGAAGAGTATCTATTAGAGGCGATTGAGCGATTACTGGATACTCGTTTACCACAGCAATGGCTGGAAGGCTATGAGCCGAGTTTAATTGAAGAAATTGTTGATGACAGAACGCCAGCGAAAAAAAGTCGCTCTTCTGAAAAACGCCGAATGAAAGCAAAAATGAAAATTCATGCGAATCGCGGTAAACGTCGTTAAACGGATAAAGAAAAGCCAGCAACTGCTGGCTTTATTGTCAAATTAGCTGGCATGTGACTAGATATCACACTGAGTAGGGTAAACCAGTTCTGCGATAGATTTTTCTGGATTTAATACCTTACTTGCGTCTACTTGAAGACGGGCCGCCATGATTTTATTGAACATCTGCCAATGATTGAGTAGGCACTGTTCTTTGTCTGTTGTTTCATCAGACCAAGTTTGCTGCAAAAATGGCGATAAACTAGCGGCGCCGTGCGCATACATTAGCATTTGCCACTTGATCTCCCACACTTTAATCGGTGTATCAGGGTGCTCTCGGTTGTATTCATCAGCGATACTGTCGACGATGGTTTGGATTTTACCCGACTGGTCTACAAAATAGTCAAAAAGGGCATCTTCTTGGCGAACGGCATCAGCAATAAGCTGGATAGGCTGCTTGTTTAGCAGCATATGCGCAAGTAGACGAACAGCAAAGATGTACAATTTTTCATTTGCTGGAAGCTTTTCAGGCATATTTTCAATGATGGTATGAATATATCCAACCATATATTCCTGTAAACCATCACTGATTGCATACCAAATCTTCTCTTTGCTACCAAAGTGATGACGAATCAAACTGTGCGATACACCTGCGCGTTCACTGATCTGTCGAAGAGATACTCTTTCATAACCGAGTTCGCAAAACATGTCTGCGGCGACTCTCAATATCTCACCTTTCGTTTTTACGGCATCCTGTGCGCTTCTACGCCCTTGTTTTCTTTCGATCATTTGAAATACCAACCCTTAATTACCCGGTCTTTTTACCAGAAACGCTGAAAACTTTCATCTATATTGTTTATTGCACGCTTGGAAAATAAACGTTGATCTCAATTCTAGTTTATTTATACTGCACATGCGTGTAATAAAACCGAATGAGTTACAGAGATGAATAACAGGAAGTTATACAATAGAGGTTGGGTGAGTTCACTTGCGATCAGTAGCATCAGTTTGTTCCTTGTTGGATGTAATCAAGCCAATTCGGAAGAGACGAATGTGGTAATAAAACCGGTAAAACTTTTTGAGGTACCCGATTTCGCATCTAACAAAGCCGATTGGTTTATCGCCGAAATTGATGCCACAGAGCGTGCCGCTTTGTCGTTTCAAGTGTCTGGTGAAATTAGGCGAGTTTTAGTCAAAATGGGGCAACAAGTAGAGAAAGGTCAAATCCTGGCGGAACTCGATCCTACGGATTACCAACTTGCAGTCGATGCCAGAAGTGCAGAGTATGAATTAGCGAAAACAGCCTATGATCGCGCGAGTGCGCTTTATGAAAAGCAGTTGATCAGTACCGATACCTACGACCAACACGAGAGTCAATTTAAAGTATCAAAGGCGGCGTTAGAACAAGCAAAAACGGATTTGGCTTACACAAAGATTAAAGCACCTTTTGAAGGCGTTATTTCACTTTCTCATGTCAAAGAACACCAAGTGATTGCGGCTAGTCAACCGGTTGTTAATTTAATCAACAACGATGTGATGGACGTGGTATTTAGCCTTCCAGTGAGTTACGTCGATAGATATGGCTTAGCGCATATCTCAGACGCAAAACTCTCGGTAGCAATGGATATCAATAAAGCGTTCTCAATCCCCGCTAAGTTTAAAGAGATTTCGACCCGACCAGATAGTGAAATCAACAGTTACCGCGCTCGAGTAACGATTGAGCGACCTGAGTTTATGAACTTATTTTCCGGTATGACAGGTCATGTCCAGTTACCAAATAATCAATCTCATCAAGGAGTTACTTTGGTAGAGACCGCCTGGATATCTAAAGAGAATGGTCAAGGAGAGCTTTTCAAGTTTATTCCTGAGACACAATTGATTGAAAGTGTTCAAGTGTCGCTTAATGACCAAGGTGAGGTGATCAGTGGTATCGAGAGCGGTGATTTTATTGTTGAAACAGGCGTATCTCAGTTAACAGAAGGTCAGCAGGTTAAAGCGTGGGTTAAAGAGGCAGGGATCTAGCATGATATTACGCAAATATTCATCACTTTTTCTTACCGTAGCAGCCTTATCGGGATGTGGAATAGAAACCGAACACCGTCCAAAGCCAAGTTTGACCGTTGATGTGTTGACGTTAGATGCTCCTATTTCGGAACAACATCGAGTGTTTAACGGGGTGGTAGAGGCTGCGGATTTAACCCCACTTGCGTTTCGCATTGAAGGGGAGTTAACCCAGATTTTAGTTAAAGAAGGTGATGCGATTGCATCAGGACAGCCTATTGCACTGTTGAATAATCAAAAGTATCAACAAAATTTGAATAATGCTCAAGCTCGCTTCGATCTTGCCTCTAAGCAACTAGAGCGGGCAAAAGATCTCTATCGCCAAGCGATGATTTCTAAAGCGCAGTTTGATGAGTTGTCAGCGACATTCAAGTTGGCGAAAGCGCAACGTGATACCGCTAAAACAATGCTCTCTTATACGCGGCTTAATGCCCCGTTTGATGGTGTTATTTCCTCTGTAGAAAAACAAAGTCATGAGAGTGTGACTCCGGGAGAGGTGGTGGTGACTTTGTACCGACCGGATCAGTTGCACGTTAAGATCAATATTTCTGACACTATCCTCGCCTTAATGGACCCGACAGGGAAAAATAGAACCTACCAACCATATGTCGCATTTGCTGGCAGTCAAAAACGTCATCCGATGCAGTACTTAGAACATACCACCGAACTTCATCCTCAAAGTCGCTCTTATGAGTTTTGGCTATCAAGAGAGCAGCTTGCAACCCCCGTATTACCTGGGTCAAGTGCGATTGTTTATGTGGATATGACAGCTGCAGGTATGGGAACTCATCAAGGTTATCTCATTCCAATGACTGCCTTGGATGCTGGTCAGAAGCAAGGGCAGTTCTATATTTGGAAGCTGCAAGATGAGCGAGCATATCGATATCCGATTACCGTGGATGAAATTTTAGGTAATGGAGCGATTGTCTCTTTGGGTGTTGATCAAGGTGATGTGATTATTAGTTCGAATATTCGCAAGCTAAGAGAAGGTATGGAAATCAAAGGAGTTCAGCTGTGAATATTGCAGAGTATTCGATTAAAAATAAAGTGATCAGTTGGCTGTTCTTAGTCATCTTAACCGTTGGTGGCGTCACCTCTTTTCTGGATTTGGGGCGACTAGAAGATCCTGCATTCACGATTAAAGAAGCGATGATTATTTCGAGCTACCCCGGAGCGACCTCACAAGAGGTAGAGGAGGAGCTGACTTACCCACTCGAACAAGAAATCCGCAAATTACCCTATATCGATAAGATTGTGTCAACGTCGTCCAATGGATTGTCGCAAATCATGGTTACCATGGAAATGACCTACGGTCCTGACGAGTTACCACAGATTTGGGATGAGATGCGCCGTAAGATTAATGACTTGCAACCTAAGCTACCAAGCGGTGTCAATTCAATCCAAATCATGGATGATTTCGGTGACGTATACGGCATTATGCTGATGCTCACTGGTGACGGTTATGATTACGTTGAACTAAAACGTTATGCTGATTATTTACGTCGTGATCTTGAACTCGTCGATGGCGTTGGCAAAGTATCCATTGCTGGTGAGCAACAAGAACAGTTGTTTGTCGAGGTCTCTCTAGAGCAGATGGCTGCGTTTAACCTCGATATGTCAACAGTTGTCGGTTTGTTAAGTCGACAAAATAGTATCCAATCATCGGGTGAGGTAATGGTTAATGGCGAGAACTTAGTTATTCGCCCGAGTGGGACCATGACCAGTGAACAACAACTGGAAGACCTAATTATCCATGGTCGTGATACTGGTAATTTAATCCGCTTAAAAGATGTGGCAACGGTCTCTCGTGGCATACAAGAAAAGCCTGGCAACATTATTACTTACAATGGCGAACCGGCGATTAATTTAGCGATTTCTTTTGCGTCGAGCGTCAACGTGGTCGAAGTGGGTAAGGCCTTAGAGGCGAAAATAGACGAGCTAGAGTCAATCAAACCCGCAGGTATTAATCTGCACTATTTCTATAATCAGTCGGCTGAAGTTGATAAGTCAGTGTTTGATTTTGTGATTAGCTTGGTTGAAGCCGTTGCAATAGTCATTGTTGTCTTGCTATTTACGATGGGAGTTCGTAGTGGGCTGATTATCGGTATCGTATTGCTGTTAACAGTATTTGGTACCTTCATTTTGATGAACCAGTTTGCGATAGAGCTACATCGAATATCTCTAGGTGCTTTGATTATCGCCTTGGGTATGCTGGTGGACAACGCGATTGTTGTGGTTGAAGGCATTTTGGTCGGGATGAAAAAAGGTCAAACCAAATTGCAAGCTTCAAAGGATATCGTAAAACAAACGCAATGGCCGTTACTCGGCGCGACAATCATTGCTATCACTGCTTTTGCTCCAATTGGCTTGTCAGAAGACGCGACGGGCGAGTTTATGGGGTCGCTATTTTGGGTTCTTTGCTTCTCGTTATTTTTAAGTTGGATTACCGCGATAACCTTGACGCCTTTTCTTGCTGACTTGTTATTTAAAGATGAAAAACTTGATGATGGTGAGGAAGTTGCGGATCCATATAAAGGCGTATTATTCACGGTCTTTGGTGGAGTACTTACGTTTGCGCTGAGATTTAGATGGTTAACCATTGCCACTATGGTTGCGTTACTTGTTGCGGCAGTGGCTGGGTTTGGTATGGTGAAACAATCCTTCTTCCCGCCTTCAAATACGCCAATGTTTTATGTCGATCTCTGGATGCCTGAAGGTACGGATATCCGCCAAACGGTAAAACAAGTGAAACAAGTTGAACGCTTCATTCGTTCGAAAGACAATGTTGAGTTTGTGACATCTTCTACTGGTCAAGGTTTACAACGTTTTGCTCTAACTTATCAACCAGAAAAAAGCTACGAAGCGTACGCGCAATTACAGATTCGGACGGTTGATCGTGAGTCAATGTTTGACGTGTTATATCAACTTGATCAAGAGCTTCCAAGTCAGTTCAATCAGGCGACATTTCAGATCAAGTTAATGGAGTTTGGACCTTCACCAGCATCGAAAATTGAGGCGCGAATCACGGGCTCAGATCCTCAAATATTGCGAGAGATCGCCACACAAGTTGAGGACATACTGTTAACTGACCCTGGTGCACGTAACGTCCGTCATGATTGGCGTGAAAGAACCAAAGAAATTGTGCCGGTGTTTAATGAATCCAAGGCGCGCAGATTAGGTATTTCTAAACAGGATCTGTCTGAAACATTGCAGATGGCATTTGGGGGGACACCCATTGGTCTGCTTCGTGATGGTACGCATATGTTACCGATAGTCGCCCGTCTTCCGGAACAAGAGCGCGTGGATTATGAATCACTTGCTAACGCTAAATTATGGAGCCCGACATTACAAATATACGTGCCATTAGAGCAAGTTATTGATGGTGTTGAATTGGCATGGCAAGAGCCTTTAATTCAACGCAGAGACAGAAAGCGCACGCTAACAGTACTGGCGGACCATGACGTGTTAGGTGATGAAACGGCAGATGCACTATTCAAACGTGTGAAACCGCAGGTAGAACAGCTCGAATTACCTGAAGGTTACCGTATCTCTTGGGGAGGAGAATATGAATCCTCTAAAGAGGCACAAGAGGCGCTCTTTGGCTCTTTGCCTATGGGTTATTTACTGATGTTCATTATTACCATGCTCTTATTTAACTCATTCCGTAAGCCTTTCGTGATATGGATGACTGTGCCACTTTCTATCATTGGTGTAGCAATTGGTTTGCTGGCAACCAACATGCCGTTTAGCTTTACAGCATTCTTGGGGCTATTGAGCTTGAGTGGAATGATTTTGAAAAATGGCATTGTTCTGCTCGACCAAATTAACATTGAGTTGAGCTCAGGAAAACCTAAATACCAAGCGGTTTATGACAGTGCTATATCAAGGGTAAGACCTGTGAGTATGGCAGCGATTACCACCATCCTGGGTATGTTACCTTTGGTATTTGATGCATTTTTTGGCTCAATGGCGATTACCATCATGGCGGGTCTCGGTTTTGCAACGATACTGACACTGATCGTCGTCCCCGTTTTGTTCGCTATCGTCTATCGAATAGACCCTGTCACTGCATAAAAGGGATATTCGACTTTGCCAAACCCAGCCTACCTGCTGGGTTTTTTTATCTATTATTTTTCTTTTCCCATATTTTCTCAGCACAGCAATGTCAAAACGAACAAATAGTGAAATCAGCAAATAAACCAGGTATTTATCTAATGCTATAAATATGATGAATTTGTCATTAAGCGCTGTTATTTACGCTGCACCAAAACTGATAGCAATATCAGTAGTTGCATTGTATTGGTGCAATAGCAGTGAATTAATCTATGTATTGATGAAATAAAATAGTTTCAGATTAATCTTATTTAAAACAATCACTTACAATTCTGGTCTTAGCAGTGATTGGCTTGGTTGTTCTTTGAAATCAATAAGTTGCATAAATTTAACCTTTGAGTAACATTTCATGTTAATGAGACTTGGCGCAAATTTGCACACATTGATTGTAATTAATATTTGAAGTGTAACAATTGCCTATTAGTTTTAAATATAAAGAAGTTGATAAAAATATATCGACATAAAAAGTTTTTAAAGATTACGTGTAAGTATATTTCACAGACCTAATATGGTTTTGGAAAATATATGCGTTTTTTTAACTTGCTGTACGACATGGAGTCATAAATGGAAAAAATCGCTTTGATCACTGGATCAAAAGGCGGGATTGGTTCTGCAATTACCTCTCAATTAGTGGAAGATGGTTACAGAGTTATCGCCACTCATTCACCGGGCAAACGAGAATGCGCGCAAAAATGGTTTGAGGAGAATAATTACTCAACGGATAAGGTACGTCTATTTGAGCTTGATGTTACTGATACCGAGCAATGTGCGGAGCGTTTAACGCAACTTCTAGTCGAAGAAGGTACGGTAGATGTAGTTATCAATAACGCAGGTATCACCAAAGACGGAGTATTCAAGAAGATGACCGCGCAAGCATGGAAAGATGTCATCGATACCAATTTGAATAGTGTGTTCAATGTAACCCAACCGCTCTTCGCTGCAATGTGCGAAAAAGGTGGTGGTCGAGTCATCAATATCTCTTCGGTAAATGGAATTAAAGGTCAGTTTGGTCAAACAAATTACAGTGCAGCGAAGGCGGGTATGATTGGCTTTACGAAAGCACTTGCGGCAGAAGGTGCGCGCAGTGGTGTGACCGTTAACGCTGTTGCACCAGGCTACACCATGACACCAATGGTGGAGCTAATGAAGCCAGAAACACTTGATTTCATCAAAGGTCAAATTCCAATGGGGCGTTTGGCTGAGTCTGTCGAAATCGCTAAATCGGTCAGCTTTTTAGTCAGTGATGCAGGGGCTTACATTACAGGTGAAACATTATCTGTAAATGGCGGCTTGCACATGCAATAAGGAGATGGCTGTGGAAAAAGTTTATATCGTTTCTGCTAAACGCACGCCTATCGGAGCGTTTGGTGGAACACTAAAAAACGTCAGTGCGGGTGATTTAGCTGCAGTTGCAATTAAATCCGCTTTGCAAGAGGGTAGCGTGGCTCCAGGGCTTGTTGATGAGGTAATCGTCGGTAACGTTATTGGTGCAGGTCAAGGCATGAGCGTTGGTCGACAAGCGGCTATCTACGCAGGCATTCCTGAAACTACACCGGCATATTCGCTGAATATGGTTTGTGGCAGTGGCATGAAAACGGTTATGGATGCTGTTAGCCATATTCGATCTGGGGATGGTGAAATCATCGTTGCGGCGGGTGTTGAAGTCATGTCTCAGATCCCATTTACGGTTCCAGCGCAAGTGCGTGATGGGCATAAAATGGGCAACTTGGCACTCACTGACCTACTAATTAATGACGGGTTAACCGATGTTTTTAATCAGTACCACATGGGTGTGACTGCTGAAAACGTGGTTAAAGAAGTCGGTTTAACTAGAGAGCAGCAAGACCACTATGCACTAGAGAGCCAGAAGAAGGCTGTGGCGGCAATTGAGGCGGGTAAGTTTGCAGCAGAGATTGCGCCTGTTGAAGTTAAGCAGCGACGAGAAATCGTGCTGTTTGATACCGATGAATATCCGAAAGATAACGCAACGCTTGAAGGGCTGCAAAAACTACGCCCGGCTTTCGATAAAGAAGGTAGCGTAACGGCGGGTAATGCTTCGGGCATCAATGATGGTGCCAGTGCGATTATTCTTGCCAGCGAGTCAGCAGTACAAAAACACAATTTGCGTCCTATTGCTGAAGTTGTGAGTTACGCTCAGGCTGGTATTGATCCAAAGATTATGGGGTTGGGACCTGTCCCAGCGGTAACCAAAGCACTTACCAAAGCAGAGATCAGCGCTAAAGACATCGACGTCTACGAACTTAATGAAGCGTTCGCTGGACAAGCGCTTGGTGTCATTCACCAACTCGCTGACGAGCATGGGCTTGCGGTGACAGAAATTTTAGATAAAGCCAATAAGAATGGTGGCGCGATTGCATTGGGTCATCCACTTGGGGCTTCTGGTAACCGCATTTTGGTTACTCTAATTCATGAACTAAATCGAAGTAGCGGCCAGTACGGCGTTGCCTCGCTATGTGTTGGCGGGGGTATGGGCACCGCTGTAATCGTTAAATCAATCGAATGGAATTAATTTAAATAACTAGGAGTTATCGTCATGTACACTGATTTTTTTAAGAATTTTAACGACCAAACTGAGAAGCAACTTGAACCGTACATCAAATTTAATAAGTTAGTGACGAAAAATGTTGAAGTCGTTACTGAACTACAACTAAATGCAATGAAGACCTACAGTGAAATGGGTCTAACTCAAATGAAAGCAGCGAGTGAGATTAAAGACGCGACTTCGCTGGCAACCTTCAACTCGCAGCAGTTGACAGTATTATCTAAACTATCTCAGCAAATGGTTGACGATAGCAACAAGCTACAAAGCATTGCCAAAGAATTTAAGGATGATGTTGAAAAACTTACCTCGGAAAATCTAAAGACAGTCAATCCAGCGTAACCACTGACTAAACATGCCGCCTATTCCTAGGCGGCTTTTTTCCGATCTAAGGAGTAACCTATGTTTCAACACTTCTTTTCGGATTACCTTGTTAAGCTCCAAGAAACCAATCAAAAGTGGTGGGAAGATCTAGAACTCAACAGGGCGTCCGTCAACACTCCATTGAACAAAGCGATGCAAGAGGTTAATTTTGAAGACACTGCATTGCTATTTGAAAAAGCAGCTAACCAACCCGCCGCACTGATGGAAGTACAAGCTCAGTGGTGGAAGCAACAATTGGAGATCTGGCAAAACGTTGTTTTAGCGGGCAATACCGATTGTATTGTTAGTGCAGAAAGCGGTGACAAACGTTTTAGCAACGAGAGCTGGCGTAATGAACTGGTGTTCAATTTCATTAAGCAGTCGTATTTACTATTTGGCAAAACTTATCTCGATACTATTAATAGTATTGAAGGTGTGGATGAAAAGACTAAAGAACGCTTAGCATTCTTTTCTCGCCAAGCAATTAATGCTTTGTCACCCAGCAATTTTATTGCCACAAATCCGGAGTTGCTCAAATTAACCATTGAACGCAATGGTGAAAACTTACTCGCTGGTCTCGACCAGCTTAAGCAAGATCTGGATGCCAGTTCAGATATTCTCAAAGTTCGTATGACGAACAACAACGCATTTCGCGTTGGGGAAGATGTGGCAAATACAGCGGGTGATGTTGTTTTTGAAAACGAGCTATTTGAGTTGATTCAATATCGACCTTTAACTGAAAAAGTTCATCAAACTCCACTACTCATCGTTCCTCCTTTTGTTAATAAGTACTATATCCTTGATCTTCGTGAGAAGAACTCAATGGTACGCTGGTTACTAGAGCAAGGTCATAGTGTATTTATGATCTCTTGGCGTAATCCTGGCGCAGAACAGCGTCAAGTAGAGTTCGGTGATTACGTTACAGAAGGTGTCGTCAAGGCGGTCTCTGCGATAGAAGACATTACAGGGCAGCCACAGATCAATGCGGCTGGTTATTGCATTGGCGGTACAGTATTGGCGTCAACGGTTGCTTATTACGCTGCAAAGCGTATGAAGAAGCGCATTAAGAGTGCGACATTCTTTACAACCTTGTTAGATTTCTCTCAACCTGGTGAAGTTGGCGCATACATCAATGAGCCGATAATAAATGCTATTGAGATGCAAAACAATGCAAAAGGTTATATGGATGGACGCTCACTAAGCGTGACGTTCAGTTTGCTAAGAGAAAACAGTCTCTACTGGAATTACTACGTTGATAATTATCTAAAAGGGCAGAGCCCGGTTGATTTCGATCTTTTGTATTGGAACAGTGACAGTACCAACGTATCTGCTCCAACTCATAATTTTATGCTGCGTGAGCTCTACTTGGAAAATAAGTTAGTAGAGGAAAAAGGAGTGAAGATTGGTGGTGTCTGGATTGACCTAGATAAGATCAAGATTCCGAGTTATTTCATCTCAACCAAAGAAGATCACATTGCCCTTTGGCAAGGTACTTATCGAGGTGCATTGAAAGTAGGGGGCAATAAGACTTTTGTCCTCGGTGAATCCGGTCACATTGCGGGTATCGTTAACCATCCGAGTAAAAATAAATATGGTTACTGGGTGAATGATAACTTAGAGGATTCAGCTGAAGATTGGATGAGTTCTGCAAACCATCAAGAAGGCTCTTGGTGGGGACACTGGAATCAGTGGTTGATCGGTGCTAATCCTGCAGAGCAAGTTGATCCTCTCAGTCAAGGAAATGAAAACTATCCAGTGCTAAGAACTGCGCCAGGTAGATATGTAAAGCAAGTACTTCCGGTAGAAGTAGAAAGTGAAGCGACTGAGGCAACAACCTAGTCATAAGTTGATTAAGCAATCTATATAGAGGAACCTAACTAGGTTCCTCTTATTTTAGAAGGGAGAGTGCCTTTTGCTCTTGAGTGATACTTAGATCTCAAATACATATCAAAAACCAGAAATAATACCCACCAACAAACACCTTAACGTATAAAGTAATTTGATTAGATTGTGCTGTCTTGCCTTGTTTTGTCTTTCTGAACAGCAGATTTGAGTCAGTGATAACATTAGAACGCTGCGAGGTGTTTGGGAGTAGTTTATGAAATGGATTTTAGTTTTATGTTCACTACTGTGGTTAACGGGATGTCTAGGAATGCCAGAAACCGTGAAGCCGGTAGATAAATTTGAATTGGAACGCTACACCGGAAAGTGGTACGAGATTGCGCGGCTGAACCATTCTTTTGAAGAGGGGCTAGAGCAAGTGACAGCTGAATATATTGCAACAGAGAATGAAGGAATTGTCGTCATAAACCGAGGCTTTGATCCGATAGAAAGTGAGTGGCAACAAGCAGAAGGTAAAGCTTTTATGGTTAGCCATAGTGACATCGGACATTTGCAAGTGTCATTTTTCGGACCTTTTTATAGTTCTTACGTTATCTTCGGTCTGGACAAAGAAAACTATCAGTATGCTTATGTCTCTGGCCCTACGGAAGATTATTTGTGGTTGCTCGCAAGAACACCCAAAGTTGAAACAAAAATCATTGAGCGATTTGTTAAAAGCGCACAATCTAGGGGGTTTGATACGCAGCAACTTATTTACGTAGCACATGATTGACGTAAGAGATGAAAAAATAATTCATCGAGAAAAAAACATTAACTAAGTGTAAATAAATGTCAATATAAGCGATATCAATAATATCTCTGTGCAAACCAGATGTTATAGTAGTTGCATATTAAGGGTTATAGAACGTATGTCGTGAGTTGATGGGGAGAGAATGTTTAAAGCTTCTGGATTGTTTTGTTTTTGTCTATTGATTTATTCATCTAAAGCGTCAGCTGACCATGTTCAATGTGAACATGTGTTGGAAGTACTTGCTAATAAAGTCGAAGATAACTATGCCGGTTATGCGGACAACAATCGAGAAAACCTAAATGTGGTGAGAAGCCAACTTAGTGAGCGTATGAGCGGTCAACCTCACAGTAATTGCTTAGACTTTTTGTCTCAGTGGTTGAGCTCATTTTCTGACCCAAGTTTGAATATATCTTTTATGCCTGCTCATGCTGATGAATTCGCCATACCAGATCATGCAAGCCATAACGATGAGCCACAACTAACTTGGTTATCATCAACTGTTGCTTTGTTGGAACTACCATCCTTCGAAACTGAGTTAGCGACGTCGATCAAGCAATTGATTAGCGACAACTATACGGCACTGGAATCAGCACAAGGATTAATTGTGGATTTACGAGGTAATAACGATGGTAGCTTTTCTCCAATGTATTCAGTACTTGAACTCATCGGAGCTAACGGTTTCCAATCTATGTGGCATGTCCTCGCGTCTGCTGACAATACTCAATATTATCGCCGACAATTAACCGATGATCTGAGAATCCAGAGTCCATCGGTGTTTGACTCAGTCACAGAATTAGTCGCATCTATGAGTGCTTATCCAAATACGTGGGTGGAATACTCGTGGCCAAAGGTTGGTGGGGAAAAAAATTTAGCGGCCCTTAAAGAGATCTTTATTATTCAAAATCATTCTGTGGGCTTTAGTGGCGAGGAGTTTATCCTGGCAGCTAAGCGCAATCATAAAGTCAAAACATTTGGCAGCAAAACGTTGGGGCAACTTGACTACGCAGAGCCCGTCCCGCACACGATCCTTGATAGCTATATCGTATATATTCCATCCCAAAAACGGGTATGGTTACAGCAGTCACCGATTAACAATATAGGTTTAGTGCCAGATGTTAAGCTTCATGTCGCTGAGGAGGAGGTTGTTGAATACCTTCATGATTTAATGCGGCTTAAATTGAAGGTTCCATCGATGAGTTCAAGCATTTAGTCTTTGCTTCAGTATACTAATGTTTGTACCAAGGTGATTCTCGTTCGTTGCGCCAAGTATATATATTGGCACTGTATGCGACTCTAGTTTAGAAACAATACTTAGATTTCGTTAAGTTGTTGTTGATTAGAGTAGAGAATTCCCCCCGATAATGGTGAGTTAATCGTTATCAATGTTATTAAATTCCACTTTTTTATTCCAATATGCGATATATGATCTGTCAGGATTATGATGTTTGACGCACATTTTTCTGCTTTCTCGCTCAATTCCATCGAGAATTGATTTCGCTCAACTTTTTATCCTTTCTCTTATTGGACAATATACTGTAATAACAATGATTCTCATTTGTATGGTGGGTTCTGAGAGTTATTTACATGCATGTCTGAGGGCATCAAGTAAGCAATAACGATGAAATTATACTCTCATGTCCTACGAGTCTCAGTACAACTGGGAATGATTATAATTTGAGCTTTTATTATCAAGCGTAAGTTACAAAAAAGCCTCGTTTAATTTAGGAAGAATGTATGTTTTGGTTTAGTAAAAAAAATAAAACTCAAAAATCGACTAGTAATACCTTAGCAGGCGCTGAGGTAAATAAAGAATATACGATAAAAAGTATTGTTCAAGATGATAAAGAGATGGCGCATTTTTTAAGCACGTTAGGTTGTTTTGCTGGAGAAAGCATTACCGTCATCTCCGTACTTTCAGATACTTATGTTATTTCGGTAAAGGATGCTCGTTATAGCATCGATTCTGATTTAGCAAACACGGTGATTTTAAATTAACAAGCGTTCTAAACGGTTAATTTTTCGTAAGCCCTCAACTTGAGATTTGGATTATATCGCGAAAGAACGATTGTCTTAGATGCGTAGAAAGACCGCGTGAGGCTTTTTGGGCTTAGCTAATCAATTTTTTGTTGTAGGGAACATGTCATGGAGATAGAGCATTGAAAATTTCATTAGCAGGTAACCCAAATAGTGGCAAAACCACACTATTTAATGCGTTAACTGGAAGGTTGGAAAAAGTGGGTAACTGGGCTGGTGTGACAATCAGCAAAAAAGAAGCTCCTTTACGTAAGGAATTAGCGATTGCGAATGGTGAGGCGACAATTGTTGATCTTCCAGGAGCATATTCAATGTCTCCATTTACGTTAGAAGAGAGTATTACTCGCGATTTTATTAAGCGTGAGAATCCAGATGTGATTCTTAATGTTGTCGACGCCACAAACCTAAACCGAAGCCTATTTTTCACTACACAACTTTTAGAGTTAGGTATTCCAGTTGTTGTTGCGCTTAACAAGAGTGATTTAAACAAAAGTAGAAAGCTTACTATTGATGTAACTCAACTTAGTCAACAACTTGGCTGTCCAGTCGTTGAAACGGTTGCAGCAGATAACTCGGTGGCGGGCCTAACTGAACTGGTGAGTAAAGTTGTTGCAAGTAAAGATCAGCAACAAGTCGCTCCGTTTACTCAAGAATATTCAGAGATCAAACAAGCAGAAGAAGTGCAAGCGTTTGACGCTGAGCGTTTTAGTTTTGTTAAACAACTTGTCGCAAAAGTAGAAACTCGTCAGGTCAGCAGTTCAGAACAAACGATTCACGATAAAGTGGATAAAGTTTTGGCGCATAAGTGGTTTGGCTTACCAATATTTGCCGTGATCATGTGGTGCGTGTTCTCCATTTCTCAAACGCACGTTGGTCCGCTTTTCGCTGATACTTTAGTCGGTTGGATTGATAGCTTCTACGGAATGGTAGAAGGAATGATGGGAGATGACGTATCTCCGTTGCTTAGTGCGCTACTGCTTGATGGTATTATCGGTGGTGTGGGTGCGGTTGTCGGTTTCCTACCTTTGATTATGGTTTTGTTCTTCATGTTGGCGTTACTTGAAGATAGCGGTTACATGGCACGTGTCGCGATCATTATGGATAGATTCTTCAAGAAAGTGGGTCTTTCTGGTAAGTCGATTATCCCGATGATTATTGGTACCGGTTGTGCGATACCAGGTATCATGGCAACGCGTACCATTCAAAATGAAAGACAGCGCCGCACAACTGCAATGCTGACTCCATTTATGCCTTGTGGCGCCAAGTTGCCGGTTATTGCTTTGTTTGCTGGTGTGTTCTTCCAAGATTCTGCATGGGTAGGCACGAGCATGTACTTTGCAGGTATCGGTCTTATCATTCTTGGTGCAATGCTGATTGTTCGAATTACAGGTGAGAAAAGTACACGTTCATTCTTTATCTTAGAAATGCCTGAATATCGCGTACCAAGCTTGAAACTAGCGATGAACTCGACGTTGTCTCGCGCAAAAGCGTTCATCATCAAAGCGGGTACTATCATTCTATTGTGTAATGCTGCGGTCCAAATTATGCAGACATTCACATGGGGATTTGAGATTGTTCCAGAAGGTGCTGAGAGCACGAGTATTCTTGCTGGTCTAGCTTCACCATTTGCTTTCTTGCTTATCCCTCTAGGTTTTGGTGTATGGCAATTGGCAGCTGCTGCAATTACCGGCTTTATCGCTAAAGAAAACGTGGTTGGTACGTTAGCGGTTGTATACGGCATCACTAACTTTATTGATACCGAAGAACTGGCGCTTGTATCGGGCAGTGCTGATGTTGCAACAGTGATGGGCTTGTCCTCAGTCGCTGCACTGGCTTACTTGATGTTTAACCTGTTTACACCGCCATGTTTTGCTGCCATTGGTGCGATGAATGCCGAATTAGAAAACAAAAAATGGTTAATGGGTGGCATTGGTCTACAACTTGGTATCGCTTACGTTACCGCATTTGTTATCTATCAAGTGGGTACATTCGCGACCACTGGTGCGCTAGGTGAAGGTTTTGTTTTTGGTCTTATCGTGTGCGCTGCGTTGATTGGTTATTTATTTACACTACTCAAAAAAGGATCACTTAAAGAGCAAGAGAAACTGGGTCTTAGCCTACAGTAAGGAGATGACATGACGAATCTAATTGTTTCGCTGTGTATCGTTGCTATCGTTGGTGGCGCAATCTATAAAATAGTAGCAATGAAACGAAAAGGTGGGGCATGTGCGGGTTGCTCACAGAGTAGCGGATGTACGACTAAGAAAAATGGGTGTTAGTTATCCCTTCTAAAAGGAAACGATAAAGTGAGCATAGTGCTCACTTTATCTTTTTAATCAAAGAGAACTAAAATCATTAGCAATTGAGTCGTAATAAAAATAGACTCAAGTTTCTTGTTTAATTGACTACAGAAACGATTGTATGTTTCAAACATCATGGCTTAGTTGGGCCCTTCTATCTGCAATTTTTGCCGCTTTAACCGCAGTTTTCACGAAATTGGGCGTGAATACCATTAACTCCGATTTTGCAACATTTATCCGTACTTGCGTGATATTGATTTTGGTTGGTGGTATCGCTTTTTTCACTCAAAAATTTCAACCAATAAGTGAGGTTTCTAGTAAAGGTTTATTATTTATCGTCTTATCAGGTCTTGCTACGGGCGCATCGTGGCTTTGCTACTTTCGCGCTATGAGCTTAGGTCAAGCTTCTCAAGTTGCCCCCATCGATAAATTAAGTGTCGTGTTCGTTGCGGTATTCGGGGTGTTAGTGCTTGGAGAGAATTTGAGTTTGACCAATTGGCTTGGTGTTGTTCTGATCACTTTGGGCATCATTCTAGTAGCGTGGCAGTGATTCGGTGCGATTGTGTGAATGTCCGTTATTTTTCTAAGTTTCAAATTATTTTATAAAAAAGCACAATCTATTGCTTATCCTCGATGTTTTTATCCTGCTAACTCACAGTATCGTTTGTTATTTATTCTTGGGTATCAGAGCGATTTGTCGCCACCAATAGGGTAAAAAGATGACCTACTTATCTAATTTTCAAAATAAACTTTGTAATTGAATTGTTATCGATATTAACATACTAAAGTGCTACTTATGTGTTGTGAGTGAGTTATCATTCAGAAGAACATAAAGTAGACATAGATAAGAATAACAAAGATGAGTGCGGATGAACGCACCTGTAATACCTGAGTAATTTTGTAATGTTGTCGGAAATATAAGTTATCAACGAACCTTTGGCATCAATGGTTTGACTTCGCTCAGCCAGTTAAGTTCATGGATGGTTAAAACACGGTTATGTGTTGTTTTGTCGATAACTATATGAATCAGAAGGATTGGATTTTTAATGGACGTATTGGTTAATGAGGTCATTCGGGCTAAAGACGAAGATGATCTTTATTGGCGTTGCCTGAGAGAAATCTACACTCAATACCAACCTACGCACGGTTTTATCGCGG
Organism: Vibrio ponticus; assembly: GCF_009938225.1. Lineage (NCBI taxonomy): Bacteria > Pseudomonadati > Pseudomonadota > Gammaproteobacteria > Vibrionales > Vibrionaceae > Vibrio > Vibrio ponticus. Next base: position 798,888 of record NZ_AP019658.1, read on the forward strand.
AGTTTAACTCTGCACGCAGTGAGGCAAGTACATTAGCCTACTTATACGATGGTAAGCCTTTAGATAACTTTACCTATGACCTTGCCGGTACGCCTTGTGCTAATGTGTTGCATGACAAAGAAATTTGCCGCTATGCAGATAACGTGCAACAACACTTTCCTCATGATATAGCTTTAGTAGAGTTAGGCGCGGAGAGTTATATTGGCGTTCCTTTACAGAATCAAGATGGCGATATTGTTGGGGTTTTGGCTCTGCTCTATTCTAAACCTTTGGCTGAACGCTCCTTTGATGACGCCTGGTTATTGGCTGCGGGTTTTTTAATTGGTAAGACCATAGTGCAACAACGCCTAACGCGCGAAAAAAACCAGTTATTGGCGCAATTTGAGCGTTCTGAGCAAATCACGGAATCCTGTTCATGGCACTGGGACGTGGCGACTGATCGCTTTAGCTATTCCAAGAATTTGAAATCGATGTTTGACATATCAGACTCGGTAGACTTGAGCTTTGATGATTTCTTTTCAAATCATATCTTTTGCTCACCACAGCGTTACGCACAGTTCCTCTCCGGGGCATTTTCTCCTTGCTCGATAAGTAAAGTTGTCATTGATAAGGAGCAGACGAAATGCGGTCTCGCACTTGAGTTAACTTTCTTTAAGCACTACAGCGCACAAGGAGCACTGCGCCGCATTGAAGGTAACTTAAAAAATATCACCGATTACTCACTGTTAGAAAATAACCATCTAATCGCAACGAAAGTTATCGAGCTATCTAATAACGGCGTTCTTGTCACTGATGAAGAAAACCGAATTCGACATATGAATGCTAAAGCTGAGCAGATCACAGGCTTTACGTTTGAAGAAGCCCAGGGGCACACACCGGGCATATTTCGCTCTGATATTCATGATAATAAGTTCTATGGTTCGATGTGGCATCAAATTAATCGAACCGGTCATTGGTCTGGCGAAGTGTGGAATAAGACCAAATCGGGCGCTGTTTATCCTGAAGTTCTGTCTATTTCTGCGGTGAAAGATAGAAATGGCATCGTTAAGAATTACATTGGTATTTTCGATGACATTAGCGATCGGAAGTTGATGGAAAGCGAGTTACTTAAGTATAAGAACAAGCAAGACTTTACGGGGTTACAAACTCGAACCAAGTTTATGCAGTATTTTGAGCAGCATAAAGACTTGATAGTGGTGTTGTTAGACATTCATCGTTTCTCGACGATCAACAATTTGTATGGCGAAAGCTTTGGTAACAAAGTGCTCCGTTACGTTGGGTTATTGCTTTATCGTAATTTTAGAGGCGGTACGGTTAGCGTTTGTCGCTACGCAGCGGATCAATTTGCGTTATCTTGGCATGTCGATGATTTAGATGATATTGATACCTTAATTGATGAGATTCGCAGTCGAGTTGAAAAAGAGTTCTACATTGATGGACGACTCGTTAAGCTCAGCATTAATATGGGTTATGCACTTCCTGGTAAGTCGCCAAATAGTACTCATTTGATGGCTAAGGCATATTACGCGTTAGATTCAGCAAAATCTCAGTCCCATCCAAGCACCGTCCGTTACTCGGCATATTTAGAAAAAAACATTGGTAGGAGAGAGCAGTTAGGCATAAAGCTTAAACGGGCAATTGATGAATCCTTACTGCACGTTGAGTACCAGCCAATCTATGATTTGAATCTAGGTAAAGTGGTTAAGTTTGAAGCGCTAGCGAGATGGATAGATGATGGCAACAGTATCTCGCCTTTTGAGTTTATTCCGATTGCCGAAGAGCTTGGCTATATTAGCCAACTTGGTAATCTTATCCTGACTAAAGTTTGCCAAGACTTAAATCAATTAAAGCGCCTAGGGCACAATGACATAAAAGTGTCTGTTAACCGTTCGATTGATGAGTTAACTGATGAGAATATTGATAACTGCTCGATCTTAAAAACGTTAGCTATGTATGGGCTGAGCACCTCAGATATTATTATCGAAATTACCGAATCGGTTCCGTTGGAAGATAAGCCAGAAGTACAAGAGCTGTTACATCAATTGCGCGGTAAAGGGCTTAAGTTGGCACTTGACGACTTTGGAACTGGATTTGCCTCCTTTTCTAACTTAATGAAAAATACCGTTGATATCCTCAAGATTGACCGTTCCTTTATTCGGAATATCGAAACAGACAAAAACAATGCGGTGTTGGCACAGTCGGTTACTTTACTAGCCACCCAATTAGGGCTCGACGTTATCGCTGAAGGGGTTGAGACAAAAGAACAGTTAACAATATTGAGAGATATGGGGTGTCGATATATCCAAGGTTATTACATTAGTAAGCCAGTTCCGTTCTCACAAGCGATAGGTTTTCTTCAGCCTGAGCACTGTTTAGCTTGATAGCAAAAGAGGAGCAACTAAAGCTCCTCTTTGTAATTCAACCCTTAGTAATTAAGCCAAGCAAACGTGCGGTTATGCTTTGGCAAACTTATATGTTCTATAACCACCGATTAGGTTACGCGCTTTGAAGCCATTGTTGACCAGTTGTCGGTAGGCGACATTCCCACGCAGACCAACTTGACAGTAGAGCACAATCTCTTTGTCTTTTGGTAGTTCGCCCATACGTTGACGTAGTTGATCGACCGGAATATTGATATCACCGCTTAAGTGATTGTCGTTTTCTCGTTCACCCGGATTACGCACATCAAGCAGTATCTGTTCATCTGACAGATTGTCAATCTGATCAAAATGAATTGGAGTTGCGTCGCCTTGAATGATGTTATTAGCAACAAATGCAGCTTGGTTGATAACGTCTTTTGCCGAGCCATACGGTGGTGCATAAGTTAACTCTAGGTGTTGTAGTTGTTCAACCGTCATGCCCGCACGTTGGGCAACTGCCATGACATCAATACGTTTATCGACACCATCTTTACCTACTGCTTGAGCGCCTAAGATTTTGCCTGTATTAGGGTCAAACAGCATCTTGAACGACACAATTTCAGCGCCAGGGTAGTAACTCGCATGGCTTGCTGTGTGCACGTAGACTTTTTCATAAGTGATGTTGTCACGTTTTAATTGTTTCTCATTTTTACCTGTAGATGCTACGGCTAAATCAAAGATCTTACAGATCGCGGTGCCTTGTGTACCCTGATAAGTCTCTTTACGACCAAGCATGTTGTCTGCAGCCATACGACCTTGGCGGTTGGCAGGTCCAGCGAGTGGAACAAGGGTTTGTTCGCCTGTTACAAAGTCTTTTTCCTCAACGGCATCACCTACCGCGTAAATAGCTGGATCGCTGGTTTGCATATATTCATTGGTGTAAATACCACCCAGTGCACCAAGTTGTAATCCTGCTTGTTGAGCAAGCGCTGTTTCAGGACGAACACCAATCGCCATGATCAATAGATCGGTTTTTAGCTGCTCTTCATTGCTGAGTGTTAATACTAGGTGTCCGTTTAAATGCTGGTGGTGATTGCTTTCGCCGGCATCCTGATTGGCGACATGCGTTTCAGGAATGTATTCCACACTGCTAAGCGCGGTACTTAGGCGTAGGTCAATGCCATGATTACGGATTTCGTCGTGGGCAAACCCCGCCATTTCGCGATCAACAGGAGTCATCACTTGGTCTGATAACTCAAGTAGCGTGGTTTTGATGCCAAGTTGATGGAACGCTTCCATCATTTCTAAGCCAATAAAACCGCCACCGACAACCGTAGCATGCTCAACATTATTCATCTTGATGGTCTGGATGATTTTATCCATATCTGGAATATTGCGCAGCGAATGGGTGAGTGGGTTGTCTACCCCTGGGATGGGTGGGACAACAGGTGCTGCGCCCGGGCTTAATAGCAAGAAATCATATTCTTGTTGGTATTCACTGCCATCAAGTAAATTCTTTACTGTCACGGTTTTATCGTGGCGATTGATGGCGGTAACTTCGTTCATCACGCGCACGTCGACATTAAAACGGGCTAAGAAACTTTCAGGTGTTTGTAGGAGTAACTTACTGCGTTCTTGAATATCGCCACCAATATGATAAGGCAATCCGCAGTTAGCAAATGAGACAAATGGTCCGCGCTCAAACATAATGATCTGTGCATCTTCGCTTAAACGTCGTGCTCTCGCCGCCGCAGAAGCGCCGCCCGCGACACCACCGATAATTACAATCTTCGTCATAGTTACTCCTAGATTTCCTTGTATTTGCGTTTATTGCAATCGCTGATAGTGCAGTCGATCTGCAAGCTTAACATTCAATAACTGCTACTATAATGAACTATATTAGTTATGTCTAATTTTAAATAATCTAAATGTGATTTCACTAAATTAGAATTGACTAATGTTAATTTATGGTTAGAATCTAAACAAAATGGTAGCGGGACGGAATAATGAGTGAAACGCAATTTGACATGATGCAGATGCAAAAAAATGCAACGCAAGCAGCGGAATTACTGAAAGTAATGGCGCATCCAGAGCGCCTGATGGTGATTTGCCAACTGACGCAAGGTGAAGTTGGCGTAGGCTCCTTACAAGAGAACTCAACACTTAGCCAATCCGCATTGTCGCAACATCTAAGCGTGTTGCGTAAACACAATATCATCAAAGCGCGCAAGGAGTCTCAGCAGGTATTTTACTCGCTCGCGGATTCGAGAGTGGAGGTAATGATGAAGTCACTACACTGCGTATTTTGCGCAAACAAGGAGGATTTATGATTGATGCCATTCCATGGAATGCACTCATAGGCGGGATGTTACTCGGCTGTTCTGCCACATTGCTTTTACTGTTTAACGGTAAAGTTGCGGGTATAAGTGGCATAGTGAATGGTCTCTTCGCTCGAGTGCGAGGTGACGTTGCTTGGCGATTGGTTTTCGTTATTGGCATGGTATTCGGTGGTGGCAGTGCTATCCGTTTATTCACTATCAATGTTCCCGATACTCAGAACATTTCTTTAGTTGCGTTTGCGGTAGCTGGTTTACTGGTGGGCGTTGGTACAAGGCTTGGCAATGGTTGTACGAGTGGTCATGGTATTTGCGGTATTGGGCGTTTATCTAAACGTTCTATAGTGGCAACAGTCACATTTATGCTGGTGGCGGGCATTACCGTGTTTATCCGTCTTCATGTGATTTAGGAGTCATGCTATGAATCTATTTGTTGCAGCGTTAAGTGGTCTGTTATTTGGTTTAGGCATGGCAGTATCAGGCATGATTGATCCTGCCAAAGTGATTGGTTTTCTTGATGTCGCCGGAAATTGGGACCCGAGTTTGGCGTTTGTGATGGGCGGAGCCCTAGCGGTATTTATGCCTGCGTATTTTGTGTTGATAAAACCACGTGCACATTCGGTGTCGGGCGCTGAGTATTGCTTACCAACCAACAACACTATTGATAAGCGCTTGGTTATTGGTGCAGCGCTGTTTGGTGTCGGTTGGGGAGTAGCAGGTGTTTGTCCGGGTCCTGCGGTAGCCAGTCTCAGTTACGGTAATGTGGGGATTTGGATTTTTATTGCCACCATGTTGCTGGGCTCGCTGCTAACTCAATCACTGAGTTCTTCTAAAACACACCTCAACAAGTTGTCTGCAAAATAATTGTTCCAATTCAAGTGAATATGCGCTGACTGACATTGTTCAGCGCATAATGGTGGACTTATTTGAACGTTGCCGTGATTGGGCAGTGGTCACTGAGTTGATAGTCCAGTACATCTTGCGATTGGTAAAGGTTCTGTCTTATCTCAATAATGTCTATATCACGGCTGGTTACAATATGGTCGATTAATGAACGGAACTGATGAGTTCGGTTTGGATTTTTACGGCTACGTACCTTACATTCTGCGTTGACATGACGTGTCGCCAGCACAGCATCTGTCGACTTGCTCAATGATTGCCAAAACCAATCTCGATTGAAGGAGAGGTTATGATTGAAGTCACCCACTATCATATAGCGCTCAACATTGGCTTCACGTTCTTTAATCCAATGATTTAATGCTTCGCCCTGCAATTTAAGAGTTTGACACGCTTTATTGTTTTCATAGCGTCCGCTGCAACGCGCTTTTAAATGAACGTTGAGTAAATGAATGGGTGAGTCACTGTAAGGCTCAACAATGATGTAGCTTGCAAAACGCAGCTTGTCATGGCGTTGCGCGGGTAGGAGTGAGAAGTCATCGACATCTTGTACCGCGATACTGTTTCGTACTGCGAACCCCGTATACTGGTTGATGTCATCGTATTGGAGCTGGCTATTCATCGCTAGCGCGCGATCGGACATATATAGGGTATATTTGTCGCCAATGAGCCGCCTTAATGCCGCTGCGTCCCCAACTTCTTGGAACGCGAGAATAGGGGTATCGAGTTTATTGAAATAGTGCGCCATTTTGTAAAAATCATCGTTATTGCGCAACGAAGGTGCAAAACGTTCATTTCCCTCAGAAACAAACCATTCCATATTCCATGTCGAAACTTTGAACGATTGTCCTGCTTGTGTCTGAAATGTAGTCAATACCACTATATATAGAAAAATGAGAGGTTTTGACCGTAAAATAAGCAGCGTATTTTTTACCATTAGCGTTGAACCTTTGTCTCGTAAGCCTTCGCAAAAAATCAAGTTTAAAAGCTGAAATTTTGCAATTTTCATTGTTTTATTTGTATCTGGGAGCTATGCCAATAAGATCGTTTCGTTATTGTACTGTAACCTAGTTTTATTGATCTAAATCAATACTTTTGGGGTGCGCTTTGGAGTCTAATACGCCACAACATCTAGTGTCAGTCAAAAAAATAACAACCCTATATAGTGTGTTTGTGGATAACTCTGTGAGTATGCTGGGGTAAGGAGAAAAGGTGAAACCAATCGTAATCAAGCGTGACGGCTCAAGAGCTCCGTTTAGCAGGGATCGTATTCAAGCAGCAGTGGAAGCAGCAGCAGAGCACGTGAACAACGAGATTGCTATCTATGCCTTAAATGTGGCATTGGCAGTAGAGCTGCAGCTAAAAGATCACGATGAAGTACACATCAACGAAATCCAAACCCTAGTTGAAAATGAGCTAATGCAAGGACCATATAAGTCACTAGCACGCTCATACATCGAATACCGTCATGATCGTGACATCGCTCGTGAGAAGCAAAGTGCGCTTACTCGTGAAATCGAAGGTCTGATCGAAGAGAGCAACGTTGACCTAATCAACGAAAACGCTAACAAAGACGGTAAAGTAATTCCGACACAACGTGACCTGCTTGCAGGTATCGTGGCTAAACACTATGCGAAAACTCACATTCTGCCACGTGACGTAGTACAAGCACACGATGAAGGTGACTTACACTACCACGACCTAGATTACGCACCATTCTTCCCGATGTTTAACTGTATGCTTATCGATCTTAAAGGCATGCTGACACACGGCTTTAAAATGGGTAATGCTGAAATTGACACTCCAAAGTCAATTTCGACAGCAACAGCAGTAACTGCACAGATCATTGCGCAAGTAGCAAGCCATATCTACGGTGGTACAACCATCAACCGTATTGATGAAGTACTTGAACCGTATGTACAGGCAAGCTACGAGAAACACCTTTCTATCGCAAAAGAGTGGGATATCCACAACCCAGAAGCTTTTGCTATCGCTCGCACAGAGAAAGAGTGTTACGACGCATTCCAATCTTTAGAGTATGAAGTAAACACGCTGCATACTGCAAATGGTCAAACACCATTTGTGACCTTTGGTTTTGGTTTAGGCACAAGTTGGGCATCACGTCTAATTCAAGAGTCAATCTTGAAAAACCGTATTGCGGGTCTTGGTAAGAACCGTAAAACAGCGGTGTTCCCAAAACTTGTGTTTGCGATTAAAGATGGCTTGAACCATAAAGAGCAAGATCCGAACTACGACATTAAGAAGCTTGCACTAGAATGTGCTTCTAAGCGTATGTACCCAGATATTCTTAACTACGACAAAGTGGTTGAAGTAACAGGTTCATTCAAAACCCCAATGGGCTGCCGTAGTTTCCTAAATACTTATGAAGAAAACGGTGAACTTATCCATGAAGGTCGTAATAACCTTGGTGTAGTAAGTTTGAACCTGCCTCGTATCGCAATCCGAGCAAACGGCAGCGAAGAAGAGTTCTTCAAAATCCTAGATGAGAAACTAGTCGTGGCACGCCGTGCACTAGAAACGCGTATCTCTCGTCTAGAAAACGTTAAAGCTCGCGTTGCGCCAATTCTATACATGGAAGGTGCATGTGGTGTTCGTCTAAAAGCAGACGACTCAATTGCTGATATCTTTAAAAATGGTCGCGCGTCTATTTCTCTTGGTTACATTGGTATCCATGAGATGGTTAACGCACTATACGGTACTTCAGAACACGTATACGACAATGACGAGCTGCGTGAGAAAGCACTGAATATCGTTAAGTACCTGAAGAAACACGTAGAGCAATGGACCGAAGAAACAGGTTATGGCTTCAGCCTATACGGCACGCCAAGTGAAAACCTATGTAGCCGTTTCTGCCGTATCGACACTAAAGAGTTTGGTGTGATTGAAGGCGTGACTGACAAAGGTTACTACACCAACAGCTTCCACTTAGATGTTGAGAAGAAGGTAAACCCATACGATAAGATTGACTTTGAGATGCCATACCCCCATATCTCAAGCGGTGGCTTTATCTGTTATGGTGAATTCCCGAACATGCAACGTAACGTTGAAGCTCTGGAAAACGTATGGGACTACAGCTACACCCGCGTACCTTACTACGGCACCAATACACCAATCGATGAGTGTTATGAGTGTGGTTACACCGGTGAGTTTGACTGTACGAGCAAAGGCTTTACTTGCCCAAGCTGCGGCAACCACGATTCAAGCAAAGTATCAGTAACTCGACGTGTATGTGGTTACTTAGGTAGCCCAGACGCTCGTCCATTTAACTTCGGTAAGCAAGAAGAAGTTAAGCGTCGCGTTAAGCACCTATAATTGAACCTGTAAGTATCATTCACCAGCTCGCTCTGCTTTAAGGCGGGCTGGTTTTTTCGTTTTGGAACTATGAACTACCATCAATACTACCCAATCGACGTTGTAAATGGTCCCGGCACTCGCGTGACTTTGTTTGTTTCTGGCTGCGAACATAAGTGTCGCGGCTGCTATAACAAGACAACTTGGCGCGTAGACAGTGGTCATCCGTTCACGCAGCAGCTTGAAGATCAAATCATTGCCGACCTAAACGATACGCGCATCAAACGTAAAGGTTTATCGCTGTCAGGGGGCGATCCGCTTCATCCCTCGAATGTGGCTGATGTATTGCGTTTAGTAAAACGCGTACGTGCTGAATGCCCTAACAAAGATATCTGGCTATGGTCTGGCTATACTCTGGGCGAGTTGAGTGAAGCGCAAAAAGAGATTGTGGATCTTATTGATGTGCTGGTCGATGGTAAGTTCGAGCAAGAGAAGCGTGATTTGAACCTCGAATGGCGCGGCAGTTCTAATCAGGTGATACATTACTTTAAGCTATGAGTTTTTAGCTATAGGCTTTAAGTTCTCAGCTTCAAACTTTGATTAAAGGCAGCATTGGCTGCCTTTTTTGATCCTTCAATTTGATCAATATGTTGGTCGCAAGCTTAATGCTTTGATAAGTGGTATGAAAGGGGATGAATAGAGTGATAAGTTTAGTCAATCGCTCTTACAGAAAAATTTCATCGAGAAGTTGTTTAATTGTCGATATTTACGAAAACTAGTGTTAATTTGAATAACACTATCAACAATGAATTTCAAAGGGTTGTGACTTTCATGTTCTCTCATTTACCTGAACCAAAACTAGATCCAATACTTTCTCTTTCTGTCGCTTATAGGAATGATCCGCGCGAAGAAAAAGTGGATTTGGGTATAGGTGTGTATAAAAGCAGTACGGGTGAAACCCCGATTATGCAGGCGATTGACCTTGCACAACAAAAAGTTGTGGCAACACAAAAAACCAAGTCATATGTTGGACTTGCTGGTTGTGAAGAGTTTAATCAGTCGATGATTGACTTGGTATTAGGACAGTCATCAGTATTAGAGCGTGTATCTGCGATTCAAACGCCGGGTGCAAGTGGCGCACTGCGCATGCTAGGCGATCTGATTAAAGTGGCTCAACCTAACACAACGGTTTGGTTATCAAACCCCAGTTATGTTAACCATCAGCCAGTTATGGAAGCGGCGGGGCTAAAGGTTAAGCATTACAGCTATTTTTGTCCGGTGACTAAGCAAGTCGACAAAGCACGCATGTTAGAAGAAATCTCTCAAGCAGGCAAAGATGATGTCGTCTTGCTGCATGGTTGCTGCCATAACCCAACCGGCGCTGATATTGATTTTGATACTTGGCAACAAGTGACTCGATTAGCGCAAGAGAAGGGCTTTACCCCATTTGTTGACCTGGCATACCAAGGCTTTGGCGACGGTATTGAAGAAGATGCTGCGGGATTACGTTACATGGCGGAACGCGTCGAAGAGATGATGATCACTACATCTTGTTCAAAAAACTTCGGTTTGTACCGCGAACGCACGGGTGCGGCGATCGTTTTAGGTCGTTCAGCGCAAGATGCCCAAAACGCAAAAGGCAAGTTGCTCACTATGGCGCGTGCAACCTACACGATGCCGCCCGATCACGGTGCAGCCTTGGTCAAAACTATTATGCAGGATGCAGAATTAACGACCATCTGGCGTAACGAGTTAGATACCATGCGTAATCGTCTCGTGTCATTGCGCGCTTCACTGTGTGAAGAGCTTAGAACAACACATAACACTTCTGAGTTTGATTTTATCCAATCGCACAAAGGCATGTTTACTGTGCTAGGCTTTAGTCAAGACCAGATGGCACGTTTACGAGAAGAATTCGGTATTTACGGTGTCGGCGATGGTCGAATTAACATTGCTGGCTTAACGGAAAAGGATATTCCTTACGTCGCGGATGCAATCTTGAAAGTGTCATAAATTAAAGGCTCGTAAGAGCCTTTTTTATCCAATTCAGTTATCAATTCGGGGGGATTGAATGAGAAAGAACTGGCAAACCACTTGTTTGGTGATCTTGTCTACCACGCTAGCGGCATGCGCTAGTCAAACTAGCGTACTAGAGCAACCAGTTAAACCAGAACAGCCACCAGTTGAGCTACCAAGTGTAGAGACTCCAGAAAAACCAGTCGAGAAACCAAAAGTTGAACCGGAAGTCACTCCTGACCAAAAACCTTTGCCACCTGTTGTTGAACCGGACAGAAAGACCACAGACGGTAAGCTCATTTTAGGGGAGAAAGAGTGGGTTTATATTCCTGGGTTAGAAGAGTCGTTCAGGGCTCGAATCGATACTGGTGCGACAACATCCTCCATTAGTGCCGTTGACATTAAGCCTTTTGAACGCGACGGAAAAGATTGGGTGAAATTTAAAATGGAACACGACGGAGTGAGCAGTAAAGAGATTTCTTTACCTGTTGAGCGTTGGGTTAAGATTAAACAGTCTAGTGCCGAAGGTTCACAACGCCGCGCAGTGGTGCATGCTTGGATCCAAATTGGTGACCTTAAAGAGAAAACCGAGTTTACCCTTGCAGACCGAACCCATTTGTCGTTCCCAGTATTGCTAGGACGAAGTTTCTTTAGAGATGTGGCTGTGGTTGATGTCAGCCGAAAGTACGTGCAAAAGAAACACGATTGATAGCAGAATCAGTTTTAGGTAATAAAAAAACCGCTCAATTGAAATTGAGCGGTTTTTTCTTAACGGTGATTATTGAACGTCGAGCAACTCAACGTCAAAAATTAGTGTCGCAGCTGGTGGGATAGGACCCGTGCCGCTTTTGCCATAAGCTAGGTTGCTTGGAATGAATAGGCGGAATTTATCACCTACGGTCATGTATGTTAGACCTTCCTGCCAGCCAGCGATCACTTGACCAAGACCAAAAGTGATTGGCTCACCACGGTCGACCGAGCTATCAAATACAGTGCCGTCGATCAAAGTACCGTGGTAATGTACTTTTACCTTGTTGCTCTTCGTCGGATGAACTGTACCTTCGCCTTTTTCAAGTACTAGGTATTGCAGACCACTTTCAGTGGTTACCACTCCCTCTTTTTGTCCATTTTCAGCAAGGAATGCCTGCCCTTGTTGGAAGTTCACGTCTGCCGTTTTATGGTTAGTCCAAGTACGGTAGATCATAAAGCCAGCGAGAATGACAACAACAATCGGGATAATAATTTTAGTCATGAATCCTTTCCAATAAGTTACTTTTTAATCAGGTAGTTAATCGTGTTCGCGATTTCTTCAATGGTTTCGTGCCCAGCAGTAATAATTTCATATTTACCGTTGACGATAAACGTTGGAACACCATTGATTTCGCCTTTTGTGATGATTTCATCAGCAATTTGCATTGCTTGGAACAACTGGTTTTGTTGTTCTTCAGTAATGTCGTATGGAGAAACTAAGCCACGGCTTTTAAACGCGTTGTCAATTTGACCTTTTTTCTCAGCTAATGTTGCACCATCGCCCATTTGTGCTGCGTTAAACAGGTCAAGCATCATCTCATGATCTGGCTTTTTACCCAGTTGCATCTCTGCACTGTAGTAAATCATGGCACCAATTTGTGCGCTCTCGTTGAAAGTTACATGAACCTTGCCCACACTTTGGTCGATAAGCTTTTCTAGTTTAGGAAGCTGAGACTCCATTTGTTTACAGTGACCACAGTTGAGTGAGAACACTTCTGTCACTTGTGGTAAACGGTATGTTGCTAGGTTGTTTGATAGAGTTCGGTATTGCTTACCTTCTACAGGGGTAGAGCTTTCTGAGCAACCCACCATAAGCGTAGAAATAGCGACAAGAAATAGAGCGATCATTTTTTTCATAAATTTATCTCTTTAGGAACGCATGTTAGCGAGTCAAAAGTGAAGCAGAGTTTACCGTTAACAGTGCTTGAAACAAACGGTTATCTCAGCTTGATTAGTAAATTTTAACAACTTCTATCGAGATTGGTAAAAATTTGAGCGTTTGAATCAAAATCGACGTGTAAAGCTAAAGCTTTGCGTCAACTGAACGATATAAATTAGGTAATCGGATCAATGAATGGTGAGGCAATGAGATTTTTAGCCATAGGTTTAACAACAGCAGTGCTCGCGTTAAGTGGATGCGGCACGGTACCGACAGATATGCTTACTCGCGATATGTTGCTAATCGCACCGCAAGACGAGTCAGAATTATTGCATCCAGAATGGGGCGACGCGACGATAGTGGCGCGTTCGGGTGTTCAAGGTCCCTATGGTGAAAAAAATGCGTACCAACCTCACTCTTTAGAGAGTTTTCTCGCCAAGCATAACCTAGACTACGAAGTACTGCCTGGTGGCTACAAGATGATTAGGCTGACGGACACCATTAAGTTTCAAACTGGCTCATCGCAAATTTCGAATCAATCCTCTTATTGGTTGCAAACGATCGGTCGTTATATCGCCTCGCAACCGGGTATTGATATTGTGATTGATGGTCATGCGGATAGCACTGGTGCGATGCAGTTTAACGACTCGTTATCCGTTAAACGTGCTGAAGCAGTGAAACAGCAATTAGTGAGAAATCACGTCAATAAGCAGATGATTTTTACCCGAGGCTATGGGGAGTCAGCCCCGGCTTGCAGCAATGCTACAGCCAGTGGCAAAGCGTGTAACCGCAGAGCAGAACTGCGTTTTATTCTCTCGACCGATTATTAGCTCCATTATTAACCACTCATTTGATGCAGAACGAGAATAGTGACCAAATCACTATTCTCGTTTTTTTATATGTTTATACTTACTACAACAGTGACAACCTGCAACGCCACACTCACTCAGTTAAGTTTGGTGAACAATGTAGGGTTGTGAGCAATTATTCAGAAACAAATAGGAACATGTCGTTGGAACAGAAGACGTACATCGTAGCCCTTGACCAAGGCACCACTAGTTCACGCGCGATAGTATTTGATCAGAGCGCGACCATTATCAGTTCGTCACAAAGGGAATTTGCCCAGATATACCCTAAGGCGGGGTGGGTCGAGCATGATCCTCTGGAAATTTACGCCACCCAAAGTGCAACTTTGTCAGAGGCAATAGCCAAAGCCGAGATTAGCAGTGAGCAGATCGCCGCTATTGGGATCACCAATCAGCGCGAGACGACGGTGGTTTGGAATAAACACACAGGTAAGCCCGTTTACAATGCGATTGTTTGGCAGTGTCGCCGCACCACTGAAGTGTGTGACCGCCTGACCGCAGAAGGGCATGAGCCAGTCATCAGAGAAAAAACCGGCTTAGTGCTCGACCCATACTTTTCTGCTTCAAAGATCCAATGGATTTTGGACAACGTGCCAAATGCCCGTCAGCAAGCAGAAAAGGGTAATTTACTGTTCGGCACTATCGACACTTGGTTAATGTGGAAGATGACCAAAGGTGCAGTCCATGCCACGGACTACACCAATGCGTCACGCACTATGCTATTTAATATCAATACCAAGCAGTGGGATGAAGAATTGCTTGAGCTGTTTGATATCCCTGTTTCGATGATGCCTGAAGTAAAACTGTCTTCCACTTTTTACGGCAACGCCCATATAGGCGGTGCAGTTGTACCAATTACTGGCGTTGCTGGCGATCAACAAGCGGCATTGTTTGGGCAAAAATGTATCAGTGAAGGGCAAGCCAAAAACACCTATGGTACCGGCTGCTTTTTGTTAATGAACACTGGCGAAAATAAAGTAACGTCAACTCATGGCTTATTAACAACCTTGGCATGTAATCAGGTTGGTGAGCCGGTTTACGCTTTAGAAGGCTCAGTATTTATGGGCGGCGCATCCATTCAGTGGTTGCGTGATGAACTTGAACTGATCAGTGATGCGCAGCAGTCAGAGCAGTTGGCAACCCAAGTCGAGTCGTCGAATGGTGTTTATGTTGTGCCTGCATTCACTGGTCTTGGTGCGCCTTATTGGGATGCCCATGCTAGAGGCACGATTGTAGGCTTAACTCGTGGTGTAAACGCCAAACATATTGTGCGTGCAACCTTAGAGAGTATCGCTTATCAATCGAAAGACGTGTTAGATGCAATGCTGGCAGACGCGAAAGTTTCACTCGCAGGCTTGAAAGTGGATGGTGGCGCAGTAGCGAACAATTTTTTAATGCAGTTTCAAGCGGATGTGCTGCAAACAGAAGTTCACCGACCGCAAGCAAGAGAAACCACTGCGATGGGGGCAGCGTATTTAGCGGGATTAGGCATCGGATTTTGGTCAAGTCTTGAAGCGATTCGGAGCCAAACAATGGCAGATGATTGCTTTGTACCGAGCAACGATATCGAAAAACAAACACAACGCTATAAAGGTTGGAAGCGCGCAGTAAGGTGTGCTCAAGTTTGGGCTGACATGGATAATGAGTGACAGTGTCACTAATTTGTGTTTAATAAAGCGCCTCGCTGGGGAAGACAGCGAAGGCGCTTATTTCTATCGGTAAGTTGGTTTTCAGCGATATCGCGCTGGTGTTCGTTTACGCTAAGCTAATTAACTGTTTTACCAGTTTGTTTATGCCGCTCGCCGCCTCACTCACCGATTGAGCGAGCATATAGGCTGGCGTAGACAATACGTTGTGCTTTTGATCGAAGACCACTTCATCAACATTACAAGTGACATGCTCACCACCCGCCACCGTAAAGGCTGACGCAGTATCAACGTCATTACCAATAGTGCCTTGTACGCCACTGGTGTAAATCAGTGGGATCAGGGCAGGAGCGATACATACGTATCCGGCGGGTTTACCTAATTCAGCGAACTGTTTACAAGCTTGCGCAACGGCGGGGTTGATCGTGGCATCTGCGCCTTTAAATGCGAATTCAGAGAGGTTTTTCGCTACCCCGAATCCGCCTGGAAGAAGTAGGGCATCATATTCTTCGGCATTTAAGTTTGTCACATCTTGTATATTGCCTCGCGCAATTCGTGCTGACTCTACCAGTACGTTGCGGCTTTCATTCATTTCTTCGCCAGTGATGTGATTCAGAACATGATGTTGGTTTACATTGGGTGCAAAGCAATGCCAAGAGGCGTCATTTTGCTCGATAGCAAGTAAGCAAAGCACCGATTCATGAATCTCGGCACCATCGAATACACCGCATCCACTTAATATGACTGCTACTTTTTTCATCCGTTTGATCTCCTAGTCAAAATCGCTAAGGCGCGGTTAAATTCAACGCGATATGTGTTGTATCAACTCAGCCTTTAGTTTGATGTTAGTAAAGCACTTAATCTTGTTGTTTAAAACGATCAGAGTCGTGATCTTGGTTGTTGTGGTTGCGCTCTGAATTTGAATTTGATGGCGAAGAGATAGGGTCTGATTTGACGGCATATTCTTCTTGCTCAGGATAAGGTTTAACTAAGAACGGAGTGAGCATAATGGTGGAAGGGAAAAAACGCTTCATTGATTGCACCTCAATTGAAAAGATTGGTTAGCAAAATGGTAACGTCAGGATAGCAATAGGAAATGGTTAAAATCTTATTTTTCTGAAAGTTATGAGTGGTTGGTAGGTTCCGGATTCACAAAAAGCAAAACCCCAGCGTGGCTGGGGTTTGAAATTTAGGCTGCTGAGCTTAATTTAGCGGTTTTTTTTTCTTGCTGCATTTTTACTAGGAAGTATACGTTTACGCAGGCGATGAATCCGTTAGTCAAAACCACAGGCCATGAGTCAATCATCAAACCGTAAGCAGTAAATAGCGCACAGCCGATAAAGTTTAGTACTCGCAGTTTAACAATGTCTTTCATCGTTAAAGAGATCGCAACCATAATTGATGCTGCGTAACCTAAGATTTCAACCATATTCATATCCATTAAGTGACCCTCTAAATTATATCGGTGTTAACCGATGACCATCTTCTCATCTTGAGATTCGTGAGGATTTTCCTTGCCTCGAAAGGTCTTGTTTATCTACTTAAAAATATAGCAGGGGAAATTCTGTGATTAAACCCCCAATTTTATGAAGATTGAAGGTTAGCGATTACGCAAACGTTTTGGTTAAAATTGTGATGATTTTGCTGAGAGGTTGTGAAATAAAAAAGCTCACGACTGGAGCGTGAGCTTAGGAAATCTACTTAAAGGGCTAATTATTTTTTAGCGCCTTTTTGAACTTGCTTGTCTTCTTCAGTCAGTTCGCGGATACGACGGCTGATGTCACGACGCTCTTTAGAAATCTCAGCGCTTTTGATGATGTGGTCATCTACACGGTCTTCGTAGTCAGCTTTCATGTTTTTAATGATGCCTACGATTTCATCGTGTGTCATGTCTGGCTTGATATAGTCAATCAGGTTCTCTAGTAGATCCACACGTTTGCGGTTATCACGAACTTTCTTCTCGTTATCTAGCAGCTCACGCTTTAGCTTATTTTTGCGACGAGCTTGAGATACGATTTCAAATACACCACTCATAGGTTCCTTTCCTAGTCTTAACATAAACTGACAATGATTAAATCATAACAAAGCTAGCGATAACAGTACTAAGATCAATCATTACGCCAGTTGGCGCTTTTCTGTTCAAATCGTCGCGCAAGTGATTGAGCAGACGAATAGAACGATATATGATTTTGCTAAATCATTAGTTAATTCAAGACTTAGTAATGCGTAATTCAGCTATTGTCATCCCCAAACAAGAAAAAACCAAGGTACAGTCGAAGTGCCGTAAACTGGTCAAGGCTTATAAGTTCGAACGTTCTCAGCAAGAAATTACTGAAGTTGAGTTGAATCGAGCTAAAATTGTCATGGTTGATGAAAATGGCAATATGAGACGCATTCCAATTTTAGCCGAGCATTAACAAAATATAATTACATAAGGAAGTCCCTATGAACATTGAGCTAACTCCAATTGAAGCGCGCGTAATCGGTTGTTTGATTGAAAAAGAAGTGACCACACCAGATTACTACCCGCTAACACTCAATAGTTTGACCTCGGCTTGTAATCAGAAAAGTAACCGTGAGCCGGTGATGAATCTTTCTGATAGTGAAGTACAAGAAGCCGTGGATAGTTTGATTGCTCGTAGACTGGTGAGTGATGAGAGCAGTTTCAATAGTCGTGCGAGTAAGTTTCAGCACCGTTTTTGCAATACTGAGTTTGGCGACCTAAAACTGACAGCGCAAGAAAAGGCAATCGTATGTTGCTTGCTATTACGTGGTGCTCAAACGCCAGGAGAGCTGCGCACACGCACTAACCGTCTTGCTGAGTTTACTGACGTTAAAGAGGTAGAGGCAGTGTTAGAGACGATGAGCAATCATAGTTCAGGGACGCTAGTAGTTAAACTTCCTCGCGAAGCTGGCAAACGTGAGTCGCGCTACCAGCACCTGTTCAGTGGTGAGGTTGATCTAGAAAGTTACCAAACGGCAGCAGCAAGTTCGGTACATAGTTCAAGCAAAGTAGAGCAATTGGAAGAAGAGTTAATCGCACTTAAGGAAGAAGTACAAGAATTAAGAGCACTAATCGAACAACTTAATGAGCGAATCTAACCCCTCTATTTGGAGCGTGTACTTTGTACGTACGCGCTCTAATTCACTTTATTGTGGTATTACTACCGACGTTGCCAGACGATTTGAGCAGCACGCAACGGGTAAAGGTGCCAAAGCACTTAAAGGCAAAGGTCCTCTCATCCTTGAATGGCATTGTAGCCTTAATCACAGTCGTAGCCTCGCGTCAAAAGTAGAATATCACCTAAAACAACAAACTAAATCAACGAAAGAAGCGTTAATCAGAGGTAACGTTAGCCTAAATGACGTTATACATGATGATTTATATGCGGAAATATACAGTTTGTGATGAAAGTGTATTACTCTTAAACGATAGCAATATACAAACGAAACAATACACAAATAGAACAATAATATAGAGATTTAATATGCTCAAAACAGCGTTGGCTTCGCTTATTGCCTTTACCACTACCTTTTCGGCGATAGCTTCTGCACAAACTCCCCAAGTTTTAAATGGTTACTGGCAATATGAAGAGTATCTTCAGGCTAACCCTAAACAAAAAGTCCTCACTGAGCAGTTGGTACGAGCAGTAAGAAATACGCCAGTGCCTCTCAAAATCAAGCAATCGAAGCCGATTTTGATCTCTGTGGTTTATCCAGGGCAGCAGATTTCCGATTACTGGGTGCGCAATATCAAAGCCTTTGAAGCGCGCTTGGATGAGCTTGATATTGAATATGAGTTGAATCAGGTCTTTACTCGCCCAAGTCTTGATGCAAGGCAGCAAAGCTTATCGTTACTTGAAGCGGTGCAAAATAACACCAATTATCTAATTTTTACCTTAGATACCACACGACACCGTAAATTCATCGAGCATGTACTTAGTTCAACCGACACTAAGCTGATCCTGCAAAATATTACGACACCAGTCAAAGCATGGTCTGAGCAGCAGCCGTTTATGTATGTTGGTTTCGATCATGTGATGGGCACCCAAGCACTGGAAGGGTTTTACAAACAGAATACTGCGGTAGGGGGTAAGTATTCGGTCCTCTATTTCTCTGAAGGATATGTTAGTGATGCCCGCGGTGATACTTTTATCGAAGATATGACGCATCATGATAACTATCAGTTAGTCTCTTCTTTCTACACCAAAGCGGATCGCGAGTCAGGCTATAAAGCAGCGCTCAATGCGGTAAAAAAAGACCCGGACATCGACTTTATCTACGCTTGCTCAACAGATGTGGCTCTTGGTGCGGTTAAAGCGCTCAAGGAACTCAATCGCACTGATATTCTGATCAACGGTTGGGGCGGTGGTACAGCTGAGCTAGAGGCGATCGAACGCGGTGAAATTGATGTCACGGTTATGCGTATGAACGATGATACGGGTATTGCAATGGCAGAAGCCATTAAGTGGGATTTAGAAGGCAAATCTGTACCTATTGTCTATTCGGGCGATTTTGAAGTTGTGACAACGGAAGACGGTCAAGAAAAAATTGAGCGTTTGAAACAGCGCGCATTTAGATACTCGGATCGTTAATGAATTTGTGGAATAAACGCGGGACCAATTACCGCTTCGCAACCATACTCACGCGTTCGTTGTTCGTTACGATTTGTGCAATTACGTTGTTGGTTTTGCTGCAAAACTTTCAAGTTAACCGTCAAGTGGTTGCTCAAGAGGTCGCACGTTCTAAACAACAAACGGCGAGCCTTGTTCAAGAAATATTTAACTTTCGTCTCCAGTCTATTGAGATTCAACAAGACAGTTACAGCCGCAGTCAGTCGTTGATTAAAGAACTGCGTGTAGAAAATTGCGATAACATTAATTTATTCTTTGACAGTATTGATCAAAATGATCCGGATATTTCACCGGATTTCCGTTTCATTGCCAAAGATGGTGAAATATTCTGGAACAATGAAAATCATCGATTTTATGGGATCGATGATTCGCAACTTTTTGAGTTAAGCAAACATCTGGTGACAGGTAATCATTGGTATATATCTCAAGCTCCGTCATCGATGGGGACACGTTACCTTATGGTTCGCCGCACTTCGATGATTGCGCTTGATACTGGTGAGGTCGTTGGCGACTTTTTTGTTGGGGTAGTACTTAACAATAACTTCTCGCTCGTCAAGGCGTTGCTTGATGGCAGTAACGTCGATGAATTAGCGTTGGCGGTAGGCAGTGAAGTTATCGCCTCGAGTATCAAGAGTGATGACCATAACGTTGAGTGGTTTAAACAGTATTCGCCGAATTTGAATTCAAATGAATTTATGATCTCAAAAGTGGATCTCACCATTAATGGTGTCGCGACGTACTTATCTGTTTATACCATTCAGAATAACTCCCATGTCGTGTTACTGATGCGTGGTCACTATTTGTGGATGGGAGCGATTGCCTTCGTGGTAGTCGTCATCACCTTGTACAGCCGTTATTGGTTAGGTCGACGTATATCCAACGAGTTAAAAAACTTGATGCGTTACACTGAGCAAAGCACAGAATCTGAACAAGTAGATAAATTTGCCGGTTCGACGATTTCTGAGTTCAACAAAATAGGGCAATCCTTTCATCGTTCGTTTAAGCGACTGCGTGAACAAGAAAAGCAATTTGCTGACTTATTTAACTTTGCACTTTCGCCGATCATCTTATGGGATACGCAGGGTAATTTGTTAAGAATGAACCCCGCGGCAGAACGCAGTTTTCATTGCAAAGAAAACGGCACAGATCTCTACCAGTCGATGTGTGAGTCATTGTTGCCACAAGTTTTAATGAGTGCGCAGGGCGTATCACTTACCGGCGTTAATATGGCAATAGGCAGCAAAACCTATCGCTGGAACTTTTCACCGATCATCCTTGATAACAAGACGCGAAACATCATTGCACAAGGTCAGGATGTCACTAGCTTTATTGAAGCAGAAAAACAAAGCCAGACCGCCCGCCAGGAAGCCGAGCAGCTTGCTAGTGCGCGTGCCGATTTCTTAGCCAAAATGAGCCATGAGCTTCGCACGCCGCTTAATGGTATCATCGGCATGTCGCAACTTTTACGTGAACATCTCACGAGTAAACGTGAAATTGAACATATTGATGTGCTGATTAATAGTGGTGAGCATCTGCTGGCGGTACTTAATGACATCCTCGATTTTTCTAAAATTGAGCAAGGGATGTTCCATATCCAGCATGCTGAGTTCCATATAAAAGAACTGGTGACGACGGTTGAGAAGATCTACCGCCCACTGTGTAATGAAAAGGGCGTGCAGTTAATTGTTAGCAGCAATATTGCCGACAACCAGACGGTATTTAGTGACAAAGTACGTCTAAATCAGATTTTGTTTAATTTGGTGAGCAACGCAACTAAGTTTACTCATCATGGGCAAATCGCTATCGATTTAAATCTTGAGCAGAAACAGATCAATTACGAGCTAACCATTACGATTGAAGATACTGGCATTGGTATCGATCGCAGTCGGATTCAGCATATTTTTGAACCTTTTGTCCAAGCTGACAGTACCACCGCACGCGAATACGGCGGCAGTGGCTTAGGTTTAGCGATTGTTTATAGTTTAGTGGAGCTTTTTGATGGCTCAATAGAGGTTGATAGTGAACTGGGTATCGGCACAAGGTTTATCGTTAGACTGATGATAGATGGTTTGATTGATAGCGAACTGATGCAAAACCAGTTACAAATGGTTGAGCCCGCCACGATGTTCGATCGTAATATTGAGGTACTACTTGTTGAAGACAACCAAACTAACGCATTTATTGCTAAGGCGTTTTGTGAAAAATATGGGATGAAAGTTACCTGGGTGCAAGACGGTTATAATGCGATCGATCACCTTAAGCATCATCACCAATTTGATTTGGTATTAATGGATAACCAGTTACCCAATCTTGGCGGTATCGAAACAACGAAAATCATACGTGATGAACTGATGCTCGATATTCCAATTTATGCATGTACTGCCGATGGTATGGCTGACACCAAACAGTCTTTTATTGATGCAGGTGCTGATTTCGTGATTGTAAAACCGCTCAAAGAAATCACTTTAAACCAAGCATTTCAGCACTTTCGTGTTCATTACCTGTAATTAGGTGTACTAACTTAATTGACTATAGGTTGGCAATGGTTCTTGGTTGGTTTACGCAAATGTATACGTAGACCAACCAATCCATTGTGTGACTTGAATTTTGTTCATTTAAGCCAAGTATTTTGCAATTACCTCTCGCTCGGCAGCGGTGGTTTGATAACAAAGCTTGGTTCTGCGATAAAAAATATCTTCCACGCAAAGCGCCCATTCATTTTGCACGAGATAGTCGATTTCACCCTGATAGACATCAGCGATGAGCGGTGCTTCATTATCGTTGATTGCGTTCAGTACCTGCCAGACCTCAACACCGTAGAGATCTATCAAGCGTGTAATTGTCTCTGTTGCAAGCGATGGGAATTGAGTGGCAACTTGGCGTTGCAGCAGGTTGCAATCAAGACCATCCGCCTCATTAAATACCGTGTGTTCGCTATTACTGGGACTAAGCCTGGTAAAGAATGGTTTAAGTTGATCAACCGCTTTCTGTGCTAGTTTGCGGTAAGTGGTAAGCTTACCTCCGTAGACAGTAAGTAGCGGCAGATTAGTTTCAATGCTAGACACCAACTGATAATCCCGGCTCTGATTTTGCGCATCAACACCAGAGTCACCAAATAGTGGTCTCACACCGGAAAAACTACTGATAACGTCTGGCGGTGAGAGCTGGATAGAAAAATTCTGGTTGCAGACATCAAGTAAGTATTCAATTTCTTGATCGGATGTCGTGACTTGATACGGGTCACCACTAAATGGGATATCCGTAGTGCCGATCATAGTGTATTTATCTAAGTAAGGGATGACGAAGACAACACGTTTATCTGGGCTTTGTAAAATATAGGCTTCTTCACCAGCGTAGAGTTTGTCCACAATTAAATGGGAGCCTTTAACTAGCTGCATCTGATAAGGGCTGTTGTCTTCACTTCGCTGTTCTAGAAATTGCGCTGCCCAAGGACCAGTTGCATTGACCACTGCGCGGCAGTGACGAATCGCCTTACTTTTTAACCGAGAGTCGTACAACTCAACGTGCCATAAATCGCCATCGCGACGAACACTGAGCACTTCACAATAATTCCTCACTTCTGCACCGTATTGATGGGCTTGCTTGACGTTCGCTATC
The DNA here is from genome assembly GCF_009938225.1 of Vibrio ponticus. Lineage (NCBI taxonomy): Bacteria > Pseudomonadati > Pseudomonadota > Gammaproteobacteria > Vibrionales > Vibrionaceae > Vibrio > Vibrio ponticus. The sequence continues at coordinate 822,482 of NZ_AP019658.1, forward strand.
ACGAGTCGTGAATCGTCGACCCAACAATCAGAATATTCAAATGCGGTAGAGAGTGAGGGCTGTAAGCCATGCTCTCTGTTGAGTTGTATAGTTTTACTTGGTTTTAAAATGCTTCGTCTTGCGAGGTGGTCATAGAGAAACAAGCCGGTTTTAATCAACCATTTTGGACGTAGGGCAGAATGGTGCGGTAAACGGAAGCGCATCGGTTTTATGATATGTGATGCTTTATTGAGTAGTATTTCACGTTCCGCTAGTGCTTCTCTGACTAAACGGAATTTAAATTGCTCTAAATACCTAAGTCCACCGTGAATGAGTTTGGAACTTGCAGAAGAAGTGGCAACAGCAAAATCTTTGGCTTCATAGAGCCCAACTGTTAAACCTCGACTCGCGGCTTCACTGGCGATTCCTGCGCCATTGATACCACCACCGATGACGATAACGTCGAGTGGCGCGGAGATAGTAGGAAACTCGTCATGATTGACCATACTCGTCCTCGTGGTAAATCAAACTGCAATAGTGCGATTTATCAAGAGTATAGCTGACATTTCGAAGGTTAGGTTTAACCTTGCAAAAGTGAGATCAGAACAAGTTACGCAAAAAGGCATGCTCTTCATCACTGATCACCGCCTTGGGCTGATAATCTAACTTGGCATCAATTGCGCCTCTTAGTTCAGCCAGTTGATGAGGCGTCAGTTTATGAAGTTGCGCTTTCAACATATCTAAGCGTGAGACGGTTGGTTGTTGTCCCGCATCTTGAGGTTGATAGTTAACAGAATAGTTTACTGTGCTGTTGCGGTTCATAAATCCTCCGATTTCCAGACCAATCCAGAATAGAAGATCTGTGCTGAGTAATGTCCGTGCAATGTCAGAGGAAAGCGAGAAGTCGGTGAAACCAACTTCTCGTGCTACAAGGCTTATTGAGGCGTATTCTGGTTGGTAGAAATGCGCACGGCGCACTTGCTTGCCAGAGAGTGCAGTTCAGGCAGCATACGGTAGATGAGATATAATTGTTGCAATACAAACCTTGCTGAAGAATCGTCTTCTTCTCGCCATTCTGCCAATCTAGACTCCAGTGCAGGGTCATCAATGTCAGAAGTATCACACTCAATGCATTGATCATGTAACTGGGTATAAAGTACATCAAGATGACGATGGATCACTCGGTGTGACTGTAAGACAAGTTGATGGGTTGTGTCGTTTTCAATTCGCTGGCGATGCGCGCCCATTGCTGACACATAACTAAGCAGCGCATGGCTTAATGTCAGCAAGCGGAAGCTTTCATCGACAGCGCCACGATATTTACCTGGCTCTACTAGCATTGAGCTTACTGCAGTTGATAAATTGGCATCTTGGTTGTGTGCGTTTCGACGTGCAATGCGATAGGCGAGGCTATCGTTTTTTCCGATGCGATATTGCCCGATGATTTGTGCAAGATAGTCTTTGTTGGCTTTAACCGCTTCCGCCATGACTTTATGTAAGCGTTTAGACTGCCAATCTGGAAAAATGAACGTTACCGCGGCTACCGCGAGACCACAGCCGACTAGGGTATCCGCTAAGCGCGGCAGAACAACAGCAAAACCCTCACCCAGCTGATTAAAGCAGAACAAGACTAATAAGGTGATAAACCCGGTGGCGTAACCATAATTAGCAATCCTAAACGCGAAGAAAGCGACGCCGGAAAGAACGATAAAAAACAACTGACTCTCTTGTGATGGAAACATTGCGAGTAACGGTGCACCAATCAGTAAGCCTGCTAATGTGCCCGCAACACGCGCGACGAGCTTTTGCTTCGTGGCACTGTAGTTAGGCTGACAGACGAATAGGGTGGTGAGTAAGATCCAATAACCTCGCTCTATATCGAACAACTGAATGATGCCGTAACCAATGGTTAGCGCTAACGACATGCGTACCGCATGGCGAAATAGCATCGAATCCTTATTGAGATTGGCTTTAACGCGTTGCCACATCACCTTAGGTGTATGTGCGTCTGTATCGTCCAGTACCCCTTCTTCAAGGCGGTTAGCATCTGGGTTATTTATATTGCTTAGCTGCTTATCAACAGTGGCTAAGTTATTAAACAGGTAACTAAGTTGTACCAGCAATAGACGCCACTGTGGGTTTTGCTGCTCTTGTAAGAAGCTAATTGAGGACTGTAATTCATCAAGCGCTAAAATAGAGTCATCATATTGATAGTTATTACCTAAACGGATCGCGTTGGCGATCTCGCGGCACGCTTTACTTTGCACTTCGAGCAAATGCTTAAAACGGAACAATACATCGGAACGACCAAAATGCTCGGCTAACTCTTGATAGCGATAGTGGCTGGAACTTAGGCGTTCATGGATATCTTGAGCAAGGAAATAGATACTCAAGAATCGGTCGCTGGCACCATCAACATGACCACGTTTAGAGCGATTCAGTAATGTGAGTTTACATTGGTTTAGCGCAGACACTGTGGCCGCATTAAGGTTGGCTTCGCGGATGCGATATGGTTGTGGATTGAGGTCGACAACAGGATAGAAAAGCTCACTTTTTGCATCTAAGTAATCGGCCAATGCTAGGAACACATTAGCCAATCCTTGTTGTACCGGTTGCATCGGCCAGAACATATGCCACAGCATCGACATAAAGAAGTACCAAATGGCACCGGTAAGTAGCATTAATGGCTGAAACCATAAGTTGGTGCTTTCATGCGCGCCAAGCATGGTGTAGATGGCAATCAACAGCGAGCCAAATGCAATACTGGCGTAGCGTGGACCGATTGAGCCCAGCATAATAAAGCCAAACGTCGAGATAAACAGACCAATAGCAAACAAAGGTGGGTGGTCGAAGAGCAGCTCTATCGAAAATGAAGCGAAGGCAAAACAGATTAGGGTTAACGTTACCGACTTAATCCGACCGGTAAAACTGTCGTCACTTTCTGCCAACGCAGCCGCAATCACCCCAAGAATAAGAGGAATAATCAGCGTGTTGAGTTGGTAATACCATGCGGGAAGAACAACGCCAAGTAGGGTTGTTAAGATCAGTAAGCTGTAATTGAAGGTTTTGTTTGTCCAATAATTACGTAATTGACTTAGAAAGTGCACAAAGTATCCAACATCCGTTTTATTCGAAACATTATAGTATCAAACAATCTTCTCTTAGCATCTGACCTAGATAAATATATTGCACTGATTGGTGTTATTTTGCGCAGCCGATACTCAAAAATGCTATCAATCTGAAAATCATCACAAATCACATCACTTAACGGTTAATTGTTGGTCCAATAGTTAGGATTGACAGGGAATTTTCAAAACATTTTTTAAATCAATTTACCGATGCGGTATGATGGCGGTAACGGAATCTACAGGCTTTATCGAATGCAGCTAATAGCGAATAAGACTGCAAAGTTTTTTATTCAAAATGAATACCACCATGTGTCGATTGATAATGATTATCTCGTTTTATGCTCTGACACGAGTGAAGAGAGAATTCCTTTTAATATATGGAACGGTAATGTTGAAATTAAGCGCGGCTTATTTTGGGGCGCTTTGCAGTTTTTTGCTCATCCTGAAGAAGGTAAACAACAGTCATGGTTAGTACAAGGCTTGCCTTGGCTACACTGTCGTCAATTTGCCCGTTATGCAATTAAGCATTATCAACAGTGGCATGAGCAGCAATGTACTCAATTAGTTGAGCACTTACCTCGTTGGGAAGAGCGTGTATACGCATTAGAGAAAGCGCAGCATTTTGTGCCCCACTCAGAACTGGAATCTTGGTTGAATCTAGCCACGAGTGACTTTGAAAAGATGTCGATGACACTTTTTGAGGCAAGCCATCGTTTACCAACGCGTATGGCAAAAATTGTCCCTTGGATTGAAAATGCGCAAGAGACGTTACAAAAGCGTAATAATGATTGGATTATCAATGAATTAGATAATTGGGAAGTGCTATTTTCTCAAATCGAATCTTCGCCTTTGAATTTGAGCCAAAAGCAAGCTGTGCTGCTTAACGACAATAATAACCTAGTATTGGCTGGTGCGGGCTCAGGTAAAACCAGTGTATTAACTGCGCGTGTTGCTTATCTGTTACAAAGCCATATGGCAAAAGCTGATCAAATTTTAATGCTAGCCTTTGGTCGTGATGCCGCTGATGAGATGAAACAGCGTTTACTTGGTAAAGTTGGTCCTTCAACTGAGCAGGTTCGAGTCAATACATTCCACCAACTTGGTTTATATATTCTTCGTCAGGTCGAAGGCGAACAAGTAAAAATGTCTCAGATTGCGTTGGACGACAATCTACGACAAGCTTGGTGCACAGATTGGCTCAAGCGCCATTGGATGACACCAACCAGCTATAAACGTTGGCAAAAGCACTTGGCTAAATGGCCGATAGCGTATATTGCTGGTGATGATGAGCTCGGCAGCCATGTTGAAAACCCGAAATTGATTGCTTGGCTGGAAAAGCAGGTAATGCAATTAGCGGCGATGGGCTGCAGCAAAAAAGAAGTTCAAGAGCAAATTGTTAATCACGATGAATATAGTCGTTTAAATAGCGAATTAGCATTAGTCTGGCCTTGTTATCAAGCGTGGCAAGATATGTTGAAAGAGCAAGGCGAAATTGATTTTAACACTATGATAAGCCGTGCCCATCAGTACGTGGTTAAAGGTAAATTCAGTGCGCCTTGGAAGTTCATCATGATCGATGAGTACCAAGATATTTCCCCGCAACGTCTGGCTTTGATTGAAGCGCTTTGCGCGAATAATCGTAACGAAAACTGCGTATTGTTTGGTGTGGGTGATGATTGGCAGTCGATTTATCAATTTGCTGGTTCAGACGTGGATTTGACCACCGGTTTCAGTCAGCGATTCCCAAATTCGACATTGCATTATCTTGATACTACTTACCGCTTTAACAATCAGTTGGGGCTGGTCGCGAATCAGTTCGTGCAGCAAAACCCGAACCAACTTGCTAAGCAACTAAACAGCCATAAAGAACACAAAGCGAAAGCGGTGTCGCTAATCCCGATGGCTAATGTTGAGAAGATTCTCGATCAGATTGATCGTAAATCTAAGGGACGTGCTCAAGTTTTGTTGTTAGGGCGTAATCATTACCATAAACCAGAACTGTTTGATGATTGGCAGAAACAGTTTAAGCAACTCGATATTAAGTTCATGACGTGTCATGCGAGTAAAGGGCGAGAAGCGGATTATGTGGTGGTGTTAAATGTTGATGAAGGGCAATTCCCTTCCCGGGTTAAGATGCTCCACCTCGACGGAGTGCTAACCAGTTCGAAAGATGTTTTTCCACATGCGGAAGAGCGCCGTCTGTTTTATGTCGCATTAACTCGTGCTAAGAAGAAGGTTTGGGTGGCGTATAACGGCAGTGGCTCTTGCTTTGTCAAAGAGTTACTAGAAGGGGACTACCCAATTCAGCACACGGCTAAGTAGTTTTCATTTCGACCAAATAAAAAACCGAAGCTTTGACTTCGGTTTTTTTGTTCGATTAATCGCTTATGTGCGGTCAGCTAAATAAGCTTGATAGTCAGGGATCTCAATATCCACTTCTTGTTCAATCAGTTCTGATTCGAATAAGAATTTCGCAGTTGCGCGGTTGGTTGCTACTGGGATATTCCAAACGCTTGCAATACGAAGCAGCGCTTTTACATCAGGATCATGCGGAACTGCGTTTAGTGGATCCCAGAAGAAAATCAACACATCGATTTGCCCTTCAGAAATCAAAGCGCCTAACTGCTGATCGCCACCCATTGGACCGCTAATCAGAGATTTGATCGCCAGACCGGTCTCTTTACTTAACATGTTACCAGTGGTGCCTGTCGCGTACAGGAAGTGTTTTTGTAGTTTTTCTTTGTTCTCTTTTACCCAACGCAATAGCTCAGGCTTGCAGTTGTCATGTGCGACAAGCGCAACGTGTTTGTGAGCTGGCATGGTACGCGTAGTTTTTTGCATCTAATAATCCTAATTATGAACGTAAAACGTAGGGCGATACTCTGACGGAGACAGAGACTCAGCGATCACTTTAGGGCTGAGTTTATGTGGTGTCAAAGCTTCTATAATTGGGGCTTCAATTTTTTCATAAGGCGTCCCATTCAAGAAGGCGATCGCTTGCCTTAGCGAAAGACGACCTTGAAGTACCATCTTATCGGTTGGGGCAAATTCAACGCGATTTCGCAGCAGACCGCGGTATACGCCATGACTGAGATAGGTTGAGACTAAACTAATCTCGCCGGTTTTTCCGGCAGAACGAAGTTCACTGATCGCAGCTTCAATGGCAACCGCGCTACCGACAATGTAGTCAATGTCGTGTGACTCAATCGCTTTTTGTACTAGGTTGCGTTGCAGTTCTTTATCATTATCTGCCCAATAGGTATCGACCACTCTAATATCACTGCCACGAATTGCGGATAGTAGACCTTGGATAACGGGTTTTGTACCACCGCTAGATTGAGGTCCTGGGAGTAACGCAATGTTTGTGATGCCTGAACCTTTAGGGTGTTTATGCTTTAAGTACTCACCAGTGTAATAACCCATCCAATACCAATCTACTCCAACCACGCCTTTTAGCACTGAAGCATTGTCTTTATTGACATCGAGTTGGTTTACAGTAGCAAAGACAGGGATGGATGCGGACGCTTTATTCAGTGATGAATAGAACATATCAGGCGCCACGGTACCTAAGATGATCGCATCGGCGTTCCATTTGATACACAGATCCAATTGCTCTTTTTGCTTGTCTTGGTTCGGATAGCCGCCTGCCTCCAAAACGCGCAGTTCAACGCCTTGTTTTCGAGCCTCATCAACCATGCCATAGTTGACGGAAAGCCAGTAAGAATCCTTGAGATGCGGATAGAGAGCACAAATGCGCAACGGTTCCTTCGCTAGCGCGGAGCTTGAAAATAACAAGCCCAGTAAAATGGTGCAGCATAACTTGATGCTAATCGTTGGGAATGAAGGAAATAACATGACGCTTTTCGTTGGATAAAATAGTCTAAACATTGCAGAATATAGCGCATTATCTCAGAGTTAAGAAGTGATCAATCTGAATGTTACTTGCTAAAGCCAGTATTGGGCGCAAGCTACTGTTTGCTTTTCTCGCCATGGCACTGTTAGTGCTTATGTCTTCGTTTATAGGTGTGTTTGGTTTTTCGTCGGTTGCCAAGACGGAAAGAAACGTGGTGAATTCGGCAATTCCGTCAATGATTGAGGCTCGTCAAGTTGCGGAGCTAAGCTCTCGCATCATCTCATCGGTACAAACATTAACCAGCGCCAAAACTGAACATCAAAGACAGCAAGCGGGCAAAGTACTGTTTGATCAATTAAGTGCATTACTGACTCATATTAAGCAGTTAGGCTCCGATTCTTTTGATTCGCAACTATTGTCTACCTTAGAGTCTGACGTACAGAAGATTATCGATACCTTGGGCAAATTGGGTATCGGAGTAGAGAAAAAACTGTTCTTAGAGAAAGATATCGCGCAGCGTACAGAGGATATGCGTAACCTTGCTCTCGAATTAGAGCAGTTAACTCGGACGCAGGTTGCGAATACCAGCACCATAGCCGTTGCAAACGTTACCCATATCTATGATTTGTTGGCTCGTAAACAGACCGAAAAGGCGTATCAAGCACTGGATGCTCTAGTTGAAGTCGACTTGGACTTATCTGAACGTCTGCACGAGTTGCATTTACTTGCGTTTCAATTACTCAACCAAATAGAAGAAATCCGCACTATCAGCGACTCATCGCGACTGAGCGATATTCGCAAGCAATTTGATCATAACTTACTGATCATGAAGCGACGAGTTCAGGCAGTAGAAGACCCGACGCGTTCTGTGCAGATGTCTGATCTCTTGGTGCAATTAGAAAAAAGAGACGTGGTTTTTGATGCCGTGTTACAGCGTCACCAAAATGAGCGTGACACGCAGAGCCTGATGCAAGATACGTTAACTCAACTGAGTGCGCTCAATACCACCATTAACAAGCTGGTGGATGATTCAAACCGCGCAACGACTAAAGCGGTCGAAGAGCTGAAAACCACGCTCAATTACGCTCAGTTAACCCTGACAATTCTAACCGTGCTTGGCTTGGTCATTGTGGTGCTGATTGTTTGGAAAGTGGTGTATGTATCGGTACTTAAGCGTTTAGCTGAGTATTCATCCGCGTTACTGTCAATCGCACAAGGTCAGTTAAAAGTCGATATTACCGTTAAAGGCAATGACGAACTTGCGCATATGGGACAAGCGATCATCACTGCGCGAAATACTGCGCAAGCGTTAAAAGTAGTGGCAGAGAGTGAAATTGAAGCCAAGCGCCAATTGGAAGAGCACAAAGAGCGACTCGAAGAATTGGTTACAGAGCGAACGGTACAATTACAAGATACCAATAAACGACTCAACAACGAGGTGCTTAACCACGCTAAAGCTCGCCAACAGGCGGAACAAGCCAGCCGAGCGAAATCAGCATTCTTGGCGACCATGAGCCATGAAATCCGTACTCCAATGAATGGTGTATTGGGTACCGCACGCTTGCTAAAAGATGCGGGTTTGAATTCTCAACAAGCTTACTATGTCGATATTATTAACCGCAGTGGTAAAACGCTGCTGGCGATTCTCAATGACGTATTAGATTATTCGAAGATCGAAGCGGGGCACTTAGAAATTCGTCCTGTGGACTTTAATTTGCACTACATGGTTGATGACGTGAATCAACTCATGCAGGGGCGTGCGCAAGAGAAACACCTTGAGTTGAGCTGTTTGATTGAAAGTGATGTGTCACCGTTCTGGTTAGGGGATGTGACTCGTATTAGCCAGGTGCTAACCAATTTGGTTGGCAACGCAATTAAGTTCACGGAGTCGGGTTATGTTGATATTTACGTCTCTCTTGAGGATGAGTATTACGTTACCTTTGAAGTTTCCGATTCAGGGATTGGGATTTCTGAGAAAGAGATGGAAACCTTGTTTGATGCCTTTACTCAAGCTGAAGGCGGCTTAAGCAGCAAAGGCGGTACTGGACTCGGTTTAGCGATCAGTAAACGAATCGTCGAAGCGATGGGCGGCTCTCTTGGTGTCGAATCGGAGGTCGGACAGGGCAGTCGATTCTGGTTTACCTTGCCACTTAAATTGGGTAACGAGGTGGTTAAAAAAGAGCAGCCGGTTCATAACTCGGTGCAAGCGAAAGTGTTATTGGTTGAAGACAATCCAGTCAACTGCATTGTAGCCGAGGGCTTCTTGACCAGTTTAGGTCACCAAGTTGTGATTGCTGAAGATGGCGCAGCAGCGCGCGCGCTTTTCTCACAACAAAGATTTGATATTGCACTATTAGATATTAACTTACCTGACTGTGATGGACGAGATCTGCTAGAGGAATTGCGTGTCATTCAAGATAGCTTCGAGTTGAGCGATGATGAGAAAGCGCCGTTTATTGCTGTATCTGCTCATGTGTTTAGTGAAGAGGTTGAGAGTTACTTATCAGCAGGCTTTGATGGCTATCTAGCCAAACCGCTGGATAAAGATGCACTTTGTTGCTTAATACAGAACCGCCTTGATGGCAAAAGTTTATTGCTTGAGCAAGGTCTAAAGCCTCAGGCTTCAATGGTAGAGAACATGATGAAAGCAGAAGCGATTATTAATAAAAAAGTAATTGAAGATGATATGCAAGTGCTTGGCAAAGAGAAGATGTTGCAGATAGCAGGTCTATTTGTTCAAGGCAGCAATGAGATACTGTCACTGCTTGAGCAAGCCAGCAGTCAAGGTTCAGACAATGACGTTAAGCAATTGGTTCATAAACTAAAAGGTTCAGCCGGTAGTATGGGGCTGTTGGCGCTCTACCAGTTATGCCAATCGATTGAAGCATCAAGCGAACCGAATCAAACTTATGTTACGGCAAAAACCGAACTTAATGATTTGGTCGAGAAATCGATTGAAGAAGTGATGGCACTACTGGCTTAAAACGAGTCGATATTCATGATTGGGCAGCTTAGGCTGCCCAAATTACAGAGAGAGCAAACAATGCTTGAGCGGTGTAGTAGGTAAACATGACTACATGGCGCGAAAATGCTGAACTGGCTCTAAAGCGATCAATCGCAAGAACCAAATCAGACATAATGAAAATATACGCTCCAATCATTGCCATGCCAGCTAGAGGGGTAGCCTCTTGCAGCCAAGCCATCGTCGCGTTGTTTGCCATAAATAGAATACTGACAAAATAAAAACCCACATACCATTTATCTTTGCCAATGCTTGGCAGCAGTAGCAAATAGACAATCACGCCAATTGCTATCAATAGTATGGTTAGCCAAAGCGGCTGGAAATCAGACATTTTGGTAAAAAACGCATGACCATAAGCGAACTGGGCGAGCAGAAAGCAGACTAATCCATGACGAAACTTATCTTTCGGCAACATTAAGAAAATATCGCCAATGGCGGAAAGCGCTAGACCTAAGGCTATATAGATTGTGTATTCAGGATACGTATTTGAGGGCGATAGCAACACCAACACTGACAAGAGCGCGGCAGGCAAGGGTTTTGTGCTATAAAACAGCCAGCGCGGACCGTGGCTTATCGAATAGATGTGTACTAAACATAAACTAACAATTACTAGCCACATAAATATATTCGGTTCACCTTAGGTTTAGAACTATGTCAGAGTTGTGTAAGCGTAGAGATGTTATCTGATTTTTTTCTTTCGTGCAGAACTTTTTCTCGCCTGAAGGCAAAGTTGTTATTTTGATGCTAAGTCTGATTAGGTTTAGTTACCGCGTAACAAGTTTTGGTGATGGAATACTGTCGACGTATTTCTAACTCATTGGTTAGATGCGTGATTTACGAAAAAGGCAGTGTCATGACACTGCCTTTGAACCAGATAGTAAATGGTACTTCGATTAAGCGATAGCAGATTCTAGAATCTTGCGGCTTTGTTCGATAGTGATCGCTTGGTTCTCACCAAGCGCAACCATGCCATGTTTGTTCAACTGTTCGATAACATTATCGATAGCCGTTTGCTTGTCCGTAGCATACTCAGTCAGTTGAGTCGCGACATCTAAACTGTTGTAAAGTGCTTCAATCGCATCGATTGTACGTTCAGCAAGATCGCTACCTATTTCAAGACGGAACACTTCCGTACCCAATTTCTCTAACTTAGCGCGTTTATGCTCGATCTGATTACGCAGCAGTGATGGTTGTACGATTGCTAGTGAGCGCGCATGATCAACGTGCCAAAGTGCCGTCAACTCGTGACCAATCATATGCGTTGCCCAATCATGCGGCACACCTGAACCAATTAAACCATTCAGAGCTTGGTTAGCTGTCCACATTAAGTTTGCACGCCATTCATCGCTGTCGCGTTGGTCGAACTGTTCCGCTAGTTGCTTCAAGTTACGCAGCAAGACTTCAGCGTAGCCATCTTGCACCATGTGACCATGATTATAAGTCAGATACTGTTCACACACGTGCACCCAAGCGTCAACCAAACCATTCACTAATTGGCGATCAGGTAGAGACTTCATTACATCCGGATCCATTACTGCAAATGCAGGTTGAACAAACGGAGATAGAAACGCCAGTTTATCTTGAGTTGATGCTTTGGTAATGACCGCGCCAGAGTTGGATTCAGAACCAGTTGCAGGAAGAGTCAAAATCGCGCCAATTGGCGTTGCAGAGCTCACTTGGTGGCTGCCAGTTAAAATATCCCAGCCATCGCCGTCATAGTGCGCAGCAGCTGCAATGTATTTACAACCGTCGATTACTGAGCCGCCACCAACAGCAAGGATAAAATCAATATGATCAGCTTTTACGATTTCAACAGCTTTGTCTAATGTTTCCTTGGTAGGGTTTGGCTCTACACCTGAAAACTCTTGCCATTGATGGTTAGCTAACGCATTCACTACTTGATCGTAAACGCCGTTGTTTTTGATTGAACCGCCCCCGTATACGACCAATACGCGGTTATCGGTAGGGATAACTTTAGCGATTGCTTCAATCTGTCCTTGTCCAAACAGAATTTGTGTAGCGTTTTGATATGCAAATTTCATCGACATTCATGCTTCCTCTTTGTATGAGAGTTCGAATAATTGTAGTAGCGTGACAGCAAGTCCGATCACACAATTTGAAATGGGGACAGCTAGCGGGGATTACAAGCGCGATTTTGACTATTTAGTCAAAACAAAGTGTAAAGATATTTTTCTGTAAAAATAAAGATTTACGTTTAGTAACGCTGGATAAAATGGGAAAAGAGAGTTTACAAATTTACCGTTTTTCTTTTGATAAGTTTGGGTAATACTAAAAGCCCCTATAGGAGATCTAGTCAATCTCTCAAAACACCCTCCATTGCGAGGGTGTTTTTCTTTGTCGCGATTGGGACTAGCGGCTATCAATCAAATTGGTAACTCTCAGGCACTACCACAATGCCATTGGGCGAAATGCGAAAACGCTTGGCATCTTCGACTTCGTTGTAGCCAATGGTGGTATTTGCTGGAATCGATACATGTTTATCAATGATGCAATTTTTGAGTTGGCAGCCTTCACCGACGTGAACATGGTTGAGCAAAATGCTGTCCGCAACTGTCGCACCATCATTAATATAAACGCAAGGTGAAATGATCGATCGCTGCACAGAACCGCCGGAATTCACTACGCCATCAGCGATGATTGAGTTAATGAAAATCCCTTCATTGCCGGTTGCGGAGGATACGGTGCGAGCCGGTGGATATTGTGGCTCGTAGGTGCGAATTGCCCAGTCTCGTTGATAAAGATTCATCGGCGGAACCGGTTCTAATAGATCCATGTTTGCTTGGTAGTACGAGTCTATGGTTCCCACGTCGCGCCAATAACAGTCTTTGGCTACACGACCCAACTCACCGCAGAAGTGGTAAGCGAAGACATCGCGGCTCTCAATCAGCTTTGGAATAACATCTTTACCAAAATCATGGCTCGAATTTTCGCGGCTGGCATCGTCTTGAAGACACTCTTTGAGTACATCCGCATCAAACACATAGATTCCCATCGAAGCGAGGCTAAAACCCGGTTTACCCGGCATAGTGGGCGGATCAATCGGCTTTTCAATAAAGTGGCTAATTTCACGTGATTCTTCGACATCAACCACACCAAACTGGTGCGCTTCATTTTGCGGTACTTCCATACAGGCAATAGTCAGTTTTGCACCAGTGCGTTTGTGCTCTTTGATCATCGCTGCGTAGTCCATGCGGTAAATGTGATCCCCCGATAACACCACCACATACTTCGCCGAGCTGCGTTCTATCAGCCATAAATTGTGATAGATGGCATCGGCGGTGCCTTCATACCATTTTCCACCACCACGCATTTGAGGTGGCACGACTGAAATAAATTCGCCGAGTTCGGGGTTAAATAGTGACCAACCATCGCGAAGATGTTTTTGCAGAGAATGAGATTTGTATTGAGTAAGGACTAAAATTCGTCTTAGCCCTGAGTGAAGACAGTTGGTAAGGGTGAAATCAATAATGCGATATTTTCCCCCAAATGGTACCGCAGGTTTTGCTCTATCGTCAGTTAATGGGCTTAGGCGCGATCCTACGCCTCCAGCGAGTACCACAGTCAGTGTATCTTGCATAATAATTCCTTAATGCGCCAGCATATCTAGACGTTGTGCCTAGCAAAGGTTAGTACAAGAAATAAGCCAAGTTGTAATCCCTTGTTTTACAACAATTACCGAAAAAATAAGGACTGAATTTGACTTGTTTAAGTGCAAACGAAAAAGATAATGCACCAAGCTGGTGAACTATCAGTCATATCCTATTAAACCGTATGAACCGAGTATAATAATGTTTGGCTATAAGCACACATAGGGTTGATTATAAGCATTCAAGTGCTTATTTGAGGGGTGTGTGGGTGATTGCTCCGGTGATAGATCAATTCATCCTTCAAGTTGATCAAACAGTAGAATAAAAAAAGCGCTTCAATTGAAGCGCTTATATAGTGGGGGTAGGAGCTAACGAAATTACGCGGTTGCGGTTACTTTGTTATCGCGGCTTTTTAGGAACGCATAGGTAAAGCCTGTTAACGCTGTACCTGCAGCGATAGCAACCAAGTACATCAGTACTGGCGTAATCGCATTTGGGATAAGAAGAACAAATAGACCGCCGTGTGGTGCCATCAATTTCGCCCCAAACAGCATAGATAGTGCACCCGTTAACGCACCACCAGCCATACAAGACGGGATAACACGCATTGGATCTTTCGCCGCAAATGGAATCGCACCTTCAGAGATAAAGCATAGACCGAGAACAAACGATGCTTTGCCTGCTTCGCGCTCACTTGCTTCAAATTTCTCTTTCGCAAGGAAAGTGGCTAGACCCATACCCAGAGCAGGAACCATACCTGCCGCCATGATTGCAGCCATTGGTGCGTAAGTTTGTGATGCTAGTAGACCCACGCCAAAGGTGTAAGCCGCTTTGTTGATTGGACCACCAAGGTCAAAACACATCATAGCACCGAGAATCACACCAAGTAGTACTGCGTTAGCTGAACCCATGTTATTTAGGAACTCAGTCATCGCCGCCATGATGCCAGATACAGGACCACCAACGATGTAGATCATCACTAAGCCAGTAAATAAACTCGCAACAAACGGAATGATCAAAATAGGTTTGAGTGCTTCCATTGATTGCGGCAATTGCACTTTATCGGCAATGAATTTAGCGGCGTAACCGGCGATAAAACCAGCCGCGATACCACCAAGGAAGCCCGCACCGGTCGAGCTTGCCAACATACCACCGATTAGACCCGGAGCTAGACCTGGGCGATCTGCGATAGAGAAGGCGATAAAGCCAGCCAAAACTGGAATCATTAGGGCGAATGCTGAACCGCCACCAATGGTCATCAGTGCTGCAGCCAGTGTGCCTTCTTCTTTAAACGCTTCGATACCAAAAACGAATGAAAGCGCGATAATCAAACCACCAGCAACCACCACAGGTAACATGTGCGATACACCGGTCATTAGGTGTTTGTAGACCCCTTTCTTCTCTTCGGTGTTATTGGCTGCACTTGATGCGCCAGAATGTTGGTACACGGTCGCTTGTTCAAACGCTTTATCCATCTCTTCAGAGGTTTTCTTTAGCGCTGGACCGGTTTTAGTGCGGTAAAGTTTTTTGCCGTTGAAGCGCTCAAGTGGCACTTCGATATCCGCGGCAATGATGACCAAATCGGCATCGGCAATTTCTTGGTCAGTCAGTTGGTTTTTAGCTCCAACAGAACCGCGCGTCTCTACTTTAATTTGGTGACCACGACGCTTACCTTCGTCTTCTAACGCTTCCGCAGCCATAAAGGTGTGGGCAACGCCTGTTGGACAAGCGGTGATAGCGACAATCTTTTTCGCGCTAGTATTCGCACCTTCTGTTACCGTGTCACTTACCTCAAGTGTCTGAGCGGTATCCGCACTCTGTTTTATAACCAGTTCCGCATTATCAATGACTTGCTCAATCGATACGCGAGCCAGTTTTTTACCCACGAAACGGGAATCGTCAACGGCACGGTTGGCTGCAATCAAGACAAAATCGCTTTGTTCGATTTGTTCTTGGCTAACAGGTGTCGCGTCAATTACTTCTGACTGACATTCAATATGGGCTGTCCAACCCAGTGACTGTGCGGCTTTTTCAAGAAGTCCGGCAGCGATGATGCTGTTGGCAACACCACTTGGACAAGCTGTAATAATGGTTACGTTCATAACATCGACCTTTTGTTATTCGAGTAATTTATTCATCGTCTAGAGACGAAATTGGATTAAGCTCAGTTTTGTTTATAAGTTGTTGTAGTGCAGATAAATCGTTAATGCCGACACCAACTTGGCTTACCGCCATGGCAGAAAGTGCAGTAGCGAATTGCAGCAGTTGGGGGTTGTCCATTTGCTGCATATGACCCCAGCACATACCTGCGACGAGCGTATCGCCAGCGCCTACGGTACTTACCACCTCCATTTTTGGTGGTTGAGCAGAGAGCCATTCTGATTGGTTAAGCCACATCACGCCTTTAGCACCCAGCGAAACCACAACATTTTCAATGCCAGTGCGGCTTAGCTCTTCAGCAACTTCGATGATCTCTTGGCGCGTATTGATGTCACGACCAATAAATTCAGCCAATTCTTCATCATTCGGTTTGATTAGCCATGGTGTTGCGCTTAAACCGGCTTTCAGTGCTGCACGACTTGAATCAAACAACACTTTTTTGCCGCGCTGCTGTAAAAACTCAATCCACTGAGCGCATTGTTCTGGTGTCACACCTTGCGGTAGGCTGCCAGCAAAAACGAAGTATTCATGTTGCTGGCAAAGTGTCTCTAGCGTCTTTTCAAACGCTTCAATGGCTTGCGCGTCAACAGCTACACCCGGGAAGTTGATATCGCTTACTGTGCCATCTTGCTCGACGAGTTTTACATTGATGCGAGTTGAGCCTTTTACACGCACGAAATGATCATTTGCGTTGATTTGCTCAAACAGTTGGCAAAATAGCTCTTGGTTGTCTTCACCAAGAAACCCGGTAACAGTTACTTGAGCGCCAAGATCTGATAATACTTTAGCAACGTTCACACCTTTACCTGCGGCATGAAAATCACTGCGGTTCACGAGACTGACACTGCCGGTATTGAGCGTATTTAGTGAGCCAGTGAGATCGAGCGCCGGGTTTAGTGTGATAGTAACGACTTTATTATTCATATCCGTTCCTTAACCTTCACCAAGACCAGATTGAATTGCACTGCCAATCGCTTCTAGCGCTAAGCCCGCGTCGTCACCGTTGGCAATAAACTCAAGTTGGTGACCATGTTTGACGCCAAGACCAATCACTTTCATTAGACTTTTTGCGTTAACAGGTTTGCTGTCGCTATCTAAGTTGCGCACGGTAATCGCACTGTCGAATTTCTTGGCACAAGCAACCAGCATTGCGCCTGGACGAGCGTGCAGACCGTGTGCGTTACGAATCTTAAATACCGCTGAATTGGCTGCCGTCTCTTCATTTGTTTGCGTCGCCACGTCAATGCCAGTTTCGGCATCAGGCGTGAATAGGGCGATCAAATCATTCGCAGACTTACCGATTAGTGACGCAATATTCTTGTTGGCGACGAGTTCAGTAACAATACCAAGTTGTTTACGGTGCGCATCGTTACAGCCGGCAAAGGTGATTAACGCGCTGACACTCTTGTCATCTAGCTGGCACTGATTAGCCGTAGTGACAAAAGCCATACCGGTTTTATTCACACCTTTGTTGGAGCTAACCAGCCAAACGCCTTGACCAAGATGCGTCGGTGTTTTTGCAACGATGTCGGCAACGAACTCAGTGCCAACACTACCGGAGTTCTTCAACAAACCTGCTGACACTGCTGCCATTTGGATCATGTCGCTAGCAGGGAAGTCTAATTGGATGTGGCTTGCATCAAAGTCGATGTTGAACTGGGTTTCACCATTCAACAGTGAGATGATTTGTACCGCACTTTTGGCATTTTGCAGAGCCTGTTCAACGCCATCGTCACCAAGCACTTTTGTTAACTGTTTTAGGATGCCTAAGTGCTCATCACTTTTCGCAGCAATACCAATCGCAAGGTAAACCGTATTGCCATCGCCCCAATCAACGCCATTAGGAAAGTGCGCAATCGCAACGCCCGTTTGCTTAACTAAATCACGGGTATCTGTAGTGCCATGTGGAATAGCAATACCGTTGCCAAGAAACGTTGAGTTTTGTGCTTCGCGCGCTTGCATGCCTGATAAGTAATTTGATTCAACCAAACCTTTGTTGGTCAACTGATCTGCAAGGAATGCAATAGCTGATTGCTTGTCCTGATGTGCTTGATTAAGCGTAATGTCTTGGATGGAAAGCTTTAGCATATGAGCCTCGTTATCTGTGTATTCGACATAAGCTGAACCGATTCAGCTTTAACTTAAAAAAATTCAGCAAACGCTGGTAAGTTTAGTAGAAGTTGCGACAACCACTACATTTTGCAACTTTGCTGAATCCTTTCATCTTTTATGCTGTATCGATTCAGCATATAATGCAAATAAGTTAGCGATCATCGTTTTTAAACTTTGATCTAATCCACAGAATATCGGATCGATCATGACCTTAGATGAAATTGCCAAGTTAGCGGGCGTTTCAAAAACAACTGCAAGCTATGTCATAAACGGCAAGGCTCAGCAGTACCGCATTAGCCAGAAAACCCAGCAGAAAGTGATGGCAGTTGTAGAACAGTATAACTACCGACCAGATGTCGCTGCGAGTTCGTTACGTGTCGGTAGTAGTCGATCATTTGGATTGATAATTCCGGATCTCGAAAACACCAGTTATGCACGATTGGCGAAATTGCTTGAACAGAACTCCCGTAAAGCCGGGTATCAAATCTTGATAGCGTGTTCAGATGACGATGCTGACATTGAACGTTCAGTTGTTGAGGCATTAGTCAGTCGTAAAGTAGACGCGCTATTTGTCGCCAGCAGTATTCCGGACGCCAATGAGTTCTATCTCGCATTACAGCAGCGCGGCACGCCAGTGGTTGCGATAGACCGTCCTTTAGATGATGAACACTTCTGCTGTGTAATGAGCGAAGATTTTGATGGTGCTTATGAGCTTGCTCAATCGATAGTGTCTGAGCGAGTATCTACCATAGGTATTATTGGCGCTTTGCCTGAATTGACTATTTCGACGGTTCGAGAGCAAGGTATTCGCTCTGTCGCAAAAGAGCAGGGGCTCGAGGTTCAAGTGGGCTATGGCGACCACTTTAATCGCGAAGAAGGCAAACGTATCTTTGCTGATTGGGTGAGCCAAGGTAAGGTCCCTGAGGCGGTGATCACTACGTCCTATACCTTGCTAGAGGGCGTACTGGATGAATTGCTCAAGCATCCAGAGCTAACTACAAAGATTAAGCTTGCAACGTTTGGTGACAATCGTTTGTTAGATTTCTTACCCTTCAAAGTGAACTCATTGTCACAACAGTTCGAAATCATCGCCGATAGTGCTTTGGCATTGGCATTAAATGCAGCCGCTAAACGCTACGAAGCAGGTGTCGAGTTGGTGCCAAGGCATCTCAACGTGCGCGAATAACGCTTTTATATAGCATTCATACAGAACTAATCGTTCAGTAAAAGATAGCCCCGCATAAAGCGGGGCTTGTGTTTAGGCTAAGGTGCAAGGATTAGTGTTTAAACATATGCACTTGTTCATTGAGACGCACCGCAATCTGGCGTAAATCTTCAGAGAGTGAGCGAGAGTTATGCGCTTCTTGGCTGAGGTGGGTAGAAATATCGCTCACTTGCTGAATATTTTTGCTCACTTCTTCCGTTACTGTTCGTTGCTCTGAAGCGGCATTGGAAATGTGTGATGCCATCTCAGATATCTGTTGAATCGAAATGGTGATTTTCTCAAGCGCTTCAGTGGCGTCGTTAGCATCTTCAACGCTAGAAGAAGCTAAGTCGCGGCTACGAGTCATCGAATCGACCGCTTCAACACTGTTTTTCTGCAAGCTTTCGATCATTTCACGAATTTCAACCGTTGAGCTGTGGGTGCGTTGCGATAATACGCGTACCTCATCCGCCACTACGGCAAAGCCGCGACCTTGATCACCTGCTCGAGCGGCTTCAATCGCTGCGTTCAGTGCTAGCAAGTTAGTTTGCTCGGCGATATCACTGATGGTTGATGTGATGGTGTTAATGTCTTGAGCATTCTTCTCCAATTGACCAATCACTTTCGCTGCATTCTCAAGTTGAGAGGCGAGGTTAGTAATAGAGTCCTGGTTACGGCGAATCACTCGTTTACCTTGGTCGCAGTGCTCGGTAGAGCTTAGTGCAGAATCGGCGGTTTGTTTTGCGTTGCTCGCCACTTCTTCTGCCGCTGCAGACATTTCGTGTACCGCGGTGGCAATTTGAGAGACTTCGTTTAGTTGCGTCGCCAACGAGTCACTTAAACCAATCGCTTGTTTGGTGCTCACTTCAGATTGATTACCTAAATTCTTCGAAGAATTTGAAATATCTTGAACAATCTCTTGAAGTTTAGCGATAAAGGCATTGACTTGCTCTGCTAATATACCAATCTCATCCTTCGTTTTGACTTCAATACGCTTGGTTAAATCCCCGTTGCCTTCAGCAAGATCTTTCATCGAATTGCTGAGGTTATTCAGTGGCGATAGAGCTTTCTTAACAATAACCAATGCGATGATCGCAATAAGTAAAACTTGCACTAACCCCATAATAATTAATTGACCAAGTAGTTCTTCTTGTGAAGCAAAAGCATGTTGCTTGTCAATCACGATGGTGTAGTACCAGTCGGTATTTGGTACGGATTCGGATGTGATTAATACGTCTTTATCAGAAATAATGGTTTCAACAAGTTCGCGACTTTGAGCCAATTTCGTAATTTGGCTTGCGCTTAAATCTGGCGAGATATTTTCAATACCTTTTAAGGTTAAATCGTGATTTTTGTGCGCAACGATTTTACCTTTACTATTGGTAATAAACGCTTCAACCCCCGGCTGTTTTAAATCAACTACGTCACTGACGAGGTTGTCAATTTCAACGTCGGCACCCAGCACGCCCCCCACTTTACCTTCGGTAAATGGCAGAGCAATGGTCATGATTAGGCGGTTCGATTGAACGTCAAAGTAGGGCTCGGTGATATTTAGACCGTTGATACGCATGGTGTCTTTGTACCAGTCGCGTTCACGCGGGTCGTAGCCTTCTGGTACACCGAGGTCAATACCAAGAATGAATTGAGCGTCATTGAGACCCGCGTAGGCAACACGGAAATCTCCCGCTTTTGAAGCGGTGGCAAGATAAGCTTTTGCTTGAGTCGGATCGATAAAAGCGTCAGAGGTAGACCGTACAACATTGATTTTAGCTTTTATCCATTGATCCATGCTCGTGACACTGCCATTGAGCAAAGTCGAAGCATATTGATTAATAGAGCGGGTTGTCTCATCAAATATTTGTTTGCCCGTTATATAAGTTTGGGCAGTAGTCATCAGCAGAATAGCGAGAACAAAAGCGATAGTAAGTTTATTTTTTATTGATAGCGCAGACATAGGTATTTTCCAATACTCGACAGGTAATCGGTGTGAGAATATCAGAGGCTAAAAAGCTACCTGTAGGAAATTTCTTATATGTATGATCGTACTCCCAATAATGTTTCTGGCTTATGGCTCGCAAAGTGTAAAGATAAATATTTTTACACTGTAGTACCGAGTTTGATTGAATTTATAAAAGATGTGGCTGTTTTTTTATATGCAACGAACGGAAAATGAAATAATAAAAAATAACTGATAACAATTTACATAATAGAAACAATAGTTACCCTAGATATAAAAAAGCCCTGCATTGCAGGGCTCGTTGAGTGTAAAAATTTTAGTACTTAAACAAATTTACTTGCTGATTGAGTTGCATCGCAATTTGGCGTAAATCTTGAGAGAGATTGCGAGAGTTTTGTGCCTCTTCAGAAAGGGTAGAAGAGATATCATTCGCTTGTTGGATATTCTTACTTACTTCATCGGTCACTGTGCGTTGCTCGGAAGCTGCATTTGAGATTTGTAGTGCCATGTCTGAGATTTCTTGAATCGAAACGGTGATCTTCTCTAAAGCTTCAGTTGCGCTATTGGCATCATCAACACTTGAACCAGCTAAGTCACGACTTTGTGTCATTGAGCTAACCGCTTCTAGGCTATTTTTTTGCAAACTTTCGATCATTTGACGAATTTCAACCGTAGAGCTGTGTGTTCTTTGTGAAAGCACGCGAACCTCGTCTGCAACGACGGCGAAGCCACGACCCTGTTCTCCGGCGCGCGCAGCTTCAATCGCGGCGTTAAGCGCAAGTAAGTTCGTTTGTTCGGCAATTTCACTAATCGTTGAAATAATGGTGTTGATGTCTTGAGCGTTACGTTCCAACTGAGTGACCACACTCGCGGCATTATCCAGTTGACTCGCTAACGTGGTAATCGAATCTTGGTTGCGGCGAATCACTCGTTTACCTTGTTCACAATGTTCGGTTGAGTTTAACGCTGATTCTGCCGTCATTTTGGCATTACTTGCGACTTCTTCTGCGGCGGCTGACATTTCATGGACCGCGGTCGCGATTTGTGAAATTTCGTTTAATTGCGCAGAAAGGGAATCACTAATTTCACTCGCTAGCTTAGTGCTGACTTCGGAACGGCTATCGAGGTTTTTCGACGAGTCTGAAATATCATGCACAATTTCTTGTAGTTTACTGATGAAAGCATTGACTTGAGTGGCAAGCGAACCGATTTCGTCTTTAGTTTTCACTTCAATGCGTTTGGTTAAATCACCATTACCTTGTGCTAGATCGCGCATAGAGTCAGTCAGATTGTTTAATGGCGCTAGCGCACGCTTAACGATAACTAGAGCAATGACTGCGATGATCAATACTTGGGCTAAGCCCATTAGCATGGATTGTCCAATTAAGTCGTAGTGAGATTGGAAAGCAAAGTCTTTATCGATAACGATAGTGTAAAACCAATCGGTATTGGCAATCGCTTTAGAGGTAATTAATACCTCTTTACCAGAGATTACCGCGTCTACTAACTGTGTCGTTTTAGACAGTTTTTCAATGGTCTGGGTATTGAGATCGGGTGAGATCAACTCGATGCCTTTTAATGCCAGCGAGTGGTTTTCATGGGCGACAATTTTCCCTTTGCTGTTGGTGACAAATGCCGTCACACCTTGATCTTCTAATTGTACGGCGTTGTTGACCAGAGTATCGATTTCAACATCCGCGCCTAGGACACCTTTAACATTTCCTGCTGAGAAAGGTTCGGCGACGGTAACGACGAGCTTGTTTGAAGATGCATCGATGTAAGGTTCAGTAACATTAACACTGCCTTTAGCCATGGTATCGATATACCAACCACGAGTACGAGGGTCGAAACCTGGCGGTAATTCAATATCGACACCCATAATAAATTGCCCGTCGGTTAACGCAGCATAGATAATACGTAAATCACCCGATTTGGTGGCTTGGGCAAGATAAGTTTGTGGCGCCCCCTGATTGATGAAAGCATCAGAGGAAGAACGCAGTACATTGATTTTGGTGTTGATCCACTGGTCCATGCTGGCAACTCTGCCATCAAGCAAGGTATTGCCGTATTGTGTAATCGAACGTTGAGTTTCATCGAAAATTTGTCTACTGGTCAAATAAGTTTGCGCAGCAGTCATGATGAGAATGGCAAGCACGAAGGCGAGGGTGAGCTTATTTTTTATTGATAGCGCTGACATATACAGGTTTTCCTTACTTCACATATGAGCGCGAGCAGGATAACAGGATGACACTCTGTATCAGGCATATTTATCATTAGAAGTGTGACATTTATCCCACTAATGCCCGCTATTAAAACTACCCCTAGATAGCAGAGGAAAATGATAATAATAGCGGGATAATGGTCTAGTACTGGAAACGTACCGACATAGTGATTTGTGGTCCGTAAATACCGTAGTTACGCGTTTCAGCCGAGAGCGAAAGTTGAGATGTAGAATGGAAGCGTAAACCGGCGTGGAACACTGATCTTTCGTCTAGCGAACCAACACGTGTTGTCGCTTCTAGCTGGTCGGTTAACCACATACGTAAACCAATATTGAACTCTGGCAAGGTATCGCGATCTTTATGGTCGTAATCTGGGTACGTAATACTGTGAACCAGTGCTTGACCGAAAACATCAACGAATTGGTTGATTGGACCGTTAAAACCGATACCTGCGGCTAAATCTGAATCACCTTCAAATTGACTGTCGGCGCGAGCAAGCACATGAATGTTCTCTGCGACCATAAGGCTAAATTCAGCACCAGAGAAACGAGGGTCAATGGCTGTGCGAAATTCAAGATAGTTATAATTAAAGTTATTGGCTAATGCTGCAGGCGCCAATAGTGAGGCGGCTAAAGCAGTGACTATCACATGTTTCTTCAAAGTGTTTCTCCAACGTACAGCAACAAACATGAAAAGGTCTGCATAGGCAGACCTTACGTTGGGTAGTTTAAACTTAAATCTCAGTGATTTATAGCACTTGAATACGATCAACTTCGATCTCAGGCGTGCTGCCGCCTTCAAATTCACCAAATAGACGGACTTGGGTGGTTGCATCTAGTGGTTGAGTCAGCACGATATCGTCATCAAGTTCTACTTGTACTTCTGCTTTACCGTCGCTAAATACAAATTTTTCATGGTTAATTTGGCGCACAAGCTTGCCTTCAACAACCACTTTTTGTTCAGTAAACATAGTGCTGTCTGCAAGTAAGCCACTTAGGTTGGTCAGTTCTACAGGACCTTTGTATTGTACAGCGTTACGCGTTTCGTGATGGTCACCACCAGCTAGAGCAATAGTTGGTGCTAGGATAAGTGCAGCTGCTACGATAAATTTTTTCATGGTGTTTCCTTTATATATTGTTGTTAGGCTCTGTGCCCTTGCTTGATGGTGCTATTAAACAATACCTAAAGTGAACCAATGCTGATTAGTACATTCATTTTCCGTTCATCTATATGCCATCTTGTTATAAGGTAGTCAGACAGTAGAAAAAACATCGTGTACGTGGCAGTGATTAAACGCAAGCACAGTAGTATTGAAGTACTAAACTAGATATGATTCTTCTAACATAATCAACGAGATAACTGGTTAAAATGCAATCACCTTTAAAAGCGTTAATGGTACAAGGAACGACATCAGATGCGGGCAAGAGTGTTTTGGTCGCAGGCTTATGTCGAGTATTGGCGAGAAAGGGAGTCAAAGTCGCGCCATTCAAGCCGCAAAATATGGCATTAAATAGTGCTGTGACGAAAGATGGTGGCGAGATTGGGCGTGCTCAGGCAGTGCAAGCGGCAGCGTGTAATATTGAACCAAGCGTTCATATGAATCCGGTCTTGTTAAAACCTAATTCAGATACTGGCGCACAAGTTATTTTACAAGGTAAAGCCTTAACTAATATGGAAGCCACCGGTTATCATGATTATAAGTTAGTTGCGATGAACACCGTGATGGATTCATTTTCGCGTCTGCAAAATGAATATGAATCGGTAATGATCGAAGGTGCTGGTAGCCCTGCTGAAATAAATTTGAGAGCCAATGACATTGCTAATATGGGGTTTGCTGAAAACGCCGATGTACCGGTGATCATTGTGGCAGATATTGATCGTGGTGGTGTATTCGCCCATTTATATGGCACATTAGAATTGCTGTCACAGTCAGAGCAAGACCGAGTGATTGGTTTTGTGATTAACCGCTTTAGAGGCGACATCGCACTGTTAGAGTCAGGGCTTGATTGGTTAGAAGAAAAAACCGGTAAGCCGGTCATTGGTGTTTTGCCTTACTTACACGGTTTTGATCTCGAAGCGGAAGATGCGATTGATAGCCAGCAGCAACTGGGCGATCAAGCCAAATTGGTGGTGAAAGTGCCAGTATTTACTCGTATAAGTAATCACACTGATTTTGATGCACTGCGCCAAAACCCGGATATCGATCTTCAATATGTAGGCAAAGGGCAATCACTGTCTGGTGCAGATGTGATTATTCTGCCTGGTTCAAAATCTACTCGCGCCGATCTTGAATATCTTCGTAGCCAAGGTTGGGATAAAGAACTGGCTAAACATTTACGTTTTGGCGGCAAGGTGATCGGTATTTGTGGCGGTTTTCAAATGCTAGGGCAAAGTGTTGCTGATCCTTTGGGCATTGAGGGGGAACCGGGTGTTACACAAGGTTTAGGTTACCTCGATGTCACCACGACTATGACAGAAAACAAAAA
Organism: Vibrio ponticus; assembly: GCF_009938225.1. Lineage (NCBI taxonomy): Bacteria > Pseudomonadati > Pseudomonadota > Gammaproteobacteria > Vibrionales > Vibrionaceae > Vibrio > Vibrio ponticus. Next base: position 848,213 of record NZ_AP019658.1, read on the forward strand.
ACTAAACCGTGTTAGTGGTACTCTTGAACTGTGTGGTAAGCAAGCTCATGTCACTGGCTATGAAATTCACGCTGGGGAGAGTAAGGTATTAGAACGACAACCTATTCAACTCAGTGATGGGCATTTCGATGGTGCCCTGAGTGAGTGTGGGCAAGTTTTCGGTACCTATTTACATGGTGTGTTTGACGATGCTGAGGCATTATCCTTACTGTGTGAGTGGATGGGCTTTGCTAATGTAACTACGGTTGACCACCAAGCCAATCAAGAGCGGGCAATCAATAGAATTGCCGATGCGATTGAAGAGCACATGAAACTAGAACTACTTTGGCCTGAATTAGGCAAATAAAATTAATGCTTAAAATTACAACAACACCTTTACTGATTTCTTTGCTTGCAGGCAGTGCACTGTTTTCGACGACAGTGCACGCCGATGATAACGCGACGATACGAGTTTATGCCGCATCATCGCTAACCAACGTGCTTAATCAGCTGATTTCTGATTATGAAAATACACATTCAGTCGATATTGTGCCTATTTATGGGGGTTCTTCCTCGCTAGCTCGTCAAATTGAGCGTGGAGCGCCAGCCGATATGTTTATTTCTGCCAATGAGCAATGGGTGACGCATCTTGAAAAACAAGGTGTGGCTAATAAGCAGAACATCTATGACTTTACGCACAATCAGTTGGTCGTGATTGCACCGCAACAGAGTGAGATTGCTCTAAATATTACGGAGCCAAAATCGTGGTTAAGTGCTATCGGTGACAGTCGCTTGGCTATCGGTCAGCCGAATGCGGTTCCTGCCGGTATCTATGCAAAACAATCTTTGCAATCGCTCAATCTATGGCAATCATTGAGCAAGCATCTCGCGCCAACAAAGAATGTGCGTGTTGCGTTAACACTGGTTGAACGCGCTGAAGCACCACTTGGCATCGTCTATAAATCGGATGCGGTGGTGTCTAGCAAGGTGCAAGTGATTCATACCTTTGCAGCTTCAAGCCATGACCCAATTCGCTATCCAATGGTCACAATAACCGATTCTGCAGATGTCGCGCAATTTACTCAATACTTAATGAGTGAACCAGCGAAACAGGCATTAAGTCGATTTGGATTCGATTAACGATATGGACTTGTTGTCAGAATACGAATATCAAGCGCTGATTCTTAGTCTAAAAGTCTCGTTTTATGCGATTGTTTGGCTAATTCCGATCGGTATCTGTCTTGCTTGGTTACTTGCGAAAAAACAGTTTGTTGGCAAATCACTGATTGATAGTCTTATTCACCTACCTTTGGTGTTACCACCCGTAGTGATAGGTTATCTGTTACTTGTGATGATGGGACGTCAAGGTGTGGTAGGACAGTGGTTGTATCAGACTTTTGGGCTCTCTTTTGCGTTTAACTGGAAAGGCGCGGTCTTAGCGAGCGTCGTGGTCGCTTTACCCTTAATGGTCAGAGCGGTACGACTGAGTTTTGAGAGTGTTGATTCAAAACTGGAACAAGCTGCCTCAACGCTCGGCGCTTCTCCACTTAAAGTCTTCTTCACTATTACGCTGCCTTTAACCCTCCCTGGTGTCATTACTGGCACTATGTTGGCATTTGCGCGTAGCCTTGGCGAGTTTGGCGCGACAATCAGTTTTGTTTCAAACATTCCGGGCGAAACACAAACTATCCCTCTTGCTATGTACACCTTTATTGAAACGCCGGGTTCAGAAATGGAAGCAATGCGCCTTTGCATTATCTCTATCGCGATTGCTCTCGGTTCATTATTGATTTCCGAATGGCTTGCGCGTCAATGTGCCCGACGTTTGGGGGCAAAACAATGAGCAAATTAGCCATTGCATTTAAACAGACCCTCGGAGACACGGCATTTGATATCAATGTTGAATTACCTTCACGCGGTATTACTGCCATCTTTGGTCGCTCTGGGGCTGGAAAAACATCATTAATTAATGCCGTTGCAGGGTTAACCCAACCAGATAGCGGTCATATAGAAATCGATGACCACGTTCTGTTCAGTGATAAACAGGGCATTAATGTCCCAACTCGAGATAGACGCGTCGGCTACGTGTTTCAAGAGTCGCGCTTATTTCCTCACTATCGAGTAAAAGGCAATCTGCTCTATGGAGTAAAAAAAACGGATGATCTTTACTTCAAGCAAATCGTCGAGTTGTTAGCACTAGACGATCTGTTGGTGCGCTATCCGATTGAGTTGTCGGGCGGTGAAAAACAACGCGTCGCGATTGGCAGAGCACTGTTGTCCAAACCCGATATTTTACTCATGGATGAGCCGTTAGCCTCTTTGGACTTACCGCGTAAACGTGAGGTGTTGCCGTTTCTCGAGCATTTAGCCAACAACGTCAATATTCCAATCTTGTACGTGACTCATAGCTTAAATGAAATTATTCGCTTAGCGGAGCATATTGTGGTTGTGGAAAACGGCACAGTAGTGACGACTGGCGCGATAGACCAAGTATGGGCATCGAAAGCGATGCGCCCTTGGCAATCATTCGCGGGGCAAAGTTCATTGTTTGAAGCTAAGTTGATTGATCAGATTGAAGAATATGCCTTATCAGGGCTTCAGCTTGCGCCGGATGTGGTACTTTGGGTTCAGAAAGTGGAAGCTGACATGGATAGCAAAGTACGACTGCAAGTTCGTGCCAACGACGTGTCAATTAGTCTTGATAAGCCGCAAAGAACGTCAATTCGAAATATCTTGCACGCTGAAATAACCGATCTTGAAACGCAAAGTTATGGCACACATCGCCAAAGTGTATCGGTTAAATTGAAGTTGGCAGACAACTGTTTTTTGTGGGCAACCATCACTGCCTGGGCGAAGGAAGAGTTGCAACTGGAAGTGGGTATGGAAGTTTACGCTCAAATTAAAGGTGTCAGTGTTACGCAACGTGATATTGCTCTTTCACACTAATCCTTCAGGGTTTGCTTAGAGACGTGATAAGAAAAAGGCCGCTAGTCAGCGGCCTTCTCATTACTATGTAGATACCAATTGAGGTAATTACTTAGCAAATACGTCCGTGAAGTCACGTTTAAGAATTGGATCACGACGTGCTTTTTTGATTTGCTTAACCATATCTTTCACGCAGTTGTGAAGTACTTGGTCTAGCAGAGAAGCACGGTAATCGTTTTTCTGTTCTTCAGTCATATCTTGTGGCAGGTTTAGAGTCGGGAACTCTTCCATCACATTTAGACCAGCGAATGCCTGGCTAACTGAAACTAGTGCATGAAACTGTTCGAAGTTATCTAGAATGTTTTGCGCACTTTTTGGTAACTCATTCCATGATTCACGTACCGCTTCTTCTGATACTTCATGGATAGATGTAACCATCTCGTACATTGCTTCTGGTACACCGTCAAATTCGATTACTTGGCGTAGTTCCGCTGAAACAGTAGATAGATCGATGGTTTTTTTCTCAGTTGGAGTCACGTCAGACATAGTCTTTTCTCTTTACGTAATATATGCCGCGTTATGCTAATTTTTCTACGATAAATGTCAACCTTAGTGGAGGATTTGCGGCGCTTAAAGTATGCTTATTTTTAAATAACTGATTTATTGAACAGTTTGAACGTTTGTAGAGCCGGGAAAAGCAGGGACAACAATGAAAATATTGCTGGTGGACGATATTCAAATTGAACGGATGCAGTTGGCGATTCGTTTAAAGCAGCAGGGGCATATTGTGGAGATGGCGGAATCGGGCATGCATGCTTTGAAGCTCTATCCTGAATTTGAACCTGATTTAGTGTTGCTCGATATCACCATGCCAGAAATGGATGGTTTTGAAGTGGCGTGTAAGATTAGAGAGCTCTATCCCGAATGGATTCCGATCATCTTTCTAAGTTCTCACGACGCACCCGAAATCATTGCTAGTGCGATAGAATCTGGCGGCGACGACTATTTGATTAAGCCAGTTGATAAGCTGGTCCTGCGGGCGAAATTAACCGCGATGCAGCGTATTGCCTTCATGCGAAATCAACTCAATAACAAAACCGCAGCATTGGCTCGAGTGAACCAAGAGCTGGAAAAGTTAGCCAGTGAAGATGGTTTAACCAAGGTACGTAACCGTCGTGACGTAGATAAAAAACTCAAAGAGATGATTTCGGTTCATGGTCGTCATTCGATGGCGTTGACGGTTATTCTACTCGATGTGGATTTTTTCAAACTGTATAACGATAACTATGGTCACATACAAGGCGATCAATGTTTGATCCAAATCGCTTCAACTCTCGATGAACTTTTTTCTCGTAATGGTGAAGTGGTTGGTCGATATGGTGGTGAAGAGTTTGTTATCTTGCTCGGTCACAGTGATGTTTATCAGGCAGAACTGCATGCAGAAAGGGTTAAAGAGGCGCTTGGTGAATTATCGATTTTGCATGAGCATAGTCAAGTTGCGAATTGCGTGACCGTGTCACAAGGGGTGGTCAGTATTCAACCGAATGGTAGGGAAACACCAGATCAACTTTATCACATGGCGGATAAGGCGCTTTATCAAGCTAAGCGGCAAGGGCGCAATCGATACGTGATCTACGATCCGTCAATGGAATTTCAAGAGTCCTAGTGAAAGATATAAGAAAGCCACTCGTCGGAGTGGCTTTTTAGTATCAAGCTATTTTGATTGATGAGGCGTTTTAAGAAATATATTTGGCGCAGTTGCCTTTAAAGTCCTTGGTTAACTGACGAGCCGCAATGGTGCAGTTTCTACCATTGCCTTTAGCCTCGTATAGAGCTTGGTCAGCAGCCTTAATGATTCGATTAACGTCTTTCTCATCATAGCTATCGGCTAATCCAATACTGATGGTCAATGAAACGGTACTTTTATCGTTTTTCGCGCCACGTTTCTTGGTGCCTTTGCGATGACTGCGTGGACGCTGGCTGATATTTCTAATTGTCAGTTCATACTCCGCTATGTCACGACGCAAATCCTCTAGGTGATCAAGCGCTTCTTCAGCAAGCTTTCCTTTAAACAGAATCGTGAACTCCTCACCGCCATATCGATAAACTCGTGCTCCGCCGCGCACCTTGCGTAGTTTACTGGCGACTAATTTAAGCACGTCATCGCCAGTATCATGACCGTAGGTATCATTAAATGATTTAAAGTGGTCAATATCTAGCATCGCCAGAGAGTATTTCCGACCTAAGTGTTTGAGATCAGATTCAAGTGCTAAACGACCTGGAATGCCGGTGAGGCGGTCGTTAAACGCTAACTCATAACTAGCGGAAAGCAGATAGACAAGCAGCAATAGACCCGCAAGACTAAACAACACACTTGAAACATAACTGACATGGAAGAAGATAAGCGTAATAGAACCAAGCAGCAAAGATGAATACACTGCAGTGTCGACAATGCGGTTATTCTTCAACAATAAAATGGCGCATAACAGAACCAGCACGGTTAAATAGAGAACGAGAACGACGGGCAAACGTGACAGTTTATCTTCAATAAAGAAAACGGGATGCTCAAAAATTAGGAAGTTGGATTCAACCAAGTACTTTAGGGTTAGTTGGCTCCACAATACCAGCAAAGCGAGAACCACTAAATAACCGACAAAACCAGGGCTGCGCACGGCGCTGTCTTTAAACATGTAAATGGCAAAGCAGGCGGCTGGGAGAGCAAAAGCAAGTAAACAAAGTTCTAGCAGAGTCGTTCCGGTGGTCAGCGAACTCTGGAGATAATTTTGAATAACCCAATAAGTGAGCAGCATGGCACTGGCTATCATGGCGCAGCGGCTATGTTTAAATACATGACTAAGGATGATTGCCACTGAAAACAGAATATAGGGCAAACTCATGCTTAGACTGGTATTGGCAATAATGATAGATGTGACAGTATCTTGTAGAGGCGTAAGTAAAGCTACCAATCCAATAGGTAAGAGGAATCGAAACCAACTAGCTGTAACGATTGAAAAAGACATTAAATTGATAAGCCCTAGGTATGAAGTAACTACCGCGCCCTAGAGGATAACGTTATAAAATGATTTTCCAAGTGTTTTTCGTAAATTGTTTGTTGAAAAATGCGGAATAACATCAACATTTGCGAATCATTTGTTTCGAATCAGAGATGCTTCTATTAAATTTGATATGAACTCGCTTGTTTTCACAGCCAATAAACCATACTTAATTTGTGGGGATAAGTTAGTTTTCAGCGTTAGCTTGGCAAAGTTTTATAAGGAGTATTTAAGCGTGCAGATTAGTGAAGATGTTCATAATTATATGGAAAATTTAGTCGGTCAGGTGTTAGGTCGTCCGGAATACACCGATCACTTTAATCATGATCAGCTTGCTGATCTCGCTTGTTTAGCGCTTATTCAGTTAAGACCTGTTTATATACGCCATGATGTTGATTTTCTTGCGACCCTTTCTGAGCAGCGTTTGATGACTTTAAAGGGTTATGCAGAAACGGCGGTTGAATCGGCGAAAGGCATGATTCTTGACGATCGACGCCAAAACCGACAAGACGAATTTCCGGTATTGTTTACAAAACCTCGCTTTGATGAAGATGCTGAGTTAGAGTGGTTTGAGAAGCCAATTCTTAATAAAAAATAAGGTGACCAGGTGGGATTTTTCTCTCGTTTGTTTGGTTCAAGTAAGCCAGACACAAAAAAAGTGACCGTAGAACCAGTTGAATACAACGGTTTTCTTATTTATCAGGAAGCGATCGAAGAAGGCGGGCAATATCGCATTGCGGGTAGAATCGAGAAGGAAATCGACGGTGAAATAAAATCACACCGTTTTATTCGTTCAGATGTACTTTCTAGTCGTGCGGATGCGGATGATTTCATGCTTAAAAAGGCGCAAATGTTTATCGACCAGATGAACGGTAAAATTTTCGATTAGTCTTAGCTGAATTGATAGATGTCATAAAACTGAGAACCATTAGCAGTTATGCTGATGGTTCTTTTTTTGTACATAAGATGTTTAATCTACTGTTTTTTATGAATGTTTTTCGTCGATTTGAAGATATTTAAGCAAGTAAAAAATGTAGTTCTATTACATCGAAAATTACAGAAATACGAGACAGATCTATCTGGCGCGAAGGAATATCTGTATTTTTATTACAAAATGCTTGAAATTTAGGCGTCCGTTAGTTTAAAAAAGAATAATCATTGTGCCAATAGTCAAGGAATAGCTATGCAAATTGGTGTGCCAAAAGAAATACTCGCTGGAGAAACGCGAGTAGCTGCCTCTCCGAAATCGGTAGAGCAGTTAATAAAATTGGGATTTGACGTCGTTGTTGAATCGCAAGCAGGGGAATTGGCGAGTTTCGACAATGCCTCTTTTGAAGCCTCGGGAGCGAAAGTTGTATCTAAGGATGAAGCTTGGAATTCCGATATTATTTTTAAAGTGAATGCACCCATTGTCGACAACGAAAATGGTGTGGACGAAATTGCGCAACTTAATGACGGCGCAACATTAGTTAGCTTTATTTGGCCTGCACAAAACCCAGAGTTGATGGAACAACTTTCGAGTAAAAACATCAATGTAATGGCAATGGATGCCGTGCCACGTATCTCTCGCGCACAAGCTCTTGATGCGCTTTCATCTATGGCAAACATCGCAGGTTACCGTGCGGTTGTAGAAGCGGCCCATGAGTTTGGTCGTTTCTTCACTGGTCAAATTACCGCTGCAGGTAAAGTGCCACCAGCAAAAGTATTGGTTGCTGGTGCGGGTGTGGCAGGTCTTGCTGCAATCGGTGCGGCTGGTAGTCTTGGTGCGATTGTGCGTGCTTTCGACGTGCGTCCAGAAGTAAAAGAGCAAGTCCAATCTATGGGTGCTGAGTTCTTGGAAGTGGATTTTCAAGAAAATTCAGGCTCAGGTGATGGTTACGCTAAAGAGATGTCTGATGAATTCAATAAGAAAGCGGCTGAGCTATACGCCGAGCAAGCCAAAGACGTTGATATCATCGTTACTACAGCACTGATCCCAGGTCGTCCTGCACCTAAGCTGATCACCAAAGAAATGGTAGATAGCATGAAGGCGGGTAGTGTGATTGTTGACTTGGCTGCGGCGAACGGCGGTAACTGTGAATACACAGTGGCAGATCAAGTTATCACAACGGCAAATGGCGTAAAAGTGGTGGGTTACACAGACATGGTGGGGCGTCTACCTACGCAGTCTTCTCAACTTTATGCGACTAACCTCGTCAACTTAATGAAGCTACTTTGCAAAGAAAAAGATGGCAACATCGACATCGATTTTGAAGATGTTGTACTGCGTGGCGTTACGGTCGTTAAAGAAGGTGAAGTCACATGGCCTGCGCCACCAATTCAAGTGTCTGCACAGCCTGAGCAAAAACCACAACCCGCACCTGCACCAGAAAAGAAAGTGGATGAACCCGTTTCACCGGTTAAGAAACTTATCGGTCTTGGCGTAGCGGTGACTGCATTCGGTTGGGTTGCATCGGTTGCTCCTGCTGCATTCCTTGCGCACTTTACTGTTTTTGTATTGGCTTGTGTTGTGGGTTACTACGTTGTATGGAACGTTACACACGCGCTTCATACTCCACTTATGTCAGTAACTAACGCAATTTCCGGCATTATCGTTGTCGGCGCGCTGCTACAGATTGGTCAAGGAAACGGTGTGGTGACGTTCTTGTCATTCATCGCGGTATTGATCGCAAGCATTAACATCTTTGGCGGATTTACAGTCACCAAGCGCATGCTTGAAATGTTCCGTAAAGATCGATAGGAGTAACAGGGAATGTCTGCAGGACTAGTACAAGCAGCTTACATTGTTGCTGCTATATTTTTCATTTTAAGTTTGGCTGGTTTATCTAAGCAAGAATCGGCTCGTTCCGGTAACTACTACGGTATTGCGGGTATGGCGATCGCATTGATCGCAACGATCTTTAGCCCAGATGCACAAGGCTTTGCATGGATCATCGTCGCGATGGCGATCGGTGGTGCGATTGGTATTTTCTACGCAAAGAAAGTAGAAATGACCGAGATGCCAGAGCTTGTTGCAATCCTACACAGTTTTGTAGGTTTGGCGGCGGTTCTTGTTGGTTACAACAGTTACCTCGCGCCACCACCGCCAGTGTCTCTTGACCCTGCGGGTATTCACGCAGAGCACGTTATCCACTTAGTTGAAGTGTTCTTAGGTGTGTTTATCGGTGCGGTAACGTTCACAGGTTCTATTGTTGCTTTCGGTAAATTACGTGGTGTGATTTCTTCATCACCGCTGAATCTACCACACAAGCATAAAATGAACTTAGCGGCGATTGTGGTTTCAACATTACTGATGATCTACTTCGTTAAGGCTGATGGCAGTATGTTCGCTCTAATCGTGATGACGTTGATTGCTTTTGCTTTTGGTTACCACCTAGTAGCATCAATCGGCGGCGCGGACATGCCAGTGGTTGTCTCAATGCTGAACTCTTACTCAGGTTGGGCAGCAGCGGCAGCTGGTTTTATGCTGGCAAACGATCTATTGATCGTAACCGGTGCGCTAGTTGGTTCGTCAGGTGCGATTCTGTCGTACATCATGTGTAAAGCAATGAACCGTTCTTTTGTGAGTGTTATTGCTGGTGGCTTTGGTCAGGAAGTGGTTATCTCCGGTGACGAAGAGTACGGTGAGCACCGCGAAACTAATGCCGAAGACGTTGCTGATATGCTGAAAAATGCCAAATCAGTCATCATCACTCCTGGATACGGCATGGCGGTAGCGCAAGCACAATACCCAGTGCATGAGATTACAGAAAAACTACGCGCACAAGGTGTCGAAGTTCGTTTCGGTATTCACCCAGTAGCGGGGCGTCTCCCTGGGCACATGAACGTATTGTTGGCTGAGGCGAAAGTGCCTTACGATATCGTGCTAGAAATGGACGAAATCAATGATGATTTCCCAGAGACCGATGTTGTGCTCGTTATCGGTGCGAACGATACGGTTAACCCTGCGGCACTTGAAGATCCAAATAGTCCAATTGCGGGTATGCCAGTATTGGAAGTTTGGAATGCCAAAGAAGTTATCGTATTCAAGCGTTCAATGAATACCGGTTACGCTGGTGTACAAAACCCATTGTTCTTTAAAGAGAACACGCAGATGTTGTTCGGTGATGCTAAACAGAGTTGTTTAGACATTAGTGCACATATCTAAGTTGAAAGGCGCCGCAGGGCGCCTTTTTTATTAGCTTGTATCTTAGCTATGCTAAGTGCTGTTGCTTTTAGAGTTGGCAACTCGCTCTAGACGCTAAGTACAAAGCAATATAAGCTTAGTTAACCTATTGAAAGGTCGGCAATTTGCTGACCTTTTCTGTTAGAAACGCTGTAGAGCGTTTACATCTGATTGTATAGCAGTCGATTTCAACCCTATTTCATTGCTGACTCGCTTAGAGTAAGTTTAAGCGATAGGAAATGAGTCATTTGTCTGATTTAGCTACAATTAGATATATTTAATTGACATGAATATTACACTTTTCGCGTCTAGAGTTGTCATAATGGTGATTCTGGTGGTAAGTAACTGATTTAGTAAGATTTGCCTTGAAACTAACAAAATTAAAGATTTGGGTATGTTTATTCAGCTTTGCATCAGCAGGAGCGAGCGCCGACACGCTGCCAGAGCGTATTGATAAATTTGTAAATTTATTCAAAACGTCAGAAGCATCGGTGTCATATGATGTGCGTGTATTGCAATCTGATTACCCAACTCGTTTATTGACTCCCCAGTCAATGTTACCCCAGACATCGAGTTATCCATTAGAAGACATTCAGCGGTTGTATAAACTGTCGGTCTCTTGTACGGGGAAATTGCCTCTGAGCCCTTTGGTTACTGAGCCACTGGTTTTTACGCGAGCGATGTGTAAAGGCACTAAACTGAGTCCCACTTGGTTTGCGCGTAGTGCTCTGATTCACCCGGGAGGGGGAACATACGCCAACCGTTACATTGTCACTCATCCTGATATGGTAACGTCGTTAGAGCAGTATATGCACATCAAAGAACGACCATTGGCAAACCAAAAAACTTTGCTTGGTCGTTTGCAACGCATGGGCGAGGAGACCATGACGTCGCTTATATCAGGGGCGAGCATGTTCCTCGAAGGGGAAGACTTGTGGCTACGTAAAAATGATAGTTACTATATCTACCCAGAAGCGATTTGGAGCAAAAACGTCACGGAAGCGGGGCTTAGCTTTACCCTAGGCGCGGATTCTGGCGCGTGTTTTGTCCAACGAGGCAATATTTGTTGGGATGTAGAAGATCATGCTGATTTTCTAAAAATTAGCATGGTCGGTTTGGTTATTGCTAACATATTACTGGTAATTGGTTGGTCTATTTACCGTTGGAATACAAAACGCAAAGAAATGAAGAGTCGCATGTTGGTATTGCAGATCCTCACTCACGAGTTGCGTACGCCAATAGCGAGTTTATCATTAACAGTAGAAGGTTTTCGTCGGGAGTTTGAGGAGTTACCCGAATCTGTTTATGATGAATTTCGGCGACTTTGCGAAGACTCGCGCCGTCTAAGACAATTAGCGGAAGCGAGTAAAGACTACTTGCAGTCAGACAATAAGCCGCTTGCTTCTGAATGGGTACCGTCAGTAGAAGATTGGTTAACATTCAAGATTGAAGAGGAATTTGATAATGAAGTCGAATTTGCTATCAATGCTGATGTGGCGGCAAAACTTAATGTATATTGGTTAGGCACATGCCTAGACAATTTAGTTAGAAACGCGGTGAAATATGGAGTTAAGCCGGTTACGTTAGATGTGAAAACATCTAATCAAAAAATTACGTTCAGCGTTATTGACCAAGGACAACTAACACAAAAAGACTGGCGTCATTTACGCAAGCCATTTGTTAGTAAGAGTGGTTTAGGCCTGGGCTTAACTATCGTTGATTCGATGGTGGGCAGAATGGGAGGCAAGATGAGCCTCATCGGTCCACCAACAACGTTTATTTTGGAGATACCTTGTGAAACAGACACTGCTTCTCGTTGAAGACGACAAAAACTTAGCGGATGGTTTGCTAGTGAGCCTTGAACAGGCTGGTTACGAATGTTTCCACGCTGAAACCATCGCTGAGGTAGAGCAGTATTGGGCGAAGTCCGATCTTGTAATTCTTGATCGTCAATTACCCGATGGTGATTCGGTTTCGCATATTACACAATGGAAAGCGATCAAAGAGATCCCTGTGATCTTATTGACCGCTTTAGTGACAGTAAAAGATAAAGTTGCTGGTCTAGATTCAGGTGCAAATGATTACCTCACGAAACCATTTGCAGAAGCCGAGCTGTTTGCTCGTATTCGTGCACAACTGCGCACGCCTGATAGCATCGAAGAAGACGACAGCAAAGTACGTACTGAGAATCTGCTGATTGATAAAAGCACACGCGAAGTGTTCTTCAATGAACAGCAAATCACTCTAACGCGTACAGAGTTTGACCTTTTATTGTTCCTTGCGAGCAATCTAGGTCGCGTGTTTACTCGTGACGAGTTGCTTGACCATGTTTGGGGTTACAACCATTTCCCAACAACGCGTACTGTAGACACACACGTTCTTCAGCTTCGTCAGAAACTGCCAGGTCTTGAAATCGAAACACTCCGTGGTGTTGGTTATAAGATGAAAGCATGATCAAACAATCATTGATGATCGCAGGTGTGCTAATTAGCACACCTGTTGCCTCGGAAGGCGTCACTTGGTTTGAAAGTAACTCACCATTAACTCAAACCCACAAACACCTGCTCAATAACGATCTGCCTGCTATGTTTTCTTCGTTGGTAGAGGTTTGGCAACTGGAACAAAGCCCAGCACTTGCGCCTCACTTAAATGATTTGTTAGTTCAATCATTTGAAGTTGACTGCGGGAAAGGCTTGGCAAGTAAAGAGTTTCCAGAATGGTTGAAAGGAGTGCTCGTTCAACGTTCTGAAATACAAAGCCCAGGGCGTGATGCATTTCGAGCAACGGTTGAAGTCCAATCGACACTGCCTATTTCTGATATCAGCTTAACGCGTTGGGTTGACAAAAGTGTCTCCAATGACAACACTTTGGAATTAGTTCGCGAAAACAATTCAGGGATTCTCACTTACTCAAAACGTTACAACGTAAGTAATAAGCTAACGATGGGTTTGTACCGTATTGATATTGTGAGTGAAAATAATGAGTCATGGAGCTCATGGCTAATCCTTGGTGATCCAAAAACATACATGACGGTTCGCTGGGCATCAAAAGACCACTGGCAAGTGGAACAGAATGCATTGCTGAATCAACACTGTCCTTTACCAAAACTCAATGCCGCACTCTATGATTATGTCGAAGGTACATACAATCAAGTATGGAGTGGCAGCTTCGAATCCGATTATCCAACGTCTTTACCATTAGAAGAAATTGATGCTGGACGCTATGTTCTTGCGGTAACGATGGCTCATCGTCGCTGGCAAGGTAAGATAGTTGTGGAGCAAGCGCAAATAATTAGCAAAACATATGACGTTTCACTAGAGGAATAAGTAAAGTTTAGCGACAATCAGCCGATATAATACAAAATAAATATGTATTCAGTCCTGATATGAAAAACGTATACAAACTTCTTCCTCTGGTTGCTGCAATGTCTGTTGGCTCAGTACATGCAGCAAATTACGCTATCGAAGCTCGCGGTGAAGCAATGGGTGGTGTAGGAGTTGTCTCTGCAAGTTTCCTAACCGCACCTTTTTATAACCCTGCATTGACAGCTATCTATCGTCGAAACGATGATGTGGGTATGATCACGCCTAGTTTTGGTTTGGATTATACTGATACTGGCGATTTTGTAGATGGCTTAGATAATGTTGAAAAGCTGATTAAAGCGAATGATTATGTTGGTGCTCAAAAAGCACTTAACGACTTGAAAGGCGATCAATTAAACGTTGAAATGGGTGGTGTGGTTGCATTCGCAATTCCCAACCGTTTTGTAGCTGCGAACGCGTTCGGTAAACTTTATACAGAGTCTTTTGCCACCACAAACATCAAAACCGATGGTACTGATGCTGAAAACGCACTGGGTAGTTCCGTTCGAGCGGTAAGTGTCGGTGTCGCCGAAGCGGGTTTGTCATTAGCAAAATACCAAACCTTTATGGGGCAACATATCTCATTTGGTGTTACGCCTAAATTGCAACGCGTCTATACCTATGTCTATGAAGCAAACCTAGTCAACTATGACTTAACGGATCTGCGTGACAATGGACAAGGCGAAACCATGTTCAATATGGATGCTGGTTTCTTATGGTTTTATGGTCCGTTTAGAGCTGGTATCTCAGCAACTAACTTGATCTCGCGCGATATTCAGACGCAAAGTATTACTTCAATCGATGGTTCAACCATTTCATACGCATATGAAATGTCACCACAATATACAGTGGGTGCGGGTATCGTCGCTGATTACTTCACTCTAAGTGTTGATTACGACCTAAAAGAGCAAGAGCGATATATTGGCTTTGATGACAATACGCAAATGCTTCGTGTTGGTGCTGAATTAGATTTGTTGCGCCAACTTAAGTTGCGAGCAGGTTGGAAGAAAAACCTAGCTTATGACGATACCGATGGCACGGTCACTGCCGGTATTGGTCTATCACCATTGAATCTATTCCAGTTGGATATTGGTGCTAGCTACACCAACGAAAATTCAATGGGAGGTTACGTTAACTTCCTAACGAGTTACTAGTAATCAGCAGCAAATCATAATATAGTCGGCTCCTAAAATTAGGAGCCTTTTTTATGTTTGATGATTTAAGCCTAAGCCACGAAGAACAACAGAAAGCTGTTGAAGAAATCCAAAAGCTAATGACGCAGGGCATTAGTACTGCAGAAGCAATCAAGATTGTAGCGACACAAATTCGCGAAAATGCTAAAAAGCAAGAGCAATAAGAAAGGGCAGGTAACTGCCTTTTTTATCACCTGGCTAATGCACTATAACTAAACTTTGCTATGCAAAAACGATATCGCGCTTTGTTTGATAAACGTGACATATCGATAAAACCTCAAAATGTCAGGTTAGGCAATAGGCAATAAACTCCTATTAATCGATTTAAATTATTATAAATCAGCGGTTTAATGCAGAATAATCAACTAACGTCGTACGGGTTAGGTTGGTTTTGTAATTTTATTACAAAGTTAGTGGGTGGTGATTTTTACAGGCTATATAGCCAGTTATTTATCCTGCTCGGTTATCTTGTCACTTGTATCGAAGGCTAAAAAGACCAAATACTCTCGCGTGCTTTATTATTTGCGTAAGTAACTGTTCATCAAAATGACACTGTCACGTCTTAAAGGGGATTGGATGTGGAATGTCGAAATCGTATAAGCTGAGTGGTTAAAGCGAGGGGAATGTTAGATTTGTAAGCAGAATAATAAACGTTATCCTGTCACTCAATGTATCGAAAAGTGAAGCTTTGTTTGTAGCGGTTAGTCGCGATTCTTTCAGCACTCTAGTTTTAAAAGTGCTGAAAGCGGATACGCCAATACTGAGTGATAAAAATAGGTTAGATATTCTATGCCTGTTGCATAAGTTCATCGCTAAGGTCTGGAGCTAAATTCAACTCGAAATCCAAAACCGTAACAATTTCATTAACGTCATAATCACGCTTTGCTTGGAAACGAATCAGTTTGTGATTACCGCTTAATGCTCCGTTGACATATTCATCGCGTTTTTGTCGCTTCTCTCGCTGATGACTTTTGTCATCTAGTTCAATTACTGCGATAACCTTGGTGTCGTTATCAGTGATAACAAAGTCCATGCGCTTCGCCCAGGTTCGCGAGAAATTCTTGCGGTCTATAGGTTGAACTAGCGCCATTAGCGAAGTTTGGCAATGAATCATGTATCGGTTTGGTAGAGCAAGTCTTAAAGCAGAATGAAACTTGCGTTCGTTCTCTGTGGTTAAGTACTCAAACTTCTTGTGCGGTACGGTTGGTTCTAGCGTAGTTTGATCCGACGTGACATCTTGGTCCCGTCCACGGCGTTTATTTTTGTTCGATGGCATAAGTTTTATAACGATGACACCTAAGCAGATTGCGATAACTGCGATTTCTAACATCTCGATATCTCTCCATGTTTATATCAAACCAAAAGCATATCTGCTTTCAATTGCCTGGGAAAGATGATGCTAAGTGTTTTACTGTGCGCGGTTCTCATTAATGTTAGAGAAGCTTTAATTCTTGAAGATAAGCGCGTAGGGCATGGCGAATCTGATTTTGCTGTTCTTCCGTTGCGGTCTTATACAGGTCAGATAATTCTTTGCATTCAGTTGAAATAGCCGAGACTAATCGGACATTTTCTGTCGGTAAACCTTTCTTACGTCCAGACCCTTCGCGTTTACCACCATGCGTTTTTTGATCATCTATTTGTTGCTGCATGCAGACACCCAGTAGTTAAAGTACTCATTATTTGCAGAATTTAGATTGTACACTATTAGCTTGAAATGAGTAACATAAATCAAGTTTTAGCGATCAATTTGAGAATAAAACGATAAATAGGCGAGTTATTAATCATTATTCGCTCCTTTGAACTGAATTTCGATACTTGAAAAGTGTTACACAATTCATGTATAGGTGGATTCGAACAATAAATACAGCCGTTTATCCATTTTTCGTGATTTGTTGTTTCACCACATAGGAAATCGTAGCGGCAACTATGAAGACTAACTGCCAGTATTTATCACTGCGTCTTTCAAACCAATCATGGTGTGAACCATCGATTTGGATGAGCTCACCTAGACAATCACGGCGATAGCGAGACTGATAAATTCTAGGCTTACGTCTAGAGTATGGAGTCCATAGTCCGTCAGCGATCATTCATTTTCGGAGAGTTTCTTTAGAAACAATCAGATTGTGATGCTCAGAGAGTTTTTCTAGCGCAAATGTAGGTGAAAAGTCGGAGTATTGCTCACGTACAATCCTTAATACTTCGGCTCGGTAACGATCATTATAGCGGTGGTTACTTGGACGATCTCGAGCAGCATGTGCCAAGCTTTGAGAACCATAAGTTGCCAATTGATTTAGCAAGCGTCTGACATGTCGAGTAGAGATATTTAAAATATCAGCAGCATCGACTTGTCGTAAGCGTTTTTCTTGTACATCCGTTAGGACTTTGAATCGATTAATCTCGTGATCACTCATAGCAATAACATCAGTTTAGGTCCTCATAAGCAA
Organism: Vibrio ponticus; assembly: GCF_009938225.1. Classification (NCBI taxonomy): domain Bacteria; kingdom Pseudomonadati; phylum Pseudomonadota; class Gammaproteobacteria; order Vibrionales; family Vibrionaceae; genus Vibrio; species Vibrio ponticus. The sequence continues at coordinate 865,334 of NZ_AP019658.1, forward strand.
ACAATGATTTAAGCTTATGAGGACAATTCAACGTTGTTCAAACCGGACATTACTATATTGCTTTTACAATCATGGTGCGTATTATCTATCTTATGTTAAATAAGGTTTAGCGATAATGAGCGCTACCTGGGTAACGCTCTCTTCTCTCTTAATTATGGCTAGATTCACGAAGCATTTGATTTTACATAAGTGAATTTACCATAAAATACCTAATAATCAGTTAGTTAATCTTTGATTATCTACCAGTTTATTAGGAGTAAAACTTTTGGTAATTAACCGCCAGCAAGTTTTACTGTGTGTCCTTTTTTCTCAAGGTGCGCTTTGATCTTATCACGCGCATCACCTTGAATTTCAATCGTGCCATCTTTAATAGAACCACCGCAGCCACATACTTTTTTAAGTTCAGCAGCCATAAGCTTTAATTGCACGTCGTCCATATCTAAGCCGGTAACAATACTAACGCCTTTACCTTTGCGTCCTTTAGTTTGCTTTTGAATACGCACAATGCCGTCGCCCTTAGGACGAACTACTTTTTCTTCTTCTGGCTTAATGCGACCGACTTCGGTTGAATATACTAGTGTCATGTTTACTTCTTTTGTTGCTCAGCTTTCTTTTTAGCGATCAAATAGCTTTCGATATGCTTCTGAATAGCGGTTTTGCCGCCTTTTATCAGGCGTCCGTTAAAGAAACAGTACCACGCATTGACTTCGCCAGTGTCATTCTTAATGATATAACCATTGAAGTTTTCTTGCACTGCTTTATCAGAGCTTTCTCTTGGTTTTGCTAATGATGAGAATTCTTTCGGATCTATGATGGTTGCGGAGTCGCAAAACCAATCGATACTTTTTTTAACGGCAGCCATCTGTCCTTGTAATACGCGATTCTTAATTTGGACTTGCCAAATCTCAGTCGATGAACCAACTGTTTTAAGCTCAAAGCCTCGGTATGTTGCTATAGCCATAATTCTCGTTCTTATTTAAGACTTTAGTATTAATGATAATTGTAAATCTCACTTGCGCAAGTAGATTTGTCACGCTACTTTATCAATTTATCAGTTCGGTACCATTTTTTGAAAAAGAATGTTCCTGTAATCACAGATAGTGAAAAAATTAAGTACTTCATAACGTTACTTTCAAATTCAGTAACGAAAGACGTGGTTAATGAATTAACCGCTTCTGAATACTCAAATAGTTCGTTATTAGCACTAACCAAAGATTGGAATCTTTTCGTCGAGTTTTGCCTTAGCAAAAGTGTCGATGCAATACCTGCATCCACAACCGCAGTGCGTCTATTTATAGAAAAGAGTTCGACCAACAGAAAGTTTGCTTCGTTAAAGCGTTACATTGTCACTATATCTCTATTTCATAAAGTATTAGGCTTGCCGGACCCAACCAAAAACTCGCGAGTACAAAGTACCTTAGCTTCACTTCGCATCGATAAGAAAGGCGATCATCAGTCTACAAACGCCCTAACCCGCTCACATTTAACCCAATTGCATCAACAGCTTATCCGATCGCAAGAGATTAAGGATTGGCGCGACCTGGCAATTTATCATGTGATGTTTGAGGGGCTTTTGCGTCGTTCAGAACTGCGCGATCTGCACCTAGAACAGATTAAAGTTAATCACGATTATATTTCCATTTTTATCGGTCAAGATGAATTAACCCTAACCAAGGAAGCGAGTTTAGCGCTATATCGTTGGTTGAATGTGCGTGGAAGCCAAGGAGAATTTGTATTTACTGCAATTGACCGACACGGCAATCTCAGTTACGAACAGCTCAACGATTCCTCTATATATCGAACGATACGCAGAGCGAGTGAAATATTGGGCAGCAAGATCAACTTCTCAGGTCAGTCTTTACGTGTGGGGGCTGCGCAAGAACTTGCCCAGCAAGGTGTGAAAGTTCGAGATATTCAATACGCGGGTCGATGGTTAAGTCCTGCCATGCCTTATCAATATATTGGTAATAAAGCGAAGGCAGAACTTGAGAAAATGCGCTATTTATCCTTCAGTTATCTGGAATGATAACGTTAGATTGACGATTTTACGCAATCCGCTAGGAATTCATGGAATTTGTGACCGTGGTTTTCTAGCATTTTAGGGAACATAGAAATTGGTGTCATACCAGGGAACGTGTTCACTTCATTCAGGTAGATGTTACCTTCTGGCGTTAAGAAAAAGTCGATGCGAGATAGATGACGCAACTTCATTTGCTTAAATACTTTTTCAGCATTGACACGGATGGTTTCCAGTTGCTGCTCTGAAAGATTCTGTGCAACGATGTCAGTTGTAGAATGACTGGTTGCAGCATACTTTTCTTCGTAACTGTAGAAAGTATCTTCAGGTGCTTTCACTTCACCTGGAAGGGTTAGAACAAGTTCACCTTGGTATTCATAAGCTGCCACTTCGAGTTCGCGTGGTTTAACGGCTTTTTCGACCAACACTTGGTTTGAGTAGGTAAACGCATCATCGATCGCTTTCTGTAGTTGTGCGAGTTCTGTTACCTTGTAACAACCAACCGATGAGCCTTGGCAAGCGGCTTTGACAAATACACTTCCCCATTCTTCCATCGCTTTAGCTGTGCGTTGGTAAGCCTCTTGGTTGTTTTCTGAAAGGAACAGGTATGGTGTATTTGGGATACCCAATGCGTCGTACCATAGCTTTGATGTGATTTTATTAAAGCTATTGGTGCTTGCTTCCGCTTGACAGCCAAGGTATGGAATACCAGAAAGCTCTAACATCGATTGAATATCACCGGTTTCACCAGGGAAACCGTGAATGCAAGGGATAACAAAGTCGATATGTAGGCTTTTGCCGGCAAAGTTTAGTTGACCTGAATTGGTATCAAGCAGTGCAAGATCCCCTTGCTCGGTAAACCAGCCGTCTTTCTTCATCTCTACACGGATTACATCAAACTCTGGAGTCAGCTCCAGTTGTGACTGTAGATAATTGGCAGAAACTAACGAAACCTCGTGCTCAGAGGAGCCGCCGCCACAAAGAAGAAGAATGGATGTTTTGTTCATTTAAAATCTTTCCGTGATGCTTTCAAAGCTAGTGAGTCGCTATGATAATAAAATCGCAACCAAGTTACACTTGAAATGCGTGGATTTATCAGTGCTCTGACATTGATAGCTGAAAAAACAGACATTAAAAAAGGGGCTAAGCCCCTTTCGAAATTAGTTCAACTTGTTGAGAGTTGGGTATGGTGAGTTTTTGATTGCGTCAATGCTCTTAACAAAAGGCTTTAATGACTTGAACTCATTTGGTAGTCGGCTAATCGCTTGTTTCGCGTCTGCTTGTGTAGCGTAGTCACCAAACAGGACTGTGTACCACTTAGTGCCATTGACTACTTTATAGTTTTCCCACACAGGTTGACCATTGTTTGGCAAGTTACGCGCAAAGTGATCGACTTTGTTTTGTGAACCGACTGCGACTACCTGAATCGTATAACCGTAACGAGCAACTTGAGAGTTTTGTTGCTTATCAGACGGCGGAACGATAGTAACCGCTGGTGTGGTTACCACTTCTTCAACTACGGTTTCAGTTACGGTTTCAGTCACAGGTTGTTCAACTTGTGCAACTTTGTAGTCTTCACGGTAACTTTCTGAACTCACGTCTGTCGTGTACTGGCTAGAGACACAAGCAGACAGTAAAACAGATAAACCAACGATTGCTATTTTTTTCATGGATTCTTTAAGCCCTAGATATAAATTACATTAAATCATGCCGTTAGAACGCGGCATAATCAAGCTAACATCAGCATTATATTATGAGACTCTGTGACTTGTAACACAAAGTAATCATAGGTTTAGGTGATCTGATTAAAACTCCATCAAAAATCCCCATCTCGGCTATTTTTCTCCGTTAAGATATAGTAACGAACAAGTTAGGAAGATGATTTATGAGCAATCTTAACCACCTGTTGAAACCCAGCTCTATCGCCGTGATCGGTGCATCCACCCAACCAATGCGTGCTGGTAACATTGTTATGAAGAACTTGTTATTGGGCGGGTTTGAGGGTGCGATTATGCCAGTCACCCCTCGGTACAAATCTGTTTCAGGCGTGCTGGCTTACCGAGATATCGATTCACTTCCTATCATTCCTGATGTTGCGATTCTCTGTACTCACGCTAGCCGCAACGTGTCGTTGTTTATGCAATTGGCGGAAAAAGGCGTTAAATCAGTGATTGTGCTTTCTGCTGATATGCATGAATCGACGGCTTCTGGCGAAACTATTCAAGAGTTATGCGTCGCGATTGCGCGTTCGGTCGGGATGCGAGTTCTTGGTCCCAATAGCCTTGGTATTATCTTGCCGTGGCTCAAATTTAACGCATCTTTCTCACCAGTTAGCGCGCAACCGGGAAAAATCGCCTTTATCTCTCAATCAGCGGCGATGTGTACTACTATCCTCGACTGGGCAAATGATAAGAACATCGGTTTTTCTGCCTTTGTTTCTTTGGGTAACGCGGTCGATATTGATTTCGCTGATCTGCTTGATTACTTGAGTACCGATACTCACACCGAAGCGATTCTTCTGTACGTTGACTCAATTAAAGACGCACGACGATTTATGTCCGCCGCTCGCGGTGCTTCCCGTAATAGAAGAATATTGGTACTCAAAGGTGGTAAGACTGTAGAAGGTAGAAAAGCTGCCCAAGCACACACAGGTGGTAGCGACACGTTAGATATTATTTATGATTCAGCGATACGTCGTACAGGGATGCTGCGCGTGCAAAATTCTCATGAATTGTTTGCGGCGGTAGAGACACTGACCCATTCTGTGCCATTGCGTGGAGAGAGGCTGGCAATTATCACCAATGGTGGTGGTCCAGCAATCATGGCAGTCGATACGCTACTCGACCGAGGCGGTAAGTTAGCAAAGTTAGATGAGTATACCTCTGGCAAGCTCGACAACGTATTACCAACCAGTTGGAGTCGCAGTAATCCCATTGATATGGTTGGCGATGCGAGTGCGAAACGTTACGTCGATACACTCAATGCGCTTATGGACAGTGACTGCTGTGATGCTATTTTGATTATGCACAGCCCATCTGCCATTGCTCACTCCGAACAAACCGCCCAAGCCATTGTTGACGCCGTTAAAGCTCATCCCCGTCATAAGCGCTTTAATATTTTGACTAACTGGTCGGGTGAATTAACCGCTCGACCGGCGCGAAATATCTTTACTCAAGCTGGTATCCCAACTTATCGAACGGCTGAGAGCGCGGTCGTCGCCTTCATGCACTTAGTCGAGTACAGACGCAACCAAAAGCAACTGATGGAAACGCCAACTACGGCAGAACCGGTTCACGTCAATGAAGTGGAAAGTGCCAAACAGTGGCTAGCAACCCAATTAAAAGAGCAAGAGAGTGTTTCTTTAGATACGCACCAGATTGGTCCGTTTTTGAAATACTTTAATTTTCAAGTCTTACCAACGTGGATCGCCAGTGATGCCAGTGAAGCTGTTCATGTTGCTGGTGAGATTGGTTATCCCGTCGCGGTTAAATTACGCTCGCCTGATATTGCGCATAAATCGGACGTACAAGGGGTGATGCTTAATTTACGTAACAGCAATGAAGTCGCAAACGCCGCGCAGGCAATCCTCGATCGTACTCAACTCTCCTACCCGTCAGCCAATATTCATGGGTTGTTAGTACAAGGCATGGCAAAACTTGCCGGTGGTGAAGAGTTAAGAATTAAAGTTAAGTACGACGATACCTTTGGTCCGGTTATTTTACTCGGTCAAGGCGGTTCTGAATGGGACGAAAACATTGATGCCGCTTCCGCGTTACCACCACTCAACATGGCACTTGCCCGTTATTTGGTGGTTAGAGCGATAAAGAGTGGCAAAATAAGGCTGCAGAAGCTGCCGGAGCCAATCGATATTGATGGCTTATCGGAAGTACTGGTTAAAATCTCCCAGATTGTGGTGGATTGTCCTCAAGTGCATGAACTGGATATTCATCCAATATTGGCAAACGGCAGCAACTTCACAATTCTCGATGCCGATTTAACCTTGCGCCAATATGAAGGCGATGCTCAAAGACGATTGGCGATCCGTCCTTATCCGGTTGAATATGAAGAGCACAGTAAACTCAAAGATGGTTCGAGTATCCTTCTGCGCCCAATTTTGCCTGAAGATGAGCCACTGCATGCTGACTTTATTCATGGTGTGTCTCGGGATGATCTCTATAAGCGGTTCTTCTCTGAGGTTGGAGAGTTTAACCATGAAGCACTCGCAAAATTAACCCAGATTGATTACGACCGAGAAATGGCATTTGTGGCAGTATCGAATGTCGGCAATCGACAAGAAATCATTGGCGTAAGTCGTGCTTTAATTAACCATGATAATAGTGATGCGGAGTTTGCAGTGCTGATTCGCTCCGATCTGAAAGGTAAAGGACTGGGTAAAATTCTAATGACAAAAGTCATCGATTATTGCCGCAACAAGGGAACGTTGAGAATGTCGGGTATGACCATGCCTAGTAATCGTGGCATGTTGATGCTTGCTCAAAGCCTTGGATTTAAAACTGAGATTCAATTTGAAGATGGCACAGCGGATATGGTGATGCCATTGCAGCAGCAATAGTTCGTATCAAGCTTTGAACCGTTTACGCGGTTCAAAGCTAAAACTTCTTAATTAGTCACTCTTCCAGTGCTTTTTAAGGTACTGAATACACCAAGACTTCGCCTCGCCAATTTGATTACGCTTCCATGCTAAGATTACATCAATAGTCGCAATGTCAGTTCCTGCAATTTGTTTAAGCTTACCTTGCTCGATCAGAGGCTTGGCGATTGAGGTTGGTAATGTGCCGATACCCAACTCTGCGATGAGTGCATCAACCTTAGCAGCAAGGTTTGTCACGGTTAGCCTTGGTTGTCTTTGCAACACATTTACCGACAATGCCGGTTGCTCTCTAGCGGTATCGGCAATCGCAATCACTCGGTATTTTTCGCGCGCTTCATCATTAAACTCGCCTGCTCGGCGATGCACGTAGTGGTTGGTTGCAGCGACCCACATCATCGACATAGAGCCAATGGTTTCTGACTTTACATCCAACGGCAAGGTATCAAGTTTAGGGCAAACTAATAGATCGGCTCTACCCGACTCTAGTGCCTCCCAGCAGCCGGCTAAAATTTCTTCTTGAAGCCGAACTCGGGTACTGCTGACGTTACCCAACGCTTCTACCATCGGGAAAAAGTTTTTCAGCTGCACAATGCCATCAAAGGCGATGGTGATATCCAGTTCCCAACCATTGGCTAACACGCTAGCGTCGTTGACCAATTTTTCAGTAGCAGTTAACAGCACACGTCCGCGCTCAAGGATCAGTTTACCTGCTTCAGTGAAAACCGCTTTGTGACCAGAGCGGTCAAAGATGGTGATATCGAGGTCTTGTTCTAGTTTTTGAATTTGGTAGCTCAGTGATGAAGGCGCACGATCGAGTTCATTGGCTGCTGCTGCGAAACTGCCGCGTCGATCAATTGCATCAAGAATATGTAGAGCTTCTAACGTGATGGGACTTTGCAAAGCGACTTCCTGTATCTTATTAATATAATGCCGCTGTTACATTAGCACCATCTTAGTAATGATCAAGTTACCTGCGGTGGTTTCGTTGCTCCTAAAAACGACAAAAGCCAGCTAAGTGCCGGCTCTTCTGTCATATCATTCAGAAAAGTATATAAAAGTGTGTTGAATGATTGATTACTTAGACTCTGCCATCTCTTTCTTAACCATGATAGCTGCTGCTGCGATGAAAGCGATGATAAGACCTAGTTCCATGATTTACCCCTATTGGACAAAATTTGCGGTTCAAAATTAGTAAAATTCCCGAATAGTTTATCAGTTTTTTCCGAAGAATAAATCCCTGCGCCAAGTCATTATGAATTTTGTGAGTTATGCTGCATTAATAAAGGAATGGTTGGTAAATTTACATTTAAGTCAATCAACCAACCATCGACAGCGAATCAATTGGAACTATTTACTGGTAACTTTACCGCCAATTATCTTGTATGCAGGCGTACCACGTACCAGGGTGTCACGAGCGAACTCTTTTTCACAGTTGGGACAAAAACAGGGTTTAGTTGTGAAATCTTCTACAATTCGTTCTTTGAAACATTTCACTAATGAGCCTTTGCCGCCTTTTCGATACTTAAACAGCTTAAATTTACAGTTAGCGCAGAAAACATCGACAGTTTTGCTCGGTTGTCTCTTGTTCGGTTTTGCCACGCTTTACCCCTCACCGACCGGCTTAATCCATACCTGGCTGAAATCAAACCATCCGAGTGCATTGCATTTAGCATTCTGCAATGAGCCACACTGATCTTTACTTACCCCTAACCAACAGTGAAACATCGGTACAAGTTGCTGGGTGTGAGCCAAGCCTTTACCAATTTCATGCGCTGGAAATCCGTGGCTTTCTTGACTTTGCCAACGGGTAATCACTTCTGACCATGTTTCAAAGTCTTCACTGCGGCTCATTTTCTCAATATCACTGTAATCCAGTAGCCAGCCCGCGATGGCGTCGTCACGGTGGTTAGCGATGCTCATAGGTTTGACCCAAATATCGATATCTTGAATATTTGGCATCTCCATATCATAGGTATGAAGTTGGACCTCTAGCCCATCTTGTTTGAGCAAATGTTCCAATGCTTTCGCCAGCGATGGGAACATAGGATGCTTAGCATGATAGGCGATGTTGACCTTGCGGTAACTCGGCGGTGTGGTATAAGCAGTTTGGCGCGTATGATGATACCAACCAGGCTTTAATCCATGAGCAGGTAATGCACCCAACTCGACGATCTTATCTTGCGGTAGTTGGTGAAATACGTTGAGCGACGAAAGACGCTGACTGAAATAGGCAGCCCACTCATCTGACTTAGCCAGACCATCGCGTCGGTTTAACAGTAAGTATGTACAGCCAGGGTCAAGCTCGACCTCATCGTTGACCACCGCAGCCTGTGGCGCAATCGGTTTCGATAAGCTCGGAAAGACCATCGAGGAGTGAACATCATCAATCACCCACACTTCCACACTATCGATTAGCGGTCTAAATCCAAAGTAACCATCAAACGCCTGCAAGACTAATCGCTTCTCATCATTTTGCGCGACTTTATACGGTCCAGTACCGATTGGAAACTGATCGTATTCTTCACTGCGACTGGTTGCTGGCAGCAATACCTTGGCGCAAGACTCGGCAAGCAAAATAGGAAAATGGAAATCATCGCGGCAAAGGTGAATATCAATAACGTTTTTCTGAGTCGCGGTTATTTCTTCTATATGGGCAAACAACCTGCGTGTACGCAGCCCTCTTAAACTCTCTATAATTGCGTCAGATGTGAGTAGGTCACCATTGTGGAAACGCACCGCCGGTCGAATGTAGAAGCGCCAATGTCGCGCCGTGATCATTTCCCAAGTATGGGCGAGATCTGGCTTAAGCTCTTCGTTTTCATCCAGTTTGGTTAAGCCACTAAAGATTTGTCGAACTATATGACGCTCAGAGCGGCGAATGTTCTTGAGTGGATTAAGTGCCAATAATGGTCGGTAGTAAGGCAAACGAACGACTTGGCGACCTTCTTGCTGCTGAACGCCAAGGTAACTTTCAACTACTTGCGCCAATTTAGCTGGATCTTGATCCAAGACTTTGAGTGCGTGTCCGACTTTACCTTCTTCTAAATAGCGTCTGGCAAGGTTCTCACTCACATCGGAACGACTGCGACGGAAATTGAGTTGGGAAAGTTTGCCTCGCCCTGGCGAAGGATGCCATTCAATCCAACCTTCCTCTTCCATTTTGTTGAGGACAATACGCGCGTTTCGGCGGGTACAACAAAGGATGTCCGTAATTTCTTCGAGTTGAACACCACAATCCGTGCCATCGTAATGCTCGAATAAGGTTTCAAACTGAACTCTAAGGCGGGGGCTACTCATAAAGAGGAAAACTCACGTAATGAAATTACTGCTTATTTTCCTCATTTAATTTAAAACGATCAAGTGGTTACTGTATCGCGATACCAATTTGGTCAGAAAGTTGAACAAGTTGTTGTTCATTATCGAGTTTTATTGACCATTTTGCCTCACTGCAATTGACCGCAACCACATTCGCCCCTCGTCCAATCAATTGGACTGCATCAGTTTGTGCTTGTAATGTTAGCATTTGATCGCCGATGATCTTAATCACGATTTCATGCGGTGTGGCGATGATCTTGCCGACTGAAAATTCAATTACCATATTAAATCTTACTACTTATTGTTCACTTTGACTGGCTGTCATCGGGTTGCTTCTCGACGCTCTATGCTTTTTTACCGCAATCGTTAAGCGACTCGTACAGACTAAGCGTTCACGCTCATCTGTCATGTTGATCTGCCAAACTTGCGTTGAAACACCTAAATGAATGGGTGTCGCTTTACCCGTTACCACGCCTGATCGCATAGCGCGCACATGGTTTGCGTTAATGTCTAATCCAACACAATAGGAATCCTCATCAACGCAAAAGTTAGCCGCGACAGAACCTAACGTCTCAGCTAACACCACTGAAGCACCGCCGTGCAGCATGCCTAATGGTTGATGGGTGAAGTGACACACTGGCATAGTGCCACAAATGTAGTCTTCACCAAGCTCGCTATACTTAATTTGTAGGTGTTCCATCATGGTGTTGCGTGAAGTTTGATTGAGAAGCTCTAAATTAATGTCTCGTTTCCAAATACTCATAAACATATCCGCTTGCGTAGGTTACTGATATTGTAACCTAATGTTATGATTAGCCAACATAATGAATTTACATGGAGAGTGTTATGTCGTGGTTTAAGTTAAGCGCACTCGCAATCGCCGCAAGTTTAACTGCTTGTAGCTCATCGCCCACTGGGCGTAATCAATTACTGCTGTTTTCCGATAGTGATATGAGCAACTTGGGTGCTCAACCTTTTGAACAGATGAAGCAGCAGCAAAAAGTGAGTAACAACGTTAAATTGAACAACTATGTTCAATGTGTCGCGGATGCGGTAACGGCGCAAGTTCCAAAGCAACCCGAATTCGACAAGTGGGAAGTCGTAGTATTTGACAGCGAACAGGTGAACGCCTTTGCCCTTCCTGGCGGTAAAATTGGTGTTTATACCGGTTTGCTTAACGTTGCACAAAACCAAGATCAGTTAGCGACGGTCATTGGTCATGAAATTGCTCACGTGTTAGCTGACCACAGTAATGAACGCCTTTCTCAGTCTCAACTCGCCAATACCGGCTTGCAGCTCACCAGTGTTGCGCTTGGGGCGTCAGAGTACGCGCAATATCGCGAAGCAACCATGGCAGCCTTAGGTCTGGGTGTCCAAGTTGGCGTATTGCTCCCATACGGCAGAACCCAAGAGTCGGAAGCCGATATTGTCGGTTTGGAATTGATGGCTCGTGCCGGGTTTGATCCGCGCCAAAGCATTGCGCTGTGGCAAAACATGGCGAAAGCGTCGAAAGGACAACAACCACCAGAGTTGCTTTCTACTCACCCATCTCACGGTACCCGTATCCAAGATTTAACCGAAACCATGCGCAAACTGCCTAGCTACGGCGCAACAAAGCCGAATTGTAAGGTATAAAAGCAGTAAAGCCGGATAGCAAAAAGGAGCTAATAATAGCTCCTTTTTCATTTTGGTTGATTGTCGCGGTTAAGTACCAAGAATTTGCATTGGTAGCTGTAACAAGGCATCGCCAGACTGAGCGAAATACCAAATGATGCCGACAAGACCACTCACTAACGCAACATACCATACGCCAGCAACCACTTGTCCGTAACGATCAAGTGGTAATAAGTGGCTGGCATGGCGGTAACGCCATTCCATCAGTATTTCCAGCATCCCCATGATCAATAAAAAGCCAAGCAGACTCAAACCAAAGGTGTAGCTGAGTGCAATACCGCCGAGTGCAGCCAATGTACAAAGCACCAACCCGGTAATACTGTTCATCGAAAAGCTAATACTTTTTAAAATATGTCCACCATCTAAAGGCAAAATTGGCAGTAGATTGAACAAATTTAAGAATGCGTTAAAAGCAGCAAGTCCGGCAAAAAAGATTTCACCTGTGACCCAATAAACAACCAGCAGAACTAACGACAGAACAAAGCCAAACATTGGTCCCATGATTGAAATCACGACATCTTGCCAGCGTGTATTTATCTTTTCGTCTGATAAAGCTAACCCGCCAAGGAAGGGAACCAAGTAAATGCCTTTAGTTTTCATGCCAAAGTACTTCATGGCTTTAACATGACCGTATTCATGCACAACAAGACAAGCAATTAATGCTAAAGCAAATTGAAACGAGAACAACCATGAATAGGCGGCAAGGCTTGCAGAGGCTAATACCACTTTTATTAGTTTGGCGCTTTTGAGCATTTTCATACCCAAAGAGAACAAGCCAATCAGGCTAAATCGTCTTTCTGGTTTCGGTGGATTAACGGGTGTTTGCTGTTCAATATCTTTCGTTGAACGTTCACCTTGAGCCAATACTTCACCATTCAGCTTAGCGATATAGTTGAAAGTAAATGGCTGCCAAACTAATGCCACATCGAGCTCACAATGAAGAACCTCTTCCCCTTTCTGTAATTGGAAGCTATGGGATGTATTGTCACCTCGTTCTGAGTCGGCAACAACTTGTGATACCACTTGGTTATCCCAATACAGTTCTTGCCAGCCAGCCATACTGCCTTCCAGTCTTAGAGGTCGGCCAAGAAAATCAATCGAAAGAAGCTCCACTTTTAACCTATTAATTTGCTATATCAACTGAGCTGATTATGCCTCGCAGCACTAAAGAGGTAAAGAAAATGAAGCCTAATGTTACATTGTCACTCAACATAAGTTATTGACTTGATGAAAGGTGTTGGTTATTTAAACAAATAATGGCGTAAAAAATTAGTTTACAGCAGTTAATCCTTTGCTTTACCGAATACCCCTTTTAATTAGTCGGATAAAGTGCATAATAGGCCCCGTTATTAATCCCGACTATATGTGAGTCCATTATGTCTATTGAAGCTACAATGCTACAACGTTGCGAATCTAAGTGTGAATTATGTGCTGCTGAAGCACCTCTTACTGCTTACGCGGTACCACCGCACAGCCACGTAACTGTGGATTACGGCATCATGGTATGTGACAAATGTCTGGGCGAAATCGAAGAACCAAAAGACATTAACCACTGGCGTTGTCTAAATGACAGCATGTGGAGTCAAGTAGTACCTGTTCAAGTAACAGCATGGCGCCAACTTACTCGCCTAAACAGCGAGAGCTGGGCTCAAGATGCACTTGATATGATGTACATGGAAGAAGAAACTAAAAACTGGGCAATGATCGGTATGTCTTCAGATGACAAACCACTTGATTGCAACGGCGTTGAACTGAAAAAAGGTGACGACGTAACAGTAATCAAAGACCTTCCAATCAAAGGCTCAACTCAAGTAATCAAGCAAGGTACTGTTATCCGTGGTATCGGTCTTACAGATGATCCAACACACATCTCTGGTAAGGTTAACGGCGGTCAATCAATGTACGTAATCGCTGAATACTGCCGTAAGAAGTAATTCTTAGAGTACACGAAAGAAAAGCACCTTTTAGGTGCTTTTCTTTTGCCTGCTATTCGCGTTAATCTACTCCCTAACTCGCTATTTTTTCGATAACCAGTTTGAGATCGTTCGTGCTTTGCTGCACTTGAGCGTTCATCTCGTTAGTTTGGGTCATTAATTCGTATGAGTCTGTGTATTTAATGTTGATTGACTGGATGTTCTCATTTATCTCGTCCGAAACATGAACCTGTTCTTCAATTGCCACCGCAATTTGCTGATTGCGATCGACGACGTCTTGAACCAACTCTTCCAGTAACTGAATACTATCTTGAGCCTGCGTGATTGACTCCACAGTACTGCTGGATTTTTCATTACCCTTTTTCAGCGCATCAACAGCAGAATTACTTCCACTTTGAATGTTCTCAATTGCAGATTGAATCTCGGTGGTTGATTCCTGCGTTCTTTGCGCGAGGGTGCGAACTTCATCGGCCACAACCGCAAATCCACGCCCCTGCTCTCCCGCTCTTGCCGCTTCAATGGCTGCGTTAAGGGCAAGTAAGTTGGTTTGCTCTGCAATATCGTTGATGACTTCTACCACCGAACCAATTTGGTTAGTCTGTTGATTAAGGTCGGTAACTGTATGAGAGATTTCTTTCAACTCGTTAACCAGTTCCATAACAGAATGATTGACATTGTTTATCACATCTCGGCTTTCACTCATCGTGTGCTGTGCTTTTAACGTAGCATCAGCGGTCGCCTGCGCATTCTGAGAGATTTCTGCTGACGCAGCCTGCATTTCGTTGACTGATGTAGCCACTATGTCGATTTCAACTTTTTGCTCACTGAGATTTTGTGTCACCCTTTCACTGTTGGTCGCAGCATGATCGGCATTTTCTCGCGTGTCTTGGCACGAATCCATCACTGAGATACCGACTCGACCTAAAAGTGCGTTGGCGTATTGTTTACGCATTTTCATACCCAACTCGATTTCAGCGAGATCATTAACTCGCCCGCAGTAGATATGCTCCATTAATGGGTTATTAAAATCTTCGCGCGCTTGTTGGGCAATTTTTTCCAATGGGCGCGTTAAGGCAAATATCGATGCGACGGATAAAGATGCCATTGTAACGGTCGCGACCATTGCTGACTGTCCATAAGCGACCAATAGATTGGCAATGGCTGTAGATGCACCAATCCAAAAAGCACTGCGCATCCAAAGACGAGTCCTAGGTAACATTAAAGTAAAGGGCGTTTTATTGTTACGAAGCTTGGCGTAAGCTTTTTCTGCTCGTTCGACGTGAATTCTTTCGGGCTTGAAGCGTACAGATTGAAATTCGACTATTTTTCCGTTATGTAAAATTGGAGATGCGAATGCGTCAACCCAGTAATAACCTCCGCCTTTTCTTTGGTTTTTAACCATCCCCATCCAATGTTTGCCACTTTGTAAATGACTCCAAAGATCTTTGAACGCAGCTTTGGGCATATCTCGATGTCTGACGACATTATGTGGTTTGCCTTCTAGCTCACCGGGTTCATAGCCGGCAACTTCACTGAAATGATTACTCGCGTATTTTATATAACTGGATGGATCTGTAATTGAGATGAGGTTGTAACTGGAGGGATAATCGTATTCCATTTCGCCCATAATTATTTCCTTACCTAGACCTACTGACAATGCCACTCAATAGAGCAACAAGTTGCTTATCGAGTTAATGGTAAGCTTAGAGCATAATCCTTACTAATGTGATGGATATCGATTATTTTTGTCGATGTTACATATAAGCAGTTAGAAAGCTTAGATTTATTCCATAAAAAAACGCCAGCTAGTGGCTGACGTTTCTATCATTTGCTCGCTTATCAGTATAAACCGATATCTTTACGCATGTGACCTGACAAATCACTCGCATAATGTGTGCGATGTTCAGGACGATCAGTGAACAAGATATCTAATAAGTGAGCGATTAATCCTTTAATGTTAACCGAGTAGGTTTTGCTGTCCTTAGAGATTGGTGATAAAACTGTGTTAGCGTCAAGAACCTGTGCCATACGCGCCTCTCTTACAATTCGGATAACCTTCGATAGTTAAATATTAACCACTTTTTTTCGGTGCAAATAATGACAAATATTCGAAATTAAGATTAGTTTTTCTAATGAAACACATCGTTAACATTCAAGGTTTGTAAATATTCGAAAAGCAACACTTAGAGTATTTATTCTTGCATAATCGCTGCATAAATATTGAGGTTATAAAAAAGCCCCGTTAACGAATAACATAATATTTACATACTTTTGTTATCGCTACGAGGCTTTTATCACACTTTAATTATATGAGATTAAAGTGTTTCTTGTGTTACTTCTGCTGAACGACGTTGTTTCATCACAGAAGCAATCACTGCAACTGTCATTGTAATCAATAGTACTAGAAGCGATACTGGTGTTGGGATTGCCCACGCCGTACCAACCAGTAGCATTTTCACACCGATAAACATCATGATGAATGCTAGTGCTGGTTTTAGATAGATAAACTTATCCATCATACCTTGCAATACAAAGTAAAGTGAACGTAGACCCAATAGAGCAAACACGTTAGCAGCAAGTACTAGGAATGGTTCACGAGTTACGGCAAAAATCGCAGGAATAGAGTCTAGAGCAAACATCACATCCATAAATGCGATCACACCAATAACGATCATCATAGGTGTTACACAACGCTTACCATTCTCAATCACTGTTAGTGCATTTTCGCGGTAACCGTCAGTAACTGTCGCGAACTTACGAATGATTTTCTCTGGCAGTGGGTTAACTTCTTCTTCTTCACCTTTATCACGAGCAAGCTGAATACCCGTCCAAATTAGGAACGCTGCAAAGATGTATAGAATCCAGTGATATTGAGCTAGAAGCTGCGCACCGACACCGATCATGATTGCACGTAGAACAAGCGCACCGATCACACCCCAAAGTAGCGCACGTGGGCGTAAATGCTCAGGCACCGCATACTGAGTGAAGATAATCGCAAAAACAAACAAGTTGTCTACGCTGAGTGATTTCTCAAGCAGGTAACCAGTAATGAAGGATACGGTTGCTTTTTCCGCGCTGTAGCTACTACCTGGAGCATAAATGTCCCAGAAAAAGTAGATAGATGCCGCGAAAACGAATGCTAAAGCAAACCAGAATACACTCCAGATTGCCGCTTTACGGATGGTGATTTTTCCACCGCGAGTTTGCCAGATATCCAGCGCTACAAGCGTTAAAGTAAGAATGGCAAAGCCAATATAAGTAGACGGGGTCATGCGTCCTCCCAAAAATCGGAGGGATCTGGAATATAAAATAACGATCCCTACCGCAAGCAAAAGACCTCCTTCCCTAAGGAAAGAGAATTTGATTACGTTGGTCTCGTCGAAGCGCTAAGCGCTTATACTTACCGGAAAGGCTTGAAACCTAACGAGATGACGATAAGTAAACCAGAGGCGACTACTCCCCAAACGAGGCGGATTGTAAGGCTCACGCGTTAACTTTGCAACCTGAAAAAGTGCAGATATTGATTTAATTTATGTTTGTTTGTTGTATGAATAGTATGTGTGAATTTATTAAAAGCAAATTGTCGATTTTGTTTAAAAAGAGACCATAATTGGTCTCTTAATACGAAGACAAATAATCTCAAGACATACTCGCCTTAAAATTGGTAAGCGGCAGATATTTTGTAGTTTCTGCCCGGTTCATAATCATCCATCGTTATTCCATTCCAAGGAATAACGCCCGAACGTGAAGCATGTGAGGTATATTGCTCGTTAAAGATGTTATCTATACCAAAGGTCAGGTAGAAACTATCTAGTTCAGAAGGAATCCATTGCACATAGAGATTATGAACGTCATAGCTGGCTTTTGCAGGTTGCCCATCAAAGACATTATCTTCTTCTTTTACCCACATTGAGTTCCAGCCGAAAATACTATCAAGTGCATCTGACTGGTAGTTTACGGTCAACGCGATACTGTCTCCCATATCAATACTTCGACCATTTCCACCCGCGATAGGTTGATTGGTTTGTTTGTTTTTAGTATCGGATTTTGAATATGACACTTTGCTAGAAAGTGACTCATAACTGTACGTTATACTACTTTCAAAACCTTCAATCTCGACATCACCTAGGTTGTAGATATCATAATTGCGAGTCGCGCGGTTATAAGATTCAGCAATATAATCGTCTATCTCGGTTTGGAATAACGTAAAGTTCATGCCTAAAGCATGGCGACCGAATCTTTGATCATAGCGAGCACCACCTTGAGTATTACGTCCGGTTTCAGCTTTGAGTCCTTCTTGTAGATACGCTACGTTTTGATAAGCAATGAACGTTTCTAACAGTTCAGGACCTTTAAATAGCGTTCTAGTGCTCGCAAAGAATGTTAGACCGTCGATGGGTGTCAATTCAGTTGCAAGTGACCATGTCACGTCGTCATAACGATTGTTACCTACTTCAGCTTTACGCTGATAATCATCGTATCTCAATCCAGCTGAAAGGTTGAAGAAATCGGTGAAGATAAACTTGTTTTCTGCGAACAGTGCGGTTGAAACTGCTGACTCATCCATAAACTTACTTGAACCATAATAACTGGTTGAAGTTTTATCCATATAATCAGCACCATAAATCAGTTGGTTGTCAATTCCTAATAATGCTAACCCGGATTGAAACTTAACGTTAAGACCAAAATTCTGATTCTTCGCGCTATTTTTAGATGCTCGATTTCCAGGCCATGAACCAAGCATTACCGACTCATCACGCACGATTTCTGTTTCCGAATTGTAGAGGGTGACATCCCCTTTGTGTTTATCTTTCCGTAATTGATAGTTAAGAGTGATGGTATCACGCGAGTAATCCGTCGGGATAAGTTTATCATTTGATAAACCATTATTTGCGTTTCCTGACATGTCGGGACGAGGATTGTAGTCGCCACTATCTTTATATAGGTCATAGCTAAGTTCCAAACGGTGTACGCTACCAAACTCATAACCTAACTTGGTAAGAATATTATACACGTCCCCTTTCGTACCGAATGTCTTATTACCATCGCCATCTTCGAAGTCATCGCGCGTAACATAGTGACCGTAAATCATCGCATCAACGTTTTCGCCTAGTAAACCATATAGCGTTAATGATCCTTGCTGGCTATCATTGGATGCGTAACCTCCATATAAGCGAGCGCCGTAAGTTTCATCGTATCGAAGTAAATCTCGCGCATCTTTTGTTTCAAAATAGACTGACCCACCGAGCCCACTTTGAGTCACTGAGTTATTACCTACCTGAATATCCGCTGATTTTAGAATGTCCGGGTTCAGCGTTAAGTTTCCGATGTGGTGGAACATATTGGCATGCTGAGAAGCTCCGTCAAGGCGAATATCCAAATCAGTTTCACCTAAACCGCGAATTGCGATACGTTGATTTACCGAATGTGTTCCTCCAACGTCAACCCCCGGCACTTCTCTCAATAAGTCTGATAGATGGTCTGCTTGCTTTACCGACATATCTTCCGCAAAGATCGACTCTGTATTACTTGTAACTTTCGTTCCCCAGACAACAACATCTTCCACCTCAGATATTGCCTGCTCGGCGAACGCGGTATGACTGGTTGCGATCGTGACCGCCAAAGCAAGTGTTGAGGGTGTAAAGATAGATCTTATTGGGCTTTCCATAACAACAATCCTTAGATGGTAATGATAATATTTCGCATTGATGTTAAGGTCGTTATTAATCAATTTGAATACCAATCGGTTATGAAAAATCGTTGATATATTGTGAGGAATCGGCAAATGGTTACAGAATCAACAAAACGAATTAAGTTTGTTAAAGTGGCACTAACCAAAAAACTAGAACAATGTGAAAAACAGATTATCGTCGCGCCCGGTCAGGGTTCTCAGTCAACGCTTGCTGAGGGGCAGTTTTTATCGCATAAATACCATGAAAAAATATTTGTGCATGGTGGGCATAGTACCGAACTGGTCGACCGAAGTATTGTTTCAACAGCTCATCCAGCCCTTTTAATAACCTTGCTGCTACGCGGTAAACTCAATTTTGCGTACGACGACTTAGCGTTTGATCTTCAGACTGACAACGGTGCGCGAGGAGTCGTGGTTAACTTAACTCGACCTGCAAATTTCTATCGTTCTATGACTAAAGACAATCGTGTAAGCAAGATTAATATTCTCATCAAGCCCCATTGGTTGCAGGAACGATATTGCGGGCAAAACTCGTTAGAAGACTTTTTAGCTATCGACAAAAACCATTTTGAACTCATATTTGACTCCCGTCTGACTGATCTTTTAGGAGAAGTTCTTAGTAACCAAAAACCTGATTCCTTATTGGAAAAAATTGAAATAGAGAGTTTAGTTCAACAGATTATTGTTGCGTGCTTGAAACAAGTGCCAGAAAGAAGTGAACAAGTAAATATTTTAACTACCGTGAATAGCGATCTAACAGTTGAAGATATCGTCAGCTACATAGAAACCAATCTTAATCACCAGCTGACCCTCACTCATTTATCGGCACACTTTAATATGAGTGTTTCTAAACTTCAGCGGCTATTTAAACAATCATATAACTTAACAATTAACGGTTATATACGTGCAAGGCGTCTTGACAATGCGAGGCAACAAATTGAAAGAGGTCTAATTTCCATAACACAAGCGGCGTATGAAGCCGGCTATCAGCATCCTGCAAACTTCACTCATGCGTTTAAAAAAGAATTTGGGACAAGTCCGTACCAATGGCTAAATGATTCAAATTGACTCATCAATCATCTCAAAGTAAAAAGGAGCAAATCATTTGCTCCTTTCTATTACATAGCACCACTGGGAATGGCGTACACCATCACAGCCCAAACTAAAACCCAGCTTACTACGACCGCGACATCGAACCAGTCTTTACTCCACATGATGACTCCCTGCTATTGGATAGGATTCAGTGACCCCAAAACATAATTAGCAAAGAGCATACCAGTTGAGCGAAATTTAACCTTTGCTGTCAGCAGCTTGTGACTTTCGTTCAAGAACTTTCGGGTTATCAGTAAAATACGCAATCAAACAGTCTGCCATAGACTCGTTAGAAACTATGCCCTCACCTTGCATATTGAGAATCGCCTCGTAACCCTCTTTGCCTTTCATCGTGTAAGCAGAAGAGGTTCCAGTGTAGCACTCGTCGTCCAACACTGGTTGCCATACGCCATTAAGCATAATCTCGAGATGCGAAACTCTGTTACCCATCGGCGCTGTGGCATCATACTCATAACGTAGGTTGGCAACATATGGATATGAACCTGAGCCCGTCCCTTCCACACCGTTGTTGGTGGCATTGTTAATCGCACCTTCGATAATAGCGGCAATATATTGACCTTTAATCTTATAGACGCCAATTGGAACCAAAAACGGCAATACCTTTCCGGCGATGTCGGCAACCGAGATTTTGCCAGGGTCTATAGAGTTACGCACTCCTCCAGCATTATGAATCGCAAACTGCGCATGATGACCTTGCTTATTCATCATGTGGATAAACGACTCAGCAACAAGTGGTGCTATCTCACTGCCCCCCTTTTCATCGGGAATACGGATATGACGTAATTTACGTTTCGTCGTGGCAATAAATGTTTGCTGTAACTCGCGCACACGAGTCTGATAGCGCTCTTTCAAGATCAATTTTATCGTCGGATCTTTGCGACAAGCGGTCACGAGTGGGTGTCTATCTAGTAAGTCACGCAACGCTTGGTAATCGCTTTCTTGCCACGATTGGCTGCGACTGGTATCGACAAACAAACGACGTCCCACCAGCAGCTCGTTTCGACCACTGAAGTTGGTTATGATGCCATCTTGGTCAAAGTCGATGTCGCAATGACCGAGCGCGAGCGCATGAAAGCCCGCTTGAACCACATGGGTATTATTCACTCTAATGCCGTAAGGGTCGCTATTGCCTAGCCCTAGTGCAGAAAAGTCGCCTTGTAACACGTGACTATGCCCACCGACAATCAACGAGATACCATCGACATGGTTGGCAAAGTCGAGATCCGCGTCATACCCCATATGACTTAACAAGATAATCTTGTTAATCCCCGCCTTATGAATTTGATTGACGGTATTACGGGCGGTTTCAATCGCATTAACAAACGGAGTATCAGCATCTGGGTTTGAGATATCCGCCATTTTGTCCAGCGCCAAAGCGAAGATTGCGATAGGTTCTTGTTCTACGTGCTTAACAATCCATTGTGCCGATTGTGTCGAAGGTTTGTAGCTATACACATTTGGGTTGCCGCTCAAAACTACTGGGTTATCTTTTAATTCACGTGATAAATCCCAGTTTCCCGCTAGCAGTGGAAAGTCAATTCGATTGGCAAATTCTGCGACAGGTAAATTGCCCATGTCCAGTTCATGATTGCCTACTGCCATCGCATCAAGCCCTAACTGGTTGAGCAACGTAGAGTTCGCTTCGCCTTTAAATAGTGAATAGAACAGTGTGCCTTGGAAACAATCGCCGGCATGGAAGAATAGAAAACCGCGATTTTGTTCGGATGATTCGGCGCGCAGTTCTTCAACGCGCGTTTTGATTCTTGCGAAGCCACCAGCGCTGACATAAGGACTGGTTTTGGTCTCGTCATTATTTACATTGAGTTGTAGAGACGTTGGTTCAAAGTATGAGTGGGTATCATTGATATGAGCCACTCTAACGCTTATGGCTCTATTGTTTTTCATTGTCATTTCTCTTCTCACTTTTCACCGCCATGCTACTCCATTCTTTATGACATGTTGATTACTTTTTTAAGTAAAAACAGTGACACATAAGATATGTGACCTAAGCGTATGCTTATATTGAATTTTTCTTTTATGCTTAAATTAAGTTAGCAAAGTTTAAAGGTGAATTTATGTTGCTAGAGCGAATCGAGATTGCCGGATTTCGCGGCATCAAACGACTCTCAATTTCTTTTGAGCAACTCACTGCTTTGATTGGTGAAAACACTTGGGGTAAATCCTCGTTGCTCGATACTCTTTCTGTCGCCTTGCCCCCGGAGGGAGAGCCTTATCAATTCAAAATTACAGATTTTCACGTCGATTACTCAGTCTCTTCTCCGCAAACGCAAGATCTTCAAATCGTAATCAGCTTTTTGGCAAGTGATATCAAAGAGGTAAACTCTCGCCGTTATCGTCGGGTTAAACCTGTATGGGTCGTTAACCAAGACAACGAGCACAGAATCTATTATCGAATCAGTGCCAGTCGCGATGGTCATAACGTAGAAACACATTATGACTTTCTTAATGCCGAAGGCGATCCTTTAGCATTGCATCATTGCGAGAAGATCGCCCAAGAATTAATGACACTGAACCCAGTTATTCGTTTAAAAGACTCACGCCGATTTGAGCGAAACTTTGAAAGCAATGGCAACAGCTTGAATGAACGAGTGGAAAAACGCATCAATAATACATGTCGCCGTTTAATGGCTATCCCCGGTCATGTGAATAAGGGGGAAATGCGCAGTAGCCTCAAATCAATGGGAATGCTGGTCGAGCACTACTTTTCGTTCAAGTCGAACACCCGTATTGAGCATGATCAACCAAGAGATGGGATCTTTTTCGCACGTAAATCCGATTCGCTTTCTATTGGTGAGTACGTTGAGAAATCGAATAACAAACAAACACGATTGCTTTTACTTGGACTACTCAATGCTTACTTACAAGCGAAAGGACCAAACCGCCTTAGAAAAGGCGCAAGACCGATATTGATCATAGAAGATCCTGAAGGTCGCCTACACCCAACCCAACTCTCTCGCGCCTGGGGCTTGTTGCAACTCCTACCGATGCAAAAGATCCTTACCACCAACAGTGGTGCGTTGTTAGGGCAATTGCCGGTTCACTGTATTCGCCGTTTAGTCCGCCAATCTGACAAAACAATTTGCACCAGTCTTTCAACCCAAGGACTTTCGAGGGATGAGTTACGCCGTGTTGGCTTTCATATTCGCTTTCATCGCTCGGGCGCCCTATTTGCTCGCTGCTGGTTGCTTGTCGAAGGTGAAACAGAAGTTTGGCTTTTCAATGAATTGGCAAATCAATGCGGCTATAACTTAGCGGCGGAAGGCGTACAAATCATCGAATTTGCCCAATCCGGTTTAAAATCATTAATTAAAGTAGCAAAGGCGTTTGGTATTGATTGGCATGTGGTGACTGACGGAGACCCCGCGGGGAAAAAATACGCAGCCACAGTACGAGCAAGACTTGGGCACGATCAAGAAAGACACCGTTTAACCGAGTTGCCCGATAAAGATATCGAGCACTTTCTTTACAACAATGGTTTTGAACCGTTTTTCCGCGAGATGGTTAAGATTCCACTTGATCACCAAATTCCAGCCAAAAAGGTGGTCAATAAGGTGTTGAAGAAGTTTGCCAAGCCCGATCTTGCTTTGGCGATAGTTTCACATTGTGAGGATAAAGGGCTTGAGTGTATCCCTCTGCTCCTTCGTTGGACGCTAAAACGGGTAGTCACGATGGCAAACGGTAATACCTAACACCAATTTGGTCTATACCCGTTATCAATTTTCTTAATTGCGGTTTTGTGGTTGTGCTATAGCAGACTCTGTTGTTTGATTTAACTTAGCGTGCAGCCACAGACCCGTCGTTTTCATTGTGTATCCAAAGATCCCGCCAATAACTAGTGATGGCACCACGAGTTGCCAGTCGCCGTTTGCAGCAAAGGTGGCGCAAGAACCAATGAAAGTCCCGGGAATAAAGGCAAGCCAAGCGTTTTTGGCTTGTAGACACATAAATAGTGTCACCACACCAGTCAGCATGTAACCGAGTATTTCCATTGAGATATAATGACTGCCTTGAATAATCATCATCGCCCAAAACACGCCAGTTAAATTAGTGATAAGGCTTATCACTAATCCTTTTGCTCCTTCATAAGGTGCAGCAAAGAAACTTGTGCAGCCAAGAAAACCAGCCCATGCGAGCAAACCTAAACTTACCGCGACCCATCCCCAAATACCGGATAGGATGGCTGTAGTGATAGAAATTGCGACTAGTACGCTCATTGGTTGTCTCTTGGTTTCTAAACTTTGTGCACACTATAGTGGCAAATTGCACAAATAACACAATAGTGATCACACTTTTCAATTTCGAAACAACACAAGTTACACGCAAATATTGACGCAATCGATGTATCAACAGAATCAGTAATAATTAAATCAAACCTATTTATCCACATTCAAACAAAAAAGCCCAAGTCACACAAACTTGGGCTTACGAAATGTTTTAAGAACAATACGTATCTAAAAGACTGATTTACCTTTCATCATCCTTAAGCCTTCTCGTTTGATACACTCAACTAGAGGGTTTTCAATCATGTCAGCCCGCCAAACAAACGACAAAGTACGTTCCATATTGAGATCAGGTACATTCAAAGCAACCAAAGCACCACTTTCGATATAGCGTTCAACGTCCAAGTATGGCAAACAAGTTAAATATTGCCCATTTGCCACCATACGACGCAGCACTGGCACGTGCTCGTATTCACGCCAAACATCCAAATCTTCAACAAGATGATGAATCGAGCTATCAAAAATCATCCGTGTACCAGAACCATGCTCGCGCAATACCCAGCGCGCTTGCTCGAGTTGTGAAAGTGAAACGCGTTCTGACTTGGCAAAAGGGTGATGAGCAGACGCTACGACTGTTAAATGATCTCGACACCACTCTTCTTGGTGTAAACGGTTGTCGTCGCAGCGGCCTTCAATAATGCCAATATCAAATTTGTAATCAATTAACCCTTGTAAAACGTTATCGGTACTCTGCACATTGAGCTTAATTCGTAATTCTGGAAAGTCATTATCAATTCTACTGATAAGGTCAGGAATCAAGTGCTCAGCGGGAGTTTGGCTCGCGCCAATCGTAATTTCTCCACTTAATAGATGTTGTTCGATAAAACCTAGCTCAATTTGTTGAGCATCTTGAAGTAAGCGCTTAGCCTTCGGCCTGAGCCAGTTCCCCCAATGGGTTAATGCCATCTGCTTACCTTGCCTTTCAAACAAAGGTCTGCCCAACATCTTTTCTAATTGCGCAAGCGACATACTGGTCGCGGATTGAGTTAATGCGAGTTTATCTGCAGCTAGACTTACACTTCCGGTGTCAGCTACCGCATCAAAGACTGCCAACTGTTTCAAAGAATAACGCATAACACTCCTTTTCGTTATAACGCTAATGATTGTTGGTATTTAGTGCGATACGCGAGATGCGCACCAAAATCATTCTACTCGCATTTTTTTGCATATCAAATTTTCTGATGAGATTTGTAAACATTATCAATTTTACCTGTACGAAATTCCCCCCTAATCTGAAATGGCGATGCAGAGATTAGCTCGCAAATAAACATAAGGAGGTAATTATGAAAATCACAACTAGGAGCGCGTATGTCATCTAACCACGCGAACAATCAATGTTTTTCTCCTGTTGAAATGATGGCTGAAGCTGAAAAGTTTGCATTAAGTAAAGCCAAGAAAAACACCGGTATGACATTAAGTCTCGCCATCATGGCAGGCGCTTTTATCGGGCTGGCGTTTCTCTTTTATATCACAGTAACCACAGGTGCCACGGAATCTGGTTGGGGACTGAGTCGCCTGGCTGGTGGTCTCGCTTTTAGTATGGGACTGATCCTAATTGTGATATGTGGTGGCGAGCTTTTTACAAGTTCTGTTTTATCCAGCATCTCATGGGCAAATCGCCAAATTAGTTTTGGCAAGATGCTTTCGATTTGGGGAAAGGTTTACGTCGGTAACTTTATTGGGGCGATGTTGTTGCTGGTGATTGTATCTGCTGCAGGTTTGTATCAGATGGATCACGGACAGTGGGGACTGAATGCACTCAACATCGCCCAACACAAGTTACACCACACTACTGTGCAGGCCTTTGCCTTGGGTGTGCTTTGTAACCTTTTGGTTTGTCTCGCTATCTGGCTCACGTTTAGTAGTGGCAATGCAATGACAAAAGCAGCAATGACAATCATGCCGGTGGCGATGTTTGTCTCAAGCGGCTTCGAACACTGCGTAGCAAACATGTTTATGGTGCCACTTGGCATCGTAATTCAAAACTTTGCACCTGAATCGTTTTGGTCAATGACTGGCGTAACAGCGGCTCAATATGCAGATCTGAATATTATGCAGTTTATAACTGCAAACCTTATCCCGGTAACACTAGGCAATATTGTTGGTGGTGCAGTGCTTGTCGGGCTGGCGAACTGGTGTATTTACCGTCGCCCGCAACTTAAAGCAGCCAACATTTCAACAATAACTACTACCGCGAATATTGCGTCAGTTAAGGAGAACACTATGAACAGCAACATCATCGTCAAAAACATTATGAACACTCAACCTGTCACTCTTACTGCAGACATGACCACGCCAAAAGCGATCGATCATTTGCTTTCTAATCAGGAAGTAAGCGCACCAGTAACCGATGTTCAAGGTCGTTTGGTTGGATTCTTTTCTGCGCACGATGTGATGGTTGATTTATGGTGCCAAGATTATATCCCTACTCAGGGGCAAAAAGTGGTTGATTTAATGTCACGTGATGTCATCGCGATTGATGTTAATGACAAACTGGTCGATGTCGCTGAGTATCTTTGCATCGATAAAGAGCAACTATACCCAACAACTTCAATGGGTATTGCAACGCGCTTCTCTACACTTTCGTTAGAAGAACGTGCCAAGAGTATCAAAGTGAACAAACCACACGTATTGCCAGTACTTGAAGATGGTCAAATGGTTGGTGTGGTAAGCCGTCTAGACATTCTTGATGCACTTCGTTCAGTATATGGCAAGCCAACGGAGGTATTAGAAGCTCACCAGCAATCTGCATAGTAAACCGCTAGATAGCATACCCCTTGATAACAAAAAGCGCCTTAAGTCAGGCGCTTTTCTTCATTAATTAAATGATTATTTTTTTATGCCTTCGACATGCAGTTCCATATCGACATAGCTCGAATCCCCCATCACAGGGATATTAAAGTCAGCAAGCTCTAAACGTGTCGTACCAATAAAACCAGCTCGCTCGCCGCCCCAAGGATCTTGTCCTTGTCCGATCACTTCCGCGTTGATGGTAATTGGTTTCGTTACACCATGAAGATTCAAATCACCAATAAGATCAAAGTTACCATCACCTTTATCTACTACTTTATTGCTTGTGAAAGTCGCAGTAGAAAACTTGCTTGCATCGATAAAATCTGAACTGCGTATATGCTTGTCACGCTCAGCATGGTTTGAATCTAGGCTTGTGGTATCCACGTTAACCGTAATACTTGATGCTTCAATATTCGCTGGGTCATAAGAGAAGTTGCCATCGAAGGTATTAAAACGACCTTTGATAAAACTATAACCCAAGTGGCTGACTTTAAAGTTAATTGAAGCGTGAGCCCCTTTAGTATCAATTACATAATCCGCTGCGCTTGCACTCAATGGCGCTAGCATCGCCATAGCTAATCCCGTAGCAAGTAACGTTTTTTTCATTTTGAAGCTCCTATCATTTTGCGTAGCGTGTTGTCTTTATCAATAACGTGGTGTTTTATCGCCGCCAGTGCATGAACTGCAGCCATAAGTATCAGTGTCCAAGCGGCGTAGAAATGGATTTCTCCAGCGATATCAGCCTGCCCTTCAAACAAGGCACCTAAGCCAGGTACCGAGAACCAATCAAATACATCAATAGCTCGACCATCTTCGGTCGAAATTAAGTAACCAGAGACAAATAGCACCAGCAAAACAACGTACATCAGACCATGCACTAATTTGGCGGCGATCTTCTCAAAGGCGTTTCCCTCAACTTTTGGTGACGGCGTAACCCCCTTCCAAACTAAGCGAATCAAAGTCAATATAGCCAGTAACAAGCCAATAGACTTATGCCAGTGTGGCGCGGTTCGGTACCATTCACTGTAATAGGAAAGGTCAACCATCCATAAACCCACCGCGAACATGCCGATAACAACTATTGCCGAGACCCAATGGATCGCCCTGGCGACAATATTGTAATTCTTAACTTCAGGTTTCATCGTGTTGCCCATTCCCTATCTATTTGCTCGCTTTGATGTTGTAACACAATTATTAAATATGACCTGCAAAGTTAACATAAGTTATGATCGATGAACTTATTCAAAAATTTTGAATAGGTTCGAATGACTTAGCGCGTGAGTGATTAGATGTGACCTAAATTCAATCTTAAGCATAAATGTCAGGTGATTACTGAGTAACAACCAAAATGTGCAACGGTTTTTAGTGCACGCATGCTAATCTTTGATTTCTGTTGCAAATGGAAGTGAGGAGAAGAACTTTGTTATTGGATGTACTCATACAGAGTGTTAACGAGTTTCAAGCAGATTGCATGGCTCTGTGTGAAAAACACTACCCTACCATTCACAATCGTGGCATGAGTGAACATCATTTAGCATTGGCTTTTTCTCGTCGTTTAGCCCGAACGCTGACGGAATTTGGGCATGATTGTAACTACGCCCCATTAGAGACTCACCCTATTGTTGAGCAAGCAAGTCATTTCCGCGTTTCTTCGGATGTGGGGACCGTCTGGATATTAACCTCTCACCTATTAAGTGCCGGCAGTACTTGTCGAAATAAGTTGTTTAAAACAATTAAGAACTGGCAAGCGGAGTATGACTACGCAATTCAGCCGAATGACTTGTTATTGCTGTTGTCTGATCATTGGATTACACGCAGTAAGCAGAGCCGAGAATTAATTCATTGGTGGACAGGCTATTTACCTGATGATGTCGAGACTTACCGTGCACAAGGCGTGAGTTTATACACCAGTGATTCTCAACTGTCGCTTTCATTGGAAGAACGGTTCGCTATTTCTCCCTATTACACTAAAGTAACTCATCCACTCAAACGCGCATCAGATCAACAATTAGTGCGCAAGTACGTTCAGCTCTACTCGGTGGTCCAACTGAGTTAGCTTGTCATCTTTTTTTCACGCCCGATCTGGATACTGTTAAAAACCAGTCATCGAGTTTTAGGATTTGAAAAAGCTTAAACGATACCAATATGAACGATACGCAGTACTGTGCAGTCTTGCCTATAATCGCGTCTTAAAACAGACCCGATACGGATTTGCACCCAACGGTCAACGAGTGATTGCCAATCGATTTGGTAAGCCAATGATCAGAGTGTTATGGAGCAATGACCATGACGAAGCGATCGTCGTGATTAAAGGGTCTCATAACCTGGCAGATTGGCTGTTAAACTTAGCACTTTGGCAATATAGAGCCCTCAGAGAACTCAACTATTCCATACATGCTGGATATGGTTATCAAATTAACCAAGAGAGCCAACCTGTTCATAAACAAGATAAACTTGGTAGCACAGTCTACGAACGTCTAATAGCGATTATCTCTCCATTAATCCTTTCTGGTAAACGTATTACCTTCACTGGTCACTCATCTGGCGGCGCAATAGCAAATGTCCTTGCTGATGCTACCGAGTATCGTTTCCCTAATTGCGTTAAGCGTGTGGTAACTTTTGGTCAACCTGCTATTGGAGGCAGAGCTTTTGAGAGAAACTATCGGCTCAAACAACGGACTTATAGAATATGCTGCGATCTTGACATTGTGACCTATCTTCCCCCCCTGCCTATCTATTATCGCCATGTTGGAAAGATGCTTTGGCTATACAATGGTCGTATTTATGAAAATACATCGTCCATAATACGATTAGGTCGTTCCATAGGCTCGTGGTTAATTCGACCATTTTCATACCATCTGATGAGCAAGTATATTCGTAACAAAGATTTCTTTGATGAGCGGTAAGCAACGTCACCAGATAAAGCGTTAAAAACGTAGTAAAAATACCTAATAAAGCATGTTAATAGGGAGACAAGCGATTATTAGGCGTTAGGTCAATAAGATATTGATAATTATCGTAACTTTAGACTCAACATCAAATTTATCGAACTATGTTTTGCGTTATATCGGCTTTATTTATGTTATCCGTTGACAAAAATAGCGTCACAGACAATATGATAAATCGCGTATACACACGCTATTTAGTTCCCTGAGGCACCATAATAATGCTTTTGTCTACACAAACTCAGTTTCAAAGTCGCGTTCATTGCAACGAACACCTCGAACACACAGCTCAATACAAACAACTTCACTTGAGAAGCGTTTATCAGGCGATTTTTGATCGAGATTTACAGGTAATTGGCGTTGAAGCATTAGTCCGTATCACTGACGAAAATAAACAATGTATACGCCCCGATATGTTCTTTGACTCACCCAAGATCGACTTGGAAGATAAAATTAACGTCGAGCGTTTAAGTCGCGTTATCCATATTCGCAACTTTGCTAACTCTATTCATCGAGACAAGCAGCTGTTTCTCAATGTGCTACCATCAGCGGGTGAGTTTTTCGCCTTAGAAGACATCAGAGTCGATCTACTTAGCCGTCGTATTAAAGAATTAGAACTCTCTGCTAACCAGATTGTTATGGAAGTCGTTGAGCAAGATGCTAATGACGAACGTTGTTTGAAAAATGCCATGAAAAGATTGTCTGATGTTGGCTTTCAAATCGCTATCGATGATTTCGGCATGCAAGCGTCAAATCATCAGCGCGTCGAAGAAATTAAACCAAACATCCTTAAAATTGACCGTTCTCTGCTGCTTGCTTATATGGAGGGAAACTTAGAACCATTACTAAATGGCTTAGATCTCGCTAAACGAGTTGACGCAAAAGTCGTGGTAGAAGGCATTGAAACCGCAGAGCAATTAGAAGCAATGAAGTTATTAAATGTCGATTTTTATCAGGGTTACTATCTTGCCATGCCTCAACGCTTAGAAATGGTTAATTTACATACAATTGAGAGTTAGAATTTAGACTGCCCCATTTAATATCATCTATATTCCCGTCAAACTACCGAGTAAATCACTATTCATTCTAAAAATTGCAATTTATTGTTTTAGATCATGAGTAGTACAACTTTTACTCGTGCCACAAATCATTTTTCTGTAGATTTCCCAACACACTTTGACACAGTTTGTCATATTTTTAATTATCTACAGAGGTTATTTATGCTGGAGCTTCTAATTGGATTAGTTGTCACCGTTGCGGTCGGCTATTTTATTGTCAAGGGATACAAACCTGCCGGCGTTCTTCTCACTGCCGGTATTACATTACTGATTTTGACCGGTATTCTTGGTCACACTATTCTACCAAGCAAGATTGCATCAACTGGCAACATGATCACTGACTCACTTGAGTACGTGAAATTTATGCTGCAAAACCGCGGTGGCGGTTTAGGTATGCAGATCATGCTGTTGTGTGGCTTTGCTCATTACATGACTCATATTGGCGCTAACAATGTCGTTGTTAAACAGTTTTCTAAGCCACTATCTGTCATTAAGTCTCCTTATGCTCTGCTTGTTGCTGCGTACATTGTGGCTTGTTTGATGTCACTTGCGGTGAGTTCTGCAACGGGACTAGGTGTGCTTCTGATGGCAACACTATTCCCAATGATGACGGCGATGGGTATTTCTCGTCCTGCGGCTGTTGCCGTGTGTGCATCACCTGCCGCTATCATTCTTTCGCCAACATCAGGTGATGTGGTTATTGCTGCTGAAAAATCCGGCATGGCGCTTGATGTGTTTGCGGTTCAAACAGTTCTGCCAGTATCAATTGCCGCTATCGCAGTTATGTCTGTTGCGGCTTACTTCTGGAATAAATACCTGGATAAGAAAGACAATACCCCTATGGAGCGTGTAGACGTTTCGCATATTGAGGTAAAAGCACCTGCGTACTACTGCATTTTGCCATTCTTACCAATCATCGGTGTTTTCTTGTTCAACGGTCGCACTATCCCTGGTCTTTCACTGGATATCTATACCATTGTTGTGCTGTCAATTTTCGTTGGTGCTTTAGTTGATTACGCCACTAAGCGTTTTGACGGTAAAGCGACGCTGGTCGATTTAGAAGCGTGTTATAAAGGTATGGCTGACGCATTTAAAGGCGTAGTAATGCTGTTAGTTGCAGCTGGCGTGTTTGCTCAAGGTCTGATGTCGATTGGCGCTATTGATAACCTACTTCACTTAGCAGAAACAGCCGGTGCTGGCGGTATTGCATTGATGCTTATCCTGACTGGTTTAACCGTTGCAGCAGCAATCGCGACAGGTTCTGGTAACGCACCATTCTACGCGTTTGTAGAGCTTGCTCCTGCGCTAGCGGCGAAAATGGGTCTAAGCCCTGCGTTCTTGATTATCCCGATGCTACAGGCTTCAAACCTAGGTCGTACAATCTCACCAGTATCAGGCGTCGTCGTTGCAACATCTGGTATGGGTAAAATCAGTCCGTTTGAAGTGGTAAAACGTACTTCAGTACCGGTGTTGGGCGGTTTGATTACGGTCATCCTTGGTACCTTGGTTCTAGTGCCAATGTACGCATAACCCGTACACATAGACCACAATCTATCTTTAATTATGATTAAGGCGCCATTCGGCGCCTTTTTTCTATCTTGACTCCCTACTTATCCGCAGAGAGCGAATCTCATACAAATGCGCGGTTAATCGATATAAATCTGTGACTTAAGCTGGTAACACCATCACAGACGCTATAAGTAAATTTACGTTAAGGTATTACATTGCGGTATGGTGTAGTTAAAGATTAGGCTAGTGTTAGTTATGACAGTGAAAGAGATAAATTTAGTCACGACTCCAGTTTAGACACCTAGACCGACTGTTAGCGTTGATAGAAAAGCGCAGTGATAGCATAAGGAATGATGATGAGTAAGCCAACGATCACCTTGAATTGTGACATGGGTGAAAGCTATGGACATTGGAAGATGGGTAATGACACCGAAGTCATGCCATTGATTGATATGGCTAACATCGCCTGTGGTTTCCATGCTTCTGATCCAAAAACCATGGCAAACACCATCAAATTGGCAATTCAATATGACGTAAAAATTGGCGCCCATCCGAGTTATCCCGATATTCTTGGGTTCGGAAGACGTACGATCCCTATGGACAGTGACGAACTCACCTACAGTTTGATCTATCAAGTCGGCGCATTAAAAGCGATGTGTGAAAGCTTCAATAGTGAGTTGAGCTATATTAAACCTCATGGCGCTTTGTATAACGATATGGTTAAGGATCTCTCTATCTTTGAATCCGTGGTTGATGCTGCGTCCTGTTTTGGCGTGCCATTAATGATGCTGGCACATCCGAATACAGAACCGTTTCTCGATATCGCAGATCGATATGAAGTGCCACTTTTGTTCGAGGCATTTGCAGACCGAGCTTACCAAGACGATGGCACACTCGCTCCCCGTAATCACCAAGGCGCCGTTCACACCGAAGCAGATGTTGTCATAAATCAAGTTGAGCAATTGGTTCAGCATGGCAGAGTCGAAACCATTGATGGTCAAATTATCTCAATCGATGCCGATACGGTTTGCGTCCACGGGGACAACCCTCAAGCTTTAGCCATTCTGCAAGAATTGCGTGATTTAATCGGAGATTAATATGAGCATTGATATAACGGTCAATCCTGTCTCTGAGTGTGCACTCATTGTTGAGTTTAAAGCAGCAGATGAAAGCCTATTACCAATGATCATTGGTGAGTTTACCGAGGAGTTTTATCGCCAATACCATCCGGTGATTATGAATATCACACCTGCGGTCAACACAATCTTAATAGACTATCTACCTCACCGAGTGACTTTAGCTCACCTAAGTGAATTGATCACTGATTGCTTTCAAGAGATTGATATCGAGCAACTCGGTTTGTCGCGAGGTGGACTTATCAAGCTTCCGGTCTATTACAACAACGAAGTCGCTCCTGATATTGAGCGATACGAACGCAATGGGATTTCGTTAGCGCAATTGATTGAACTGCATACCGGACAGGTTTATACCGTTCAATCAATTGGTTTTGCGCCCGGTTTCGCCTTTATGGGCGACGTTAACGAGCAACTCAGGTCACCAAGACTCGAAACGCCGCGCCTGTCTGTACCAAAAGGAAGCGTCGGGATTGCAGAATCGCGCACAGCGGTATACCCGAACCAATCCCCCGGGGGATGGAATATCATAGGTAATTGCCCGATGGAACTCTACTCCCCTGAGAACGTGCCAATGATGCCCTATAAAGTTGGCAGTCGAATCCAATTTTATGCCATCGATCGTAATGAATATATTCAGCTAGGTGGGAGCATCCAAGGAGTGTTCGAATGAGTCAAGGAGTTCTCAAGGTAATAAAAGCCGGACCACTTAGTTTAATCCAAGATCTTGGTCGCTTCGGATTGGCTCACAATGGCATTACTCAAGGTGGGCCTGTTGATGAATATGCTTACAGTTGGGCGAACTATCTACTAGGCAACAAAGTAAATTTGCCTTGTATTGAAATAACTCTAGGGCAAGTTGAGCTTGAGGTGAGTGAGAAAAATGCCTTTGCCATATGTGGTGCCGATTTAAAAGCAACCTTAGATGGCGTACCACTCACCAATTGGGCAACATTCATTGCTAACAAAGGGCAAGTGATTAAGTTTGCTCTCCCAAGTAATGGCTTGCGCAGTTACCTCGCCGTGCTTGGTGGCTTTACTGTTCCTTGCCAACTGGGTAGTTGTGCCACGGTTGAACGAGACTCACTTGGTGGACTTGGTGGTGGCGCGCCGCTCAAAGATGGTGACGAACTTCCCTACCAACCATTGCTGGCTAATCAATACTTTGAAAGGAAGCAGTTAAGCTTCCGTTTTATTCCTGATTATGACCTACCGGTCACCTTACGTGTTGTTGAAGGCTATCAAAAAGCCGCATTGCCTAAAACCGTAATCAATTGGTTCTACAACACTGAATTTGAAGTAAGCAAAAACATCAACCGAATGGGATATCGTCTTCAAATAGATTCAATTGAAAAGCACACGGTTGAAATACCAGACATCAATATGCAAAGTGAAGGTATTGCGTTTGGCGCGATTCAACTGCCTCCAGATGGACAACCAATTGTGCTGCTGAGTGATCGGCAAACCATTGGTGGCTACCCAAAGATTGGCTGCGTATCACGCATTGACTTACCGAGATTAGCTCAAGCGAAACCCGGACAAAAAGTTCGTTTCGTCAAAGGAAATTTAGAAGAACTACAATCCGACTGGGTCATGTGGGCTAACTACTTTGGTTACTAATTTACCCTAGTTACTAAGCTAAAAAAGAAGCCAGCATTAAGCTGGCTTGTAATTATTTCAGTGACCTCATCATCGAAGCTTAAGGCTTATGGGCTTGTTGTTACTAAGCTTTTTATTAGTAGCCATTTTGTTAGTAGCCTTTTAGTTAGTAACCATAGATTTGTGCTAATTCTTGTGGATAGCCACGACTTGCTGCCAGTTGTTTGGCTTTAGCTTCTACGTCTACTTCACTTAAAGCGCACGCTAGTGGGTGAAGCTCCTCAATACTCTTATTTTCAATATCAGCGAGGTCCCACTCAGAAACGATCTTACGCACCGCTTCTAAAGCCGACGAACCTTTAACAACTTCAATTCGCGCATAGTGTTGCTGAGCGAATGAAACATCTGCCGCTCGTAGCGTTTCATCGTCACCCGGAATTTGCTGCGCTCCGAAAAGCGGCAAACCAAACTCTGCAGCACTTTCATAATCAGGTACAAATCGGCTCATGTGCTTAATCGCTTTAACACTACGATCAACACGGACCTCTTCTCGCCAACCGTTGACAATCTTATTCTCTAGTTGCGATGGCAGCTTAGGCTGGGAAGATTGCTGACAACTGCTAACTAAACCATCATCAAATAACGTAATACCTTTAGTCATGCCATGCAGTTGAAATACAGAGTTGGCGTAAGGCGTTAGCTGCGCCATACCATTCTCGGTTCCTCTCGGACCGTGAAAAATCACTTCAGGCCAAAGGGCGTTGTTGTCTGCCCATTTCGTGACATAAGCAGCCTTAAATTCGACCATTCGTTTGCGCGGTGCTTGGGCTAAATCATCAATATGACCGGTTTCATAACCACAAGCATTGATCACATAGTCATAAGCCACTTGCTGTTTAGTTATCAAGCCATCCTCTCGAGTTTCAAGGCTTAACAACCACTGCTGACCATTCCATTCCATATTGCTTAGTTTGGTCGATGTTTTGAGCGAACAGTAAGGTGATTGCTCGAGAACCAGCATTGCCGACGCCGCGATACGAAATACACTCCAACCGTACTCATTGACCGCCACGACCGGATATTTGATGTTGTCTAAGTCAGCGTGCTTTGCAAAAGGGATCAACCATTCATCGTAGTTTTGTGGATCGCTCGGTTGCTCGAGCATTTTCAACGCCTCAAGCTCTTCTCTATGGTAAAGCTTAAAGTACTGTTTCGGATCTCCCAGCACTTGGTTACGCCCATCTTGCTCAACTAGAGTTTGATAAACGGAACGGATTTGCTCTAGACGCGGTAACAATGCTAACGGATCCCCGCCATCGCAATGGGGAACCACGATCAATGTTGGACGGCGATTTAAGGTATGGGGATAAAGACGAACCGACTCAATAGACTGAGCCAATAAGTCAATACACTGTTCTACAGAAATCTCACGATATAGATTACCACCAGCATGCAGGTGACAAATGGGTGGACCGCTAACTAAACTCTCATTCTTTTCAATAAGATCGACTTTTACGCCGAGTTCGGCCAAATGAAGTGCAGCCGTCGAACCAGCGATACCGCCTCCAACAACTGCCACTGTAGGGCTAGAGATTTGATCAATCATTTGATTCATTAGATATTGAAATTCATTAATTCTCGGCACATTTTAATGCCTTTGCGATGTTAATAAAATCACATTTTTTCAAGGCAATTTGAGCTGATTTTCGCCGTAAAAAAAGATAAAAAAAGCTTGACGCATTTTCGCTGAATTCACAAAAAGCCATCTGTGTGAATAATAAAATTGCGCTAAACGCGGGTTTTACTGGCTTGCCGCGTTTGCGCAAATCTAGGGGAGTTAAGTTATCCCAAACTTTATCCACAGCTTCTGTGGGTAACTGTGAATTTTATTCAATACTAGGTTAGCTAAACTCTTTATTTATCGGCACTAATAGCCTTTTAATCAAGCTGTTCACAACTAAGCCAAGTGTGCAAAAAGCCAGCAGAGGAAGTAGGATCCATAAGCCAAAATGCAACTTACTTTCTAGCTCAAAACCCCATCTCATGATCGCGCCCACAACAATTTCTGCACCTAATACTGCAATCGACCCCGCAACGATCGCCATCACCCCATATTCGGCCCAGATGGTTTTCACTACGCGTTTTCGACTTGCTCCTAGAGTTCGATAAAGCTGAATTTCACTTTGCCTTTGCCCCAAACTGAGTCGCAACAAGGTAAAAATTAACACAACACCTGCTATCACACTTAAAGAAGCGAGCAAGGTGACCGCCCATACTATCTGTTTTACCAACTCTTGGATTTTTGCCCCCATGACCCGTATATCCATTAAACTCACGGTTGGATGTTGTCTTGAAAGACCATTAAGTAACTCGTCG
Source organism: Vibrio ponticus (assembly GCF_009938225.1). Lineage (NCBI taxonomy): Bacteria > Pseudomonadati > Pseudomonadota > Gammaproteobacteria > Vibrionales > Vibrionaceae > Vibrio > Vibrio ponticus. The sequence continues at coordinate 903,405 of NZ_AP019658.1, forward strand.
TGTTGAGCATCAATTCTAAAGCTCACAAGATACGTCGCAGGGATCTGTGCCAAGACATCTGGGGTGAAGATGAAATAGAAGTTTGGCTTCATATCGCGCCATTCCACATGGCGGATAGAGTCAACCCTCGCTTTCACTGATTGACTGTTGATAACAAAGCTGAGTTCGTCACCCACTTTGATATTAAGATCTTCCGCCACCTCTTTCTCTACTGATACGCCACCGTTTGGCTGCCAGCTACCGTCGAGCAAATCATTGTGACTCGGGATTTGCTCAGCGAAGGTAAAGTTGATCTCACGTCTCAGCGAGTCATTGCCATTGCCGCCATTCGCATACTCTTTTGCTTCCTCACCGTTTATTTGCGACAAGCGCCCACGGATGATTGGATAGGCATTACTACGATTGATATTGTTGTCATCCAACACCTGTAGATAACTCTCTTTCTCATAAGGTGCGATATTCAACGCAAACGCATTTGGTGCATCTGCTGGCAGAGTTTGTTGCCAATCAGACAGCAAATCTGTTCTCACCAGCCACATCACAGCCAGCAGCATAAGCGAGAGTGACAGCGCGCCAAACTGAACACCCGTTGCCAAAGCTGAGCGATTAATACGGCTTAACGCCAATTTAAACTCTGTATTGAGAGGCAGTTTCGCTAAGGTTCGTGTTGCAATAAGGCTGACAAAACCTAACACTGCAAACAACACGACAATGCCGCCTAACACCAACCAAACTAACAAATTATTTTGATAGGCGATTAACATCGGTAACACAGGCACCAGTACTAACGCATACGACCATGGCGTTGTCTTACTCACTTGGGGTTGCATTACGTTAACCGCGTTAATACGCAGCAGATGAATAAATGGAATTCCCAGCGCAGGCACAGCTATAAGTAAGCTAGTACCGATGGCAATGACCGCTGGCATCAGCCCATAGCTTGGTAACGGACTAGGCAGTAGATCGACCAATGGGATTCTGAGCAGGAACTCAAGTCCAATACCGAACAGCACGCCGATGACAGAGGCACTGATCAACAGAATCGCTAATTGAATCGTTAGCCAGCGAATCAGCCAACCACGGCGTGCCCCTAAGCTTTTTAACATCGCGATGCTCTTTTTACGCGTGGCTACGTAATGCTGACAAGTTAATACTAGCGTTGTTGCGGCCATAATGACCACGATGGCGACCGTCAGTGAAAGATATTGCTGGGTACGCTGGAACATATCGTTAGTGCGACTGGCACTATTTTGATCGCGCCATGAATCACTCGGGGTTAATTCGACACTTTGTTTAACCGATTCAATTTGATTCTCTTGGCCATTTAAAAACAAGTTATAGCGCACTCTACTGCCGAGTTGGACGGCGCCTGTCTTATCAAGATCAGAGGAATGGATATAGGCACTCGGCATCTGCTGGAAAGGATTAAAACTGAGTCCAGGTTCCTCAACGATTCTGCCTGTCACTGTAAAGTCAGCATCGCCCACTGTGACAACGTCACCCTCATTAACCTCTAGCTGAGAAAATAGTCGCTCATCAAGCCAAAGTTGCCCTACTTGCACTTCACTTGCGGCTTCGCCCTGCTGACTCAATCTAAGTTCACCTTGCAGGGGATAACTGCTTTCCACCGCTTTCACCGTAATGAGCTTCATGGCGTTATCACTAAACGCCATGGTAGCGAAACGTACCATCGACGAAGATTGCAGATTTTCAGTTTTGACCGCAGACATCAAGGTTTCCGGAATTGGATTTGACGAGCTATAAACACTGTCAGCAGTCAAAGCCTCTTTGCCTTGTTTGACAATCACCTGCTCCATTCGCTCTGTAAGGGCAGTTAAAGCAAAAATCGAGGCGATAATTAAGGTTAAAGCAATAGATACTGGCCAAAGCTGACCATGGCGTATTTCACTAATACTCCAGTTAAACAGATACCGATTCAAAGCACTTTTGTTCAAACTGTTTTGCTTCATATGTGACATAGCACTAAACCTCCAATTGACCTGCTTGGATAGTTATTGTGCGATCACACTTAGCCGCTAATGCCATATCGTGAGTCACCAAAACCAAAGTAGTGCCATGCTTTTTATTCAGTTCAAATAGCAGGTCAATGACCTTTGCGGCTGTTTTTTGATCTAAGTTGCCGGTTGGTTCATCAGCAAAAAGAATTTTTGGTTCAATCATAAACGCGCGTGCTAAAGCGACACGTTGCTGCTCGCCACCAGAAAGCTGAGCAGGTGAATGGTTGATGCGGTGACCTAACCCAACTGACTCCAAGAGCTCTTTAGCGCGCTGTTTATCTTCTGCTTCACCTTTGAGCAAACATGGTAAAGTCACATTGTCGAGCGCCGACAAACTTGGTATCAGCAGAAAACTTTGAAACACAAACCCCACCGACTCACTGCGGATCTTTGCCCTTGCTTCGTCATCTAAGTGAGACAATCTTTGTCCCAATAACTCGACATCGCCCTCGCTCGGTGTGTCTAAACCCGCGAGTAAAGTCATTAAAGTCGATTTACCTGCTCCAGACGTACCAACAATCGCGACACTTTCTCCCGCTTCGATTTGCAGGTTAATGTCTTTTAAGATTGTTAAATTTTCTTGTTTAGTGGAAACTGTCTTATACAGAGACGTTGCCTTAATTACGGATGTTTGCATGTTACGACTTCTTTCCTTACTTCTCGCCAGTTTTATGATTAGTCCTGTGTCAGCGACCACGCTGCTCGTACTTGGGGATAGCCTAAGTGCAGGCTATCAAATGCCTATTGAAAAAGCTTGGCCAAGTTTATTACCAAATGTTTTAGCCGATAAAGGCAAACCCGTTACGGTAATCAATGGCAGTATCTCTGGTGACACCACCGGCAACGGTCTTGCTCGACTGCCAAAACTGCTTGATGAACACAAACCCAACATCGTATTAATCGAACTCGGTGCTAACGATGGTTTACGAGGTTTCCCACCTAACTTAATCGAGAACAACCTTGTTTCAATTATTGGTCAAGTTAAAGCTATCGATGCCCAACCCATTTTGATGCAAATTCACGTTTTGCCCAATTACGGTAAACGCTACACTCAGGCGTTTTCTGATCTCTATCCAAAAATCGCCAACGCGCAGCAGATCCCTCTTGTGCCATTTATGCTTGAGCCCATTATGCGCGACTACCCAGATTGGATGATGGCTGATGGTTTACACCCTAAGCCAGATGCTCAACCTTGGATTGCTGAATTTGTTTCTAAGCAGTTAATAAATCACCTCTAATTGCCATAGCTCAATAAAATTTACCTAGCTTTACGTTAACTTAGCTCTTTGACCTGTTGGTTTAGGAGAAAACAATGATAATTAAACCAGAAATATCGGGCGTGGTAGCACGGAGTGCGCATCCACTTGGTTGTGAAAAGGCAATCCTTCAACAGATTGATTACGTTAAAAAAGCCGTTCCGATCAAACAGGGTCCTAAACGAGTATTAATTATTGGTGCTTCATCGGGTTTTGGGTTAGCAGCACGTATTGCGTTGACCTTTGGTGGAGCAAACGCTGACACAATCGGAGTGTCATTTGAGCGTGGTCCTTCGGAAAAAGGCGTTGGCAGTGCAGGTTTTTATAACAACCTTTATTTCAAACAGCAGGCTGAGGCTGCTGGACGCATCGCTGTCAACATTCAAGCAGATGCTTTCTCACCACAAACAAAAGAAGATGTGATTGAAGCGATTGAGACCTATTTTGAAGGCGAAGTCGATCTAATCATCTATAGTGTTGCCAGTGGCGTTCGCCCTAATTATCAAACCGGTGAAGTCTGGCGCTCAGCGATTAAACCGATTGGTGAATCCGTTAAAGGCGCATCTATTTCTCTTGAGCACGATAAATGGCTTGATGGCGAGCTAAGTCCAGCTAGCGACGAAGAAATCGAAGGCACACTAAAAGTAATGGGCGGCGATGACTGGGAAGCTTGGGTTGATGCATTAATTAATTCTGAATCAATTGCTCAAGGGTGCAAGACCGTTGCATTCTCTTATATGGGACCAGAGCTTACTCACCCTATTTATCTAGATGGAACTTTAGGTCGTGCTAAAATTGATTTGCACCAAACCAGCCACTCACTTCATCTGAAGCTGGCGAATTTCGATGGCGGTGCATACGCAACGGTTTGTAAAGCCTTGGTCACTAAGGCGAGCGTATTTATCCCTGGGTTAACGCCGTATCTCATGGCTTTATATCAAGTAATGAAGCAGAAAGGTACCCACGAAGGCTGTATTGAGCAAATGCAACGTTTGTTCACCACCAAGCTTTATGGCGTGGACAAGGTACCTGTTGACTGTGAACGTTTAGTGCGTATTGATGATCTTGAACTTGACGTTGCGACTCAAAATGAAGTTGCCGAGTTAGTGAAAGCGATGAATCAGAATAATTTCCAACAAATTGGGGATTATGTTGGGTTGAAACGTGAATTTATGCAGCTCAATGGCTTTGAATTCGACGACGTCGATTATCAAACTGACATCGACTTACAAAAACTGGTCGCAACACTAAGTGACCAAGATTAGATAATCGTGACTCAAATGTAATACATTAGTGTCTTATTTATAAGATTGAATGTAATATCGAACAGCCTTCTGGTCTACTAGAAGGCTGTTTTTGTTAGAGTCTTGAATTATCTGTCCCACAGCATCTTACCAAGAAACCATTAGGTAGAGGTGTACATATAAGCAATAACACTGTTTAAACCGTGCGAGTGAAAAACGACGGGATAAATTCAGACTACTATTATTAAAGGAGCAAGGAGCGCTCTTCTCGTTGAGCCTCAAAGGATTACGTTTAATGTCAAAAGTAAATACCCGCGATTTAGTTATCCCACAAGCCATGAGCGATAGTTGGCAAAAAATCGTAAATCTGATTGCACAACTGATCCCGGTACCTTCTGCGCTTGTGATGCGTATCCACAGCAACTCTATCGAAGTATTTTCACGTAATGACAACGCAATCCATCCTTACCAATTAGGTGATAGCGAATGTTTGGGTAACGGTCTCTACTGTGAATACGTGATCGAAAACCAATGCCAATTAGTGGTTGAGAATGCGCTTAACGACGACAACTGGAACCAGAACCCAGATATTAAGCTAGGCATGATTTCTTACTGTGGTTTTCCCATTAATTGGCCAAATGGGGAACCCTTTGGCACAATTTGCGTCCTCGACAATAAACCGAGACAACTCTCAGAAACTGCAACTCAGCTCCTTGAAAGCTATAAGGACTCACTCGAAGCACAACTGGCTACTCTCTATCAAAACGAACAACTCAAGCAACTCAACGCTGAATTGCAATCACGCGTAAACACCCGAACTCAAGACTTAGTGGATTTAAACTTTTCTCTTAACCAAGAAATCGACAAACGCAGAGAAGCGGAGAAAAAAGTCCTTTATCATCAAAGGCACGATTTAGGCACCGGATTTCTCAATCGAAATTCACTCGAATATGAGGCGGTGCGCGCCGTCGACATATCAATTGAACATCCGCAATTTTCAGTTGCCGCCGTCCATATCGGCTTTAGTAATGGCAAATTAATTCAGAGTAAGTATGGGTTTGCCATTTGGGAAAGTATCTTAGTTCAGTTGCGCGAAAAGCTTGGTTACTTATCTCGCTACCATTTGCAAACCGCTCGACCAACGTCAACAGAGCTGGTGTTCTTAATTGAAACCAGCAAACTCGATGAAGATATTGAACAATTCTGTCAGCACCTGATTGATGTCAGTCACTCAGAGTTTGACATTGAGGGTGAATCACTGCATTTACACAGTTATGTCGGTGTCAGTACCACCAACGATGCCTCTTCCGGTGCGGTACTGCTACAAAATGCCTGCGAAGCGATGCGCTCATGTAAAGATTCAGGTCATAAAGTCATTCACTATTCTGAAGCGATCTCATTGGCGCAGAAAAATCTCAACCACTTAGAAAGTTATTTATTGCAAGCGGTGAGAAGCGAAGATTTGCTACTCTACTTCCAACCTAAAGTTTCACCTAAAACGCAACGCTGGATTGGTGCTGAGGCACTTTTGAGATGGCGCCATCCAATATTGGGTGATATTTCTAATGAGTCTTTAATCAAAATTGCTGAGAAAAACGGGTTAATTTTTGAAGTGGGTAATTTCGTGTTACGTTCAGCGATAGCGAAAGCGTCTGAATGGTCAAACAAAATTAGAGATTTTAAGATCGCAGTTAATATTTCCGCTGTACAGCTCAAAGATCAACACTTCGCCGAACAAATTGAAGATCTGCTTACCGCCTACCAGCTACCTGCTGACTACTTAGAATTAGAGGTAACCGAAAGTACACTCATCGCCGACGAACAAGTTGCGCAGTCCACGCTTGTCGCACTGCACCAACTAGGCGTGACATTGTCACTTGATGATTTTGGTACTGGTTACTCATCCTTTGATTACCTTAAGAAATACCCTTTTGATGCAATCAAAGTGGACAAAAGTTTTATTAAGCAACTTGATAGTAATGACAACGATAAAACCATCGTTCAGTCGATCATAAAAATCGCCAAAAAACTGGAACTAACCATTACTGTTGAAGGCATTGAAACACCAGAGCACGAAGCGTTTATCATTGAAGAAGGTTGTGAATATGGTCAAGGGTTCTTTTATGGTCGACCTATGCCATGCGACGAGTTTGAAGTGTGTTTGCTTAACAAACACTATCCAGAAACACTAAATCAAAGCTTTCAGTAGCTTAATACTTTACTCGAAGGCGTGTCATTTCTATAATCGCCGCCTTATTTCATCTCCAAAAAATGTGAGTTCACTATGGATCAATTGATCGCAACTCTGAAAAAAATCGAAAAACAGAACTACCGCGCTTACCAACAAATCAAGGGCAGTTATGATTTTACTGATTTCAACCTGTTTATCGATTATGTACAAGCAGACCCTTATGCTTCAGCTTCAAGATTGCGTGCAATTCGTCCTTGGTCGTTAACTGGTCTTGATTGGCTTAAACAGCAATCTCCAGCTTATCAAATTGCCGCTCGTGACTATATCGCGCGTAAATTTGCTGAATTTGCCAAACAGGAAGCTCACATTGACATTGCACTGTCTGGTCAGACTGTTCTTGATTCAACTTCCGTGCTGTTTACCGAGGAAGGCATTGAACTGCGTTTCCGTGCTCACCTTCCAGCAGAAGGGCGCTCAGCGTTAGGCAAGAAAGCAATCAATATTTTGACTTTCCATCTGCCAAAATTTATTCGCCGTGCAACGATTGAGCGTGAACTCGATAAAGAAGCGTTGATCGCACATTGCCAAGTAATTGAAGACCAACATGCCCTTCGCGAACAACTTGATGCGCACAACTTGGTGGCATTTATTGGTGATGGGTCTGTTCTTCCGCGTCTCGCTGGCAACAGTGATTTACCGATGAAAGAAGCGGTAACATTTATGGCACCGGACTCGCTCGCGGTAACGCTTAATACGCCAAACTATGGTGAAGTACGCGGCATGGGTATTCCAAAGGGTATTACTCTTATTGTCGGTGGCGGTTTCCACGGTAAGTCAACGCTACTAACCGCAATTGAACGCTCTATTTACGATCACATCCCTGGAGATGGCCGTGAACGTATTGTTAGCAATCAAGCGAGCATGAAAATTCGCGCGGAAGATGGTCGATGCGTTCATAATTTGAATCTTTCAAATTACATCAACCATTTACCAATGGGCAAAGATACAGCAGATTTTTCGACTCAAGATGCATCAGGCTCAACATCTCAAGCGGCGTGGTTACAAGAATCAATTGAGAGTGGTGTACAGAGCCTATTGATTGATGAAGACACATCAGCAACCAACTTTATGATTCGTGATGAACGCATGCAGGCGCTTGTAAGTAAAGGGGATGAACCTATTACCCCACTTGTTGATCGTATTGGTCAATTGCGTGATGAGCTGGATATTTCAACTATCATCGTAATGGGCGGTTCCGGCGATTATCTCGATGTTGCAAATACTGTGATTCAGATGCATGACTATCAAGCGGTTGACGTCACTGAAAAAGCGCAACAAGTGATTGCCCAGCACCCAACGCAACGTGAAAATGAAAGTGAATCGGCGCTAGCAACTTTCCGTCCGCGTAGTTTGAATCGTGCTGCACTTCAAAGCATCTTAACTGAAGGTAAATTCCGCGTATCAGCGAAAGGCACTGACTCGCTTCGTTTTGGTAAGGAATTCGCTGATCTATCAGCACTTGAGCAACTTGAATCAGCATCAGAAGTCAATGCGATTGGTTGGCTTTGGTTCCAACTAGCACAATTGCCAGGTTGGTCGAAAAACCCAGCCAAAGAAATCGAGCAAATGCTTGGCGACAACTGGTATTGCACAATGCCAAACCAAGGCGACCTTGCTAAGCCTCGAGTACTTGACGTGATGGCTGCATTAAACCGCATGAGAAAATCACAATTCAAAGCTAGTCACTAAAAAAAGCGCCTTCGGGCGCTTTTTTCTATTTTCACTTTCCTAAACTCTCTATTCTCAGTTCTCAATTCTAAGTTCTTTGAATCTCAACTCTCTGTTCTCTAAATTTCTTTTCTCAGCTCTCCATTCTCCATTAAGCCCTGAGCACATGCCAAGCTTCACATACCAGCCGAAATTGTTCGCTATCACCATTTTGTCTATCTGGATGCCATTTCAACGCGAGTTTACGCCAACGCTTTCTAATTTCCGAATCCGTCGCGTCGTAATGTAAATCAAACACTCTTAGTGCTTTATCTCTAGAGACATTGCCAAACTTTGTATGATGACTGCCGACATAATCACGGTAGCGACTCCAGAATTCATCGAGCAATCGTCTGATTTCCCCCTGCTCTGCTTCATAATTAGCCCAGTCTGTATAGTACTCTCTTAGAGGGTCATGCTCTTCAATGCTACGTCCCTGTTGCATACCTCGACTACTTAACAGCGCAATATTCATCGCCTCGACTTGTAAAAATTGCTCAGGATAGAGAGTTTCTTGCAATTGATAGAGAGCGTTCATAATCAGAAAGTTTCTTTTGAACAGATCTTTTTCCGGTTTACTATCAAGTATTGGTATTAAGCCGTGCTCAATAAGCTCGCTCGCCAATATGTGAACTTTCCAACCAGAAGGCTGCTTACGCAAGACTTCTAAAATGGGCCATAAAAGTGGATTTTCCAAATCTTGAGCAGTGGTTAGGCAAGAGTTTTGCTGCATAACTTCCGGTTTATGTTAAGAATATTATTTCTAGTGTAGCTTACTAAGATTGTTTTTTGATCTTCAACTAAACCACCAAATCGGCGATTAAGTTTTGAACTAACCCCTCATTTGGCAATGATAAAACGATGACACCCCAATAAAACAGTGTTCAAAATATAATTGAACACCGTTTTATTATGGTTTACTATGCTGATGTTGATTAGGAAATAAACATACGGAACGTATATGAAAAGCAATTCAAATCTGAAAGTTCTCACACTACTTACTCTTGCCTATTCGTTAGTCTTTGTGTTTTCTGCAATAGACCCTGTTTCTCGTGCGGTTTGGATTGCTGAGATCATTCCTGTCGTCGGTGCATTAGGTATAATCTGGTGGCTGTCTATCAGCTTTCAATTCTCAAAGACCGCCTACTTTTTGATGTTCGTTTGGATGGTGCTCCATACAATAGGTTCCAAGTACACCTTCGCTGAAGTTCCTTTTGATTGGTTTAACTCACTGATCGGCTCTGATGATCGTAACCACTTTGACCGTGTTGCGCATTACTCGATCGGTTTTTACGCATACCCTATTGCAGAATATCTAATTAGAAAACATGCCGTTAAGCCAGTATTGGCACTTATGTTTGGCTTGTTTTCGATTATGTCGCTCGCTGCGGGTTATGAAATCATTGAATGGTGGTATGCCGAACTTGCTGGTGGTGATGAAGGAATCGCCTTCTTAGGATCACAAGGCGATATCTGGGACGCTCAAAAAGATATGCTAATGGACACTCTCGGTGCCATCAGTGCTTTAACCTTGTTGGTTATTCAAAGACGCGTATTTTCTTTAAGCCATGATAAATAAGGGTTAAAGCCGTCAACAAATGGTAGCTTAACTACTTGTGGAACTTCATAGTTATGCAGTTCCACAATACATTTTTCCACTTGCTGATAACAACTCTGTGTAGATTTAATAATCAGCAAAAACTCATTGTCACTACAAACCTTACCTTCCCATATATAGTGACTCTCAATCGGCATGGTTTGAACACAAGCAGCAAGCTGCCGTCCAAGTAAGCTCTCAATGATTAACTTCTTATTGTCATCTGAATTGGTCGTCGTTAGAACAACACAAAATTCGCTTTCCATTTTTCACCCCATTAGAAATATTTTGAGACTTTAATTCAATTACTGACTTAATTCTTATTAAAATCACACACACATGACTTAACAATAACCAAATAGTGCTAACATTAACCAATATTTCGTAATTCATGAGTTGACTCTCATTGTTTAACGAAAAGCATAAAAAAAGCATATGTAAATACAAAGCTTGAACTAGACTAAATTTGAACAGAAAACGTACAAATAATTATAACAACAATTAATTTCCTACAGATCACTAAATATGATCTCAGTTGCTTGCTTCAGGAGATATTATGAAAGACCAACGAACGTCAGTAGAAGACGTAGAGTGCTGCCCTCTGTGTAACAGCGATGAGTTTTTAATCTCAAGTGCTGGTTCAATGTTATGCGCCCAATGTGGGTCATTTTTTGAGTCAGTGCACTTGATTGTACCCACTGTCACCTATCAAGCCAATGTTGATAGTATGATTTCCAGAACGCCATCCGTTCTTGCTAACTAAGTATAAAGACCCGAAAGGGTCTTTAAATGATTTCTTCTAATTCACTTAAGTTTTGAATCTTTTTACTTATCCCCGGATAGGTAGCTTTATTTACACCTTCCAGTTGAATTGTCATAATCCCAGCTCTAACACCCGCTTCTAAGCCCTTAGGTGAGTCATCAATATAGATACACTCTTCTGGGCGATACCCCATACTCATTGCACTATAAAGGATCGAGTCTGGCTCAGGTTTCCAGCTGTTGGTATCAAACGCAGAAAAGACCTTGCCACAGAAATAGTCAGCCAACCCCGTCAATTCAAGCGCGTGCTGAATTTTGTCTCTTGGACCGTTTGAAACCACACAAAACTCGATTTGATTACTTCCTAGATACTCCAACAAGGATTGTGCGCCAGGCATGGCTTTCAACTCTGACTCATATAAGTTTCTCAGTGTGATGCGATAAAGAGGCTCCAATACATCCAATGAAATTTTCAAGCCCAGTCGGTCTCGTGTTTCACTTAAAATGTCAGCCAATTTCCCCCCAACAAAGTGCTCCATCGCTTGCTGCACTGTCAATTCTGCGCCAAACGTTTCAAATACTGAAGATAAGGCTCGGCAGCATAATACTTCACTATCAACCAAGGTTCCTTCACAATCGAAAATTACACAGCGGGCTTTACTCATAAACTCAACATCTTGTTTTTATTTTTCGTCTCTAAATATTAAGGGCAATTTGTGATTGAGAAAGGTTGCAGTTAACAAATTTTGCCTTTTGATATGACAAATTTTTCAAATATTGCGACGTGTCACCTTTAGCTAATTATTACTCACTGAATGACTTGTTTTGTTTAAATAAAAAACATTTATCACGTTTATAAAATAGCTGAGGTGGTATGTAAACACAGAATGAAATGAAGCGGGCAGTAAAGTATATGTGGCTGAACGTGGCTTTTTAACTTAGTCACCACGCTCTAACGCAAGGGGGTTGTTAATGGCTTGTTGTGTTAATTAAAGCTCTAAATATCGATTTTGCTCATTCACTGACGTTAGTGACAGCTCAGTCTTATTTAATAGACCGTTAATAAACGCCACCTGCATATCATGCTCTTGAGTGTATAGATCTGATATTAAGAATTGCTCTTCGTGAAGCGTAACTATAGCTGTAGCGACCGGTTCGCCATTTTGGAAACCGATGAAGAGTTGACACGGTTCTGAATAGATAATTTGAGTTAAGAATTCAATGATCAATTCTTGATCTTGCTTCTCTTGCCAACGCTGCGCTTGTTGTAGTGCAAACATCACCGTTAAGCGATGAAAGTCAACTAAATAGATATCTTGTGCATCAAAACTGGCAGACGTCGAATGTTCAGCGAGGTACTGGTTCAAATTTACATAGTCTCTTTGGCTCACCCATTGCTGGTAAACGTCTTTGCCTTTCAAACTTTCTTGGGTCGGAAATTCGACATCAACTTGTTGGTACAGCCACTGATTCTTCACAGATGCGATTTGCGGAACTTGAGGAGACATATACATATTGCCATCTAATAATACTGCATGAAGCTTAATCACGCTTTGCTCTTAACACAAGCGTTATATGCCGATTGCTCAGAGAGATAATACCGATTGCTCATAAAATACAATCAAATCTCTGCTTTGATTACGCTTGCTGCATTTTCGCTAGTGTCTAATCACCATGCCCAACACGATTAAATCTCAGCCACGTCTTCCCTGCGCTTAGGCTGAGTGCCACTTTCTGGGTTGAATCTCATCGCTAAAACTCTCAAAGCTGCTGTTTATGTTATAATTTGTCTAAACCAACTCTCTAGGTAACCATAAATGAAAAAAACGTTAGTTGCTCTACTCTTCACTGCGCTACTCGCTGGTTGTTCTGACAACGAAGTAGGTGATGTGAGTTTAGGGATGTTCACTTTAAAAGATATTAAAATTGGTCATCTACAGGATGAAGTGGTAACAGGTGTTACGTGTCATATCGCCTCAATCGAAGCGGATTTAAGCTTGTCTGATCCAAGTGACAGCTCGATTTCATGCCGTCAAACCGGTGATATTACCCCAGATATGATCGCGAAAATTGATAAGAGTAAGTCAGGCGAAGTGGTATTTAAACAATCTAAGAGTATTTTCTTTAAAACCATGAAAGTTCGCCGTATCTACGATGCGGACAGCCAAACACTGCTTTATCTTTCATACACGACTAAAGAAACAGACGGTAGTTTCAAACACAGCCTGTCCACCGTGCCTCTTTGGGGCACCAAAGCTTATGTCGTGCCAGCCTCGAACGAATAACGACAAGTCAATCTTGGGAGTTACTAGATGCATATGCAATTAGTAACTCTCCTACTCTCATAATCCCTACACTCGTCATTTCTGAACCATCAATTGAAATTTGAGCCATCGTACCTGCTCAAAATTAGTTCAAACGACTTAATTGAACACAAATTTATGAAATTTTGATGAAAGGAATCTATCATCAATGTGATATGATGCAGAAAATTTTTTAGCCCCCTTTAAAAGATGAAATTTCCAGGTCAGCGCAAATCTAAGCACTATTTTCCAACTCACGCTCGTGATCCATTGGCTAAAGCAAAACAGCCTTCTAAGCTGTATCGCCCAATTGTTGTTGGTGTGGGTCAAACCATCGTAGACATTGAAGCTCGCGTTGATGATGAATTTCTCGCTAAATATGAACTAAGTAAAGGTCACTCACTGGTTTTAGAAGAGAGCAAAGCTGATGCGCTCTACGTCGAACTGGTTGAACGTGGACTGATTACTCACCAATACCCTGGCGATACTATCGGTAATACGCTTCATAACTATTCGGTACTTGCTGATAGTAAATCTGTATTGCTGGGCGTAATGTCGCGCAATATTGAAGTCGGCTCTTTCGCATACCGCTATTTATGTCGTACATCTGCGCGCATGAATCTTAACCATCTTCAAATGGTAGAAGGTCCTATTGGTCGTTGTTATACACTGATCACCGAAGATGGCGAGCGCACGTTCGCGATCAACGAAGGTCATATGAACCAATTGAATCCGGAAAGTATTCCTGAAAGCGTGTTTGATAAAGCATCTGCACTTGTGGTGTCTTCTTACCTAATGCGTGGTAAGCCAGAAGACCCGATGCCAAAAGCTGTTGCTCGCGCGATTGAGATCGCTAAAGCTAAAAACGTACCTGTGGTTCTAACGCTTGGTACGAAATGGGTGATTGAAGGCAACGCAGAATGGTGGCAAGAGTATCTAAAAGAGAACATCACCATTGTTGCAATGAATGAAGAAGAAGGCGAAGCACTAACAGGCATTAGTGATCCACTACAAGCAGCAGACCGCGCGCTAGAATGGGTTGATTTAGTTCTGTGTACCGCTGGACCAAACGGTCTGTACATGGCGGGCTATAGCGATGCAGAAACACTTCGTGAAAGTGACCATATGCTACAGCACGGCGTGATTTCTGAGTTCAACCGCTACGAATTCAGCCGCCCAATGCGTAAAGTAGATTGTGACACGCCACATAAAGTGTACTCTCACATTGGTCCTTACCTCGGTGGTCCAATTGAGATCAAGAACACCAACGGTGCTGGTGATGCAGCGCTATCGGCATTACTGCACGATATCGCAGCTAACAGTTTCCATGTGGTCACTGTGCCGGGTTCAACTAAGCATGATCGCCCATACTTAACCTACTCTTCTCTATCACAGATTTGTAAGTACGCGAACCGTGTTAGCTATGAAGTATTAACTCAGCACTCTCCTCGCCTATCAAGTTCTTTACCTGAGCGAGAAGACAGCTTAGAAGAAGCTTACTGGGATCGTTAATCGATTGATACAAATAGAGCCGCAATAGCGGCTCTATTGCTTTATTCAGCTGGATAGAATACTAATTCATTACCGACTACTAATATACAATCCATACCTGCCGCATGTGCCGCTTGCTTACCTAATTCTGTATCTTCAAAAACTAAACACTTATTGGGCTCAATATTCAACTTGGTTGCAGCCAGCAAAAAAGTATCTGGGTGCGGTTTATGGTTGTTAACATCATTAGCTGTCACTAGGGCATCGATTTTATCAATCAAGCCACTTTCGCTAAGCAAGTTTGTTGCACTATCTCTTTGACTGCCTGTCCCAATCGCCATTTTTTTCTTTGAATAGAAGCGTCTCAACACTTCGAATGTGCAATCAATAATCGCGACATCGTGCGCTAATTGACTAAATTGCGCCATTTTGTATCTTGATGCACCTTGCGGATCGATAGATAAGTTATAACGGCGATTTATCTCCCCAATAATCTTATAGCTTGGCATTCCGCCCATACTATGTATCCACTCATCCGAATACGGGAAGTTAAACTCTTGCGCCGTTCTTCGCCACGCTTGCAAATGTGTCGGCATGGTATCCAGTAAAGTGCCGTCCATATCAAAAATAAAACCTAGGTATTGATCGTAATTTACCAACATAAATATTCACTTAATCTCATTATTCTATAGATTGCATAGGGTTTAGTTTGTTTCATTAATGTTACATAATGAACATCTATTCAAATAAAAATAATAACAGCATCAGTTTTTCGGTCACCAAAAGTTCGGAAGTCACATATGAAAATAAAAACAAAATTATATCTACTCGGCGCAGTGGCAGTAGTAGGTATCGGATCGCTTTTAGGCACAACAGTTCACTTCGCAAACACCACTGAACAACTTAACAAAGCCAATCAACTTGTTAAAGATTTGGAGATACGCCTCTTAAACCTACGCAGAAATGAGAAGGACTTTCTTCTGCGTGAAGACCTTAAGTATCTGGATAGATTTACAGATAATATTGACCAATTCCTCACAAAAGAAAAAGCGCTGTCTACTGTATTGGTCGATCAAGAACTCACCAACAGCGGTACTCTTGAGCAAGATATCCTGGCTTATCAAAAATCATTTAAACAAGTCGTCGATGCATTTAAAACACTTGGCTTAGGTCCAAACGAAGGTTTATTAGGGGTCTATAACCAAGCTCTAATCTTAGAGAAAAATAAACTCAATAGCCAAGACGCTGCCAATTTAATTGAATTTGATATTCAGCTTAAAAATGGTGAATTTCGACCTGAGTTACTCGCCTACAGTGGCAATGAAATCATGGATGCAGCGCAAGACGTTTTCGATCAAAAACTCACCATAGGTTTGAACTATAAAGATGGTCTACTTGGTGATACACGTGCTGCATCGCACTCTGTCGAAGAACAATTCAAAACCTTTTCAACCGCGCTGACCAAACAAACTGATAAAAAAATTGCACAGCTCAATATGTTTAAGAATGTTCTGAGCATTTCAGTTTCGATCATTATTATTCTTTTTATTGCGCAAATTGCGCGCTCAATTATCACTAAAATCGAATCTCTACTGGCTGTTATCAGAGACATTTCAGACAACAATGATATTTCGCTGCGTGCTCGACTCAAAGGTAATGACGAACTGGATTCACTAAGTCAGTACTTTGATCAATTGTTAGATAAGTTGGAAGGTCTACTTTCCAATACTAAAGGTAAATCTCACGAGTTATATGACAGTACCTCTAACATGCACAACGAGCTCGAATCTGTAATCCAACAGTTCCAAGTCCAAGCTGACCACACCACAACCATGGCGACTTCCGTTCAGGAAATGGTGGCGACCATTCGCGAAATTTCTGAAAGCACCTCTGTGGCAGCAGAAGGCGTTCAGCAAGCGAGTATTAATGCACAAAGTGGACGTGATGTCGTGGTAGATACTGTCGAGAACATTACCCAGCTTTCGGCTCGTCTTTCTGGCAGCCAGACATCTATTAGTTCTCTTAACCACCATGTCGATAAGATTGGCGATGCCGTCAACATTATCCAAGAGATTGCTGAGCAAACTAACCTGCTTGCTCTCAATGCAGCGATTGAAGCGGCTCGCGCTGGTGAACAAGGGCGAGGCTTTGCTGTCGTAGCGGATGAGGTACGCGCGCTAGCAAGTCGCACCCATCAGTCGACGACTGAAATCACTAATGTGGTGGATGCTATCCAAAGCCAAATGGGCACGGTTATCACCGATATCGATCAATGTAATCAACAAGGCAAACTTACGCTTGATGGCTCCGATCAGCTCGATCAAAGCTTAAGCCAAATCCTCTCTGACATGAATGCAATTCAAGCAAACTCGGAACGCATCGCTTCTGCGATAGAGGAGCAAGGCGTTGTTATGTCGCAGGTGAGCGATTCAATTACTGAGTTGAACACCATTTCAGACAATAACACCAACTCCGCGAAGCACTGCTTAGTAGAAGTTGACAAAGTTGCTCTGCAAGCATCCGATATGGATAAAGAAGTCGCTCAATACAAGACGTCAGCGTAACTGAATAGCCCCCATCATGGGGGCTAACTCTTTATGGGTTGGGGTCACAAATTATCATACACAACTGGTCGTCGATTGAGCCACCTAACTGGTCGGCAATGTTTGTGAGTTGAATAGATTGCGACTGACCGCCTTTGGTGATAGTTAGCGTCAGATCATTGTCATTCACTTGAGCATCGAGATTATCCAGTAGGTCATCAATCGTTTCTCCTGGCTCGAGTAAATCTGATACATCAATGAGGTCTTCACCGATAGTGAAGTCATTGATGACATCTAGCCCGCCATCGAAGTCAACTAATTGCCAGGTGAATGTATCACCGCCACCAAAGCCAAACAGAATATCATCGCCCAGATTAGCATCCATGTAGTCTGCATCATCCGTTCCTTGCTGAATTGAGGAGCCTTCAGGTAATACGGTGATATCAATTGGGCTTGATTTTAACTCTACATTGTCTTCACTCAATACCACCACATCGAAACTGTAGTTTCCAGGCTCTGTCACTAAGACTGACAATCCTGACAGATCACCTTGATAAGCACTGACATCAATATGACCATCGCTGTCTGCAAATAGCTCATCGTCACCCATTTTATATTGGCTGCCTTGCGGTAGATTACTTACATCAAGTTTGACCTGAAAATCATCCAAGCTCAACGCGTCGCTACCCAAACTAACCATAATGTTATGCAATGGGAAATAACCATCTTCGTAGCCAACATTATTTAACGTTTCTAATTTGATATTATCAAGTAATGCCCCGTAGCTATCCGCATCGGTAGATTCAAACACCACTTTATAGTCGCCGCTTTCCGGTGTTTGGAAATGGATGATTTCAGATGTCCAACCTTTGCTTTGATCGTAGGTATAAAGTAACTCTTTAGACACGCCATCCGCCGCAACTAAAAAGACTGCCATTGGCGAAAAACAATGGTTTCGTTTGGCGACATCAAATGCCAATGTAAAAAATTGCCCATGTCGTGCATTTGTAATCTCAGTGTAGAGCTGATCATCCCCTCGACGAGCCTCAAGCTCAAAAACCTTATTGTTTCTGTCATCAGGACAATCTCGATAAACCTTCTCTTTACCTACTTCAACGATATCATTGTCGTTCGACGTTCCCCATACACCTTCCGCACCATCGCCTATCCCTTGTTCGGTATTAGCAAGGTTCAGGTTCTCCACATCTAAGTAACTCCAACGTTTACCGACGTCAATTTGCTCAAAATCATGATATGAAATGATGGTGTCTTCTTCTTGCTCTATATATACATCTACAATAGTGCCCGATGACGATACCCCCCCAACCGATAAGGTAAATTGTTCGAGGTTATCATCAAGATCGTCGATCACCGTTGGCAATATCACTGAGAATTCACTAACCCCGACAGGGACGGTGACAAGACCGCTATTGTCATCATAAGTAACGCCATGTGTAAATTGAATGCTGTCTACATCCACATCATCCAAACTTGCTTCATCACCCAAAGCACCGAGCACGAGTGCAAATTGGGTCGGCTGCAGTGCTCCGATATCCAGAGTGACTTTGTAGACTAAATTCTGCCCTTCTACGACGATATCGTCGCACAGCGACACATCGTGCACGCACGCATCAGCGAGTGCAGGATTGATGATAAGATTGACGGTTGCTTCTGCGTATCCGCCTCTATCGTCAGTAATTTGATAATCAAATGTCGTTGGACCGCTAAAGTCATCATCTAAATCAACGTAAACAATGCCATTTTCTACCCATATTTGGGCATTGTTCGCTTCAGAGACATACGTAAAACGAATATGGTCAGAATCAGGGTCGTAGTCATTGCCTAGCAACTCTTCGATTGGGATCTGTAATACCTCACCTTGGTTGGCGGCATATGCGCCAGTTCCAGAGGCAGTAAACCCAGTGAGGAAATAGTCGGAAGAATCACTGCCGCGAGCAGGTTCATTGACAAAATCCACGGCTTCAAACACAACTCGGTCAAAGGCAACGTCACCAGAAAACGTATAGCTGCCCTGGTTATTACCTTGGTTTGCAATAAACAAATCACTGGCGACAACCGTGTCGCCTAAATACGCAACCCACTTACCTTGCTCATGATTCCCTTCTCCTCCTTCGTTTAAAAATAGGTTAGAGAAGGTGAAACTAAACTCTGTCGCTGGCTTTTCTAGATTAAATACGAACTGTTCTGACAGCCCGTCTTCACGATTGAACTGAATTTGGTTAGCAGGTCCACCATTTTCATCGCCAGTAACGCCTCGCTTTAAACCATCCCCTGAAATTTCTCGCATTTCACTATCGTAGTATGCGGTAATCTCTGAACCTTCATATTGCCATACGTCATTATTAAATGTGCCGTAAGCAACACTGAATCCCATTGGGTCATCAATGGCTATTGGTGGTGTGTTTTCACCAGGTGCAATCGTAACGGTACTGACTTCACTGACATTGTTATCACTGTCTACTGCGCGATAATCAAAGCAATCATCCGGCGTGTTGGTTTCGAGGTAACGTAATTCCCAGTTACCCGGACCGTCTGTAGAGACCTCAACGCTGACAATCTTCGCCCCTACCGAACTATCTGGTACAGCGAAACTAACTTCTCTAAACAATTCTGTATTGCCAGACGTTGTTTTGGTCACCATTTCTTCCAGTACGGTACCATCATCTAACGTCACTTTAATCACTACCTTGGTTTCTTTTGGATGCCCTTCTTCAAACCATCCCCCCATACCGTCCAAACCAAGTGTGATCGAATCGGCGGGTCGCTGTGACAGATCAATCGTTATACTCTCGTCTTGCTGGATACCATCACCACCACCGACTCCAAGACCATAACCTATGTGATTCTTGTCGGCATAGTATTGCGTCGGCACCCCACCACTAGTCGTTATAACTATCTGATCGACAATGTTATCTTGGTCATCTCTAAAATTGAGCACGCGCACATTTGGATCATCGGTTGGTTCGCCCCAATTCATGAAGGCGGTCGTACTCTCATCGCCGTCTCTGCCTTCCGGAGCCTCTTTTACACCGAGTATGAAGCCTGTTGATTGGTCATCGTTTTGATAGCTAAACAAGTTAGGATCGAAAATGTTTAAATCTCCAATCACTTCATCGTTCTCATCAAATTGAGTGAGCATATCTTCAGTGACAGGGTCACCATCATAAAGCAAGGTCCCAGACTGAGGTAACTTAGTGATCACAACGCCCACCTGTTCACCTGTACTATCGTCCTCTAGGTCAGATATATGATCACTTTCTTCATCGTCACTGTCGAAAACGATTGGGGCTTGCCCGTCATCATCAAGCACAACTCTGAAATCTTCCGATTCCGGTGGTGTGTTGGACGATCCGCCTGGTGGCTCAACGCCCTCATCAAATGATGAGAGGAATAACGTGCGGAATTGCTCTAGCAAAGTTAAACTTTGAGTCGTCGATAAGCCTAGGCTATTAAATCCTTGAGTTTCAAATAAGGTTGCAGCAATGGTTTCATCGCCTACTCTCGATACGGTATCTAACACGGTACCGCTTGAGCTATCTTCACTGCCTGCTTCTGGATCTAATTCTTCGCTTAATTGCGTTGGGTCTTCGCCTTGCTGAACAGCCTCAATGACTTGGTTGACATCATCGGTTATGTTGATTGGTGTTCCATCTGCGCTGATTAAATTGGCTTGAGGGGCTTGTTGAGGACCTTGTGAAATAATCACCTCGCCAGAGTTTGGTGATTCACCCGGGTTTATGATTCGCGCGTTGCCCAAAGCATCTATGGCAATAGCCTGCCCGGCAGCTAACCTTGCGATTGTTGTCAATCCATCTAAACTCATAGCCATCACCATCCATCATGTCGTACAGGTCTTAGCTATAATTATTGACCATTTTGTTACTATGATTTTCAGCGGTGCTGCTCTGCTACTTGATTCAGAACGCGCAACTACCGCGACGCGTAAATTAACGAATAATAATCAACTGCTTGATTGCAACTACAACCTTGGTCTCAATTTTGAGAAGATGTGACTATGCTGCTTTGCGGGCACAAAAAAAGGACCTTGCGGTCCTTTTTAGATTAAGAATTTAGTCTGGTAAGTTCAGCAAATCTTGCAATATTGCGGTAGAGTCAACGACATCGCCATTAATGTGCTCTCGGAACTGGTTAGCACTATCTTCTAACACTACGTCGTGTTCAGACGTGCCATCACTGATGGTAACCTTGATATCATCGCCTTGCTTACTAGCGACAAATTGTAAGAGGTCATCAACATTATCATTACCACTTTCCAGAATTTCGCTAAAGTCGAGGATGTCTTCACCACGAATAAAATCTTTAATCGTGTCCGTTTCCCCATCACGAATGCCATCACCTTGGTCAACAAACTTAAAGACATCTTGATCGTCACCACCAATCAGAATATCGTTACCAAGACCGCCTATGAGGATGTCTTTGCCTGCACCACCCTCTAGTTCGTCATTGCCCTCTTGAGCGGATAATAAATCGTCTCCTGAACTTCCCGTCAGTTTTTCACCAATATCAGAACCAACAGTAACATTCGCAATTGAAGTGCTACTCTGCTCAGAGCCATTCGCCACCTCTTGTGACGTTGCCGTGACCGATAAATCGAAATCTAGTTCACCTTGATAAGACGATGGAACTTTAAGTTCTGCACCAGTAATCTCTCCTGAGAACGGGTCAGCAAGAGTTAAATCCAACGTATAGGTCTTGATACCGTTATCCAGAACAAAGTTCGTTTGTTCGACGCCATTGATAAAGAGTTCAACGCCATCAGGTACTCCCGTTAAATCAATGGTACCTTTTAGCTGTTCACTTCCATCGGAGTCCGTGACATTTACTTTGATAGTCTCAATAGCGATGGTCCAAGTTGGTCGCTCAACCACCAAACTTCCATTGATGTAGTCAATAAAATAGATACCATCATCAAATTGAATATAGTCAATATTACGCAGTGTCATATCTGTATCATGATCAGCGCGCCTCATTAAAAGAACACGATCATCTACGCCACTGATTTTATACTCTTGCTTAATATAGTCACTTAATGACCCTTGAAGCACTGCAATGTCAAAGTTGTTATCCCCATTTACTGTATAATTACCTCGACCAAACAACGAATCTGCAGCATTACCTGCAACGAGGATATCGCTTCCCCATCCACCTCGCAAATCGTTCTTGTCATTTAAATTGCCGACAAGCACATCGTCATCATCTGACGATGGCGAATGGTAATGGTTACCTGAGAGACTGTCATTTCCGCCGTGAATTGCCGCTATGTAGTCGTTAGATACTCCTTGCTTACCGAAAATAGTGTTTTCGTTACCATCAGTTGTGTCAAAAATCTTGGAATCAATATTGAACTTTTCGAAATCGAAGTTTTCTGGCAAAAAGTCTTCATAGACCATACCCCAAGTTTTAAACTTATCGTGAGATTGCGCAATTGCACCTAGTTTAATATCCACCGTAACGTTATCGGCTAGTGGGTTGATGTCAACAGTTAAGGTGTGCTCACCGGAGGACAACCCATCTTTAACAACCTCAAACTTAATTTCTTGATAGCTATTTTTCTGGTCGCCAACACCCGCTGCAGCGTAATCATTGCTACCGGAGTCATCATTCTCTGGCATATAACGAATGTCTCCCGCTTTGATTCTAGCGGCGCTTATCGAATCGCCATCCAAAATCTCCCACTCGTCATCATTTTTAATCTGCAACTGACCCAGAGTTACGGTGCTCCAATCAATTTCAACCTTAGCATTCACATCCCTAACGCCAAAATCTCCCAGCGTTAGTATGATAGCGGTATCCTCTTGTCCGACAATTTCCTTGCTCTCTGCACTTGGTGGTGGAAGATTGATAATTTGACCGGTAACTTCTTGACCGTTGAGCGTAATTGAATAGGTCTCGGTATCTTCAGCTAGTTGGTCTTTCAAAGTAGGAATAACAATAGAGAATGAACTCACACCAATTGGCACTACTAGTTGACCGTTTTCAAATTTTACACCGTTGGTGAACTGAACTCTGCTCAAATCGACATCTGTACTTGAGGCTGTGTCGTTAATTCCACCGTAGGAGAAATCAAATTTACCCGCTTCACCAAGAACGCCTTGATCAAGTTTGACCAAGAAAACCAACTCGTCACCTTCAGTAACTTCCGGCTCATAAACAGTAACCTGTGAAATTTGTGCAGCTTCAATTTGAGGGTTTACATGTACGGTTACTGTTGCCTCTGATTCTCCACCTTTATCATCCGTAATGGTGTACTTGAAGGTATTCGTACCTAAATCAGAAGATGTAAAATGGACATAACCATCTTTGATATAAACATCCGCGTTAACACCACTTTCACTAATCTGGGTGATGCGAATTGAATCACCATCAATGTCACTATCGTTATCTAATAGCTGTGACAGTTTGATTTTGAACTCTTCGTTCTGAGTCGCAACTAAACTCGTACTCCCTTTACCTTCAAAACCAGATAAGTAGTATTCCGACGAATCGGTACCTCGTTCATCGACAGGTTTAACACTATAGTCTGTTGCTTCGAACACTATACTGTCAAAAGCTACACCACCAAGATCATCTTCTGATACTGAATAACTTCCATCTCTATTGCCATCGTTAGCCACGAACATTCCGCTGGCTACTGCGGTCGTACCAAGGTAAGCGACCCATTTGCCTTGTTCATGGTTACCAGTGACGCCTTCATCTTTATATAGATTTGAAACGGTAAAACTAAACGAAGTGATCGGAGAACCAAGTTCAATCTTTAATTTCTCAGACTCACCTGACGCACGATTGTATTCAATTTGGGTTTCAGGTCCCCCGCTAATAGAATCGCCAAATGTATGGATCCCTAATGCGTCATTTTTCTCCACCACATCTTTCACCACGCCGTTATAGCTAGCAGTAATATTTATCGACTCATCTGTCCAACTGCCGCCGTTAAAGCTACCAAGAGACACAATGTAGTTAGCCAAACCATCATCTACAGCTTGAGGCGGATTATTGGGTGTACCGACTGTCGCACTGTCTTGACCTTGGGCAGAGGTGTTGTCCGCTTGGTCGGTTTGCGTCGCAGTGACAGTGATCGTCTCACCTTCAGCAGGTTTAGTCTCTGTCCAAGTGATGGTGCCCGTGGTTTTATCGTAGCTGTACGTCGCTTGCGCGTCACCATTGCCCAACACCAAGCCGTCTTGGGCGTCGTTAAGTTTCAGTTCGACCTGTTCACCATTCACTTTCAGCGTGACATAGCCGCCGTTGGCTAATTCAGCGTGGTTAACCTCTACCTGCACCTTGACGTTGTCTGCGCTGCCCACTTCACTCTCGTTCAGCCAGCCGTCGTTGTCAGTGTCTGAGCTGATTTCGACCTTAGGCACGAGGTCAGGATTAATCTCGCCGACCGCGATGGTGTCGACCGTGGCACTGTCTTGACCTTGGGCAGAAGCGTTGCCAGCTTGGTCGGTCTGCGTTGCACTGACGGTGATCGTTTCACCTTCAGCAGGTTTAGTCTCAGTCCATGTGATGGTGCCTGTGGCTTTGTCGTAGCTGTAGGTAGTTTGCGCGTCGCCATTACCCAACACTAAGCCGTCTTTGGCATCGTTGAGTTTTAGCTCGACGTCTTGACCATTGATGGTCAGCGTGACATAGCCGCCGTTGGCCAATTCGTTATGGTTAACCTCAACCTTGACGTTGACGCTGTCTGCGCTGCCGACTTCATTCTCGTTCAACCAACCGTCATTGTTGGTGTCTGAGCTGATTTCAACCTTAGGCGCGAGGTCCGGATTATTCTCGCCGACCGCGATGGTGTCAACCGTGGCACTGTCTTGACCTTGGGCAGAAGTGTTGTCCGCTTGGTCGGTTTGCGTTGCAGTGACGGTGATTGTTTCACCTTCAGCAGGTTTAGTCTCAGTCCACGTGATGGTGCCCGTGGTTTTATCGTAGCTGTACGTAGTTTGCGCTTCGCCATTACCCAACACCAAGCCGTCTTTGGCGTCGTTGAGTTTTAGCTCAACGTCTTGACCATTGATGGTCAGCGTGACATAGCCGCCGTTGGCTAATTCAGCGTGGTTAACCTCTACCTGCACGTTGATATGGGCTGCGCTGCCCACTTCACTCTCGTTCAACCAACCGTCATTGTTGGTGTCTGAGCTGATCAGCACTTTAGGACCAAGATCGCTACCGTTGTTACCTTCACCCTCACCGATGGCGGTAGTGTCGACCGTGGCACTGTCTTGACCTTGGGCAGAAGTGTTGTCCGCTTGGTCGGTCTGCGTGGCAGTGACGGTGATTGTTTCACCTTCGGCAGGCTTAGTCTCAGTCCACGTGATGGTGCCTGTGGTTTTATCGTAACTGTAGGTCGCTTGCGCGTCGCCACTACCCAACACCAACGCATCATCGGCGTCGTTGAGTTTCAGTTCGACCGTTTCACCGTTAATGGTCAGCGTAACATAGCCGCCGTTGGCCAATTCGTCATGGTTGACTTCAACCTGTACATTAACGCTGTCTGCGCTGCCCACTTCACTCTCGTTTAGCCAGCCGTCGTTGTTGGTGTCTGAGCTGATCAGCACTTTAGGACCAAGATCGCTATCGTTGTTACCTTCACCATCACCGATGGCGATGGTGTCGACCGTCGCACTGTCTTGACCTTCGGCAGAGGTGTTGTCCGCTTGGTCGGTTTGCGTGGCAGTGACGGTGATCGTTTCACCTTCGGCAGGTGTGGTCTCAGTCCACGTGATGGTACCCGTAGTTTTGTCGTAGCTGTACGTTGCTTGCGCTTCGCCATTATTCAGCACTAAACCGTCTTTGGCGTCGTTGAGCTTAAGTTGAACCTCATCGCCACCATTAACAGTAAGAGTGACATGACCGCCGTTGGCCAATTCAGCATGGTTGACTTCAACCTGTACATTAACGCTGTCTGCGCTACCCACTTCACGCTCGTTCAGCCAGCCGTCGTTATTCGTATCTGAGCTGATCAGCACTTTAGGACCAAGATCGCTATCGTTGTTACCTTCACCATCACCGATGGCGATGGTGTCGACCGTCGCACTGTCTTGACCTTCAGCAGAGGTGTTGTCCGCTTGGTCGGTTTGCGTCGCAGTGACGATGAGCGTTTCACCTTCAGCAGGTTTAGTCTCTGTCCACGTGATAGTGCCCGTGGTTTTATCGTAGCTGTACGTCGTTTGCGCTTCGCCATTATTCAGCACCAAGCCGTCTTTGGCGTCGTTGAGTTTCAGTTCGACCTGTTCACCATTGATGGTCAGCGTGACATAGCCGCCGTTGGCCAATTCAGCGTGGTTGACTTCAATCTGCACATTAACGCTGTCTGCGCTACCCACTTCAGTCTCGTTCAGCCATCCATCGTTGTCACTATCTGAGGTGATTTCGACCTTAGGTCCGAGATCAGCGTTATTGATACCCTCGCCATCACCGACCGCGATGGTGTCAACTGTGGCACTGTCTTGACCTTGGGCAGAGGTGTTGTCTGCTTGATCGGTTTGCGTTGCAGTGACGGTGATGGTTTCACCTTCAGCAGGTTTAGTCTCAGTCCACGTGATGGTGCCCGTGGTTTTGTCGTAGCTGTAAGTAGTTTGTGCGTCGCCATTACCCAGCACCAAGCCGTCTTTGGCGTCGTTAAGTATTAAGTCGACCTGTTCACCATTAATGGTCAGCGTAACATAGCCGCCGTTGGCTAATTCAGCGTGGTTAACCTCTACCTGCACGTTGACGTTGTTTGCGCTGCCGACTTCACTCTCGTTCAGCCAACCGTCGTTATTCGTATCTGAGCTGATCAACACTTTAGGACCAAGATCGCTACCGTTGTTACCTTCACCCTCACCGATGGCGGTGGTGTCGACCGTGGCACTGTCTTGACCTTGGGCAGAGGTGTTGTCCGCTTGATCGGTTTGTGTGGCCGTGACGGTGATGGTTGCACCTTCGCTAGGTTTGGTCTCAGTCCACGTGATGGTGCCTGTGGTGTTGTTGTAGCTGTAGGTCGCTTGCGCGTCGCCATTACCCAACACTAAGCCGTCTTTGCCGTCGTTGAGTTTCAGCTCGACGTCTTGACCATTAATGGTCAGCGTAACATAGCCGCCGTTGGCTAATTCAGCGTGGTTGACTTCAACCTGTACATTAACGCTGTCTGCGCTACCGACTTCACTCTCGTTCAGCCAGCCGTCGTTGTCAGTGTCTGAGCTGATTTCAACCTTAGGCGCGAGGTCCGGATTATTCTCGCCGACCGCGATGGTGTCGACCGTGGCACTGTCTTGACCTTGGGCAGAGGTGTTGTCTGCTTGATCGGTTTGCGTTGCAGTGACGGTGATCACTGCACCTTCAGCAGGTTTAGTCTCAGTCCACGTGATGGTGCCTGTGGTTTTATCGTAGCTGTAGGTAGTTTGCGCGTTGCCATTACCCAACACCAAGCCGTCTTTGGCGTCGTTGAGTTTCAGTTCGACCTGTTCACCATTGATGGTCAGCGTAACATAGCCGCCGTTAGCCAATTCATCATGGTTGACTTCAAGCTGTACATTAACACTGTCTGCGCTGCCGACTTCACTCTCGTTTAGCCAACCGTCGTTATTCGTGTCTGAGCTGATTTCAACCTTAGGAGCGAGATCCGGATTAATCTCGCCGATCGCTATGGTATCAACCGTGGCACTGTCTTGACCTTCGGCTGAGGTGTTGTCCGCTTGGTCGGTTTGCGTTGCAGTGACGGTGATCGTTTCACCTTCGGCAGGTTTGGTCTCAGTCCACGTGATGGTTCCTCTGGTGTTGTCGTAGCTGTATATCGCTTGTGCGTCGCCATTATTCAGCACTAAACCGTCTTTGGCGTCGTTGAGCTTAAGTTGAACCTCATCTCCGCCGTTGACGGTTAAGCTAACATAGCCGCCGTTCGCCAATTCAGCGTGGTTGACTTCAACCTGCACGTTGACGTTGTCTGCGCTGCCCACTTCACTCTCGTTCAACCAACCGTCATTGTTGGTGTCTGAGCTGATTTCAACCTTAGGCGTGAGGTCAGGATTAATCTCGCCGACCGCGATAGTGTCGACCGTGGCACTGTCTTCAGTCTCTGCCGACACGTTACCAGCTTGGTCGGTTTGTGTGGCAGTAACGGTGATCGTTTCACCTTCAGCAGGTTTAGTCTCAGTCCATGTGATGGTGCCCGTGGTTTTGTCGTAGCTGTACGTCGCTTGCGCTTCGCCATTATTCAGCACTAAACCTTCTTTGGCATCGTTCAGCTTAAGTTGAACCTCATCGCCACCATTAACAGTAAGAGTGACATGACCGCCGTTGGCCAATTCAGCGTGGTTAACCTCTACCTGCACCTTGACGTTGTCTGCGCTGCCTACTTCACTCTCGTTCAGCCAACCGTCGTTATTCGTATCTGAGCTGATTTCGACCTTAGACGTGAGGTCCGGATTAATCTCGCCGACCGCGATGGTGTCGACCGTGGCACTGTCTTCAGTCTCTGCCGACACGTTACCAGCTTGGTCGGTTTGTGTCGCAGTAACAATGATCGTTTCACCTTCAGCAGGTTTAGTCTCAGTCCACGTGATGGTACCCGTAGTTTTATCGTAGCTGTACGTCGCTTGCGCTTCGCCATTATTCAGTACTAAACCGTCTTTGGCATCGTTCAGCTTAAGTTGAACCTCATCGCCACCATTGATGGTCAGCGTAACATAGCCGCCGTTGGCTAATTCGTCATGGTTAACCTCAACCTTGACGTTAACGGTGTCTGCGCTGCCCACTTCACTCTCGTTCAGCCAACCATCGTTGTCAGTGTCTGAGGTGATTTCAACGTTAGGTCCAAGATCAGCGTTATTGATGCCCTCGCCATCACCGACGGCGATGGTATCGACCGTCGCACTGTCTCGACCTTCAGCAGAAGCATTGCCGGCTTGATCGGTTTGCGTTGCAGTGACGGTGATTGTTTCACCTTCGGCAGGTTTGGACTCAGTCCACGTGATGGTTCCCGTGGTTTTGTCGTAGCTGTAAGTAGTTTGTGCGTCGCCATTTGCCAACACCAACGCATCATCGTCTTCGTTGAGTTTCAGTTCGACAGTTTCACCATTAATGGTCAGCGTAACATAGCCGCCGTTGGCTAATTCGTCATGGTTAACCTCAACCTTGACGTTAACGCTGTCTGCGCTGCCCACTTCACTCTCGTTCAGCCAGCCGTCGTTATTCGTGTCTGAGCTGATCAGCACTTTAGGACCAAGATCGCTACCGTTGTTACCTTCACCCTCACCGATGGCGGTGGTGTCAACCGTGGCACTGTCTTGACCTTGGGCAGAGGTGTTGTCTGCTTGATCGGTTTGTGTGGCAGTGACGGTGATCGTTTCACCTTCAGCAGGTTTAGTCTCAGTCCACGTGATGGTGCCCGTGGTTTTATCGTAGCTGTAGGTCGCTTGCGCTTCGCCATTACCCAACACCAACACATCGTCGCCTTCGTTGAGTTTTAGCTCGACGTCTTGACCATTGATGGTCAGCGTGACATAGCCGCCGTTGGCTAATTCAGCGTGGTTAACCTCTACCTGCACCTTGACGTTGTCTGCGCTGCCGACTTCACTCTCGTTCAGCCAACCGTCATTGTTGGTGTCTGAGCTGATTTCAACCTTAGGCGCGAGATTTGGATTAATCTCGCCGATCGCTATGGTATCAACCGTGGCACTGTCTTGACCTTCGGCTGAGGTGTTGTCCGCTTGGTCGGTTTGCGTTGCAGTGACGGTGATCGTTTCACCTTCGGCAGGTTTGGTCTCAGTCCACGTGATGGTTCCTCTGGTGTTGTCGTAGCTGTATATCGCTTGTGCGTCGCCATTATTCAGCACTAAACCGTCTTTGGCGTCGTTGAGCTTAAGTTGAACCTCATCTCCGCCGTTGACGGTTAAGCTAACATAGCCGCCGTTCGCCAATTCAGCGTGGTTGACTTCAACCTGCACGTTGACGTTGTCTGCGCTGCCCACTTCACTCTCGTTCAACCAACCGTCATTGTTGGTGTCTGAGCTGATTTCAACCTTAGGCGTGAGGTCAGGATTAATCTCGCCGACCGCGATAGTGTCGACCGTGGCACTGTCTTCAGTCTCTGCCGACACGTTACCAGCTTGGTCGGTTTGTGTGGCAGTAACGGTGATCGTTTCACCTTCAGCAGGTTTGGTCTCAGTCCACGTGATGGTGCCCGTAGTTTTATCGTAGCTGTAGATAGTTTGCGCGTCGCCATTACCCAACACCAAGCCGTCTTTGGCATCGTTGAGTTTTAGCTCAACGTCTTGACCATTGATGGTCAGCGTGACATAGCCGCCGTTGGCTAATTCGTCATGGTTAACCTCAACCTTGACGTTAACGCTGTCTGCGCTGCCCACTTCACTCTCGTTCAGCCAGCCGTCGTTATTCGTGTCTGAGCTGATCAGCACTTTAGGACCAAGATCGCTACCGTTGTTACCTTCACCCTCACCGATGGCGGTGGTGTCGACCGTTGCACTGTCAGTCACTGGTGCCGATACGTTACCGGCTTGGTCGGTTTGCGTAGCAGTGACGGTGATTGTTTCACCTTCAGCAGGTTTGGTCTCAGTCCATGTGATGGTGCCTGTGGTTTTATCGTAACTGTAGGTAGTTTGCGCGTTGCCATTACCCAACACCAAGCCGTCTTTGGCGTCGTTGAGTTTTAGCTCGACGTCTTGACCATTGATGGTCAGCGTGACATAGCCGCCGTTGGCTAATTCGTCATGGTTAACCTCAACCTTGACGTTAACGCTGTCTACGCTACCCACTTCACTCTCGTTTAGCCAACCGTCGTTGTTGGTGTCTGAGCTGATCAGCACTTTAGGACCAAGATCGCTATCGTTGTTACCTTCACCATCACCGATGGCGATGGTGTCGACCGTCGCACTGTCTTGACCTTGGGCAGAAGCGTTACCAGCTTGGTCGGTTTGCGTGGCAGTGACGGTGATTGTTTCACCTTCAGCAGGTTTAGTCTCAGTCCACGTGATAGTGCCCGTGGTTTTATCGTAATTATACGTCGCTTGCGCGTTGCCATTACCCAACACCAACGCATCATCGTCTTCGTTGAGTTTCAGTTCGACCGTTTCACCATTAATGGTCAGCGTAACATAGCCGCCGTTGGCTAATTCAGCGTGGTTAACCTCTACCTGCACGTTGACGTTGTCTGCGCTGCCGACTTCACTCTCGTTTAGCCAACCGTCATTGTTGGTGTCTGAACTGATTTCGACCTTAGGTCCAAGATCAGCGTTATTGATGCCCTCACCATCACCGACGGCGGTGGTGTCGACCGTGGCGCTGTCTTGACCTTCGGCAGAGGTGTTGTCCGCTTGGTCGGTTTGCGTCGCAGTGACGGTGATCGTTTCACCTTCGGCAGGCTTAGTCTCAGCCCACGTGATGGTACCCGTGGTTTTATCGTAGCTGTACGTCGCTTGCGCGTCACCATTGCCCAACACCAAGCCGTCTTGGGCGTCGTTAAGTTTCAGTTCGACCTGTTCACCATTCACTTTCAGCGTGACATAGCCGCCGTTGGCTAATTCAGCGTGGTTAACCTCTACCTGCACCTTGACGTTGTCTGCGCTGCCCACTTCACTCTCGTTCAGCCAGCCGTCGTTGTCAGTGTCTGAGCTGATTTCGACCTTAGGTCCGAGATCAGCGTTATTGATACCCTCGCCATCACCGACCGCGATGGTGTCAACTGTGGCACTGTCTTGACCTTGGGCAGAGGTGTTGTCTGCTTGATCGGTTTGTGTGGCAGTAACGGTGATGGTTTCACCTTCAGCTGGTTTAGTCTCAGTCCATGTGATGGTGCCCGTGGTTTTGTCGTAGCTGTACGTAGTTTGCGATTCGCCATTATTCAACACCAATCCGTCTTTGGCGTCGTTGAGTTTTAGCTCGACGTCTTGACCATTGATGTTCAGCGTGACATAGCCGCCGTTGGCTAATTCAGCATGGTTAACCTCTACCTTGACGTTGACGCTGTCTGCGCTACCCACTTCACTCTCGTTCAGCCATCCATCGTTGTCACTATCTGAGGTGATTTCGACCTTAGGTCCAAGATCAGCGTTATTGATACCCTCGCCATCACCGACAGCGGTGGTGTCGACCGTCGCACTGTCTTGACCTTCAGCAGAGGTGTTGTCCGCTTGGTCGGTTTGTGTCGCAGTGACGGTGATGGTTTCACCTTCAGCAGGTTTGGACTCAGTCCACGTGATGGTGCCCGTGGTTTTATCGTAGCTGTACGTCGCTTGCGCTTCACCATTATTCAGCACTAAACCGTCTTTGGCATCGTTCAGCTTAAGTTGAACCTCATCGCCACCATTAACAGTAAGAGTGACATGACCGCCGTTGGCCAATTCAGCGTGGTTGACTTCAACCTGCACATTAACGCTGTCTGCGCTACCCACTTCAATCTCGTTCAGCCATCCATCGTTGTCACTATCTGAGGTGATTTCGACCTTAGGTCCGAGATCAGCGTTATTGATACCCTCGCCATCACCGACCGCGATGGTGTCAACTGTGGCACTGTCTTGACCTTGGGCAGAGGTGTTGTCTGCTTGGTCGACCTGCGTTGCACTGACGGTGATGGTTTCACCTTCGGCAGGTTTGGTCTCAGTCCACGTGATGGTACCCGTAGTTTTGTCGTAGCTGTACGTCGCTTGCGCTTCGCCATTATTCAGCACTAAACCGTCTTTGGCGTCGTTCAGCTTAAGTTTAACCTCATCTCCGCCGTTGACGGTTAAGCTAACATAGCCTCCGTTGGCCAATTCAGCGTGGTTGACTTCAACCTGTACATTAACGCTGTCTGCGCTACCCACTTCACTCTCGTTCAGCCATCCATCGTTGTTGGTGTCTGAGCTGATTTCAACGTTAGGTCCAAGATCAGCGTTATTGGTGCCCTCGCCATCACCGACGGCGATGGTATCGACCGTCGCACTGTCTCGACCTTCGGCAGAAGCGTTGCCAGCTTGGTCGGTTTGTGTCGCAGTGACGGTGATCGTTTCACCTTCAGCAGGTTTAGTCTCAGTCCACGTGATAGTGCCCGTGGTTTTATCGTAGCTGTAGGTAGTTTGCGCGTTGCCATTACCCAACACCAAGCCGTCTTTGGCGTCGTTCAGCTTAAGTTGAACCTCATCGTCGCCATTAACGGTAAGAGTGACATAACCGCCGTTAGCCAATTCATCATGGTTGACTTCAACCTGAACGTTGACGCTGTCTGCGCTGCCAACTTGACTCTCGTTTAACCAGCCATCGTTATTCGTGTCTGAGCTGATCAGCACTTTAGGACCAAGATCGTTACCGTTGTTACCTTCACTCTCACCGATGGCGGTGGTGTCGACCGTGGCACTGTCTTTACCTTGGACAGAAGCGTTACCAGCTTGGTCGGTTTGTGTGGCTGTGACGGTGATCGTTTCACCTTCAGCAGGTTTAGTCTCTGTCCAAGTGATGGTGCCCGTGGTTTTGTCGTAGCTGTAAGTAGTTTGCGCTTCGCCATTATTCAGCACTAAACCGTCTTTGGCGTCGTTGAGCTTAAGTTGAACCTCATCGCCACCATTAACGGTCAGCGTAACATAGCCGCCGTTGGCTAATTCGGCATGGTTAACCTCAACCTGTACATTAACGCTGTCTGCGCTGCCCACTTCACTCTCGTTCAGCCAACCGTCGTTATCACTATCTGAGATAATTTTAACCTCAGGTCCAATATCGCTATCGTTCTCGCCTGCGCCGTCACCCGGCGCAACCGTATCGAGTTTTGCTGAATCACTGCCTTGCGCCGATTCATTACCCGCTTTATCCGTTTGAGTGGCAGTGACCTTGATCGTGCCACCTTCTGCCGGTGTACTTTCCGTCCAAGCGATAGTGCCGTTATCGTAGTGGTAAATTGTCGCTTCATCAGTCAGCGTCACCAACTTGCCATCTACCAGTTTAAGCTGAACCTCATCACCGCCATGCACCGTCAGTGTGACATGACCGCCGTTGGTCAATTCGTTGTGGTTGACGGATACTTCGACCTGCACTTGGTCATCACCCAGCTCGTCTTTGCTGATCAAGCCGTCGTGATTGGTGTCATCTTTGATGTCGACCACAGGACCTAGATTAGCACCTTGAAGACCTTCACCTTCACCCGGTGCCTTGATATCAACCACTGTGTTGTCATTGACGCTGCCTGTATTACCTGCTTGGTCGGTTACCGTCATATCAACCGTTAGCTGACCGTCACCAAAGCCTTTAGCCGCTAGGTCAAGGTCTGTAATCGTCACCACGCCATTAACCAGCGTGTAATCACCATCTTGTAGCGTGTAGCTCTTATCGTTACCGTCGGTGTCTTCACCGCTGATGATGATCAACTCTAGCGTGCCGTTGGATTCAACTTTGCCGCTGAGGTCAACCGCGCTGAGCTCTTGCTCGTTAATCAAATCGTCTGCAAAGGCGATGCTGTTGGTATCGTTCGCAGGATCGCTGTCGCCATCGACGCCTTCGCCCGGTGCCGTGATATCAACCTGCGTACTGTCATTGACGCTACCTGTATTACCTGCTTGGTCGGTTACCGTCATATTAACCGTGAGCTGACCATCACCAAAGCCTTTAGCCGCTAGGTCAAGATCATTGATGGTCACCACCCCATTAACCAGCGTGTAATCACCGTCTTGCAGCGTGTAGCTCTTATCGTTACCATTAGTGTCTTTACCGCTGATAACAATTGACTCTAGCGTGCCGTTTTCTTCAACTTTACCGCTAAGGTCAACTGCGCTGAGCTCTTGCTCATTAATCAGCTCGTCCGCAAAGCCGATGCTGTTGGTATCGTTCGCTGGATCGCTGTCGCCATCGACGCCTTCACCCGGTGCCGTGATATCAACCTGCGTAGTGTCATTGACGCTACCTGTGTTACCAGCAAGGTCAGTCACCGTCATATCAACGGTCAACTGACCATCACCAAAGCCTTCAGCGGCTAGGTCAAGGTCATTGATGGTCACCACGCCGTTCTCGAGCGTGTAATCACCATCTTGTAGCGTGTAGCTCTTATCATCACCATTGGTGTCTTTACCGCTGATGATGATCGACTCTAGCGTGCCGTTGGCTTCAACTTTACCGCTGAGGTCAACCGCGCTGAGCTCTTGCTCGTTAATCAGCTCGTCTGCAAAGGCAATGCTGTTGGTATCGTTCGCTGGATCGCTGTCGCCATCGACACCATCACCCGGTGCCGTGATATCAACCTGCGTAGTGTCATTGACGCTACCTGTATTACCTGCTTGGTCGGTCACCGTCATATCGACGGTCAGCTCACCATCACCAAGGCCTTTAGCCGCTAGGTCAAGGTCATTGACGGTCACCACACCGTTCTCGAGCGTGTAGTCGTCAGTAGTTAGCGTGTAGCTTTTATGGTTACCGTCGGTGTCTTTACCGCTGATGATGATCGACTCTAGCGTGCCGTTTTCTTCAACTTTACCGCTAAGATCAACCGCGCTGAGCTCTTGCTCATTGATGAGGTCATCTGCAAAGTCGACGCTGTTGGCATTATTAGCCGCATCACCTTCACCCGGAGCAGTAATATCGACCGTGGCATTGTCGGTAACGCTTCCCGTATTACCAGCCAAGTCAGTTGCCGTCATAGATACCGACAGTTCGCCATCACCAAAACCTTTTGCTTTTAAGTCAAGATCAGTAACGGTCACAACACCATTAACGAGAGTGTAGTCCTCGTCTAAAAGGGTATAACTCGTTTCTTTGCCATTGGTATCTTTACCAACGATAATAATCTCGTCTATTTTCCCTGTAGTCTCAACTTTACCTGTCAAGCTTACGGCTTTAAGCTCAGTCTCGTTAATCAACCCGTCGATAAATTCTATATTGTTTAAATCATTATCTTTCGGCGTATCACTATCAACACCTTGGCCTGGTGCTAACGTATCAACAATAAAATCAACTTGGCTAGATACTGGGCCTTGGTTTCCCTGAGGGTCAGTAATTTGAGCTTCATACTGATGGCTACCATCTATGGGTTTTGTAACAGAAATCAGTATGGTTCCGTTATTTATATCTTCTTTTACAACCGTATGAGTCCCTACTACATTTCCATTATTTTCTCTAAGTTCTATCACATCACCAACGCCAGTACCGCGCGGTAATTCAACCATAACGCCAAGGTTTGTGTTAGCCTCATCACTGTTTAGCATGGCATCATCTCCCAACTCTGGGATAAAAATGACTGGGGTTTCATGCACGGGAGCTACGGTTACATCCACTGTGATGGTATCAATACCACCTCTTCCATCTGATACTTGCACTGTGAAGCTATCATCACCGTTAAAATACTCGTTTGGCGTATAAATCCAGTTACCATTTGCATCTACAGTAATTTCACCATTTAGAGGTAGTTCTTGCGCGATGAATGTAAGTTGGTCAAAAGAATTTGCATCAGCAGCAATTAACTTACCGCTAACCTGGGTACCTTCATCAGTTGACACTACAAGATCTTGTCCTGTAGGCGAAAAATTAACAGATTCAGCGTTGCCAATGACCGATTTCAACTGTGTAAATAGCGTATTGGTTTGTTGCTCAGTCAGACCTAATTGCGCAAAGCCAGTTGTTGTAAATGCGGTTTCTACTTTTGTTTCATTGAGGGTTCGTGTCACATTAACAGCATCAGTAATACTTGAGCTAAGTTCGGTGCCCGCTGCTGGCGAAAATGCATCATTTAGTTGTGTCGGGTCTTCTCCGCTCTCTAAACTCGAGATAACTTTTGCGACATCCGCACTGATGTCTCTACCATTGCCATCTGCATCAAACATGGACACTTCTAGTGAACTTGCCTTCTTTAGATCGGTTATTGCATGGTTGCTAACTATGATTTCGCCAGCTTTCGCAACTTCTCCGGGGATGAGTACACGTAGGTTGCCTAATCTATCGATCACCATAGATTGACCAAACACTAAATTCCCAAATGCATTCACTACTTCAATTCCCATATACAACCATCCGAATTAACTTACGCTCAAATAAAAATGAACTAAAAGGCTATTAATTTTTCACTCAATTAATAATTTATCATTATCTTTAAACACCATTAACCCCGAACGTAAACATTAGATTTACAAAAACCAAATATCACAACATGCCTCGCATTTTAATAAAATTATCAACTATGCATTTTCAGGTTTACTCTCTATCCTGTTGTATTTATAGACAATCAACAACGATCCTTTCAAATCATCATCGAGCCCATGTCAAGTATCTTTAACAAATAAATCTATATTTCTCAATTTTAGTAAGTAACAACATCTATTACTTAATTAAGGTTTGGTAAGCTAATTTATAGAATTCTTCCATTTTTTCTCCTATGTTTTTTGAGGTCAAAATATGATTTTTCTTTTGAATAAATATTGCTAATTTTTACTGTTCAATATTCATACAACCATACTCTCCACTAGTATCAGCGTTTAAGTGTGAATCTTGTTTTAAAAAGCATGATTTTCGGTAAAATCCCTCTCTTTGAAATATTAAGTTACATACTGAAGTGGTAAATGGATAAAGAACAATTGCGCTTTACACTGTTTGGTTGTGTCGCCATTCTGTTTTGGAGTTGCCTCTTGGCGAGTGCGCGCGTAGTCACTGAGCAACTTGGACCTGTCGGCGGTAGTGCCATGCTTTATAGTATTGCGGCATTACTGTTAGTAATTTTTATTGGTATACCTAAACCATCATTATTCTCACTGCGCTATCTTTTTTTAGGCGGTGCTTTATTTGTTTGCTATGAGATTTTCTTAACGTTGTCACTAGGCTATTCAAATAACCGTTCACAAGCGATTGAGGTATCTATCGTCAACTATCTATGGCCCGCATTAACTGTGCTATTTTCAGTCCTAGGCAGCAGCAAACGACCTAGCGTTTTTCTCTACCCTGCCATTTTGTTGGCATTCGCCGGTGTTGCTATTACGGTAAGTGGTGATCAAGGGTTCTCTGTTATGAAGCTAGCGGCGAATATAAGTAGCAACTCTTTAGTCTATATATTGTCTTTTACAGGTGCGATTCTTTGGGCAATCTACTGCAATCTCACTCGGCGTCAAAAATCAAAACACAACGCGATCACACTATTTTTTATTGCAACAGCAATTGCATTATGGATTAAGTATGCAATCTCAGACGAACCTGCTTTGATCTTTACATGGGAGTCGAGTTTCAACTTACTGATCACTGCATTTTTAATGGCGGGTGGTTATGGTCTTTGGAATATTGCAATCATAGGCGGGAATATGGTGTTTCTGGCGACACTTTCGTACTTTACACCTGTCTTCTCAGCAATATTTTCATCAATCATTTTGGGCGTTAGCTTGAGTCAAAACTTTTGGTCCGGTGTGGCATTAGTTACGATGGGATCACTAATATGTTGGTATGTGACGAGAGAAGCACCTAGTAAGTCTTTAGCTGAAAGTGAAAAATCAACTAGCTAATTTTTAGTAAAAAAAAAGAGAAGTACCGAGTACTTCTCTTTTTGATGCCTATAACTAGATATTAATAACCTAATTAACCTCCAGTGACAACGTCACCATACTCGCATCTTGATCGACATCGAAACGGCTATCTAATAAAAATACTCTTGACGCATCGACTTTGGTTACATCCACAAGATACGCTTTAACCGCTTGTGCGCGTCTTTGCGCAAGTTGCCCTAACTCTGCAGGCGTTACTTGCTGCTTATTGAGCACCAAATTATACAACGCAATATGCCAACGGCGATCGAGCTCTTCGTCAGTGTAATCCTGGTCTTTATTATCAAGCTCTTGTTCAATCGTATCTCGCACCGTATCTGCTTCAACGCCAAACTCTTGCTGATACATAACCATCAGAGCCTCAGACAATGGTCCCTGTACCGGGATGCTGCTGGCACTTAAATCCTGTGGTAATTGTTCAACTTGCATATTAGCCTGTGAAGCTAAAAGCTGATCAAACTTTGCCAGCGCCAATGCTTTACTGTCTTCAACCGCGTCAACCGAACCATCAACAGATAACGTCAACATTGGACGTGTTTCCAGTGCCTCGCCCAGTTGTGCTAATTTCTCTTGTTGCTCTGCATTCAGCTGATCGACACCAAAGTCGAAACTCACTTCATTGAGCTCATCATCTGCATCAGCAAGACCTGCAATAAACGAGAACGGCGCAGTGACAGCTTTAGTGATAATATTCGACAAGGTCTGCCAGATTACCGCACCAACACTAAAATCAGGATCATTAACATCACCTGATACATCCATACCTAAATCAATCACGCCATCACTATCTTGAAGCAGTGCAATCGCTAGCTTGATTGGAAGATCGGTCGCTAAATCACTTTCACTCGCCTTACCGAGTTGAAGCTGGTCCACTACGACATGGTTTGAACCTTTTAGTTGATTGTTCTCCAATTTGTAGTTTAGCGCCAACGTCAACTGACCTTTATCAATGTAGTGACCTGCGTAGGTACCGGAATAAGGGTTAACCGTTGTGAGTTCAATGCTCTTGAACAATACGTCCAAATCCAGATACGGCTTAGCAATGAGCGGGTTAATCTCACCTTTCACCTTTACTGGCGCATAGCGATCAATGCTGCCACTGATATCAACTGAAGCTTTCGTTCCCGGAATGCTCGATATATCGCCAATGCTGCCGCGTAACTGTTCAATACCAGACGAGAAGTTTGGCGTGAGTGAGTTATCAGCAAAGAAGGCCGAACCGTCTTTAAACGATACCTTGCGCACTTTTAACGCGAATGCTTTGCTGTCGTTTGCTTTATTCGCTTTATTGGATTGGGTATTCGACTTAGCCGATTTTGGCTGCTCGACAACCAAATCACCGATATTCGTCGAGCGATCTTTATTGATCACCACACGCGCATAAGGTTGACTCAAGCTAAGTGTATCGATATCCAACTTTGATTTGTTTAAATCGAAAGCGAACTTATTTACCGCTAAAGATTGCCATTTAACAAATGGCTTCTTCAACTTATTATCACGCACCGAAAGGTGATTAACTGCAGCACTGCCGCTCGCAACAACTTTGCCTGTCGCATCGGCACTTAGCTTCGTATTAGTGG
Source organism: Vibrio ponticus (assembly GCF_009938225.1). Lineage (NCBI taxonomy): Bacteria > Pseudomonadati > Pseudomonadota > Gammaproteobacteria > Vibrionales > Vibrionaceae > Vibrio > Vibrio ponticus. The sequence continues at coordinate 943,666 of NZ_AP019658.1, forward strand.
TAAACTCACCACTGGTTAATGTCGCGTTAAGTGCTGTTGCAATGTAAGGTTGGAACTGACCCAATTTTAGTTGCTTAACGGCAATATCAGCATCAACACTCTGCGCAATCGCGTCAGCTTGCCCTTTAACATTTAAGTCACCTTTACCGTTTATCGATGCAGTCACTTCAAAGTCAATTGGCTGTGACAAATCGCTAATGATCTGTTTAGTCGACAGATTGATAGGTGCAACTTGCCATTTATTCGGCTTTTTGGTTAATAGGCTTTCTTCAATATTTAGCGCGTACTCTTTAAGCTCAATCCCACCTAGTGTTACCAACCAAGGCTTATTTTCACTAGGCTTATTTTCACTAGACTTGGTTTCGCGACTTGGCTTCTCAGTCGTTTTAGCGGACGCTTTCGCAGTTTCTTTGCTGTTGGCAGGTTGGGCTAAAGATTTTGGCGTAAATATTGTCGCAAGATCCGCACCTTTAGAATCCACTTTCGCAGAGACGGCTAGACCTTTCGAGCTCACTGCGTCAATCTTAACCTGTTGGCTTTCTGTATCCGCCGCAATTCCCGCAACCACAAAATTTTTCAATGACACTACGGATCTACCATTAGCGTCAAAGTTCACTTGATTGACTGCTAGCTCGCCAGAATGCGTCGAAACCGTTAGCGTATCTTGCTCAGGAGTATCGCCAATGGTTTGAGTCACTTTATATTGTGATGCGAAGTTAAACTCGCCAGAGGTCAGTTTAGCTGCAAACTCATGGTCGGCAAAGCGCCAAAGCCTTGGTAATTGAATGTGTTCAATCTCAACATCACCCGATACACGCAGTGGCTTTAACTGAACTTGACCGTTAAGTGCTAAGCGAGCTGAATCGCTATCAGTAATAACCACGCTATAGTGGTTCACTTTACCGTCTGCATCTAATAAATTTTGAGTTGCGAACTCGCTTAACGTGACATTAATGTCTGGATACGCCAGTTCTGTATCGGTTACTGCATCGCGAAAGTAGGCTTCACCACCAGTAAGCGCTGTTTGCTTGATATACACCGGGAAAAGCGGAGCATTTCTGTCAATGACCTCTTCACTCGTTTGCTCACTTTCTTCAACCGCAGGACTATTTTTTTCTACTGCAGCAACAATGTCACTAAAATTAAAAGTGGTTTGCGAAGAATCAGTGAGCCTTTCAATATTAACAAAAGGCTGGTCGAGCTTAATGTACTCTAACTCTAGGTGTCCGTTTAGAATCGACTGCCAAAAGTTAACTTGCAACGCTGCTTGATTGAATTTAACAAAAGGCTTATCCCCTTCTAAGATCGCAAACTGTTCGAGACTCACTTGCAGTGTAAAAGGATTAATTGTCACTTTACCCAATTGAACTGGACGCTCAATCAAGTTTGAAAGCTGTTTAGGAACCTGTTGCTGTGCAATGTATGGCACCAAAGCGCCGACTAATGCTGCATAAGTTAGATATCCACCAGCGGAATACGTTGCCCAACGAACCGCACGGGGTAAAGCTCGAAACTTAGTCATCGCTTGACTGAATTTGCTCGACATTATGACTTCCTACTCCTTCGCCTATATCGAATATTATGCGCATTATACGCGGAACTAATGGCTCGTTTTGTCAGAACAATCTAATTTCAAATGCTTAGAGCAAACTGAATGTGATCTGTTTCTAGAGAACTATTTATACGAAAGGTCGTTGAGAGAAACGCGAGAATCTCATGCAACGACCTTTTGCGGGTAACTTGATAAAGTTTTGTTAGCTTATTTTTGTAGTTGCTCTTTAGCGGCTTCTACTTTCGCAAAATCAAGACCAAGCTCATCAACTGCTTCTTTGATTAATGCTGGATTTTGCATAACTTGCGCCATCAACATTTGCAGTTTGTCTTGTGGCAAACCTAGCTGTGCGATTGTCGCCATCGCAGCTAGTGGGTTTTGTGTCAGCGTTTCAAAAATTGCGCTGATTTGCTCGTCACTGATATTGTTTTCTTTAAGTAACGCAATAATAGGGTTCATCTAAATACCTTTGAATACGATTAACAACTCTTGTCGCCATTTTACCATCAACTTGTCCCCTGTCTAACAGCAATACAAAGCTCGCCACCTGGTTGGACACTAGTTAAACGATAATGCTTAATGGTGACAATATTGACTAGTTAATTAGTTGTTGTTCAACAAGAGAATCTAATACAACCAACGCCGCTAAAGAACACACCGCTTTGTCTTGGCTATCAATAAAACGAAGCTCTTCGATTTCAGCGTCTGCCGCTAAGTCACCATTGAAATCAGCAAAATAACAAGTCAATTGCACTGTTACACCACTTGCTTTGCCGTCTGCTTGCGCACTATATGTGCCCGCATACTTGATAGAGTCCAACTCTAAGTCAACCGATAGCTCTTCTTTGATTTCACGAACTAAAGCTTGTTCATCACTTTCACCTTGCTCGCGTTTACCACCTGGTAAGTAAAAAAGCTCTTTTCCTTTTGAACGTACAGCAAGAAACTTACCATCGCGAATGCTAATCCAAGCGAGTTTATCAATGATTTTATCCATTTATGTGCCTAGTCATTTCTATTATGTCGCGCAATTATATTCGATTTGCCAAACAACTAGATAGTCCTTCATCTGACTTAACGTGCGCTACCCCATATGATTTCAATGACTGCTTCCTCAAACCACATGTTTATCGATTCACCTGTTTCAATTCTAAATTGATGAACGCCTGAGACACAAAGGAGAAAGGAGAAAGGTTGAAAAAATATTCAGAAAAGCAATGTTAAAAGACACTGATAAATCGATGTCGATCAAAGCTGACTTTCACAAATATGAGCTCATAACACTCTATTTTTATTCATAAATATTAATATTTGCAAGTTTCATACTCAACTGTATACTTGTCCGCCAACTTTATTATCACCCCATAAGAAAACAGAATTTTGACAACGGTAGCCAAGTGAATAACAACTATTTAGTACTAGGTAATTTATATTGGCGAAGGGATTCCAAAACACTATTTAAACCATTAGATGATGGCAGTCTAAAAGAAGAGAATGTTCTAACCCAAAAACAGTACGATTTAATTTGTTGTCTTCTGGATGCCTCACCGAAAACCCTTTCCAAAGAGGACATCATTGAAAAAGTTTGGGATAGTCGACATATCTCTCCTGAGAGTCTGCCACAATTGATTATCCGAACCAGACAAGCACTGGGTGATAGCAAAAAGACCGTATTGATAAATGAACCCGGTATCGGCTATAAACTCAACTTTTCTACTCGTGGTAAGCAAAGTCGAGATGACAATTCAGCCGTTGGCGTAACGACACCAATAAGTTCTCATTTGCAAACAAGCCATCTGAGTAAAAATGCGGTACTAACGCCAGAGCAAAGCACTAGAAAACTCAACTTTGTTAAACTGTTAGTCATAGCAATCCTACTGATCGCTGTTATTTTCCAATGCTTGTATTTATTGAGCGCCGTTCGTTATAAAAATGAATTCAAGAGTATTGGGCACAACACTCCTTACCCATTTGTACAAACTAAAGATGAACAAACAATCGTAACTATTGATAATTATGAATGTATATATCAAAAAGATCGAAAACTACTTAGTTGCCAAAAGTAAATTTCTTGTTGCAACATTGGTAATTGTCAATTTGTCGCTATTTTTCTTTATATCTCAACAAAAAACAGAATGGGTCGGATCAATTGAAACACCTATCTATCATTGGTCGACGTTCACTCAGCAACGAATGAATACTATTGATATGAGTGTGACCTATACAGAGCATGGTATCGAGAAAGGTTTTTCCAACAGCTTTGATTATGAACACATCGCGAGTAATGAATACATCTCATACAATTCAGACATGAAGATTAAGTTCTACCGTCAACGAGTCTATGCGCTTGATGATGAATGCTATTTGGTTTTTAGAGGTAGGACATTAATGCAAATTCACAATGTTTCTATGCGCTGTTTGTTGCTTTAACTTTTATCAATCAACCAGCTCAAGTGGTGTAATAGCTGAGAATGTAATTTATATAATTGATTTTTTTCTCAGTTAAATCAGCTATATCGGCATTTACAACACGATATAAGTGAGATGTAAGTCGCAAAACTTACTCGATACATTCATCATAGCGTCACCAAACAGTTCGTCACTGCATAGCCGACGTTTGGTTGTTAAATTTTGCTAACAACGTCAAGTTAGGCTGCTTTACGCCTACTGGCTCTAAGTCAGTAAGCTGAAGCGTTTTTCATAATAAAGCGACACTTTGATCTGGTTTTGTTTTAGTCACCTATATTTCCGGCTTAGGTGGATGTCACTAAAACAACGCCAGATCCTTTTTTCTCATCAGATTTCTCGCGACTTTCCCCTTCTCCATCAAACTTGAGTAACGCCACTCACAAAATCTACCTTACGAGCTATATTCTCGTATTCATTGGCATATAGTTCGGCAATCATCGTACGTAAACACCTTATCAGGTTGATCTTGGAGTAAACCTTTGCAGTACTTCGGAGAATTTGCCGCACTGTCTGCAGCAGCAGTTTGGGCAATCGCAACATGGATTTATGGGCAATTTAGCCATCATTTTTCTGCCTTACAGCTAAATATCGTTAAGGGCGTCATTGCTTCAGTGATGATGGTTTTGGTAATGCCCGTTGCCGTTACCTTTCCTGATAGTATCGATAGCACCCACCTACTTATACTCGCCATATCCGGTGTGATTGGAATTGCGATTGGCGACAGTGCTTATTTCGCCTCTCTTAAACGGATTGGAGCGAATAAAACGTTGTTACTTGAATCTCTTGCTCCGCCGCTTTCCGGCGTATTAGCACTTGTTCTATTGGGGAGTGTATTACCGCTACAAAGCTGGCTAGGTGTCGTTATTACAACCGTGGCAGTAACATTTGTCATAATGCAGCCAAGTGGCGGGGAAGTAAAAACGATCAACTGGTCCGGTATCGGTTTTGGTTTACTAGCAAGTACCTGCCAGGCTTCGGGGGTGGTTATTTCTCACTATGCTTTGGTTGCTGGTGACTTACCGCCTCTACTCGGCGCAATTATTCGCCTAACTGTTGGTGTACTTGCCGTTACAGCTATCATTATTTTTGTTGAAAAACGTCCTTTCTCTCAAATCAGAGATCATTTTACGCAGCTGACTCAAAAAGCCTTCTTGACCTTACTTCTCGCTATTTTCGTCGGTACCTTCTTGGCACTTTGGCTTCAGCAAGCCGCACTGAAATATGCGAACCCTGCGGTTGCACAAACCATTATCGCGACTAGCCCACTGTTTATGCTGGTGATAAGTGCGGTTAAAGGTGAAAAACCAACGATCAAGAGCGTACTAGGCACGCTTGCTGCCGTTGGGGGAATTTCGCTCTTCTTCCTCGAATAATGTAATTACATTTGATGTACAGAGACTTTAACTCTTTACCTCAAATGTCAGTCTTATTGTCGACTACTAAATCAACCATCTGAGATTTAGTGGTCGAGATACAGAAGCTCGCAAATTAAAGCCGCACTGTCGCGGTTTTAGTCTGCTCTACTCGCTTGTCCTTTACCTCATACACATTTTTAATCTGCCCGAGAATATTGCGATCGTGCGTGACAACTAAAACAATCGCATCTTTAAGTTCATTGCGTATATATTTGAGCATCGAAACGACATCGCCCACAGAAAGATTAATAAAGGCTTCATCAAGCACAACTAAACGTTTATGTTGATCGAGTGACATGTAAAGTAACAGCTTACGCTTCTGACCCGTCGACATCTCAATTGTCGAGATATCTCTTTGAAAAATAAACTCATAATCCAGCGGTATATCTACGAATATTTGTGAGCAAATTTGTGCAATTCTGTTCGGGTCTCGAATACCACGGATATAGAAATTGGAATAAATGGACCCGCGAATGAAGTCACTGCTTGGATCAAGATATGCGACAAAGCGTGAGAATACACTCCGGTCTAAATCGATACCATTGTAGAAATCATTGAACTGAACATTACCTGTGTATTCCGTGTGGTTCTGCAATATCGTCGCCATTAAAGTCGATTTACCGCTACCAATATTGCCACAGAAAGCGTAAATATTGCCTTTTGTTAAAGTTAAATTTACCCCTTCTAACAGCAGTCGTTCTTCCACCGAAACATTGACGTTCTTTAACTCGATTCTTGAGATGGTATCGATAGAAAGCCCTTTTTTCATCAAACGCGCTTCAAGTTTATCGAACACATCTTTAAATGCTGTATTCAAATGGTAAGTAGAAGTCAAAATAAAGAACGTTTTGGTAACCATGCTAATCATGCTTTGGGCTGCGCGACCATTAAGGATCAGCAAAGCTATCAAAACATTAAATATCGCCGCATCGGCTTTCGATGCAAAAAAGATGGTAGAAAACAATACAAAGCTTGCTAGAAACGAACTAAGGCGAACAAACTCATCCCAATTAAAGTTAAAACTTGCGATGCCATGATCACTCTCAAACGACTTTTTACACACTAATTCAAAGTTGTTTAGCGTCGCATCCGTATCCAAGAATCGCAGCTGTTTATTGTTTCTATAGTAAGAAATACGCTCGTTAAGCAAATCCTGTTGGGCGGATTCATGTTCAATGTACAGGGTGTAATTTCGATAACGTAGATACACTGAAATTGCGATGATAGTGAGGTAGAAAACCAGTAACAACAACGCATATTGACCAATAAAGACAAACAGTAAGGCAACGACTAGAGAAAAGTTTACAAAATCAATGATGAGTGAGGAAAGATTATCCCAAATAACCTTGCGGTTTGATTCAACCATTCTGACTTTGGTCAACACATCTTTGTGACGAAAGAATGGTAATACACTCAATATGTAACGCTCAATCTTTAGTGCATTTTTATCAACCGCGCTCAAGTGCTTCAATTTGACGAAATGTTTGAGCGAATATTCTATCCCCCACAACAAAATGAATGCGGTAGTAACATAAAACAGCGTTGTAATCAGCTCATTAAAGATCAGGCGAGTATTGAACAGGTTGGCGTAAAATGCCGGGATCAAAATAAATGGCACTGCCGCCACCAGCAAAAAATTAATCCGGGGGTAGAGCGAGAAAATCGTTTCTATAAATTCACGACTGCTCAGTTTTTTGGGGTACTCGCCGACATGGGCGATTTCTTTTCCTACTAGCTCCGCAGTATCTATCTGCTTTTTATCCTCGCCAACAAATGCATTGCCAACACGATGAATAAAGTTCGGTTCCCCCTCAAGCGTAACAAAAGAATCTGGCAAGTCATTAAAGTCCGCGACCGTAACGCGCTCAATATGATAGTCAAACAAAGTGTCTTGAAACAATGCATCAAGATGAGATAGAAACGAATCTAGGTTTTCGTATTCCAGCCGTTCAAAAGCCTTCCAATCAAAATTTGCTTTCGAGTTTACGATCAATTTTTTTACCGTCGCTTTCATCTACTTCTCACTGCGCAGTTTAGTCAGTTTGACTGATAAGAAATGGTGGGAATGATTGAAATCACTAATTCTTGGGGTTGCCACTCCTAAAAATGACACGGCTTGAGGCGAGCACAACACGCGACAAAGGTTAGACGAACCCTGCCTAACCTTCATCGCACCTATTGGTAATTACGCCTGTTCTAGTGCTTCTACCTTTAAGTATTCAACCTCAAAGTCGTCCGATGCCACTGGCTTACCAAAATGGTAACCTTGGAACAGCTTGCAACCTACTTCGATTAGTTTCTCAACTTGGTCTTGGTTTTCAACACCTTCAGCTTGCACTTGGATATTAAGTTGCTCTGCCATCATCATCACTGATTTCACTAGGCTGTAGCTTGCTTCATCGCCTTCAGCAATGCCTTTAATAATGTCGCGATCCACTTTAAGTCGGTCGATTTCGAAATCTCGCAGGTTAACTAGAGAGGTATATCCCGTACCAAAATCATCAATGAAGGTTTTGAGACCTAGATTATGCAGCTGACGTACTTTATCGCGAGCCGCTTCAGAGTTGGCAGAAATGGTATCTTCTGTAATCTCAATCGCAATAGAGCCAGGGGTCACACCAGACTGCTCAAGCGTCGTTTCGATATCATTGATAAAACCAGGTGAAAGAAGAAGGTCACTTGTTGCATTGATTGATGCCACCCACTCACGATCCCATACTCCTTGTTTCTGCCACTTAGAAACTTGGCGAATCGTTGAATGAACGACCCAAAGTTCGAGATCGACCGACAGCCCTTCTTGCTTGGCTAACTTGAACAGCTCGAAGTTAGAAATCGGTCCACGAACAGGATCAACCCAACGTATAAACGACTCTGCGCCAATCAAACTGCCATCTGCATTAGTCTGCGGTTGATACACCAAAGAAAAACCACCTTCATGAATCGCATTCTTCAATGATTCAGCAATTGGCAGTGCAGTAGCCACTCGAATGTCGTGAAGAATCTCAGCGACTTTGTTTAATTCATGATTAGTTTGTTCAATCACATTAGTGGTCATCTCTTGTGAACGTACAATGTCTTGCGACATTTCAACCACGCGCCCAGCCATCCCATCAACCGCATCAGTGACCTGAATAGCATCACGGCTCATTCTTTCCGCGTGCACTGATAAGATCTGCTCCATGTTTTGGTTAGCGATCGCCATCGACTCCATGCGCGAAGACATACTACTCAAGGTTTGCGCAGCTTCAGTCACTAATGTATTCATGTTTTCCGAATAACTAGAAAGGATCAGTTCCATCTTCTGATTGGTGCGTAACTGCTCTTCTCGCATCAAATCAATCTGCTCGGCTTGGTTTACTGCAATGCGATTGCTCTGCTCCAAACTTTGAGTAAATTGTTTCACTACCGTTGAACCTGAATTTGACTCAAGTAAGGTATGAAGATCCGTCCAGACTTTCTCTTTCGTTTGAACTAATTGCAAAGTGTCTTGCAAAGAGCCATGTACACGCTCAAAGTTTTGATTGATGATCTCATGATCGCTTTCGATGATTTCGTTCGCGCGAACCAATTGTGCATCATCCGTCGCATGAACATCAAAAAACGAGTTGAGGTAGTTAGCAGCAAAAAGGATAGAAACTGAAGTACCAACACCTAAGATCGAAGTCAGAAACGCCAGTGACATGGAGTCTAGCGCCAAGCCAATTGATTCAAGTAGCAGAGCCATTCGTTCAGCGAAGTCACCTTCAGCCGCCAAGCCGGATGCAATACCCGAGATCATATTGGCAAGACCAACGAAAGTACCAATTAGACCAAACGATACCGCCAGTGAAGAGGCAAGTGTTACCTGTGTACGAAAGTACTCGATATTGGCAAACCGATGGTGACGGAAAAAGAAAGCCACACAAAATACTGTAATTGGATAAATATAACTAATCGCAATTAAGGCGGTTATCTCAGGAGACAACTCAAAACACTGGACGATAAAACTTCTTGGTCCTTCAAAATAGTACGCCAATGCTGGAATAGTTATATACACCAACAAACCAAAGATATACATTAATTAGTCTCCCACCTAACTTTTGATATTACTGATTTACTTTCTACAATTTCTGTCGTTATTTTCATTGCTTCTGGAAGGTCCAGAATAGCTAAGAACCTCATGATATTAACCGCACTTTTCCTCTCCGAATCACGGCTTTCTATAATTACTTTTACGTTTTCAACGTCGTTTAATTGTGCTCTTATCTGTTCGACAAGTTGTGGCTCTAACTTGAAGTTCACCACATATTTAATCTCTTTATTCTCTAAGTCAGAACCAAATATTTCTCGATACACTATTGGGGTATAGGCTTGGTCTTCTACTTCGACTACCGCTTCCATTTTTGCAGCAGATGTAATAGCAGCAGACGTCTGAATCAAAAAGAAAATACACACTAAAACCATCACAATGAGTGATGATGCCAATGCATCAACAAACGGGGCGAGAGAGTCATCATTCATTATCAGTCTCCTGTATTGTTTCGCTAACCAAAGGCGATAAGTTGATGTCGATAAAGCAGGTATTAAACATTTCTGACTCTTCAATGGTGAACATCGGGGCTACAGGTACAGAGTCTGCAAAATACTGGGTCATCTTGATGTAGTTAAATGTGCCAACCTCTTCCATTTGGCGCTGCGTTGAATTGAAGCCGTAGTTACAGCCATTCTGATAAGAGATAACCCTCTGATCGATATCAATAACTTCGGATTGCATTATGACTTCGCGAATTAGATTCGCATCCACATAACTACTTTCCATTACATAGCGATATTTCTCATCATTGATTTTCACTAAACCGGTCTCTGGCATAATTGCCTGAACAAATGCAATCAACGTAGCAATTACCACCAAAACGATAACCGCTAAGGCTGATGAAATAGCAGAAACAAATCCAATCATCTACCACACCTCAAACTTAATATCATTTGGTAATACACTTAAGATAAACTCCATTACGTTAATTTGATCATCAATAACGAAGACTTGTACATCGATGCCCAAATTGAGGGACAAGTCTAGAAATTCTTGGTCCGGTTTTATGGTGACACGATAATAACGTTTACCATTTTTATTTTGTTCATCGTAGGCAATTGAGTCAGAACTTAATTCAACTATGGTACCGTTAAATATCTCATTAAAACCGGGAGAATTGATTTTTAGTTTCACTTCGCGACCGATACTTAAAAAATGACGATATCGAGAGTCAAACTTTGCGGTGACCTCCTGAGATGCGCCCTCTTTTTTAAGTACGAACATCTGCGCCGCCTCTTGGACGAAAGTACCAACCGCCAAACCATCCGTAAGCTCTAATATACTGCCGTTTATTGGTGACCGGATGACTGACTTTTTCTTTTTCTCAGCCAGGAGCTGCTTCTGGTAGCTCTTTTCTGTAATTTCTGACTCTAACGACGTTATTTTCTCATCCAATGTGAGTAGTCGCTCTGAGCGACGCATTTGAAATACCATCAGTTTGTCGTCGAGGTTTTTTTTCGCTTCAAGCTCAGACATCTTGAATGAAACTAACTCGCTATTTAGATCTGAAATTTCGGTTTCTAGATCATAAAAGCGAATTGTCTCGCCTTTTCCTCGGCGTAGTGCGCCTTTTTTCTTGGTGAGAATTTTGCGTTTTTTCAGCAGCTCATCGGCTTTCTTTTTGCGCTCCAATGCCAAATCAACCAGGTATTTCTGCTCTTGTAAGTAGTCTTCATAAAAACTCAGGATATAAAGACCACCAGCCCCTGCTGCATGAGATTCTTGATCACAACCGTAGTCAGAATGAGCAATTGGCGAAGCTGAAAAACGGTCACTGACTAAAAAACAGCGTTCGTCTTTATGTTGCGTAAGCAATCTAGAATTCTGCTCAAGCTCAACGGAGATTTGCTGCAATTGGTACTCATCAACCAAGTTTCGATAGCGCAGCATTGCCTGCCCAACTTGAACTTTGTCGCCTTGAGAAACCATTAAATCAACAATGTAGCTACTTGAGGGCGCTTTAAGAGAAACGTTACTCTCTTTGATCCCAGTTAGACCAGAGCCTGGGGCAACCACTTCAACTTGTTTGAACAACAAGATATAGCCTAAAAGACAGGCAATCAGAGCACCGACCGCCAGCTTGTGTCTCTTTTGAATTAGTATCATGTTTTAGTAAATCTTTTGTGACTTGAGCTCCATTAGTGAGTAGAGCTGGTCATAAAGGTTTAACTCCATGTTGAGTAGTGCAATTTCAGACTGATTGAGGGAAGAAATACTTTCCGCAATATCAAGGTAGGTCACTTTGTCAGTGAAGATTTCATTCTTCTGGTTTTCAATAAGTTCTCGGTTGATACGTAGTTGCTCGACCAGATTGTCGCGCTTCGCTAGGGTATTTTCATAGTCCAGTGTCATCGCTTCGATCTTTGCCAGCAACTTTTGCACATCATTGTCATAGCGTTCTTTCTGCGCTTTAAACAGTTTTACTGACGCTTCTTGATCCGCGGCAGTTGCGTGGTTGTAGAGATCAACCGTGACCGTAACTCCAACATAAGACTCATTGGTATCGCCAGGCAAAAATGAATCTTCCCCGCCATATAAAGCAACGCGGGTCTCGTTAACCAAGTCGACTTTAACGCGCTCTCGTTGCGCTTTAGCACTCTTTAAAGCTGCCTTAACTAAATAGTCCGTAGAACGCAGTGAATAGTTGTCTTGAACTAATGTATCGCTTTCAAACTGAGTCACATCTGCATCAAGAACCGAGAGTACTTTGTTATAGTCAAGACCGATTTTTTCAGTTTGCTCTTTGCTGTCAAACACCACACCGGTCTCTACTCGTAGATCACGAAAATACTTATCAATGTTGGAGACCACCGCAAATACTTGTTCTTCAAAGCGAGACTTTGTTAGCTCCACTTCCATCGCGTCTGACTGGGTTGAGACCCCTTCTTTCGTCGCATTCAACTGTTTCTTATAGAAGCTTTCTAATTCAATGCGAATGAGGTCTGATTGACGTTCGAAATGACGGGTTAATTCAATGCGAGTTAAGTACCTCAGTACGGTGTAGTAAATCTCTAACTCTTTACTTTTAAGGTTCATTTCTCCTGACAAACGATTGTTCTCACTCGCGTCAATACGTTCACCGACACTGGAACCCCACACTTTAGTACTGAGTTTAAAAATACCTTCCCCCGTCCCATCAGGGTCTGGGCGAGGATCGCCGTAGTACTCTTTAAGTTCAGAAGAAAGTGTCGCACTGGGGTAATAAAACTTCTCTTCCTTGTCTTGCAAAATTTCGCTCGATTCGAGCTCAAATTGCAGTGCTTTATACTCATGAGATACCGCTAGTGCTTGATCTAAGATCTCGACAAAGCCTAAATCATAGGGTCGAACTTGCGAAGGCGTTCCACTCTGAGAAGCGGAAGCTTTAGTATTGACTGGTAGTGTATCGACCAGCTCATCTGCGAACACAGAAAGTGGCATTAGAGAGAGTGTCGCCGACATTGCCACGACAAGTTTTGTCTTCTGAAAAAAGTTCATAGTGTTTCTTATCAATCCTTGAGTAAAACTAGCGAGCGTGTCACCGCTCGCTACCTCGATCAGAAATTTAGATAGTGAAGTCGTCCACTTTCGTTTCGTTGCCCGCAACATCGGATATAACGATGTCTACCGTTTGCCCACCCGTTATGTCGCTAACCGACCAACTACCGTCGGCAACCGTCGCTTCGCCCAACTCATTGCCTTGCTGGTCAAATATTTCAACGATATCTCCATCGTCTGTCGCTAGACCAGACAACGTTGTATCACTGTAACCAATACTATCGGGTATAATAGTTGGAGCTTGAGTATCTAGGTGGATAGTTCCTGAGTCGTTGCGTGTCACTTCACCATTTTGACTTTCGGTTAATGTGTAGTCGTTATCTCCTTCTGCCAAGGTCAGCAATTCACCGTTCTCAGCACTATCTTTGGATAAATCGATTTTCCACTCACCGTAGGAATCGACCTGCGTAGAAATCTTGTCTCCTGCAATCTCAAGAGTGATCTCTGAATAGGGTTCAGCTCGACCTTCGAAAGTTGGCTGTTCCTCACTAGTGACACCGTCTGTTCTATACTCGCCTGTATCGGTTGAACGCGTTAGCTCATTATTAATAAATGGCATTTGTTCGCGTGAGTCGTAAGTTAACTCGAACTCTTTGTCAGATGAGTTTCCTGCTTCATCTGTCGCCGTAAGTTTGACATCTACCGTCTCACCATCGACTAATTCATCCGTGAAGTTGAACTCCCATCGACCGTTGCTATCAACAGTGACATCAATAGCATCAGCGTCACCAATTTGAATGGTTAGTGAAACATCTCTATCGTTAAGCACTCCAGACAACTTGCCACTCTCGGTATTCCACAGAACATCATCGGTAAGGTAGTCGATATCACCTTCGATTTTTTCCATCGCGATAACAGGGGCGAAGGTATCGATTAGCATATCTTCTTCATAGTGGGTATCATTGCCCCACTTATCTTTGATAATCACATCGATTTCATATAAACCATCATCAAACGTCCGATCAGGGTTAAAAGTCCACGTTCCATCATCGGTAACTTCCACTGTCTCAATAATGCTTGGATTTAATCCGTTGCCAGATATGATAATAGTCACTTGAGCACCAACCTCTGCACCAAACCCCGAAATAACCGGTTTACTTTGACCGATATGTACCTTGTTATCCTCTGTATAGGTAACGCCAGTATCTAGGTCTGTCACTACAAACTCTGTAGTTAAATGAGTGCCTGTAGCAGTCGTTTTTTCATTAACGCTGACGATAAATTCAGTTTTAATATCATTGCCTGCATCATCAGTCGGGGTGTTACCTGCTTTATCCTTGTAAACGAGCTCTATTTTATACTGACTTGCGACACCATCAGTGTGAGGGAGTAGATCTCTGAGCTTAATTTCAAACACATCACCACTCTTAAGTTCATCAGTGCTATAGTTTTTGCTCCACGTCCCATCTAAGCTGGAAATCTTGACATAGAACGCACGTATTCCCTCTCCATCTTGACTGTTTTTATCCACTCGAACTGAGAAATTTGGATCATTGGTATAGAAAATTTCTAAGTCAGTATCCTCATGCTTGTCGTCGCTCTTATTGCGATAGGAAACAACCCCATTTTCATAGATGCTTATTTGTGGGTCTGGCATTTTGTCGAGCTTAGTATCAACAGTAAACTTAACGACTCTGTCATCCGCTGTGTTCCCCGCTTTATCACTCGCTTTGATAGTCATCTCATAGCTACCGTCAGCGTAGATATGCCCCTCATCACGCACATAGGTAAAAGCAGTACTTTCTGCATAGAAGGTTTCCGTATGCGTGTAGCCGTCTGGCCCCGTGATAGTTATTTCAATTAAGTTATCTTTCTCGGTATAGATCTTAACCTCAGGATTTGGATTACTAGTATTGTGAGTCCAATGCCAGCCATCTTCCTCGATAAAGTCAGCTGTTAACGTAATACCCGAATCAAAAATTACCGTCGAATTTTCCGTAACGACATGCCCCACATCATCAAGTGCCTGAATCATAAATGGATATTCAAGATCTGGCATAGGGTCGGTAGTAATCGACCACGTACCATCTTGTTCAACAATCGTCTTATATTCCACACCATGAATCGTAATGCGAATGGTATCGCCAGCTGTAGCTCCCTCACCTTGGAAATAAATCTCTTTGGCGTCATTGGCATCATTGACTACATAAATTGGATTGCCATTTTCATCTACACCGGTTTGTTCAACAGTGTTGTCTTTATCTGTCTTAGCAAGAATCTTCCAAGTACCAATTTCTGGTTCGGAGGTTCTGATGCTTAAGTCCATCTCTATTGGGTCACCAGACAGATTACCGGCTTTATCTTGTGAGGTTACTGCGACGATAAAGGTACCATCAGCTTGGTCGCCTAATAGTTGACCCGGTTCTGGTCGGTAACTCCATGATCCGCTATCACTGACCTGAGTCGACACAACGATAAAGGCATTGCCGCTCTTCTCATATTTTCCACTCGTTTGGTTATAGACAGACTGGTAAACCTTCAAATAGATATCTGCACCCGGTTCACCTTCACCCGTTATAACAGGATTCGCTTCCATGGTTTTGTTATCGGTCGCCACTGCATCATCAAACACTTCAATATCACCAGTGTCTGACGCACCATCCAATCCGATAGTGACCGTCGGTGGTGTTTTGTCGTAAACAATTTCTTGAGTCACTTTCTGATCGTCCGTACTCAAGTGGTTACCCGCTTCATCAGTTACGGTAAACTCAACCGTATATTTACCTTCTAGATACCCTCCATTTGGGTCAACGGGTAACAAGAAGGAGATATTGCTGCTGTTGGTTTGGTCCACCTCCACGTCCAGCGGTCCGCCAACAATATTCCCCTCTTCATCGTAGAGCGTTGCGGTAATCGTGTTATCTGCTTCGGTTAGGCATTTAAAGGTTAAGTAACCTTCTTCACCATCGACTGAGGTGAGATCTTTAGTAACAAAGTCGGTGGATTCCCCACTATCGTTTTCCAAGCTAACTTGGAAGTTGATTGCGGTTTTCACACGCATTACACCTTCAAACGAATCTTCGTTTCCTGCCACGTCGTTGGTGACTAAATCGAAGTTGTAAGTGCCATCTTCTTGATGAGGTAAAGTGTACGACCAATCCCATACGTCGGTTTCACCAGTACGCTCCACCAGAGTAATTACACCACCGTCAACCGCGATAGCTTTTTCACCACCTTGTGCAATGTAGAATTTTTGACTGCCGTTCAGCAAAATATAAGCGTCATTAAAGTCGCCTGTTAACGTTCCTTTAAAGGTCGGCGAATCATCACGGGTAATATAGTGCGCCGTTTCTACTGCATCATCTGGTCCCGGAGTAATATTGTTAGCATCTGCAACAACACCGCCCTCAATTTCTGGTGTGACACGGTCAATAATGATTTGACCAACACTACCACTCGGATATTTATTTGGCTCTTCTGGATTGAAGCCTGTCATATTGCCAGCTTCGTCGACACTTGTGATCCAGTAAGTGTACTCAACACCATCTTCTAAGTCGCTCGCAGCAACGGTAAAGCCACCGCTACTGTTGGCTGTATAAGATAAGTCTAATGCATCATCAGAGTCGTAACTTTCTCCTTTCTTGGTGAGAATAACTCTGACTTCTGCTCCGGGATCAGTCTTACCACTAATGTTGAGAGTTTGGCTGTTGGTTAAACCATCTTCACTACCTTCAACTTGAACGTTAGTAAGCGTATTTTGCGTATCGATTTCTAATCCGTTCAAGCTATTTGATGTGTAACTGTCATCTTTAAAGTCAACACCATCCTTACTTACGTTAACTTCAATATCGTACTTACCGTCTGGAAGGTAATAGTTGCCCGTCGCGAGTTGCTCATCTGTTACTGAAGCATCAATTGGTTTAAATTCACCCGCTGAATCACTGTTGTAAGTGCCAAAATCACCACTACCAAATTGCAGCTCCCATGTACCATCGATTTCTGCTGTGGTGGTAAACGTCACTTTCTGTCCGTTAACCATTAAACTGACTGAAACCGTTGAGTAAGGTGTTGCTTCACCGTAGATTTTCGGGTTGGTAATATTGGTTAAGGTATCTTCTAACGTAGACGAGTTCGCGTCATCATCGAGGAATACAGTCACCGGCAATTGATTTGGACGTATAGTAATTTGCTCTTGAATGACGGTTTCGTTACCCGCTTTATCCGTCGATACTAAGAAGATATCGTGGATACCGTAAGGCATTTCATCGGTCGTAATAGTGTACTTACCAGTACTGATGTTAACTATATCCGATTTGAGCAAGTTATCTGCTGATATAGAACCGACATAAATTGATATAGTCGCTTGGATGCTTTCTCCATGGAGATTCAATGCTTCTGATTGACCTGTGAAGGTCAACGTTCTGTCACTGGTGATAATTTCTTGGTCTTCACCAAGTATGAAATTGCGTGCAACCGTTTCCCCATCTTCAGTTACCAACAGTTTCTGCAAGTCATCGTTAAAGACTGGTGCCTCAGTATCGACAAAGAAGTCGCCAGTCACTTTGTCACTATCTGTTGTCGCGTTACCTAAATGGTCTACCGCGCTAATTTCATAGCTGTACTTACCGTCCGGGAACGGAATTGGATTATTCGGATCTTTGTTACTTGGATTGGTCGCAGTAATTGTCCAATTACCCTGTTCGGTAGCATTGGTCGACTCTTTCCAAACTTCCTTACCGTCTTTGTCAAAGATAGTGACGGTTATTACTGCATTTTCATCACTGGTACCGGTGAATTCTGGTTGTGGATTAAACGTCCAACCATCCTCTGGGTTTGCGGTATCTGACGTAAATTTGGCTTCCAGTTCAACGCTTCGGTCGATTTCTAGTACTGTTTCAAAAGCGTCTGATTCATTGCCTGCCTTATCAATTGCAACAATTTTTATCTCATGGTTGCCTTCGGTTAAGGACTTCGACAAGTCGCCCAACACGAAACTAAAGTCGCCATTGCTGTTCTGGTCTAGTACATCTTCAATATTTAAGCTGATCGCTGCCGTTGACTTGCCATCAATATAGAGATTAATCACCCCACCGTAGATTTCAGAAGGATCGATCTTACCGGTAATGGTTAACTCATCTTTGACGGCGTTAGTGAGCCACTTGTCGTCCGTTAGATCGAGCCCATTAGCGTCACCCGATGAGACCAGTGTAATATCGCTAATTTCAGGTGGCGTAGTATCAATACGGAACTCACCTTCAGCGGAGGTGCTGATATTGCCCACTTTATCGGTAGAAGTGACATAGTAATTGTACTTACCATCGTCACCAAACCAGTTTTCGTTACCAACAGTCATTCGCCACTGACCATCACTGCCGACAAGGTCTACCGCCGAGTATTCAAATACATTGCCCTTACTATCCTCTATGAACAGTTTAATTTGTGAACCTTCTTCCGCTGTCCCCTTGAAGTTCGGCGTCGTGTCACTCACTAAGTCGAGACCAGTAATACCATCATAATGATCAACCCCAGAATTGAGCTCAACCGTTGGCTCAACGGGCGCGGTAGTATCAATCTCAAATTCAAAGTTCTGAGTGGTCTGGTTGCCCGCTGTATCTTCTGCCATAACAGTCACTGTCCAATGACCATCTGCAAGTTGATCTATGCCATGATTGGCATCACTTAAATCGAGGAACCAAGTACCATCAGCATTCTTAGTCACTTCTAGATCCGTGTATACCGTGCCTTCACCATTCGAAAGCTCTACAGAAATTTGGTTAACATCGAGGTCGGTTGTACCTTCTATGGTTGGCGTCGCAACACGAATTATGTTGTCAGTCGGGTTGATGTCACTTTCGGTCAAACTGCCATCAACGCCGCTCTGGTGGTCAACTTTATCTTCTTCGGCAAGTTGAACGGTTAAATTAATCGTCGAGTCATTGGTTACCTGTTGTACAAACGATTCTTCGTTTTTGTTGCCTGCTTTGTCATACACGTCAACCGTAAACTGATAGGTTGAGTCTGCATCCATAATGCTGTTAGCACCTTCACCAAACTGGAAGTGCCATTCATCACTATCTGCTGTTGTGTACTTGGTGTAAGTTTCGGCATCGAAATCAGGATCAATCTGCGGCTTGCCTTCACCATCAAGTATCGGCTTGCCGTCTTCATCAAGCAGAAGTTTATGCACGGTAATGACCACGGTTGCTTCGTGTTCCGCCTTACCTGAAATTACCGGATCATTTTCTTTGGTCTTCCAGTCCCCAACATCACCGGTATCGTTGACCGCATCATTATCACCCCAAGTCGCTGGCATGGTGACTTCTGTGACCGTGTTAGGTAGTACTTTATCCACCACGACTTTAACATCGTCGCCAGAAATTTCGCTGTGGTTACCCTCAATATCCCACGCTTCAATTTTGTAAGGAACGTCTGACACACCGGTTAAACCGAGACTGTCGAACGACACCTCCCAGCTCCCATCATCATTCACGGTAACAATTAGTGACTGCTCCTGAGCATTATCACCAGGATACAGGGTCACTTTGACTCGACTGCCGGCATCATTGTCTGTCACTGTACCTGAGAATTTAAGTACGTCATTGTTGGTATAGCCATCATCACTGCTGCTACCGGAATCACTTTCTGCCGCAAGTTGTCCTTCTACAACCACTTGTGTATCTATCTCAAACACACTCTTGTCTGTAATGGTCACGTTGCCCGCTACGTCCGTTGCTTTGACATAGTATTGGTAATTACCTTGAGCCAGCAGGTTAATGTTGTCACTTGTCAACTCCCAGCGATTTTCACTGCTGTTCCATGTGATTTCATTGTCTGTAGAGCTGTAGCTTTGGATTAGGTTATCGTTTTCATCCAAGATAAAGAATTCAACCGCGGCATCACTTTCGTTCAAGTCGATATTGAACTGTGGTTTAGTCACGCTGGTCTTGTCATCAGAACCAAAACCTAGGTCTGTACCGCTCACTGCAAGATCCATGGAACTATCTGAGCCGAGATCTAAAGTGACATCTGCAATCGACAAACTTGGTGCTGTATCATCGATCACCAAGGTTTTCTCAAACGAGTCTTTGTTTCCATAGTCGTTACTTGCTTCAACTTTGTAGGTGTATGCACCTTCTGGCAGCGCTACATCACTTAACGTCCAAGAGCCCAAGTTGGTTCCATTGTCTGTGATAACTACACTGCCTTCAGTATCGGAATCGAACTGTTTGTAAACAACGCCATCTTTATAGAAGGTCACAGTCACGGTAAACTGCGCATCATCAGGGGTGGCAATTTGACCTGTAAAATCAGGCGTTAGATTATTGGTGATGCCATCACTTTGATTCAGACCTGTATCATTTTCCGTATCGGACTTCAGGCCGTCACTATCGTCAAGTGCTGGATCTTTAAACTTGATGTCGAGGTTGTTGTTGTCGGCATTACTGTCATAAACCGCAGTGTTCCCCGCAATATCGGTAACGGTTACTTTGTATTGATAAATATCACTGAAAGTATCGTTTGCTTCACTAATAAGACCATCAGCGGTGATTGACCAGTTGCCATCTTCATCCGCGATGACATAGTACTTACCGTCATGCAATTCTATTCCATCGCCCGCTGCATTCGGGAAACGTAGAACCGTTCCTCGGTCAAATTCTATATAGATACGCGAACCAGGCTCTGCATCACTACCTTCAATGACAGGAGCAATAACACTAGTTTTGTTATCGTCGTTGTTGGGACCGAGATCGCTACTTGCAGCAAGATCAGCAATGATTGAAGTTTCAGTGTCAATGGTGACTTTGCCATCATTCAGCACCGTTACATTACCTGCTACATCGACCGCCGTAATGATGTAAGGCTTATCAACTTGGTCAGTTAGTGTGACATTGTCACGTGAAATAACTGATTGTGAATTTGTACCAAAACCAATCACTTCTTGTAGCGGCTGCGACAGGTCAATCTCCCAATCACCATTTGACGCTGAAGCTTTAAAGGTTCTACCGTCAATGGTTAGGTAAATTTCAACACTCTCATCACTATCAGCGATAGCAGCATTGATACCACTGTATTCGCCACTGAATGTTGGTTGGTTATTGTTGGTAATACCATCATCAGCAGCAAAACCCGTATCGTTGGCACTGTCACCTGTGACAAAACCGCCGTCGACCTCTGGAGCGCTGTTATCTACCGTGAAAGCGCCTGTACTGCTATCACTGTTACCGGCGATATCAGTACTGTTCACCACGTAGCTGTATTCACCTTCAACAAACGTTGGCGCAGTTCCAGTTGGTTTGAGTAGATTGCCATCTGATAGATCGATTTCCCAATCCACTTGAGTATCAATCTGATCTGCTGTTGGGTATGGAAGCGTTAGTTCATAATCATACTCGACACCGTTATGCGTAACGGTAATCGTAATCACCGAACCCGCTTCCGCCTTACCAGAAATAATCGGATTATTATCACCGTTAGTATTGGTTAGATTGTCATCATTATCTGCACCAAGATCTGTTGAGCTGTCTAAGTCAGCGGTGACTGTGGTTGCACTATCGAATACAAACTCGCCGATATGCTCATCTGGGTTACCCGCAATATCTGTGACCGTGACTTTATATTCGTAGCTGGCTCCTTGCACTGGCGCGAAGGCAGTTAGACCATCGCCTTCACCCACGGTTAATTGCCAGCTCTGGTTGAGTTGCGATTGATCACCATCTAGCTTTTTGTTGGCAACTTTAACAAACTCTCCATCAACTTTGATGTAAATGTCTACCGTTGCACCGCCTTCGGCTTTACCACTGAATTGAGCGACATTAGCAGAAGTGATTTCAATCGCGCTGTCACCTGCAGCTTCATGACGATCACCAGTCACATTTGCCAATTTAACATCTGTCAAATCAACATAAGTATCGACGACCAAACTGCCCGAATCAGTTTTACTATTGCCCGCTGGATCAACCGCGATAATTTCATAGCGGTAGTCACTTCCTTGATTATCAGGATTTAGTTTCAAATCTGGGAAACTCGTTGTAAATTGGCCAGATGGAACAACCTGCTCACTTTCTACCAGTAACTGATCGCCTTTATAAAGTTTAAAAGTGACTTTACTGTTTTCTTCTACATCAACATTAAATGAAGGCGTTAGAACATTAGTGATTGCATCACTGTTGCTTTCACCGGAGTCACTATCGTCGGTTAACGTCACCTCAGCCTTACTCACTGAGTTATCATAGGTAAAGCTGTCACTAAACTGCTCTTTATGACCAGCTGCGTCCTCAACTTCAATTCGATAATGGAATTCACCTTCATTTGTTAACTTATCGACGTCGGCTAACTGAAGTGAGAAACTGCCATCATCACTTTCTACCTTGAAGTCATCGCCGGATTGGACGTAATTGCCGTCTCCATCGCGGATAAACAGTTTCACTATAGCGTTCTTTTCTGCCGTACCGACAAAGACAGGTAGTTCAGCCGAAGTGATTTTATCTTTATAGAAGCTACTATCTCGCCCCGTATCGCCTTGTTCACCCGCTTTCAGACCGACATTTTCAAGTCGCGCACTGGTATCTATGGTAAGCGTTTGGTCTTCGATAGCATTAACGTTACCTGCCGCATCTTCCGCTTCAATGCTATAGGTGTACTCAACGCCATCTGGATTGCTATTGTCGCGACCTGACAGGTCAATATCGATGTCCCAAGTACCATCAGCTGTAGTACCTGAGTCCACGGTATAAGTTTGGCTCCAACCATCGCTACCTTTAATCGTGATGCGTACCTTCGCTTCCGCTTCACCGTCCGTCGGTACTTCGACTGTACCTGTTAGCTTGATGTTTTCCGTATTAAATAACGGACTACCAGTAACAGCATGGTCAACTGTGGTATCGGCTACAGACGGATCGATCCTGTCAACTTTAAACTCCAGCGATTCTACGTCATTGTTACCCGCAAGGTCTGTCGACTTGATGTACAGTTTGTAGCTGCCATCTTTGTCCAGTGAGTCATTGACCGATAAACTCTCTAGCGCAGCGCTCCAACTGCCATCCACTGAAGCAACCACCTCTTGATAGCCCGACACTTCAACTTCTACGCCGTTAACCAGCTTCACCAATTTATATTCAATCGTCGCACCTTGCTCGGCGCTGCCAGAGGTGCCCGTAAAGACGAGGTGGGTTTCTCCATTAAAGTTGGTCAGCATATCCCCTTTATCAGATGAGTTGCTGCCATCACTCATATCGACAGAATTAATGTCGAGCGTGGTTTTTTGGTCGAGTGTATAGTGAATTTGCGTTTCGTCACTCTTGTTACCAGCATCATCTTTGACATACAGGGTGACACTTCTATCTATGCCTTGCTCCAACGATGCATCGCCTACATCTGGCAAAGGTATTGACCACACACCAGTGACATTGTCGGCATCCGCACTATAGGTTTGACCATTGAATTCAAGATAGACGCGCGCGCCCTTCTCTGCGGTACCACTAAAGACTGGATTCGCTTCACCGGTAATATAGTGATCATCCACGAATGCCAGATCACCAAGTAGCTGCTCCGATATCTTCGTCACTTCAACTGGAGCCGGAGCGTCGCTGTCAATGGTAAAGCTGCTTGTTTCACTGTCTGTGTTACCAGCGCGATCTACTGTGCTCACGGTATAGTTATACGTACCGCTTGCCAACTCTTTCGTTGTCACTGACCAATAACCATCGACATTGGTGATTGGGTCAAGAGTGTAAGGGCTGTTGCTGTCACCCTCAATGGTGACGGTAACGATTGAACCCACTTCCGCTTTACCTTCAATGGTTGGCGTGTTTAGTGAGGTTTTCTGATCGCTTAACGTTGCTTGTTTATCATTATCCGTGAGCCCCGTATCACTCGCTTGGTCGAGCTTAATGCTATCGTCGACTAGATCAGTGGTGCTATCAACGGTGAAATCCCCCGTTAATTGAAGTTCATCACCTTCGGCATTGGTGGTGTTCCCTGCAATATCAGTAACGGTGATCGTGTATTCATAGTCAGCACCCTCAACCAAAGAGACATTTTCTAATGCCAAGTCTATGCTCCAATCCCCCGAAGCATTCGCTTCCACAGTAATGGGTTCAGGGTTTAATACGCCTGATGTGCTACTCGTCAGAACCAATTTGATGGTGGCATTTGCATCGGATTGACCGCTAAAGGTTGGCGTTTTACCTGCGTAGTTTTGGTCATTAACATCACTACGGTTAGTGATTTCCAAAGCGCCATCGTCATAATCGTTGCCACTGGCGGTTAATTTTGCCACGGTATCCACAGTCAAAGTTTGGTCTTTAATCGTGGTATTAACGTTACCTGCCGCATCTTCCGCTTCAATGCTATAGGTGTACTCAACGCCATCTGGATTGCTATTGTCGCGACCTGACAGGTCAATATCGATGTCCCAAGTACCATCAGCTGTAGTACCTGAGTCCACGGTATAAGTTTGGCTCCAACCATCGCTACCTTTAATCGTGATGCGTACCTTCGCTTCCGCTTCACCGTCCGTCGGTACTTCGACTGTACCTGTTAGCTTGATGTTTTCCGTATTAAATAACGGACTACCAGTAACAGCATGGTCAACTGTGGTATCGGCTACAGACGGATCGATCCTGTCAACTTTAAACTCCAGCGATTCTACGTCATTGTTACCCGCAAGGTCTGTCGACTTGATGTACAGTTTGTAGCTGCCATCTTTGTCCAGTGAGTCATTGACCGATAAACTCTCTAGCGCAGCGCTCCAACTGCCATCCACTGAAGCAACCACCTCTTGATAGCCCGACACTTCAACTTCTACGCCGTTAACCAGCTTCACCAATTTATATTCAATCGTCGCACCTTGCTCGGCGCTGCCAGAGGTGCCTGTAAAGACGAGGTGGGTTTCTCCGTTAAAGTTGGTCAGCATATCCCCTTTATCAGATGAGTTGCTGCCATCACTCATATCGACAGAATTAATGTCGAGCGTGGTTTTTTGGTCGAGTGTATAGTGAATTTGCGTTTCGTCACTCTTGTTACCAGCATCATCTTTGACATACAGGGTGACACTTCTATCTATGCCTTGCTCCAACGATGCATCGCCTACATCTGGCAAAGGTATTGACCACACACCAGTGACATTGTCGGCATCCGCACTATAGGTTTGACCATTGAATTCAAGATAGACGCGCGCGCCCTTCTCTGCGGTACCACTAAAGACTGGATTCGCTTCACCGGTAATATAGTGATCATCCACGAATGCCAGATCACCAAGTAGCTGCTCCGATATCTTCGTCACTTCAACTGGAGCCGGAGCGTCGCTGTCAATGGTAAAGCTGCTTGTTTCACTGTCTGTGTTACCAGCGCGATCTACTGTGCTCACGGTATAGTTATACGTACCGCTTGCCAACTCTTTCGTTGTCACTGACCAATAACCATCGACATTGGTGATTGGGTCAAGAGTGTAAGGGCTGTTGCTGTCACCCTCAATGGTGACGGTAACGATTGAACCCACTTCCGCTTTACCTTCAATGGTTGGCGTGTTTAGTGAGGTTTTCTGATCGCTTAACGTTGCTTGTTTATCATTATCCGTGAGCCCCGTATCACTCGCTTGGTCGAGCTTAATGCTATCGTCGACTAGATCAGTGGTGCTATCAACGGTGAAATCCCCCGTTAATTGAAGTTCATCACCTTCGGCATTGGTGGTGTTCCCTGCAATATCAGTAACGGTGATCGTGTATTCATAGTCAGCACCCTCAACCAAAGAGACATTTTCTAATGCCAAGTCTATGCTCCAATCCCCCGAAGCATTCGCTTCCACAGTAATGGGTTCAGGGTTTAATACGCCTGATGTGCTACTCGTCAGAACCAATTTGATGGTGGCATTTGCATCGGATTGACCGCTAAAGGTTGGCGTTTTACCTGCGTAGTTTTGGTCATTAACATCACTACGGTTAGTGATTTCCAAAGCGCCATCGTCATAATCGTTGCCACTGGCGGTTAATTTTGCCACGGTATCCACAGTCAAAGTTTGGTCTTTAATCGTGGTATTAACGTTACCTGCCGCATCTTCCGCTTCAATGCTATAGGTGTACTCAACGCCATCTGGATTGCTATTGTCGCGACCTGACAGGTCAATATCGATGTCCCAAGTACCATCAGCTGTAGTACCTGAGTCCACGGTATAAGTTTGGCTCCAACCATCGCTACCTTTAATCGTGATGCGTACCTTCGCTTCCGCTTCACCGTCCGTCGGTACTTCGACTGTACCTGTTAGCTTGATGTTTTCCGTATTAAATAACGGACTACCAGTAACAGCATGGTCAACTGTGGTATCGGCTACAGACGGATCGATCCTGTCAACTTTAAACTCCAGCGATTCTACGTCATTGTTACCCGCAAGGTCTGTCGACTTGATGTACAGTTTGTAGCTGCCATCTTTGTCCAGTGAGTCATTGACCGATAAACTCTCTAGCGCAGCGCTCCAACTGCCATCCACTGAAGCAACCACCTCTTGATAGCCCGACACTTCAACTTCTACGCCGTTAACCAGCTTCACCAATTTATATTCAATCGTCGCACCTTGCTCGGCGCTGCCAGAGGTGCCTGTAAAGACGAGGTGGGTTTCTCCGTTAAAGTTGGTCAGCATATCCCCTTTATCAGACGAGTTGCTGCCATCACTCATATCGACAGAATTAATGTCGAGCGTGGTTTTTTCATCAAGAGTATATTTACCCTCCACAGCACTACTTGCATTACCAGCACTGTCGACAACTTTAATCGTATAATCGCGCTCAATTCCCGAGTCTAATTGGTTACCAATATCATCAACTTTGACACTCCAATCGCCATTTTCATCGACATTAGCGGTGAAAACATCTAAACCTTCAACTTCAATATAAACACGCGAATGAGGTTCAGCTTTACCTGCAAATACTGGGTTTTCTTGGTTGGTCAGATTGCCGTCTGAATCGAACGCTTCACCATGGATAGTTAAATTGGAAACACTGTCTGGCTTACTAGTATCAATAGTAAATTGCAAATCACCACTTTCTAATGTATTACCCGCTTTATCTACAGTAGTCACATTGTAGGTATACTCTTGGTCCTCAAGGTTGTTTTTATCAATCTCAATACTCCAGCTACCATCTTGATTTTCAACCTCGGTACTGTAGCTAACTCCATCAATCACCAAGGTTATTTTTGCCCCGAACTCAGCTTTACCAACAATGGTAGGAGTGCGATCTGAAGTGACTTGGTCCGAACGCGACGCTTCCGCTATATCATCATCACCCTCTAAGCCTGTATCACTATCCGTCGCTAAGCCAATGTCGGATAAGTGCGTTGACGGATCGACAGTAAAATGAGAGTTGATTACAAGCTCATTGCCATCCGAATCTTTGGTATTACCAGCCAGATCTTTCACCGTAATTTGATAGCTATAGTCACCCGCTGTAAGTTGCGAGCCAACTTCAACACTCCACTCGGCAAGTCCATTATCTGGATTAAGGTTTGCGACGGCTTCAATTGGATTGGGAGAAATGTTCAGCTTCGCGCGATTATCATCAAACAGTGTGATGTAAACCGTCGAGCCTTCATCTGCGGTACCGCTAAATACTGGCGTTTGATCGCTGGTGTAATTTTGGTCGGTTACATCAGTGCGGTTAGTTGTCTCCAAGCCACCTGTTAGGCTGGCTTGGGTATCAATAACAAGCGCTTCTGATGACTCGATTTCGGTTTTGTTACCTGCCTTGTCAGTCGCAATTATGGTGTACTTACCATAATCACCGTCTGCTAGTTCAATCGACTCAATCTGCCACTTTCCATCAACGACGGTAACTGGACCGAGGGTCGTTTCACCAAATTTAATCGTTACTGTTGTACCTTCTTCACCCGTACCTGCAAATTCTGGGGTGTTGTCATAGGTAATGCCATCAACAATGCCGGTATCCGATTCTTCGGTGAGTTTACCCGTTACCTCGGGCGCAATGTTATCAATCGTTACTTGTTGCCTTTCGACTATAGAGGTATTACCGGCTAAATCGGTGGCAATGATGTCATATTCGTACGTCTGATTGGCATCAAGTGTTACATCATTCACTACCCAGGTAGTGACAGTGTCACCATTAACAAAGCTGCTTACCGTGGCATCTATCGTATCGACAATAACACCGTTTAAGCGAATCACAAGTTGAACGGTCATTCCTTCTTGCGCTTCAACTTGACCATTGAAGTTCAATGTCGTGTTCTTCGTTTCACCAAACCCATTACTGGTATCACTCGCTAGGCTCAAACCGCCAGAAAGATTGAGTGGGTCTTGATTATCGATTACTAGCTTGTTGCCCGTATTTTCTTTGGTGTTACCAGCGATATCTTCTACCTTGACGCTATAGGTATATTCTCCGTCGGCTAGTTCTTCTGGCACTACAAATTTCCAATCGCCATCTGAATTTGCCTTAAAGCTAGCGTAACTGTTTTCAAAGCCATCAAACTTAATCGTTACAATTGCGTCAGCTTCAGTCTTACCGACTAATATAGGATTACGTACCTGAGTCACATCATCTGTCTGACTTGCACCAGTGTTATTCTCTTTGGTTTGTTCCAGACCAGCCGTCGGTTCCGCCAGTGTGCGATCAACGACTAAGTTTTGCTCAGGAAGTTGAGTATTGTTACCAGCTTTATCCGTTACTTCAACCACATAGGTATATTCACCTTCCGGTAATTGACTATCATGCTGATAAGTCCAACTCGCTCCATATTGAGAGTCATCGCTCGATACTGAGGCGGAAACCACGGTCGTATTATCGTTTTGATCTTTAAACGTAATTTTTACCTGAGAATCAGGCTCTACACTTCCAGAGAAGATTGGGCGCTCGGCTTTGGTTATGCCATCTTGTGTTGATATACCTGTATCTGACGTAGAATCATGTTCCAAACCACCATTGATGAACGCTGTATCGTCAATTGTAATTGAATAATCACTGTCTTGACCGACACCAAGCGTGGTGGTGTTACCCGCTAAGTCCTTCGCTTCAACGGTGTAGAAGTAAGTTTCGCCATGTACCAAGTCAGCCAATGCGCCGCTTGTGGGCGCATCACTTGAGAGATCGACCGACCACTTACCGTTTATAACCGTTGTTTGGTATTGCGCGCCGTTGATATCTAGCGTGATCGTATCACCCTCATCGCCAGTACCAGAGATGATCGGCTGCTTCACGTTAGTGATGGTATCGCTATTTGAACTCGCATCAAAGTCAACGCCACTATCAGACGCTGTGTCTAGTCCTGCTGTCACTGATATCGCGGTGTCTACAGTTAGATCTATCTTGTGCTCTAACTCATCTAACGTGGTGACGTTGCCAACACTGTCTATCGCACTAACTTCTACTGTGTAACTACCATCTGCAAGCACAGTATTGGTTTCAATCAACCATGTACCATCCTCTACATCAACTTGATACTCATCTCGATAGGTTCCGTCATTACTTGTGATAACGAGCGTAACCGTCGAACCAGCCTCGCTGGTACCTTCGAATTTTGGAGCCTGGCTCGTACTTGACTCTTGCAAGTTAGTGATGTTATCGCCATCGATATTACTATCGCTTTCTGCCGCTAGGTTTATAGTCAAGCCTTGGGGTGGAGTGCGGTCAACGACTAGCGTTTGTTCATTAGTCGAGGCGGGGTTGCCAGCTTCATCGGTTGCATGAATGATGTAATTAAACTCACCTTCAAAATCAAAGCCCGCTAGATCCGCGCTCCAATTACTGGTGCCGGCATCAAATACACCGTCCAAGGTAAGATCATCGCCCATTAATGCCTTAAGTTTCGCATCTAGATCAGCGTTACCCGTCGATGCAAAGACAATCTTGACTTGTGAACCTTGCTCAGCAGTGCCAGAGAAGGAAAACTCCTTCTTCGATGTTGCTTCTTTTTGTGTACCAGTCTGATCGACCAGGCTCAAGCCACCAGCAACAAAGGTTTTCGTATCAACAACAAACGAACCGCTTGTTTCACTGGTGTTGCCGGCATCATCAGTCGATACAACTTCATATGTATACTCTTGCCCATCCCAGTCATTGGCTTCGCCACTGTATAGGTCATCAGTTGGCTGCCATGCAGCTAAACCACCCTCTAACTGTACGCTCTCTACTTTTACGCCATCTCGATAGATGACGAGTTCGACGCTGGTACCTGATTCCGAATCGATGGCAAAATCTGGCTTGGTATCATTGGTTAACTGATCGATACTCACCACCGGTACTTTAGGATCGGTTCTATCGATAGTGAATGAATTGGTCACCTCACCTGAAGTATTGCCAGCCTTGTCCGATGCTTCGATTGAGTAAGAATATGACTCTCCATCTTCGAATTTACTCAGTGCGTCTGGTATCGTAACCGTCCAGTTATTCCCATCCAGCACCAAATAGTCACTGTAATCCACACCGGCAATGATAAAGGTCAATTGGTCAAGGTTAGCATCGGATACCGTACCTTTGAAAACCAGCTCATTTTCTTCGTTGGTTAGCTGATCGCCTTTAATCCCACTATCACTTTCTTTGGCTAAATCGCCACCAGTAATAACAGGCTTGGATGTGTCAATCTCCAACGTTTTATCGAGTTTTGTGGTATTGCCAGCTTCGTCCGTAGCAATGATTGCATAGTCAAGATTAATATCGTTGTCGAAAGTAATGCCTGGGGCTGCCGTCCAACTGCCATCGTCATTAACAATGGCGTGATAGGTCTGATTATCAATAACGACTTTAACCGTTGCACCCGGCTCAACCGTTCCGCTGAAGATTGGCGATTGTTCGTTAGTTAAGATTCCATCTTTTTCGCCCGAGTCGCTGCCATCATCCAGACCACCAGTGACTGTTGGCGGTGTCGTGTCGACATAAATATGACCGCTCACCGATGTTTGGTTATCTGCGTAATCGACAGCAGTGATTTTATAAGTATAACCTGGCAGCTCTTTCGACTCTGGCAGTTTCATGCTTTCAGGCAAGGTAAATGACCAAGCACCAGACTCATCATTGACGACAAAAGGTTCTACTTGAAACTCTTGCCACTTACCGTCTTTATCGTAACCTGCAATAACAATCTTAATCTGCGATTTGTGTTCTGCGACACCACTAAAAGTAGGTGTTTGATTGTTCGTTACTTCAAGATCATTCTGGAGACCTTGTGTCAATTCAAGGTCGGAAACCTTATCGTAAACAATAGTGATGGTTTGCGGCGTTGACGTGACATTACCCGCTTTATCGGTTGCTGTTACACTGAATTCGTAGCTTCCCTGAAGTACCACATAATCGCCAAGATCTAGACCATCGAAATCGTTGGTACTCCATTTACCATCACCATCCAAGTCATAGATATCGAAGCTCTTTTCACCTTTGATACTAAATGTAACCTTACCACCCGGTTCAACCGTGCCTTCAAATACTGGCGTCTTATTGGTGACCAAATCTGATTCACCAGCCAGTTCATATCCAGAATCATACCCGTCAGCGAGATCAATTGAGAGATCATCCGGAGCTGTGGTATCGATGACTAAGCTTTCTTGCTCAAGCTTCATATCATTACCAAGTGCATCGGTTATCGACACTTGATACAGGTAGTTGTCGTCTGCAGCGTTATCATCCAGACCTGGAATCGTAATACTCCAGTTTCCTTCCGGATTACCTGTGCTCGGAATTGTATGCGATTTTGACTTAACTACCGTCAAACCATCACTCGCATAGATGGTTACCGTGACTGTGGCACCAGCTTCACCTCGACCATTAAACGTCGGTGTATTGTCCTTGGTAATACCGTCATCATTTTCAAAGCCTGTATCTGATAGTGCACTTAACCCACCCGACACAGATGTTTCTACGTCTATTTTAAGCTCACCTGACAAGGTGTCCGATTGATTACCCGCTTTATCAATCGAATAAACTTGGTATGCGTATGGTGTTTCACTATGCGCGATATCATTTGGCATAGTGACGCTCCAACGTCCTTGATCATCAACGAGAACCGAACGTGTTTGCCCTGAGATACTAACGATAACCGCAGTTCCTGGCTCTCCAGTGCCGCTAAAAGTGGGGGTTTTATCTGCAACAGCCGGAACACCATCCATCAAAACATCAGATAATTGATCAAGAGCGACCGTTGGCTTAGTGGTGTCAATGGTCACGGTCTGTGAAAGCGTCGCTTCATTGCCCGCCTCATCAACAGCTTTGATAGTATAAGTATTATTACCTTCAGGCAGTGGCTTAGTCAGCACAGCTGTCCAGCTGCCGTCACTTTCAACCACCGCTGCGACCGTTTGGTTGGAGAAATAGAGGGTCACTGTCGCACCTGATTCAGCCATCCCCGAGAATGTGGGTTGCTCTTTTGAGGTGTAGTTGTCGCTATTACTACCAAATTTCTCGCCATCAACAATGAGGTTTGGTGCGGTATCTTCACCCGCTTTCAGCCCACCGCTTACGTGGGTTTTGTTATCAAAAATAAAGCTACCGCTAACGACATCACTTTCATTGCCAGCAACATCTGTCGCGACCGCTTCATAATCAATCTTAATGCCATCATAGTTAATTGCATCATCGTTACTTAAAAATTGGCTACCAAACAGCGCATCACCGTCGATTTGCCAATTGCCTGCTTCAATGTTGTTTAGTGTGTAAGAGATACCATCAATGGTCACCGTTATCGTCGCAACATCCTCGGTAACAGTACCACTAACGTCAGGGCGTATCTCATTGGTTAGTGCCGGTATATTTACCACAACATCGGCTGGCGTGTTGTCGATAGTTAACTTACCACTGTCAGTCTGAATATTACCCGCCAAGTCGATTGATTTAAGCGTGTACTCAATATCCTTGCCTTCATCGATACGCTCCGTAACGATTAATTCCCAGTTGCCATCACTATCTGCGACTGATTTATATATATCATCACCAATAAGCAATTGGATTTCTGCATTCGCTTCAGCAGTACCGTTAAATTTAAGCTCATCTTTACCAAGTTTTGCGTAAGAGGTGATGCCGTCACTACTCGAATCCCCAACATCATCACCACTGCTTAAGCCACCGTTAATCGCTTCGGTAGTGGTATCGATGACCAGCTGTTCCTGTTCAAGCGTCGTCACATTGCCCGCTTTATCGACTGCTTTTAAAGTGTAGTTGTAAGTTCCATCCGGCAAAGTCGTTGGCACTGTGATCTGCCAATCACTGTCTGTTACTTTTATCGTATAATCTTGACCCGCAATAGTCAGTGTTACAAAGTGCGGATCTTGCTCAGATGCCCCCGTTAATGTACCCGCAAACGTTGGCGACTGGACCGAGGTAATATCATCACTGTCTTTCGCATCTGCTACGCCGTCATCACGATAATCATCTTCTGCGCTGAGCTTTCCAGTAAAGCCTGTTGGATGTTGCGCATCAACCGTAATACTTCCCGATGTAGCGGCGCTATTACCAGCAGCATCCTCAGCATTGATCGTAAAGTCATGGTTGACGACTTCGCCATCATTGGCGAGCGCCTCGGTGACTTGAATTTGCCAAATACCCGAGTCCAAAACGATTGTGCTATACGTTTTACCACCAATCGATAGAGTTACCGTTGCGCCTGGTTCACCATTACCCTCAAACTTTGGTTTAGTCTCACTGGTATAGTTATCTGAATAGGTGCCCTCTTCGCCTGCATAAGGCACACCGGTATCGTCGGAAGAAGCAAGGTCACCGGACACTTCTGTTTTAGGGTCAACCGTAATCTTGCCAGTATCGCTGTCATGGTTACCCGCTTTATCAGTGACATCTATGGTGTAGTCAAAAGAGACGGATTCGTCAGAGTTTGGTTCCAGAAGGTTCTGAGTTACCTTTAGACTCCAATTACCATTGTCATCCGCTTTAGTGGTGTAAACCTGATTATTAATCGTAATGACTATTTTCGCATCTTTTTCCGCAGTGCCTGATAAGGTAGGCTGAACATGCTTAGTCAAACTATCGCCGCTGACACCAGAATCCCCTAACAACGGGTCTGAACTTAAACCATGAGTATAAGATTCAAGAATTGTGTCGATTGTGACGCTATCAGACTTAACCAGCTTGTTACCCGCAAGATCTTCTGCTGTAAGAACGTAGGTATAAGTGCCATTGGCTAATTCATCGGTGATTTGAACACGCCAACCACCTAATGGGTCGACCTCTGCTGAATACTCTTTACCATCAATTAGCAGGGTAACCGTCGCTTGAGGATCAGTTTCACCACTGAACCAAGGGTCACGAATGTTGGTATAACCATCAAGCTCACCTTTATCACTGTCTGCATCCAATCCACCAGTGAGCTTTCCAGGCACTTGGTTATCAACCTCAAGTTGCCCTTCATACTTCGCTTTGTTGCCCGCAATGTCGACCAAAGTAATTTGATAACTGTAAAGGTTGTCTTGCAAAGAGACACCTTCTTGTGCCAAATCAATACTCCAATTACCCTCTTGATCAACCGTTGTGGTGATGTCACCAATGCCGTTACCCAAGCTTAATGTAACCGTCGCACCAAGATCGCCCTTACCAGCAAAGGTAGGGTTACGAGTTTGAGTGATACCATCACTGTCATAGGCACCCGTGTCATCTTCACTGGCTAACGAACCCGTTACCGATGCTTCATTGTCCACCACTAAAGTGCTGTTGATAGGCGTTGTGTTACCAGCTCCATCTGTCGCGATTATTGTGTATGGATATTCACCATCTTCAAACTCGTTAGTATTGGTAAGTTCAATGGTCCAATTACCATCAGGATCAACCGTGGTCGCGTAAGTCTGTCCATTTAGTGAAAGCTCAACCTTGTGCCCTACTTCACCTTTACCTGAAAACTTAGGTAAGCGTGTTTGTGTTATGCCATCAGTGGTAATGTTTGTATCACTTGATGCAGCAACCCCACCGCTAAACACCGGGTCTTGAGTATCAACAGTGACAACGCCAGACTCAGAATCTGCGACACCAGCTAAGTCTTGGGCAACAACTTGGTAGCTCCATTCACCATCGCCAAGATCATCCTCAACTTGCTTAAACCACGTACCGTTTTCCGCTACTTTAGTGGTGTAAACTTTGGTTTCTCTGTCTGAGCCTTCGCCTTTGGTTAACGTAATAGTAATGATCGCATCAACTTCACCTGTACCGACAAATTCCGGTTTAGTTAGATTAGTATGAGTGTCATCCCAACCTGTTTTGGTCGCACTCGAAAGCGCGGCGGTTACCTCGGTTACGGTATCAAGCTCAATTTGACCTTCAATTGGGTCAAATTGGTTGGTGTTACCTGCCTTGTCTTGCGTTGTGATGGTGTAATCATAGCTACCATCATTTTTTAATTCGTTAGTAACATCAATTGACCATTCAACATCAGTATCAATGACGCCATCACCATTGTCTGCGACTTCCACACTGTATTCTTTACCATCGATGGTTACAGTAACGGTTGAACCTTCTTCCGCTGTACCACTAAAAGTTGGTGTCGTATCGCGTGTGTAGTCGTCATTATCAAAGCGCCCCGTATCACTACTTGCATCTAAGCCGCCTTGCAAATTAACTTCTGTATCTATGGTAATGCTACCCTGTTTGACCACTGGGTTACCCGCATCGTCCTTCGCTGTTAACGTATATGCTTGGTCTCCATCCGCTAATTGATCGGTCACCGTAACCGACCAAATACCTGACGCATCAACGTTCGCATCATATTCAACACCACCAATCAACAAGGTTACGTGTGAGCCAGGTTCTACCTCGCCACTAAACGTCGGTAAATTATCAGAGGTGTAGTTGTCATCATCCGAAGTACCTGTGTCACTAACATTCTCTAGACCACCTTTGAACAACTGAGGAGGTAAGGTATCGACATGGATTTGCGCCGTTGGTAATGAAGCGTCGTTGCCTGCCAGATCAGTGGTTTTCAACGAATAATCATAAGTGCGGTCTTCTAACTCAACATTGTGATCCGCAAGAGAAATCGACCAAACCCCGTTAACAACCGTCGCTTCAAGAGTGGTCTCCGGCGAGGTATTGAGCGTCAGATAGACCGTTGCCCCTTCTTCACCTGTCCCTGAAAACGTAGGTTGATTAAATTTAGTTAAATTGTCTGTATTTGAAATACCGGTATCAAACTCAGCGTCCAATCCACCAGTGAAAGTCACCACTTCCGTATCAATTGTGATGCTCTGATCGATGATCGCCGTTTTGTTACCCGCCAAATCATAAGCATTTAAATGGTAGTTATGGGTACCTTGGCTAAGAGGCTGATCAACGGTGATAGTCCAATTACCACTTGTATCAACTGTAGTTTGGAACGTCTTACCGTCGATAACTAACTCAACAATCGCATCCAACTCAGCAACGCCAGCGAACGTTGGCATGGTATTTTTGGTGATTTTGTCACTGTCACTTACCCCTGTATCTACCAGCGAGTTTTCAACCATGTCACCGCTAAATGGGCTTGGTGGCGTAAGATCTATCGTCAACTGACCGGTTTCATTCGATGTATTACCCGCGTAGTCTGTCGCAGAGACCTGATACTCGTATTCGCCATGAGGAAGTGCATCATCGACACGAACAGCCCAGTTACCCGAAGCATCCGCTTGAGTGGTGTAAGTGTTGCCGTTTATCTCGACACTAATAAAGCTGTTTGCTTCGGTAACACCAGAAATGTACGGGTTCTGTTTATTCGTATACTGGTCGCTATCTGAACGCCCGGTATCACTTGAAGCATCTAATTGCCAAGAGTCTTGCGTCGGTGCAACGCTATCTATGACAAACTGATTTTCAATTTCTTTAACGTTGCCTGCCGCATCTTCGGCAACAATCTTGTATTGATAAGTCCCGTCATCTAAATTCGCCAGGACATCATCGTAAAGTTGGTGACTGCTATCTAAAGTCCAACTACCGTCACTGGCGACATCTACCTCTAGCGCGCTAGTTGAACCATTAAAATAA
Organism: Vibrio ponticus; assembly: GCF_009938225.1. Classification (NCBI taxonomy): domain Bacteria; kingdom Pseudomonadati; phylum Pseudomonadota; class Gammaproteobacteria; order Vibrionales; family Vibrionaceae; genus Vibrio; species Vibrio ponticus. Next base: position 980,596 of record NZ_AP019658.1, read on the forward strand.
AATTTTACTGTCGCATCAGCGTCAACCTTACCGGTAAATTCTGGTGACTTATGCTTGGTGATCGCGTCAGTCTGAGAGTAGCCCGTATCAATATCATCGGTTTGCTTCAAACTCCCAGTGAGTAACAGTGTTGTATCAATCTCAACGCTATCGGTTGTCTTATCAGACTTGTTACCTGCGGCATCAATGGCAATAACTTCAAACTCTTGAACACCATCAGCAACCTTCGTCGTCGCAGTCAGGCTCCAATTACCTTCTTTATCGGCTTGAGTTTCATAAGTTCGACCATCGATGGTCAATTGAATGGTGGCGAATGCTTCTGCTTCACCGTTAAAAGTAGGCTTGTCGTCTGAAGTTAGTTTATCACTGTTTGATACACCTAAATCGCTTTCTGCAGCAAGTGATACTGTTGGCGCTTCAGGAGGTGTGGTATCGATCGTCAGGGTTTTGTTTATTGTCGCTTCAGAGCCTGTCGGGCTCACCGCCGTGACTTGAATATCGAATTCGCCTTCAACAAAGCTCTCGTCTACATCGACTTTGAACGCCCCCGTTGAATCAGCAGTCACAATATAAGTTGACGAATTGATGACCAAAGTTACTGCCGCACCAGCTGTAGTGACACCATTAAAAGTCAAATCAGAGGTGACGTTGGTAACAAAATCGCCACTTTTACCGCTATCGTCACCCTTATCAAGAGTCAGTGTTACTTGGATTATTTCTTCTGGCTCTTCTTCTTGTTCACCATCTTGTGTTGGACGACTAGACGATGATGAACTTCCCGTTGGAGCAATCGGTTGAGCTTCTGGAACAAGTTGAACTTTTTTGTCTGGGTTCTCACTCTCACCTTCAAACTCAAATTCAGATACTTCAACGTCTGTTACTTGTTCTTGTACTTCAATAACGAAATCTTCGGCATCTGAAGGTCCATCGGGTTTCGGCGCTTCAGACTCATCAACGATCTCTTCTTGCTCTTTATCGAGTAATTCTTTCTCTTTTTCTGCTAGCTCTTGCTCTGCTTCTTCTAATTGTTCTTTAAGCTCTTCTAACCGTTCTAATTCTGCTTCTAATTCTTGCTGGCGCTGTTCTTGTAACTCTTTCTGTTCTTCAAGCTCTTGCTGAACTTCATTTTCTTCTTCAAATGGTGCACTTTGCTCTGAGGACAATACATTTTCAAGAAATACGTTTTCCAGCGATTCAAGGTTGACCTTAGTCGACTTAACCAGTTCTTGCATCGAAATGACTTTATCGCCTTGCATCACTTCTAGAGTGCCTTTAGCGATATCAATCAGCGCATCTTTAATTATCTGTACTTCGCCTGTCTCCGTTTTTAAGTGGAGATCGAAGCCAAAAACTCTTACGTCATCTAAAGAACTGATATTAACTTGTGCCATGAATCTAAGCCTTCCTTGCCAATCTTTGTCGTTAGAGTTCTCCACAACAAGTAAGAGAACGTAAACTGCGCGTTATTTCGGAAATAAAACACTCTAAGTATTAGATTTCACTATGTGCGTGATAAATATCTATTTTTTTCGCAGTTGAAACATACTACCAACAAAGAGTTCAAGTACTAAAAACACTTAAAGCCCAATATTCAGGCTTTCGAGTCGTATCACATATAATACCAATTGAAATGCAATTCTCATTTTTGATATTTACGGAAAATTATTTTAATTGCAATTGACAAGTAATCAAATTACATAAAACGAGCTAACATTTTATTATTGATAAAAGTGCAATTAGGAAACGCAAGAATAATTAAAATATTGATTTAAATATCATATTTATAAAATAATCCAGTAAAGGCGATAGTTCAGGTAAGCTGCTCTTATTTCAATAAGTTTCAGGAACGAAATGGACGGGTAAATTTTTTAAAATAATAACTTACACAAATGTCAATTGTGGCTGAGAGACAATTTGGCTTTTACATCAAATTACAGGAAGGCATGCTAATTAAAGATTTCATTAATCGCTAATACAAGGGTTCTATTTTTATTTGAGACCGGGTCTGTAAGATAGTTTCGTGGAGATAAAAGTTAGCATTGCAATATACTTAGCCGAGAGTTACCTATTCTGGTTAAAGATGCTCACTAACCAAACACGAATAGCAGGTAACCCTCATGATCCACATTGGAAATTAGTCTCTCGTCGACTCGGTACGGAGGCGATTTTTCTTACTCATGTTGTTCACTCACATTTTCATCCCGCCATCAATTTCTAAAACCCGCCCTGTGACAAAATCATTTTCCAGCACGAATTGAATGGTTGAGGCTATCTCTTGAGCATACCCTAAACGCCCTACGGGAATCATCGAGACCAAGCGCTCCATTGCTTGCGGTTTGATTTGATCAGTCATCGCTGTCTTAATAACACCAGGAGCTATCGCTACCGAACGGATCCCATAGCGCCCTAACTCTTTTGCCCACACTGATGCCATAGTGGCCACCGCCGCTTTAGACGCAGAATAATTGGTCTGTCCGATATTACCTGCTCGCGCGACACTAGATATATTGATCACTACACCTTTACTATCCGTGTTAAGCATCACTTTGACCGCTTCACGACCACAAAGAAATGTGCCCGTCACATTCACGTCCATGACCGATTGAAACTGCTCAAGGGACATGGAAGTCAGATCACCCTCTTTTAATCGAACAAACATGCCATCACGCATAATACCCGCGTTATTGACCACACCATTGAGCTGATTAAAGTCCGTCTCGATTTGAGTAAACGCGCCTACCACCTGAGTTTCGTCTGTAACATTCGCTTGGTAAGTTCGCACTGTCACATCGTACTGCTGGCATTTTTGCTTCGTTTCAGCCAACGGCTCCTGATTTAAATCGATGAGCGCAAGATTGACGCCACGCTTAGCTAAGGACAGCGCAATCTCTCTTCCTAATCCCTGCCCGGCACCTGTAATTGCGATAACTTTATTATCTAACTCCATAAGCGCCCCTTAACGGTTTGATTGCTTCTGATAAAACTCAAACAGACTCGAGAAGTCCTTTTCTCCATTGCCATGCGCGGTATGAAGATTAAATAAATTGCGCGCCACGCTGCCCATTGGGGTAGAAGATTGACTTGCCACTGCGGCTTCCATTGCTAAGCCGAGATCTTTTGCCATCAGTTGGCTCATGAAACCGCCTTGGTAGTCTTTGCTCGCTGGTGCATTTTCCATTACTCCCGGGCAAGGGTTGTAGAGCTCCAACGCCCAGTTACGTCCTGAGCTTTGCAACATAATGTCAGATAACACTTTCGGGTCTAAGCCATTGTCGATGCCCAAGTTGAGCGCTTCACACGTTCCGCTCATTAAGATACCTAACATCATGTTATTGCAGATTTTAGCCACTTGGCCCGCACCAGCTTCTCCCGCATGGAAGATATTCTTACCCATGTGTTGCAAGATATTTTTAGCTTCGGCAAAACTCTCCTCGCTCCCACCGACGATAAAGGTTAGCGTTCCCGCAGCTGCTCCAGCAACGCCGCCTGATACGGGCGCATCAACAAAAGATAACCCTTTTGCGCTGGCTTGAGCGGCGACTTGACGCGCAGTCCCGGGATCAATAGTGGATGAATCAATTAATAATGTTCCCGGGTTTACGCTGTTCAGCACCCCATCTTCAGCGAGATAGACACTTTGCACATGTGTACCTGCTGGTAACATAGTAACAACAACACTGGCACCCGATACTGCTTGAGTTAAAGAATCTGCACTGGTGGCACCTAAGGCCGTCAGTTCCGCAACCGCATTGGGGTTTAAATCAAAGACTTCGACGCTTAAACCCGCGCTTAACAGGTTTTTGGCCATCGGTGCGCCCATGTTTCCTAAGCCGATAAATGTAATCTTGCTCATGCTATTTCCTTATAAAATTGCGCTAACACTTTTCGCGACGACCAATGAATCCTCTGCCAGAGGATATTCGCTCGAATCTAAAGGCGAGAAGAAACGTGTCAGCTCTTGAGTGGTTACTTGATAAACATCGCTATGCATCCAATGCGGTTGATGAGTTTTATCGATCAATAGTGCTCTAACGCCTTCACGGAAGTCCCCTTCTAACCCACAACGAAGAGTTAGACCGAACTCCATTTCAAAACACTCCTTGAGGGTAAGTTGGTGATATTGCGTTAACTGCTGGTAGCATAAATGGAGCGACAATGGACTGGCATAAGCCGTAGTTTTCTTAGCGTTTGATAACCATTTATCATCGCTGTCTAACTGTGCAATCGACTCAACCATTTGCGGTAACGATCCTTGGCAGGTCGTTTCAATCAAATCAGCGTGAGCTAATAACAACCCTTGTTCATCAGGGCTTTGATGATGAGCGTTTAAAACTTGGTTGATAGCAACATCCACATCTTGGCTGTTTTGCCACTCGATTTGTGCAAGTTGATCAAGGACACCCTGTTTCTCACTCGCATTAACCACCCACTCACTCAGCCCTAAGCCTTGCATGTCAGTGGCATTCACTTGGCAGGCAGTAAGCGCAATAAATAGAGCGTAATGCTGGGGAATTTGGCTAAGGAAATAGGTTCCGCCAACATCAGGGTACAAGCCAATCTTAACCTCTGGCATGGCGAATCGGATATTTGCATCAACGACTCGATGGCTTGCCCCCATAAATAATCCAACGCCACCACCCATTAGGTAGCCGTGTCCCCATGCGATGATCGGTTTACGGTAAGTATGAATTAAAAAGTCACAACGATATTCTAGGCGAAAGAAATCAGCTGTGTTCTGAAATGCACTCTCAAAATCATTTTCTTTATTTTCCAGTACCCGATACATCGCCTGAACATCACCGCCAGCGCAAAACGCCCTCTCACCGTGACCGTGTAACATTACTGCCACGACATTGTCGTCCTCTTGCCATAACAGCAATTGATGATAAAGCTGCTCTATCATGTGATGAGTGAGCGCATTCAGCGAAGTGGGATTATCCAGCTCCGCGATCGCAATGATCGAACCATCACTACAAGTTTGATAAGAGAAGTTGACCTTACCTGTCATAGTATCTCCTTTAACTGTTTGTCCAGTTTGCCGCACGTTTTTGCAAGAATGCGTTAACGCCCTCTCGCTGATCATTGGTATTAAACAGCTGCATAAAGAGCTCTCGCTCTAACACTAATCCTGCAGCGTGAGTTGCAGTGCGGCGATTTTGAATCAGGGTTTTGCACGCAGAGACAGAACTTGGCGATTGCCCTGCAACGCGCTTGGCTAAAGTCATCGCTTTATTTAGCGCCTCTCCAGATTCTACTACTTCTTCAACTAAACCAATCCGTTCCGCTCTTTCAGCACCGACTCGCTCACCACATAAAATCATGCGTTTTGCCCAGCCTTCACCGACGAGCGCAGTCAGGTTTTGTGTCCCCCCTGCGCATGGCAGCAAACCAACGGATGCTTCCGGCAAAGCCATCTGCGCTTGTTGCTCAGCGATGCGGATATCACACGCCAATGCCACTTCTAAACCGCCGCCCATTGCATAGCCATTAATGGCGGCTATCGTGACACCATCAAACGCCGACAGCGCTTCAAATGCTTCACCAAATGCATACGCCATATCTAATGCCTCGCCTTTGTCTCCGGAAGCAAAGGTGTTTAAATCTGCGCCCGCAGAAAAAAACTTCTCCCCTTCACCGGTTATCACTAGTGCATAGATAGAGCGATCGAGGCTAAGCTCAACGGCCAATTGTTTTAACTGTTTAAGAGAGTCCAATGTCCAGGTATTGGCTGGCGGGTTACAAATCGTCACCTTGGCAATATGGTTGACTCTTTCTAGCTTTAACTGTTCTGTCATTATCGAATCCTTATGCTGACTTATAGCAGCTCAACGCCTTCCGTGAGTAAGCGTCTTGCAACGATTAAACGCATGATTTCATTGGTGCCTTCGAGGATCTGATGAACGCGGACATCTCGAAAATGCCTCTCAACCGGATACTCTTTGATGTAACCGTAGCCGCCGTGAATCTGCAATGCTTGGTCACAAACCTGAAAACCCACGTCGGTGGCAAAACGCTTCGCCATTGCACAATACGCCGCTTTTTCTACATGCCCAGCATCCAGTTTAGCCGCAGCCAAGCGCACCATTTGACGCGCCGCAACCAAATCGGTGGTCATATCCGCCAATTTAAATTGCAGTGCTTGAAATTGAGCCAGAGTTCGACCAAATTGCTTGCGTTCATTCATATACTGCTTGGCTTCATTCAACGCTTGCTGCGCTGTACCTACCGAGCAGGTCGCGATATTGATCCGCCCACCATCTAACCCTTGCATGGCAAATTTAAAGCCTTCACCTTCTTCACCTAACAAGTAGTCCGCTGGGATACGGACATTTTCAAACGTAATCATGCGCGTTGGTTGGCAATTCCACCCCATCTTGGCTTCTTTCTTACCGTAGCTAACCCCGACACTATTGGCCGGAACGATAAACGCAGAAATGCCCCCCGCGCCTTCCCCACATGAACGCGCCATTACCACCAGCACCTCGGTATCTCCTGCACCAGAGATGAACACTTTCGAGCCGTTCAAAACAAACTCATCACCCTCTCGAACGGCACTCGTGGTTAATGAAGCGGCATCAGAACCTGCGTTTGGCTCAGTTAGGCAATAGGATGCCAACTGCTCACCTGTCACAAGCTGCTCGCTAAACTTCGCGGCAACGTCTGGCTTAGCAAATGAGGTAATCATCCAAGTCGCCATGTTGTGTATGGTCATAAAGGCCGTCGTCGCGGTGCACCCCATCGCAAGGTGCTCAAAAATAATCGCAGCGTCTAACCGAGAAAGGCCTAAACCACCATGTTCTTCCTCGGTATAAATACTAAGAAAACCTAACTCACCGGCTTGGCGCAGAATTTCTTTAGGAAAATAGGCGCTCTCATCCCACTCTGCCGCGTTTGGCGCCAACATTTGCTCTGCGAATTGCTTCGCCGCTTCGGCAAATGCCACCTGGTCTTCGTTTAACTCAAAATCCATCTTGAAACCTCGACTTAGTTGTCGCTATTGTATGGTAAGCCAGACGTTTCTCTGCTCGCCTGACTTACCTTAAGAACACTATTTCAGTTGAATCGTCATGTTTGGACCGCTTGGGATGTCATCATCAAACCAACGTGCCGTGACGGTTTTGGTTTCGGTAAAGAAGCGTACCGCCTGCTTACCATAGGCATGGAGGTCGCCGTAGAAACTGCCTTTCCAGCCAGTAAATGAAAAGAATGGTAGCGGTACTGGAATAGGAACGTTAATCCCAACATTGCCCACTTCGATATTATGTTGATACTTACGCGCAGCTGCACCATTGGCAGTAAAAATTGATGTACCGTTACCAAATGGGCTGGCATTAATCAGGCTGATTGCCTCATCGAGATCGTCAACTTCCATCGTAAGTAGTACCGGACCAAAAATCTCTTCCGTGTAAATAGACATATCGGTGGTCACATTGGTAAACAGAGTCGGCCCTACCCAGTTGCCATTAGGATGTCCAGCGACCTGGCAGTTTGAGCCATCCAGCACACAGTTGGCTCCGGCTGCTTTACCCTCATTAATCAAATTAACGACTCGTTGCTTCGCTTGTGGACTGATAAGTGGTCCATAACCCGCGAGTTCATCATCCCATGCGCCCGGCTGCACTTGCGCTAACGCCTCCTTAAGCTCTGGAATCCACTCTTTTGTTTCACCAACAAACACCGCCACAGAGATCGCCATACAACGTTGACCCGCAGCGCCAACAGAGGCTCCGACCAAATTATTAATCACTTGTTGCTTGTTGGCATCAGGCATGATCACCATATGATTTTTTGCCCCAGCAAATGACTGAACGCGCTTGAGATTGTCAGTGCCAGTTTTATAGATGTACTCACCAACAGAAACCGAGCCAACAAATGAAATCGTACGAACTCGAGGGTCAGTAAGAATATGGTCAACTTGCTCTTTCTTGCCATGAACAATTTGCAACACACCTTTAGGCGCGCCCGCTTTTTCAAATAGTTCAGCCAGCAACATTGCGGTTAAAGGCACCTGCTCGGAAGGTTTCAAAACAAAGGTGTTACCGCAGGCAATCGCCATTGGGAACATCCATAACGGTATCATGGCCGGAAAGTTAAATGGTGTAATACCAGCACAAACCCCAAGCGGTTGCACATAGGAGTAACCATCAATACCCGTTGCCACATTTTCGACCGTTTCGCCCATCATAGAGCTGCAGATGTTCGCCGCTTGTTCAACAACTTCAATTCCGCGCCACACATCCCCTTTCGCGTCAGGTAATGTTTTACCCGTTTCACTGGATAAAAGAATCGCGATATTGTCATGATTCTCCTTAAGGATATGCTGATAGCGCAGCATCAAGCGTGCGCGCTCTGGTGCTGCAACTTCTTTCCACGTTCTAAATACTTCCTCAGCACTAGCAATCGCGGCATTCATCTCAGCTTCCGTTGCACACGGCACTTGAGCAATCACTTCATTGTTAGCAGGGTTGGTCACATCAACCCACTGCTCTGTTTGCGAGTTTGCAAACTCACCGCCGATATACTGTTTCACTTTTTCTGTCATGCTGACGTCCTTGTATCTATCAAGTTATCACTGGAGACTGACCTGCTTGCACACAATGGTTTTTACACAATAGCTTTTGCACAAAGGCATAAACATCGTGGCTTACACGTACAGTTTTCCTGTTTAGTAAAAGCCGATTAGCAGATCTCAATGGCAATTGCCGTTGCTTCACCGCCACCAATACATAAAGAAGCGATGCCTCGCTTACCACCGGTCTGCTTGAGAGCATGTATTAAGCTGACCAAAATTCGGTTGCCACTTGCACCAATTGGGTGACCCAACGCACACGCACCACCGCGAATGTTTACTTTCGCATCGTCAAGCTCAAGCGTTTTCACTGCGTATTGAGTAACCACGGCAAATGCCTCGTTAATCTCCCACAGATCCACATCTGATTTAGTCCAATTAAGCTTATCTAGTAACTTTTCAATCGCAAATACAGGAGCAATCGTGAATTCTTCTGGCACCCTTGCATGAGTCGCGTGGGCTAAAACTCTCGCTAATGGTTGCAGATTGTGGTGTTTACCATATTCACTACTCACCAAAACCATTGCCGATGCACCATCGGAAATGGAACTGGAATTCGCCGCGGTGACCGACCCGTCTTTGGCAAACGCGGGTCTTAAGGTAGGAATTTTTGTCTCATCTAACTGATGGGGTTGCTGGTCATCTTCACAAGTCACGTTAGTTCGTTTTTGTTTGATGGTGACGGGTGTAATTTCCGCTTTAAATAAGCCTTGTTCGATCGCTTGCTTAGCTCGATGTAACGACTGCGTTGCCCACGCATCCATACTTTCACGGCTAAATTGAAAACGCTGCGCTGTTTGCTCAGCAAAGACACCCATCAACTCTCCTTGATAAGCATCTTGTAATCCATCGTAAAACATATGATCGATAACCTGATCATGCCCAAGACGAAAGCCCTCACGTGCATTCGGTAATAAATAAGGAGAAGCCGACATATTCTCCATACCGCCAGCCACGACAGCATTAGCACTGCCCGCTTGAATCAAATCATGCGCCAACATGACGGTTTTCATCCCTGAACCACAGACCTTGTTTAACGTTGTACATCCCACACTTTGCGGTATCTCAGCTTTCAAACTCGCTTGACGCGCCGGCGCTTGTCCAACTCCAGCAGGCAGTACACACCCCATATAAACTTCATCGATAGCATCGGCTGGAACTTGACTTTGTACTAGAGCAGCACGTATGGCGTTAGCGCCTAGCTCAGTAACATCAGTATGAGCAAACTGACCTTGGAATGCGCCGATTGGCGTTCTCTTCGCTCCAACAATCCATGTTTGATGATTCATTTCATTAACCTTTTGTTGACGTTCACGTAATAACTATACTAACATTTACGTTAACGTCAAGTTATGAGGTTATTGTCTATTCGTTTGACGATGTGGATTGCAATAAAAGGCTGTAATTTCAAGGCTCCCGAGATACTGCAATTTATTTACTTTAACGTTAACGAGTTGTATATTCTTATGAAAGGTTATACGAAAGTCGCAAGGGTTAAGGGATGAATACATTTAAGATCAGTGAGCTTGCTAAAGAGTTTGATATTACAACCCGCAGTATCCGTTTTTACGAAGATTTGGGTTTGATTACTCCTCAACGTAAAGGCAGTACGCGAATTTACAATGGTCGCGACCGAATCAGACTAAAACTGATTCTGCGTGGAAAACGCTTAGGCTTTTCACTCGCAGACATCAAAGAGTTATTTGAACTCTACGATACCGATCAAAGTACTGAGCAGTTAACTTACATGATCAGGCTTATCGAAGAGAAAAAGGCGACATTGCAACAACAAGCAAATGACATCAACGCGGTAATGATGGAGCTCAATGCGGCGAAGTTGCGATGTGAAAACACACTTAAATCGATGAAAGGTGATAGCGTCATCTAACCACAGAACTTGGGGATGTAGGTGGCGCAATTGGCAAGGATAAGCAATGAAATCGACCTACTCTTCCCTAAATTTCGTCTACGACGAAAATACCGATTTGCTCCGCGAGCAGATTAATAGCTTTGCAGCCAGCGAAATCGCACCGCTTGCACAATCTATAGACCAATCTAACGAATTCCCCAGCCATCTTTGGTCTAAAATGGGTGATATGGGCTTACTAGGCGTGACCATCGACGAACAGTTCGGTGGTGCAGGCATGGGCTACTTAGCGCACGTCATCGCCATGGAAGAAATTAGCCGAGCATCTGCCTCTGTGGGCTTAAGTTATGGTGCCCACTCAAACCTTTGTGTCAATCAAATCCACCGCAACGGCACACAAGCACAAAAAGAGAAGTATCTACCAAAGCTGGTGTCTGGTGAGCATGTTGGTGCACTCGCCATGAGTGAACCGGGCGCAGGTTCAGACGTCGTCGCGATGCAACTCAAAGCTGAGCGCAAAGGCGATCATTTCATTCTCAATGGCAACAAAATGTGGATCACCAATGGTCCTGATGCCCACACTTATGTGGTGTATGCCAAAACCGATCCTACTGCGGACGCTAAAGGCATCACCGCATTCATTATTGAGCGTGGCTTCCCCGGCTTTTCTCAAGCGCAGAAGCTCGACAAATTAGGCATGCGCGGCTCGAACACTTGCGAACTGGTGTTTGAGAATTGCGAAGTGCCAGTAGAGAACATCCTTGGAGAAGAAAACCACGGCGTCAAAGTGTTGATGAGCGGTTTGGATTATGAACGTGTCGTACTCGCAGGTGGTCCACTTGGTATCATGCAGGCGTGTATGGATATTGTGGTGCCATATATCCATGACCGTAAGCAATTTGGCAAATCCATTGGTGAATTCCAACTGGTTCAAGCCAAAGTCGCCGATATGTATACTCAAATGAATGCCGCCAAAGCCTATGTTTATGCGGTGGCTTCTGCCTGTGATCGTGGCGAAACCAGCCGAAAAGATGCCGCAGGCGCGATCCTATTTAGCGCAGAACTTGCTACAAAAATGGCACTAGATGCGATTCAGCTACTTGGCGGCAACGGCTATATCAACGAGTTTGATACCGGTCGCCTACTCCGTGATGCCAAGCTGTATGAAATTGGCGCAGGCACCTCGGAAATACGCCGCATGCTTATCGGCCGAGAATTGTTTAACGAAAGTGCCTAGTGCACACCTTTAATACGCAGCTTTTCTGTATCAATAAACGCAGAAAAGCTTGTTCACTTAATGGAGAAGCAGTTCATGGCACACATTATTAGCAAAATAAATTCGCAATCCGAGCAATATCAGCAAAACTACCATTCAATGACGCACTTAGTCGATGAGCTCTACACCGTAGTCAACCAAATTGAAGATGGCGGTGGTGAAACGGCGCGTGAACATCAACGTAAAAAAGGCAAAATCGCAGTTCGCGAGCGTATTCTTGCCCTCCTCGACTCGGGCTCATCTTTCCTAGAAATAGGTCAATTTGCCGCCTGGGATGTCTACCCAGACTATGTGCCCTGTGGCGGTGTCGTGGCAGGAATTGGCGTGATCAATGGCACCGAATGCATGATCGTCGCCAATGACGTCACAGTAAAAGGTGGCAGTTACTACCCGCTAACCGTTAAAAAACACCTTAGAGCACAAGAGATCGCGCTCAAATGTCGATTGCCGTGCGTCTACTTAGTCGACTCTGGCGGCGCTAACCTACCAAGGCAAGATGAAGTCTTCCCCGACAAAGAGCACTTTGGTCGTATTTTCTATAACCAAGCTCGCATGTCTGCGCAAGGAATTGGGCAAATCGCTGTTGTTATGGGGCTATGTACTGCGGGCGGTGCGTATGTTCCCGCGATGTGTGACGTTTCAATCATTGTTAAACAACAAGGCACCATATTCCTCGCGGGACCTCCTCTGGTTAAAGCGGCGACCGGTGAAGAAGTGAGTGCCGAAGAGCTTGGCGGTGCCGATGTCCACTGCAAAACCTCAGGGGTCGCGGACTACAGCGCAGATAACGATCATCACGCCTTGGAGCTGGCACGTCGAGCTGTTGGACAACTCAACGTCCTCAAACCTACCCAGCTTAAACTCAAGCCAGTACTCTCTCCACGTTACCCCGCCGAAGAGCTTTACGGCATTGTGGGTAGCGATCTCAAAAAGCCGTTTGACGTCAAAGAAGTGATTGCTCGTATCGTCGATGCCTCTCAATTCGATGAGTTTAAAGCCCAATTCGGTGAAACGCTGGTCTGTGGTTTTGCGCATATCCATGGCATGCCTATCGGCATTGTCGCCAACAATGGCATTCTATTTTCCGAATCGGCACAAAAAGGCGCTCACTTTATTGAGCTTTGCGCGCAACGAAAAATACCTTTGCTGTTTTTGCAGAACATCACTGGCTTTATGGTGGGACAAAAGTACGAAGCCGAAGGGATTGCCAAGCACGGCGCCAAAATGGTGATGGCGGTCTCTTGCGCCGATGTACCTAAATTTACCGTGATCATTGGTGGCTCATACGGTGCTGGTAACTACGGCATGTGTGGTCGCGCTTATGACCCTACCATGATGTGGATGTGGCCCAATGCTCGCATTTCAGTTATGGGCGGTGACCAAGCAGCCAATGTTATGGCGCAAGTCACGCGAGATATCAAAGCACGTAAGGGAGAAAACTGGAGTGACGAGCAAGAGCAACAGTTCAAACAGCCGATCATCGACCAATACCAAACCCAGAGTCACGCCTATTACGCCAGTGCTCGCTTGTGGGATGACGGCATTATTGATCCGGTCAAAACCCGCGATGTGGTTGGCATAGCATTATCAGCTGCGTTAAATGCACCGATTCCAGAGAGCAAATTCGGTATCTTCCGCATGTAAATAACATATTGATCTTTATCTACTAAAATTAAAAAGACAAAGGTTCAACGTTAATTTTGACACAGGACGTCATATGACAGGACTACTGCTTGAAAAAGACAGCAACGGCGTGGCTTGGTTAACCCTCAATCGCCCTGAAAAGCACAACGCGTTTGATGATGTGCTGATTGCCAATTTAATCACCAAACTGGATGAGTTAAAACAAGACTCATCACTTAACGCGCTGGTTTTAGACGCGAATGGTAAACACTTTTCCGCCGGAGCGGATTTAAACTGGATGAAATCGATGGCGAGTATGTCCGAGCAAGACAACTTGCGTGACGCGCAGCAATTAGCCTTGCTGCTGCATAAACTCGATACCTTCCCCAAGCCTACCATCGTTATTGCCCAAGGGGCGGCATATGGCGGCGCGCTCGGCTTAATTTGCTGCTGCGATATTGCGATAGGCACACCTGATAGCCGCTTTTGTCTCAGTGAAGTCAAGTTAGGGTTACTTCCAGCAACGATTGGTCCTTATGTAATGCGCACCATTGGTCAAAGACAGAGCCGTCGTTACTTTTTAACGGCAGAGGTCATCGATAGTGATACAGCATTAAACTTAGCGATCCTCCACCATCTTTCCTATCAGCCCCATGAACTTGCCAAGAGCATCACACAACAGTTAGCCAACCATGGACCCAATGCTTTATCAGCGGCTAAACAGCTCTGTCTGCATTGTGACAATCAACCTATTGATCAAGCCTTGATTGATCACACCAGCCAAGCGATCGCTTCAGCTCGAGTCTCCAAAGAGGGTCAAGAAGGGCTCAGCGCATTCTTTGCAAAACGTTCACCGGTTTGGAGGTAATATGTTTAAACGAATTTTAATCGCCAACCGTGGTGAAATTGCCTGTCGAGTCATGCGCACAGCAAAAGAAATGGGCATCGAAACCGTTGCGGTTTACTCTGATGCTGACCGCACTAGTCAGCATTGCAAGCAAGCGGATATTGCTGAGTATATTGGCTCATCTCCTGCGAGTGAATCCTACTTAAATATCGATAAGATCATCCAAGTGGCTAAGCAGCATCAAGTGGACGCCATTCACCCCGGTTACGGTTTTCTTTCAGAAAACGCTCAGTTCGCCAAAGCGTGCCAAGAGAATGGGATTGTTTTTATCGGTCCACCTGTTGATGCAATTGACCAAATGGGCTCTAAATCCCAAGCAAAAGCGATTATGGAACAAGCCAAGGTACCATTGGTCCCCGGCTACCACGGTCAAAATAATTCACTCAAGCACCTTACCGAGGAAGCAAACAAAATTGGCTACCCAGTAATGCTCAAAGCAGTCATGGGCGGCGGCGGTAAAGGAATGCGGGTCGTCAACCGCGCAGAAGAAATGCCTTTCGCCATAGAGAGTGCTCAGCGTGAAGCTCAGTCAAGCTTTGGCGACCAACAACTTTTAATTGAAAAGTGCATCGTAAAACCGCGCCATGTTGAAATCCAAGTATTTGCAGATCAACATGGCAATTGCCTCTACTTATCAGACCGCGACTGTTCAATTCAACGTCGCCACCAGAAAGTGGTAGAAGAAGCTCCAGCGCCAGGATTGAGCGATCAACTGCGCCATGCCATGGGTAAAGCCGCTGTACAAGCTGCTAAAGCGATTAATTACGTTGGTGCAGGTACGGTGGAATTCCTGCTCGATAGCAGTGGCGAATTCTACTTTATGGAAATGAACACGCGCTTACAGGTTGAACATCCAGTGACCGAGCTCATTACCGGTGTAGATTTGGTCGAATGGCAGTTGCGAGTAGCATCAGGTGAAGCCCTACCAATTAGGCAACATGACATTGTCCATTCAGGGCACGCAATTGAGCTACGCATTTACGCAGAAGATCCTGCCCGTGACTTTATGCCCTCTACAGGGCAAATCCATTATCTCTCTGAGCCAAGCTTTCTTTCTGACGTGCGTGTAGACAGTGGGATTGTGCAAGGCGATAGTGTCAGCGAATATTATGATCCGATGATCAGCAAGCTGATTGTATTCGGCGATACTCGCACCAGCGCCATTAGACTGCTTAAAGAGGCATTAAGCCACTATCATGTCCTCGGCATCACCACCAATATTGGCTATTTGCACAGCATTATCAGCCAGGATGCTTTTGCTGACGTTGCTTTGGATACTGACTTTCTAATCACCCACCAAGAGTCGATCCAACAACGACAAACCTGCGAGCACGGAATCTTGCTGACTATGGCGACCGTCGCACGCCTAAACCAGCCATGCCAACTTCACCACAAGCTTGGAAAGTCGCTACCTGAACCAAGCCGTGAAGGCTTTCGACTCTCGCAGCAGCAAGTGTCTCGATTCAACTTCACTCATCCAAATGAAAGTAAGCAGATAGAAAATCACCAAACGGTCATTACCCATACTGGTCAAAGAAACAATCACTTCAAAGTGAATGTGCAAGACCAACTGTACCGCGTCACGATTATTGACACGAATATTGACTCGACTATTAAAAATGGCGCGGTCATGACTGTAGAAATCGATGGCGTACGCTACCGCTTTCACGCGCAAGTGACTCCAGATTCGACGGCTGTTTTCTATCAAGGGCAAGCTTATGAATTTACTCATCAGCCTAACTATGAATCGGCTCAAGATAACCAAGAAGAGCTCAACCCAACAGCGCCGCTCAATGGCATTGTCTCTGCCCTTCTGGTGGAGAAAGGCGACCAGGTCGCGCAAGGTGACCCATTGTTAGTAGTAGAAGCAATGAAGATGGAATACACCATCAATGCCACCCAAGCCGCAGTCATTGATGATGTGTTATGTGAGTTGGGCGATCAAGTTCAGCACGGCGCCGTGCTACTGCATCTCTCTACCCCAGATGATGATCCCACACCGGAGGTAAAACATGCTTCCAACCAAAGTTAACATCGTCGAAGTCGGTGCACGTGATGGTCTACAAAATGAACAGTCTGTCACACTAGACGATAAAGTTCGCCTAATCAACCGATTAAGCCACAGCGGACTCAAGCACATCGAAGCCGGATCATTTGTATCACCCAAATGGGTGCCACAGATGGCAGACTCCGCTCTGGTTTTTGCCAACATCCACCAGCAGCCAGGGATCATCTATAGCGCCCTCACCCCGAACCTTGCGGGTTTAGAGCGTGCGATAGAAAGTGACGTGAAACAAGTCGCGGTGTTTGGTTCTGCTTCCGAGTCATTTAGTCAAAAGAACATTAACTGTTCTATCGAGGAAAGCTTAGAGCGCTTTGAACCTGTGATCGCCCTCGCTCAACAACACAAAATTGACGTACGCGGCTATCTCTCTTGCACCATGGTTTGCCCTTATGAGGGCAACATCAAGCCAGAGCAGACCGCTTTAATCGCCAGTAAACTGTTTGATATGGGATGCTATGAAATCTCTCTCGGAGATACGGTCGGCAAAGCAACGCCGAACCGAGTCGAAGCGATGCTTGATGCACTGTTTAAGCAACTGCCAAAAGATGCCTTAGCGGTGCATTTCCATGATACTTACGGACAAGCCTTAGCGAACATATACCAAGCATTGTTGATGGGTATTGGTACTGTAGACAGCGCAGTCGCAGGTTTAGGTGGCTGCCCTTATGCGAAAGGCGCCAGTGGCAACGTGGCAACGGAAGATGTGCTCTATCTTTGTCACAACCTAGGCATTGAAACAGGCGTTGATATCGATGCTATCAACCAAGCTGGCTGGGAGATTTGCCGCGCCCTAGGTAAACAGCCAGTCTCAAAAGTGGCGTTGGCTTTGGGGGAGTCGTAGCACTAAATGAACCAAACCGCTCGAATATTGGTAAATCTATCCCAACAACTGGTTTTTTCTTACGCCAACCCTGATCCTGGCGACATCAAGGTTGGTGTTATTGGCTATCCGTATGATTCCAATCATGCCAATTAGATGTGCCTCATTGAAGCGCCAATGCACTTAACGCCACACTAAAGATGCCAAGTGTATATAGACAACTCTTAGCCAACTATCCTATCTCTTTGTATGCGAGCACATGATTTTCATGTAACTCTCCATCAAGGTCGAAGCTTAAGTTACCAACATGGTAGAACCCTAATTTTCGATAGAAATCGCTCGCTTTCTGGTTATTTACCCAAGTAGATAACCAAAATGAAGCGCCATATTGAGCTTTAATTTCATCGATCAGTTTTCTGCCAATGCCCTGGTGCTGAAAATGCTCAGACACATAGAGTGTTGTGATTTCATATCCATGATTTTCAAGATTAAAGTGTGAAGCCAAATCAACCGCAATGAAGCCCACAAGATGTTCTTCGCGCAGGTAAACCCATATTTGGCAATCAGGGTTGTTTAGTAACTGCTGGAAGTGATGTTCTGTAAATGTCGACAAAGCATAATGAGAAATTTTCGCACGCAACCCTTGGGTTGCGTATGTATTTAGCCAAACCTGCAATGATAAAGCCGCTAAATCAAGGCAATCACTTGGTTTTGCTTTCCTGATCATCTGAATACATCCATTTTATCGTAATAACTCCCTGATATTTTGGTCCTGGTATACATAACGTTAATCTGAAATTGCGCCTGTTTTATCAACTCGAGCATGTAAGACTCGTCCTGATCACCGAAAACAATCTCAAGACTAATCAGGTTTAATTCACTTAAATTACATCTATTACGAGTGTCGCAACAGTGGCAGTAATCCAAACGCCAACAAAGCACAGGTAATAAGTGATAGCAGTGATCCTGTAAGCACCATAACTTTAACCGCAATTTCGCTAATGAATGTTGCCGAAAATCCCGCGCCTGCAATAGGAAGCGCCTTACTTGCTCCGGTTATCGATGCGAGAGTTATTCCCAGCCAAATAAGTGTGAACCCCAAGGTGGAACCATAAGCAACAAAAATCCCTAGTGATGCAGGTAGTTCAACCAACGACCATATCACACCAAAAATCACCAGAGCCATTCCACACTGAACAGCCGTCAAGTGACCAGAAAGAGCCATGCGCGAGTTTTTTACTGCGGGTATTAATGCGCCTTGTATTAAGCCGGCGAGGAATAAAAACACGCCAATAAAGATCAGTTGTGCTCCTAGCTTTGTAAGTTCTATCATGACGTTCCTTATACTTGCTTAACAGGCTTGAGATGAGTAACACCTACCTAATCAATAAACGCAAGCATAATCAATGGCTATTGGTTGCCTGTTTGAAAAGCTGGCTATGAACCGTATTTCAAATAGATACCTTCTTGTCTGAGTTGGGCACGTATATCCAACATCTGTATTTTTGTAGAAATAAGTGAAAACAAATTCCCGATTGCTAATGCGAACATCAAACCTGATCCGTAACCCGGCCACATCGCGGAATCAAGCTCATTAAGACCATTAAACGCGAGGCAAAATAGCCCCATACTCTGAATAGACAAGAGTAACTCTCCGCAACTGAATTTGTATGTGTTAGTCGCATAATCATAGGTAACTTTTACTTTTGAAGACAAGCCACCAAGCTTAATGTACATCCTGCTTTCACCACTTTCATAAGCGATATTATTTAGATCTAGCACTTTCTTGATACGGTCAAGCATGTATTTCTTACTCTTTAAATTGAATAATTTTTTTAGGCTATTATCAAAAGCGAGTAAATTCATAATGTGTAAGGAATTTCACGACAGGTTTCACACCAAAACATAAATCATATTCGTTTAGTTCCAATTTCGACCAATTCTAGAAATAATGGTAGATAACTCGCGCTATACTCATTCACACCCATAGCGATCATTGCCCAAATCACCGAATGTTAGTTTTATAATTAAACAATCGTTATATGCTTGTCATACCATTGATCGACTTTATATAAATCTGTAAATCTTTTGTTTTATAATAAATATAAAGAGCTGAAAGCAAATAAAACAATGGTATAGCACCACAAAAAGTTGCAGTTACAAAATCATTAAACCTAACACTAACAACTATGTTAATTGAAAATATCAAAGCACAAAAAATGTAATTCCAGTACTGCTGTTTTAATTGATAGATGTTATGTGTCTCATTTCGCACTATGAAAACTGGCATCGTCGCCCATGAAAAACGAATGCTTATCCTTTCTCTTTCAACTTTTGCCTTGTAGCCTTTTTCGATCAATGCTTTCAGCAAACTATTCATCATCCTCTCCAATATCCACTCGATGCTTTACAAGTTTGTAAACATCAACCCATCAATCACTACACATTCGCAAACTAAAAATGCCCCACTTGGGTTGTCTGTTTGAAGCTTTTTTATACCGTTACTCTGTACCACCACTATTATCATATCCCACTCCAACATCGGTAAGACTGGATGGAGCCAAATTAGCATCGGAGGTATTAGAACTGACATCCGCTGAATACTGAATAACGCTCTCTACAGAGTATTCACCAGACTCATTGAAGAGTGTTTGATAAAATAGTGGATACAAATCGTCTAATTTCCCACATGAAGACGTTGATTCTAAAGACAAATAGAAGCTTTTATCCGCTAACATTGCGTAGGCTAAATGATAGAGGTGTTTATCCTTATCCTTTTCTTTTTCGACAGCAACCAAAGCCCAATCAATTTCAGAAGCATCATAAGCAGACTTTCGACCGTACTTAACAACGAGCCTTTTGGGTAATTCCTTAGCAAGAAACTTTATCGATGCTTTATTCCTAATTCTTTGAAACATTAAGACTCCTTCTAGATCATCGTACTAAATTAGGCGGTGAGCAACGCTACCAACTAATTAAAACTGGATGCAGTAAACACTTAATAAAATTCAAACCGAAAGTGCCACGCGTTGCGAGTCACTCTTAAACTTTTTGTGATAACACGACTATCGTATGACTTATTCCAAAGACCTGGTTAGCTCCAGTTATTAGTTTAGTTACTTAGAAAAAGTCCCAATTTCAATACCATATAACCTTAGCTCATCTAATAGATTGGCAATTTTCTTATCGTTATATGTTTGGATCTGCGATAGAGAATATGAATCATTAGCCGTATTTATAAATAATTTAGTAATTAAGCCTCCTGAATCCTGTTTGAGCTTAACATTTGTTATTTCATCAAGGCACACGGCAAACAATGTTGCTCTACCACTTTTTAATCCAAGACGACCGTTGTCTAAAAAAATGCATGATTTGGGCTTCATATGTCTGATAATTAGCCATGTTAACGCTAGCGCAATAGCTCCACCAACCCCGTTGAAGTACCAAGCAAAAGCGACACACGATACAATAAAAGCCGCAATAATAGCTCGAAATTTTGGCGAAGCTACTTTTTTAACTTGATAAATTTTCATCACTTTTACCCAAATTTTCTTAAGTGTTATAACGCCTTACCGCAGTTACTGTAACCTCAATAAGCACATCGCCTTCTAACGTAACACCAAGACATGCTCGTTGAGGCCAATGTTCGAAATTGTCACCTAACCACTCACACCAAACGTTATCCATGTGGGGTTTGTCTAGCATATTTGCGATAAACACTTGAGCACTGACAATTTGAGTTTTATTTGAACCCAACTCCTCTAGGTTTTTCTCAATCTTTTCCAGTGTCAGTTTAGTTTGGCCAACAATATCTAATGTTGTATCCGATGACGTCGCCACCGTCCAAACTAAGTCTTTATATGCGGAGGACTTATTTCGACCTAGATAAATGCCTCGCTTCCTTTCAATCATTTTGTTCTCCTTGAACTGCTAACGAATGATATGGATTCCCCTTCCCGAGGAACTGCCACACTTAAGTGGTACACATTTGTACCGGAGGCACCATGTCTGACTACTCTTATTATCGGGGGATTGATTTAGCTAAAAACCACTTCAGCATTCATGCTATTGACCAGTATGGCAAAGTTTTACTTCATAAATCAGTCACTCGCTCTAACCTGCTGACTACAATAGCAAATATGCCACCTATGCGAATAGGTGTCGAAGCGTGTGGTGGTGCACATTATTGGGCGAGAACATTACGCAAACTTGAGAATAATGACAGGGGGGAAGATTCATGTATTATGCCCGTCTTTCTAATAACGCCATCATTTCCTTTTTTAACTCATCCGATAGGCGTTCGAACTGCGCTTCTGCAACCAGATTTTCTTCACACATTAGCATGAGCTGAATAAATGCCTTATTCCGAGAATGACCATCAAAAATAAATTTCATTTGCTTTTCAGATGTTTTGGAATATCGGCACATGAAATGAAATCTTTCCCCTGCCGGTTGCGATTCGTCAGTAATAGTTTCAATAATTTCATTTAGTTGTCTTGCACAATACAACTGAATAGCTTCTTTTTTAATTTCACAAAAAACTTTCCAATCAGACTCTTTGATGCTCATACCGCCTCCATAAAATTTCATTTCTCATCAAAGAGTATAATGCTGTGTTCAGTAACTCATATACTGGGTTACCCGATGAACGTCTAGGGAAACGCCTAGTCTGATCCTATGACAAATCATAGGCAGCGGCGAAACCGCAATAAGAGACCTTTTATATGTGTTTGTCGTAAGTAATGCCTAATGACCGAAATGACAAAGCGAAGTAGATAACTTTGTTGTTCGAACAGCATTGGCTGCTCGCGCAGCCAACCGAATGTTATTGCCTATTGACAGGCAGAAGGCTCATATGTGTTAGTTTACCCTTCGCACAAATCGCACGATTTAATTATATTGACCATTTTGTGCGATAAACTATAATCTTACTGTAATTCCAAATTTGGAGATTGAGTATGCACACACTAACAGCAAATGATGCAAAGCGTAACTTTGGTGAGCTACTTCTAAGCGCCCAACGTGAGCCAGTAAAGATTAGCAAAAACAGTAAAGATGCCGTAGTGGTAATGTCTATCAAAGACTATGAAGAACTAGAGGCAATGAAAACTGATTACCTTAAACATTGTTTCGAGTCAGCTAAACAAGACTTAGCACAAGGCAATGTAGTTGACGGTGGAGATTTCCTAAGCGCCTTGTAACCCACTATGCAAAAGAATAAATACAAACTAAGTAAATTGGCTCAGGCTCATTTACGAAAAATTAAAAGCTATACCGTCAACAACTTTTCTGAAATGCAGTGGAACAACTATAAAGATACATTGCTAACTGGGTTTCAAATGCTTGCCGACAATCCAGCCGTAGGTCGCAGTTGCGATGAGATTTATCCAAGCGGTTTCTATTTTCCGGTAGGAAAACACACAGCTTACTTTACAAAAGAAGACGGTTTTATTTTAGTTGTGGCTGTACTTGGTCAATCACAACTCCCACAAAACCAATTGTAGCGAAGACATCACCCGAAATAAAAACTAGGGTGATGATCTTGATTGGTAAACTAACGCCCTGTTAAGGTGATGAGATGGTCTCTCCCTACCACTTCACATGACCATCAGCCATGGTTCATTTTGCTAGAGCGGCTTTAAGACGAGCCAAGTTCAAGTCCAACAAACTCATGCGGATCGCTTGGGCAATTATCGCCAAAAGCGAAGAGTATCAACCCGCTTAAGACACCATGCATCACTAACCCTTTGCAAAGTACGTAGTGAGATGAATAACAGGATAAATCCTACACGTTGAAAACCTTGTGCTCACACTGGCTTTTAAAGTCGATAAGTTGATCAGGACTGCGTGTTCAACTGCCTCATCTTAACCAAGGCAATAGCCGCAAAAACAGACCGTATATATGGTAGTTAACCTGCGCTTTTAATCATGCTACTGACTTGCAAAACTGGGGCAGACCATATATGTGAGCAACGTTGCCACATAGCCTAAGCACTTCACCGTAATCACCAAACCGATTGAAAATATAAGTGCCGAGCGTTGCGAATCAGTCTTAAACAGTTTGCCGCTCATTCCCAAAGGTTACTGTTTACTCAACAGGAACTTACGCAAATCTCTCTCTGCACGCATAACAAACAAAATAAACACTTTGTCACCGTCTTGTTTATAGAAAACGCGGCACGGATTTACTACAACTTCACGATAACTTAAATGTTCTAGCTCAGGTGGAACACGACCTGACTCTGGGAAAGTTTGTAGGCGTTGGACTTTGGAGAAGAACGTTTGCACTAAATGCTTTGCAGCAACGATATTTTCAAGTGCGATGTATTCAGCGATATCGTTGAGGTCAGATAACGCTGGCTCAGTCCAGATTATTTCAGCCATTTTGACATTTTGTCCTTGGCTTCATCATGACTTACCACTTTACCGTCAGCTAGCGCACGCTCACCTCGTGCAATCCCCTCAAGAATAGCTAAACGATTTTGCATAAACTCGTAATCATCAACATCAACGAGATACGCGGACGGCTTACCATGCTCAGTAATTAAAACTGGTTCTTTGGTGTCGTGGAGATCGGCGAGGATCTTAGTTGCTTGACGTTTGAGTGATGTAACTAGTTCTACTTTCATGAGAGCTGCTCCAAAGGAATACTAAAGTGATACTATTCTATCACTTTTAGTATAGCAAGCTCCATGACGGCTAACGAAAAGTTAAAGCGCGAATAACGCAATAACAGTGCCACTGCAAAAACCTTAATCACTAAAATCAACGCTTGTAAAAACGCATGAGCAAAGCCAAAGCGCTATCAGCGTTAGCTCATAAGCTGGGGCGATGTGTCTACTTCATGCTGAGGGACAAAACGGTGATTGATGAGAAACGATTTTTACCCCAATAAGTCGCACAGTGAAGTGAGCTGAAGGTCTAACTGGTGCTGAGTGAGAACACGCCACTGACTCTAATTTACTGGGATTTAGGCCCGAAAAGTCAGTTGTGCCAGGTAGTCCAAGCCCGCTTGCTTTGATTAGCCGCTTCATTAGTACGTATCCATAACAACGAACAGCAAAGTTGCTTACACCTCGGCTTAGCCTGAAGATAACTGGAAAACAACTGTTTAACCATTTTTTTGAATAGTGCCTACTGAGGTTAAGATATGTGTCTAGGGGGACGCCTAGTCTAACCCAACCAACAATGGTTGGCAGCGGCGAGACCGCAATAAGAGATCCTCAATATGTGTTTGTCGTGAGCAATGCTTGATGACAGAAATGACAAAGCGAAGTAGATAACTTTGTTGTTCGAGGAGCATTGGCTGCTCGCGCAGCCAACAGGATGTTATTGCCTATTGGCAGGCAGAAGGCTCATATGTGTTAGCCATCGAACTCAACACGCTCAATTTTACCTTTAACCGACTGAACTTTATACATTTTACATTGTGGATAGTGAGCTGCGATTAAACTAACTAAATTTGCAAGATCCTCATCGGCAATTCGAGCAGAGAAAGTTACCGACACCAACTCTTCTTTGTAAAACTCAAAGTCACTGTATCTTTTATCCTCCCCAGGGCGGCGTGTCATCACACGCCACTCTTTTTCATATTCCCACTTTGCAGTTTTGGTGTAATAAATTGCATCAGCAGTTTTGGCAAGCAACTCTTGACGCTCATCGTACAGTAAGAAGTCCAAAGCAGAGCCCAAATTAGGTTTACTGTCTGTATAAGTTACCTTTTTTGCCATTTGAAAAGGTGTGTCTAGCATTTCAATATGTCTAAACTCAAACATACAACCAGTATGATTGTCTCCATAGTGAGCCCACATAACTTCGTTGTTTTCATCTTCAGATAAGCAGATTATGCGTAAGGCACCGTTGTTATAACGTTCAGTTTCCTCGCGCAGGTTCTCTTCCAAACTCGACAAATTCAACTCAAGTGAAGAAAGTTCTCGATACAGTGTATCTTTACTGACTCCCTGACTTTTAGTCATTTGCATAAGAGAAACTAAACCCTCAGAGTCCGGAGAAAGCGATTTATTCAATTGCAGCTCTTCATACGCAACGTTCATAAGAGTTATTAAATATTCATCCTTACATGCGTCAATCGAAGGTTTGAAAGCAGGCATCCTTTGCAGTTCATTTATATCGTTAAATGAACTTGGGCAGGACCAACGAAGCTTTTGAGATTCAAGCACCAATTTTGCTGTATTAGCACTCATATATTTATATAAACGACTAGGTACTTCCAATTTTCCTCCTAGATGGCTAACGCCGCGTTAACCACCACGAAACCTAACCATACCACCATAAACACTAAACCCAACGATGGAATGAAAAATGCACCGCGTTGGGAATCTGTCTTAAACGCTTTGTATGGATAATAACCACTCAAATCGGGTAAGGCGAGACCCAGACTTTAGCTGCAACTAAAGTTCTTCTATCTGGTAGTTCGATTAAACGTTGGCTCCTCTAATGAGAGACCGGTAACAAGTACGAACGCCTGATAGAACTCCAAGCACCACACTCGAATAGTCTTCTGGGTCTCGAGCCCGCATTTGCAAGCAAGAGTTAGCTTATTATGAATACAGACACACTTCAAAACATTAATGTCGGCGTTGATACTGGCAAGTCACAATTAGACATTTACATCCGTCCACTCGATATTTACTTCACGGTTCCAAACACTGAGAAAGGTATCATCGATGCTATAAAAACCATTAGAAAACATCGGCCTCAAAGGGTCGTTATCGAAGCGACTGGTCGACTAGAAATGCCATTTATTCTAGCCTGTGACAAAGCCAATTTGCCTTATGTTATCGCCAACCCTTTGCATGTAAAAAGGTTCGCTGGCGCTATAGGTCAAAGAGCCAAGAACGACCGATTAGACGCGGCGCTTATTGCTCACTATGCCGAAGCCATTCAACCGAAACTCACTCAGTTAAAAAGCGAAAACATACGCTTAATGAGTGACTTAGTAACTAGACGCAATCAATTACTCTCGATGCAAACCATGGAGAAAAACAGAATACAAGTTCTACCCCAATCTCTTGCTTCTTCGATAAAACCCATCTTAACTGCACTCAAAAACCAGATAACCAAAATAGAAGAAAAGATAACAAAACTTATCGATACCTGCCCTGAGTACCAAGCCAAAAATGAGTTACTACAAAGCATGCCAGGAGTAGGAAAAATAGTCGCCGCTTCTATCATCAGTAACGTACCTGAACTCGGTTATATCACCAATAAACAAGCCTCTTCTCTCATTGGCGTTGCGCCAATAACAAGAGAAAGCGGTCGCCTCAAAGGTAAGCGAATGATCCAAGGTGGACGAGCTCAAGTGAGAACCGTTTTATACATGGCGATGATGTCGGCTATCCAGTGTAACCCCATTTTCAAAGCCACATATGAACGATTACTTGCGGTAGGAAAACCTAAAAAAGTGGCTATCGTTGCCTGCATGAGAAAGATGGTTGTGATACTAAATTCAATGCTAAGAGACGGTGTAATGTGGGATAAAAATAGCGCCAAAAATTAACTATTGACGCCATAGTCTCTTGTTAGCAGTATTTACCACAAAGCATCCAAACTATCTTGTGAAGCACCACCATTGGGATGTTTAGAATTTCTAACTATAAACTTGAATCTACCTGATTTCTTTAATGCAGATATAATTTGATTAGCTTCATCACCAAATGAAATTACTCGTTCGTATTGATGAGTGTTCAAATCGGCAATAAGTTTATCGACACATGAACAAATCGCCAATAAATCTGGTTTATTGTCTCGGCTGCTGGTACTTCCACTAAAGCAACGTATCAAATTTACGATGTCAAAATCATTACGTACAAAACCTGTACGCTCCCAAGATTGATAAATTCGAGCACCAGCAGTTCCACCAGGTTTAGTTATGTTTTGTATTGCTTTTCCGCACTCCCATTCTTCAACCCCAGGAGACTGAAATACGAGTAAAATTTTACTATTGTTGCTTTCGAGCCCTATTGGAGGTTCTAGACGGTTAGTTTTCTGCTTATCGGTGAGATGACGCTGTTGTTTATATGGGCAGTACCCACACGAATCGAAAGAACTCAATATATTCTCCATACTGCTAACGCCGCATTAAGGTGATGAGATGGTCTCCCCCTACCACCTCACATGACCATCAGCCATGCTTGGAGTGTTCAGGTCCTAAAGCAAAAGGAGAAGACCATGACTCAGCATAAAATCATCGGCATCGACTTAGCAAAAAATATTTTCTTTCTTTTTGAAATCAATCATAAAGGAAAGAACATTGGACGTAAAAAGCTTCAACGAAACAAGCTACTTGATTACATCGCTAATAAAGAGCCGTCCACTATTGCAATGGAGGCGTGTTCCGGAGCTCATTATTGGGCTCGTGAATTCAAACAATTTGGACACGAAGTTCTTCTATACCCTCCACAGCATGTCAAAGGTCAACGCCGTAGACAGAAGAATGACTATAACGATGCGGAAGCCATTGCTGAAGTCGCTCTCTATAAAAGACCTCATCCAGTGCCTCATAAATCGGTCGAACAACAAGACATCCAATCCCTCATCCGAATGCGTCGACTGCTTGTTACTGAGAGGACTCGGCTAATCAATCAAGTCAGAGGGCTTATCTCGGAATACGGCATCATTATACCCCAAGGTAAAGTTGCGTTCAGAAAGTCGATTCCTGAAATACTTGAGAGCAATGAAAATCAACTCTCTCCTATTCTTCGAGAGTTGGTATCACACCAATATGAACGTTACTTATATATCGACGAACACATTCAATGGTTCGACGATAAACTCAATCAAACCGTTAAACAATTTGATAATGCCAAGCGACTTATGTCTATTCCCGGCTTTGGACCTCTGACTAGCCAAGCCGTCGCTGTTTGGCTTGGCTCCGGGCAGCAGTTTAAAACTGGGCGGGATGCGTCTGCTGCCATGGGCTTAGTTCCGAAGCAAGACACAAGCGGTGACAAAGTCATTCTTCTCGGGATAACCAAACGAGGGAATACTTATATTCGGTCTTTACTGGTTCATGGTGCTAGAGCGGCTTTAAGACGAGCCAAGTTCAAGTCCGACAAACTCAGTAAATGGATGCTTGAGTTGCAAGAGCGACGAGGTGCCAACCGCGCTGCGGTCGCACTCGCAAACAAACTCATGCGGATCGCTTGGGCAATTATCGCCAAAAACGAAGAATATCAACCCGCTTAAGACACCATGCACCATCAACCCTTTGCAAAGTACGTAGTGAGATGAATAACAGGATAAATCCTACACGTTGAAAACCTTGTGCTCACTCTGGCTTTTAAAGTCGATAAGGTGATTAGGACTTCGTGTTCGACTGCCTCATCTTGGCCAAGGCAATAGCCGCAAAAACAGGTCGTATATATGGTAGTTAACCTGCGCTTTTAATCATGCTACTGACTTGCAAAACTGGGGGAGACCATATATGTGAGTAACGCTACCACGAAACTCAACCAGACCACCATAAACACTGAACTCAACGATGGAATGAAAAATGCTAAGCGTTAGGAATCACTCTTAAATTGTTTGTTATGACACAATTTTCTGCTTAACTACAAACCTAAAATTTCGTCTAATTCACTATTGCTTAAATAAAGTTTATTATCTACATGTATGGTTGTTAAGAAGTCCTCAAATGAAACTGTCACTGGCATATGATTTTTCCAAAAGACCTCTATATAGTCCTCTGGGTACTTCGTTAACATAAGCATCTGTATTGTCAGCAATACTATTTTTGAGCTCGTAGTGAGATCTTCCAAAATTCCGTTTCGGTTTCCATCATCTATAGGTATTTCAAATGCCCCATGTGCAATTTCATTTCTAAGCTGATAAACGGAGTAAACCCCATATCCGTGCTGGGATAAAAACTCACGAGGTTTTCTAATATGCTCAGAAAGGCGCTTCCGCACATTAGAACACTCTAATGAATTTGAAAGCTCGAGGTAACCTAAGGGCAAAGTACTTAAACTATACATGTTCTTTAAGTAGTAACATAATTTGTTAATCTTACCCTGGGGTCCGGCTGAAGTTGGCACATATTTATCTATTGCAACTTCAAGTGCTGACCAACAAAACTGAAACCGCGCGATTTCTGTAACAAGTTTTTGTTGCAACGCAACTTGACGGTCTGCCCAGTCATCCGCTGGTCCACACACCCCAAAACCTGTATTAAATAGGCTAGTATCGTAATCTACAGATTGAATACAAGCAGAAAGATTCAACCAAGCAGCGACATCTTCAGCACCCTCATAACCTCTGAAATCAGCTAATGCACCAAAAAATTGAACAAGATCGGCACAGTGTTCTTGTAATGTTTTCATAACGTTGCCTTTGTTTCATAACGATTAGTTAAGACGTGAGCCACGCGTCCACTAAAGCCACAGTAAACCCCGAAATCACTATACTAAACGCATACTAAAAATGCCAAGTGTGGGGAGTCCGTCTTAAATGCTTTGTTAAATGGCATTGTGCTGCTTAGTTTTAGTAAGCAGTAGATGCGGGTACTTTCTTTGTAAATGGCGCTCCAGTTTGTCATTATCATCCACGACAACAACCACTGTATGTATAGTTTTATTTTTCAAAGAACTATATGTGCTTAGCCTGATAGCACCTGTACCTTTAGGGTCCCCTAAATGTTCGTATGGTCTTTTCCCCAAAGACTTATCTTTACCCCAATATATTGGATATAGATTGCCCTCGATAGGGTTAAAGCTATCAAACGACTTTAAGAAATTTGCACCTCGTTCTTCAGCTTCGTTGAAAAAGTTTTCAGCTTCACATTCCGATAGCTCGACAGCAAACCCATAAATGCTTCCGGGAAACAGTTGAGGTTTAGGTGTTTCAAGAGTAAATGTCCCGGAAGCAATAACTTCTCTGACATCTATTTTCTCAAGCTCTTTTCTAATTATCTCGTACATTTACATTTTCACTTAAATCCCGATGAGTAACTTTCAGCCATTTAACGCCTTGCTAAGGTGCGACTAACCACCACGAAACCTAAGCGAAGCCACGTAAACACTGAAGCCAACCGAACCCAAAATGCCAACGGTTAGCCGTCACTCTTAAGCAATTTGTTATGTGAAATATTGCCACAACGTAGCGACCCCCAGTGAAACAACTAATAGAGCATAAATCTTACGTTTATCAGCAACACTTTTTGGATACACCCCTTCAAATGCGGGTAGCAACATACCAACAAAGAAAACCACCGAATAAACAAAAGCAAAAACAGTAATAACTGAGAGTTTTGCTGTCTCAAGCTCGCCATTGTATGCAATCAAGAACCCTAGCATTGCAGTAAAAAACGGGACTGTGCAGCCTACAGCCACATTGGGTAACCAAAGAAGAATTATCTTTCTCACTCCTGATAGATTCCTAGGAACCTGACCATAAATGAACACATAAATTGCGATGATAAACACTGCAATTGGGGCTACGATATTAAACAGTTCTGATTGAGCAAAATCTGCAATAAATGCGACCATCTGTTTTTGTTGTTCAATGTCTAAATTAGGAAATCGTATGCCTATAAAAACTCCAACCACAAAAGGAAGTAATAGGAATAGAAGTATTTTTAACTTTGCCACATAGACTCCTTTCACATAGACATAATGCCCCCCACGAGGTGCTAGCCTCCAATATCGTGGGTTAGCTTAAAGCCAGAGCCATAATTAGTGTGACTAAACAACTAAATTTGGAGGCTAGCATGAATAACGATAGCATAATTTTCATTGGCTTAGATACGCATAAGTCCTTTATCCAAGTCGCAGTTCTGCAAGGTCATCGTGGTGCTCAACCGCAACAACTTGGTCGTATTAAATCTAACAAGTCGGCGTTGGTTAAATTGGCCCAGCAACTCCAATCAAAATATCCTAAAGCTACCTTTCATTTTGTCTACGAGGCGGGCCCATGCGGATACTGGACTTATCGCCTGCTCACAAGCCTTGGGCACTGTTGCTTTGTTGTCGCGCCATCACTCATCCCCAAAAAACCTGGTGACCGAGTGAAGACTGACAAGCGCGATGCCGCTAAGCTTGCCAAACTCTTCAAGGCTGAAGAGCTCACACCTATCTACGTTCCAGAAGCCGAAGATGAAGCCATACGAGATCTCTCAAGAGCCAGAGAAACCGCCATGAAAGATCTTAAGGACGCTAAGTTCCAACTCAAAGGCTTCCTACTTCGCAATAATGTTCAGGCAACGGTGAATGACAACTGGTCTAAAAAGCATCTACGGTGGCTGACAGACCTCATCCTCCCTCACCATAGCCAACAGATCGTTCTGCAAGAGATGATCATTACTATCAGTGAACGAATGCAAAGGCTTCAGCGACTCGATAATGAACTGCTCCATCAGGTAAAAAATTGGCGATACTATCCTGTGGTCAAAGCGGTTCAAGCCATGCGAGGCGTGCGATTGCTGGTCGCTCTAGGCACCATCGCCGAACTTGGTGATTTACGACGGTTCGATCATCCCAGAAAGCTAATGGCTTACCTTGGTCTCGTTCCGACCGAAAGCTCTAGTGGCGGCAAAACTCGACGGGGCAGCTTAACCAAGTGCGGGAACAGTCGAGCAAGACGACTATTGGTGGAGGGTGCACATACCTACAAGCATAAAGCCAATATCTCTGTAGAGCTCCAACTACGGCAAGAAGGACTCCCCAAGGAGATCGTCGATATTGCTTGGCAAGCACAGCAACGATTATGTCGACGTTACCAACGACTACTTCAAAAAGGTAAACATAGGAATGTTGTGGTCGTGGCTATCGCTAGAGAAATGATCGCTTATATCTGGGCTATCGCAAGAGAGGTTGTCGTAAGCGACGTTGATCCCAAAACGCGCATCGCAAGGCTACCTGCATGAACAACGAATTAGTGTTATCGCAAAGAATGAAGCATCGGGTGTGGCACAACCACCGACGGCGTTAGGACGGCAATAGAGCGTAAGCTGTATTGAACCACGAGCATAGACTGAAGACAGGTGCCACGACGGAACAAGTAAGGTAGGCTCTGCTCACCAATGGTGAGTAATCCACGTATATCAGCATGAGAACCGACGACATTACTTGCTTCACCTATGCGGTAACACTACTACTGATTTACAAGTAAGGCTCTGGAAATGTGGGAGCAGAAACTTCTACGTTTTAATTGACAATGGGGGTCATATCAACGCCCAATTAAGTTGTGAGCAACGCTGCCACCTTACTAAAACACTGCGTCGAAATCACCAAACAAGTTGAAACCGAAAGCGCCGAGCGTTGCGAATCAGCTTGAATTGTTTGTTATGCTGCTGATTCCTCCGACTCAGTTTCTTCATTTTTGCCGCTTAAGTTCTTTATCTCAACATCAAAATATTCTGATAGTTCACGTTGAATGCGGTGGTATTCGTTTACTGGAACTTCGATTACACTGCCATTGAGTTCAGACGTGTAATAACCTGAATTGTTTTTATTTTGGTCTGCGATAACTAGATATTCACCGTTTGCAAGAGCAAGGTGAAAATCGTTTTCAAAAGTAACTACTTGAACAATATTGTGTTTCGCAACAGTAAATTGCTCGTTCAATTTTAAGCCAACTTTCATTATATATTCCTTATTTTCGTTGTTTCGATTTGCAGCATAACAGTTCTTAGACCGAAAAATTCTATAATTAAATACAGATTTTTTCTGCCTATTACTTTTATGAGAGAAACCATACCCCGTTTTTATGCAAAATAACAGTAACTTAAGCATTAAACACTTTACCCTAATCCCAAAATACAGACTTTTTCTATATAGCATAAATCGATGTGCCAAACTACAGGGCATGTATATATAAACAGTGGTAACAAAAGTGAAAAAATCACCATTTCTATCGTTTATAAAAGAGTATATGTTGGGTCGCCACTACGCTCTTCGAACAGTCGAAGCCTATATCTACTGGATTCACCAATACATCCTTTATCATGATAAAAAGCACCCGAAAAGCTTAAATTCGAGACACGTCGAAGATTTTCTAACGCATTTAGTCGTTAACAAAAAATCTGCCCAGAAAACCCAAAACTTAGCGCTCAATGCTCTCGTTTTTTTATACAAAGACATCATTCAAGAACCTATCGATATTGATATGCAGTTCCGTCGCTTGTACATAACTAACGCCCAATAACCAAAGTTTAAGACGCTAGATATGCGTTTACTATCGACTCAACGCCTCACCAAGCGGTTTAAAATAGGCTTGTAGTGCCTCATAAATGATCTGACGATGGTGCAGGTCTGGGAACACCTCGAGTGTTTCAGTGGCAGTAGTGCCAGACACTAAGTAACTATTCGTGATACCGGAGCAAGATTCCACCGCAGCTTCAAAAGCGCGCGCCATCATCTCCGTCGGGGTCGAAAAATAGTTCGAGCCCATCGCGAGATCGGCTTTTACACTGCGTGAAACATAGTCGTGCCGTTCTTTACCATCTTGACTTAGCAGTGTTTTATCAAAAATCGCTAGTAATTTCTCATTCAAGGGATGAGGGAAATGCGTTTTGTTTTTCAACCAACAGTCACTGGCAAACAAAATACAGTGCTGCGGACCGGACCGGTCACCGATATCAAAGGCTTTTTCCGCGATATAGTGATCAAACGCGTGCCAAAACTCATGGGCAAGAGCCCCTGCACCAGCATTTTTCGCCAACGCTAACTCACGCTGATTGGGTGCATAGTGCGCTTGAACCCCTTTACGACCACCAGTACCAAACGCCAAATTTAAGTTACCACGAAGCCCTATTGCGTGGGGAGGCAGTGCCAGTATGTATGCCAAATCCGCCAGTGAATCGAAGATCAAATTCGCTGCTAGGTCTTTTTCCTCTGAGTTAACCCACTTACCTACACGAATACCACCCATGCCAAATGTCTGTTTGATATCAACAAACGACACTTGTTCGCCATGGCGGTAGTCAGGACCTTGACGGGATTTGTATTTAAAATTTGTTAACTGCACTTGGCTATTCGTTGTTACGTTTATCCAGTTGTCACGATCTGACACTAATGTTTGTCTTATTGTACATTATCAACCCAACGAACAGCGACTTGATTACGACCATTATTTTTCGCTTGATACAACGCAGAGCTCGCTCGCTCCATAGCGGATTCAAAACTGTCCTGGTCAATCACTTCTGTAATGCCAATGGAAAGTGAAACCATCGTCTCTTTCACCACATGCTGGTTAATTCGATTGGCAATCGAGATCGTCTGTTTGGCGTTAAGATTCAGCAAAATTAAAAATTCATCACCGCCAAGTCGCAAAAATTCATCAGTTTCTCTGAGACTGCTTTTTACAATCTCTGCTACTTGTTTTAACACCCGATCACCTTCCGCATGACCATAGGAATCATTAATATTCTTAAAATAGTCTATGTCAAACGCAATCATCGAATAACCATTCTGTTTAATAAATTGCCAATAACTACTCTTCTTAATTTGGTTTTCCAGATAGTTGCGATTGCGACACTGAGTCAAAGAGTCATAGAATGCACTATGTTTCAACTGCTTATTTTGAAAAATACTGAGTGCCAAATTTGCAAAGACAACGAGTACAGTCACTGCCAAGCCGAGCAAAAATGAGTAGAAGTGTTGGATTTTCGATTCATTGTAATACTCACTCACATCCAATTTGAGCAGCAATACTCGGTTGATATCTTGCAGATAATGGAAATATACGAGGAATGTTTGAGAGTCATCATACTGCCAAAAAATCTGATCTTCATGGGATGAAGATTGAAAGCGTTCGCTCGTCATCGTAGGAAACAGGTTAAAAATAGATTCGCCTTTGACATTTTTTGGTAGCCTAACTTCACCACCTAGTGTGACGAAGGAGACAAAAATATTGTCATCTAGCCCTTTAATCCGTTCGTAAAACGCTTCGTAATCAATACCGATACCAAAAATTCCGATAACTTCACCATTATTATCTTTAATTTTGTGATCGTGAAAAAAAGAGTAAAGAGCGTCGTACTCTACCTCATCGGGGTCATAGAAGTTATAGCGATATTCTATAGGTTTATTAACAAACTCTTGAATCCACTTATCTCTATCCGAAGTGATATCTAGAGTCAATACACTCCCAAAGCTGTCTATGTAAAGATTTTTCCGAATGTCTACCAACCCCACATTCTTTACCGATAACATCTTCATTGTTTGTTTCAACTCGGTAAGCATGTCTGAAGTACTGTAACCCTCTTGTAATTTGGACGCATAAACACCTGCTAAAACATGACTAGCGTAAGCATAAGTCTGATTAACATCATTCAGAGTTCGAGTAATGTAGTTGGTTGTGCGATATAACGTTGTATCGACTAAGTTGTCGCGAAATACGCGAAGATTCATATAATAGTGCGCGACATTAAGTAGTGAAAACACCACGACTATAAGAATGGCTGTCCGTATTGAATCAACCATATAAACATCCCAAAATTCCCTTTTCCGACTCATCTGTACCTCATGAATAGCCAATTAAGCCACAAAGGTAGTCAATACAAACCATTCTGCATGACTACCCAACGATACTTACTTTAACTAGCCACCAGCGGATTAAACCGCATCTTATTCTTTTTACTAAGATACACAATAAGCTCACTAACATTAGTGACGAGGTTATGCTTTCGTACTTATATAACAACAAAAATGTTTTATGGAGAATGTACTTAGGCATAGGTTTGTAGTGGTCAAAGATGGAAAGTCCTAACGATGTTTATTGGGGGCAACGACTGCCCCACACATTAATCAATTGCTAGTTATTAAACTGCTTTAGTCACTGATATCGCAGCAAAGTTTTTATGGTTGGGAAAGACATGGTTGATCGCAGCTTCACTCGTTAAACCAAACCACTTAGCTAAGCTGATATTGACCTGGTCAGCCGCCGTGGTCGGTAGCAAACGTCCCCTTTCATACACGTCCAAGCCATCAATTTTGTACTCAGGAAATGTGCCAACAAACTGAGCTCCGTCAATATCACCGCCCATCAAAATCTGATGCCCTCCCCATCCATGGTCCGTGCCTGTGCCGTTGGAGTGCAAACATCGCCCGAAGTCCGACATAGTCACTGTGATTACGTCGTTGTGCAAACCGAGTGTCTTGAGATGATCATTGAATGCAGCCATCGCTTCACTCAGTTGCAGGTAGTTTTCGTCTAGAACTTCCGCTTGGTTTGCATGAGTGTCAAAGCCACCAAGGCGTAAGAAGAATACTTGACGACCATGACCAAGCTCCGCACTTTGACGTATCAACCTTGAGGTAATTCTGAATTGTGTGCCTAACATCGTATCGGGATACAAAGGTACATCTTCAGCATCATCAATATTGTTGATCGTATCAATCAGAGCTCCCGCAACATGAATCGAATCTTTACCTATGTTAAGTAATGTGTTGTCGAATGCATCGCCACTGGCGGAGTTAAAGTAATCGTCCATATGCGGTAGCATGGTTTTGCTTGCATTTAACTTAGCGATGTTTTCGCCTCGAATGATATTTTGATTCAAGGCACTAGCACGCAGTAGCTGCGCATCCCCTGCGTGGCTAAATAAAGGGCTTATTGCTGTACCAGTGCTAGTATGGATAACGTCCATCATGCGACCAGCCCAACCAGTAGTTAAACTTTGCCCTACTGCGCCTTTCGCCCATTCACTACGTTGGGAGTTATGTGAAAATAAAAACGGTGGTAACCGATAACCCTCAGTTTCTGCTTCGAGCTTAGTCAAAGGCTCGCGAAGTACACCACTATTGACCACAACTGTTGCGTCAAGATCGTTAAATACCTTCGCTAAAGCAGACATCTGCGGATGTAAGCCTAGTGTAACTTCTCGTCCGTATCTGTCTAAACCCTTGGCTGGAATGGCATGTAACTCTTCTTTTAGCAGTGCGATCTCCGGTCTTATTGATTGATATTCTTGATAGTTAATCTCCGAAGTTGGGATCACCATCTGTGCGGCATCGTTTCCACCATCAAGCAGCACATAAACAAGTGCTTTCGAACCTAGACGAGATTCATCACCTGCAAAACCAAAAGGAGATGCAAGCATAGTTGGCACCGCAAGCGAACCCATCGCGGCACCTTTCAAAAAATTACGACGTGAAACCATATTGTTATCTCTGAATCAAAAACTCTGGGCTAGCCGTTACTAGTAGTAAACCAATCATGACTTTGTTATTTGGATTATTCTCTGTCGCCGCCCCACTGATGATCGCGGAACGTAGTTCATCACTCATTGTGCCCGACAAGAAACGTTGGTTAATTAACTCAGGTAATAGGCTCACATCTTCGGACTGCGCAGCTTGCTGATATTCGCTAAGATCGAGATATACTGCATCATCACAGCGTGTTGGCTGCATTGCTCTAACAATGTATGTCCGAATCGTATTTTGATAACCGATAAACCCTGCCCAAGGCATAATTTCAAATTCAGGAGCAAGTAAATTCCCCTCCATTAATTCGCCACTTGGGGTAAAGTCCGGCGAATAGAAGTTAAAGACCGAGTTAGCTGAATGAATACCTTGGTTAACGTTGTTAATAACACTGTAAGCATCTTGCTCAAACTCTCCGTGAGTTTCAGCGCCTAGTATTCGCATCACTTCAGCTACCGCTAAAATTGGCTCTTTCATTTTTGCCACAGGGTGCAGATTGGTGTCAGAAGACCCACTAAGCGCCTCGGGATCAAGTAATATTGCCGCAAATACGCTTTTTAGATCACCTCGCTCACCTGCACCATTGTCATCAAACACGCCTGCTACGCGCGCGATATACTCAGGTGAAGGGTTTGATGTAACCATGCGTTGAATAAGCTGACGAGCCAAAAATGGACCCGTATTATTGTGCTCAAATAGTATGTCTAATACCGATTGAATATCTTGCAAAGGTGACTGCCCTGCTGGAATCGTGTGTCCTAAAATCAGCTTTTCACCTTCGTCATGATAGGTTCCGTGTTTATCTTCTAGCGGAATCATCGGCTTAACATAGCCATGCCCATGCATTGGTGTGCCGTCCGGATTACTCATCTTATCGGCATATGTCCAGCCACTAAATGCTCTGGCTACTTCTTGTACGTCGGTTTGCGTGTAAGTGTCGATTGGGTTGCCACGATCATCCGTAATCGCACTACCATCTGGATTGAGTTGATATAATCCAACGGTAAATAGTTGCATTACCTCGCGAGCGTAGTTTTCATCGGGATAGGTTCCACGCTTGGGATTGTGCTTTTTACTATTCGCCATACTTAAAAAAGCGCCCATTGATGGGCTCAAAGTCACTTCCTCTAGTAAATCACGATAGTTACCAAATGCATGGCGCTGTAAAATATCGTAAAAGGCGACTAGCGCTTGAGGGTTTCTTGAGTTCACCGGATTGTCTTTTTGACTCACAACCAAAATTTGGCTTAAGGCAAATGCTGCTCGATGGCGCAATGGGTCAACACCGTAAAGAACAGAGTCCCACCAAATACCTTCACGGATATCATGCTCACCATAGTGAATGAACTTACAGCCGTCGATGGGCGTTTTGCCACCAACCGTTGCTTTTGCACTCTCAAATTGCTGCAAGTGATTATTCACCGGTAAGTTAAATTGTTTATCTAACCAATTGATATAACCAAGGTTGGTCATTTCGTTGATTTGTTGTGGCGTCATACCCGCAGCGACACGAGTAGATAAACTGACGATCTGCGTTGGAGTTAAAGCGACTGGCGCGCTTTCAGGTAGCCAATAAGGAGAGTTTTCCAGAGCGATGTGCTCATTCTGATCTCCACCACACCCCGTAAGAGCGGCAGAGATTAGCAGTGCAATGATAACTTTGTTTGTCATCAGTTGTAATTCTATAAAAAAAGAGCGCAATTATAGAGTGATGCTCAATTCCTTCAAGACAGAAAGTCCCTACAAACACTTTCGGTGTAACTCACTGAACAGAAAATAGATCTTTATTCCAATTCAGCTAAGGCGCTTATTCTTGATACCTTATATCTTCTGCCAAATCATCCAATGTTCTTTCCCTGCGAATACCGCAACACTGTCGTCCACTGGTGATGAGCTAATCAGTTCAAATTTCGATCCCAGCGCTTGAGCTAGCTCGTTGGTTTTCAAACAAAATGGCGGGAAGCGAGAGCGGTATTCATCGCTGACAACAAAATAACCGATAATTAAGCCGCCACTTGGCAGTAACCTATCAAGCATGGCGAAATAGTCATGCCAATACTCTCTTGGTAGTGCAGCGAGAAATGCTCGCTCATAAATCACATCGAAAGGTTGCGCGAAGTCGGCTTTAAACACATCCCCAAGTACTACCGAATTACCCAACTCGCCGAGTTGATCTTTTGCCACTGCGACCGCTTGTTCACTGTAGTCCATCGCAGTGACATCACAGCCATAGCGAGTAAAAGCCTTCACTTCATAGGCGGCGCCGCAACCAGGGATAAAAACCCGGGAACAGGATTGCGTTAGCGCAGGCAGAGAATATTTTCCAAGAAACTCTAATAGCTCGTTGGGCGACTGCTTGTTATCCCACGGCATGTTGCCCGTGGTAAATAGCTCATCCCAAAACTGGGCGTCAATTTGTGGTACTGCTGACTTATCCATATTTAACCCTTCACTTAAAACGAAAGGGATAGACATTTATTGCTTCTATCCCTCTTGCTATCGCTTTTGCTACTCCTTTGAGTCAGCAATTGACGCGCTAGTTAACGCCGATCTTCAATCAATGACGGCACCTCTTGCTCATTAGGGGCAAAGATGACATCGCCTTTGAGTTTAGTGACGGATTTTAACGTCGCTTGGATATCTTCGGCAGAAACGTGATTGTCATGGCAATAAAACGTAATGGTGTCTTTCAATCCATCGCTATCAATCAACAAAGAGCCTCTTACAGCATGTCGACGACATATCTCTTGTACCTGATGCGGATAAATAAACAGCCCTTTCACTTTGATGGCAGAATCCGCTCGCCCCATCCAGCCTTTGAGGCGCATATTGGTATGAAGTGAGCTCGCATCCTGATCGACCTGCGCGGATAAATCGCCTGTAGCGTAACGAATCAGAGGGAATTTCTCATCAAACGACGTAACGACCACTTCACCCACCTCACCTATTTCAACTGGGTTGCCATCTGGGTCAACAATCTCGACAATGATGTCTTCCGCCACAACCAGCGCCATTTCTCCAGCGACTTGATAAGCAATCAAACCAAGCTCGGCACTTGCATAGGCTTGGGCGACGCTGACGCCGTGCTGATCAAACAAGGCTTGCATATCTGCAGTAACCGCTTCGCCAGAGACAAGTGCTTTGGTTATTGATATCGGCACTTGATAAATGCACTGATATTGCTCAAGTAGGTTGGCAAGGTAGGAAGGCGTGCCGGTATAGCCACTTGGTTGCAATTGGTGAATCGCTTCAAGTTGCGCTTCGGTGTTGCCGACACCTGCTGGGAAAACCGCACAGCCACAAGCACGAGCGCCGCCATCCATAATAAAACCACCCGGCGAGAAATGATAAGAAAAGCTGTTGTGGACTAACTCTCCTGCGCGGAAGCCAGCGGCATAAAACGCCCGCCCTGTGCGCCAAAAGTCTTGCTCGTGGCTTTGCCCTTCATAGAGCGGCCCTGGTGATTGAAACACGCGGGCAAGTTGCCCGAGAGCAACCGCATTAATGCCACCACAAGGCGGATGTTGCTTTTGCTGCATGGGCAGATGGAATTTGCGCGTAATCGGCAGCGTTGCTAATGTTTGGCGGTCGATAACCTCACTAGAGTCGACATGGGAATATAAAGCGCCATAATGTGCGCTTTGTTGGATTGCTGACTCAATTACACTAGGCAGCTTTGCAAACAAATCGCGCTCTCTTTGCGCGGCATCCTTAGACTCTTTATCATCAAATAGATCGTTCATCACCGCTCCTTATAGCCAACGCTTACGACGTTTATAAGACTTGAGGTTTTTAAAGCTTTTGCGCTCACCTTCGCCACCGCCAAGATAAAACTCTTTAACATCTTCATTGTTAAGCAGCGCGTGTTTAGAGCCATCAAGCACGATCTTGCCTGACTCCATGATGTAACCATAATCCGCAGCCTGCAGGGCAAAGTTGGCGTTTTGTTCCACCAGCAGCATGGTAATACCATGTTCTTTGTTTATCTTATCAATGATGCCAAAGACTTCTTTTACCAGCAGAGGCGATAATCCCATTGAAGGCTCATCCAGCAATATCATTTTAGGGCGTGCCATTAATGCCCGTCCAATTGCCAACATCTGCTGCTCACCTCCCGAGAGATAACCGGCAAGCCCCGTGCGCTCTTTTAGGCGAGGGAAATAGTTAAACACCATTTCAATGTCTTGCTCGACTTCATTGTCTGTTCGGGTGTAAGCACCTAAACGCAAGTTTTCGATAACCGTCATATCTTCAACGATACGACGCCCCTCCATCACCTGAAAGATCCCTGAGCGGACAATCTCTTCAGGGCTTTTGGTATCAATGCGCTCACCCATAAAGGTAATTTCACCTCGGGTAACTTCACCATCTTCAGTTTTTAGCAAACCTGAA
This sequence comes from Vibrio ponticus, assembly GCF_009938225.1. NCBI lineage: Bacteria > Pseudomonadati > Pseudomonadota > Gammaproteobacteria > Vibrionales > Vibrionaceae > Vibrio > Vibrio ponticus. The sequence goes on from NZ_AP019658.1 coordinate 1,022,277, forward strand.
ATCGCTTTTAAGGTCGTGGACTTACCTGCCCCGTTGGCGCCAAGTAGAGTTACGATTTTTCCTTTGGGAACTTCTAGGCTCACGCCGCGTAAAACCAGAATCACTTCGTCATACACCACTTCAATGTTGTTTACTGACAACAGGATTTCTTCCGGTTCAAGCTGTTTTGCTAATTCACTCATTAAGCTGCTCCTTGCAAGATGAGGGTTACCCCTCATCTAATCAATCATCCTTAAACGTTAGTAACCTAGCCAATCGTCACGGCGTGACAACGTCACTTCGGCAACTTTATTGATATCGACCTTACCGCCTTGGTTATTACCCATAAACACATTGACCGTTGTCGTACCACGGTGATCATCTTGCTGCCAATTAGCCGGAATACACACGCCCTCTAAGCCTTGCGGTACCCAGTTATCGCGCACATACATACCTTTCTTAATGTTTTCACCAGTGATGCCACCGTTCGCTTTTGCCCACTCCATGGCTTCTTTCATGTAAAATGCCGAGCAGACCCCGCGAATATAGTGGTGGGTTCTAAACTGTTCTGGATCGCTTGACGACTGAGCTGAAATCTCTTGCACCAGCTTCATCCCTTCACTGTCATCACCCCAGAATGCTGTCATACCCGGGAAGACATAGTCTTTCAGTCCATCGCCGGCAGCCTCAATCACAGGTTTATCGCCGCCCCAAATATTCGCCATATATTGGAAGTCAGTGCCAACGGTATTACACGACTTAACCAATGAAATCACCGAGCCACCTAAGTTGGCAATGTAACCATAGTTCGTACCCGACTCTTTTAGCGATAGACATTGCGCCTTAAAATCACCTGGTTTGAGAGAAACCACCACTGGGTTTTGAACCTCAAAGCCCAATTCCTCTGCGTATTCAGCACAAGCTTTTTTCGGTGCATTCGGGAATGGGTGGTTATCACCAATATGGGTAAACTTCGGCGCGCCGCTATTGCCTTTGGCATCCCAATCATCCTTGGCCCATTTAACTAAGGCGCGACACGCATCGGAATAGGAAGCACCATAGAAGAAGTTATAAGGGGCAGGCTTGGCTGTTTTTGGGTTTTTACCGGTAGGATCGGTTAAGTGCCCCGAGTAAGAGGCGGAGAATACCGGCACTTTGTCTTTGGTAACAAACGAGATCAGCGCCTCCGTATCGGCAGTGCCCCAACCCTGCATCGCAACCATGTTTTTACGCGCAACCCAACGCTTATAGTTTGAAATCGCAACCGGCACTTTGTAAGCCATATCTACGGTTTCAAACTTAAGCTCTGTGCCATCGATGCCGCCATTGGCATTGATCCATTTCAACGCATCTCGCACTCCTGAACCATAAGGTTTGCTTACGTAAGCCGTCGGACCTGAAAAATCCACCAAGTGTCCAACAAATACCGAATCTTGCGCTTGTACTGTCGCCGTACATAGCACTGAAGATAGCGCCAACGTTGTTGCTAGATATCCTTTGTTCATAACTCGTAATCCTTGTTATTTAGGTTATTTACGCACATGCCAAACTCGGCGTGGCCAGCACGCCAAGTTTAGGTATCACACGTGAACTGCTTTCTGATATTGATTAATAAGAGAACGGATAATGTTTCCAATATGCTCGAATCTGCTGCCAGCGATGCGCGAGGCCCTGAGGTTCGAAAATAAGGAACAGCATAATTACCAGTCCGACAGCCATTTCTTTGATATAAGCCAGACCGTCAGTAAACGAGGTTGAAGTGCCAAAAACCGACAACCCAGCAACACTAAACTCTAATAGTTCTGGCAGGAGGACGATAAATATAGTCCCCATTAAGGTTCCTTTCACCGAGCCCAATCCACCGATAATGATCATGGCGAGAAACTGTATCGACATCATGATGGTAAAGCCCTCTGCCGATACAAAGCCTAAGTAGTGGCCATACAACGCACCACCAATACCCGCATAAAAGGCACAAATACCAAACGATAACAGACGATACTTGGTTAAGTTGATGCCCATGATCTCGGCAGACAGATAGTGATCGCGCACCGAGACAAAGGCTCGACCATCACGAGAACGAATCAGGTTTGCTGCCCACATATACATGAATACCAACGCAAACAGCGCGATATAGAAGAAGCTTTCATCACTGTAGAACTCATAGCCAAACAGATTGACCGGATTGGCACTCGCCCCATATGAGCCGCCACTAAACCATTCTGCGCGAGCAAAGAAATCTTCCAAAATAAACTGCGCAGCTAAGGTCGCAATGGCTAGGTAAAGCCCTTTGATTCGCGCGGCAGGCAAACCAAATAGCATGCCGACAATCATGGTCAAATAACCCGCCAGAGGAATCGCCAACACCACGGGAATATTGAACTGATTATTTAGCCAAGCTGAAGCAAATGCGCCAAAGCCAAAGAACGCGCCATGACCGAGTGAAATCTGCCCGGTAAAGCCAACCAAAATGTTAAGCCCTAGTGCCGCGATCCCTAGGTAAGCGATCTGAATAAACAAGTTTAAAAAGTAGATATCTAAAACCAACGGTGCAGCCAGCATCGCGATTAAACCCGCCACCGCAAGTGAACGGATGGTTTTAGTTTCAAAAATTGGGGTATCACTTTTGTATGTGGTACGAAAATCACCACACGGACGCATACTTACATGAGCCATATTGTTTCTCCTTAAATACGCTCGATGTCTTTCGTACCAAACAGACCATATGGCTTGAAGGCAAGGATGATTAGCAGCACATAAAATGGTGCAATGTTGTATAGGTTGCCCACTTGCAGATATTGGCTATCAACAAACTCGGCGAGGTTCTCCAATAAGCCGATAGTAATACCGCCAACTATCGCCCCTACCACCGAATCTAAACCACCTAAAATCACCGCAGGGAACACCTTAATGCCAATAATCGACAACGCGTCTGATACCCCGTTAACGATACCGATAACAATGCCTGCCGTTGCTGACACCATGGCGGAAATCGCCCAACTAATCGCAAAGACCTTTTTGATCGAAATACCAAGGCTTTGGGCAACCTGCTGGTTAAACGCGGTCGCGCGCATCGCCAAGCCCATCTTGCTGAATTTAAAGAACCAGTAGAAAGCGCCCATGATGATCACGGAGAAGATCAAACTCAGGATGTAAGCAAACTCGACGTTCAAGCCACCAATGTTCACCACATTGGTTTCAAATACTTGCGGGTAGGAAACCGCTGAAACGCCGAAGATCCACTTCATCAATGCTTGGAAAAACATCGATAAGCCAATCGTAACCATGATGACCGAAATAATCGGCTCACCAATTAACGGTCGCAATACGATGGTTTGCACCGCGATACCAAAAATGGTCATAAAGGCTAAGGTGAGTAGAAAGCCGAGAACGAATGGCAGCTGCAAGTGCACTAACGCCGCCCAACACACCCATGCACCAATCAGTAGAAACTCACCTTGCGCAAAGTTCACCACTTGCGTTGATTTGTAAATCAACACAAAACACATGGCGACCACACCGTATAACATGCCAACTATCACGCCATTAATGACGAGCTGTAATAATAAGTCCGTATTCACTATGCGATCCTCCGTTGTTCGCTTTGCTCTGCAACTGGTTCGTGTTCAATCAGTGTTTCCACCACCAGTGAAGTTTTGATACGTGTCTTAGTGCCATCTTGATAAGTGATCACCGTATCGACATCGACATTCGGTTGGTCGCTATAGATGGTCTCGATAATGTCGCCATACTTCTCTGCTACTACACCACGGCGCACTTTACGGGTTCGAGTTAACTCGCCATCATCGGCATCTAACTCTTTGTATAACAATATGAATTTACTTATTTTTTGCGCATCAGGCAGTGACTCATTCACCTTAAGTACTTCTTCGCGGATCGCCTGGTAAACCTCTGGCTGAGCAGACAGGTTGGTATAGTTGGTAAAAGCGATACCTTTTTGTTCTGCCCACTTAGCGACAATGGCATAGCGAATACAGATGATTGCAGACAACCAAGGACGCTGTTTACCCAGCACCACCGCTTCTGCGATAAATGGCGAGAACTTGAGTTTATTTTCAATAAACTGCGGAGAATAACGGTCACCATGGCTGGTTTCAGACATATCTTTCAGGCGATCAATCACCACCAAATGGCCTGATTCTTTAAAGTAGCCCGCATCACCGGTATGCATCCAACCATCACGAACGTCTTCCTCATAAGCCTTCATGTTGTTGAGATAACCGGTGAACATACCGCTGCTTTTCGCAATGATTTCCCCCACACCGTTACTGTCTGGGTTAATCACTTTCACTTCGGCATTATCAAAAGCGACACCAACCGAGTCATAGTCCACATCGTCCGATTGATGCACCGTGTAAGCGCCGCACATTTCTGTCTGACCATAGAGTTGTTTCAGCGGCACACCAATCGCTTGTAAATAACGGAAGGTATCGGGACCCATTGCCGCTCCGCCAGTTGCCGCCGATGTTAAGTTCGAAAAACCTAAGCGGTCACGCAGTGCACGCAGCAAAATAAACTCCGCCAATTTAGAACGTTTGCCTTGTTCAAGGGCTTGGTTGGCAAGCTTCATGCCCCAGTTATACATCTTCTGCTTAAATGGAGTGGAATCCATCATGCGTGCAGACACGTCAGCGACGATGTTTTCCCATACACGTGGGGCTAACAATACAAAGCTAGGACCGATTTCTCGCAAGTCAGACATCATGGTCTCTTGCTCTTCGACGAAGTTTACAATTTGACGCGCCACCAAAGCCTGACCCACCACGTACACTTGCTCCATAATCCAAGGTAACGGCAGTACTGAGACATAGTTATCGCCCGGACTACGGGGATCAGCACGCAGGTAAGCCGCACAATGGTCGAGAAATGTGCCGCTGTGCAATAACGCTAATTTCGGTTTAGACGTCGTCCCTGAGGTGGTACAAAGAATCGACAGATCGTCGCCTTTGGTAGCTGCGACTAGCTGAGTGTATCTATCTGGATGAGCTTGATCGATTGCTTGACCTTGCTGGTAGAGCTTTTCAACATCAATTAAGCGCGGATCATCATACTTACGCATGCCGCGAGGGTCGCAATAAACAATAAACTCAACACTGGGAATTTCATCGCCCAATTCGAGTAGTTTGTCACATTGCTCTTCATCTTCGGCAATGACCACTTTGGCTTTCGCGTAGTTAATTAGGTACGCCACTTCTTCATGCATCGAGTCTTGGTAAATCCCCAGCGAATAGGCTTTGATCGCGTGAGCGGCTAATTCTCCCCATACCCATTCAGGTCGATTGTCCCCTAACAGACCTACGACGTCGGTTTCACCGATACCTAACGCTTGCAAAGCCAGCGCCATCCACTTAACGCGATTTTGGTAATCTAGCCAGGTGAACTCACGCCAAATACCGAACTCTTTCTCGCGCATGGCGACATCGTTAGGCCAAAATTGAGCGTTGAACTGCAATACTTTAGGGAAAGTATCTAGGTTCTCGATGTCTGCCCAGTCATTACGTTGCTGCACCATTACGCGCTCTCCTCTAATGTTGGCATCTCTTCACCTAGATAAGCTTTCTTAACATGCGGATTTTCCATCACCTGATCCGGATTACCCATCGCGATGTGTTTACCAAAATCCAGCACTAACACACGATTCGAGATATCCATCACCACCCCCATGTCGTGTTCTATCATGATAATCGTGATGTCTAGCTCCTCATTGAGATCCATGATAAATCGCGCCATATCCTCTTTTTCTTCGAGGTTCATGCCTGCCATTGGCTCATCAAGCAGTAATAGTTTCGGTTTGAGAGCGATGGCTCGCGCCAATTCCACTCGTTTACGCAACCCATAGGAAAGCGTGCCTGCTGTTGCTTTGCGAATATGCTGAATTTCAAGAAAGTCGATCACTTCTTCTACATATTTTCGGTGTGCCATCTCCTCTTTTTGTGCATTGGAAAACCAGTACAGTGGGCCTGTAACAAAGTTATTCTTAAGCAAGTGATGACGACCGACCATGATGTTGTCTAAGACAGACATATGAGAAAACAGCGCAAGGTTTTGAAAGGTACGTCCAATACCGAGTTGGGCTCGTTGGCTTGGTGTTCGCTTAGTCACATCTTTACCAGAAAAAACGACTGAGCCTTTATTGGGTGTATAACGCCCTGAAATGCAGTTGAGCATTGAGGTTTTGCCAGCGCCATTTGGCCCAATGATTGAAAAGATTTCTTTTTCATTCACGTGGAAGCTCACATCGGTAAGCGCTTTAACCCCACCAAAAGCCAATGAAATATCGTTTACCTGCAATAGAGGTGTCTCCGATACCATAGTTGATCTCCCTATCATTTGTTTCGTGCGTTTCTATCAGCACTATTTGAAATCAAACTTAACTTTGATACCGGCAACAGCTTTAAAACCTATGCATCAACTTGTTAATTCAGTTTACGTAAACGTCAACTAGAATTCAGAATAGTGTCTCGATGGTTAAGTTGCAAACCAGTTCCTGATTAAAGATTTGAACTAGCGCAAGTTTTTGGTAAATAAAATGTTAACAGTTAATAAGTAGTTTATTCACTTAACTACATATTGGGATAGTTTGGTCCACCACCACCTTCTGGCGGCGTCCAATCAATATTTTGACTGGGATCTTTGATGTCGCAGGTCTTGCAGTGAATGCAGTTGGCCGCATTGATTTGCAACACGGGTTGCGCCCTAGATTCCGGCGAGGAGTTCGGCGCAGAATCCAGCGCAGAGTTCGACCCTGAATCAAACATAGTCTGCTTCTGAACTTGTACAATTTCATACACACCCGCAGGGCAATAACGCTGGGCAGGTTCAGCATACAATTCAAGGTTCTGCTCGATTGGAATTCGCTCGCTCTGCAAGCGTAAATGACAAGGTTGATTCTCTTCGTGGTAAATATTTGAGAGAAATACCGATGAGAGTCGATCAAAACTGAGTAACCCGTCTGGTTTAGGATATTCGATCACTTGAGAGGAATTAGCCAACATCAATGTTTGATAGTCAGGCCTGTCGCAACGTATGTTCCACGGGGCCTTGCCGTTTAGAATACTCTGTTCAAGTAACGCAATGCCACCCCCGCCTAATGTGCCATAGCGATGAATGCCATGGGAGAAGTTTCTTGCTTTATAGAGTTCGTCATACAACCAAGATTGCTTAAAATGTTTCTGGTAATCAGCCATTTCCGTTTTATTCGCTAACGCTTCAACCACCGATTCCGCAGCCAACATACCTGACTTCATTGCGGTGTGTGTCCCTTTAATTTTGGCGGGGTTGAGCGTACCTGCATCGCAGCCGATCAATAAGCCACCAGCAAACTGCTGAGTGGGTAAAGAGTGGTAACCACCTTTGGTTATCGCCCTCGCCCCATAGCTTATTCGCTTACCATTTTTTAAGTATTGGCTAAATAATGGATGGTGCTTGAGGCGTTGAAATTCTTCGAAAGGACTAAGGTGTGGATTGCTGTAGTTCAAGTCGACAATCAACCCAACAGCCACTTGGTTGTTCTCAAGATGATAAAGATAGCTACCACCTGTCGCCTCTTTTTGTAACGGCCAACCAGTGCCATGCACCACGAGACCAGGTTGATGCTGCTCGGAGGGCACTTGCCAAAGCTCTTTAAAACCAATGGCGTAATGCTGTGCGACTTGCTCAGAGTCTAGCTGGAAATGTTTGATCACTTGCTTGCCCAAATGCCCGCGCGCGCCCTCTGCAAACAAGGTAAATTGGGCTCTAAGTTCAATTCCAGGCTCAAAATTTGCCTTTTGCTCCCCCGCCTTATCCAGCCCCATATCTCCGGTGATCACGCCTTTCACTCTTCCATCATCAATAATGGGTTGAGCGGCACTAAAACCCGCATACACCTCAACACCGAGCGACTCTGCTTGCTCTGCTAACCAGCGGCACAAATTGCCTAGGCTTATTATATAGTTATCATGGTTATGCAGCGATTTGGGTACCGCCCAAGGTGCCAGTTCATAACTGTCGCTTTCACTAGTGAGATAACAAGTTTTATCCTCAGTCACCGCCGTTTGTAACGGTGCCCCAAAGCTTTGCCACTGGGGAAACAACTCCGCCAAGCTGGTGGTATCAAACAGTGCTCCAGACAAGATATGAGCGCCAACTTCCGAACCCTTCTCTACCACACATACCGAGATGTCTTGCTGCTGCTCAGCGGCTAATTGTTTGATCTTACACGCAGCCGAAAGCCCTGCGGGACCGGCACCAACAATCAGCACATCAAATTCCATGCAGTCTCTTTCCATGGTTTCTTTCCTTTTTATTGTTATGTTGCCAACTTGTTAACCATCAATATATTTTAAGTTGACGTAAACGCAAAGGTAAATTAACATAAATTTAAACAACACAACATGACGTACAAGTAACCACAATATCTTCACTGTAAAAAGGAATAGAACGTGAAAATACTAGTGCCGGTAAAAAGGGTCATCGACCCCTACATTAAGGTTCGCGTAAAGCCAGATAACAGCGACGTAGAAACGAACAATGTCAAAATGACGATTAACCCGTTTTGTGAGATAGCGGTAGAAGAAGCCGTTAGGCTCAAAGAGCAAGGGATTGCCGAAGAAGTTATTGTGGTCAGTGCGGGGGAAACAAGTAGCCAAGAGCAGTTACGCACTGCCCTCGCCCTCGGAGCCGATCGAGCGATTCATATTGATACCGAAAACAATATCGAGCCGTTGATTGTGGCTAAGTTATTGAAAGCCTTAGCAGAACGTGAACAAGTAAGCCTAGTGATCACGGGTAAACAATCGATTGATACTGACAATAATCAAGTCGCACAAATGCTGTCTGCCCTCATGGATTGGCCGCAAGCGACGTTTGCTTCCGAAATATCTATCTCCGATCAACAACTACAAGTCACTCGAGAAGTTGATGGTGGATTGATGACCGTTGCTATGCCTTTACCTGCCGTGGTCAGTACCGACCTTCGCCTCAACGAACCTCGCTTCGCTTCATTACCTAATATCATGAAAGCAAAGAAAAAACCGATGAGTGTCGAGACACCAGAGGATCTTGGGGTTGAAGTGAAATTTTCTCAGACCATTAATGAAGTGAAACCGCCACAACCACGCAAAAGTGGCATTAAGGTGGCGAGCGTTGAAGAACTGCTCGACAAACTACGTAATGAAGCCAAGGTGATCGAATGAAGAACTTAATCATCGCAGAACACGACAACCATCAACTTCATGCTGATACGCTCAAAGTCATTGATGCTGCTCGCCAAGTCAGTGAAGAAAACACGCTTTTAGTGATTGGTAGTGACTGCCAAACCGTTGCACAGCAGGCAAGCCAAGCTAATCATGTCACGCAAGTATTGGTTATCGATAGCCCCAACTATCTCCATCATTTCGCAGAAAACCTGGCTCCTGTGATTGCCAATCTCGCCTCAGACTTTCAAGCCGTTTGGTTTTGTGCCTCTTCAAAAGGTAAAGACCTATCTCCTCGCGTCGCCGCTAAACTTGATGTTGGGCAGATTTCCGATATCGTTCAAGTCGTCAATCAAGACACGTTTATTCGCCCTATCTATGCAGGTAACGCCTTCGCGAGTGTCACAACAAGCGATCCTGTTCGCGTGATCACGGTTCGTCCATCCGCGTTCGAACCTGTTGGGCTTAGCAACACCGCGCCTATCGAAAGTTACCAGACAGATTTAACTCAAGCGCCAGTGACGCTCATCAGCGTTGATAAAACTGAAAGTGAGCGTCCTGAATTAACCGCGGCTGAAGTGGTGGTGTCAGGCGGAAGAGGCGTTGGCAGCAAAGAAAACTTTGCTTTGATCGAGCAAGTCGCGGACAAATTGGGCGCAGCGATTGGCGCTTCACGAGCCGCGGTAGACGCTGGGTATGTCGCCAATGATCTGCAAGTAGGACAGACGGGTAAAATCGTCGCGCCTAAGCTCTATATTGCTGTTGGTATCTCAGGAGCAATTCAACATTTAGCCGGCATGAAAGAATCGAAAGTGATAGTCGCAATCAACAAAGATCCTGATTGTCCTATATTTGAAATAGCGGACTATAGTTTGGTCGGCGACCTATTTGAAATTCTGCCGCAGCTCGTAGAGCAGCTGTAATCAGTACAACTGATCAGTTATCAGGCTCTTTTGTGTATACAACTTTATGCATAATTGTATATTTGGATGTATACGCAGCTGTATACGATAAAGGGGATTAGCGGTTTGATCCCCTTTTGTCGTTACTACACAATCTTTAGTTGCCGTGATCAAGCGCCATCAGCAATAAACACTAACCAGGAACACCGTTTCAAGGGAAACATAACGGAGTAATTCATAATGAAGGAATCACCAATATGGTCGCCAACAGAAGAGCGAATTGCCAACAGTAACCTTGCTCGCTTTATCGATCAAATAAACCATCTTGATAACTCAGAGCCAATTTCGGATTACTCCTCACTTCACCAATGGTCACTAACGCACAACGAGGAATTTTGGCGCCAAACTTGGAATTTCTGTGATGTGGTTGGTGAGTTGGGCGAAAAGACCAAGACTATCGGCGCTCCTAAATGGCAACAGCCAGCCCTAAACAGAGATGCGCTATGGTTTGAAGATAGCCAATTGAATTACGCCGAAAACCTGCTTAAGGATGCGTTAAATGCTGCATTGAAGCATTCAGATCGCGCGTTTGTTACCTTTACTAACGAGCAAAATCAGCAGCGCTCTCTCACCGGACAGCAACTCATTGATCAAGTCTACTGTGTGCAAACTTGGTTACGAGAGTGCGGTGTGAGCCAAGGCGACGTTGTAGCAGGCTATTTGCCCTACATTCCAGAAGCGGTTATTGCTATGCTCGCCGCCACCAGCCTCGGAGCAATATGGACCTCAACCTCTCCAGACTTTGGTGTAGACAGTGTCATTGAACGCTTTGGTCAGGTTTCTCCCAAGGTTCTTTTCTGCTGTGATGGCTATCAGTTTAACGGTAAGATTTTCCCGATGCAGGAAAAGAACGCTGCCATTAGCCAAGAGTTAAATCACAGCAAATCACTTAACGACAAATCATCTAACGGAAAGATAAGCCGCAACATCAAGGTTTGCCAGATCGACTATCTAAATACTCAATCTCAGTCAAACCCAACAACCGAGTCTGACTTCATCACGTGGCAAAATCTTTTAACCAAATTCACAGCGAGCTCATCGTCACCAAGACTCACTTTTCAACGCGTACCATTCAACCATCCACTCTTCATTCTTTACTCCTCAGGAACAACCGGACAACCTAAATGTATCGTGCATTCTGTTGGAGGTACGCTGCTCAATCACTTAAAAGAGCACGTGTTACACTGTGACGTAAAACCTAGTGATAAAGTGTTTTATTACACCACATGTGGGTGGATGATGTGGAATTGGCATGTCTCGTCACTCGCCTCGGGCGCGACATTAGTGATTTATGATGGCAACCCCGTTTACCCTGATAGCAGCACACTATGGCGCCTAGCCGATCAGCAATCCGTCAGCTTATTTGGCACGTCTGCAAAGTACCTAGAAGCGATCGAACACAGTCATTATTCCCCAAATCAAGAATTTAAATTGCCGAACCTGCGCACCCTTTGCTCTACGGGTTCGGCGCTTTATCCGGAACAATTTAGTTATGTATATCAGAACATTAAGTCTGATTTACATCTTGCTTCCATCTCAGGTGGCACTGATATTTGCGGCTGCTTTGTACTCGGCAACCCTATCTCACCGGTTTACAAAGGAGAATGCCAACACGCAGGTTTAGGCGTGGATGCTCAAGTGCTAAATGACAAAGGCGAGCGAGTAATACAACAACGTGGCGAGCTCACCTGCGTCAATTCTCTACCTAATTTCCCTATCGGTTTTTGGAATGATGATGGCGAGCGCTACCACAACGCCTATTGGGACAAATTCCAAGATGTTTGGCACCATGGTGATGATGTCATGCAACGCAATACGGATGGTTTTGTATTCTATGGGCGCAGTGACGCGACCCTAAATCCCGGAGGAGTAAGGATCGGCACCGCAGAGATTTATCAGCAGGTTAATCATATCGCGGGCGTGGAGGATTCGATTGCAGTAGGCAAATTGCGTCTACAAACAGAAGAGATATGGCTGATGGTAAAGCTTGAGAAAAACATTGTTCTTAATCAGACACTTAAAAACCAAATTAGCGCTGTATTAAAAAACAACTGTTCTCCACGCCATGTACCTAAGCAGATATTTGCCATTAGCGATATCCCCAAAACCCGTTCAGGTAAAATCGTTGAGTTAGCGGTAAAACAAGTAATCAATGGTCAAGACGTAAAAAATGTCGGCGCTATCGCTAACCCAGAGATATTAGAAGAGATAAAAGCGCTCACCTCTGCTATCAACTCCTAATATCACGGCTGTATCGCTACCACTTAGCAGTTGTAGCCGTCATAAGATCCGCAATTAGAACGAGTTTTCTAGCTAAGAGGCGCAGGTAAGCACATCCACTTGCGCCTATTGCTAACCTTTCACTTTCAGTCGTTTTGCTTCGCTCTAATTAACCAAGCGTCTTTACCAAACTCGTGATTTATAAGTTATAAATCCCCAAATTACTCATTGACAACACTCTTTATTATGTTGCGAATTTGTTATTTCAACTAGTGATAAGATTCATATTTATTAAGTCGCCTTCTTAATTATTAGCATTTTACACTGTAAAACGCCCCTGTAAGACAGAGTTTACTGATTCCACTCAATAGATTTAATGCAATATTTAACATTTTATTTACACTTAACGTATAAGTTTGTATCGAGATTCGTCGCTGTTTTGCTCCGCTTTGCCAGCAGTAACTAGCAACACACTCTCCATTTGCAGCAGACAGTGTTGTGATTAGCTGAAAAAGCAAGTATTGAGCAAGTCGAAGATCGTTAGAGCTATCAGTAATCTTCAAAGTCTGACTACCCATACGGACTTTGATTAAAGTGAACAGTTGCCGTCCAAAAGACAAGCAACGTCAAAAGGAGCTTGAGATGAACGTTCAGGCATTACCCATGCACCGGTTTATCGACCATGATGGGAACCTCGTCAGCCAACTACCCAACTGGGCTGATCTCGACATTTTAGTCGGGTTTTATCAAGATATGGTGCTAACGCGCACCTACGACAACAAAGCCGTGGCGCTACAACGCACAGGCAAACTCGGTACTTACCCTTCACACCTTGGTTCAGAGGCAATTGGCATCGCCGTTGGGCGTTCACTCAAAGTCAGTGATGTATTCGTCCCCTACTATCGCGATATGCCCGCCATGTGGTGTCGCGGTGTCGCAATGGAAAAGAACCTTCAATATTGGGGCGGTGACGAAAGAGGCAGTGACTTTACGCCGCAAGGCAGCCCTTTTCCGAGTAAAGATTTACCGTTTTGCGTGCCAATCGCTACCCAATGTACCCATGCAGTCGGCGTTGCTTCCGCTCTCAAAATAAAAGGCAATCATGACGCTGCGCTGGTGATGTGTGGCGATGGCGGCACATCAAAAGGTGACTTCCTAGAGTCGATTAATTGCGCAGGTGCTTGGAACATACCTTTAGTATTCATGGTCAACAACAATCAATGGGCGATTTCGGTACCGCGTCGTTTGCAATGTGCCGCTGAATTTCTCTCCGAGAAAGCCAAAGGTGCCGGAATACCGGGAATTACAGTCGATGGTAATGATGTGGTCGCGGTTTACGACGCAACCATGACGGCATTAGAGCGCGCAAGAAAGGGGAAAGGCGCAACCTTAATCGAAGCCATCAGTTACCGTTTGAGCGACCATACCACCGCCGACGACGCAACTCGCTACCGTAACGAAGATGAAGTGCAAACTGCATGGCAATATGAACCGATTCGTCGCTTAAAACTGTTTTTGACCCACCAAGGTGTTTGGAGCCACCAACAAGAAATAGAGTGGCAAGAGCATTGCAAAAATGAAGTGGAATTAGCCGTCGAACGTTACTTAAATACGCCAAACCAAGCGCCAGAAACAGGCTTTGACTACCTCTATGAATCTCTTCCGCAAGAACTCCACCCGCAAAGAGATCATCTGATCAACAAAGCAATGCGTATGCAAGGAGGCAAACATGGCTGAACTAACACTAGTTGAGGCAGTGAACCTCGCTCTCCATCATGAAATGGAGCAAGACTCGAACGTTGTCGTACTCGGTGAAGATGTCGGCGACAACGGCGGTGTTTTCCGTGCCACGGTCGGTCTAAAACAGAAATTTGGTCTTAAGCGTGTGATTGATACACCGCTAGCCGAAGCACTGATTGGCGGCGTAACCGTGGGTATGGCGACGCAAGGACTACGCCCTGTGGCAGAGTTCCAGTTTCAAGGCTTTGTCTTCCCTGCTATGGAACATTTGATGTGTCATGCCGCACGGATGCGAAATCGCACACGCGGTAGGCTCACCTGTCCAGCTGTTTTTCGTGCGCCTTTTGGCGGTGGTATCCACGCTCCCGAGCACCACTCCGAGAGTGTCGAAGCCCTATTTGCGCACACTGCGGGTTTCAAAGTTGTCGTACCTTCTTCTCCACAACGAGCTTACGGTCTATTGCTCGCGGCGATTCGCAGTAACGACCCTGTGATGTTCTTTGAACCTAAGCGCATCTATCGTACCGTCAAATCGCAAGTGGTCGATAACGGCGAAGCGCTGCCACTCGATAGCTGTTTTACCCTGCGTAAAGGACGCGACATTACTCTAGTAACTTGGGGAGCGTGTGTGGTGGAGTCTCTACAAGCTGCACAAGCATTATCTACCCAAGGCATCGAGGTTGAAGTGATCGACTTAGCCAGCATTAAGCCGATTGATACCGCGACGATATTTCGCTCCTTAGAGAAAACCGGACGCTTACTGATTGTTCATGAAGCCAGTAAGACTTGTGGTGTCGGCGCTGAGCTGTTGGCGCGCACCGCTGAACATGCGATGTGCCTGCTCAAAGCACCACCAAAGCGCGTAACCGGAATGGACACCATCATGCCCTACTACCGCAATGAAGACTATTACATGATCCAACAAGACGACATTGTGCTCGCAGCGCGTGAACTTATGGAGGATTGGCAATGAAAACCTTTAACTTACCCGATCTTGGCGAAGGGCTCGCCGAATCAGAAATTGTAAAGTGGCATATCAATGTTGGTGACATGGTTGAGCTTGATCAGGTGGTTCTCACTGTAGAAACCGCCAAAGCCACTGTCGATGTTCCAGCGCCCTATAGTGGTCGCATTGTTTCTCGTCATGGTGAAGAAGGCGATATCGTCAATATTGGCGCTCTGTTACTCGAGATCGATGAAACAGGCGCAACCTCTTCCACTTCAGAGCACAGCAAACAAACAAAGAAAGCGGACGCTGCCACAGTAGTTGGTAACGTTTCCCAACACGCGCACAGTGTAAACGTTGACGATTTTTGGATTGGTGGCGAGCACAACCCATCAGCAGATAATTTAGTGACTGCCCTGCCCTCTGCTCGCTTGCTTGCCAACAAGTTGGGTGTCGATATCAATCGAATCAAAGGCAGTGGGCAGGATGGACTGATTGTTGACGCCGACGTTTACAACGAAGCAGGCAAACAACGCCCTGGTACTGAGGTGCTAAAAGGTGCGCGGCGCACAATGGTGTCGACCATGGCAGAATCGCACCACAACGTCGCAGCCGTAACCATTACAGAAGAGGCGGTACTCGATGGCTGGAAGCCACAAGAAGATATCAGTATCCGCTTAATACAAGCCGTCGTCCACGCTTGCCAAGAAGAACCTGCCATGAACGCTTGGTTTGATGCTGAAACCATGACCCGATGTGTGCACACCACAGTCAACATTGGTATTGCTGTAGATAGCCGCCATGGTTTGTATGTGCCTGTACTGCGCCATGCCGATGAATATCAGCCTCATGATGTGCGCCGCTGGTTAGATGAAACTGTTCAAGGCATTCGCGAGCGAAAAATTGGTCGCGAGCAGCTGCAACATGCCACCATTACCCTGTCTAACTTTGGCGCGATTGCAGGCATCTATGCCACACCTGTGGTGACTCCGCCGCAAGTCGCGATTGTCGGTGCAGGTCGAATAATCGAAAAAGTGGTGATAAGGGATGGAAAAACCATCGCAGTGAAAGCCATGCCTCTGTCGATTACCTTCGACCACCGAGCATGTACCGGCGGTGAGGCAGCAAGATTTACCAAAGCGCTCACTCAGCATCTCGGAAGATCAGGCAGTTAACGCTTTAATCCAGAGGATGCACACAAAACAACGACCAGCTTATAAGCGAGATAGGGACTTATAACCAGAGGGACCAAGGATGGACAGAGAGTGTATGGAATTTGATGTGGTGATTGTTGGCGCGGGTCCTGCGGGGCTTAGCGCTGCATGCCGCTTAGCACAACTCAACCAGCAGGCAGAATCACCGTTATCGATCTGTGTGATCGACAAGGGCTCCGAAGTTGGCGCACATATACTCTCTGGCGCGGTGTTTGAAACTCGTGCACTCGATGAGCTTTTCCCAGATTGGCAATCTCTCGGTGCACCGGTTTGCAACCCAGTCGAGCGTGATGCCATGCTCTATCTCACCACAGAGCATAATCATGTCCGACTGCCCCAGTTTTTAACTCCTAAACCGATGCACAATAGCGCCAACAACCATGTGATCAGCCTCGCCAACTTATGTCGCTGGCTTGGTGCACAAGCTGAAGGACTCGGCGTCGAGATCTACCCCGGCTTCGCGGCAGCGTCGATTAACTATGATGAGCAAAACAAAGTCACGGGCATCAATACCGTCGATATGGGAATCGATAAAAGCGGGGAGAAGAAAAGCAATTTTGAAGCAGGTATTGAGCTTAAAGCCAAGTTTACGATTTTTGCTGAAGGTTGCCGCGGACATTTAGGCAAACAGCTAATCCAACACTTTGAACTGGATAAAGGCAAGCAACCTCAACACTACGCGTTAGGCTTAAAAGAGATTTGGCAACTGCCAGCAGATAGCGCAGCCAAAGCTGGCACAGTAATTCATACCGCGGGCTGGCCACTCAGTGAATCTGATACCACCGGCGGCGGTTTTCTCTACCATATGGAAGATAACCAAATAAGCGTCGGGCTGATTGTCGACTTAAACTATACCAATGCTTACCTTAGCCCATTTGATGAATTCCAACGCTTGAAACACCACCCTGCTATTAGGCAACATTTACATGGCGCAGAACGCATCGCTTATGGTGCAAGAGCAATCGCCAAAGGTGGGCTCTCTTCCTTACCGAAACAACAGTTCCCAGGCGGTTTATTAATTGGCTGTGATGCCGGCACACTCAACGTTGCGAAAATTAAAGGCAGTCATACCGCGATGAAATCCGGCTTACTTGCCGCCGAAGCGATTCATCAAGCGGTTAAAGAGTCTAAGGTCGAGCCTGACTACCAAACTCTGTTTGAACAATCATGGTTATTTGAAGAGCTCCATGAGTCACGTAACTTTGGCGCTTCAATTCACAAGTTTGGCAGTGTGCTTGGCGGCGCGTTGTCGACTCTTGAACACAACCTTTGGCAGCCGCTACTCAATCAACCCTTGCCTTGGACGCTAACAGACCAGCTATACGATCATGAAACGCTAAAATCCATCCGCGATTGTCAGCCCATCCACTACCCAAAACCTGATGGGATTGTCAGCTTTGATAAGCCGACATCAGTCTATTTATCAGCCACGCAGCATGAAGAAAACCAACCTTGTCACTTGCACCTTGTCGACCAAACTATCCCGATTGATGTGCACTTAAGTGAGTTCGATGAACCAAGCCAACGTTATTGCCCTGCCGGTGTCTATGAAGTGATCGCCCACAATGGTACACCTCGCTTACAGATTAATGCCAGCAACTGCGTCCACTGTAAAACCTGTGACATTAAAGACCCGTCGCAAAACATCATTTGGAATGCGCCTGAGGGAGGGGGCGGACCAAATTATCGCAATATGTAATAGCGAAGCACGTGTCAAAACTGCCCCTTGAGCTGTTGCTTGAGTACCTAAAATATGATCGATAAGCCACCTCTGCGCGATAGTCATACGCTACCTTATCGATCAGTATGTTGATGCAGAAAAAGCCACGAACTCACGGATGTTATATAGATAATAATCTACTGTCAGTGACAATTACATTAAATTACATTCCATTACTTTCAAGAACTTACGCAAGAATTACTTGAAAGTAATGTCACTTAATTCGTTTCATATCAACCGATGCATGTAACTATTTTACACCCCCCCCTGCCTCTATAATCCCGCTCAAAATCACCACCACAGATTTTAAGGCGCTAACCGTTAGCAAACTGTCGCCTTAAAACGTTCGCAACTAACAACCGAGCTTGTGTTGCGAATTACATTTTTTGCTTAAGCAATATTAATTGAGCTATGAATAAAACAACGCTAATTATCGGCGGTTTTACATGGGATGTAGAATCAAGAAAACTGGAACGAATCCAAAACGACACAACTGGACACAACAGTAAAGAAGTCACCCTGACGCCAAAACAATTTCGACTACTACATTGCTTATACCACGCTCATCCAAGCGTACTGCAAAGAGATGAGATTGTAGATTTTGTTTGGGAGTCTAAACCGACCTCTCCGGAGAGTCTGCCTCAACTTATTAACCGAACTCGAATCGTTCTTGGAGACACTAATAAGGATATATTGGTTAACGAGCCGGGCGTAGGTTACTCGCTCAATTTCGAGTTGCAGACAGAACAACAAACAGCCGAAAGCAAAACCGCTAAAGAAAGCTCTGCAAAGCGAATCGATTATCTTGAAGCGAAGCCTATCGATCGAAAAATAATGCTCATCATGTCAGTACTGGTTGTATTGACGCTGTGTAACTTAGGTTCTGCCATCGAAGCGAGCTACTACAAACATCAATTTATGAGCGCTTTTTTCGCTAAGCCGTACCCTAACGCAAAACAAATTGACCACAACAATATTTCTATCGTGATTGATAACAATGAATGCAACTACACTAAGAACTCTCAACTACTTAAATGCCAATAAAGCGGTTACGGTAACCGTTCTACTGCTAATTAATATCGCATCGTTTTTTGTGACTTCGAACTCCGAGGTGAACGTTTACGGTCGAATTGAGGCTGAAGGCTACCGATGGGCGACTTACTCTACCCTGCTTAAGCAAGATTTTGAGACACGCATCATCTTCTCAAAGTTGGACGAACCTCATGCAAAAACTATCTCCCACACCAACACGTATGTGGCGTCTGAAGTGCATGGTAACTCATTTATCTCTCTAGGCAATGACGACTCAATCGCGATCAGTCATAACCAAATATTTGCGATTGATGATAAATGCGCCTTGTTCTTTAGTGGAAGAGAAAAATTTGCGATGGAAAACGCTTCACTTCGATGCTTTTACTAACAAACGCCCCAGAGCTCAGACTCTGGGGCTGCTTATTTATTAATTACATCTAATATAAACAGCGTAAAGCGACATTGCGAACCGTCATTTCTGCAAAATTACTGAAAATTAATCCACATCGCTCATCTAGGTAAAACACTCTATTGTGTCTTATGGGGGCGGGCTCTGATTTACCAATGACGATATATTCGCCACCTTTTGATTTACTCAAGCGATAATCATAAGAAAGCGACTTGGTTTGTGTCTCATCATCTGCCTTTTTCACCAAGATAACGAGACTTTCTAGGTTCTTATTGTGAAATTTGGTGTACGAGCTCCAAGAAGCACGCGGAGTCTCAACGGTGCCATAAAATTCTAGAGCACTAAATTGGTAAAGTGCGAAAAGAATGATGTTCACAATAATAAATAGCAAGATTGTCTTGAGCCGATTAGCATCGAAGAACGAGTTTTTTCTTTTCATAAACACATTTAGTTTTACCAATTAACACATCGACTTTACCGCCAGCAGCGCTCAAAACATTTGGATAAGGATTTGCTTGATGTACCTGTTTAAAAACAGAGGCAGAGTAGAAAGATTTCCCCACTTCAACGGCATGGTAAGCGGTACCTAAGCACATCAAAACCAATAGAAACTGCCACAAGCCAAATGTTTGTTTACTGTTAGTTATTTTGGCTGACTGACGCTCACTTAGTTCGCTATCTACCTTATCATCAACTGGCAGCTTAAAGTTAAGCGAGTAACCAATACCAGGTTGATTAACCAAGATCTGTTTTGTTGAATCACCAATTGCTTGTCTAGTACGAATAATCAATTGCGGCAGGCTTTCTGATGACGTAAACGTGTTACACCACACCTCTTCAACAATCTGTTCTTTTTTAAGTACGTTCGGGTAAGCATCATACAGACACTTCAACAACTGATACTGCTTTGGCGTCAACACAACTGCGACTTCATTGGCAGTATCGCCATCCATTTTTTTAAGCTCTTTCGACTCCACTTCCCATATTAAATCACCAAGAATTATAGTGTTACCTTGACTTATCATCGGATAATTACTCTATGGAATACTGTATAAAGAAAGCGCGTATTATACATAAACCACACAAAGTGTGAAGTTAATCACGATTATGTAAGGTTTAGTAATCAGTTAGAAAGGTGATTGAGAGTAATTAACTCGATGTAAATATCAGTGGAAATGAATATTTTTAGAATAGATCTAGTCGTTACTAAGCCATAAAACTTAGATACACAAAAACACGCCGCTAAGCGCTTTTTTCAGTAACTTGGAATTGGTAAACTATAGAAGAGATTTGGAGCGTACTGCGGGAATCGAACTCTTAGTATAGAAAATATTACTCATTGAATTGTATTGAAATTCAGACGGTTAACAAATCACACATCAAATGAAAGAAGCCTTCTATAGCCTAATCTAGCCTGAAAACTTACTAAATTCTTACCGAGTAATCACCGTTTTGAGCGAGTAAAACTAAACTGATCGTAACTCTTTAAGCATGTTTGTGCATCATCCGAATCTCGTATTCCTATATGTGGCGAACATATTAAGTGCTCACAAAACACAACAGATACATCATATGGTACGTTATCAAAATCTCGTAACCCTATATGTAGTCAACATACTATTCAGCCTTTTTGCCTCGCTTTAAGATCGTCGATAACCTGCGTTATCAATTCTTTGTGATTAATCGACAACTCAGAAAAACTTTTAACAGCTTGAGCTAGTTGAGGATCAGACTCATAGAAATACGAGAGCGGTGTGCAGGTTAGTTGAGATAAACTCACCATAAACTCATAGGAAGGAAAATGCCTGCCTTTTTCGTAATGGTTGATTCGACTCGAAGCACGACTTTTATCTAGCCCCAACATCTCCCCCAAATCGGCTTGAGTTAACCCAAGACGCATACGAACTTCCTTGATTCTAACCGCAACTATCGATGCCTCTGACATCCTTGCCAACCTTAGTCATTTATTTCTTGTTTATTTTTAAACCAGATTAACAGATTTACTTAGGAATACGAGATTTAGTATCGCATGGTCTGAGACAACTCAGCACCAATGCCGTGCCTTTCAACCATTTATCTGTAAAACATGCAAGCAAACTCACAAAGCGTGACTTAGATCACACTTTGTGCAAATCATATTTACGTGAGAACAATGTTCTTATTACTAAAAATTCATTTCAACTTAAAAGTAATAATCATAAAGTAAATACCATTAGTTCTTTTAATATCCACACTTACACGAGCCATTTAATATATCTAATAAAAAAAGTAGTCTAAATAAATAATAATTCAACCATAAAAATGTGACCTACATATATTTGTTGCACAAAAACAAATTAATCCTAACTTTAACATGTACGTTAAAACTTATAAGCGAAGCATTATGTGGGTAAAGTCAAATATCATATATAGAGAAATGGGAATATCATTAAATGCCTTAAACAAGAAACGCTATCGAAGTATATGGATCGAAGGTGTTCATTGGACTAAAGCTAAAGACAACGTGATCTACTACGAGATTGACGAAATTCAACGGTGGATTTATGAGAACAAATAAGTACCCAGGTGTTTACGCCAACACATCATCAATAAGTATGGTTTTCAATTACTTCGGTACACAAGTCAAGAAAACTTATAAAATAATCCCAAGTAAAAGAAACCTTTTATACGTATACAACGAAAAGTTAAAAATACTTGAACTCATAGAGAAAGGTGAATTCGACCTTGAAGAGTTCCGATCTGAAAATAAGAAATCAGGTGCTAAGTCGAAAGCCAGATCATACACATTTGAAGATATGTATCACGAGTTTGTATTAGCGTATGGCTCCGAAAGATCGCCTACCACTATGGATGGCTACAGGAGAATTGCAAATAAAATTGCAATTTCTGTTGGCAATAAACCAATGGATTACATTTCACCAAGTGAACTGCGTAAATTACTAAAAAGCGATTATAAAAATAGGAATGTGAAATCAATTTCCGAAATGATAAATGTATGGCGACGGGCGCATGAAATGCTAAGCCAACATCTTAAGGTAACAAGATATCAAACGTCAGAGTTCACTGGTTTAAAGTGGGAAGCGAAAAAACCAGATCCTTATATTCAGGAAGAAGTTCTCGTCATTTTCGAAAATCTGGATAAATTTACTCTTACTCCATTAGCCCTTGCATTATCAATTGCTACAGGGTTAAGACCTTGTGAGGTAGCCGCTCTTGCTCTAGAAGATATCGATATGTCAGCAAATCCGCCTACTCTAACTGTGAAAAGATCACTCACAGTTCGTGGAGGCTATAAGCTTCCCAAGTCCGAGACTTCTTACAGAACCATTGAGTTATCTCAATTTGCCGTAAATGTTATAGAAGCAATATTACCACTCGTTCACCACAAGAAAGAGGTGATTCATGTAATGCAAAAAGACTACCAAACCTTAATACCTGAAGAGATTACATTTCTATTCAGATCAATAAAAGGGGGAAGATTTAAGAGCACAAGCCACTTCACAAGACGTATAGCTGTGTCATTTGAGAATGAGCTTAAATGTCTCAACATCAAATACAAACCACTACGCTTTGGTCGCCAGAGCTTCGCTACGTTTTGTTTAGAAATGGGCGCGACTTTCATGAGCGTAGCAAAAGAACTAGGTCATCGAGATCAAAGGGTCTTGGAGGATCACTACAGTTCTGCAAAACATGCGGAACCTACGCATAAGATTCTAAATCGACGGTTTTATGGAACCAAATAGCAAACTTTTTTAAACTTAAAATAGACGTTACCAATTGAAATTTTTGATTTTATTCTAATCACAGTATTGATATGCCTCTATCGTGAAAAAAAACCCAACAAAAAGCTCAAAGCCTATATGTTGGGTTTTAGTTACTGTATATATCCTAAAGGTCTTAGCAATCAACACATTCTACTGGATTTACAATGTCTTCAATTGCATCCTCAAGGTTTGCATTTTTTAAGTAGAAGTAAAATGTAGAATCAATAATCTTAAGCATTCGAGTATTAGAGTCATATGCTAATACTGGTGGAGTAATGCCTTTTGCACTCTGCAATTCTGCAAGTTTCTTAAGAGCACTAGTTAAATGAGAACCTCTCAAATCATTACTTCGGTGGTGATTAGGCTTAATTTTTTGCATTAAAGTATCTTTGCTTACCCCCTCTGGCAGGATTGTTGTCACTGTTAAAATTTAACCAGTTTGGGTGGTAATGAGTGAGTTTTGAATCGCATTCCAACAGAAAGAAAAGAAGCCATATTGAAGAAGCTACTACCTCCTTATTCAATGTCTGTAAGCCAAGTAGCAAAAGAGGAAGGTATTAGCCCAGCAACCCTGTATCATTGGCGGCAGCAACTTAGACGTTCAGGAGCCGCTGTGCCAAATAGTAATACTTCATCAGAGCAGTGGTCTGCTCAAACTAAACTCGCCATTGTCGCTGAAACCTACTCGATGACGGAGAATGAACTCAGTCAGTATTGTCGCGAGAAAGGCTTGTTCCCTGAACAAGTGCAAGATTGGCGAAGTGAGTGTATGCAAGGGTTTATGTCTGTTAAAGAGCGTGAGGCTGAAGCCAAGAAACAAGCTAAAGCTGACAAGCTTGAAATTAAAGAGCTGAAAAAAGAGTTACGCTTTAAAGAAAAAGCGTTAGCTGAAACCGCAGCACTCTTGGTTCTGCGAAAAAAGCTGAGAGCCTTTTACGGGGAAGAGCCAGAGGAAGATTAACCTCAACCGATGAAAGGCACTACTTGGTCACTCTTATCCACGACGCTCAGCAAAGTGGTTGCCGATTGGAGTACGCTTGCCATGAGGTTCAAATCGACTTGAGGACGTATCGACGCTGGTATCAGCAAGGTGAAATAAGGGCAGACAAAAGACCGACATGCACCAGACCTGCGCCTGCTAACAAACTCTCACAGCAAGAACGTGATGCGATTATCGAGGTGTGCAACCGCCCTGAATACGCGAGTTTACCACCAACTCAAATTGTTCCGACGTTGCTTGATAATGGTGAGTATATCGCTTCGGAGTCGAGCTACTATCGGGTTTTGAAAGCGGAAGGTCAACTTCATCCCCGAGGTCGTCAGCGAAGTCGACAAAGGCAGGCTAAGCCAACAAGTTATACGGCAACAGGTCCCAATCAAGTGTACACATGGGACATTACTTACTTGCCATCTAGGGTTCGCGGTCAGCACTATTATCTCTACGTGATTGAAGATATTTATAGCCGAAAAATCGTTGGTTACGATGTTTATGAATGTGAATGCGGTGAGTTAGCATCACAGTTATTACAGCGGACGCTGATGCGCGAGCAGTGCTTTAATCAGTCACTGGTACTTCACTCGGACAATGGTGCGCCAATGAAGTCACTGACGTTCAGAGCGAAAATGGATGAGCTTGGTATTACTTCATCATACAGTCGCCCGAGAGTCAGTGATGATAACCCGTATGTTGAGTCGCTGTTCCGCACAGTGAAGTACATGCCTAGCTGGCCAACAAAAGGCTTTGAACAACTCGATGCAAGTCGTAGTTGGGTTGAGGCGTTCGTGCGTTGGTACAACACCGAGCACAAGCACAGTAAGTTAAATTACGTTACGCCATCAGAGCGTCACAGTGGTAAAGATAGCGAGATTTTAAGGCGTCGTTCTGATGTATTGTCGATAGCAAGAAAACGACACCCTGCGCGTTGGTCAGGCAAAATTAGGAACTGTGAACCCGTTGGTGAGGTTCATCTAAATCCAGAAAGAGAAGCCGCTTAATAACTAAGCGAATGATGACAACAACCTTGAAAAACGCCGCCTTCCATCAATCTCCACATCCAAAAATATTGGATAGCTTGTATAAACAATGTCTTTCGGCAAGTATTTTAGCCTAGATTTATCTACATCTTTTAAGAGACAGAAATTTATAAACTCTATAGCGATTGACTTACCAACGCCATTTCTTTTTTCAGAACCACTACTTCTTTCTCCTATAATCAGGTTAAAACCATTTTCAAAAAGTATTGGGTCGAAGAAAGAATCATCTGAAGAATAGAGTTTCTTAATTATCATTTACAACCTCAATATATGGTTCTTTAAATTCTATAGTAGATATCGAATACAGGAAGACAAGGGCATGAACAATTCTATTCTGCCCATAATTTGGATGAACCTTTTGAATCCTATTAAACAACTTAAATATTGTCATTCTACCATTATTTTCAACTAGAATTGATAAAATACTTGCTCCGATAATTGGTAGGGAAAATTCGATTGCTTCTGAAGTTTCAATCAATCTATACATTACTCTTCTCCTCTCAATATCGGGAAGACATTACATTCAGTTAAGTGTTTTAATACAAAAAACTTTATCGCAGTTTCATTATATTCAATGCATTGCGTTTGAAATATATGCTCTATGTGTGCAATTAAATCCTTTAATGCTTGCATTGCGTCAAAATCATATTTTAATAGCAACTCTGTACTCATATCCTTCAAGTACAAAGATACTTTGGAATTTTTCACACCATCATACGAGTCGTTACTTTCGACTTCAGCAAGTATGGGCAAATACTCTTGACAAAGATTAAAATATTGATTGTCAACAATAATTGCTTTATCTTTAAATCTCTTTGATATTTTCTTTCTTGGATCGATATCTGTATTTGAGTCAAACTTAGATTTTGCTTCGCTTTCACTTATCAAAGTAACTAAATTGATGATTGTGGCTACTTCATTTGAGACGGATAGCGTTTCACTTGGCAAAATAATGTTATTTTTCAACAACTCAAGTATTTCTTTTTGCAATACAGGATCTAAACCTTGAACTTTTGATAGTATGTCTTTTTTATCAAGTATGTGAACGCCTTTATCAAAGTTAAAGTCATTTCTAGTTATGGGTTCAACTTGATAACTGCGCTGCTTTGACGTTAGTATATATATAAAAAGCTGTCTATATTCTTTGTCTAACTCTTTATCTAAGAAATTAGACAAGCAATTTTTTATTTTTGATATTCTTTTGTTTGAAGTTACTTGAACAGAAATTCTATTATCTTGATCATATAAGTCAATTACATCGGAGTTTTGCTTTATAAGGTTCGCATTCTCAAGTTTGTACCCGTATACTAAATTCATTAACCGAGCACATAAATTTTCGCTTATGACTGAGGCATCATTCAAATTTATAGAGGATAACGTCTCTATATACTCTGACAGTACGCCAAGATACATTGAAATAGACTTAATATACTTTTCTTCAACTAATATCATTTAAATACTTCTAATTATTCTTATGCTAACATCTAATATAATACAAGTAGCTTACTAACACATAACATTTTTATAAATCATTAATGATATTCACCAATGATTTATACGTGTTGTATTTAATTATAAAACCATCTCTCTTTGCTTTACTTTTTGCTTTTTCATTGGTAATTCATCTTCAAGGAATAAGCTATTCAAATAATCTACCAACTCCTGATTTTTGAGAATCCCAATGTATAGTGAGGTTTCCCAGTTTTTGTTTCTCTCATCCAATATTCTTTCGTTTATCCTAGTTTGAAGAACCTCTGAAATATCAAAATCATTTTCTTTTAGTAAATTCTTCCAATGTCTTATTCTTCTATAGCTATATTTTTCAATTCTCTCTTTTATTTTGAGGTTCTCAAAGTGCATTTTCAGCCTAAACTCACCATCTTTATCGATATCATCACTCAAAAAAAATCTTGGCTTTACACTTATAACATTGCTATCTTTTTTATATTCAACATCAATATGAAATCCGACTTTAGATAATATGTCACTGTATAAAGGACTAATAAATATTGCCATACCTCTTTCGTGACAATAGTAACTATCCCCTTTGATAGGAGCACACTCTTTACATTGTGGGACAAGGTTATTCTGGAAAATAGAAAATTCTGGCCAATCGCTTTTTGGGACATAATGGTCTAGTGTACTAGGGGCTGTCGGTTTGCCACAAAATGGGCACTCATTAAGACCATGATCTATGCGTCTCTCTTGTATGAGCTTTTTTAATTTCGTTGGTGGGTGATTATAAAAATCTTTTAAGACATCAGAAGCTGCTAAAAATTTTGACTCCTTGACTTTGTTTTTATGGTTAATAACTATCTTATCATAGTTCTTATATACCACCTTAAGATCATCTTCTATTTTTTTTAACTCATTAACTTTAGCCTTTTTAGAGGACGTTGCTTTAACCAACCATTCTTCGTTCTTTTTACCATCGACTTTGAGCTGTTCTAAATATCTCATTTGTTTCTCTCAAACTCAATTTCATTATTACAAAATGATGATGAGTTAATATAAACTAATGCCTCATCTCCAACATCTTTAGAAATACTGCTTATGACTTTATTCAATTTGGTTTCGTTTGAAATCAATGCATCTATTTCATGTTGAAATGGTTTTATCGTGTCAAAATCATCAAATGCTTCGCCAATAATTACCTCTAAAGACTCCCCATAGGTTTGTATTTCAGGGGTACTAACACTTGTATACCCATCATTTTTCTTGAGTATTAGAATGCCATCTTTCGCTACTTCACGAGCTATAATGGCTGAATGCGTTGCTATTATAGCTGACGAATTCGTCTCACCAAGCAAACGTTTAAGCATGTTTATCAACCCGACCTCTAGTGTCGGATGTAAATAAAGTTCTGGTTCATCTATTATAATTAAGCTTTCATCTTCGATTTCAGAAACCAACGATGGAATCATGTACGAAAAAATTTCCTGTCCTGAACTTAAAGGAATTGGATGCCCATTTTTTAGAAAAAATAATCCTTCTTGTTCATCAATGTCCTCTTTGTACTTGTCAAACTCTTTATAAGAATCATCTTCAACGAGTTGAAACTTATTATTTGATTTTAGCTTAACCGCAATATCATCAAACTCCATACTTAAGGAAAGAGTAGATTTCAATATTTTTAATCGTGTATTATCCGTCCACCAATTTTCTTCTTTATCATATTTCATGATTGACTTCAAAGCATTAACACTAAATACTCTAGGCCAAGTTAAGCTAAATTCATTATTGTCATTTTTGAATCCAATGTATGCATACTTATTTATTTGACTACTTCTTTGCGCTTTGTATTCTTTGTTTTTTCTATTATTTTTGTTTTTCTTCTTATTTTTCTTAGTATCAAGCAAATCAAGAATCTGTTCTTTTGTATAAAAACTTTCAAATGGCGAGTACGCTGCAACAATCAACTTATGAAAAAATGGCCAAGCATTTTTGTTTGATGTTATTCCGAGCATTACCTCTGATAACCTCTTCAAAATATGACTTTTACCAGTCCCATTTTCACCAATCAATAAGCTTATATTGGTCTTAGCAATGCGTTTTGATACGTCAAATTTAAATTCGATCGGGTCTATCGATGCTGCGGGTGGGTCAAGAATTAAACTAAATGCTTCTTTTCTTTCATACGTGCCAATTGCAACATTATAACCTTTCATTATTAAGGAATTAGCCGTTTCTCCATCTCGGAAGATAGTTGCACTAAATCCCTCATAAGATTCATAGGATTCACGCTCTCCAAACAGATAGCTTGCGTCGTGGAGCATTTCAAGTAAGTTGGTAATATCTTTTTTATTATTTTCAAGCACCGCTCTGATTTTTTGGTAGTAACTTTTACTTGCCCCTATAGAGACAGCTTGCAAGCTACCAATTATTGCCGTTACATCCGTGATTTTGCCTGTAACGTCCAGACCTTTATCGAACAAATATTTAGCTGTATTCGTCTCCCCATTTATCAATAGCTTAAGTGATTCGATTTTCGTTTTGCATTCGTCCGATACGTGATAGAGATTAAAGGTTACGATGTAGCCAAAATCATCCCAAGGATTAATATGGCTTGTACCGATATGGTCTTGTATAAGATGAAATCCATCGTAATCATTTATGCCAAGAGTCTTTGAGATGTAAATTTTCATTAGATATGCATTGCGCTGTAATATTATATAACTTGATATTCTACAGCACGCTTATATTCATGCACATCAACAAGTTGCACTTTTTTGATCTAAACATCGTAATACTTACGTGTTAGTTTTGTGGTCGATGCCAGAAGTTAAGCTGCCAAAAGTATAGTTGTAGGTCGGGGAGGATCATCAGCTACCCTATTTCACATAAAGAATCGGAAAAGCTTACAGACACTTCATGGAGATTGAATGAGCTACGACGGTTACAGAGAAATGAAGAGGAGTTGGTTTTGATAAGAAACATAACTGACGTAAGAAACTACTTTGATTACTATAATCTTACTGCTAGTGAAGAAAATTTTGGTAAATGCCTGAAGCAAGAGGAGAAAATTTGGAGCGTACTGCGGGAATCGAACCCGCATCATCAGCTTGGAAGGCTGAGGTAATAGCCATTATACGAAGTACGCTTTATCGTGAAGGCGTAGTTAATATGCCACATATGACTGAAAAGAAAAGCATTTTTTCATCAAAAACCAACCGTTCGGTCATTATGCAACCACTTGGTTGTGTTTTCGTCCATTTTAGAGCTTTAAGCGCGGCTGGATAGCGTCGATAATGACGGATATGCGTCCTGCTGCGCTAGAACTACGATAGTAGACCGCATTAATCAACTCCCTGCCAGTACCCTGCAATCTAGAACTAAAGACTTATTATTTTCTTGAACTTAGCCTTGTCTACCATGCCTAAGAGATATAAACACGATAAGCACAGTGTATAGCTGAACACGCCAATTACGATCAGTAAATATAGGTTTTCGTACTCAAGCCAGTATCTTGAGTAAGCTAATGCCGACAGCATAATGATCGCTGATAGAATCAACCCGATCGTCTCCTTGATCACATTGAGCGTTGTTACACCAAGTAATTTACTCGTCTCACTATCTTGCTTATATAGTAATGGTATCAGGGATAAAAATAGCGCGATAAGTAACCCATAGATTTGCAAAGCAGGCACTAAGAAAACACTGCCTATAATTGCTATGACGGATGACAGAATCGTTGCCCACATTATTTTATGCGTTTGTTGCTTAATAACTAATAATGGAGGAACGAATAACTGCAAAGATAAAACGAGGTAGTAGAAACACAGCAGCATAGTGATGACCGAAGCTTCTGCCCACTCACTACCAAAAAACTGGGTTAGTAGTGGTAGCGAAATTGCTGCCATACCAAGATATGCCGGAGCCAAAACGAGAATACCGATGTGGTTTATCGAAACGAATACGTCTCGCAGCAAAAAATCACTATTCGCTGACGCTCTAAGCTTTCCTATCGCCCAAGTCGTCAATCCATAGCCAATCATCGTTCTTGGCACATCAACCAGCTTCATCGCCAAAGCAAATACGCCAGATGAGTAAGGACCGAGTAGAACGCCGAGCAGGATTAGCGCACCTCGATTTTTAAAGCTACCGTCTATCACCGACAGTCCCGAAGGGATGCCTTCTCTAAACAAAGCAACAAAAATCCCTGTTTCTTTTCGACTAAACCGAGTAAAAACCTTACTCAATGAAAAGAGCTGCGAACGTGTCGCCATAATCACAAGTTGTACCGAAATATCGACAAGGCTTTGTACTAATATCGCCAACTTAACCTTTCCCATATAAGCAAGTGCTATCCCTGCGACGACGCCTAATAGCTTTCCCAACACAGAACGTAATGCGATGGTTTTATATTCCTGATTCCGCAAAAGTTCAGCTAACAGCACTTTGGATATCGATGAGATCGGCACATGACAAATGCAGACGAGCACGAGCAACCAGTATTCGTCACCCCAATATGAGATCAATGCAAAATATAGTAGAGCGACCGTTACAACCGAGATTAGAAGCCAGCCTTTAATGCTGGCATACATTGCACTGGCAAAATCAAGATTAGTTGCAACCAACGGATTTTGCTGCATATTGTTTTGAATTGCTGTCACTAACAACGTTGTTGCAAGAAACATTGAAGCAATACCAAAGCCTTCCGGTCCTAAAAGGATCGCATACCAAAATGCCACAAGCATCGAAAGGGCTGCTAAACCAACTTTTTCAAACAGTACCCAAAGAAGTCCTTTCATTTAGTTGCTTAACCTTGTATTAAGTTTGAACTATTTTGTTTTTGACAATTTGCAGTAAAACTCGAGATGTAATCGCAACTCCAACTTTTTTCAGTGAAAAGTTAATCCACTGCCACACCGCTTGCTTTGTACCTAAATCACCAAGTATTTGAGTAGCAATTCGCCTTAAGTAGTTTTCCTCTCCCAGCCAATGGCGCTGTTTGTTGGCAGCGGTGAAACGATGTTCCATTTGAGCAATGCTAAGATACTTTTTTTGGTTAGTCTTACTGATGTGATTACCCGTTCGATAAAGAAACAGTGGCTCGCTATTAAAGTAGAAATTTCCTCTCTGACTCAAACGCGCAAACAACTCCCAATCTTCGCCAGATGGGACTTCTTCATCAAAGCGCACATTGAGCGCAACGCTCCGCTTGATGATCAAACCCGATGTTCCACAATAACTATTACCTTTTTTAAGTACCTCTTGACTCACACACCCTGTTGCAGGCGTATTTTTACGCTTTCGTCCATCCATAAAAACATAAGAGCACAACGTCGCTTCTAGGTTTGGATTATGAATAAAGTCCTTCGCTGCTGCCAACAAGCGATTGGGTAAAAAAGCATCGTCATCATCAAGAAAAGCAATAAACTCACACTCACTCGAGATCATATCTATTCCTAAATTTCTCGAATGACTCGCGCCATGCCCTTGGTCTTTAGTGATAATAGTGATTGGCAGATGACTAAACTCACTCAGCAGTGTTTGAACATCAAAATCCGAATTATCGTCAACAACCACGATCTCATACGCTGGCAACTGCTGGTCTTCTAAGCTTTTTACCGCGTTTAGCAAGAAATCAGGTCGATTGTAGCTAGTGATAACAACACCAAACTTAATGTCGTTGATTGCATGATTCATCTGGCTATCTCCAAAGGTTATTCATGTTTCAAATCGCCAACTGATAAAACTTGTCGGCTGTGCTTTTCCATGAGTATTTCTGTTTAGCCAATTGCTCTAAACTATCCCCAAGCTCTTCACAAAACTGTTGATCTGTACAGACGCGTTGCAAGTTTTGCTTTAGTAGCTCTAAGTTATCCTTTTCAAATAACGCATGCTCCAACTCCACCACGTCTCGGTTTTCCTCAATGTCCGCAGTAATTATCGCCTTACCGTTCGCCATCGCCGACAGTAAGCTGTTTGACATACCTTCGATAACTGACGGTAGAATAAACGCCCGACAATATTTCATAAGAGGTGCCAATTCTGCAGAACTGACATGACCGATAAAAATGACCTTATCACTCTGGTAGCTTTTTAATGTTGCTTCATACTCTTCACTTTGACAGTTGCCTCCTGCAATTATCAACGGCAACCTTTCCGCATTAGAAAGTGTCGAGTGAGCTTCAAGTAAAAGATGGAGACGTTTCACTGGGTCCAAACGTGCAGCAAACAAAAGATACCCATTTTCAGAAACTTGGTACTGACTAAGTTGTGATACATCCGTGCCTGATATGGCATTACAACCATTGGGAATGAAGTGCCCATCTCTTCTTCTTGTTTCAAAAGCAGTGACTATCTTCTTGCTATTAGCGGTAAAATGGGTCGAGAACTTCCACGCACAATACTCACCCAACTGCAAGATGCCCCTACTTACGCGTCCCCATTTATCACGTTCACTGTCCATACCTCGAATACTGGTCACGACCTTGATACCGAAGATGCGAAGGAATGGCGTGAAAATACATGGTCCTGATGCAAATAACAGCACTGTGGTCGGTCGCAATGAGAATATTGCGTGGAAAACGCAAGCTAGAATGTAGCCGTGCTGACCGAGTTTTTCATATATTAAGCGCTTTATTTCGGTCGAATATAAATTTTCCCCTGGCTCAAATACCTCGTCAGACTCACCTTCTACACCATAAACGTGAACTCTCAAATTTTCCCGTTTCGACAACTCCTTGGCGATCTCTCTCGTTGCATTTTCCACACCGCCATAACTAGAGAACAGTCCTCGCCCACCAATAAATGCAATTTTATGATCACGCATATTACCTACCTTGCTCATTTGCGTTCTTTTATGTTTCAAGCCGACAAGAACTTAATGTACCAAGGCATCGCTTGGCTAATACCAGCAGAAATATGGTACTCAGGCTGGTAGCCCAGTAATTCGCGCGCTTTACTAATATCGGCTTGTGAATGACGTACATCACCCGCTCTGAAGTCTCGATACTTCGGCTCGCCTTTTATCGAGATACCACTATCGCTTAACGCATCGTTGATAGCCTGATAGAGCTGATTTAGCGATGTTCTATCACCGACTGCCACGTTATAGACCTGATTTTTGGCATCTTCACTGGCTGTTGCGGCAAGGATATTCATCTGCACTGTATTTTCGATAAAACAAAAGTCACGACTCGTTTCACCGTCACCATTAATATGAACCTGTTCGCCCTCAATCATTGCTGCGGTCCACTTTGGAATGACGGCTGCATAAGCGCCATTTGGATCTTGCCGCTTACCAAATACATTAAAATAACGAAGTCCAATTGATTTAAAACCGTAGCTACGTGCAAATACATCTGCGTAGACTTCATTTACATACTTGGTCACGGCATAAGGCGACAACGGCTTGCCAATGTTTTCTTCTACTTTCGGTAATGCAGGATGATCACCATAAGTTGAACTGCTGGCTGCATACGTGAAACTCTTTACATTAGCTTCTTTAGCAGCGTTAAGCATGTTTAAAAAACCGGAGACATTTGCAGCATTGGTTTTGATTGGGTTAGCTAACGAGCGAGGAACAGAGCCTAGCGCTGCTTGATGCAATACATAGTCAACCCCTTCCACTACTTTTTCACATGCTGAATAATCAGTAATATCACCCTCGACAAAAGTGAAATTGTTCCACTGCTTCGATGACACCAAGCTCTTTACTTCATCAAGATTATGTTGATGACCGGTTTCAAAATTGTCCAGACCGACTACTCGTTGATCCAGTTTCAACAAAGCTTCCAGCAAATTAGAGCCAATAAAACCCGCTACGCCAGTAACCAACCAAACTTTTGGATCTGCTATTAACGCTTGCTGAACTTGAATAAATTTACTCATTTCTTACTCTCCAATTAAAGTCTGATATCTACTTCTTGTTTAGGTAGTACATATTTCAGGTCATAAACGACATGGTTTGATTTACCTAACGAGCGAATAGCACTTACGCCTAATTGTTTAAATTCTTCATGGGCAACCGCGATGATGACACCATCATAATGACTAGGTTCTAGCTTTGGCTTAAGCGCAATACCGTATTCTTCGAGCGCTTGTTGTGGCTCACACCAAGGGTCATAAACGTCAACGTTAATATTGTATTCGGCGAGCTCTTCGATAATGTCTGTCACCTTGGTGTTACGTAAGTCAGGGCAGTTTTCTTTGAAGGTTAACCCCATAACTAAAATATTCGCGCTTTCAACCTGGATGCGCTTTTTAATCATCTGTTTCACCAATTCAGAAACCACATGTTTGCCCATGCAGTCATTGAGTCGACGTCCTGCCAAGATCATTTCTGGGTGATAACCAACCGATTGCGCTTTATGAGTAAGGTAGTAAGGATCGACCCCGATACAGTGCCCCCCCACTAAACCTGGTCGGAATGGTAAGAAATTCCATTTTGTACCTGCGGCTTCAAGCACCTCAAGGGTATCAATGCCTAGCTTGTTGAAGATAATCGACAATTCATTGATCAAGGCGATATTCACATCACGCTGTGTGTTTTCAATTACCTTAGCGGCTTCTGCTACTCGAATCGAAGAAGCTTTATGGGTACCCGCTTCAATAATGGAAGCATATAAACGGTCAATAAATTCAGCGACTTCTTCATTAGAACCGCTTGTCACTTTAAGGATATTTGTGACCCGATGCTCCTTGTCGCCGGGATTGATACGTTCAGGCGAATAACCGGCAAAAAAGTCCTGGTTGAATACTAACCCCGATACTCTTTCTACGATTGGAATACAGTTTTCCTCAGTTGCACCCGGGAAGACGGTAGACTCGTAAACGATAATGTCATTGCTTGACACAATGGTGCCCAAGGCTTCAGATGCCTTAATAAGTGGCGTAAGGTCTGGCTGCTTATGCTCATCGATTGGTGTCGGTACAGTGACAATGTAAAAATTGCATGACTTTAGATCATTGAGCTCAGAGGAATATTGTAAGTATGTCGCCGCGACCAGTTCATTGTCACTACATTCTAATGTGCTATCATGCCCTCTTCTGAGTTCATCAATTCGGTGTTGGTTAATATCAAACCCCACCGTGTCGTATTTTTTGCCGAACTCTACGGCAAGTGGTAACCCAACATATCCTAGCCCGATAATCCCTATCTTTACGTTGTTAATTTCAAATGACATTTTCCGTCCCTTAATACATCATTAAATATTAGCAATAGCCGTCCCTAGCGAAGAAACACCAGTAAATATAACCATCTATTTAATTTGGAATTTAACTATTTAACAGGCTATTAAAGTTTAAAACTCTCTTTGTTGACCAAAGATTTTTTATTCAAATCAACCAAAGCAATTATTATTGAAAGAAATATAACTCCTTCAATTTGCCACAATGGCATTGTAGCTAAATTCAAGATAACAAAAGCAACAACCGAACCGAGTAAAAATACTTTTGCTAACCAATCAAAGCCATATAATGCCCTCATGATAATCATTATAAAAAACAAAATAAGGAGTATTACTCCAACTATCCCTAGCTCGTAAAAAAATGAGACAAATGTATTATGTGCATATTTTTCAAAAAAACCTTTCCATGAATCCATCCCGTGCCCGAACAATATTTGTAGCGTGGTTCCATTTAATGCTTCATGAATGTATGAAGACCAAAAATAAATTCGACCTGAGAAATATTTTCTTTCGTCACTATCATAAAGTTCAGGAAATACCGTCAGACCAGCAGAGTCATTTATAGCTTGCGGAATTTCCTGAAATCTCTCCATGACAGCGGAACTATCAACGTTAACTAGTACGCCAAGAGCAACTACGGCAAACAACGTAACTATTAGTTTATTCTTTAACTGGCTACGAAAATAGAGAAGTGTTGCAATCGTCATGTACATCCCAACACAAGCTAATATCGAGGTTCTATAATTTATTAGAGCGAGTAATAGCACTAACGTGAACATACTTCCAAGCACTAATTTTATGCGCCTCTCGAACACCCCAATCATTACATAAACAAACACACCACTAAAAATAATTACCGAAAAAACAGCCTCATGATTGAACCCACCGACATAGCTAACTGAACCATCATTTTCTGTGGCTTTTGATATTCCTAATACGACCGACGCTATCATTAGAATGATAGGGTAAAGGTAAGCAAAGCCAATCGACCGAAGCACTTTACTCACACCATCCTTGCTCAAAGCATCGTAAATTAAACTTACCAACAACAACAGCATTAACCACTTAACTATCGAGGCAACACTTTGGACATAGTGAGTATTTATTATTGCTGCTAGTACCATTGATACAAGGATCATAGAGATAATAAAAAAACAATAGTTTCTATTTATCTGAACATCATTAGAAATGATAAATAAAAGCAAAAATGACACAACAAAGATTGAGTAAAGTGAAACAATTGAAAATGGACCAATAATCTGAGGGTATGCAAACTCATGAAATGATGCGAGAACAAACCTAAAGAATACCACCCAAAACACTAATCTTGTCGATTTACTGCACGAATATGTCCACATCCATTTATGAGCAAAAATGGCGATCGTGATAAGAATTAGTGGCTTTAAAATATCTAACATTAGTGAAAACCAGGCACATAGTTTCGAACTATCGTGTTAAACTCGGTATAAAATTTGTCTTCACTGTAATGTTCTGCTCTCTGTTCACTTAGCATGCACAGTTCACGATACAAACCTTGATTATCATTGACTTCATCAAGTGCTTTGGTCAGCGCTACTTTATCTTTCGCGTTGTAAACTAGACCATATTTAGCCGTTTCAAATTCACCATGCTTAGGTAAACGACTAGGTTGTAGAATGTCTACTGGACCATCGGTTAAAGAGGATATTACTGGTTTACATAAAGACATTGCCTCAACCATAGCGTTTGGAAACCCCTCAAAGTGGGAACTTAGAACAAAAGAGTGAGCGCTTCCCATGTAAGGATAAGGGTTAGATACAAAACCTAAAAACTTCACTCTGTCTCCAATACCCGCATCTTTCGCATGCTGCTTCAAGAACTCAAGTTCTTCTCCATCACCAAGAATGACAAGTTCACGTGACAACTTTGACTTGGAAAAAGCTGTAATTAAATCATCAAACCCCTTAAGCTTTACTAATCGACCTATTGCTAATATATAGCCTGGCTCCAAGCCTTCAATGGCACTGTATTTTGCTTTATTTCGGATATCAACCAAGTTGTAAGAGTTATTTAAAATACTTATTTTATCAGGTGCTATACCATAATCATTTTTAAGGCAGTCACCTACACCTTTAGATACACAAATAGTCGTGTCACCACCACTGAAAACAAACTTAATAATCATCTTTTTCAGTGAAAACAATTTCCCCCTTAAACGTGCATTGGTATTACCTCGTTCACTGAGTAAACTCTTGTAGCTAAATAGCTTAGCGCCAATTATGTTGCACCAGTTTGATCGAAACAGGAAACTCACCACAAAATCTGGTTGAATTTTTTTAATTAACTCAATATATCGGTATGTTT
Organism: Vibrio ponticus; assembly: GCF_009938225.1. NCBI lineage: Bacteria > Pseudomonadati > Pseudomonadota > Gammaproteobacteria > Vibrionales > Vibrionaceae > Vibrio > Vibrio ponticus. The sequence continues at coordinate 1,060,474 of NZ_AP019658.1, forward strand.
GACCTATGACACCAAATTTATTTCCTAGCCTATGAATAGTGATCGACTCTGGAAGGCTATATAGTTCTTCTTTTTCATCTAGAATGATTACTTCCATGTCATATTGTCTTTTTTGGTCAGAATCAATCATTTTCATTAGTTTAGAGAACACTTTCTCAGCCCCACCTCCGGACAATGAATTGATTACAAAGATCCCTTTCATAAAAATACAACCTTACTTATTCACACAAGTATTTACTTAACAACCACGAGGCAAGGAAGCAAACCATCAACTAGAGAAAATTCAAACCTCACTTACATATTGAGCATTGACTGCTCACTAGAATTGCTGCCTTTCAATGTTGACGGACTTACTTATAAACAACTAAAAATAACTATGCCACAGCAACAAAAAAATTAAAGGCATTTAAACACCATTCCATTCTTCGTCTCTATTTTGATACATTTACTTTCTATAGATTTAGTTGCATTCATTATCCGACATTCTAAACATTAAGATTACGCCAAACTAAACCTCAATGATTATTGTGAGCTGGCAACTATCTTATATTTTGGAAAAATCCAACTTTTGAAACAGTTGTGCATTATTACCTTAAAGTTCGATAAACAGAATACATATTCAATCCCATAAAGAACACACTATTAAAATAAACAACAAACTACTGTTAGATCGCAACCAGTTAGCTAGGGACAATTAACACCAAAAATAACCGATGTAATTAAATTTGATACTAGTGGGGTATAAACGCTGCTGTGTAGCATTTATAACCCACTGGCGTACCCACTCTTAAGTGTTAGTTTGACTCTGCAGAGAATACTCTGAATAAGTATGCTTGCCTTCTTTTCTTACGTGGACCTGATTAAGTATCACGCCATCAATGGGGATTCCATGTCGAGAAACTAAATTCATTGCATGTTTGTAGACTGATTTACTAGTACTACTCGCTTTCATTACAAGAAGAATACCTTTCGCAATCTTCCCAACAATAAACGCATCCTTCACTGGCAAAATGGGAGGAATATCGATAATTATTCTGTCATAAGACTGAGAGAGCTTTTCAATAAGCTCTTCAAATGCTCTGCTACTTAATATCTCCTGCGGCTTGGCTACCACCATTCCTGCGGTCAAAACATCGAGTTTACCATCTTCAAAGGATGAAATGCTTTCCTCAATAGAGCTGTTCATAAGTAATATGTTGGTTAACCCTTTATGACTACAAGATAAACCAAAACGATCCGCAACTGACGGTCTTCTAAGATCGGCGTCAATTAACAACACCCTTTCCAGCTTCGACATCGAGTGTGCAAGACTAATAGCGGTCGTTGTTTTGCCCTCTTCCGGTATTGAGGAGGACACAGCTAGCACTTTGCGATTCGTCCCACGTATAGCTAAATATATCGATGTTCGTATAGAATCTACAGATTCCTGGAAAATATTGAATTGACCACTTTTGAAAATCGAGACATCTAGCGGCGCGTTTCTATATTTTCTATCTCTGATCATTGGTATTGTACCCGTTGGCAACAAACCCAATTTGTTTTCAAAATCTCGGCTTGAATCAATACGGTTGTTAAACACATCCAGCGTGATAATTAGCCCGGCAGATAGCATTAAGCTTCCCAATAACCCCAACACGACTATCAAGCCTCGATTTGGCTTAAACGGCAACTCAGGCACCAGTGCATAGTCACTAAAGCGTGCATTAGTTGAACTAAAATCGCTTGTCGCAGATGTCTCTTTCTGGCGAGTTAAGAATAAGTCATAGAGTTTTGCATTAGAGTCGACCTCTCTTTTCAATGCGTCATATTCACGTTCAACAACGCTCAATGTTTGAAATTCCGCTTTCTTACTCATCAATTCATTTTTCAATAGGGATTCTTGCTCTCGAGCTGTAACAAGCTCCTTTCGAATACCTTCGATCAACTTCTCAACTAGCTTGTTAGCTCTTAACTGGATCGACGCAAGTTGAGCTTTAGCCTGAATCATCTTGTCATGCTTGGGACCATAGCGCTTCGATAGCTCACTGACTTGCTTTTCTGTGTCAGCTTCTGCATTCCGAATGTCTCTAATTTGCGGATGGTTTGAAATCAACGAAATCGAAGCAACTGATGATATATCCGTATTTTGGTTGCTTTTTAGCGCGTAGTATAAGGACTGCGCTTCTATTCGTTTACTTGTCGCGTTAGCCAATCTCTCGGTGAGATTGGAGAGCTCTGAACTTGTCAACGCGGAAATCCCACGATTATCGATTAATTCTTGCTGTTTCAAAAAGTCCAGCAAGGCTTGTTCAGAGGCATCTAATTGCTGTTTGAGTGAAGCGAGACGATCATTGATCCAGCCTGTTGCTTGCTCCGTCGCCATTAACTTAGAGTCTAAGTTATTTTCAATGTAAGCGAGACCAATTTCATTTGCTACCAAAGCCGCCAATTTAGGGTCACGGGACTCAAATGATATTTTAACTAACTGAGTTTTACGGATTGGTGTTATGGTCATACTTGCTTTAAAGCGCTTCAAAACGTTCTGATTCACTGTAAGCGCTGTTTCATCCCTATCAATCGTGTCTTGAGTCGATACGCGAGAAAAGTATGTCTCTACTAAGGGCATCATTTTAATTTGACTGACTAAACCCTTAATCAAACTTGAACCTGCCACATCTGTGCTAGAGATAAACTCTGGGTGACTTTCAAGTGCTAATTTTTCTATTACACGTTGCGCTACTTGATTTGATTTAAGTATTTCAAACTGAGTTAAGTAATATTCTTTAGCCGAAGTATCAATTCCTACGACTTCTTCAATCGAAATTGCATTTTTTTGTGAAGATTCGATAAGTAGGGTTGCAGTCGCTTTGTAAGTCGGCTTTATCGACATCGCAACAAAAATCGACGCAATCGTACAAAAAACTGAGAAGAGTAAGACAGATAACCAACGCTTTTTGACTAAATGAAAATAGTAGCCAATATCGATGATTTTTTCCTTTTCAACTTGTCCAGTTTGAAAATTATTAAGCATAATATTATCCGATATAATTTTGTTAAATTGATCGATTAGAAGAAACTTTGATCAACAACGATAATGTCTCCAGGAAGCACGCGCGTAGAAAGACTTACTGACTTCTTTGCGGCTTTATCTGCTTGTGAAATGCTGATTTTATTTCTTGAGGCTCTGTCAGTAAATCCACCAGCTAGCGCGATTGCCTTGTCTACGGTTAGACCTGGGTGATACTGATATCCTCCTGGTTTTTTTACTTCTCCGTTGACATAAATGGAGCGAAACTCAACGATGCTCACTCTCACTTTCGGCGATATAAGATAATCACCTTGTAATCCGGACGTTAATTCATTTTTTAATTGTTCGAGTGTTTTACCCACAACAATGACTTGACCTAAGTAAGGATATTCAAATTTACCACTATTATTTACATATAGTTCATCAATAGAAAGCTCATCCTCACCATACACAGAAATTTGAATTTTATCCCCTGCTCCAATGATATAAGTATCCTCGAAAGCACTGGCATAAAATGAACTTAAAATAATGCTCAAGGCAATTAAAAGCGTATAGACTAATTTATTCATCACTAACATCCGAATTGTTTACTTTAAAAAGCTAAGCTTGCAGATAGATACCACACATTTTGAGAGTATGTATTTGAATTGAGTGTGGAATCATTTTTTTCATACCTCCATCCCATAGAAATATCTGCATCCTCTGTTTCACTATATCCAATGGAAACATCTATATTATTAAGTTTGTCTTTTCTTTCTGACTCAGAATAATCTTCTTTACTCAAAGAAAATCCTACTCGAGTGTAAAAATAGCTGAGCCAAAAATGCTGCCATTGGGATGAGAAATTCATTCGGTCAAGGTATGTCGAATCTTGCGCTGAGTCCTCTGCTTCCATACCTGTCATAATTGATATGGTTGAATGTCCTGCCGGACGCCAATCCAAATCCCCTTTCCAGCTCAAACCACTAAAGTCTTTTCTTGCACTCGATTCATAATCTTTATTTTGCAGACCAAGACGTAATCTTCCTGTCGTTTTTCCAGTGACATCCCACTCCGCACCAAAGTAGTAGAAGCTATTAAAGCTATCTTGCGATTGATTGTTTTCCGGTTCAGCCAAGCTGTAGTTTTTATCAAATAGCTCTAGTTGGGCAATTAACTGCGTACTATGTGATAAACGATAGTAAAACGCCAAACTCCCCCCTAATTGTTCAAAATCTTTATACCGTGTGCTATAGCGGGCTAAATCATCGTTATTAATTTCTCGGTAGTTAATGTGCTCTTTGCGTAAATACTTTAACCCAGATTCAATCTTCCCTTTAGCACCCTTGGAGCCAAAACTGTATCCAAAATCAACATTGTGAATGGTATAACGAACAGGTTCTGTAGCGATTTTTGATAATTCATCTCCAGCTAATAACCCCGTACCACGTTCTTCATGACCTTTGGTTAGCTCATAATTAAGCTGGAAACTATTACGTGGATTTATCTGTATTGTATTATGACTGATAACAAAGTGATCTAAAAAACTGTCATCCATGCTATTGAAATAGCTACCTGACGATAGCCGATAGGCTAATTCATATCGATTGCCATTTCTATTGGATAAAAACACCACACCAGGCTTAAGAATAGACACCGTCGACGATTCTAGCGATTCACTCTCAGACAAACGACCTACATTATCAATATGCTCAATTTTTGTCTCTATAATTGGTATAATATGAATTCCAGAATCAGTAATATATCCAGCAGAATTACTAGAGACACTAGCAAATGATGTCAGTGAACCTGACAACCACAAAATGCATTTGCTCACTCTTTTCATACTGTTCGATTCCTTTCTAAACCATTTATGCTGTGCCAAAATACGTTTTTTTGTCTTAGCAAATCTAATGCTGAAAATTAAACTGTTTTATAAATAGGTTCAAGCAAAGAAGGAATCAAAAGTTTATTATTCATTGTTAATCTCAGGTGTAAGACTAATCTACAACTCTCACTATTTACGCGGCATACTTCACATTTAACTTACAATAATTATTAAATGTCATCATTAATGAACATGGTTAATATTCAAAAAATAATTCAGCTATATATTCTTAGGCAAAATGTCTAGAAACACACAAATAAGTACTAGTTGCTGTTATTATTTACTAAACTTATATATTAGTTTTTATTACTAATGTAATTTAACTAGACATTGTTGGGAGATGAAGTGTTATGGTTTAGCGTGATGAAAAACGAGATCTGCGATCTTAAACGTACAGGGGTAACATCACACCTCTGTAGAATTCGAAGGAACGATTCAGAGATCACTTGATCAAATCGACACTTCGCCCTATTATATCGCCATTCGACGATTAACTATTTTGTAGTCTATGACACAGTGTAACGCAGCAGATGCATCGTTATTGGATGCAACACCAACTCAACTAGAGCTCGAACAACAATTTGCCGCACAAGCAAAAGCGCTGGCTCACCCTGCTAGAGTGCGCATTTTGAAAACACTCTTGGTTCTTGAAAGTATGGGCGGTTGTTTGAATAGTGATTTGGTCTCTCAGTTAGGTTTAGCACAATCAACCGTGTCAGAGCACTTAAGAATCTTGAAAGCTGCTGGCTTTATTATCGCGGAGCCTAATCCGCCGAAAATCTGTTATCGCGTGTCGCCAAATGCGACAAAACAGTTTATTGGTCTTTTCGAGCAGATCACTCAGTAATAACGATTAGTTTGGGGCTCATCCCCCAAACTATTCAAAATTTTTTGCATTATCACATCGTCATTCGACGATAAACGAAGAGAAACGTTATGAATGCTTCAACCCAACAGATAAAAACACCGAAAATGGGCTTTTTAGATCGCTACCTCACTTTATGGATATTTCTCGCCATGGCGCTTGGGGTATCGCTAGGTGCTCTATTCCCGCAAATCGCTCAATGGAATGATGCCATGTCGGTTGGCACAACCAATATCCCACTTGCGATTGGCTTAATCCTAATGATGTATCCACCTCTAGCGAAGGTAGACTACAGCCTACTCGGTAAAGTCAAAAAAGATAAACAAGCTATCAAACTCTCTTTGTTTATGAACTGGATTGTCGGTCCTATCTTGATGTTTATTCTCGCGCTAACCTTTTTAGGCGATCACCCAGGTTATATGGTAGGCATAATTTTGATTGGTCTTGCTCGCTGTATCGCGATGGTTTTGGTATGGAATGATATCGGTGGTGGCAATAAAGAATACGGTGCGGCATTAGTCGCAATCAACAGCGCCTTTCAAATCGTAACATACAGCTTTATGGCATGGCTTTTCATTACCGTATTACCACCACTGTTTGGCTTTCAGGGCTTTGCTGTCGACATTTCTATGCTTGATATTGCTGAGAGTGTATTAATTTACTTAGGCATCCCATTCCTAGCTGGGTTTCTGAGCCGTAAAATCTTAGTTAAAGCAAAAGGCGAAGCTTGGTATAACGAGCGCTTTATCCCTGCTATTTCGCCGATCACTCTAGTGGCACTATTGGCAACGATTGTTTTAATGTTCAGCCTGAAAGGTGAAATGATCCTGGAATTGCCAATGGACGTAGTCCGTGTCGCCATTCCGCTCGCAATCTACTTTGTAGTGATGTTTTTCGTCAGCTTTTATGTCGGCAAGCGTATGGGCATTGAGTACGACAAAAACGCATCCATTGCGTTTACTGCAACCGGTAACAACTTTGAACTGGCGATTGCCGTATCAATCGCTGTATTTGGACTGAATTCAGACCAAGCATTTGCAGGCGTTATCGGTCCACTTATCGAAGTACCGGTGTTAATTGCACTGGTTAACGTTGCGCTCAAACTAAAACAACGTTACCCAGTATTCGCTAAAGTGTAACGTTAATAGTAGATAACAAAAGAGGGCTTTCGCCCTCTTTTGTTATTAAAAAGTGTTTACTGGCAGAACATCTGCTTATCAACAATCTCATTAAATGGCATTGGTTTGTAAAAATAGAAGCCTTGAATTAAGTGAATGTTCTGTTCAACCATAAAATCAATTTCTTCCTGTTTCTCAACGCCTTCAACAACGATTTCCGCCCCTGTTGTTCTTACCAATTGGCTGGTCAAACTAAACATCTCTTTACCGTTCTTTTGGTTTAAGTTTAGAACTAAAGAGCGGTCAATTTTCACTTTGTCGAACTCATAACGGCTCAAGTAACCAATTGACGAGTAGCCGGCACCAAAATCATCCAAAGCAATACGAATACCTTTACTTCGTAATTGCTGTAATACCGACCAAGTCTTTTCTTCATCTTGGATCAGCAAGTCTTCGGTGATTTCAAATTCAACTTGTTCAAAAGATAAGCTACTTTTTTCAATCAGATTCGTCACAATGCTGGCGAAATTTTCCACCAAGAACGTGTCTGGTGAGATGTTAATCGAGACCTTGAACGTTGGATTAACCGCTAGAGGGCTCACTTCAGTCAGAGCTTGTTTCACTACCCACAAATCGAGCTCCGAGGTTAAACCAAGTTTAGCGAAACTCGACAAGAACCAAGGCGGCGTGATTTTACCATCATAGCCTTGGTGACGGATTAGCACTTCCAACGAATTAACACAGCCTCGGCTCATATCATATTGAGGCTGGTAGTAAAGTATGAAGTCACCACTAGACTGCAACTGACTAATCTCGCGTTGAGCCGACAGATTTGCACTCATTTGCGGCAATACCCCCATTACCGATCGGCTATTGCCTAGATCGCGGTAATTAAAGAAATTGTCAGAGAGTCCCTTAGTAAACACGGCATTCATACCAGCAACTTTATCCATCTGCTTAAAAAATGGCAGATAAATCGCGACACCCATCAAAACAATCACTAACTGTAATATTGGTGCTGCAAAGTCGTTACCCGTTGCGAGATAACCACTCAAAAACGCAGGTGTCATCCAGCTGATAAACGTTTGTACCGGTGCAACCCAGCCGATTGAAGTCGCAAAATAGGCGACAACCAAGCCAGCCATTGGCGTTAATAGAAACGGTATCACGAGCACTGGGTTGAAAATGATTGGTAGACCAAACAATATCGGCTCATTGATATTAAAGATACTCAGTACTAAGGTTGCAACCGCTAATGTTCTATAACCTTTATTTTTGGTAAAGAACAACATACATAGCACTAAACTAAGTGTATTACCTGAACCGCCTATACCGGCATAAACATCATAAAAATTGCTGGTTAAGATCGGTAGCTCGACGCCAAATGAACGGTAAAGCTCAAAACTTTGCTGAGTAAACTCATACAATTCACTCTTAATTGGGGACAGAATGATATGTCCGTTCACACCAATAGCCCAAAACAAGTTTCTGACTAATTCATAGACTAAAGCATCACCTAAAGAGTACTCATCGAGACTTGGTATAAGACGTACGAATTCGCTAAAAGACTGAATCCAACCTTTAAACAAAGAACCTGCGCCAGCATAGAGTACAACCATGAAGATACAAGCACCCACTAAGTTGATGGTTTGATCGACCACATTAGGTAGATCACTTTCCATAAACAATTTCTTGCGCTCTAAAATTTGGGTGGTTTTACTAACCAATAAAGGGATGAAGATCGCAAGTGGGTAGTTGGTTGGAATCATAGTACCTGGATGCAACATTCCCCACTCGTGACCCAAAATCACATAGATCAATAAAGAAGGAGTGATGACATTGGTACGAGATGTCTTATGCAGAGTCGCCAAAAACTGCGAGTAGTAGACAACGAGTAGAATTGGAAAAAGTTTCCAAATCAATGTACTAGTAAATAGAATTTTGTCGGCAAGAGCCGTCATACCGACAACAGTAAGACCATTACCTACCAGCATACAGAAAGCAGAAATCAAACTGATCGGTAAAAGCATTAAAAACACGTTACATAAGCCATTGATGTAACTGTTTTCAGATGTGCTCGCGATAAAGCGATACAACGATTTTAAATTCATGTTGGGCTTTTTCTCTTTATTTGCTTTTTTATAAAGCCTTGCAAATAGAAACGCCGCCCCATTCATTCCGTGTGGTGTCACCTCTAACTAGAGATGGTTGTTCTCTCAACAGCGCCAAATTGACTATTCATTATCAATTCACTTGCTTTAATAAGCACATAGAGTGATATATAAGCAAGTCGGCGCACAGTACTCCCAATGAAAGCAAACTTCCATTGGGATTTTTTGTTATGACGATAGCATTATCTAAAATTAGAGTTTTTAGTCTAAAAAGCATCTAAAGTGATGAAATATCGTTCGATTTCTCCACAAAACGTTGCTCATAAAGCACCATAAAATCTTCTCGAATCAATTGCTCAATATGGTTAGCTTGATCGGTTGGACAGAAGATCATTATGTGGATATTTTGCTCACCAGTTGCCGTACTATTAATATGAATATGCGGTTCGGAACCTGGTAGATCGACGCCAGCATGGCGCTCAATGATCGAGTTGTATCGTCTTGCGACTTCAATAAAATCCTGACAGTGGTTTTCAATCTTGTTAGTCAAATCAGGCAGCATTGGGTATAAGTTGACGAAATCACGTACCACAATCGAAAAATCGTGATACACGAATCGCTTCATAAAATTTAAGTTCTTAACTGGATAAGTAAAAAACATACTGTTTGGCAATGTCGCTGTTTTACCCGTAAAGTGATACTGCCCATGGTAAAGATCAATTTCTTGGATTACGGTTGCCATCATGTTGTGCTCTATCACTTCACCGCACAGCTTGCCTACTTCAATCCAATCCCCTATTCGAAATGAGCGCGAACTCGCTCGTTGAATTGATCCTGTAAAACAAAGAATAATTTCTTTACTCGCAACGACCACTGCAACGGCAATGGCTGTTAATGACAGTGCAAACTCATTGATTTCGGACTGCCAGAGAATAAAAAGTAATAAAACAATTGTGGTGAACGAGCCGTTTTTGGTACGCGACATCCATTTGCGTTGATCTTCAGAAACGAACGCCACATCACCACGTATTTTGGACAACGCAATCCGGCGGATGATCGAGATAAAAGTGATAATTAAAACAGAAAAGACTATTTTGTGAGTAAGAAGAAAATCGATTACAACTTGTACTTTCTCCACGAGTTACTCCTGTAAGCAGTTTTATTGGTTTACATTGAATCATTCAATGTTGAGTTAGTTATAGCGAGCCGATGTAATAAACTCACCAAAACTTTCGCACCATACTATCACTGTGTTGTATTCAGAAACATTAACCTCCGGCGGTAAATTCAAACTAAAGCGGTCAAAAGTTTTAATATCACCAATCTGAATCATTGTATCTTTGTACTGAGCAAATGCCTCTTCGGTTTCAATAAATACCGGTGATAGGTAGAGTTTGTAATCAGGACCTGGTGCAAGCTCGCCCATGAACACGATTTGAGTATCGCTGATCGCCACTGAGCCTTCACCCCAGTGCAAAAAGTCACTGTCTAGCCGCTCTCGTTGAAATTCAGCGTTAAACAGTGCATGTTTGGTGATGTCTTGTATCTCTTCTACGGCTGGTGCCGTAGGCTGGGTAAGAATAGGCAAAGCGTAGATCCCTAACGCGAAACCCACAGCAGCAAACGTAAGATGGGACCCAATTAATAAAAGAAATCGCATTTATACTCCTTCAAATTCAGTATTGAGCCAGACCGATTCCCAGTCTGGCTCTTACTAAATCCTAGAGCATTCAGGCGATTAACGGTATTCTAAAGCGGTTTTTTCTGCCAATTTTACTATCACGCTAACAGCTTGCTTCATTCCATCAACCGTAATGAATTCGTGAATACCGTGGAAATTGTAGCCACCAGTAAAGATATTCGGGCAAGGCAAACCCATAAATGACAATCTTGCACCATCGGTACCACCTCGAATCGGCTTAATCAAAGGTTCTACATCACACTCGAGCATCGCCTGTTTTGCTAGTTCAATAATGTGTGGATGAGGCTCAACCATCTCCTTCATATTGAAGTAGCTATCAGTGAGTTTTAGCTCAACACGACCACGGCTTAAGCTAGCATTTATGTCATCGGTAATACGCTGCATGAACGCTTTACGCTGTTCCAATCCATCGCGCTCAAAGTCACGGATAATGTATCCGAGTTCGCTTTTCGCCACAGACATCTCAGCAGATTTTAGATGGTAGAAACCTTGATAACCTTCGGTGCACTCCGGCGTTTCCTCTGCTGGCATCATCATTTGAAAACGCGCAGCGATGTTCATTGAGTTAACCATTTTGTCTTTGGCTGTACCCGGGTGGACATTGTTACCGTAGAAAATGACATCAGCATTGGTCGCGTTAAAGTTTTCAAACTCCAACTCACCTACAGGACCGCCATCAATGGTGTAAGCCCATTGCGCACCGAATTTTTCAACATCAAATAAGTTAGCACCACGACCGATTTCCTCGTCTGGCGTAAAGCCAATGCAGATATCTCCGTGAGGAATGGTTGGATTTTCGATTAGCGTTGCAATTGCTGTGATGATTTCAGCAATACCCGCTTTATTGTCTGCACCTAGAAGCGTTGTTCCATCTGTCGTGATCAGTGTGTGACCATGTAACTTATGTAAATCTGGGTATTGAACTGGTGAAAGAACTTGCTCACCAGTTCCTAAAGCAATATCACCACCTTGGTAGTTTTCAACCACTTGAGGTTTTACATTCGCTCCAGATGCATCAGGTGCAGTATCCATGTGTGCAACAAAACCTATCGCTGGTACTTCATAGTTTACATTACTTGGTAAACGAGCCATTAGGTAACCGTTCGCATCTAATGTTACATCGCTTAAGCCGAGTTCAACTAACTCCTGTTTTAGTTGATTGGCGAAAGTAAATTGTCCATCACTGCTTGGGCATGCAGCGTTAGCTGGGTTTGATTGAGTGTCAAAAGAAACATAACGCAGAAATCGTTTAACCAAATTATCCATATCTGTACTTCTCAAAATAGCTTTCGTTTAGGTATATGAAGCACAATATGAGCGACATCAAGGCTCGAGACAATGACTTAAACAATAGTTTTCCGATTTAATCAGTCAGATTTATTAGAGGATGGGAAAAGTCGCTAAAGTCATCAATAGAGAAGCGCGTTTCGCCTCCTCTCGCTGAATCATCGTCTTTGATATGAGTGAGTTGACTCATTTAAGTTGTTAATCACGCCTTCAAGCCTCATTAGCCTTCCGCGGAACAAAAAAAAGCGCCATCAAATGAAGGCGCTTAAACAAAACTGATTGGTTAATTAAAGCAGAATAAAGATACCCGCTAAACATGCACTCATTAGGTTCGCCAGTGTACCGGCAGCTACCGCTTTAAGACCTAGGTTGGCAACTTCAGAACGACGCTCAGGAGCAATCACACCAATCGAACCAAGCTGGATTGCAATAGAACCGATGTTAGCAAAACCACACAGAGCGAAAGTAATGATCACTTGCGAGTGTTCTGATAGCAGTTGTTTGTGTTCTACGAAGTCAATGAAGGCAACAAACTCATTCATTACCACTTTTTGACCAATGTATGAACCCGCCATCAATACTTCATTTGATGGTACACCGATAACCCAAGCAAGTGGTGCGAACAAGTAACCAAATAGACCTTGCAGCGTGACGCCTGAGAAACCAACAAGCTCACCCAAGTTTTCAAGACCCGTATTGACCATCGCGATAACCGATACAAATGCAATCAGCATGGTACCTACAGCAACGGCTACTTTCATACCATTCATCGCACCGCTTGCAAGCGCATCGATAACGTTAGAGTCTTGAGCTTTGTCCATTTCAATGTCTGACTGATCAACTGGTGTACCGCGTTCAGGTACAATGATCTTTGCCATCATCAAACTACCAGGGGCAGCCATAAAGCTCGCCGCAATAAGGTATTTAAGATCGACACCCAAGCCTGCGTATCCACCCAGTACACTACCCGCTACCGATGCCATACCACCAGCCATTACAGCAAACAGTTCAGAACGAGTCATACGAGAAAGGAAAGGACGAACAAGAAGTGGAGATTCACCTTGAGAAAGGAAGATATTACCCGTTGCAACGAGAGATTCAGCTTTACTTGTACCCAAGAATTTTTGAATAGCGCCACCGATGAACTCGATAACACGTTGCATGATGCCTAAGTAATAAAGCGCTGAGATAACCGCACTAAAGAAGATAATAATAGGAAGGACGCGGACAGCGAAGATAAAACCAGTATTAGCAAGATCGCCAAAAAGGAACTTGATGCCTTCATCGGCAAAAGAGAGAAGACTTGCAACACCACCACTTAAACTGGCTAACGCTACTTGCCCCCACGGGAAATAGAGAACTAAGGCGGCGAAACCAACCTGCAATAGCATCGCTCGCGATACTGTTTTCCAATTGATCGCCTTACGGCTCTCTGACAACAGCACTGCACATCCAACTAGGACTAGGATACCGATTAAACCAAAAATCACATTCACTTAAGATCACCTTTACAAGCATTGAATTAACAGCTGGTCCTGTCCTTGGGGTCATTCACTCGTCCATGTGACGGCTTGTATTGGTAGGGTTTTTGCCCATAACCGGGCGGCAAGTATAGCGATAGATACGAGACATTCATCACATATTTTTACGCAAACGTTCAAGCGCTCATTATTTAACCACGCAAACGTTTTTTAGTTTCATCGCTTTTCCATTCACTCCTGAATAAGGATCACACTTACGAACATAAAAGCAACAGAATGCATATTTAAATTGGCGCTAAACAGACTTTGTTTCTAACTTTAATTTAGTTAACGAATAACTCCTCGCGTTCTTAACATACGTCAGTTTGGCATTAGACATATACAACAACCTTCTGCCCCGCTTTGTGCGGGGTTCTTTTTTTGTATTGAAAAGCTTACAGTAAACATCGCCTAGGTAAACCACGTACTATAGACCAATAATTTGACTGGTGATAAATTGAACGATGTACGGTTTTATTGATAGGAATCAACGGATGATGAAAATCGAACATGCTATCTACCAACCCCATATCCAGCATGACTTAAAATCTGCGACTAAATTCATCGATCAAAGCTTGAAAAACCAAGGTGGTCATTTAAGTGCTTCGCTTAATCAGCACAATCAAATCCAAATTCGCAATGAAGACAATGTCGTGGTAAAGACATTTAAAGGCGAAAATGTTGTTCGAAAGATGCACCACATCGATGAATACGTCTAAATTTCGCCGAGTAATGCAAGCGATTCACTGATCATGTTTAACCTGGGCACAAACTTTCACCGACTGCGCACCTAGAGCACTCGAGAGGGCATTGTCTCCGTTGCTAACAACGCCCTTACAAGAGCGCATTAAACTTACTTTCTTTTTTGATTTGACTTGCCATTCGAACCTTCGCTTTCCAATCTATCGCTACTTGATAATACGATAAACAAGTAGTTATGCGCAGCAAGAAAACGAGCCGTTTGCGCCTCTGAGGATATAAGTGACCATTACGATCTAACAGATAATCGAGCAAAGCCAATCGCAGTTAAGCACAAGAGCATAAACAACGACGTACTACCACCGCTCGAATCGTTTACTGAAAATAATCGGTCTATCTCTTCAAAAGCTCGGTCTCTATCCCTATCGCCGAAATCATCAGATCCCTCGTACTGATCACGCTGCTCTGCCGTAACCGTAAAATTTGGTGTTTCATTCCCAGCAATAACGCTCGCTATCCAACTTGAATAGTCGGCAACTTCCGTGAATACCGAAGTATCATCCGAACTCGACTCATAACAGTCTATCCAACCATAACTCGAAATTCCGACTTGCTTGTATTCTGAACCATCAAACCAGTACAGCGGTCCCCCAGAATCGCCGCTACAGATTGCATTACGCACGTTTGTCGAATTATTGAATTCACCAGAGGTGCAGATCTGTGAATCACTAGCGCCTAGATCGCATGAAAAGCTTGGCTCATAATTGAGTTGAGTTTTTAACAACTCACCACTACTTCCAGTTTCAGTTACCCCATAACCCACGGCAACAAGCGGCTCACCGTCAATACGATAATTGAATGAATCCATCGATTGTCCAAGCTCAACGTAGTCAAAAGCAGAGACATTCATCGCCTCTTCAAGTTGAATGATCGCGATGTCATTTGGCCAGGCTATGCCATTGGCATCAGATGAGTCCACATAGTTAGGATGAATATAAAACGCTTGACCACGCACCTTGCCAGAACTTGCAAATTGACGACTGCTGTTGAGTTGAGGGGCGACCGAAGTGAACACCATGACTTCTTCATCTAAGTTACCATTGTAATATAGGCAATGGGCTGCGGTCATAACATGTCGATTGTCTAGTATCGTGGCGGTACAAAACTGACCATAAACATTGGGATCATCAACCGACTCATAATATAGCCCTGCGATAGACGGCCATTCTGCAGCGGAGGTATTGGCACCATTATAGATAAATGTTGAGATTTCCTGAGAAGCCAATGAATTAACTGCAACACCGCATGTTAATAGTGCCAACATCGCTTCGCGTTTAAGTTTCATACCAATATCCTTTTGATGTGACTTAGAGTTAACGCTAGAGGTTAGAAATATTAAAAATCACCGACTCAAATGATGTTTATCCATTTATAAACAGGCACCACCATCGATCTATCGTTATCTTTAATAATCAAAAGAATAGCACAACAGAGGCACTCACCCTGACTATATCGAATTCTGTGCGAGCAAAATGGGATTTTTATCAGTCAGTTACAGCGACATTCTCATGCTTATAACTACTGTTTATCACCTGACACAAATGCACATATAAACATATATTTATTACTAATCAATTATCTAGCTTTAGTCGTTAAATCTATTCCGCCATCATTTAACTTTATATAAGTTGTTTACATTAATATCTAACGCCTAATATCGCCTTCCCTTAATCGTTACTGAATACGCTTTTATGAACAACAGTACGGTTATCTTGCAACAATCATTAGTATCAAAATCAATCAAGTTCAGAGAATTTCTGGGGTTTTCTTGATTGGTTTATGCTCCGGTATAAGGAACCTAGAATATGTGCACACACCATAAATCGCTTCAAAGACTCCACCGCACCTTTCTACAAAAACTAGTGGGCATAAAAGAAGTTTATCAATGCAGTCAGTGCGGATATTTACTCAAGATCCGATAACGACTAAGCATTAGATATTGAGCAATTAAACAACACAGCGTAAAGTTTAGGTTTCACGCCAAGTAACTCTGTTGAATGAAATGTCATATTCAGATTGTTAGCGATATAAAGCATCTGTCCGTTTAACGCTTAACTTGCCTTTAACTTTCTCTGTGTTGTCTAACCTTTCTCCCGTAGTCCTATCGCGGTCTTTAAATATGCAAAACGACTGACGGAATAATTTGTTATATACATAACCATCATTATGCTTTTTTGTAATAGAATTACACCATTTTCGCCAAAGCAAACGTTTACAACAATCAAAGATCATTGCTCAACTTTTTTCTCCATTTTTGAGTAAATACATACCATTTTTGGCTATATACCAGCGGTTTGTCACCTTCCTACAATACGTACGTCTTACTTGTAGCACGCGCTTTTCCTATGTGTAGTACGCGTCACGATAACTAAAGGTATCGAATGAGCAATATCGCCAAATCCGCCGTCAAACTGAGTGTTTTTTCTGTCATTATGATTACGGTTACCTCCGTTGACAGTATAAGGAACATACCTGGCGCCGCCTTATTTGGCAGTCATGCAATCTCTTTCTTCTTATTAGCTGGGGTTTGCTTCTTCATTCCAACAGCTCTAGTCTGCGCAGAATTAAGCACTACCTACCCTCAACAAGGTGGGGTTTACTTGTGGGGTAAGGAAACCATCGGACCAAACTTCGGTTTTGCTACCGTTTGGTATCAATACGCTGAAAATATCGTCTATTACCCACCATTGATTTCATTCATTGTTGCAACAGGGACATACCCGTTTTTTCCTGAACTCGCACAAAACAACATCTTCATGCTGGTAATGATCAACGTCATTTTCTGGGCTCTGACTTTAGTGAATATATTCGGCTTACGGTTGTCATCCATGATCACCAATGTATTTGGTACTTTGGGCTTAATCTTTCCTATATTGCTGATTATTGCGCTTGGTGGTTACTGGGCTTACACCAACCCGAGCGAATCACATATTTCACTACGTCATGTATCTGACTGGCTACCTGATTTTTCTCAAGATGGCATTGGTGCTGGCTTTACCGCCGTGGTGTTATCACTAACAGGGCTAGAGATTACAACCTCATACGCAAATGAAGTAGACAACCCACAAAAGACCTATCCGAAAGCACTGATTATATCAACCGTGTTGATCTTAGTGTCTCTAACCGCTTGTTCTCTTTCGATCTCTTCTGTTGTATCAAGTGATCATTCAAGCTTAAGTGAAGGTGTTATTCTCGCGTTCAAAGCCTTTTTTGATGATCTAAACATGTCGTTCATGTTGCCAATCATTGCCCTTGCCATTGTCTTCGGCAGTCTTGCGAGCCTTAACAACTGGATCATCGCACCAACCAAGAGCCTACACGTCGCGGCGAAAGACAATTTCATGCCAATCGCGCTATCAAAAGAGAATAAAAACCAAGCGCCAGTACCCCTGTTGCTGCTGCAAGGTGCTATCGTCAGTGTTCTTTCTCTGGTGTTTATCTTGGTACCAAATGTTAACCAGGGGATGTGGCTACTAAACATTCTTATGACTCAGCTATACATGGTGATGTACATTTGTATCTTCATCAGCTTCTTGGTATCGCGTCGCAAACATTCAGAGTTTGAGCGCCCATTTCGTGTTCCGGGCGGAAAAGTAGGTATGGTGCTCGTAGCGGCACTGGGTTTGATGAGTTGCGCCATCACTATCATCGTATCCTTCGATGTACCGGCAGGTATCAGTGCAGAAACTGGCGCGTATGCACTTATTCTTGGCTTTATCACGTTTAGCTTGCCAGCAGTTGCGGCGGTGTTATACCGCAACCGTAAACACCAACAGCAAGCTCTATTGGTTGAAGCGGTGGCGAATTAAGCTCGCAAATTCAGTAACATCTTTAATCCATAAAAAGCCCCAAAATATAATTGGGGCTCTTGGCAATTTCTTGTCCCGTCCTGAAATGTGTTTACACATTGAGGACGAATTATGACCACGTCAAATAAACTCTACATTAAGCGCACTCAGCGTGATTACACACTAGGCTTTAAATTGCAGGTTGTTGATGCTGTAGAAAAAGGCGAAATGACCTACAAGCAAGCACAAGCCATTTATGGTATCCAAGGTCGCTCAACTGTTTTAACCTGGCTGAGGAAGCACGGGAAAATGGATTGGACGCAAAACCCAAGGAAGAACGCTATGCATGAGACTACCAAACCTAGTGAGTCTCCCGCTCAAAAAATTAAACGTCTTGAAAAAGAACTCGAAGATGAGCGAATAAGAAATCTGTTCTTGAATGAAGTGGTTGATATTCTTGACGCTGAGCATGGGACAAGCCTAAGAAAAAAGTATCTCGCCAAGGAGCGAGAAGCCTTCAAAAACAGAAAGGGATCAGCTTAGCTAGAATTTGCCGCCTATGTGGCATATCGAGACAAAGTGTTTACCAAAGAGAAAAGCGAGCAGCTGCCCGTCAAATTAAGCTCGATCCCGTAAAGCAAATGGTTTTAGAGCTCCGACGTTATATGCCTCGAGTTGGAACAAGAAAACTGTATTTCTTACTCAAGCCAAAGCTAGAAAAAGCAGGCATTAAACTAGGTCGGGATGCGCTCTTTGACTACTTACGTAATGAGAGACTCCTTGTTCGACCAAAACGCAGTTTTACAAAGACAACCAATAGCCGACACTGGATGCAAAAGCACCCTAACTTACTGAAGGAGCTTAAGCCGAGTCATCCCGAAGAAGTATTGGTCAGCGATATCACCTACGTCCAATCGGATAAAGGTGTTCACTATTTATCTCTTGTGACAGACGCATTTAGTCGAAAAATCATGGGGTATGAGTTGAGTAATGAGATGAAAGCAACAGATGTTGTAAAAGCTCTGCGCAAGGCGATAAAAGCACGTCAATATCGATGCTCTTGCATTCATCACTCAGACCGCGGTCTTCAATACTGCTCAACAGTTTATCAAGAGCAGTTGAAAAGTGGGCACATAAAGCCATCCATGACTGATGGGTATGACTGCTACCAGAATGCGTTAGCAGAGAGAGTCAACGGGATACTAAAACAAGAGTTCCTACTCGATAGGTGTCAAGACATCAAAGAGCTCAACCAACTAGTAAAAGAGTCTATTAGTATCTATAACAATATGAGACCGCATCTTAGTCTCGGGATGAAAACCCCAAATGAGGTTCATGAAAAAAGCCAACTGCTAACGCAGTTGGCTTAGTATAAAACTGTCAAGGTATTTTAGGACGAGACATCTTTTTATCTTCAGGACGTACCCAAATCAGGCTGCAGAGCCAAAAGCCTTAATCCAAGAAGTACTCGACTCATATGTTTTAGGTAAAAGTAAGTTAGTTACTTTGCCAATTCCTCTTGCAACAAATTATATAAAATATGTTGGACCTGTAATTGGTTAGTCAGTTGACGTATCCCATGATTCGATAAAATTAGCTATTCGAATCACTTTATGATTTGAATAAAAGAAATAATCACATCACCTTAAGCACACTATCACTATCGGCATATCCAATACTGACTGTTCAGATCTATTCATCATCAATCGCCGCTGGTCGTCATGTTAAATCACCAAACTATCAAAAGTGTCACTCATGCCCTCAGGAGATAGTTGATGTTTGTTAATTCAACCCCATCATACTCACCTCTAGCTCTGATTAGCCGCTTCATTGGTGCGCACCCATAACAACGAACAGCAAAGTTGCTTACACCTCGGCTGAGCCTGAAGATAACTGGAAAACAACTGTTTAACTATTTTTTGAATAGCGCCAGATGGGGTTAACCGATATGTGTCTAGGGGGACGCCTAGTCTGACCCTATGACAAATCATAGGCAGCGGCGAGACCGCAATAAGAGATCCTCAATATGTGTTTGTCGTAAGCAATGCTTGATGACCGAAATGACAAAGCGAAGTAGATAACTTTGTTGTTCGAAGAGAATTGGCTGCTCACGCAGCCAACAGGATGTTATTGCCTATTGACAGGCAGAAGGCTCATATGTGTTAGCCTACTTGGAATAGTAGTAACGATCACGTGGGTCGATACCTTTATAAATCCAAGGTTTCTTGCTCTTGAGGATTTCTCTCATTTTTCGACTACACTTCGACCGCCTTGGAAAAACAGGGCGACCTAACCGTAATTGGTGAAAAGAATAAATAGCTCTGTGATACTTTATAGGTGCATGATCATCGAATGTGAAGTAAACCTTATCTTCGACAACTGACCATAGAACAGCAACACTCTTGGTGTGAGAGTACTTTGCATGATGAATACGCCGACCGTTGCCCGTCATCTCGGTTCCAGAGGCTGGCACTACGCGAAAACTTCTTCGTTCTAGGTATTCTTCAATTTCTGGACTGTAGGCAAGCATTTCTTTCTGGGTTATTACTCCACCACCATTTCTAATGGCCAAATCCATAATAGCTTGAATAATCTTATACTGAATACCATTTGAGCTTTTTTTGTCTTTTAGCCAGCTACGATTGTATGTTTGGTTGCAAAAGAAAATCTCTGAATCCATTATTTAGCGTTCTCCTTACCACTGTTTATAAACTCTTCTGTAACGTACTTTAAACTAACAAAGATGCATATTAAATGTTGGCTATAATGTTTGGCTAATTACGTTACTCTTATTGAAGGCTAACGCCCAATTAAGGTGTGAAGCACGCTACCAAGGCACTCAAACTGGACGCCGTAATAACTAAATTAGACCCAAACCAAAAATGCCAAGCGTGCTGAATCACTCTTGAACAATTTGATACTCATTGAGCCTTCTCCTCCAACTTAGCCTCTCGACTAAGCTGGAAGGCGACGAAACCCAAAACGGAGAAGACTCGATGAGATTCTATAACAACCAGCATAACTATTACTGTGGCATTGATCTGCATGCGCGCTTACTTTACGTCTGTATTCTCGATTCACTTGGCAATAAAGTCCTACACAAGAAGATTGATGCAGATCCCGATGCGCTACTTGAGTTAATTACGCCTTACCAAGATAACATCATCATTGGTGTCGAATGCATGCACTGCTGGTATTGGGTTAGCGATCTTTGCCTTGATTATGCATTTGACTTTGTACTCGGTCATGCGCTGTATATGAAAGCGATTCACGGAGGTAAAACGAAAAACGATCGTATCGATTCTTTCAAAATTGCGTCACTGCTTCGTGGTGGTCATTTCCCTATCGCCTATGTTTACCCTAGAGCCATGCGAGCAACACGAGATTTGCTACGACGAAGAACCAAAATCATGCGCCATGGGGCTGACCTCAAAGCCCACGTTGCCAACACCTTTAGCCAATACAATCAGCAAAGCCACAATGTTCAGCTGCGCTACCCGTGCGCACGTGAACAGGTACGCAATCAGTTCGATGAGCCCTCAATCAATCGAAGTATCGATATGGATTTAAATGTCATCGCCTTTTACACCAAGGAATTGGCGAGCGTCGAACACATTATTGAAAAAACTGCCAAGCAGCACAGTGCTCAAGATTATACTCTCATCCAAACTGTGCCTGGTATTGGTCGCATTCTCGCCCTCACTATCTTGTATGAAATTGGCAATATTGAACGCTTCCCGTCGGTGCAAAACTTTGCCTCTTACTCACGGTTAGTCAAATGCAAAGCCGAATCAGCGGGTAAACAAAAAGGAACCAACGGCAACAAGATTGGTAACGCCTACTTAAAATGGGCATTCTCCGAAGCAGCGGTTCTTTATTTAAGGAGCAATGAACCCGCCAAGAAATACATTCAACGCTTGCAAAAACGCATGAGCAAAGCCAAAGCGCTATCAGCGTTAGCTCATAAGCTAGGGCGATGTGTCTACTTCATGCTGAGGGACAAAACGGTGTTTGATGAGAAACGATTTTTACCCCAATAAGTCGCACAGTGAAGTGAGCTGAACGTCTAACTGGTGCTGAGTGAGAACACGTCACTGACTCTAATTTACTGGGATTTAAGCCCGAAAAGGTCGGTTGTGTCAGGTAGTCCAAGCCCTCTTGCTTTGATTAGCCGCTTCATTGGTGCGCATCCACAACAACGAACAGCAAAGTTGCTTACACCTTGACTGAGCCTGAAGATCACTGGAAAACAACTGTTTAACCATTTTTTTGAATAGTGCCTGCTGGGGTTAACCGATAAATGTCTAATGGCCCAACCAATAATGGTTGGCAGCGGAGAGACCGCAATAAGAGACCTTCTATATGTGTTTGTCGTAAGCAATGCTTGATGACCGATATGACAAAGCGAAGTAGATAATTTTGTTGTTCGAAGAGCATTGGCTGCTCGCGCAGCCAACAGGATGTTATTGCCTATTGACAGGCAGAAGGCTCATATGTGTTATGTGTAATGTTCGACTAGATCTTTGATAAGTGCCGGACTAAAAATACTATAATTAACTTCCAACCATCTCTCGATTTGTCGCGTCCTTTTTTCACCTTTTGATTGCTTAGTTAACACAACAAAATCTCTTTCTTTATTCAAAATAGAAATAACATCCGCTATTTTCGTATTATTTACAAGGTTTAAATAATGGTCATCAATAGCATTACAGCATTTGATCAAAAACGTAGTGAGGGTCGTTGCTTCTTTTAAAGTCACTTTATCAGCACGAAAGTCTGAAATAGCTTTGTCCACATCAAAGTGATAATAATCTTTATAAATATCATTAGATTTACTTTGAAGAAATTGTTTATCTTTAGATGAAATATTTGCATTAGACTTAGCATGAACAATTTTATTACGCCAATGACACATTAATTCAGTTAATACGACCCACTCTCTTTCAATTCCAGGAATACTTTTACAAAACGCTGAAACCCTTTTGGCTTTAGAGTCTTGTGATTTCAATGCTATATTGAAATTTATCCCCGATGGAGACCAAAAAGGGTCTTTACTTAACTCTGAAAGATACTCAAATAACATTTCCGCATGAAAAACAATAGATGAGCGAATAGCAAATCGTCTGGCATTTTTGGATGCACCACCAACATTCACGGGCTTCCATGTAATATTTAAACCAGCTGGAGTTGTAGTGCTATTTGATAAATGAGAGAGTGAAACAGCGATTGTATTTAAACTATGGATGCTACCGCCAACTTCATCTGTTAGTTTGTGGAGATAAGGGGACTTTTTTGCCATCATTGAACCTAATGAGTGTAATGGTACTGTCGGGACTCGAACCCGCATTTCCAGATTTAAAGAAACTTTTAGTTTCTGGTGTCTTGCCAATTAGACGATAATACCATTACGCAAAGGATGCTACCACTATATGGTTACTCGATCAATGTATAATTACACATAGACATAATGCCCCCCACGAGGTGCTAGCCTCCAATATCGTGGGTTAGCTTAAAGCCAGAGCCATAATTAGTGTGACTAAACAACTAAATTTGGAGGCTAGCATGAATAACGATAGCATAATTTTCATTGGCTTAGATACGCATAAGTCCTTTATCCAAGTCGCAGTTCTGCAAGGTCATCGTGGTGCTCAACCGCAACAACTTGGTCGTATTAAATCTAACAAGTCGGCGTTGGTTAAATTGGCCCAGCAACTCCAATCAAAATATCCTAAAGCTACCTTTCATTTTGTCTACGAGGCGGGCCCATGCGGATACTGGACTTATCGCCTGCTCACAAGCCTTGGGCACTGTTGCTTTGTTGTCGCGCCATCACTCATCCCCAAAAAACCTGGTGACCGAGTGAAGACTGACAAGCGCGATGCCGCTAAGCTTGCCAAACTCTTCAAGGCTGAAGAGCTCACACCTATCTACGTTCCAGAAGCCGAAGATGAAGCCATACGAGATCTCTCAAGAGCCAGAGAAACCGCCATGAAAGATCTTAAGGACGCTAAGTTCCAACTCAAAGGCTTCCTACTTCGCAATAATGTTCAGGCAACGGTGAATGACAACTGGTCTAAAAAGCATCTACGGTGGCTGACAGACCTCATCCTCCCTCACCATAGCCAACAGATCGTTCTGCAAGAGATGATCATTACTATCAGTGAACGAATGCAAAGGCTTCAGCGACTCGATAATGAACTGCTCCATCAGGTAAAAAATTGGCGATACTATCCTGTGGTCAAAGCGGTTCAAGCCATGCGAGGCGTGCGATTGCTGGTCGCTCTAGGCACCATCGCCGAACTTGGTGATTTACGACGGTTCGATCATCCCAGAAAGCTAATGGCTTACCTTGGTCTCGTTCCGACCGAAAGCTCTAGTGGCGGCAAAACTCGACGGGGCAGCTTAACCAAGTGCGGGAACAGTCGAGCAAGACGACTATTGGTGGAGGGTGCACATACCTACAAGCATAAAGCCAATATCTCTGTAGAGCTCCAACTACGGCAAGAAGGACTCCCCAAGGAGATCGTCGATATTGCTTGGCAAGCACAGCAACGATTATGTCGACGTTACCAACGACTACTTCAAAAAGGTAAACATAGGAATGTTGTGGTCGTGGCTATCGCTAGAGAAATGATCGCTTATATCTGGGCTATCGCAAGAGAGGTTGTCGTAAGCGACGTTGATCCCAAAACGCGCATCGCAAGGCTACCTGCATGAACAACGAATTAGTGTTATCGCAAAGAATGAAGCATCGGGTGTGGCACAACCACCGACGGCGTTAGGACGGCAATAGAGCGTAAGCTGTATTGAACCACGAGCATAGACTGAAGACAGGTGCCACGACGGAACAAGTAAGGTAGGCTCTGCTCACCAATGGTGAGTAATCCACGTATATCAGCATGAGAACCGACGACATTACTTGCTTCACCTATGCGGTAACACTACTACTGATTTACAAGTAAGGCTCTGGAAATGTGGGAGCAGAAACTTCTACGTTTTAATTGACAATGGGGGTCATATCAACGCCGCGTTAAGTGGTGAACAACGCCAACCACCAAACTTAAGCCATTGTACCTTAAACACTTAACCTGACTGGAACTGAAATCGCCAAGCGTTGTGAATCACTCTTAAACAGATTGATACTCATTGAGCCTTCTCCTCCAACTTAGCCTCTCGACTAAGCTGGAAGGCGACGAAACCCAAAACGGAGAAGACTCGATGAGATTCTATAACAACCAGCATAACTATTACTGTGGCATTGATCTGCATGCGCGCTTACTTTACGTCTGTATTCTCGATTCACTTGGCAATAAAGTCCTGCACAAGAAGATTGATGCAGATCCTGATGCACTGCTTGAGTTAATTACGCCATACCAAGATAACATCATCATCGGTGTCGAATGTATGCATTGCTGGTATTGGGTCAGCGATCTTTGCCTTGATTATGCGTTTGACTTTGTACTCGGTCATGCGCTGTACATGAAAGCGATCCACGGGGGTAAAACCAAGAACGACCGAATCGATTCTTTCAAAATTGCGTCACTCCTTCGTGGTGGTAATTTCCCTATCGCCTATGTTTATCCAAAAGCGATGCGAGCAACACGAGATTTGCTGCGACGAAGAACCAAAATCATGCGCCATGGCGCTGACCTAAAAGCTCATGTTGCCAACACCTTTAGCCAATACAATCAGCAAAGCCACAACGTTCAGCTGCGCTACCCATGCGCCCGTGAACAAGTACGCAATCAGTTCGACGAGCCCTCAATCAATCGAAGTATCGATATGGATTTAAATGTGATCGCCTTTTACACCAAGGAATTGGCGAGCGTAGAACACTTTATTGAAAAGACAGCCAAGCAGCATAGTGCTCAAGATTATTCTCTCATCCAAACTGTGCCTGGTATTGGTCGCATTCTCGCCCTCACTATCTTGTATGAAATCGGTAATATTGAACGCTTCCCGTCGGTGCAAAACTTTGCCTCTTACTCACGGTTAGTCAAACGCAAAGCCGAATCAGCGGGCAAACAAAAAGGAACCAACGGCAACAAGATTGGTAACGCCTACTTAAAATGGGCATTCTCCGAAGCAGCGGTTCTTTATTTAAGGAGCAATGAACCCGCCAAGAAATACATTCAACGCCTGCAAAAACGCATGAGCAAAGCCAAAGCGCTATCAGCGTTGGCTCATAAACTGGGGCGATTTGTCTACTTCATGTTAAGGAACAAAACAGTGTTTGATGAGAAACGATTTTTACCCAATAAGTCGCACAATGAAGTGAGCTGAAAGTCTAACTGGTGCTGAGTGAGAACACGTCACTGACTCAAATTTACTGGGATTTAAGCCCGAAAAAGTCGGTTGTGTCAGGTAGTCCAAGCCCGCTTGCTTTGATTAGCCGCTTCATTGGTGCGCATCCATAACAACGAACAGCAAAGTTGCTTACACCTTGGCTGAGCCTGAAGATAACTGGAAAACAACTGTTTAACCATTTTTTTGAATAGTGCCTGCTGGGGTTAACCGATAGATGCTAGGGGGACGCCTAGTCTGGCCCAACCAATAATGGTTGGCAGCGGAGAGACCGCAATAAGAGACCTTCTATATGTGTTTGTCGTAAGCAATGCTTGATGACCGATATGACAAAGCGAAGTAGATAACTTTGTTGTTCGAAGAGCATTGGCTGCTCGCGCAGCCAACAGGATGTTATTGCCTATTGACAGACAGAAGGCTCATATGTGTTATATTATTTTTTGCACTGTACCAATAAACCAACAGGCGAGTTTGATAGTTTTTTATCCGCCTCTGCTAACTCTTTGTATTTTGCCGGTATATCTTTTATTTTAGGCGCATCAACTAATTGACCTACTCCCCAATTTAGAAAACCGTACAATGGTGTACCCGTCGCGACAGCTGTGAGCTCAATAGCACCAGTACAAAGCATAGAGCCTATTTCTATTCCACCAAAGCGCCATTTTTTGCTCCTTAATTCAGCAAGTTTCTTATTGTGCTCATCAAAGGCATTTTGAAAGTTCTTATACACTTGATAGGTTGTCTGCCCGAAATTATCTGGTGATGCTTTGATTAGACTCTCTAAATTGGAACCAACCATTTCACGCAGTTCTTCCAAAGCTCCTTGCTCACGAATTTCAATTAGCGACTGAGGAGGAATACTACCAAGCCAACTCAATTCTGTGCCATCTAAAGAGGTAAGAGCATGGGAGCAATGCAATAACTCTTTGTTCGCATAGTCCAGTTGAGAACTATCGAGTTGTAACTTCCAGTTAAAGTATCGCCACGAAGTTGGCGCATCTATAACTGGAACCCCTCTCAATCTACGACTCTTCAAAAGAGCATCATTGGCTTGCCCCATGCGCCCAAGAAAATTAGTGAACACTTTTTGCCCAACATTAAATTGCGCCATTGCGCCAAAAGGAACATCGCACAACTGTTTAAGCTGCTTTTCAGGATCATTCCCTAACTCTATATCTGCAAGCAATTTAGTGTCATCTTTAACCTCTTTGAGAACTTTAGAAGCACTATCGAGAGAAGAAAAATATTCGTAAGCTTCCTCAATAGATTCAAATTTACGCTCAAACGCTTGCTCTGCAAGCTTAAGACTATCGGCTTCCGCAAGGCTTTGAACAAACTCAGCTTCATTTTCTTCGAAAAATTTGGGTTCTGGAAGTATTGCTACTATGGGTGCAGTAAACTCTGCAAGAGCCAAATCCTTATATGCGAGAACTCCGAGTGCGTGCTTGAGCAAATAATATACTTTTTGTTGGTCGTCCCACATTGGATATAGTTCTAAAGTACGGACAAAGGGACAAGGGAGTACGATTGTATCGCTATAAATTCCACATTTTGATGCAATATTATGAGAGTAAGATGGAAATAGGTCTCCGGCATGAGATAACTTGAGAGTATTCATATCTTCTAAATGATCCCAAGCTACATCCCCACATGACAGCCATAGCTCTCTTATATGATTCAAAAACTCAGGAATAGACTTCAGTAAACCAGCTCTCTTTTCGTGATCCTGCGAAAAGAATCTAGCTGTTAGATCTGGATCTTTATTAGCTTTGATCATCATTTCATAAAAGAAAGAGAAATTCGTTTCGATGAAGCCAAAGTAAGCTTTTTGAATTTCACTCAAAGGTAAAAGCTTTTTATTTTCTTCTCTATCGTGAAACGTCGTAATGGCATTTGCCATCGCTCTAACAGACGCATCAACTGTGTTTAGATCTACTTTCCCATTTGAGTCCATTCGGACAAGTTCAAGGCTTTTTCCAACCTTTTCATAAACTTCTGGACTAACCCGAACTTTTCCTGCCTTAAAGTTTTCCTGCAGGATACTCAAGCGTCTTTGCATTTCATCTTCATTACTACTCATAACTTTCCCAAATAATATAACGCCGCGTTAAGTGGTGAACAACGCAACCACCCAACCTAATAATTACACCCTAAACACCGCAACAAATTTGAACTAAAAATGCCAAGCGTTGGGAATCACTCTTAAATGCTTTGTTATGCATTTTCAATCACATACCACAACTGCGCACCAAGATTGCATGCCTCGAAAGTAACTGGGATTTTACCATCATTTGTCACCTTTGCTTCGTACTTACGTCTTAGTAAGCCAAGATTAGCCAGCTCTTCGGGATGATCAGCATCATAAGCAAAAGCATACCCATTTCCATTGCTGTAATCTCTTGGCAAATACCAAACGTCTAAGGTGCTTTTCAGAGTGGGGCTAAAGCGCTCGATTGTATATACCAGACGCTCGAAAGTATCTAGACAGTAACGCCCCTCAACAAGACCAATAACTGCCTGAGCAATCCATTTGGACTTATCAACATTGCTAACTCTTTCTAGGATGAACACTAGATCACTGCTAATCTTTTGGAGCTGCTTTTTATTTTCAACTCCAACATCGATGTTATCAATATGGCTGTTTTTCAACTTGATAAGGAAAGCCTCTAATTTCTTGGCAAACAAATAGTTCGTTATATCTCCTTTGAGTTGTAATACTTTGACGGCATTTCCCAACAACGGAATGTCCTTAAGCAAACCATTTTCAAGCAGGGAATCAAATATCAGTTCACCATTACTTACAGCTAGATCTACTACTTTTTCTTTCATCTAAACTCCAAGAAAATGCATAGACATAATGCCCCCCACGAGGTGCTAGCCTCCAATATCGTGGGTTAGCTTAAAGCCAGAGCCATAATTAGTGTGACTAAACAACTAAATTTGGAGGCTAGCATGAATAACGATAGCATAATTTTCATTGGCTTAGATACGCATAAGTCCTTTATCCAAGTCGCAGTTCTGCAAGGTCATCGTGGTGCTCAACCGCAACAACTTGGTCGTATTAAATCTAACAAGTCGGCGTTGGTTAAATTGGCCCAGCAACTCCAATCAAAATATCCTAAAGCTACCTTTCATTTTGTCTACGAGGCGGGCCCATGCGGATACTGGACTTATCGCCTGCTCACAAGCCTTGGGCACTGTTGCTTTGTTGTCGCGCCATCACTCATCCCCAAAAAACCTGGTGACCGAGTGAAGACTGACAAGCGCGATGCCGCTAAGCTTGCCAAACTCTTCAAGGCTGAAGAGCTCACACCTATCTACGTTCCAGAAGCCGAAGATGAAGCCATACGAGATCTCTCAAGAGCCAGAGAAACCGCCATGAAAGATCTTAAGGACGCTAAGTTCCAACTCAAAGGCTTCCTACTTCGCAATAATGTTCAGGCAACGGTGAATGACAACTGGTCTAAAAAGCATCTACGGTGGCTGACAGACCTCATCCTCCCTCACCATAGCCAACAGATCGTTCTGCAAGAGATGATCATTACTATCAGTGAACGAATGCAAAGGCTTCAGCGACTCGATAATGAACTGCTCCATCAGGTAAAAAATTGGCGATACTATCCTGTGGTCAAAGCGGTTCAAGCCATGCGAGGCGTGCGATTGCTGGTCGCTCTAGGCACCATCGCCGAACTTGGTGATTTACGACGGTTCGATCATCCCAGAAAGCTAATGGCTTACCTTGGTCTCGTTCCGACCGAAAGCTCTAGTGGCGGCAAAACTCGACGGGGCAGCTTAACCAAGTGCGGGAACAGTCGAGCAAGACGACTATTGGTGGAGGGTGCACATACCTACAAGCATAAAGCCAATATCTCTGTAGAGCTCCAACTACGGCAAGAAGGACTCCCCAAGGAGATCGTCGATATTGCTTGGCAAGCACAGCAACGATTATGTCGACGTTACCAACGACTACTTCAAAAAGGTAAACATAGGAATGTTGTGGTCGTGGCTATCGCTAGAGAAATGATCGCTTATATCTGGGCTATCGCAAGAGAGGTTGTCGTAAGCGACGTTGATCCCAAAACGCGCATCGCAAGGCTACCTGCATGAACAACGAATTAGTGTTATCGCAAAGAATGAAGCATCGGGTGTGGCACAACCACCGACGGCGTTAGGACGGCAATAGAGCGTAAGCTGTATTGAACCACGAGCATAGACTGAAGACAGGTGCCACGACGGAACAAGTAAGGTAGGCTCTGCTCACCAATGGTGAGTAATCCACGTATATCAGCATGAGAACCGACGACATTACTTGCTTCACCTATGCGGTAACACTACTACTGATTTACAAGTAAGGCTCTGGAAATGTGGGAGCAGAAACTTCTACGTTTTAATTGACAATGGGGGTCATATCAACGCCCTGTTAAGGGGTGAAGCACGCAATGACCAAGCCACCGCATTGCACTTCAACACAAAAACCAACGCATACTAAAAATGCCACGCGTGCTGAATCCCTCTTGAACTGTTTGTTAGCTGATACCGACCAACCTCACACCTAGCTTGACTCTTTCTCTCTTTCCCACTCCACACCCAGCCCTTTAAATTTTTGGATGTATGGCATTAGTAATAATGCAATTGAGCCACCAACAAGAGTTAAACGTTCTGCACTTAAAAGCTTTATGCCAAAAAGCTCCAAAGTAAAATCAGCGATTACAATAAGCAATGATAAGAAAGCTAACAACGTTGTAGTCAATTTAAATGAATTAGTTATTTTATCTGACTTAACTACTAAATTTCCTTTCCGTTCTATTGATGCTTGGTTGCAAAGAGCATCATATGTAGGAAACAAAGAATAATCGATTTCGCTAAGCTCATGGTTTTCATCAAACCCATATATTTTTACCTCAGTATCATTTGGTAACAGCGCAACAAGATAGATGGGCATCCTTTCATTATTTCTAGCTTTGCGATAGAGGTCGAGGTCTCTGTATAGAAGTTTTCCGGCATTACTAACACGACAATCTTTAACCTCAATTGCAGCTAATACTTCTTTTCGTTTCGGCTCGATAATGAGAAAGTCCGGTCTATAATGCCTTCTTGGAGCTTCAACAACTATCCATTCAGGGTCGTATATAACAGAGCCAGAAGGAAAACCTTTTTGTGTTAGAAACTCTGAAAAAAGCTTCTCCCCCTCTGATTTTTTTCTATCCATTTTATCCACAATCTTTGATTAATCAGCTAACAGTTCTTAGACCGAAAAATTCTATAGTTAAATGCCGAATTATTCTGTCTAGTATTGTTTTGAGATAAATCATACTCAACTTTTATCATAAACAACAGCAAGTTAAGCATTCAAAGCCCCTACCTAAATCTCAAATTACAGACTTTTTCTATATAGTATGAATCAGTGTTACAAACTCAACAACATGTATGTATAACCAGTTAACATTTAGATAAAAACTCAAGTCTTAGCACCAAATGCTTTCGATATAACCCTTGCTCTTTTTCCCTTACCTTTCACAGCAAATTTGTCGGCTGATCTACCGATGTAAAAATATCCACATAAACAACAAAGACAAATGAAGAAAGAATTGTGGACCTATTTCCACCTGCTATCGAAGCGTTGAAAGCCCAACAGCTCTTGACCTTAACTGAAAGTTTTCCAGCAAAAGAATACAATGTTGAGGCTCCAGACTTAACGTTATATCAGGAATGATTGCGCTTTGTATTTAATCCAAAAGCGGTAAGAGCTCAAAAAGGAAGTGATTATGGGCCATAGAGCCATTGGTCGAATCTGGAAATCAATGTGCAGTATCGCCAGAGTCAAATATCGAAACCCATATCAACTCAGACACACCTATGGGAGTTGGTTAATCACGCATACAAATGTAAATGTTAGCTATTTAGCCGAACAAATGGGACATGCCGCTGTAGCAATGATTGCAAAAATATACGGCAATTGGCTAAAAGAGGCGAATAAAGCCGAGTCTGAACGTGCATGGAAAGCACTGATAGAAGCCCATAGATTGAGTCTTGATGATTGATTTTTCCGATAATGGGCCTTACACATTAAAACGCCACAGAGACTTTCTGCGGCGTTTTCATTTTATATCAGATACTTGGAGGAAAAATGGTCCCAAAGAAAATTAGGCGATTTTCCCCTCTGATTTTGGGACCAAATTGGGACCATTCGCTAGGCTAAATGGGGTTATGTTTACCATTTATATAGTCGAATAACCCGTATTCAAACAAATCGAACGACAGCCGATTTAGCCTGCTTTTAGTTATTCCCAGTCGAGGATAACTTTGCCAGACATCCCGCTACGCATGATGTCGAAGCCTTTTTGGAAATCATCCACCTTGAATTGGTGAGTGATGATTGGCGTCAAATCTAGACCAGATTGAATCAATGATGCCATCTTGTACCACGTCTCGAACATTTCACGACCGTAGATACCCTTGATCACCAAGCCTTTGAAGATAACTTGGTTCCAGTCGATACCCATGTCTGATGGTGGAATGCCTAGTAGTGCAACGCGACCACCGTGGTTCATGGTTTTTAACATTGAGTTAAACGCTGATGGGTTACCCGACATTTCGAGACCCACATCGAAGCCTTCAAGCATACCCAGATCAGACATTACGTCTTCTAGAGACTCTTCCGCTACGTTAACCGCGCGAGTCACACCCATTTGACGAGCAAGGTCTAGGCGGTATTCGTTCACATCTGTAATTACAACATGGCGAGCACCAACGTGTTTTGCCACTGCTGCAGCCATAATGCCAATTGGACCCGCACCCGTGATCAGCACGTCTTCACCGACTAGGTCAAATGACAACGCTGTGTGTACTGCGTTACCAAATGGGTCAAAGATTGATGCTAGATCATCAGAGATGCCATCAGGGATCTTGAATGCGTTGAACGCAGGGATCACTAGGTATTCAGAGAAACACCCCGTGCGGTTTACGCCAACACCAATAGTGTTGCGGCATAGGTGGGTGCGACCAGCGCGGCAGTTACGGCAGTAACCACACGTGATGTGACCTTCACCAGATACGCGGTCACCAATGTTGAAACCACGCACTTCTTGACCAATCGCCACAACTTCACCTACATACTCATGACCTACAACCATAGGTACAGGAATGGTTTTTTGTGACCATTCATCCCAGTTGTAGATATGAACGTCGGTACCACAAATTGCGGTCTTTTTAATCTTAATCAGTAGATCGTTGTGACCAAGCTCTGGCTTGTCCACTTCGGTCATCCAAATGCCTTCTTCAGGCTTTAATTTTGATAATGCTTTGATTTTCATACTACACACCGAAATTTGCTCTGAAACACTCAGAACAATGAAATCTTATCTATAAAAATAGTGTATTTTTTGGCTTAGGCGATTTGTGTCTCTACTCAGAAGAGTTCTATCTGAGTAGAGATCGTTTTATCGGTTCGCTCTAAAACAAGAACTGCAAATTTATTGAATGATGCCCATATCGCGACCTACTTCGATAAATGCATCGATAGCGCGGTCAAGTTGCTCACGTGAGTGCGCAGCAGACATTTGTGTACGGATACGTGCTTGGCCTTTTGGTACCACAGGGAACGAGAAACCTACTACGTAGATATCTTTCGCTAGACAGCGCTCAGCAAACTCTGCCGCGATTTTTGCATCACCTAGCATGATTGGAATGATTGCGTGGTCCGCGCCCGCAAGCGTGAAGCCTGCTTCAGTCATACGTGCACGGAAATGCGCAGCGTTTTCCCATAGGTGGTCACGTAAGTCGCCACTCTCTTGCAGTAAGTCAAGTACGCGTAGAGACGCGTTAACAATGGCTGGAGCAACAGAGTTAGAGAATAGGTATGGACGAGAGCGTTGACGTAGCCAATCGATCACTTCTTTCTTACCAGAAGTGTAGCCGCCTGATGCGCCACCCATTGCTTTGCCAAGTGTACCTGTGATGATATCGATGCGGTCAATAACGTCATGGTATTCGTGAGTACCTGCGCCATTTTTGCCCATAAAGCCCACTGCGTGAGAGTCATCAACCATCACTAGCGCGCCATATTTATCCGCTAGGTCACAAATAGCAGGAAGGTTCGCCACAACGCCATCCATTGAGAATACGCCGTCGGTTACGATTAGGGTGTTACGTGCGCCCGCTTCTTTCGCCGCAATAAGCTGCTCTTCTAGCTCTTGCATGTTGTTGTTTGAGTAGCGGTAACGCATTGCTTTACACAAACGAACGCCGTCAATGATTGAAGCGTGGTTTAGTGCATCAGAGATGATTGCATCTTCAGCGCCAAGAATGGTTTCAAATAGACCTGTGTTGGCATCAAAACATGAGGTGTAAAGAATTGTATCTTCTTTACCTAGGAATTGAGAAAGCTTTTGCTCAAGTTGTTTATGGATATCTTGCGTACCACAGATAAAACGAACTGAAGCCATACCAAAACCGTGTTGATCCATACCCGCTTTACCCGCTTCAATTAGAGCTGGGTGGTTAGCAAGACCAAGGTAGTTGTTAGCACAGAAGTTTAATACTTCTTGACCCGTCGAAATCTGTACTTGGGCTTGTTGCTGTGAGGTAATGACACGCTCAGACTTGTAAAGGCCTTCTGCCTTCACTTCTTCAAGTTGTTGTTGGATCTGTTGGTAAAATGCAGAGGACATGTTCAATTCCTTCCTATCTTTATAGTTTTAATCACGCACATCATCGGGCAGTTTAAGCATGGAATGATGGCATCAGGCTATTGAAGTGATTACTCGAATAGCCTTTTCCATAAAGTGTAATCTAGGTTAGGAATTAGAATTATCCCACTAGGTGGAAAAACATTATTGAATCACAGGCACAAATCAGTTTTACTTACCGCTGTTCATCGTCAACTGTACAGCAGCAAGAAGACATAAAGCAGAGGCAACCATCATAATATTTTCCAGCGTCGACCAAAGGTCGAGCATTGCGTCAGCGTAATACATCTTGGTCTCCTTATTGGTTTTCGTTGCTGACAACATTACAGTGCAAACTGAGCCAAAACCGCGAACTAAATCGCAAAAAACCTTTATTTTCATATATATCAACATGTGACAAATTATGATAAACAGCCGTCTTATAGCCCTACTTCCTGACCTTGCGACCTTTATTCTAATCGTCAACCAAGGCAGTTTTACTGCGGCTGCTAAACAACTCGATGTGACCCCATCGGCGCTCAGTAAACTGATCACTCGCCTAGAGAAAGCACTATCTATCAAGTTATTTGAGCGAACCACCCGCAAGCTAATCATCACCCCTGCGGGTCAAAAAGTGTATGACCAAGCTCTGCTCATGGTCAATGCGGCCCAACAAGCAATAGAACTCTCCAATAGTGACCACACAGAAGTCAGCGGCTCGATTACTGTTGCCGCGCCAGAGGCATTTCTAAACTCGGTGCTGCAACCCCTGGTTGTCCCTTTTTTACAACAGTACCCAGAAACTGAACTGAAGCTGCGTGTAGCCGATGGTGAAATGGACTTATTGCGCGATCGCATCGATATCGCGTTTAAACTGACCGACAAACCCGACGAAAACTTAGTACTAAAAGAGATCGGTAAAACCCATTTACGCTTATGTGCCAGTCCGGATTACATTGAGCAATTTGGCATGCCTACACACCCGACTGAGCTAATCGATCATCAATGCCTCTACCTTGCTGAACGTGAGCGAGACAATGTGTGGGATTTCTTTAAAGATGATGAGTACC
Organism: Vibrio ponticus; assembly: GCF_009938225.1. Classification (NCBI taxonomy): domain Bacteria; kingdom Pseudomonadati; phylum Pseudomonadota; class Gammaproteobacteria; order Vibrionales; family Vibrionaceae; genus Vibrio; species Vibrio ponticus. The sequence goes on from NZ_AP019658.1 coordinate 1,096,538, forward strand.
ACTCTGTAGCTGTTGCGGGGAGATACGCCGTTAACCATTCGCAAATGCGCCTTACCGGGGTTAAAAATGGCTTAGGGATAGGCATTTTCCATGATTTCGTTATCGCCGATGCACTCAAAGATGGCAGCGTGGTCGAAGTGCTGAACGACTGGACTCTTAAGAGTAACTACCATGGTGCCATCGCGATGCAGTACCCACAAACCCAATATATGCCCGCTCGCATAAGAGCATTTATTGATTTTGCGGTCAAACATCTGGTCGAGAAATTGAACGCCTAAGGATTAACTCTCTTGCGGGTCTGAGGCCACACGCTTTCGCTTGGGTTGATAAAGGTTAACGATGTTGCCAACCAACATCAGCAAAGCACCTATCAGCAGTGTCACCTCTATCTTTTCAGCGTAAAAAAGTGCGCCTACGATGGCGATGGCAGGTAAACGTAGGAAATCCATCGTTACCACTATCGCCGCATCGGCGTACTTCATCGCATTCGACAAACAGTAGTGGGCAGACATAGCAGTAATACCAATGGCTGCCATCCACAGCCACTGATTACTATTGGGCGACTCCCAATGAGGTAGCGCAAAAACCAGCGTGATTGGAAACTGAATAATGCACATATAAAACAAAATCGTTAGAGGCGCATCAGTACCTGCCAGTGCTCGCGTGCTGATATAGGTAAAGCTATAACAAATTGCCGCAAGCAAAATAACGACTACACCAAAATCTATTTGCTTAAATCCTGGTTGTACGATGATCAATACGCCAAGAAAGCCACACAGAATCGCAATAAGCTTGCGCGCCGTTAAGGATTCTTTTAGCACCACGTAGGCTAAAATCGCGGTCCAAAATGGCACGGTGAACTCGAGTGCAAATACTTCTGCTAGCGGAAGCAGGCCGATAGCGACAAACCAACCATATTGTCCGGCAAGATGGCTAATATTCCGAAAGCTATGCCATTTCAACCGCTGAGTGCGGAACAGATCAGTTTTGCCGCTGACAGCAATGATCGCCAAAACAACCCCTAAGCTTATCGAACTGCGCACAAACAGTACTTGAAAGGTATTTAGCTCACCGCTGAGTTCTTTGGCACCAATCGCCATCAAGCAAAAAGATGCCAGCGCTCCTAGCATCCATACCGCTGACTTATAGATAACCGGCTCCTTATCTGTGGAAATTTAGCTCAATGCGAATTTAACCGCCGCCTCCGCATGTATCTGCGTCGTATCATACAGTTTTGTATCGGTATGCTGTTGCTCAACCAACAACGCAATCTCAGTGCAACCAAGGATCACCGCTTGTGCGCCCTGCTTGACTAAATCATCGATGATCTCGAGATAACGCTCGCGGGAATCAGGCTTGATCTCGCCCTTGCATAACTCTTGATAAATCACGTCATGGACGACGGTGCGCTGCTCGTCACTTGGGATCACGACTTCAATACCAAACTTATCCACTAAACGCTGTTTGTAGAAATCCTGCTCCATTGTAAAGCGTGTGCCCAATAGACCCACTTTACTGATCCCATCCATAACCAGTTGCTCGGCTGTTGCATCAGCAATGTGCAAAATAGGTTTGGTGATGTGAGGCTCAATCTGAGGAACGACTTTATGCATGGTATTTGTGCATATCAGCACAAAATCTGCCCCACCCGCCTCGACCGATTGCGCAGCCTGAGTGAGGATCTCAGCGGTTTCATCCCACTTCCCTTGATGTTGCAGTTGCTCAATTTCATGGAAATCGACACTATACAGACATATTTTTGCCGAGTGTAAACCGCCAAGCTTATTTTTGATGCCCTGATTCAGTGCTTTGTAATAGCTCGCGGTAGACTCCCAACTCATCCCACCAATCAATCCAATTGTTTTCATTTTTAGCTCTCTAATGGGTATAAGTGACCACTAATTCGGTTGCCGGTAATTTCAACCATACCCAACACTGGGTCGGTTGTTTCCGTCGCAAAACGAAGATTTCCTTTACCACTCCATACTGCGTTATTGCCTGCAGTTTGCCAACCGCCAGTTTCACTGATGTGGTTGGCAAGTAACACTGGGAAGCGATGTTTTTTAGCGATTCTTGCCAGTAATTCCGCGTCCACCTCATAACCGTTTGGTGACACTAACGCACTAACCAAATACACATCCGCTTCATCTTCAGCGGCTTCGCTACTATGAATCGGCTGAGTAAAATCCGCGCAAATTGCTAATGCTAGTTTGTAACCTTTTAGTCGTAACGTGTAATTATGTTGACCTGCTGAACAGTACTCATTTTCACCGCTATGCAGATACTGCTTAGCATAGTAATCAAGCTCGCCTGTTGGCTTGCATATCACAGCGCTTATAGATGGTTTCTTTTTCGCCTGTTTTAAAAAACAACCCGCGACAATCGTGATTTGCTGAGTCACCGCTAATTCCGATAGGTCACGTAAAATACTATGTTTTGCATCAAAACATAATTCTGCCGCCATCGGCAGCACATACCCTGTCAAAGAAAGCTCAGGAAATAAAACCAGATCTGCGCCTTGCTCCGCTGCTGTTTTAGCCGCTCTCAAATGTTGACGAAAATTCGCCTCAACATCACCATCAATCACTGGAATCTGTGCTAACGCCACTGAAAGGTTATTTGTATTCATAACAATACTCCAACGACAACTACTGACCACGACCTGTGGTAAGAAAATGTACCCAGTCTTGCCTGTCGCGCAAGTTCGCTTGTTCAGCGGCAAACTCAACCGGATAAGAAACTTTATGAAATGCTACATCCCATCCACCAGATTCACTCTGTGAGAGAATGGCGTAGCTTGCTTTAGAGCTATAGGTTTCCATCGAATGTAGATGGGGTTCATCATCGGTATAAGCTGGCATCCCCACACTACCAGGGTTAATCACTAGCTGACCTGTCGAGAGTTCAACGCAGCGTGGAATATGTGTATGACCACATAAAATCACCGGTGAAGCGTTGCCTTGAAGCAAGTCCAAAATGTCCTTATCACTACGAAGAATGGGAAAGCCTTGCTCCGTCTCTTCCAACAAATAAACCAAATCATCACTTGGAGTTCCATGACAGGCATAGATATGCTCAGATATCTGACAATCAAAAGGAAGTGATGTCATCCACTCGATTGGTTCTACGCCCAGATCTTGCAAAATGAACTGCATGGTGGGATTCGATGAGATTTCTTGCTCGCCAGCTTGGTAAATTTGGCGATCTTGATTGCCACAAATCGTAATGGTATCAAGCGACTGGAGAAGCTCAAACGTTGCTTTTGGAGCTATTGGACCATAAAGAATATCGCCCAAATTAATAAACTTATCCACGCCCTCTGCTCGAGCATGTTCAACTACCGCTTTTAGTGCGTAGTAGTTGCTGTGAATATCGGAGACCAGTGCGTATTTTGACATCCTACTCAATCCTTGAGTTGTGACTAGTACGTCAATATAGCAGTATAATTATCGTTCAAACAATAAGTTAAAGTGATATTTATAAGACTACTCGAATTATGGGAGGTGCTCTGGGTATTGCAGGTTCAAACCGCGTGCTTTGAGCCAATAAAGCGTAATCGGTCTGCTCTGCAACAAGACTGTGTTTGATGTAGAGTGTAGGTGTCGTCGTAAAGTCTGGTAAAGATGAAAAATAGGCGAAAGGACAGGGTTTACTGTGCTGCGTAGAAGCGGTGGCTTGCTCTACTTGTACATACTCAAAACCATTAATGGTACACAAACGCGCCCACACACCAGCACTAGCGCCATGAGCATTGATTATTGGCATTAGTGTCACCAATACCCAACTCAAAGCACTCACTAGCAACATCCGCTGTTGAAACACATTTCTATGTTTTGGCGTTGGTGTTTGCATCTTTGCCCTCTTAACTTGAAGCACAAATATATAACCAACTTGAAACACAATCAGAAAAAGTGTTTAAAATTCATCCACAGATCATAAAATTACTCAAATTTTCAACCTATCAGACAAGCTTAACTAAAGAGTCCCGATTTCAGATAAGCTCGGCTACCGGTTATCAATCAAGGCATTCAGTATCCGTAGCCCGTTTAACCTTTATGTCACGAATTGCTGTTACTAGAAGGCAATTGAGAATCTTTCGATAAACATTCTTTCATTTATTGATAAAAATAATTTTATTTGTGGAACTATACACATATAATTATAACAAAATCATTAAACTTATAATCCGATCAAGGAATCGATATGAAATACTTGATTACCTTGCTGTTATTTCTTTTTAGTCCTTTGGTTTTAAGCTCACCGCTCAAAATCTATCTTGCTGATGGCACAGCAATTGAAACCAATATGGTTGATTTGCTGGAAGAGTTTCCTACGACAAGCTTTGAAACTCGCCTCCCTTGGTTCCCTGATCAACGGTCATTTACTGGTATTCCCGTGACCAAGCTCGTTGAACGTTATGGTGACGACAACACCTTCGCTGTGACATTCCTCGCTCTGAATGACTACGCCGCCACCAGCACAGTGGATGACATACGAAAGTTTTCTCCAATCGTCGCGGTCAAAATGAATGGAGAGCCTATGAAAATTCGCCACAAAGGTCCCTATTGGCTAATTTTTAATCTTAATAAACACCCTGAAATCGACCATATTGGCTATCATGCCCAAATGGTATGGCAAATTGACGAGATAATTTTACATAGTAAAGACAATGGCAACTGATAAAACTTCTTATATGAAAAGTCTGCTAAAGCGCTCAAAAGTCTTACTTATCGTACTGTCTATCGTACTGGTGCTGGCAAACTACTTTGTCATGCTTGAAACTCGAGATCTCACTCGCTCTTTTTCTGAGCAACAAAATCAAGCAACTTGGTCTTTGTTTCATCTCACAAAAGAGTTTTCTTCGCTAGTGACCATTGCACCACTATCAGCAAACAACAAGCAATATCAGCAAAAAGCAGAATTGGCTTATGAGCTAACGTGGAGCAGATTTGATTTACTGCTTACCTCACAAGAATCCAACAGCTTTATGCAGATTGACGGGACTCGTCAATTCTTCAGCCAACTATTTGATCGCTACAAACAGTTGGAGTCATTGTCACTGCAACTCAATAGCAGTGATAGCAGACAAAAATTCGTTCTGCAGATCAACGGCATTTATCAGGATTTGTTGAACTACTTAAACCACAACTTTCGAATTAAGAATCCATTTTTTCAGAAACAAACTGAGAGAGCCAAATCACTCGAGCACTTACAAATCGCATTGATGTTTTTACTCTTTGCCTGCTGCGCGCTCGTCGGTTATATCCTCCAGCTGGAATCTAAAACCAATAGACGCCTTGCTATGACGGATGTGTTGACCCACATTCCAAATCGATTAGCAATGGCGCAATCTATCCAAGATGATATTGAACAGGGTATCCCTTTTACCCTGTGCATTCTCGACTTAAATGGGTTTAAGCAAATCAATGATTTGTTTGGTCACCAAGCTGGCGACCGTGCTTTACAAGAGCTCGCCAAGCGCTTTATGAGCTCGGAAAACCGCACACAATTTTCCTGTTATCGAATCGGCGGTGATGAGTTTGCATTGATTCTGCGAGATAAATCCAGTCAAGATATGGAACATGCACTGAACTGTGCATTAGATTGCTTTAACGAAAAAATTGAAGTCACCCACGGGATCTATCATGCCTTATCTGCAAGTGTTGGCTTAGCCAGTTTCCCTAGCCAAGCAATCACCTTTAGTGAGCTGATCAATATTGCCGATAGAAACATGTATCAAATGAAGTTTGCGACGCGCCCCCACGCCAAACAGCCACAATAATGAAAAAAGCCAAGTGACAACAACGCTGCACCTTGGCTTTACTCAATGCTACCCGACCTAACAAATTCACCCCGATTTAGTAGGCAGTTTTGCCAATAAAACCTTTAAAAATAGTCAGAAAAATGATCTTAACATCCCACCATAGCGACCAACCGCGAATATAGTTAAGATCATACTCAACGCGCTTTTCCATCTTATCTAATGTGTCGGTTTCACCTCGGTAACCATTGATTTGCGCCCAACCAGTAATGCCCGGCTTCACTTTATGACGAAGCATATATTTATCAACAATTTGGCGATACTCTTCATTGTGGGATACCGCATGAGGTCTCGGTCCGACAATAGACATACGCCCCTGCAATACATTAATAAACTGTGGCAATTCATCCAGAGAAGTGCGGCGAATAAAAGCGCCGAATTTGGTTACGCGAGGGTCACCTTTGGTTGCCTGTTTCACTTCGGCACCATTATCCATCACACGCATGGAACGAAATTTCCACACTTTAATTTTCTTGCCGTCAATCCCATAGCGATCTTGCTTAAAAATAATCGGTCCTGAAGAGGACAATTTAACGCCTAGAGCAACAAACAGAAGAACCGGGCTAATCATCAGCAAAATTAACGAAGAAACAATGATATCTTCCAAACGTTTGACAAATGTCGACATTCCATAAAACGGCGTATCATGAATGCTAAGCGTTGGCACACTACCGACATTACGCCAACGTGATTGAATTAAATCAAACGTAAAAAAATCTGGCACAATATATACACGCGCAGTACTGTCTGCAAAGTAATTCACGACTTCTTTAATTCGACCACTAGCAGCCATTGGCAGAGCGACATAAACGTGGCGAAAATTACGTTCTTTTGCCATTTTAAGAGCGTCATTTATCGAGCCCTTCACTTTCAATTCGTTTTTTTCTTCCGATAATCGTTTTTGACTACGGTCATCAAATACACCAACCAGTTGTAGTCCATGGTCTTTATTCGTTTCAATTTCTTTCGCTAGCGCCAAACCAGAATGAGTGGCACCAATAATAATTGTTTTCTGCGTATAACAATTTTCACGACTAATAGTCCGCGTTTTTTTAGCAACAAATCGGTATAAGACAAATAGAATCGGTGTTGATACAAACCAAATTGATAAGGTCACTCGAGAAAAATGTTCTGTGATCTTAAATCCGAAACTTAGCACTAAGACAAAACCAACAGCACACAGCCATGAGAGTAAAACCGGGGCTAAGGTTTGACGCAAAGAAGAAGTGAACGAAGGGTTATATACGCCTAACAATTCTGCCATAACGCTATATGAAACCAGGGCGATACACGTTGCTAGAACATAGTAAATATCCCAAGTTCCCGTATATAAATAAGACGTAGTTAAAATAGATACAATGATCACCATTATATCCATCACCCGATAAGCCATGATGTGCTCATCGCCGTGTCGTTTAATTATACTGCTTTCTCTCATGAGCGATGTCCCTAGTTATTCAACACCCGCAACCACTCCATGGAACTCAGGCATTAACAATCCATTTAATTTAGTGGCATAGTTTGTATGTTTTCGGAAAAAATAAAACTATTTTTGTAACCACAATTTATTATTTCGCCCATTTGAGATGAAAGAACTTCCAACTATTGAGAAGCCTATTTAAATGAAATGTTTTACTCAAATCTTACACTAACCTAAAGCACAGTATATTTACCAAGCAAAACTACGACTTTACTATTAAATACAGCCACACAAAATTACGTTTAAAGTCAAATATTCATTTTCAATATAACTACAACAATCAACAGATTCATTTTAGAGACATTTCCAACTTAATTATCCATGTAATTACATAACATTTAACTGGTTCACAAGTTAAAAACGCAGCTAGTACTTTTGCTTGTGAGATTAACTCAACATAAATAGGTAAATATTATAATTAATATTACGGTATCAATGACACAGTTAACCGTGCGTACAAAAAAGCCCCTCTAAATAGAGGGGCAAATGTTACCATCGCTTATAGTTATAGTGTTATGCCAGTAAATTCTGCTTAACCGAAATCGCCGTTTACGTAACCTTGAGTGCGGTCATCACGCGGAGCGCTAAAGATCACGTCGGTTGCATCATGCTCGACCAGTTCACCCATTAGGAAGAATGCGGTGCGATCTGAGATACGACGCGCTTGTTGCATTGAGTGTGTCACGATAACAATCGTAAACTTCTTCTTCAGCTCTTCCATCAACTCTTCGATTTTGTGCGTTGCAATCGGGTCCAGAGCTGAGGTTGGTTCATCCATTAGAATCACATCAGGTTCCATGGCAATCGTGCGCGCGATACATAGACGCTGTTGCTGACCACCAGAAAGACCAAATGCATGTGATTTAAGACGATCTTTTACTTCATCCCATAGAGCGGCGCCACGTAGTGAACGCTCTACCACTTCATCAATGTACTTTTTGTCTTTGATACCTTGAGCACGCAGACCGTAAGCGACGTTCTCGTAGATGCTCATTGGGAACGGGTTTGGCTTTTGGAAAACCATGCCAACTTTGATACGCAGGTCAGCGACATCAATGTTGCCATAGATATCTTCATCATCCATGGTCAACTTACCGGTAATTTTTACGCCTTCAATCAGGTCATTCATGCGGTTCAAACAGCGTAGCAGTGTTGATTTGCCGCAGCCTGAAGGACCAATCAATGCGGTTACTTGACGCTCTGGGATTGGTAAGTTGATTGACTTAAGCGCTTGGTTTTCGCCGTAAAATAGGTCTAGGTTTTCGATACTAAATTTGTTCATTTTGTTTATCTCTTAATTCTTAAATTCGTCTGTAATGTGCTTTAGCTTAGTAAGTAGCAGTATTAAAACGGCTTGCAATCAATTTGGTTACCATGTTGATAACCAGCACTACTACAATCAGCACTGTCGCTGTACCGTACGCTTGGTTCCATTCTTCAATGGTGAACAGCTCGGTAGTTAATTTGTAAAGGTGTACTGTCAGGGTTCGACCTGAATCCAATAGCGAGTCTGGAATACGCGCTACCATACCTGCGGTTAAGAACACAGGCGCAGATTCACCAATTACACGACCAATACTCAGAATGACCGAAGTTAAGATACCTGGCATTGCACTTGGCAAAATTAGACGCCAGATGGTGTAGATTCTTGAAGAGCCTAGGGCATATGAGCCTTCGCGGTACGTTTGTGGTACTGCCATTAGCGCTTCTTCAGTGGTACGAATAATCACAGGTAGGATTAAGATACTTAGTGTTAGTGCGCCCGATAGAATCGAGAAGCCCAAACCAAGAATGCCTACAAAGAAAGTCATACCAAATAGACCAAAGATGATTGACGGGATACCGGCAAGAGATTCCGTACAGAAACGAATCACTTTCACTAGGCGGCTACCCACTTTCGCATACTCAGTCAGATAAATTGCAGTCATGATGCCCAGTGGCGCTGCAACTGCGATTGACGCAAATACCATGTAGATAGTTGATACAATCATTGGGAAGATGCCGTGCTCATCCCCTGTTCTTGTGTAGTTGTCGGTAATAAAGTTCCAATCAACATGTTGTAAACCGTTAGATAGGATGTACCAAATAATCCAGAATAAAAAACCAACGGTCAACGCGGCAGCTGCCCAAATAAAACCATTTAGCACTTGGTCTTTCACTTGGCGAGCTTGTTTAAGTTTTGCAAAATCCATCGTCATCACCCGTCTTATTTCGCTTTTTGGCGGTTTAGGTATAGTAGCGCGGCGTTCAGTCCCATGATAAACACCAGTAGAACCACGCCCGTTGCGTATAGTGCATTGGCGTGTACGCCACTTGCGTAAGACATCTCAATCGCAATGTTCGCGGTTAGTGTACGTGCTGAGTCTAAGATGCCCTGTGGCATCGCTGGCGCATTACCCATTACCATGATGATTGCCATGGTTTCACCCAAAGCACGACCGATACCCAAGATCACGCCAGTCATAATGCCCGAACGAGCGGCTGGAACGAGAAGTTTGAAGATGGTATAAATTTTTGATGCGCCTAATGCCAACGAACCTTCTTTGTACGTACGTGGAACTGCGCGAATTGACGTTTCTGATACAGTAATAACTGTTGGCAGAATCATCACACCCAACACGATGATACCCGCTAAGATGGTGTTACCCGCTGGTACATTAAAAATATCTTGGATAAGTGGAACGATGATTACCAAACCAAAGAAGCCATAAACCACAGAAGGAATACCCGCAAGCAGCTCAACTGCCGGACGAATAATGTCTGCAACGCGTTTAGGCGCGATTTCAGCAATAAAGATGGCTGTCAGTACACCCACTGGCACACCCACAACGACAGCACCAAAAGTTGACACCATAGAGGCGACAATCATGGTCGCAACACCGTATAAAGCTGGCGGTAACCAGTCTTGTCCAAATACGATGCCTGTTACACCTGCTTCTTGAAACGCAGGGATAGATTCTTTAACAATGAAATAGGCAATTACTGATAGAGATACAATCCCGATAACAGCACTGGTCAGAAATAAGCCATGGAAAATGCGCTCTTTCCAATCTACTCGCTTCTTGGCGCGTAGACCCGACTTAGCAATTTGAGTCGCTTCAGTGTTCATAAGCTTTTCACTATTTGTTGCGATGGTCATAAATAAATCTCACTAGACTGGCGTGATTAAGACAACCAGCTGTGAAAGAAAGAGCTCAGCCCAATGCGGGCTGAGCAAGGGTATTTCTATTAATTCAAATCTATCGCTAGATTAGTTAACTGAGATGTAGCCTTTTTGGTCTACTAGTGCTTGTGCATTGTCAGATACCATCCAATCTAGGAATTTCTGAGCTTCTGCTGAAGGCTTGCCTTCTTTGTATAGCACTAGGAAAGGACGCGCGACTTCGTAAGATTTGTTCTTAACGTTGTCTACTGTTGGCTCTGTACCGTTGATTGCTAGCGCATTGACTGAGCTATCCACTGTACCTAGCGAGATGTAGCCGATTGCGTATGGGTTAGATGCAACCATAGTCTTAAGTGCACCGTTGCCGTTTGCTACTTGAGCGCGTTGAGAGATTGCCGATACTTTTACATCACCAATCTTTTTCTTAAGCTTCATGATGTCTTCAAATGCACCGCGAGTACCAGAGGCGGTATCACGAGTGATTGCGACGATAGGCTTATCCGCACCACCAACCTGTTTCCAGTTTGTTACTTCACCTTTGTAGATTGCTGTTACTTGCTCAGCCGTTAGACCTTGAAGGTCGTTTTTAGGGTTAACAACAACTGCGATACCGTCTAGAGCCACTGTTAGTTCTTTCAGTGCTGGCTCTTTTTCAGAATCTTTTAGGTTACGTGAAGACATACCTAAGTCTGCACTACCATTTTTTGCTGCTTTCACGCCTGCCGATGAGCCCGGTCCTTGGACTTCAATGAATACGCTTGGATTTGTCTTCATGTATGTTTCAGAGAAAACTTCCATCAGCGGAGTCACACTGCTAGAACCTACTGCTGAGATAGTTTCTTTCGCTAGAGCTGGAGTTACTGTCAGAGTACCTAGTAGTGCGATTGCACCGATAACTGTCTTTTTCATCACAATTTCCTTTAATGGCTTTATTGCCGTTGTGTTTCATTCAACGGTTGTCACTTTAGAATCCGAATATGACAGTTGTGTTTCACTTAATTGAAGCCTATATGACATTTCATCGCGTATTGAACCAATTCGTACAAATAGCATTCAGCTTGGTTATTTTTCATTCTTATCCAAGATTACGGAGTAGATTATCTTGTTACTTCACTGGGATTTAGATGCTAAAAAGCCAGCCGACAATGCCGACTGGCTCAAGCCCAACAACGTTGGTTTGCAGGAGCATAATTGTCTGGGGGAAAGACAAATATACTTGGGGGAACTGTAATATAGCGTTCACGCTATCTTCGCGTAGATTGTAATAACCCTGCCGCGTTGATCATTGCATCTTTGGTACAGACATCGATGATCTTGATATTGCTAAACCGCTCAGGATCCTTAATTGCCACATCATGAGCAAAAATCACGCAACGTGCATTTCTAATGTCGGTACTAGTTATGCGGTTATTTATACCGTTGGCACCTTGGGTTTCGACCTTGATCTTGATACCCATGGTATGCGCCGCTTTCTCAAGCGACTTTGCCGCCAAGAAAGTATGTGCCACGCCTGAAGGGCAAGATGTTACTGCCAACACATCAGCCACACCTTCACCTTCCACCGATGAATAAGCTTGCCTTGTTGTCAGGCTTTCCTCATCTTCAGAGACGGTTTTCTTTAGCAGTATCGCTATCGTTGCTGTCGTTAATGCGCCCGCTAACGTACCAACAATGTAGCCCAGCTTGCCATCAACTACTGGCAGTACTATCCATCCGCCCCAGGGCGCGTGGTTAAGTACATGGAACATAAAGCCGACCACGTTACCGACAATACCACCCGCCACAATCGCCGGCAGTACTCGCGCCGGGTCAGCCGCAGCAAACGGAATCGCACCTTCACTAATGCCAATCATACCCATGATGCCCGCCGCCTTACCGGCTTCGCGTTCATCACGTTTAAATTTCTTTGGCGCTAATATTGTTGCCAAAGCCATACCCAATGGCGGGGTACAAATTGCAATGCCGACGCCGCCCATCAGCCAAGGCTGGGTATTAACTTGGGTTTGCGCAAACAAAGTCGCCACTTTATTAATCGGTCCGCCCATATCAAAAGCCGTCATCGCGCCAAGCACCGTGCCTAATAACACCTTACCTGAACCGGCTAGCCCAGCGAGCCAATCATTGAGCGATGCCATCGCACTGGCGATCGGCGCTCCAATAAGCCACATGACCGCGCCGCAAGTCACAAACGTGCCGATTAGCGGGTAAATGAAAATCGAACTCAGCGATGCCATGCTGTCGGGCAATTGAATTTTCTTTAACGCCGCAACGGTATAGCCCGCTATAAAACCGACAATAATAGCGCCTAAAAAACCGGTATTGTAATGACTCACCGCAATCCAAGAACCAATCATCCCCGGCGCTAAACCGGGCTTATCCGCAATCGAGTAAGCAATGTAGCCACCCAGTACCACGGTAAACAAGGTTAAGCCTGCGATACCCATCTGCGCCACATCCGCAAGGATGCCTTGCGTTGGCAATGCGCCGTGCCCTGACATCATCACTGATAAAGAGAGTAATACCCCACCCGCGACGATAAACGGGATCATATGGGAGGTACCAAACAGCAAGTGCTCTTTGCCACGCGCTAACTGCTGCTTCCAAACACTTGGCGGCTCGCTAATGGTTTCAAAACTGAGCGCCTCAATACTCTCTGATTGATTCGCTTCAATATCCGTGAGCAGCTCTAACGCTTGCTGTGATGATTCAGCAGCCTTTAACTTGGCGACAAAATCATCTTCAATTAACTTAGATGAGATCTGCGCCAGCACTTCAATATGGTGATGATCATCACCATTGGGCGATGCCAACATAAAGAACACATCGGATAGCTCGCCATCTTCTGCGCCGTAATCAATCCCAGCGCGACTGATGCCGATCACCACACCAGGTTTAAGCACCGCGTCACTTTTGGCATGCGGAATCGCAATGCCATCTTCAAATCCTGTATTACCAATTTGCTCACGCTTCCAAATATCACGTAAAAATTGGTCTTTATCAGAGAGCCTGCCGGTGCAGTCGAGAATATCGACCAACTCAGCCAGTACTTCCTCTTTGGTTTGCGCCTGAAGATCGAGGCAAATGGTATTTGTATCTAATAGCGTGGTGATGTCCATTTTGTCTTACCTAACCATTCATGCGCACCGATAGATTAACCAGAGCGATAGCGACACGATATAGTACGAATCAATCATTAACTGGAGTAATGTAACACAGCTTTTAAACTGTGATAGAGGTCTAACCTTTACTTGGCTTATATCAATGCTTTCTGTTACTGATGTGCTAGTATCCTGCAAAAATAAAAAGCCGAGAATTACCATGAAAATTGTAGCGGTGACAGCATGCCCTACCGGCATTGCACATACATATATGGCTGCTGATGCGCTAGTGAAAGCAGCACCAAAATTTAATGTTCAAATCAAAGTTGAAACTCAAGGTGCGATGGGTATTGAAAACCAACTCACCCCCCATGATATCGCCCATGCTGACAAAGTATTGATTGTCTCTGATATTGATATCGAGCAAGCTGCGCGCTTTGAAGGCACCAATAAGGTACATATCTCTATTGAGGAAGTCCTGCTCAATGTCGACAAGGTTTTTCAAGTACATTGCCGCTAAACTAGCCTAATGAACGAATATCAAATCACCTTTCTGGTCGATAGCCCAAGTGGCAGCGCCTACGTCGCGCAGCCACTCAATCGCTTAGCGAAAAAATTCAAATCGTCATTGCATATCATCAATATCACTCAAGACCGCTGCGCTGACCTGTGTAAGCCTTCAGCGATGTTGCGTGCCGGTTTGCAGCAAGGCGATTTATGCCAAATTACCGCCATAGGTATTGATGCCGAGCTTGCCTGCTTTGTACTGAAAGACATTATCGCTGAGCACTTTAGTTTGGTCGGCGCGCATATTAACTATCAGTTCTCAAGCCAACTTGCTGAGCGATTACCGCAAATCAGCCCGCCATGTGAGATAAAATGGCACTACGCCAAAGCGCAAACCGAGCTCACCAAATTCGAGTGTCTTAAAGGTTTAGCGCAGTTGATTTATCCCAAACACCCTGATGAACTGATCTTAGCGTTTGTTAAACGCGAAGAGCGCTCATCGACGTGTGTCACACCCGGTATTGCCCTTCCCCACGTGATGTTTGCGGATGTCAGCGAAATCTCGATTGCCGTCATCAGTAATGATCAGGCGATAGATTGGGCATCACAAATGGGCGAAGTGCATATTGCGATTGCTCTGGTCATGCCACAAGCCCCTTCTCGTGAGCAAATTGTTGCTGCCACCAACCTCACGCGCAATCTGCTTTCTGGTCAAATGGCAGAACGTTTGTTACTGACTCGTTCAAGTGTCGATTTGCAAGCACTGCTAATGTATGCCATGTCACGCCTACTGGCTTGACGCTATTGGTGGCATATACAAGCCCTAGCACCAGAACATTAATTAAATCGAGCCACGGTATTCTGACGGTGTCCGTCCGGTTTTGTTTTTAAATACGCGACAAAAGTAGTTAACATCTTTAAATCCACAACGCACCGCTACTTCATTAAGTTTGAAATTGTATTTCTTAAGCATGAATTTAGCGCGATCGACCCTTACCCACGTAATGTAATCCGCTAACGTCATGTGTCCTTGTTGGCGGAACAAACGCGATAAATGGTTAGCGGAAATACTAAAACGGTCAGCGATACTGTCGCGCGTAATTTGGCGATGAAAGTTCTCTTGGATATAAATGCAGATCCCTTGATAAAGATCTTGCACGCGATTGTGTGATTGCTCGACCGGTTGCTCAAGCATAATTTTGCTGTACTGCAGCAAGGCTTGCAGCAACAGCTCATCCATTGGCTTTTTATTGCTTTCTCGCGCAAGAGAACTCAATGCTTCAAGGATGTTGTCGATAGCAAAACCAGAACGAGTTTGAATACTGTGCTTTTGAATATCATAAAAGCCGGCTTCACCTTTGCGTTTACTGACAAAGCTCAACCCCAGTTGTCTGCGACCAAATAGCATGCTCAGCACGGAACAATCGCTATCCCAATTCGGCTTATTCCAACAGTTTGGTGGGATAAAAATTGCATCACCTGGCTTAGCCACGATTCTTTGCACTTTTCTTTCGTGATCTTCCATCTCATTGATGTATTCGCCATCCAGTACCAACTCTAAACGTGGAAAGTTAACCTGATAACTGCACTCTGGCGGTGTGTGAAAATCTCCAGCAAACCAAATGTTATGGAAAGGTTCGCGTTCACTTAAAACGGTTGAAATCAGGTCATGGAAAATCATCTTGGCACTCTCAAAATGCACCTATGGTGCTATAGACCTAGGTATAAACCCTACATTTAAAAATCGCTATAGCGTCAAATCACAACTCCAACTAGTGGTTACAATATTACAGCAAAAGCCTCTATTTTCCAGCCCAACACCCACCAGCCCAACTCATCACCCTGAATTTACGGAACCAACACCGAAATTACTTATTTTCCACCCAGCCTCAACCAGTTACATATTTCCAGATCACAGTTTGATTAGCGATCTAGTTCACACTCTGTTTTTAGTGATACAAAAATCCAGTCAATGCACTTTTTCTTCACTACCTAACTTTTATAAAACCTCACAAAATAACCTCAATAGATAACGATAAAAAATAGGGGTGTGAGATGATCACAAAACTTATTAATCAAGATTTGATTTCGCTTGATCTTAAAGCGACGACTAAAGAAGAGGTTTTCCTTGAGCTGATTGACGTATTACATGCTCAAGGTCGAATTTCAGATAAAGCACAATTTCTAGCTGACATTAAAGCACGTGAAGAACTGGGTAACACTGGTTTTGAAGAAGGCGTTGCATTGCCGCACGCAAAAAGCGCTGCGGTTATTGAGCCAGCGGTTGTGATTGGTGTGAGCCGCACGGGTATTGAATACGGTGCAGAAGACGGCTTGCCATCAAAACTATTTTTCATGATTGCCTCTCCAGATGGCGGCGATAATCACCACATCGAAGTGCTTGCAGAACTCTCTTCAAAACTGATTGAAGATGGTTTTATTGAGCGTTTCTTTGCAGCGCAGAACAATCAAGAAGCACTTGCACTACTACTTGAAAAGCCTGAAGAACAAGTGGCTGTCCAAGCTGAAGTAAGCAAAGGCTTTGTTATCGGTGTAACCGGTTGTCCTGCTGGTGTGGCGCACACTTACCTTGCCGCAGAAGCGTTAGAAAAAGGTGCAGCCGAGCTAGGTTACGAAATCAAAGTAGAAACCAACGGCTCTATCGGCGTTAAAAACAGCCCGACTGACGAAGAAATTGCTCGTGCAGACGCAATCATCGTGGCTTGTGACAAACAAGTCGACATGGCGCGCTTTGCTGGTAAACGCTTAGTTGAAACCAACGTTAAAGCGCCAATCCGCGATGCAAAAGGTCTGATTAACCAAGCGCTGAGTGCACCTGCTTACCAAGCATCGGCTTCTGCAAGCAAAGCGACAACCGCAGAGAAAGCGTCACAAACTCGCTCTGACCTATACCGCTACCTAATGAATGGCGTATCACACATGATCCCATTCGTAGTAACCGGTGGTCTATTGATCGCACTTTCACTGGCTATTGGTGGTAAACCAACCGAAGCGGGTATGGCAATTCCAGATGGCAGCATGTGGAACCAAATCCTAAACGTAGGTGTGGTTGCCTTTACGCTGATGATCCCAATTCTAGCAGGTTACATTGCTTACGCAATTGCTGACCGCCCAGCTCTTGCACCTGGTCTAATCGGTGGTTGGATTGCAAACAACGGTTCATTCTACGGTGCAGAAGCTGGTACTGGCTTTATCGGTGCTATCATTGCTGGTCTACTTGTTGGTTACTTCGTGAAGTTCATTACTTCAATCAACTACCACAAGTTTATCCAACCGCTTGTACCTATCATGATCGCGCCAATTACAGGTTCGCTATTTATCGCTGGTCTATTCATCTTTGTTATTGGCGCGCCAATCGCAAGCTTGATGGATGGTCTAACCGCAATGCTAACTAGCATGAGCACAGGTAACGTTGTTCTACTAGGTATTGTTCTAGGTGGCATGGCTGGCTTTGATATGGGTGGTCCATTCAACAAGGTAGCGTTCCTATTCTCTGTAGGTATGATTGCAAGTGGTCAAACACAGTTCATGGGCGCAATGGCGTGTGCTATCCCTGTAGCACCACTTGGTATGGCGCTAGCAACAGTGCTTGGTCGTAAACTTGATCTATTCGAAGCTTCTGAAATCGAAGCAGGTAAAGCATCAGGTGCAATGGGTCTAGTTGGTATCTCAGAAGGTGCTATCCCATTTGCGGCGCAAGACCCAATGTCAGTAATTCCTGCTAACGTGCTTGGTTCAATGGTTGCAGCAGTAATGGCATTCTCATTCGGCATCACCAACAGCGTAGCGCACGGTGGTCCAGTGGTTGCTCTTCTAGGCGCAATGAACCTGCCAATCCTAGCTCTAGTGTGCATGGCATCAGGCGCAGTAGTAACAGCACTGACCTGTGTAACACTTAAGAAAATCCGTAAGGCGAAACAAATTGCAGCTACTGCATAACTCGCTATAAACTCTCTAGGCCTAGGCAATTTTGCTTAGGCCTTGTTGCATTTCAAGCTTGCATATTTATGGTGACAATGATGTCTGATTTCCTACACTCTGTATTCTTCCCGATGACTAACGTCATCCAAAACTACGCATGGGGTAGCACTACCTCGGTAAACCAACTGTTTGGTATTGAAAACCCAAATGGCGAGCCACAAGCTGAAGTTTGGATGGGCGCGCACCCTAACGGCTGTTCTATGGTTGAAAGCCAAAGTACAACAACCAAACTTTCTGAGCTGATTGGCAGCGATATGAACGCTTTCCTAAGCGAAAAAGTTGCTAAGCGTTTTGGTGAACTGCCTTACCTGTTTAAGATCCTAGCGGCTGAAAAAGCACTTTCAATTCAAGTGCACCCAAATAAACAGCAAGCAGAAGCTGGTTTTGCTCGTGAAGAGCAACAAGGTATTGAGCTTTCTGCCGCTAACCGTAACTACAAAGATCCAAACCACAAACCTGAATTGGTTTATGCTCTGACCTCTTACCAAGCGATGAACGGCTTCCGCGCGACTGAAGAGATCATTGCGAACTTTACTCGTTTAGATATTGCAGAGCTCGCTACTCTGCTTGCAGGTCTAGTAGCAGACCAAACAGCGCAAGGTCTAAGTGACTTCTTCTCAGGCTTGCTTTCTCTGCAAGGTGAAGAGAAAGATAAAGCGCTGGCAGCATTACTTACTTATGCCAACAACTCTCAAGACCCATTATTGGCACTGATTGTTGAATTAGAGACACAATACCCTGGTGATATCGGTCTGTTTGTACCGCTAACGCTTAACATCATCACCCTTGAGCCGGGTCAAGCAATGTTCCTAGACGCGGAAACGCCACACGCATACATTAAAGGGACAGGTCTTGAAATCATGGCGAACTCAGACAACGTACTGCGTGCTGGTCTAACGCCAAAATACATGGACATTGAAGAGCTCGTCGCTTGCACTATTTTCGAAGAGAAGCCTTTCGACACACTGCTACTAGAGCCAAACGTGAATGACGAAGTGCTGGAGTACCCTATCCCAGTCGAAGACTTCAAGTTCGCGATTATTCCAAGCTCTACAGCGCGTACAATCGAGATCTACAGTGCTGAAATCCTTCTACCTCTAGATGGAACCATGACCCTAACCCACAGCAATGGTCAACATTGCGTGATTGAGAAAGGTCAATCTGTGTTTATTCCTGCTTACGCAGAGCACTACACCCTAGAGAGCCAAGGTCGCGTCGCACGCGCTTATAGCTAATCCTGACTCGCTTCCGGAGCCCTGCAAAAGCAGGGCTTTTTTGTAAGGACACACATCCTAAGATCATACCCTGTTGTTATATCGAACCAACGTATCTTATCTAGAATTTAAGGGCTTTTTATAAGAGGGCTTTTTATAAGGACACACACCTCAAGCTCATACCCTATTGGCATATCTAACCAACATATCTAACCAACATATCTAATCAGGACTATCTAATCAGGACAGACGTCATTATCTAACGAGGACAGGCACTATAAAATAGAAATACTATCGCGTTCAGAATTACACTGAACTATTGCTAATATTAAATCACTTGAACAAAAGGAACCGATTGAGATAACAACGAAGAAAAACTGAAGGGCTGATTTAGGTTTTGCACCATGCCGATACCATTAAGAATAGATTTGAAGTAACAGAAAATGGTTTAAAAGACGAATCGACTAACTTACCCATCCAAACGAAATAAATGCACCCGAGTTTTACTCAATGTCCGCCTGACAAGTTCTCGATGCTCTACTCCACCCACTACCATAGCGCGATGCCTTTCCAGTTCCGTACATGCTTTTGCCCAATTTTGTTGGTTTAGACCAAGCCGCTGCAATATGGGAGGAACTTGAGAGCTTAACGTAAATTTGCCTTCGCGGTATTGCCGAGCTGTCCAATCTACAAGCTCGATATAATCTAACAGTCTAAACGTAATACCATCAAGCTCTGCACCATCACGATTCCCGACAAAAGGATGGAGGCAAGGTGTTGTTTCTTGCTGATTTTTCAATGAATCCAACCGGGCTTGAATTGAAGTAAAATCTGACGTTTCTGGCTTACTCGCGATACCCGCTCTTAAAGGGTTGAGATCAACATACGCCATAGCAGCAAGCAGCGCTTTTTCGTCTAGTAATGCCTGACTCTTAAATCGACTCTCCCAAAAATGCCCACGGCACTCATCTTCCTGGTTCGCTTTGCAGGCTATTTCAAAGTTCAGCTCTTTCATAAACCAACTGAGACTCCATAGACGAGTTCGCCACGAATCGATAATCAGTAAGCACGCATCGATTTCAGCCTCACTTTTTAATTGATCAGACAGCCAACGTTCAACCAGATGTGGCAGCTTATGCTCTTGTTGCCATCGTTCGACCACCTCCCTATTGGATAAACAGAGCGCTTTATCTCGGTTAATGTGTACAACTAAATGATAGTGGTTACTCATTATCGCGTAAGCGCAAATATCAATGCAGTAGACATGAGAAAGCGCGTAGATTTTCTGCTTAATCCACTCTCTGCGGTGCTCGTAGCTTTGTTCTGTAACAGGGTCGACTCCGCATAGATAACTTCGCCTAACACACCGTGATACACAATGATAGTAAGGCGTCGCTTCCACCGATACTTGCTGTTTTCGAGCCGTCGTCATGCTGGTATCCAAATCAAGATGAGTATTCATAGGCTAAAAACTATCAGTCAAAGCGACAAGAATAGATCGCGTAATCTATCGCGGTGTTAACAGTAATTCATACTTTGTTTACTTTACGGTGTGTGTCCTTTTATAAAAAGAAGACAGATTCAGGATGTTCAGCCCGCCTTAGGGTGTGTGTCCCTATAAGGAAAATAATGACCGTTATCACACTCAGATTTGCTTGATACAAAAGTATAGTGATTGGATTTTTTTTGCTATTTCGCTGAATAAGCAATTGATTTAATTTTAGCTCATAGCATGAACACCCAGAGTTAAAAAATGATTACTACACTAACAAACGTCAATTTAATTAAACACCAACTTCAAGCGAACAATAAAAAAGAAGTTTTTGAAGAACTGGCTCAAGCGTTATTTGAAAATAACCGTATTAATAGCAAAGAAGCATTTCTAGCTGATATCGAAGCACGTGAAGCGGTAAGTGTTACTTCAACTGAAGGCATTGCTTACCCACACGCAAAGAGCAAAGCAGTTATCGAGCCTGCAATTGCTGTTGGCGTAAAACGTGAAGGTATCGAGTACGGTGACGAAGATGGTATCAAACCAACCGTATTCTTTATGATTGCATCACCAGATAACGGTGCTGATCATCATATTTATGTACTACAAGAACTATTCGGAAAATTCAGCGATGAATTTATCGAAGAAATTAACAACGCACAAAACCAAGAACAAATTCTAAATATTTTAATCAATTCATAGGTGGAATAATTATGAGTACCCTAACAGCTCAAGCTACCAATAATAATAGTGATCTCAAAAAGACACTTAGCACTTTAAAGGGGCACCTACTTTTTGGTACCTCTCATATGTTACCTTTTATCGTTGCTGGTGGTGTTTTACTTGCTCTTGCGGTAATGGCGTCAGGTAAAGGTGCCGTTCCTGCAGACGGTCTACTAGCAGATATCTCTAACATCGGTATTAAAGGTCTAGTTCTATTCCCAATCATCCTAGGTGGTTTCATCGGTTACTCAATCGCCGACAAACCTGCACTTGCTCCAGCAATGATCTCTTCAGGCATCATGGCTGACATGGGCGGCGGTTTCCTAGGCTGTATCGTAGCGGGTTTCATCGCGGGTGGCGTGGTTTTCCAACTTAAGAAAATCCCTCTATCACCAAACATGACGGCACTAGGCGCATACTTCATTTATCCTCTAATCGGTACACTAGTTTCTGCGGGTATCGTTCTATGGGGTATCGGTGAGCCAATCAAACTGTTCATGACTTCTATGAACGAGTTCCTAGCTTCAATGGCTGGCGCATCTAAAGTGGTTCTAGGTACTATCCTAGGTGGTATGACAGCATTCGACATGGGTGGTCCAATCAACAAAGTAGCAACGCTATTTGCTCAAACTCAAGTTGATACTCAACCATGGCTAATGGGTGGTGTTGGTATCGCTATCTGTACACCACCTCTAGGTATGGCTCTAGCGACTTTCCTATTCAAGAAGAAATTCACTAAAGAAGAGCAAGAAGCCGGTAAAGCAGCAGCAATCATGGGTTCAATCGGTATCTCTGAAGGTGCTATCCCATTCGCAGCAAACGACCCAATGCGTGTTCTTCCTTCAATCGTAGCGGGTGGTATCGTAGGTTGTGTATTCGGTTTCCTAACTGACATCCTATTGCACGCACCATGGGGCGGTCTAATCACGGCACCTGTTTCAAGCAACATCCCAATGTACGTAGTCGGTATCGCACTAGGCTCTCTAACTACCGCTCTTATCGTTGGTTTCTGGAAGCCAGTAGCAGAAGAGCAAGCTGAAGAAGAAACTGAAGTAGCAGCACCAGTTCAAGCAGCGGCAGCAACGCCTGTAGCAGGCGAAGGCGAGTACGACGTAGTAGCAGTTACATGTTGCCCATCAGGCGTAGCACATACTTTCATGGCGGCGAAAGCGCTAGAAAAAGCAGGTGCAGCAGCAGGCATCAAGATTAAAGTTGAGACTCAAGGTCAAAACGGCATCCAAAACCGCATTACTGACCTAGACGTAGCAAACGCGAAGCTAGTTATCCTTGCTCACGATATTCAAGTAAAAGATGCACACCGCTTCGCTAACTCTAAAGTGATTGAGTGTTCAACCAAAGAAGCAATGAAACAAGCAGCAACTTTGATTCAATCATAAATTTTCATCTCTAGCTCCTAACGGTTAGATTGAAAAACAGAGCCGATACCTAGGTATCGGCTCTTCTCGTTTATTGCTACCATTCACCACTCTAAGTTCTCAATTCTCAGCTCTTCAAACTCCAAGCCAACAAAAAAGCACCGTACAACTAACGTTATTACGATGCTTTATCCGTTACCTGCTCGATTTATTAAGTAAACTCTACTCATCAACATGAATGGTCACTTTACCGCTGTGTGCTTTAACCAAAGCATGCGCGTGGCTAAAGTCCACCACCCGATCCTTAATATAAATATAGGCTGCGCAGATTAGAGCTAAAACAGTAAAGGTGAATAGAGCGTGCATGTTCAAAAACCATGCAAATAGAGCAGTAAGAAACGCGAGGAAAGTAACCATACGGCTACTTGTCATAACTTGACCTAACTTTTTATTCATAACCCCTCCTTAACACAGAAAAGCACGAACAAAACTTAATCAGTTTGGTTTGTGGCTCACTAAGTGCAACAACTTGTGAACACAACTATTATCGCTTGATTTTTACACAAGAAACCGTCCTAAGATCTCAATTAGAACAAAATACGATAACAATAATTTAAACTGCGACAGAGAACAAAATGAATTTTGGTTGTTACGCGTAAACGTCAACAAAGAAATACAACGTCATCCCAACACTCGATAGCGTAACAAAATTACGCACATAACTCGGATTAATTTGCCGCGAGACACGTGCAGCGATATAGCCACCAATCACACTGCCAACGAGAACAGCCAAACCGGGCAACCACTCAATCACGCCCTGCCAGAAAAATATCACAATCGCACTCAAGGAGACGCAACTAGAAACGAGTAGTTTTAAGCCGTTCATTTGGTTGA
The DNA here is from genome assembly GCF_009938225.1 of Vibrio ponticus. Lineage (NCBI taxonomy): Bacteria > Pseudomonadati > Pseudomonadota > Gammaproteobacteria > Vibrionales > Vibrionaceae > Vibrio > Vibrio ponticus. The sequence goes on from NZ_AP019658.1 coordinate 1,120,308, forward strand.
TATCGGTGTACTTTGCCACCACGAGATAACTCAGCACCACAATACCTAAACACGCATTGAAAAAGCCACCGTATGCGCTGACGAGCACCAACATGAGTGCCAATAGGATACGAGCCCCTTGGTACTGAGCAAGATGCTGACTGAGCTTATCACCGGCAACAAACAAAAAAGTGGCAAAAAGAAGCAGCCAAGGAATAGCTTGTGCAAACAGTTGGTCGGATATATTAAGCAGGAGAATGGCGCCTAACGCTCCACCAAGCAAGCTCAACAACACAATCGGTAAAACAACTTCCGGTTGCTTGGCAATATCATGGCGGAAACCATAAGCACCACTGATATAGCCAGCACTCACGGCAAAGGTATTGGTTGCGTTAGCCATAATGGGAGGAATACCCACAAACATCAGTGCAGGAAAGGTGATAAAGCTGCCACCACCAGCAACGCTATTCAAAATACCCCCAAACACCCCCGCGACAACCAACACCCACCAATCCATGTATACCTCATTACTCCGTTTGTCTTGCCCTATTGTATCGAAATGAACTCAAGGCGATATTCAACTTTAGCCAAACTTATAGCGTTAAATCCATAGCTATCTCTCGCCAGTCTTCTAATTCACTTTTGACATTGCGGGTTTGCTTTGGCGTCATAAGGTTAATAATTTGCACAAAGTATCGCTGACCCGTTTGGGTGTTTAAGTCAATCCGCGCCGCTAATTGAGGCGGATAATACTGTTGAGGACGAAAGATAAGCTCGCGTATCAAGGCTTGGAGTTGGTCAGGATTACGACGCTCAGCAAACATTTTACTCAGCTCAACTCTAATCTGGGTTTGATACTCTACCCAAAACGGCGTGGTCACCAACCACTGCTGAGACCACGCTTCGACCAACACCTGCTGCTCTTGGGTCAAATCCCCCAGCCAATTCTGCAAGTTTTCTTCCACACGCTGGCGATAGAGTTTACGCAACTCTTGTTCCGAATTAGATTGGTATTTTTTCTTGTATTTAACATGGCGAACACGGATTTCATCCATCAATTGATCGACTTGTTCATCACTCATGTCAGAAACAATTTGGGTAATGGCAGGCAAAAAATGTTCTGCCAAGCGCAGCGAGTGCTGACGAAAGGTCTCTTGCTGCTCTACTAAATCTGCAACCGTTAACTGAGAAGGATTGATCTGAAGCAGCTGATCAAGATGATTAATGTAAATCGGTATTTCTTGAGAACGATGCCACGGTGTCGCCGCTTGAATTGACTGTCTAAGCATCGTTTGCTGGCTATTGTCGAGATCAACAAAATCCTCAACGTATTGGATCGCAAACCAATCTAAATTGTCGTAAACCAATTTAGTGCCGCATCCAACTAATCCCAGTGAACACAGCAATATCAACAACCAGCGCCTCATAACAATCCCTATCCTTGTCCAACATCTGTTGTACGCGCTTCCTACGCGGTTAGTACAGTCAGCTAAAGTTTAATACATTCAAGCCACGCATCATCACCCTAAGTGTAATCGTGTGAATTTTAACGCTGGGATGACGTAAACCGATAAAATAACTTTGACAATAAACGCAACTGAGCTCACATTGACAACAAAACAAAAAATCACTTGAGCTGTCAACTCAAGTAAGGAGAAAACATGAGTCGTACCTTTATCGTTAGCGCGCTTGCTCTTGCGGCACTGAGCGGTTGTAGCTACCACGCAGAACCAGAAAAACCAGTATCACCTATGTGCCAGACAGCAAATATGCCAGGTGGTTGGCAAGATGCTGAAATTACCCCAGAAGTGCAGCAAGCCATCAACACCTTGATGGATCGCATGAATAACGCTTCACCTCTCGAAGAAGTCACTCGCGTTCGTACTCAAGTCGTGAACGGCATTAATTACGCTATCGAGGTAAAACTGGAAAATGATCAATACTGGCATGGTGTCGTCTACCGCAACATCCGTGGCGACTATCTAATTGACAGCGTCGCTCAGCAAGGCAAACTTTGCCCATAGCCTGCCCACATTGAAAGAGCACGTAAGCGCTTAGTGTTAAACTCAACTACCACTAAGCGCTCCAATCCCTTCTCATTTCCTACTGTTCCCATCACGATAGATTGAAGATATTTCAGGACATTTTTTGACAATAGTCACAGTAGCGCTCACATTAAATCTATGCAAAACGTAATTTTTGCCTAATTTATCGCTCGCGAGGGAAGCATCTATGAATAAAATTTTACTGGCAGTTGGTCTGACACTCTTTACTATTCATGGCTACGCAGCCAATCACGACGCTGAGGAATCTAGCACAGCAAAGCCCATGATGAGCGACTGCAGTGCGGATAAAAAGTATTCGACCTGGCAAGAAGCAAAATTAACCGCAGATGTGCATCAAGCGTTCAACCGATTTACCCAAAATATCGAATCCGATTCACCTGTTAAGCAGGTGCTACAAATTCGAACATTGAACATGGATGGTCGTTACTTTGCTTTTGAAGTTGAGTTGAAAAACGGAGAAGTATGGCATGGCAAAATCCACCATAACCCCCGCGGCGACTACTTGGTAAGTGGAATACCACACGAAGGTAAACTGTGTCCTTAGCCGTAAACGTACGCTCAAGCAGGCACTCACACAGTTGGCGATAATGACTACCCTGTAAACAAAAAAGCGCTGAATCATCAGTAATGCCGATCAGTTAAGAAATTTGTGAGATCATTTGACCGATCCTCAAAAGGCTTCAAAATCCGATATTAGGAAACTAATATCGGATTTTTTTATGTCTTTAGAAAGCCAACTTGCCAATACTTTTCGGTCATGTAATACCTTCCACCACTTTGATAAATACTCTGACATTCTTAGTCCAGAGCTTATCCAGCAAGGTTTTGAGCAAGCTGGTGTAGCAACCGTTAGAAGAAGACGGTTACCTTTAGAAGCCGTACTTTGGTCCGTTGTTGGAATGAGTCTCTTTCGTCAACAATCTGTTTGGGATATTGCTAACCAACTCGATATTGTCTTGCCAGACAAACAACGTTTTGTTGCACCAAGTGCAGTTGTTCAAGCGAGACAGAGATTAGGCGAAGAAGGTGTAAAGCAAGTCTTTAAGAAGATGGCTGCGCATAGCTATCAGTCGTCTAACTTCGAAACTTGGTGTGGACTAAACCTTCTATCTGTCGATGGTGTCGTTTGGAGAACGACAGATACACCCGAAAATCATCAAGAGTTTAAAGCGCAGCGCAATCAATCATCTGAGAATATTTACCCTAAGGTCCGCATGGTTTGCTTGATGGAGCTTACAAGTCATCAGCTAATCGATAGTGCATTCTCTGACTATCGCACCAGCGAAATGCGGCTCGCAGAAGAGCTTATTGAACAAACGCCAGATCAATCACTGACCATTTTTGACAAAGGATATTACTCTTTAGGGCTGCTTAATCGCTGGAACAAAGTAGGTCAAGAAAGGCATTGGATGCTCCCTGTGAGAAAAGACTTTCAGTATGAAGTTGTCCATAAATACAGTCAGAGTGATGCTATCGTTGCTATAAAAACATCACCTCAGGCAAGGAAGAAGTTCAGTGACCTGCCTGAGATAATAGAAGCAAGGTTGGTATCGAAAGCCATTAAAGGTAAGGAGTATCAGGTTCTTACCTCAATGCGTGATGGGTTGCGCTTTCCCGGAGAAGACATTGTAGAGCTCTATCGCTATCGTTGGGAAATCGAATTAGGCTATAGAGAAATGAAGCAAACCTTGCTTGATAGTGAGTATACATTGCGAAGTAAGCGCCCAGATATGGTTAGACAGGAGCTCTGGGGGATTTTGCTAGCCTATAACCTTATAAGGCAGGTTATGACAAAAGCGGCGAGCAAGTTAGATAGCGTTTGGCCGAACCAATTAAGCTTTACGAGTAGTGCCATGGCTGTGACTCAATACTTTGCAGCTTTACCTTTAACGAGTCCAGGGAAACTCCCTAAACACTATGAAGTGCTACTACAGCAAATATCCATGTTTATCCTACCCCCCCGAAGAGAAGATAGAAGTTATCCTCGTTGGGTGAAACTGAAACCCAAGAAATATGCGACAAATAGAAAAAATGCCAGTCAGCTTAACTGACTGGCATTACACCGACTGGGGCGTTTTGTTGCTGTTTGGTGGTGGTATCTGCTTAAGCAATATTTTAAAAACTACCGAGACCAGCGCGTTTCTAGCGACAGCATTGAGTCAAATTGTTGCCGATTTAGGCATCGTATTGGTGGTGATGTTGGTGACCGCATTCGTCGTGTTTCTCACTGAGTTTGTGAGTAATACCGCACTGTCAGCGCTATTCATCCCACTGTTTGCAAGTGTCGCAGAAGCATTCGGTATGTCGCCGATTATGCTGTCCGTGTTAATTGCGCTTGCGGCGTCTTGCGCCTTTATGATGCCGGTCGCGACACCGCCGAATGCCATCGTGTTTGGCACAGGTAAGATCAAGCAAAATGAAATGATGCGAGTCGGCTTTATTCTCAACGTGGTTTGTATCGCGATACTAACGGCAATTGCCATCCTAATTTGGTAGTGTTGTGAAACTTTAAACGCCAATAATGACAAAGCTCCCACTCAGGGAGCTTTGTTATAGCTTAAAGATTCACTTATAAATACGCGTGTGGACCAAACACCTCATAGTGGATACGGTCACGAGAAACGCCCATTTGATCGAGCTGTTTTACGGCAAATTCCATAAACGCCACTGGACCACAAAGATAAAACTCACCGTCAGCTAGCGGTAATGAATCAACTTGGGTGAGATTCATCATACCATCTTGATCGCGCAGCCAAACTTGATGCGACCAACCATGTTGACCAATTAAAGCCTCTGTTTCTTGAGCAAAAGTATGCTGTGACTTGGTCTCACAAGCATAGTAGTAGCTAACGTTTTGTTTACCTTCAGCAGCTAAAGTCTGCGCCATCGCTTGAATTGGTGTCGCACCCACACCCGCAGCAATCAGTACTACTGGCTTATCGGTAACTTTATAGAAAAATTCACCCGCTGGTGGGTAAACCATTACTGAATCGCCTGCTTGTAACTCGTTATGTAGGTAATGAGAGACTAGCCCTTGGTACGAACCTTCCGCATCTTGCGTGCCTTCGCGTTTCACCGAAATGCGGTAGCTGGTGCCATTTGACGCTTGTGACAACGAATATTGACGGATCTCAACATGCTCACGGTGAGTCGGTTTAACTTCAATACCCAAATATTGACCCGGTTCGAACTCAGCAATTGGCTCGCCATCGACAGGGCGCAGTTCAAAACTGGTGACCAAATCCGACTCAGGTGTTTTTTTGTAGATGACAAACTCACGAGCACCACGCCAACCACCATTGGTATTCTCATTCGCCTGGTAGATCTCTTCTTCACGATTAATAAACACTTGTGCCAAGAACAGATAAGCAGCTGTCCAAGCCTCTTCGACTTCTTGAGTAAAAGCATCTGGCGCAAGTTCGCGCAAAGTCTCAATTAAGTGATGACCCACAATTTGGTAGTGCTCAGCTTGAATATTGAAGCTGGTGTGTTTATGCGCGATACGCTCTACCGCTTGGGTTAGCGCAGAAAGGTTTTCGATATTTTTAGCGTAGGCAGCAATCGCCTCAAACAACGCTACACTTTGACGCCCGGTCTTTTGGTGCGTCATATTGAAGATGTCTTTTAGCTCTGGGTTGTGGCTAAACATACGTTGATAAAAGTGCTGTGTCAGTGCAGGACCTGCACTTTCGAGCAATGGAATAGTGCTTTTAACAACTGCAATATGGTTTTCGTTGAGCATAAGATTTTTTCTCCTGATTATTTTATCCCCAAGCAACGACATAATGCCTGAGGTATTGCTCTCTATCTTTTGTGAGAGCTTAGTCTCCTAGAGCAGGAATGATGCCAAGTTCGAAAATCCCTAAATCATTAGCATTTCATCGAGTTACACCGCTTAAAAGAGTCAAAATGACTACTTTATTTTGAGTCAAAATGACTCTAAAATAACAAATGAACTCATTTAAGGTTAGCTCATGCAAGATATTTCGATTTCCACCTTGCTGGATATGGCAGCAGGATTAGCCAGTGGTCACAACGACCAAGACAGATTCAACAAGTTACTCGATGCGATCCGCAAAGCCGTTCAATGTGACTGCGTTGCCCTACTTGGTCTACAAGGTGATACGTTAGTGCCACTTGCCATTCAAGGTGTGACACGCGATACCTTGGGTCGACGCTTTAAAGTCAGCGACCATCCCCGTTTCGAGTTGATTTGCCAAGCACAAGGAGTGGTGCGTTTTGATGCCGACTCTAATTTACCCGACCCGTTTGATGGCTTGCTCATCGACTACGACGGTGAATTGCCAATGCACGCTTGTATGGGCTTACCGCTCATCTATGCAGAACAACTACTTGGCGTACTCACCTTTGACAGTCTCACGCCAAACGTATTTGATGCGATTCCTGAACGTAGTTTAGATGCGCTCTCGGCAATTGTCGCCTCACACCTTAAGGTGGCATTAACCGTTTCACAGCTTGAACAGCAAGCCAAGCAAACCCAGCAAAAGCTGGAAGAACTCAACCAAGAAGTTTGGGAGCGTGATGGGGGCGAAATCATTGGCGAGAGCACCGCGATGCAAATGCTCAAACAAGACATTTCTGTTGTCGCCCCCTCTGATTTCACCATTTTAATCCATGGCGAGACAGGCGTAGGTAAAGAGCTGGTTGCGAGAAGTCTGCACCATCAATCTTCACGTAGCCACCAGCCATTAATTTACGTTAACTGTGCTGCGATAGCCGAATCCCTAATTGAGAGTGAATTGTTTGGTCACGTTAAAGGGGCATTTACTGGTGCTGACAAATCTCGCTTGGGTAAATTTGCCCTCGCCGATGGCGGCACACTATTTCTCGATGAAATTGGCGAGTTAAGCTTAACCGCACAAAGCAAACTACTGCGCGCACTGCAAAACAATGAAATCCAGCCAGTGGGACAAGACTCGGTTCAAAGCATTAATGTCCGTGTGCTTGCTGCAACCAACCGCGATCTAAAACATGAAGTAGAACAAGGTCGATTCCGCGCTGACCTTTATCACCGCCTCAGCGTCTACCCACTGACTGTACCACCACTGCGAGAACGCGATGAAGATGCGATATTACTGGCGGGGTATTTCCTCGAACAGGCACGCAAAAAGCTCGGCATTGTGCAGCTTAAATTCACCCGCGAGGCACTATTACATCTTCCGCGTTATGACTGGCCGGGTAACGTGCGCGAATTGGAGCATGTGATAAACCGCGCCGCATTAAGAGCGCGTGCACAAAGTAGCAGTACCAACACGGTCTCAGTTAGTGCCATCGACCTTGCTTTAGACCTTTCACTGAATAACAGCATTCATGCCCCTTCATTAGCAACGCAGCCAGAGAAAAGCAGCGCTATACATCAAGTAGAAATCAAAGATCTTCGTCAAGCGACTGATGAGTACCAAGCTACGTTGATCATTGCCGCACTTGAGCACGCTAAATTCAACTGGGCACAAGCGGCAAGAGAGCTTAAAGTCGATCGGGCAAACCTAGTTAGATTAGCCAAGCGCCTCGGCATACAGGTCACCAAGCAGCACAAGATCAACTACTGATGATAAAGATTCTTGTTTATACAATGTAGCTTACTTGTTACAATAGACGGCATAATTATATGAACTAGAAAGGAATGTTATGAAAGTCATCCGCTGGATTTTAGGTCGCATTATTCTTGTATTGAACTTTGTTTTTTCACCTCGTGGTGTGAAACGTTCACCTGAAGCTCAACAGGTGGTTGATCAGAAAGCTGCTCAGCTCGCACTGTATCAATTTGAAGCCTGCCCGTTCTGTGTAAAAGTGCGCCGTGCGATGAAACGTCAGTCGGTACAGTTCGATTTAAGAGATGCGAAGAACAACGCACAACACCGTTCAGAACTTGAAGCCGGTGGCGGTCAAGTCAAAGTACCTTGTCTACGCATTGAAACTGACGAAGGTACTAAGTGGATGTATGAATCTTCGGACATCGTCGCTTATTTAGAAAAAGAGTTTGCCTAAAACCCTCGCAAGCAACTATCTTAAAATCATATAGATATATCCTTTCTACCACATAAAGTAGGAAGGATAAATCAATGACCAGCGCTTATCTCGCCTCTAAGTACAACACAGTAAATGGACACTGTGACGCGGGTTAAGCAAGTGGAATAGCAGCCACTACTCTCAATTGAAAGCGCCTCAAATATAGAGGAGCAGATGGGATAAGGAGCGTGATTTTATGGATAAATTCACCGTAGTACCATTTGAACCACAAAACATCAAAGCGATTGTATTTGACCTGGATAACACCTTAGTTAGTTCCGATATGGACTTTTTCTGGCTACGTGATGAACTCGGTTGCCCAGCCGACCGAGACCTACTCACTTTCACCGAACAAATCACTTGCCCTGACCAACGCGCGATAGCAGAACAGCGCATTCTCGATCACGAACTGGAAGATGCCAAAAGCTCCTACCCTATGCCCGGCTGCGTCACGATACTGCGCTATATCGAGTTTAAAGCACTGCATACCGCAATCATTACCCGTAACTGTTTTGAAGCCGCTTCGGCTAAAGTAAAACACAATAACCTCAATATCGAACGCATCATCAGTCGTGAGCATTTCGCCCCTAAACCCGCTCCTGATGCACTCAACTCTCTTGCCGATGAATGGCAACTTGCCCCTAAAGAAGTCCTGTATGTCGGTGACTACCTTTATGATTTGCAAGCCGCTCATAACGCCAATATGCCCTCCTGTCTAGTCAATCACGGTGTTGAAAAGCCTTTTGAGCACCAAGCTTCTGTTGTGGTTCCACACTTAAATGACTTAACCGTGTTGCTAAATTTAGACAATCCGAGTAACAATAGGTAACAATTTCAATAATATGGTAGGAAGCCAACAATGCCTAAAAATAAAGTGCTGGTTTTATACGCTCATCCGTCCCAACATCGTTCGGAAGTAAACCAGCCACTCTTCGATGCTGCCAAAAATATTGAAGGTGTTACCACCGTTGATCTTTATTACGAATACCCAAGCTACAACATCAATATCGACCGCGAACAAAAGCGCTTAGTCGATCACGATGTGATCATATTCCAATTCCCACTTTACTGGTACTCTACGCCAGCGATGCTCAAAGAGTGGCAAGACTTGGTATTGGAATATGGCTTTGCCTACGGCAGCCAAGGTACTGCGCTCAAAGGAAAACGCTTTTTATGCGCTCTATCAGCTGGCGGGCGAGCAGACGCCTATCAAACTGAAGGCTACAACCACTTCACCATTCGTGAATTGCTCTACCCAATGGAGCAAATGGCGGCGTTAACCGGGATGAAGTATATGGCGCCTCTTGCGTTGTTTGGCGCTCGTACTGCTAAGGAAGAAGGTCGCATCGCACAGCATGTCGAGCGTTGGAAAAAATTACTCAATGCACTAGTTAACGATCAGTTTGACTACAAACGTGCTTACGAAGTTGAAAAGCTCAATCCATACCTCAAGCAACTGATCTTAGGAGATAAATAATGACAGGTTATTTTCTGCAAGCTTTTATCTACCTAGTGGCAGCTGTGATTGCAGTGCCAATCGCCAAACGTCTTGGTTTAGGCTCCGTGCTGGGTTACCTAATTGCAGGTGTTGTGATTGGTCCAATTATCGGTTTAGTCGGTGAAGAAACCACCACTATTCAACACTTCGCTGAATTTGGCGTGGTGATGATGCTGTTCTTGGTTGGCTTAGAGCTTGAACCTAAAATGCTGTGGAACATGCGCAATCGCCTGTTGGGTTTAGGTGGTCTGCAAGTTGGCTTAACAGCCGCTGCCGTAATGGGTATCGCGCTGGTATTTAAACAGCCTTGGACTATCGCGCTGGCTATCGGTTTGATCTTCGCTCTATCATCAACTGCAATTGTCTTACAGACCTTTAACGAAAAGGGCTTAACCCGCACCGAAGGCGGACAAAATGCCTTCTCGGTACTGCTATTCCAAGACATTGCTGTGATCCCAATGCTGGCGTTTATTCCCCTGCTGGCACTGCCAGAATTAGTCGAGAAAGCACAAAGCGCCGCCGCAACTGCCGCAGAGCATCATGAGGAATTGAGCTTAGTTGCGGGACTGCCGGGTTGGGGCTATGCCCTGGTGATTGTTGTTTCGATTGTGGGGCTAGTCGTTGGTGGGCATTACTTAAGCCGTCCACTATTTCGCTTTGTTGCCAGCTCAGGTTTGCGTGAAATCTTTACCGCTACCGCACTAATGCTAGTTGTGGGCATTGCTGCACTAATGAGCCTAGTGGGTCTTTCACCTGCGTTAGGCACATTCCTCGCTGGTGTCGTTTTGGCAAACAGTGAGTTCCGCCACGAACTCGAGTCCAATATCGACCCATTCAAAGGGTTATTGCTTGGCTTGTTCTTCATCACCGTCGGTGCGGGAATTAACTTCGGAATTCTATTTGATGATTTCTTCTTGATCATCGGTTTAACGCTAGGCGTGATGTTACTTAAAGCACTGATACTTTATGTGCTCGCTTTCTGCTTTAGAATTCGCAAAAGTAACCGTTGGCTGTTTACTCTTAGCTTGGCACAAGCAGGGGAGTTCGGTTTCGTACTACTTAGCTTTACCATGCAAAACCATGTTATCCCGCTTGAAATTGCGCAAACCCTTTCCTTGGTTGTGGCGTTATCAATGTTCCTAACCCCGGGGTTATTTATCTTCTTCGATAAAGTGATCTTACCGCGTTATCAACATGCTTCTAATGAAGGTGAAGCGGATCAAATCGATGAGAAAGGCACTGTCATCATTGCGGGTATTGGACGCTTTGGGCAAATCGTTAACCGCCTTTTAGTCGCTAATGGCATCAAAACGGTTGTACTTGATCACCAAGCCGATCAAGTGGACATGGTGCGTCAAATCAATACTAAAGCCTATTTCGGCGATGCCACTCGTCCCGATTTACTCCATACCGCTGGTATCGAAGAAGCCGCAATGGTGGTCGTTGCCATGGATAACCGCGACGCATCATTGGAGCTGGTTAAGTACATTAAGCATACTTATCCAAAAGTGACCATTCTTGCACGTGCGTTTGACCGTGGTGACAGTTATCTGCTTCGCCAAGCGGGCGCGGATATTATTGAGTCTGAAACCTATCACTCTGCGATTGAACTTGGCGCGCATGCGTTGCGTGAATTGGGACAACACCCTTTCCATGTTGAGCAGCAAAAAGCGAGTTACAAACGAGTGGAAGAGAAAAAGTCAGATATGCTTTATCAAGCTTGGCTTGATGATGCTTCTGGTGAACGTTTCGACAACAATTATCGTCAACTGTTTATTCACCTTGAAGAGCAGATCAAACTGGCTCTTGCAACTGATAGAGCGGATAAACACAACAATGATGAGCGTGGTTGGACTCCGCCACCAAAAGGGTATGCAGAGGATTTTAAAGAAAATCTTTAAAGTGTTTTAACCGCTAACTACTCGATTTATGGTGCGAATCAAGTAGACTAATACTATGTTCCTAAGCCGAGGTTATCCTCGGCTTATCTATAATAAGCGCACTGTTATTTATGACGACTTCCCAAACAACATCACTTGCACGTCAACTATTTAATATGACGTGGCCAATGCTATTTGGCGTACTTTCTCTGATGAGCTTCCAGCTTGTTGATAGTGCGTTTATCGGTCAACTTGGTATTTTACCTTTGGCGGCTCAAGGTTTTACTTTACCGATCCAAATGATCATCATCGGCATTCAAGTCGGGCTAGGTATTGCCACTACCGCAGTGATTGCGAAAGCGATTGGCGCAAATAAAACGCGCTATGCGCAGCAACTTGGCGGCTTGGTTATTGTCATGGGTTCCGTCGGCGTAGCGCTATTTGGCGTGCTGATCTATCTATTGCGCGAACCATTGTTATCGTTACTCAGCGCTCCTGACACTGTGTTCCCTATCATCGACAGTTATTGGATTTACTGGCTCATTAGCTCTTGGACTGGTGCCCTACTCTACTTTTTCTACAGCGTTTGTCGAGCTAACGGTAACACCATGCTACCAGGTACGTTGATGATGGTAACCAGCCTAATCAACCTTGCGCTCGATCCGCTATTCATCTTTACCTTTGATCTTGGTATCAATGGGGCAGCCATTGCAACCATCGTCGCCTTTGGCATCGGCATTCTTGTCGTTGCGCCAAAAGTCACCCGCAAGCAATGGATCTGTTTCGACTGGCATGATCTTGATTTACCCGCCAGTCTAAAATCGATTGGTAATATCATGGGTCCGGCAATGATAAGCCAATTGTTACCGCCGCTCTCTTCAATGCTGGCAACCAAACTACTGGCTGGTTATGGCACCGCAGCTGTCGCTGCGTGGGCACTAGGCTCGCGCTACGAGTTCTTTGCCATCGTATCTGTACTCGCCCTGACTATGTCGATGCCACCGATGGTTGGGCGTCTTTTAGGTGCAAATAAAATCAACGAAATCCGCCAACTGGTGATCATCGCGTGTAAATATGTGCTGGCATCCCAACTTGTCATCGCATTAATCACATTTTTGAGCAGTGGCTTCCTTGCCCGCTTGATGACCAGTGATATTAAAGTTGAACAAATTTTAGACTGGCACTTAATGATCGTTCCTTTCAGCTTGGGACCGCTTGGTATTTGCATGCTGATGGTTTCGATCAACAACGCGCTGGGCAAATCTTATACCGCGCTCACCATTTCGGCACTGCGCCTGTTTGCTTTCTTCCTCCCTTGCTTATGGGTGGGGTCAACCCTTGCTGGCATCGAGGGCATCTTCTGGGGAGCACTTATTGGTAATATTGCCGCTGGCACTTGCGCTTGGTTTATGTACCAAAATGCCGTCTCCCAAGTTGAGCAACGAGTTGAATTAAAATAAGTTGCATTATTTTTAACCAAACGTTAACCTAAATTTTCGCAAATTAGGATGTTCGCTATGCAATTTTCGTTTACTTACCTTTGGCTCCTTCTCCTCAATGCCTGTAGCCGGTAGGTAAACCTATGCCTGGCTACGAGTATGTAGCCAGCTTGCATTAACTCGTAGCCTCTTTTTTACAACAAGGAACGAGTTAATGACCCAACAACAGCAAAGTTTATTGATCCCCAGAATCACTTCACAGCATCAAATTGGCTTATTGTGCGCCTTTATTGGCTGTCTGTTGTTTTCGCTCAAACCTATCTTGGTCAAGCTCGCCTATCAAGCCGGAGGAGACGCTGCCTCTATCATGGCATTACGCGCATTGAGCTCTCTGCCACTCTATTTATTCACTTTAATTTACCTATGCCGTAACGCCGCGAATCGCAGCAAGATTCGCCAGTCTGGTTTTGCCGCGGCAGGTATCGGTATTCTTGGCTATTACGTCGCCAGTTATCTTGATATCTCTGCTCTGGCATTTATCTCCGCTCAATTGGAACGCTTGCTAATCTTCTTGTTCCCCTCTTTTGTGGTTTTGATTAGCTGGGTGGTTTACAAACAAGTCCCGACTAAAGCCGCGGTTGGTGCAACGGTCATCGGTTATGCGGGTACTGCCCTTATTCTTGCCCACGATTTCCAAACGTTGGGAAGCTCAGTAACGTTAGGTGCAGTCCTTGCCATTGCCTCAGCGTTTGTATTTGCGATTTACTTAGTCGCAAGCAAGCCCTTAATCGGTCATTTGGGGAGCTCTTTGTTTACCAGTATTGGTATGGGAAGTGCGGGTGTGGCGATTTTGATCCACCTCTATATCAGCGGCGCACAAGTTGCAGACTGGTCGTTAGAGTTAATTACCATCGGCGTCGTACTCGGCATTGTCTGTACTGTGCTGCCGTCCTATTTTGTCGCGGCAGGAATGGCGAGGCTCTCTCCGACTCAATTGAGTTTGACCAATAATGCCGGACCAGCAATTACTGCGATATTTGCCGTACTGATACTGGGGGAATTGTTCACAATTTGGCACGCAATCGGTCTTGTTTTGGTCATATTCTCAGTAGTTCTAATAAATCGTTCAAAAAATTAGAGAGTTCTAAACCATTAAGTCGTATGATCCACAAACCTTTTTCGAGTATCCGTTTTTATGAGCAGTAATCACCACCCAATTAAAGGCGCAAGCTGGATGCTAACCGCAGGTCTCGCTTTCGCAATTGTAAATAGCTTGGCTCAAGTAGCCAGTATCAACCATGGTCTTTCTTCGACGACGGTCGCTTTGGTTCAATATGCCATCGCACTTGTGGTTATCTTGCCATATTTAAAAACACTCGGTATTCGCCAATCGCTTAGAACCCAAAAGCTAGGCTGGCATGTGTTCCGCGTCTTTCTATCCGTAATTGGTATTCAACTTTGGCTGTGGGCTCTTGCTTACCCGGTACCAATTTGGCAAGGCATCGCCTTGTTAATGACCTCTCCTCTATTCGCGACCATTGGCTCTGGGCTGTTTTTAAAAGAGAAAGTGGGAGCGGCGCGTTGGGGCGCAACCTTGACGGGTTTTGTTGGCGCAATGATCATCTTAGAGCCATGGTCTGATGATTTTAACTGGGCAACGCTACTGCCTGTCGGCGCGGCTTTTTTCTGGGCTTGCTATTCTTTGATGGTGAAAAAGCTTTCTTCTGACGATTCACCTTCAACCATGGTGGTTTACCTACTGATCCTCATTACACCATTCAATATCTTGTTGGCAATTCCAGAATGGAGCACGCCTTCGGGGCTCAACGTTTGGTTGATTTTGCTTGCTGCTGGCGCTGCGACAGCATTAGCGCAATGGGCTATCGTTAAAGCTTACTCTGTCGCTGATGCATCATTTGTGCAGCCTTTTGACCACGCGAAATTACCGCTGAACGTACTTGCCGGTTGGGTGGTATTTGGTTGGGTGCCACCAGGTCGTTTATGGCTTGGCGCAGCGATTATCATTGCTTCGGTCGCCTTCATCACTCAGTGGGAAGCACGTAAACCGCGAGTAACGCAATCTAAATAACTTATTCATTGCTGAAAGAAAATCTCTCGCGGGTCGTTCTACTTAAATAACAAGAATTTTGGGGTGATGCACAATTCACCAAAGTGAACCAAACTCACCCCAAATCAGTAAACGAACTTAACTGCAGTTTGGCTAAGGCGAGAGATACCATCCAAGCGCCTCGCTAAAGAACCTTTAGGGAGATCACCATGACGACACCAATCAAAATTACGCTTTATCGCTGGGCTGGAAGTTGGGGACCATTTAAAGTCAACATTCCTTGTGGTGAATGCACTTTAACTAAAGATATTCTCCAAGATACCTTCGATAACGAACTCGCCGGCATTCCAATCGAGCTTGAAGTAAAAGATTGGCTTTCTCACTGGTGGGAACCACTGAAACTGGGCGCTTGGCACGCACCGATTCTAGTGGTTGAAGGTAAAGTAATTAGCCAAGGTGAAGCGTTAAACCGTGGAGTCTTAGTACAATCGGTGATCCAAAACTGGACCAAGCAAGATACGCTCAAAGGCAATATTGTTTACGGAAAAGCGACTTGCCCATTCTGCGTGAAAGCAAAAAAAATGCTTGATGATGCAGGAATTGAATACCAATACCATGACGTAGTTAAAGAGAGCGCCGCGCTGTATCGCATGATCCCTGAAGTGAAAGCCATCATTGGTATGAAAACACCGGTGACCGTACCACAAATTTGGCTTGATGGGCATTACATCGGTGGAGCAGATAATCTAGAAGCGTGGATTGAAAAAAAGGGGCTGAATAAAGTGCCCGACAATGTCGTCAATCTCGAAGCTAATCAAGGTTAAGCAGCTTTGTTTCTAATACCTCTGCGTCAAATACCATAAACAAACAACCCCAGCACTGGCTGGGGTTGTTTGTTACTAATTACGCTATATTGCAAAATTAGCCGCGCTTAGGCTGCTGGTAAGTCTTACCTGCTGCTTGATAGGTGTCTTTACGCTTCACTTCAAACATTGCGTCAAAGAACCATGCCACAAAACGAATTACGTCATCACCTTCATTCATTACATGCTCAACGAACTCTTGCTCTTCGCCTTGTTCGTTTTCATGCGTAGTAACGTGATAAATGCGTTTTTCGCCTTCAACTTCTGCTAACGCAAATTGACCTGCTAGTGATTCCGCCGCTTCCGCAACTTCTTGATCATCACTGGCTTTGAAAATCGCAAGTGCTTGAGGCAGGTTTTCTTGCTGGCAAGCTTCTTTCACCAATGCTTCGAACTGTTTATGTTCCATTGTGTCACCTAACTGGCTTTGTTCATTGTAATCGGCGGCATTGTATACCTAACTGACTGTTTGAGGCTAGCTTCCTCATCAATCAACTAATAGCTCAGCATTGCCCTAGTCCTTTTGTCTGAATCACTTCCCTCTGTTGATAAAAACACGACACAGTTTGAAAAAATATGCCACCTGTACCATATTTACACCTAAGACATACAAAACTAAGTGACAAAGATCACGTGTCAAAGGAGATGTCAGGTGGCAGAAAACAACATCCCAACGTCGCACTTTATCGACGTAGAAACCATCAACCGCATTGTCGCGCTTGATGGACATGAACTACTGCATCAAGTCACAATGCTGCTGCATCGTGAATTTGGTAGTCAGTGCACTTGCGTGGTTGAACTGGATAAACTTAACTTTTTTGCTCAAACGCTCTCTTATTCATGCCAACAAACGATTCAAACTCCATTTTGCTATTCGTTGGTTGGAACGCCCTGCCACGAAGTGAGCAAATCTAATCAACTGTTTCTCATGTTCAGTGAAAATGTCGCTCAAGATTTCCCTCAAGACGTGTTTCTAGCAGAAAATGGCATCGAGGCTTATTTGGGTATCCCGCTCAAAGCTAATAACGGCGAAAACCTTGGCATATTACTGTCTACTTTCACGACTCCGCTCAGTCAATTAGACGAAGAAAGCCAAAGTCGCTTAATCTACTACCACACATTTTTTGCTAACATCATTGTCCATAGTCTACGCGCTAAATGGTTTTCTGCCCGTTCGGATAGTTTAGTCAACCAACTGAGTTATGAGATTTCTCATGATGCGCTAACCGGTTTACTTAATCGCCGTCGTCTCTCGGATATGTTGGAACACTACTCAGATACAACCAATGAGCCGTTGACGCTGGTTTATATCGATATCGACAACTTCAAATCAATCAATAACTTATACGGTAACTATATCGGTGATCAGGTTATTAAGTTTGTTGGGTTGAGTGTTGAAGAAGCTTTGCCTGAGAAAAACCATGCTTTTCGCATTTCAGGCGATGAATTTGCCTTTATCACCTTCTCTAGTGACCCTTTGACCATTTGCCAAAACATTACTGCGAAATTACGTAACGGGTACAAAGATTCGTCACACAATATAAAGATCAGTGCCAGTATTGGCTTAGCCTGTAAGTCAGATAAAAGCTTGTCGGCAGACCAGTTGATGCTCAATACCTCTTTAGCTTTGAAGGATTGTAAGCAAACGCACAACAACCAAATTCAAAGTTATGATATTCACCTTAGCGATCAATATTATCGCCGCACTATGGTGATTGACGCGCTGAGAAATGAGCTCGATAAGTCCAACACAGAAGAGAGTGAAATATACGTACTGCTGCAACCTATCGTCTCAATCAAAGATAACTCTTGGAACTATTTTGAAACTCTCGCGCGTTGGCAGAGTAAAACTCTGGGTGCGATATCACCAATAGAATTTATTGAAGCAGCAGAGCAATCCGGATTAATTATAGAGCTAGGCGAGCGAATTGTTGAGTTGGCATGTAAAGCCAAGCATGACGTTGAGCAAGGTCTCGATTACAAAGTGAGACTAAGCCTGAACTGCTCAGCCCATGAATTAGCCGATTCAGCGCGTTATATGCGCCATTTAAATAGCTCAATCGCCAAATACCACTTTCATCCCGATGAGTTTACTATCGAATTAACTGAAACCGTGCTGCTCTCTCGCACTAACGAAGTTCGTTACATACTTGATACTTTGAGAGAACAAGGGTTTACTGTCGCGCTAGATGACTTTGGTACCGGTTATTCAAGCTTAAATTACATTCATAGCTACCCAATCGATACTATCAAGATCGATGCAACTTTCGTACGCAATATCCTATTTAATGAAACAGCTGAAAGAGTGGTAAATCTGATCATTCAGCTTGCTAAGCAGCTCAATGTGAGTCTCATTGCTGAGGGGGTAGAAACAGAAGCTGAGCTGCAAAAGCTCACCATCATGGGGTGCACTCAAATCCAAGGCTACTACTTTTCTCGCCCTGAAAAACCAAGTGTCATCATCTCACATGTGCAGAAAACCATTGAACAGTCGCTGTTCCAGGGAGACTAAATGGCGTGTGGATCTGCTTGACCACACGCTATTTGACAACCAAAATGAAGGCAGACTAAAACGGCACCTCAACCTGCATCATGACGTTATCTTGTTCGTCTTCATGCCACATATAATCAAACCTTAAACGTGGCTCTCCGAGCTTTTTCTCACCAAAACCAACACTAAACTGCAAACCATGGTTCATCAGCCACTCTTGTGTCGTCAGTTCTTCTTCATCTTCGAATTCGGTTGGCGACCAAACACCAATGCCAAAATAACTGTCTGAATAATGTTGGCTTAAAAATGGATTGGATTCTGTCTTTAACACCCAATCCGACCAATACCCCTCATAATCTTTTCGCGGGGCATTTCCCAACGAATCATAGTCCAAATGATTGTTTCTTGGCGCATTCAATGAGGGCTCTTTTGGGCTGCAATCAGTAAACACTGAGGTTGTTTCCGCAGATAGACCGTTATCGCGAACCCCATAATACTCGTATTCACAAGCGAAAATACTCGCTGAAAGAAGACTAAAAACAAGCGCGAAGCTTATCTTTGTCATATCGACCTCTAACTTTGTTATTATTGTTTGAACTATACACACTTAGGTGCTTATCACAGTATATTTAGTAGTAACTGTTTTCAGTTAAAATTTTGCAAACTTTTTCGGTTGTTAGGTGATTTATAGACTGCTTTTGCTGTAAAGCCAAGCGAATGTCCGTGCTGCGTACATTCACTCTTTCCGGGCAAGCCATAACAAACCATCGTTTGGCGATTTCTTGCGCATTGTAGAACTTCGCAAAACTAAAAAAGTTATCTGGACCCATAACAAAGGTTAATTCCGCTTCAGGGTATTTCTCTTGTAGTGCTGAGAGCACGGCAAAAGTTGTCACGGGCTGATTAGACTGAGCAAAAAGCTCTTGCTCGATGGTACAACACTCCAGATTAGCTAAAGCAAGATCCTCAATGAAAGCATAAATAAGATCGACTCGAATTGAGTAGTCCAACATCTCCTTTCCCCAAGCATGAGCAATGCTCGGCAATAACAGCACTCGATCAAAATGACCAAGAGACTCTATAACGCTGCGATGACCTAAGCTTGGTGGGTTAAACGCACTACCAAATACAGCGATTTTTGTCATTTTTTGTCCTTGTATGAGATGAATTCCGTGATCTCGGTTTTCTATTTACTGGTTTTCGGTATGATACTAACTATACCTTATGATTTATATAACAATGCTGCAGGAAGAATACTAATGGAACAGTTGATTCGCGATGAAATGCGCGTTCTACCGTCGATTGACCCTCATTTTGAAATCACTCGCCGTGTTGATTTCATCAAACGCAAACTAACCGAAGCTGGCTGTAAGTCACTTGTACTTGGTATCAGCGGTGGCGTTGACTCAACCACATGTGGTCGCTTAGCACAACTGGCAGTAGACCAGTTGAACGAAGAGCAAGGTGGTGGTTACCAATTTATCGCCGTTCGCCTTCCATATGGTGAGCAACAAGACGAAGACGAAGCGCAGCTCGCTCTGCAGTTTATTCAGCCAACACACTCTGTTTCAGTAAACATCAAACCAGGTGTTGACGGTTTGCATGCCGCTTCACATGTTGCGCTTGAAGGCACAGGTCTTATTCCTCAAGACAAAGCGAAAGTCGACTTTGTTAAGGGCAACGTCAAAGCGCGTGCTCGTATGGTCGCTCAATATGAAATCGCCGGTTATGTGGGTGGCTTAGTGCTCGGCACTGACCACTCTGCTGAAAACATCACGGGTTTTTACACTAAATTTGGTGATGGCGCGTGTGATATGGCGCCCCTGTTTGGCTTAAGCAAGCGCCAAGTGCGTGAAGTAGCAGCAACTCTTGGTGCACCAGAGCAACTGGTACAAAAAGTACCGACCGCAGACCTTGAAGAGTTAGCACCACAAAAAGCCGACGAAGATGCGCTAAACCTGACGTACGAACAGATTGATGACTTCCTTGAAGGCAAACCAGTTTCTGCAGAAGTATCTGAGCGCCTAGTGAAGATCTATCAAATCACTCAGCACAAGCGTAAGCCGATTCCGACGATTTACGATTAAGCGTCAAATTTTGATGAAACCGGTCAATCCAGAATCACAAAGGGAGCCAATGGCTCCCTTTCTCTTTAGCACCCGCAGATTGCGTTTAAACGCGCTCTTCTAACCCGATATTATTGTTTGCCCACAGTAGGGCTTGCAGACGGTTCTTGGCGTTAATCTTTTTAAAGATATTATGCAGGTGGGTTTTGACCGTATTTTCGCTCACGAATAGCTCGTCAGCGATCTGTAGGTTCGAAGCGCCATGACCTAGTAAACGCATGATCTCTTTCTCACGTTTAGTCAGGTTGGCGTACGCTTGTGAGGTCGTCACTGAATTGGCACAACGGAAGTGTTCGATGTAGTCTTGAGCGACGCGACGAGACAGCCACATCTCATCTTGCATGATTTTTTGCATGCCTTTAAGCAGTAAACTGATTTCATCATCGACATAAAAGACACCAACAAGATTACGCCACTTAAACAGTTGTGGAGAAGCGACGTCAGTCGGACAGTTAATCACTATCTCTTTTGCACTGATATTCGATGCCTGGCGGAGTTGGTTGTATTTTTCAAAGTTGGCATCATCAAAATAGTTGAAATCAATCAACACATAATCGCCCAACAGAGATTCATCTTCTTCAGCAACTCTTATTAAGTCATCTAACGAAGCCAAGTGAACATCAAGCTCAATTCCTCTTTCCAAAGAGTCCTTAAACAGTTTTGACTGCATGCTCACATCTGACAGCAGGGTGATCTTACAATTTTGTGCAGGGTCCATTCTAATTCTCCGACTTTGCTTGGGTGCTTATTTAAAACTATCGTTTAGTGCCAAATAGTCAACATTGACATAGATCACACTTCTTATGACCAAAGCATAATTTCCATTATAAACAATTAGATACAATCGGATTCTTAATTTTGAGAACCGGTTGGATTACTCATTCCGGGTCAAATTCCACCTTTTCAGATCCCTTGTTGATGTAACTGTCTAAATAGAAAGTCTTAATTATGAGTTATCTGTATCACATTTGAAGCGCACAATTTGGAACGAAATAAAGCCGATTCAGTGGCTTAGAAGTGGATTTGAGGTGCTTAGACACATAAAAAAGCCCCAAACCAAAGTATCAGTGAGGGGCTAAGGGTTAGCTAAATATGGGGTTGTCTATATCAACAAACTTGTTCGTCAGGCAATTAGCCGCGGTAGTAACGCTGTGGCACAAACGGCATTTTTTCTACTGTCATCGCCAGCATCTTGCCACGAACTTCGGCAAAAACTTGTGTGCCAATTGCGGCAAATTCGCTAGCCACATACCCCATTGAAACAGGTTTACCTGCATTTGGTCCGGCAGTACCACTGGTCACGACACCAATCTTATTACCGTCAGCATCAAACAGTTCCGCGCCTTCACGAACTGGCGCTTTGGTTTCGCCTACTAAGCCAATACGCTTACGAGAAACCTGCTTGGTTTCGATTTGTTCTAGGATAATCTCTGCACCAGGGAAGCCACCCTCGCGCTCACCACCCGCGCGGCGGATCTTTTGGATGCCCCAAAGCAGGCTGGCTTCAACTGGCGTGGTTGTTTCATCAAGATCGTGACCGTAAAGACATAGACCACACTCTAGACGCAGTGAGTCACGTGCCCCTAAGCCGATCCACTCCACTTCTTCCTCGGCAATTAACAGCTTAGCCAATTGCTCTGCTTGCTCGTTTGGCACTGAGATCTCATAGCCATCTTCACCGGTATAACCACTACGTGAAATAATGCACTCAACGCCAAGCAACTCTAGCTTCGCCACATCCATAAACACCATGCCTGCCACCGCAGGTTGGAAGCGCTTAAGTACCTCAACCGCTTTCGGACCTTGCAGAGCCAATAGCGCGCGATCATTAATCACCTCGAGTTCCACTCCTTGCGGAAGGTTCGCTTCAAGGTGAGCGATATCTTGCTTCTTACATGCCGCATTAACCACAACAAATAGGTGATCACCCAAATTCGCCACCATCAAGTCATCCATGATGCCGCCTTGCGGGTTAGTAAAAAACGCATAACGTTGATTGCCCGATGGCAGATCAACGATATCTACAGGTACAAGCGTTTCAAGAAATGCTGCCGCACCCTCACCTTTTAGTCGCAACTGCCCCATGTGCGAAACATCAAATAAACCGGCGTGTTCACGGGTATGTAAATGCTCTTTCTTAACACCAAGTTTGTACTGTACTGGCATATCATAGCCAGCAAACGGCACCATTTTAGCGCCCGCTTCAACGTGTAGTGCGTGCAGTGGTGTTATCAGTAGCGCTTCATTCATGTGATGTCTCCAAATATCCGTTTCGAGTTCTGCTTAAGAAAACTTGTTTCCGATAATAAACACGATAGCGCAATCTTTGCACGATTAAACTTTCATCACAGCATCAAAGTGTGACATTTAACATTTTTAGAACATGCAAAAAGCATAGAGGTTGACTGAATCGTAATTGCTGACAACAAAAAAAGAGCCGGCTTACGCCGACTCCATTCAAACTTAACCAAAACAATTTCCAATTGGAAACACTGAGCGTATTACTTAGCCGTCACCCACAAGATTAATGCATCTTCTTCACTGACCGAGACCAACATATGCCCCATGTTTGCATCGTAATACGCACTGTCGCCTTCGACCATTTCGACCGGCTCGTAGAACTCAGAAAAGAAGGTTACCGCACCTGACAAAATCAATAAAAACTCTTCGCCATCATGCCTGACCCAGTCGCTATATTCTTCAAAACTGCGCGCACGAACACGGCTTTTAAATGGCATCATTTTCTTATTAAGCAATTGAGTTGCCAGTAGTTCATGTTCATACGTTTGGGTAGGATGAGGTTTACCTTGCCCTGCTCGGGTTAGATCTCTGCGTCCAGCTGCTACTTTCTTCTCTGGTGGCTCAAACAACTGCGGCATATCGATTTGCAAACCGTGGGCAAGTTTCTGCATCGCTTGAAAAGTCGGAGATATTTGTTCGTTTTCAATCTTACTTAACGTTGAACGGGCCAAACCTGTCCGCTGACTCGCCTCTTCAAGCGTAATGCCTAAACGGCTGCGAATGTCTTTAATACGCTCACCTAATTTAAGTGGCGCAATAGATTGATCTTGGCTCTCTTTAGCTAAGGTCAATGATGGATATTCATCGTAGATCTCTTCTGACATGCATCCCCCATGCAGTTACAACTTCCTGTCTTTCATTTCATTGTGCAATAACCACTGCCAATAAAAAAGGATAAAAGTTGACCAATACGTGTTGCTGTTAACAAAATTAGAAACTATGTTTCCTATAGGAAATTTTTGGTTGATTGTTTTTGCGCCAACCGTTATGTTACCAACTTGTTAGTTAGCGAGATGCTTTTGCCATTGATGCTAGAGCCACATAGAGGGCGAGTGGAAATGGATTTACCCACTTTGGGATGAAATTGATCGTGCTGCCAAATTCGTTTGAGCAACAGTAAATCCAGACAACTTGAAGTAGACGCTAAAAAACCAGCGTGACTGCAAGTGAGAAAGGAATAAAGTCATTTACAGAAGCAAGGTATAACCTTGCCGACCATTAAGGAAGGTCACTGATTATGAACCATCGATATCAAAATCATCATCTAGAGAACTTCTTCTCCACTCAACTCTCCGCCACTGATGACGCTGTTTTTGCCGGCATCCAGGCAGAGTACACTCGCCAAAATGAACAAATCGAATTAATCGCTTCTGAAAACATCGTTTCAAAAGCGGTGATGCAGGCGCAAGGCACCTGCCTAACCAATAAATACGCCGAAGGTTATCCAGGTCGCCGTTATTACGGTGGCTGTGAACACGTGGATACTGTTGAGGCTATTGCAATTGAGCGTGCTAAAAAGCTTTTCAACTGCGAGTTCGCCAACGTGCAGCCTCACTCCGGCGCACAAGCAAACGGCGCAGTCAAACTGGCACTACTGCAACCGGGCGATACCATTTTAGGTATGTCATTGGATGCGGGCGGTCACCTTACCCACGGCGCAAAACCTGCTCTATCGGGTAAATGGTTTAACGCCGTTCAATACGGTGTAGACCGCGACACATTAGAAGTGGATTACGAAGCCGTTCGCCAACTCGCATTAGAACATAAACCTAAAATGATCATCGCGGGCGGCAGTGCGATTCCTCGTACTCTTGATTTCGCCAAGTTCCGCGCCATTGCCGATGAAGTAGATGCCCTATTGATGGTCGATATGGCGCACATCGCTGGGCTTATTGCCACTGGTGCGCACCCTAGCCCGCTGCCACACGCGCATGTAGTCACAACCACCACGCACAAAACCTTACGCGGTCCTCGCGGCGGTATGATCCTCACTAACGATGAAGCGATCATTAAAAAGATTAACTCTGCGGTTTTCCCTGGTCTGCAAGGCGGTCCACTGATGCACGTTATCGCTGCCAAAGCGGTCGCATTTGGTGAAGCGCTGGGACCTGAGTTTAATACTTATATCGATTCGGTGATCGGTAACGCAAAAGTTCTCGCTGAAGTATTGCAAACTCGCGGGTGCGACATTGTAACCGGCGGTACCGATACACACTTAATGCTGGTTGATTTAAGACCAAAAGGTCTTAAAGGCAATCAGGCAGAACACGCGTTAGAGCGTGCAGGTATCACATGTAATAAAAATGGCATCCCGTTCGACACAGAGAAGCCTATGATTACATCGGGGATCCGTTTAGGTACCCCAGCTGGTACAAGCCGCGGCTTTGGCGTAGAAGAATTTAGACTGATCGGTAATTGGATTGGCGATGTGCTAGACGGGTTAGTTGAGAACCCAGAAGGCAATGCAGAAGTGGAACAACGTGTCCGCAAGCAAGTTAAAGAGCTCTGCGCTCGCTACCCACTTTACCAATAAAATTAAATTTGGAGATTTAGCAATGGACAAAACCCTCAAGTTTACTGATAGCCACGAATGGGTACGTGACAATGGTGACGGTACCGTCACAATCGGTATTTCTGAACATGCACAAGAAATGTTAGGCGACGTTGTATTCGTTGACCTACCAGAAGTTGAAGATTCAATTGATGCAGGCGAAAGCTTCTCACTGGTTGAGTCTGTAAAAGCCGCTTCAGATATCTACGCACCAGTAACAGGTGAAATCGTAGAAATAAACGAAGAGTTGGAAGACAGTCCAGAGCTTATCAACGAAGAGCCTTATGAAGGTGGTTGGATCGCTAAAGTGAAACTTTCTGATCCAGCAGAGCTCGACGATCTAAAAGACGCCGACGAATATCTAAGCTCTATTGAAGAAGAGTAATTAAGGAAACAGCAAAAAGCTGCCCGTGAAAGTGGGCAGCTTTTTTTAAAGGTTTGTATATACCCAAGTAACCTCAAGCTGCTTGGTTCAGCGAGAATGCCTTGATTCGCAGACAAGGCAACGATTTGAAGATCTAGTGGTTCTAAATCAAAAATCGTTAACGATGTATGCGAACCAAGGCAACTCGCCCTTTGGGAGCGTGTCATAGCCTCAATTTCGGTGTAAAACAACTTGAAAATAACTCACTATTTCACTGTGTTGTTTTCCTTGAACTTGAACCAATGACAGCGCTCTGAATCCTGCATCTTGAAGTCACTTGGGTATAAGCCGTCGCGAGGGTCACTCAACTCTTTCGCAGAATATGGACCTTTCGAAAAGGTAAAGGACAATGACAACACTACTTCAAAGCCTCAGCACTCAACATGAATTTGTGGCTCGCCACAATGGA
This sequence comes from Vibrio ponticus, assembly GCF_009938225.1. Taxonomy (NCBI): domain Bacteria; kingdom Pseudomonadati; phylum Pseudomonadota; class Gammaproteobacteria; order Vibrionales; family Vibrionaceae; genus Vibrio; species Vibrio ponticus. The sequence continues at coordinate 1,146,433 of NZ_AP019658.1, forward strand.
CCAAATCAAGCCGACCAGCAAAGCATGCTGGCAGCGATCAATGTAAGCAGTTTGGACGAACTAATCGCCCAAACAGTCCCTGCACAAATTCGCCTTGAGCAACCACTTAAACTTGCCGAAGCGCAAAGTGAAGCCGATATGCTCACCGCGATGAAACAGTTCGCCGATCAAAACGAACTTAAGCGCACTTTCATCGGTCAAGGTTACTACAACACCTTTACGCCGAATGTTATTCTGCGCAACGTGATGGAAAACCCAGGTTGGTACACGGCTTATACGCCTTACCAACCAGAGATATCTCAAGGTCGTCTAGAAGCACTGCTGAACTTCCAACAGATGGTGATGGACCTCACCGGCATGGAGATCGCCAACGCTTCATTGCTTGATGAAGCCACCGCAGCCGCTGAAGCGATGACCTTATGTAAGCGTGCAGGTAAGAGTAAAAGCAACGTATTCTTCGTCGCTGCTGACGTGCACCCACAAACTATTGAAGTAGTGAAAACCCGTGCCAAATTTATCGGCTTTGAAGTTTTAGTTGATGAGCTAGATTCACTACCAACTCACGATGTGTTTGGCGCATTGGTACAATACCCGTCAACCACCGGTGAAGTACGTGACATCACCGACCTCATTGCCAACGCGCAAGCCAACAAAACCGTTGTGGCAGTTGCGACCGATCTTCTCGCCAGTGCACTCATCAAACCTGCAGGAGAAATGGGCGCAGATGTAGTGATTGGCTCAGCGCAACGCTTCGGTGTGCCTATGGGTTACGGCGGTCCGCACGCGGCCTTTATGGCAACCAAAGACAAGCACAAGCGTACTATGCCTGGTCGTGTCATTGGCGTTTCTATTGATGCCAACGGCAACCAAGCACTGCGCATGGCAATGCAAACTCGCGAACAACACATTCGCCGCGAGAAAGCGACCTCTAACATCTGTACTGCTCAAGCCCTGCTTGCCAATATGGCGTCATTTTTCGCCGTTTACCATGGCGCAGAAGGCTTGCGTACCATCGCGCGTCGCACGCACCACATGACTGCAATTCTAGCCGCAGGCTTAACCAAGGCTGGTTACGAGCTAGCGCACAACAGCTTCTTCGATACCATCACCGTTAACACGGCGAGTAACACCGAAGCGCTGTATCAAAAAGCACAATCTGCTGGTATCAACCTACGTTTGTTAAAAGCGAGCCAACAACTTGGCGTAAGCTTTGACGAAACCACTACCATCAGCGATGTGGCAGCCCTGTTTGCGATCTTCGATGTGCAAGAGAACGTTGCCAACCTATCAGCAGATATCGAGAACAACGAGTTCGCGGCGATTCCTGAATCTTGCCGTCGTACTTCAGATTACCTAACGCACCCTGTGTTTAACACGCACCACAGTGAAACTCAGATGATGCGTTACCTAAAACAGCTAGAGAATAAAGACTTCTCGCTGACTCACGGTATGATCCCACTCGGCAGCTGTACTATGAAGCTTAATGCCGCCGCTGAGATGATCCCGGTCACTTGGCCTGAATTTGGTGCACTACACCCATTTGCCCCTATCGAGCAAGCCGCTGGTTACAGTGCACTAGCGAAAGATCTTAAAGAGAAACTGTGTGAGATCACCGGTTATGACGATTTCTCACTACAACCTAACTCAGGTGCCTCTGGCGAATATGCTGGTCTTATTGCGATTCAGCGTTACCATGAAAGCCGTGGCGATGCGCACCGCAACGTATGTTTGATCCCAAGCTCTGCGCACGGTACTAACCCAGCAACCGCATCTATGGTTTCAATGAAAGTGGTGGTGGTTAAGTGTGACAACGACGGCAACATCGACCTTGTCGACCTCGCTGAGAAGATTGAAAAGCACCGTGAAAACCTTTCGAGCATTATGATCACTTACCCTTCAACGCACGGCGTGTACGAAGAGCAAGTGAAACAAGTGTGTGAGATGGTGCACGAGGCAGGCGGTCAGGTGTACCTAGATGGTGCGAACATGAACGCGCAAGTAGGTTTGACGACACCAGGGCTAATTGGCTCTGACGTTTCGCACCTTAACCTGCACAAAACCTTCTGTATTCCACACGGCGGTGGCGGCCCAGGTATGGGACCTATCGGTGTGAAATCGCACCTTGCGCCTTTCCTACCAGGTCACATTGAAAATGGCGTGGAAGGTGAAGACTTTGCTGTTTCAGCCGCGGATTTAGGCAGCGCCTCTATCCTACCTATCTCATGGGCATACATCGCGATGATGGGTGAAGTTGGCTTAACCGAAGCAACCAAAGTAGCGATTCTTAACGCTAACTATGTGATGGAGCGCCTGCGCCCACACTACCCTGTGCTATACCGTGGCACCAATGGTCGCATTGCACATGAGTGCATCATTGATATTCGCCCACTTAAAGAAGAGATTGGCATCAGCGAAGAAGACATTGCTAAGCGCCTAATGGACTACGGTTTCCACGCGCCAACCATGTCTTTCCCAGTCGCGGGGACACTAATGGTAGAGCCAACGGAATCGGAAGATTTGGAAGAGTTAGACCGTTTCTGTGAAGCAATGATTGCGATTCGCCACGAGATGGACAAAGTGAAAAACGGCGAATGGCCACTGGATAACAACCCGCTAGTAAAAGCGCCACACACTCAAGTTGACCTATCCGCCGATGAATGGACGCGTCCATACTCACGTGAAATTGGTTGCTTCCCTTCTAAAGCGACTAAGCAATGGAAATACTGGCCGACAGTTAACCGCGTAGATAACGTCTATGGGGACCGTAACTTGATCTGCTCATGCCCTAGTATCGATAACTATGAAGAGTGATTATTGATTTGATCACAGATAACCAAGTTGGAAACGAACTTGAATAACAAAAGGCGAGCCATTGGGTTCGCCTTTTTCACGTTACTAAAACTAGCAATCACTGTCACCAAATTACTAGCAGATAGAACCCCGCTACATCATTTCAATTTCATCTTGAGTAAACCAGCCAGATTCTAAACTCTTCCTCTTTACCGCCTCGGGATCTTTGGCATATGCAACGACAGCTAAACTCTTTTCTGCCCTACTACATATCACATAAAATAACCTTTTAGTTCTTGATAGAACAGTGTCTTTGGTGATGTTTCAATGCATTGATATCAAATTTCGTAGTCAATGTTTTAATTAAAAATAAGACATTTCTAAAGCAGGTTATATGTTTTGAAGTGACTTAACCACACTACCCAAGCCTTAAGGTTTAAGCGCCAAACACAATTTCAGTAAATCTCCTGATCTCTATGCTTTAAAAATTTGGAGAAATTCGTCAAATCTCAACGCAAAGAAAGCCAAAGAGTATTAAGAAAAACAATCATTTGAGAGAGGTTACCTTGCAATATTAATTGACATACCTTATTTGTCGTTAAGATAAATATTGCAAATGAAAATGAATTTTTAATTTGATAAAAAACAATCTATTAAATAATTGTTATCGGTAAAATTCGCCTCGTTTCATATCGAGGTAAAGATGACGGTTGCCGCGCATACCGTAGTAAGTGGGTAAGCTGATAATACAGCGTAGTAAAGCAAATTCTATTTACTCGCGTAGCCTAAGTGTAATGGCATTACTGGGACATACAAAAAACAAAGATAAGAACGCCGAAGCCGCTCAAAAACTAAAATGGATAAACAAATGACTACCGAATTGAATCACCTAAAACCAGAATACGCTGAGTTTCTACCAAAGCACAAAGAGCAGCCAGAATATGAAAAAATGACGGTTACTGCGACAGCCGTTACTTCTACAATGTGTAAAGTGGATGAAGAGATGCAGCGCCGCTATAGAGGAAAATTCCTTAGCTGGATGCCTTCGACAACGCTTAATAAAGTGGAAAAAATTCTGCGCACCCAAGTAAGCTACATTGATAGTAATGGTGAAACTCGCAACTTCTACTTCTACGACTATGAAGGTCTAGTAAATGTTGGCGACTCAGTAACTCTTTTGTTCGTCAAAACAAGCGCATGCCAAGTGCAACAGTTTATCGCATTGGGAAACAACACCACAGGTGAATCAGCGAGCTTCCTAAACAAAAATGCCATTCGCAAAATTGTCGAGCATGCAGAGCAAAAAACATGGAATATTGTTGTACGCCTGCAACAGCTTATCGTGATCGCTATTGCTGCTTGGGTAGGTTTAGACATCTACAATTACTACGCTACTACAGGGCACCACCGTCTATGGCATGCATACTACATGTATTTCTTACCACTTTTCTGTTTTTTCATGTGGGCTTGGAATTTTTACGGTCACCACCTATTGTTCCACCCTATCCGCGAATATAAGTCAATGGCAGTACGTCACGGAATGTTCAACATCGTTAAAATTGAAGTAGGTGGCAAAATTGCACTTCACCGCTTATCAAACCAGAGTAAGCACCACCACAAGCGTTTGATGTCAGGTGTTGTCGACCATGAACCTTGCGCGGATTAATAACAATCCGACAGGCACTAAAAAAGCAAGTCATAGACAACCTCAGCGCTATAGGTAATCAGGAATTTGCGATCCGCAGATAACATGAATATACCGGATTTAAACTACGGACATTCAAGTCGCTTTATGATAGCGCCCATTCAGACAATGCAGACCTGTCGCCTGAGGTTCAACTATTTGCAGCAAATATAGCTGGTAGCGCAGAGACGATAATGAAATAGAGTGTATTCAACGATATTGATCCTGTTTTTGTCTCTGCGACTCGAAAGGCAAGATGTCGTCCACAGAAAAACTAAAATTCAGGATTGAGTACCACAGTAGGTACGAAGAATACTGGATTGGCTACTTCTTCAATGACGATGCCTATATCTATCACCTAAAAAACAAGAGTTGAGATACAAATACATTTCTTAAAAATTATCTTGAAAGTGACTATCAAAATAACGTTAGAACCCCTTCTGTATTTTAAATGGGGCTCAGATGCATTCTAAACTAACAACATAGAGATTATAAAAATGGATTCAATTGTTAACTTTTTCAACGGCTTTATTACTTCATTTCAAGATATTCGTAGCCTTGCTGATTTAGTTATATGGTTACTCTTTGTTATTGCGACTGTACTATTTCCTTTAGTCTTTTTGCTGAAAATCGGCATTCTTGAGGTCAATTTTAAAAAGTTCCTAATTGCAGGTGTCACATTTGCCCTAATGGGATTTGCCTTAGGGTTAATCAGAGGTGGTAACGTAAATATGATAAACTCACTGTTAATCTTCGCAGTTATCTGGCTGTTGGGTATCCCATTTCGTGCTTACCGAAAAGATGAAGCAGAAGACTGAGACAACCACTAAAATATACCTAGAAGCCGCAGAGTCACCTTGCGGCCTTATCCTCTTTAATTGGTTTCGATTCAAGTATCGATACGCGACTGTAACTATGAATCCTCCAGATATTGGTACTTAAGAGGCTTAACTACACTATCCAAGCCTTCAATTTTAAGCGCCAAACATAATTTCAGTAAATCTCCCAACTCACCACTCGGCCAGCCCTTTTTGTCGAACCACAGCAAATACTCTTCCGGCAAGTCAATTAATGCACGCCCTGCATACTTACCAAAGGGCATTTGCATTCTCGCTAATTTAATCAAGTTTTCTTTTTCTAACATTCAAGCGACCCGACTTATTTATGTAATCAGAGAGTAACACTGTTCCATGGCTGTTATAAAGCTCGAGAGTTAACCAACAATACTTGCCTCCAAGCTCGCGCAATATAAGCTTCATAAATTAATCATATCCATTTGATAAATTTCTCAATGATTCATGCAGTTAACTAGGTTCACAAAGTATCGTGGTGAAAAAGGAGATTCAATGACCACCCCACTAAAAACAATCAGTGTTTTGACGTTATCAATATTGGCGGCTGCCTGTGCAAATACCAAAACCACTACTTCAAATGATTTGGCGATCCAATGTATCAATACCAAATCAACCAAGAGTGCGCAGGATACAGACCAGAAGGAAAACGAAGCAACCAATGGAAAAGTAAAAGGACTCACGTTTGTGGGTACATCGGCTTCCAATGCGCCGTTTGACTCGTCAGCAGCTGAAATTGTCAATTACGACAGCTGTACAGATAAGCTCTACGTGGTTAACGCCAACGCAAAGCGCGTGGACGTAATGAGTTTAGACTCAGAGAGCAAACCGACACGAACATCTTATATTGATCTATTCACTGCCGGTATCACTGCCGAAATCAATATTGGCGCTGCAAACAGCGTTGCAGTACATAATGGCTTGGTTGCCGTTGCAATTGAAAGTGAAAACAAACAAGAAGATGGCATCATCGCGCTATATCGTTCAGACGATCTGTCTCTAATTACTACCTATCCAGCGGGTGCACTTCCTGACATGGTGAGTTTTTCTAAAGATGGTCGCTATATTGCCGCTGCTAATGAAGGCGAGCCAAATGCTGATTACAGCGTCGACCCAGAGGGTTCGGTTACGCTAGTCGATTTAAAAAAAGGTCCTATGGATGCCAAAGTGAGCCAAGTTTCGTTTAGTGACTTAAAGTCGGTGGATGAAAACGTGCGCATCTCAGGTAAAAATGCATCAATTGCGCAAGACCTCGAGCCTGAATACCTAACGTTTGCGGGCAATGGCAAGCTATATGTTGCGCTACAAGAAAACAACGCATTTGCGATCATCGACCCTAAAAAAGCCAAACTTGAAAAAGTAGTCGGTCTTGGTTCTAAGTCTTGGTCAGAGTCGAAGCTTGATGCGTCAAATAAAGACGGCATTTTAGGCAATTTGCAGAGCTATCCGAATCTCGTTGGTTTGTACATGCCAGATAGTATCGACAGTTACTCAGTGAAAGGAAAAACCTATATCATCTCGGCAAATGAAGGAGATGGTCGAGAGTATGGCGTTGAAACGACGCAAAAAGTATGTGATGAATTAGGTTTCACATGGGATGGCGATGACTATAAACGCACACGCAACTATGCCAAGAAAGAAGATTTCTGTATCAGTCATATCGATGAAGTTCGTGGCAAAGACTTACAAGTGGCAGCAAACCATCCGCTATTTCTTGCCCTAAAAGATAATGACCAACTTGCTCGACTAAAAGTTGTTAAACCTAGCGGCATTTTATCAGCAGAAGATAATGTTGAAGCGTTTGGCTCGCGTTCATTTTCTATTTGGGATGACAAAGGCGAATTAGTATTTGATAGTGGTGACCAATTTGCCCGCGCAATTCGTACTCGCAACAAACAAAACTTCAATAGCTCTAACGACTCCAATGATAGTGCTGATGATCGCAGTGATGATAAAGGTGGGGAGCCAGAGGCGATTGAAGTGGCAACCATCAATGATCGTCACTATGCATTTATCGGTTTAGAACGCCAAGGAGGGATCTTAGTGTATGACATTACCGATCCAGAGAAAGCGCAAGTGATCAGTTTTACCAATCGCCGCGATTTTTCTCAGAGCGTTTGTACGCAAATGAAAGATGGTGAGTGCGCCAATGGTCGTTACAACCCTGCTGCAGGAGATCTAGGTCCAGAGTCCATTAACTACTTTAGTCGCAATGGCGACCATTTTATTGCCGTTGGTAACGAAGTCAGTGGCACCACCTCAGTATTCAAGATTCGACTCTAACAGAGCCCATCATCTCAGCGCTCATCCACTAGGACGAGCGCTTTATTACCGCCTATTTTAACCACTTGCCGATCAAACCCAGCTTAGTGAGTTACTCGATGTAGATACTCGACCACAACTTGATTACCGTCGATATAAGCTCGCTTAATTTCGCCATCCACCGTCATACGACTTTCTAAATACACTTCTTTAACATCAGGTTGTGAGCGAAGCGAAGGAATCACTCGGTCGGATTCCAAATTTAAAAGGTTACAAAAACGAGAAACAAACGCCATCGAAAGTGGACGCTCTCCTCTCAGAATGCAAGAAAACTCCAGTTGGCTAATACCCAATTTTTTTGCAAATTCCATTTGTGTTAAACGCATTTTAGACTTTTGAGACATCCATACTTGGTACAAAGCTTCGCTATCTTTTGCGGTAAATTCCATCATTCATTCCTATTTCTACACTGCTGCGCAATATGCTCTGGCAAATCATTGACTCGCTGCCAGCTTAAAATCTTTGCGCGAATTGTGGCGTAAAATAACGAGCCATTGTCAGTGAGACGTAAAGGAAAGTTTAGATTTACGGTAAGATTGCGAAGGATGTGGGTTTGCTTCAAGAAAGAGTGAAATTCAGTGATGAATCAGAGTTAGATGTCGTCAGATAGGTGCAGCGACTTACTGCACCTATGTTGTAAAAAGGGAAAGTGTGTGTTGCTTAGAACCAGCTAGCAACCAGCATTTTTAACCAATCCAAAATGCGTTTAAAGATACCACCTTCCTCTACTGCCTCTAGCGCGGTCAGTTCGGCTTTCGCCACCTCATCACCACCGACAGTATAAATCACCTCACCAATAACTTGCCCAGCAGCAATAGGAGCAACGAGATCGCCGTCATACACTAACTCGGCTTCCACATTTTTAACGTCAGCCTTTGGTAGAGTCAGGTAGATATTATCAGCCGTACCGACGTTAAGTGAGTCTTGCTCGCCCATCCAGACTCGCGGTTGATTGATCGACTTACCTGCTTCACTCGCTAACACCGTATCAAAAAAACGGAAACCGTAACTCAGTAACTGCTTACTCTCAGACTCTCGGCTTTTGGTACTACTTGAGCCCATTACAACCGATATTAAACGCATGTCACCACTGGTTGCTGACGTCGCCAAACTGTATCCCGCACCACTGGTGTAGCCGGTCTTCATACCATCAACATTTAAGCTTCTATCACGAAGCAGACCATTTCGGTTGTATTGAGTAATACCGTTATAAGCAAATGAGGTTTCACTGTATAGCGGATAAATGGTTGGCAAATCACGGATAATCGCTTGACTAAGCAGCGCAATATCGTATGGCGTTGAATAAAGCCCATCGCTGTCTAAGCCGTGTGGGTTAGTATAGGCGGTATTGTTTAGCCCAAGCTTTTTCGCCCAGCTATTCATCAACCCGACAAATGCCCCTTCACTGCCTGCGACATGCTCTGCTATCGCGACACTCGCATCATTACCTGACTGAACCACTAGCCCGCGATAAAGATCCATCAAAGAAACAGACGTCCCCACCTCAATAAACATTTTTGAAGAGTCTGGAAAGTTCTTAGCCCAAGCATTTTGGCTGATAGTGACTTGATCATCTAGCGTCACATTACCAGAATTGACCTCCTGTCCGGCAACATAAGCGGTCATAAGCTTAGTTAAGCTTGCTGGATTCAGCGGATCATGAGCATTCTTCTCTACTAATACTTGACCTGTATTGTAGTCCATTAAGATATAGCCTTTCGCACCAATTACAGGCGGGTCAGGAGTTATAGAAGGCGCAGCCAAGGTTGCAGAAGCACTAAATGCACTGATAACCAAAGCTGATTGTACTAGACGTTTTGTTTCCATGGCACTCTACCAATTAAAAGACTGATCTCAGTATATTGAAAGCGTAGGTTGTTTCAGCAAGTCTGTTACGCTTCGTTACGGTTATACAAGATTTGAGGCAAAGAAATGTGACATCTTGCAAAATGCCGTTCTAAAACATAAAAAAAGCCAACTAAAACAGCTGGCTCTTATTTCTGTAACGAATTAGTCAACCGACTATGCGAGTTGCTGCGGTACTTTGGTAATCGAATCGCGATAGCTAAACCACAAGTAAGTCACCACTAACGAGAAGAATAGATAAGAAAGCGCAAACACCAGCGGTGAGGTAATCAATGCTTGAGAAATGCCAAATGCTACGCCGAGTACTGTAACGGTCACTTTAGCCAGTAATCCACAAATTAATAAGAACATCGCTAAATGAGGAAAACGAGTGGTTCGAAAAGCAAACCAATAACAGCTGCCTACCGCCAAAGCCGCCACTGACAATCCGAGCATAAATGAGTGAAGATGATCAGCTGAAGCTGCGCCAACTGAGATTGATGCCATCAAAATTAGAACTAGTTTCATAAAGCTTGCCCTCTAAAGAGTGTTGGAAGCATCCTTTCAATAATGAAAACTCATTTTGCGGTCATTTTCTCATCAATTTTTAAAATTACAAGTGCTATTTCTATGCTCATATGTACAAAAAATGTCACTAGCGACCATTTTGTACATTTAATTAACATCAGGCTTGTGAAATGTCTTTTTTAATCTGTTAATTAGGTTTTAAAGAAAATAGTCTCCATGATAATTAACATTAAATTAACAGCAATCATTCTTGTGCCAAATAGAAAAAATGTGAACTTTAAACTCATTTGTCACTTAAACTGACAAAATACTCATTCACTCCCCCAACCAATGAAACAAGCTATCGATAAACAGAAACTTGCCTTCTCATCTGACCTGTTAATATTAATTTTGTATTGGTTATAGACATCACACTTTAAATCAAGCTCTGATATGCAGTTCTCATTCCAATAAACATAGAATTGTGACAACAGCGCGTGAGTCCGTATTAAATTCCAGTCAAATTTTCTCGAGGCGATATTTAGTTCAAATTATTGGTTTAAATTCACTTGAATTTTATTGACTTAGATTGGTTAAACCTTAGACTGTTTGTTAGCTAGAAAACGGTTCTTGTCTAGAACGCCGTTTCGTTGGAGCCCTTGTGTATCTGCCGTAACGTCGTGCGCAATAGCAATCTCCTTTTCCACGCTATCCGTGCCACTTTAGGCGAAACAGTGAAATACAAAGGAAAGACAGATGTCAGATACAGTGACTGGTACAGTAAAATGGTTCAACGAAACTAAAGGCTTTGGCTTCATCAAACAAGAAAACGGTCCAGACGTTTTTGCACACTTCAGCGCAATCACAGGTGACGGCTTCCGCACTCTAACTGAAGGTCAAGCTGTTGAATTCAGCATTACTCAAGGTCAAAAAGGTCCACAAGCTGAGAACATCAAAGTTCTTTAATTTGTCGACAAAATAGATTTTAATAGCCAGCTAATTTAGCTGGCTATTTTCATTTTTAGGTACAGATAAATGCGCCTTTCCGCCATAGCTAAATTGCTCTCCTAGATAACTTTGGATATAAACATGGCACTTAAACCAACAATATATAAATTCCGTATTGCTCTATCTGACACCAACCGCGACTATTATGATTCGCTTAATTGTACTATCGCCCTTCACCCGTCAGAAACTGTGCCTCGAATGATGGCTAGAGTGATGGCTTACTGCCTAAATGCCTCTCCAGAGCTTGTTTTTACCAAGGGATTATCAAACATTGAAGAACCCGATCTATGGCAAAAATCTTTAGATGGCACCATTGAACATTGGATTGAAGTTGGCGAACCTGCAGTAGATCGCGTTAAAAAAGCGACTCGATTAGCAAACAAAGTCGATATTTACACGTTCAATAGCAAGTCTGACGTATGGTGGAATCAATCAAAAAATAAACTGGCGGCGTTCAATGCCAACATCCACCAGTTTGATGTCGATTCCATTGAAGCGTTGGCAGCTAACGTACAGCGCGGTATGGAGCTGTCTGTGATGATCACCGGCAACAGCCTGTTTGTTGATGGCAACGACACTTCAACTGAAGTTGTCTGGGAAACGCTGCAAAGCCATGACTAATTTACAGCAAGCCATCTGTAACATCAAAGCCGACGAGTTAAATTGCGTCGACTTTGATTCTGTTCAGTGGCAAACCTTTGTGCAAAGTAATGCTGAGCTGTTTGCCAAAGTGCAGCAAACAAAACCGGATAGCTCAGTAAACCATCATTTATTAGGGCTACTCACGAAAAACCACATCGAAGTGTTAAGCCGAATTGAAGCTCACCAGCAGTCTGTTCAAGCAATGCAACAAGCACTCAGCCAAAAAGTGGGTGAGAAGCATGCTGCGAGTTTTCACTACCGTGACGGTGAACAACTGGTCTTCATCACACATCTATGGCTCTATCTGCAAGGTTACATGGCAATGGATTTCAGCCTAGCTAACGACCATGCCGAGCAAAGTGCTACAGCGCTGACTCGAGCGGTGGGAGGGGATGTACAGGAAATACGTAGTGACTTCATGTCCAGTTTTTATCAAGGGAAAGGTCACAGCAACAGCAACGAACCAACTAATCCTTTAATAAAGTGGATTCGTAGTCTATTTGAATAAAAAAACGCCTCAATAGAGGCGTTTTTCTGTTTAAACTTAATTATTTAAACTCAAACTTGCCTTTCATAATCGCCCAGTGACCAGGGAATGAACAAAAGAATGAGTAATCACCACCAGCTTTCAACGCTGATGTATCAAAAGTCAGAACGGTCTCTTCTCCACCACCGATCACTTTAGAGAATGCATATACGCGATCATCACCAGGCTTGATATAGCTATTATCAATACCTGCACTCATACCATCTGTACCCACACCCTGCACGTTTGCAGTATCAGTAATAACAATATTGTGACCCATCGATGCGGCAGGCAGTTTGCCTGTGTGTTTCAGTGTAATTGACACTTCTTCACACGTTGCTGGAACACTAATTACATCCGTTGAGAATTTCATCATATCGTTTGCTTCAACTGTCACTTCACAGCTTGCGCTCGCTTGGGCTGAGAAGGCTGCTGCAAATAGCGTAGTGATAGAAAGCAGGTAACGAAGTTTCATTATTTATCTCCTTATGTGAAAGCCAGGACAATTATACGTAGAAAACGTATAAATTACTGGTGCAAAGCTCTCAATTAACAGTTACATATCAAATGCATTACTTAATCGAGATCACTTTATCAACATTTGCTTTAAAGCTTGGTACGGCGTCATGATTTTTATACGCAATCTTAAATGAGGCAATCAAAAACAAAAACACGAAGACTACAGCAAACTAGTAAACAAAACACTCATCAACCCAAGTCAAAACCTATCACATTATTTTTTAAGACAAAAATTTAAAATAATCATAAGCATTAAAGCCTAACAAACCCCACTAAAAACAAACACAAACCAATACATTTAAAGACCAAGCAAGAATATTGATGACAAATCGCCATAAACACAAGTTAGCGCTCAAAAAAAAGCGCACACAACGAGAAAGACACCATGAGATTGAAGTAAATCATTCCGTAATCAATCCCCGCCCCAAGCAATGACTTACATTTCTCCGTCATAACAAAAAATGTAACCCAAACTGATATACCAACCATAAAACCCACCAAAAGCAAACGGTTACATATATGAGTAAAACAAGACCATCAAAAATTAACTTATTAAAAATCAATAAATAAGATTCAACACCACACAAAACAAGCCACTATTGGTGAATTTATAATTGACATGCAAATTTATATCATCATAATACGCGCCGTTTAACTAGAGTTTGGCAATAAATCTATTTTTTAAGCGCGGAGGTTAAAATGGCTGGTGACAACAACTATAGCCTAGGTCCTGTTCCTAATTCGGCACGTAAAGGAGTGGCTTCACTAACAATGGTGATGTTGGGATTGACCTTCTTTTCAGCCAGTATGTGGACCGGCGGTTCACTCGGCACTGGTCTTTCCTTTAATGATTTCTTCCTCGCTGTTCTCATTGGTAACCTAATTCTCGGTATTTACACTTCTTTCCTCGGTTACATCGGCGCCTCTACTGGTCTCTCTACTCACCTTCTTGCTCGTTTCTCTTTTGGTTCTAAAGGCTCTTGGCTTCCCTCTGCTCTTCTTGGTGGCACTCAAGTTGGTTGGTTTGGTGTTGGTGTTGCAATGTTTGCTATACCGGTGCATAAAGCCACAGGCATTGACACCAACACGCTTATCCTTGTTTCAGGTCTACTGATGACCGCGACGGTCTATTTTGGTATTGCCGCACTCATGATTCTATCGGCTATCGCCGTGCCTGCCATTGCTCTACTTGGTGGTTACTCAGTCATCGAGGCAATCAACAGCATCGGTGGCGTAAGCGAACTACAAAAAGTAGAACCCGCTCAACCGATCGATTTCTCAATCGCACTCGCGATGGTGGTTGGTTCATTTATTAGTGCTGGTACTTTAACCGCTGACTTTGTCCGCTTCGGCAAAAAACCAAAAGGTGCGGTGCTGGTTACCATGGTGGCGTTCTTTATCGGCAACTCTCTGATGTTCATCTTTGGTGCAGCGGGCGCGTCAGTGACCGGTCAATCGGATATCTCTGAAGTGATGATTGCTCAGGGTCTGCTTATTCCTGCCATCATCGTACTCGGTTTAAATATTTGGACTACCAACGACAACGCGCTCTATGCTTCAGGTTTGGGATTCTCAAACATCACTGGATTACCAAGCAAATACATCTCAATGGTAAACGGCGTTATCGGCACACTTTGCGCGCTTTGGCTATACAATAACTTCGTTGGTTGGTTAACGTTCCTGTCGCTGGCTATTCCACCAATTGGCGGCGTGATCATCGCAGATTTCTTGGCAAACCGTAAACGCTACGCTAACTTCGAAACAACCCAATTCCAAACTGTCAATTGGGCAGGCATTATTGCAGTCGCACTGGGTGTAGCAGCAGGTCACTTCCTCCCAGGCGTTGTTCCAGTGAATGCCGTATTGGGCGGAGCTCTAAGCTACCTTGTTTTAAACCCTATTATTAATAAAAGAACGTTAGCAGCTAAGCTGGCGTAAGGAACCATCATGACAACTATGTTGATCAAGAACGTAACACTGCAAGGACAGGAAGGTCTGAAGCAAATTTTGATTGAGGATGGTCAATTCAAGCGTATCGAAGACAATCAGCTAGAACTTAGCTTCCAAGGTGATGTATTAGATGCTGAAGGTGGCATGGCGGTAGCACCGTTTTGTGAACCACACATTCACCTAGACACGACACAAACCGCAGGTGAGCCAAGCTGGAATATCTCTGGTACTTTGTTTGAGGGCATCGAACGATGGGCAGAACGTAAAGAGCTACTATCAATCGAAGATGTAAAATCACGCGCCAAACAAACCCTAAAGTGGCAAATTGCTAACGGTGTGCAACACGTACGTACCCACGTTGATGTCTCTGACCCAACACTTATCGCACTCAAAGCAATGGTTGAAGTGCGTGAAGAGATGAAAGAATGGGTAGACATTCAAATCGTGGCATTTCCGCAAGAAGGCATTCTGTCTTACCCAAATGGTAAAGAGTTGCTTGAAGAAGCTGTACAACTCGGCGCAGATGTCATTGGTGCTATCCCTCATTTCGAGTTCACCCGAGAGTATGGCATTGAGTCACTGCACTACGTTTTCGAACTTGCGCAAAAATACGACCGCCTAATCGACGTTCATTGTGACGAAATCGATGATGAACAATCACGCTTTGTCGAGACGTTGGCTGCATTAGCACACAAATACAACATGGGTCATAAGGTAACCGCAAGCCACACCACGGCAATGGGCTCATACAACGGTGCGTATGCTTCTCGACTATTCCGTCTATTGAAGATGTCTGGCATCAACTTTGTTGCGAACCCACTAGTTAACATTCACCTACAAGGTCGTTTTGATGACTACCCGAAACGTCGTGGTGTAACACGCGTGAAAGAAATGCTTAACGCAAATATTAATGTATGCTTCGGTCACGATGATGTTTTTGACCCTTGGTACCCATTAGGCACAGCCAATATGCTACAAGTGCTGCATATGGGTCTGCATGTGTGTCAAGTAATGGGCTATGACCAAATCAACAACTCACTGGATTTAATTAGCCGCAACTCTGCTCGCACACTCAACATTCAAGACAAGCACGGTATTGAAACGGGTAAACCAGGTAGCCTACTGATCCTTCCTGCAGAAAATGGCTTTGATGCGGTACGTCGTCAAGTGCCTGTTCGTTACTCAGTACGTCACGGCAAAGTGATTGCTGAAACTCAACCAGCAAGCACAAAAATTCACTTAGCTGAGAGCGAAGCGGTAAGCTTCAAACGCTAATAAAAAAATAGACAAAGCGTTACATAAAAATATTGGCAACGTCAGCCAAGCTAGAAAAAGAAAACCCCGCTAGGCTCTCGCCTAGCGGGGTCTATTCTTACTCGCAGCATCCGGCTACTTATAAGTGCTCCCTGCATCTATTCCTTGATAGTACGCTGTATCCCTCAGCACTTCCTTAACATCGCTGTCCTAGCGGTGTCCTTTGCAATCCTTGCTAGCTATCAATCCGCGATAACTATATCTTCTTCCTGAAGATGACCAATCCTTGGGTCTTTCCTGTTCCGTGTCTGCATCCTGCCGACACCTATAAGTTACGTTATCCTCAGCTCAGGAACAATTACTCAGAGAAAAATTTATACAATCAATTCTAAATCAACAAACATATATACATTAATAAACAACAGCTTAGAATTAACCCATGTATTTATCTGCTTATATTTGTCTTTTGTTTCGCACACGCCTGTGAGAGATCTCTTACAAGCCTGAAAGCCAATTATCCGTATTCGGTAAGGTATGCTATTACTACCAAACATTGATTAAATGTCTCTAACGCACTAAACACAGTACTAAGTCTATAAAAAGTGGCATAATATAGTTTAGCTAACAGAGATTGAGGCTAGTCAGTCTCATCATCACAGTATATTTCTAGCTGAGGAAAAAAAATGATCTCAAAATGGGCACAACGTTTTTACCAAATGGCAGAACTTGTTGGCTCTTGGAGTAAAGATCCATCAACGCAAGTTGGCGCTGTTATCACTAAGCAAAATCGAATCGTCTCGGTTGGCTTTAACGGCTACCCACATGGTATTTCGGACAGCGCAACGACAGATGAACGCGAAATGAAATACCTTAAGACGCTACATGCGGAAGAGAATGCGATTCTATTCGCGAAACGTGATTTAGATGGCTGTGAAATTTGGGTAACACATTTCCCTTGCCCAAACTGCGCGGCAAAGATCATTCAAACCGGTATTTCAGCCGTTCATTGCCCGGAACAAACGGATGACTTTCTTTCTCGCTGGGGCGACAAAATTAAAGTCAGTCAAGAAATGTTCTTGCAAGCGGGTGTAAAAGTTAACTGGCTGCCTCTTGATGAGCTTGGTCAATCTGCCCGATAGTTGTTCACGCGCTGTGGAAAACGCAGCGCTGTCTCCTTTGCTCCTGCGCCAAAGCAACTACTCGTCAGTTTCTGAGTTAAAGAAGTACTATACTTTCAGCCTTCCCCTTTACAAAAATTGCGTGATATAGCTCGCAGATATAAGCTAGCAAACTACAGCCTCTCTAGCACTTCCTCTGAGTTTTTAGCCTCAAAACAATCCATCCCTCTTTCCCATCACTTAGCTATTACTATAACTGTTGATTAGTTAACCAACCTCACATAAAGAACTGCAATACAGAACCATGTTACACAACAAAGATCGAGTCAGTATTTTTATCAAAAAATTAAGATTGGCTTATTTTGAAAGTCAATTGTCTTTTTAGAGCACAAATTCATCAAAAAACCACGCAACTAAATAAAAAAACCGCCAAAAAACCGAGATTTAATTTTCCTAGCAGAATAAGCATTCGCCCTTTACACTTCCGCCACATAAAAATTACAACGAATTCACTACTCCTTTAACCCTTGGAGTGGAAGCTCAACCCAAAACGTGAAAAGGTCCTAAGTTCAATGAGTCCTGAAAAACATCTTCTTGACTGGCAAACGAACCAAACAATTGCTGAAACGATTTCTCCCCTTCTCGGTCAACTTTACCGTCAGAAAGGCGTAGAAGTACTGCTCTTTGGCAAGACGCTCGTTAACGCTGCCACAATCGACATCATCAAAACTCACAGATTGTCTCGCCACTATAGTGGTACCGCACTCACCCCAACTCAGACCTTACCTCTTATTCAAGCACTGGCAGATATGCCTTTATCGCCTTGTAAGATCGATATTGGTCAGCTGGCTGACAAATACTGGCAAACCCATGACGATACACACTCTCTAAAAGACTTTCTTCATTCGGCATTAGTTTCTGCAATGAATGGTGAGGGTGTCGGCACGCCTAAAGACGTTGTGCTTTATGGTTTTGGTCGTATCGGTCGTTTGTTGACTCGCTTATTGGTGGAAAAAAGCGGTCCGGGTTATCCGTTACGCCTGCGTGCTATCGTGGTTCGTGGTGGTAAAAATGGTGACCTGCAAAAGCGCGCGAGCTTACTTCGCCGCGACTCAGTCCACGGACAATTCAATGGTAGCATTGTTATTGATGAGGAGCGCAAAGCTATCATTGCTAACGGCAACTACATTCAAGTCATCTACGCAAATCAGCCAGAAGACGTGGATTACACTCAGTACGGTATTAACGATGCATTAATCGTGGATAACACTGGCGTATGGCGTGATACAGAAGGACTGAGCAAGCACTTAAGCTCTAAAGGTTCACAAAAGGTACTGCTTACAGCGCCAGGCAAAGGTGACATCAAAAACGTTGTGTTTGGTGTAAACGATCAAGTGATTCAGCCAGAAGACAAGATTATCTCTGCTGCCAGCTGCACAACCAATGCCATTACCCCTGTGCTCAAAGCCCTTAATGATCGCTACGGTATCGACTCTGGTCATATTGAAACCGTTCACTCATTCACTAACGATCAAAATCTCATCGATAACTTCCACAGCGGTGAACGCCGTGGTCGTAGTGCATCATTGAACATGGTACTAACATCAACGGGCGCCGCCAAAGCGGTCTCTAAAGCGCTACCGGAACTTGCAGGTAAGCTAACTGGTAATGCGATCCGCGTACCGACACCTAACGTCTCAATGGCGGTAGCAAATCTTAACCTAAACAATACCGTTGAGCGTGATGAGCTAAACACTTACCTACGTGAAATGGCGCTAAATTCAGAGCTTGCAGGTCAAATCGATTACACCGACTCGACTGAAGTCGTCTCAACAGACCTCGTAGGTTCTCGCTTTGCAGGTGTGGTTGATGGTGCGGCAACCATCGCACAAGACAAACGCTGTGTACTATACATCTGGTATGACAATGAGTTCGGCTACAGCTGCCAGGTTGTTCACTGTATGGAACAAATGATGGGAGTGCGTTACAAAACGCTTCCTTAAGAATTATGACTCCACAACATAACGATTATAAATTGCTCTAACCAACTTATGTTGGCAGGGCAATAAGTTCTGACTTTGCCGCCTCGATTGAGGCGGCTTTTTTACACAAACTTACTCTTGCTGAACTTCACATTCATCTTCGATTCATCTACTCTGGCTTATTCTAGTTGCACTCATTCGTCGTCAATTCTTTTTTAAGCACTTTACAACGACTGAACAATCAATGAGGAAACAAGTATGACTCGTGTATTAACAACATTTATCGCTCTGATCACTGGCTTCTTCGTTTTAATCGGCAGCCTTTTAATTGCCATACCATTGACTATCCTCGGCGCTATCACGGGTAGAAGATTGGTAAAAGCAGCAGAAAAAGCGCAGTTTACGCAAGCTCATCAAGCAACTAACCACGCTCACGTTATTGAGGGTGAATTTGAAGAAGTACGAAAGTAAAAACAAACCAACAAGTTTGCGACAATAGCAATAGATCCTTTAGCTAAAGTATTGTTATATTTATGTAAACCCAAACAATATTCCAGACTCTGTTCTAGATGTGATGCTGTATGGGGGATAACAATATGAAGAATCAAAGGAGTGAGCGATGAGCAAACAGCAGCGAGAAGTAACGTTACGCTTCTTAGCCGAACCCAGTGATGTCAATTTTGGCGGTAAAGTCCATGGTGGTGCTGCCATGAAATGGATTGACCTTGCAGCTTACGCTTGTGCTGCAGGTTGGAGTGGCAAGTACTGCATAACGGCTTATGCGGGTGGTATTCGCTTTGTCTCACCCATCCACGTTGGCAACCTTGTTGAGGTTAGCGCTAAAGTTATTTATACCGGTAGCAGCTCTATGCACATTGCGATTGATGTGCAAGCCAGCGATCCGAAAGAACTCACCAACCGTTTAACCACCCACTGCATCGTTATTATGGTGGCAGTTGACGAGCAAGGTAAACCGACTCAAGTGCCAGAATGGGTTCCGACCCAACCTGAAGACATTGAGCTACGCGAGTCCGCAATACGCCTTATGAATATGCGCAAGCAAATTGGCGAAGAGATGCAAGCACACGTCAAATATCTTAAATAGTTATTACGCGGCTAAATCGATGAACGCGAATCATGGCAGCCTGTTAAAACTTGGTCAAAGTTTTCATGCTGTCATTTTTCTTTCATCTAGGTTTGATTAAATCCAAACTTCTATATGTTCTGAAAGGATCGAAGCTTGGCTGTCAAAGATACAACATTGGATGAAAATACCTTAACTAATACCAAGTCAGTTGAGTATCAATGGGTGAGAACCATGTATGTTGAAGGTTACAACGACCAGCAAATCAATCACTATATTCAGGCGTGTTTTGGTGGTGACGCCGTTTTCGCCGATCTATTTCGTCGTGTAGCACTTTCTCAAGAAAGCCTTTACGTGTTACTACAATACCTTGGTTGCGCCCCTTCTAGTCGAGAGTTGTAGCACTAAACAACTTCACTACAAAGCACAATATTTCTCTTCTCACTTTCCGGTAAATTCCCCTCCAATGACCGTTTATGCGTAGTTCATCGCATTACATGCGGTCAAATCTTTGGCTAACCGTACTGTGTCTTTATTATCCACATATACACATTAGTGCTTATCTAACTGTGTTGCTCCAAAAACAAAAAAGCCTGAGCGATTTCACTCAGGCAGGTTACAAAAACTGTTAGAACTGAAGGTAAGGAATCTGAGCTAACAGCCAGCTATGCGTAACTTTAATTTTGTTAGCTGCTTAACTGATCGGCGGCCAAACCAAGACGTTAGGCAGGCTATACAGGTGGCGACCGTAGGGTCGCCTTATTATTGTTGTATGCCCCCTTGAATCAAACTCAATCTCCTCCGACGGTCTGACTCGAAGGTGGCGTAAAACAACCTTTCATTCACAGGCTAAAGCTCTGCTAATTATCCAAGGCTTAGTGGAATATGTTAGCTAAGAACTTCCTGTCAATATCAGCGATAGTGTGTCTCAATAACGCTTAGAAAGCAACCTCGTTGCGAAACATTATCTCTTAACATCAAGCAGTTAATCGCTACCCCACTCATTTTTCGCAAACTCAAGACTCTAGAAACAATCCACTGTTTTGTAATAAATACCCACACAGACAAATGTTTATTGTTTGTATCGCAAAAAAAATCCAATTCATTCACCTAAACAATCCCACAACTAAATATTTAGACTTTTTTTCGTAACCATCTAGCTAAATGATCTAACTAAAGTTGCAAAGTGTGATGCCAACTGTATTTATTCACTAAAATATATGGACGGCTTTCTCATTACACAAATCACTACTGAAAAGTGAGTTTGCAATTATGATTTAGCACAGAACCCCTCTGCCACCATTACATTCTAGCAGCAACTGAAAGCTTGTATTTGTGCTCTAAGGCACGAACTTCCAACAAACTAGTAATAAAAATCCCCTAAACCGTATAAACGACTTAGGGGATTTATCTTGCTCAAGATTGAGAATGGATTACTCAGCTGGCGCTTCAGTAACCTGCTCTGATTGTGCTTCGCTTTCTAACGGTGCAAACACTCGAGTAGGCTTCGCAACTAAACTGCGATTCTCTTGATTAACTTCTGCCAACGTTACTTGTAAAGTATCGCCTAAACGGAACTCGATTTGCTTGTCGATAGCAACCGTACCATTGTCAGCATTACATTCGATGCGCTCTTTATTATCCATAATCAGCGAGCTAGGAATAAACGCCGCAGCACCATTCTCTAACAGACGGACACGCATACCTGCGCGGTTAATGTCAAAAATTTCCGCATTAAACTGGGTTCCTTTTGCTGGTTCTTCCGCTAAGGTGCGTGCATACAACCAGTCAGAAACGCTGCGCTCAGCCATGTTGTGATGCTTACGGTGCAAAGCAAGTTCTTCACCAACTAGCTCATCCGCCAATTGTACAGGCTCTTTACCCAAGATGTGTGCTTTCAGCATACGGTGGTTAATCATGTCACCGTACTTACGAATTGGCGAAGTCCATGTTGCGTAGATAGCTAAACCCATCGCAAAATGCGGTAACGGTTGATTGCCGATTTCACTGTAAGTTTGCATCTTACGAATACGGTTATCAAAGTAACTGCTATCTTGAGCACCTAACCAACGACGTAGCGCAGCAAAACCTTCCAACGTCGCAATTGATTCAGCGGTAAATGGCAGCTCACCCTCAGGGTTCACCATTTCGATTACTTCAGCAATCTTCTCTGCTTTAATACCGGCATGGTGGTTGAAGACACCAGAACCAAAACTTGCTTGCAATGTTTTACCCGCACAAATATTGGCAGTGATCATTGATTCTTCAACCAGTCGGTTTGCGCTACGACGCATGTCGGCATGGATGGCAATTACGTCGTTGTCTTCGCTTAGTTCAAAGCGATAGTCTGGACGATCAGGGAAGACCACTGCGTTCTTTTCACGCCAGTCAGCGCGAGCCAATGAAAATTCGTAAAGATCGCGAACAATCTCTGCAATCTCGTCGCTCGGTTGCCACACTGGTGACTCACCATTTTCAAGCCAATCCGATACGTGATCGTAAGCCAAACGTGCGTGAGACTTAATGTTAGCCGCGAAGAACTTAATATCATCGCCAATCACGCCATCTTTACTTACCGTCACGGTACAACATAAAGCAGGGCGTACTTCATCTTGCATTAATGAACAAAGTTCATCAGCAAGATCTCGCGGTAGCATTGGAATATTGCGCCCAGGTAAGTAGATAGTAAAGCCACGTTCACGCGCAACTTTGTCCATATCACTGTCTGGCGTGATGTAAGCGGTTGGATCAGCAATAGCAATTGTCAGCGCAAAATCACCATTGTCGAGCTTTTTCGCGAACAGAGCATCATCCATATCTTTGGTTGATTCACCATCGATAGTAACAAACGGTACGTGGGTCATATCGATACGCTCTAGATCTGCGTCATCTTTAATTTCCCAGTTATCAATACCTGCTGGTTCACTGTTAGGCAAATCGTTTTGCGCCAGCGTTACCCACCATGGTGCAATCTTGTCATTTTCGTCAGTGATTTTTTGTGAAATCTCAACAAAGAAACCATTATCACCTTTCAAAGGGTGCTGGATTAGGTGTGCAACGACCCAATCACCTTCGGCAAAGTCATTTGGGTTAAGACCTTTCTTCACTTTTGCTTTAAGTGATTGCTTTTTCAATTGCGGGTGATCAGGAACAACGTTAAGTTTGCCCTTAAACATTTTCACGCGACCAATAAAGCGAGTTAAGTTTTGCTCAATTAGCTCTTCTGGCTCTGCAACTTCACGTTCATTTTCAGTACGAATGATCGCTTTAACTTTATCGCCATGAAGACACTTTTTCATGTACGGAGGCGGAATAAAGAAGCTGGTTTTGCTATCCACTTCTAAGAAGCCAAAGCCTTTTTCAGTGGCTTTGATTGTCCCTTCCTTTTTTGGTAGGTTTTCTTGGATTTGCTGCTTTAACTGAGCCAGTAGCGGGTTGTCTTGGAACATCTTAACTCTAATATCGCTTGTAAAATTGCGCACACTATAACATTCGCAAAACTGCCAATCTATAAAAAGCACAGATTGTTCGTCATTCCTATTTTCGAATTTGAGCAATTTGAAAGCAAATTCTCACTTATGTGACGACAAAAGAGCCAAATTTACCACCTAGAAGAAATTTTTGTGATGAAATTCAATTTTTTCTGGCTTTTTTTGTGCTTTTGGTGAATAATCCGCATCCCTTATGTCCCTAGCGGCTTGATGCGATTTAACACTTATCCGCATCTGAATGGAATCAGCTCAATCTGGATCGGTATTGGAATTGGTAGAGCTCGTGGGACCTTTTGTTTTTTTTTGTTAATGGGATCCCAATGACAGATACTGTAATTCAATTTAGTGATTTAGCACTAAATGACGCAATCCTTTCAGCTCTTGATAGCATGGGTTTTGTTTCTCCAACTCCTATCCAAGCAGCGGCAATTCCGCACCTTCTTGATGGTGCTGATGCTCTAGGTAAAGCGCAAACAGGTACAGGTAAAACAGCGGCTTTCTCTCTTCCGCTATTGAACAAACTAGACCTTTCTCAACGTAAACCTCAAGCGGTTGTACTTGCTCCTACTCGTGAGCTTGCGATCCAGGTTGCGGCAGAAATGAAGAACCTAGGTCAAAACATCTCTGGTCTTAAAGTTCTAGAAATCTACGGTGGTACTTCAATCGTTGATCAAATGCGTGCACTTAAAAACGGTGCTCACGTGATCGTTGGTACTCCTGGTCGTGTTCAAGACCTTATTAACCGTGACCGTCTACACCTTGACGAAGTAAACACCTTCATCCTAGATGAAGCTGATGAAATGCTTAACATGGGCTTCGTTGACGATGTAACTGCAATCATGGAGCACGCTCCTGAGTCTGCACAACGCGTTCTTTTCTCTGCAACTATGCCTCCAATGCTGAAAAACATTGTTGAGCGCTTCCTACGCGAACCAGTAATGGTTGACGTTGCAGGTAAAAACCACACTGTAGACAAAGTAGAGCAACAGTTCTGGGTTGTTAAAGGTGTAGAGAAAGACGAAGCAATGTCTCGTCTACTTGAAACAGAAGAAACTGACGCTTCAATCGTGTTCGTACGTACACGTCAAGATACTGAGCGCCTAGCTGATTGGCTATGTGCACGCGGCTTCAAAGCAGCAGCACTGCACGGTGATATTCCTCAGTCTCTACGTGAGCGTACTGTTGACCACATCAAAAATGGTGTAATCGACATTCTAGTTGCAACTGACGTTGTGGCTCGTGGTCTTGATGTTCCACGTATTACTCACGTATTCAACTACGACATCCCATTCGATGTGGAATCTTACATCCACCGTATCGGTCGTACTGGCCGTGCAGGACGTCAAGGTAAAGCGATCCTTCTAGTTCGCACTAACCAAATTCGTATGCTTCGCACTATCGAGCGCGTAACTAAGTCTTCTATGGAAGAAATCCAACTGCCTCTACGTGACGCAGTAGCAGAAGCACGTCTAGTTAAACTAGGTGCTGAGCTAGAAGCTGAAAAAGAACACAAAGCACTAGACAAGTTTGTTGAGCTAGTTGAGAAACTACAAGAGACTCTAGAGATCGACTCTACAACTCTTGCAGCTATCCTGCTTAAGCGTCAACAAGGCAAGCGTCCTCTATTCTACATTGGCGAAGACCCAATGGTTGAAGCAATTGCACGTGACAAACAACGTCGTCAAGACCGCCGTGAAGGTGGCCGTGATGGTGGTCGTCGCGAAGGTGGTCGTAGCTTCAATACCCAAGATTGGGATACTTACCAACTACAAGTTGGTCGCGAGCAAGGCGTACAAGTTAAAGACATCGTTGGTGCACTAGCAAACGAACTAGGCCTAGTTAAAGGCTCTATCGGTGCTATCAAACTAGACCAAGGTCAAACTTACGTTCAGCTTCCAAAAGCGATGGACTCAGAAACGGCTGGCAAACTAAGCAAACTACGCATCCGTCAAAAAGATGTAGGTGCAGTAGTATGTGACTTTGATGATTTCCGCGAACCTCGTGGTCGTCGTGAAGGCGGTCGTCGCGACGGTGGTCGTCGTGATGGTGGTTTCCGTGGCAATCGTGACGGTAACCGTGAAGGCAACCGTGAAGGCGGCTACCGTGGCAACCGCGATGGTAACCGTGACGGCAACCGTGAAGGTGGCTACCGTGGTAACCGTGATGGCAACCGCGATGGTGGTGGCTACCGTGGTAACCGTGACGGCAACCGTGATGGCGGCTACCGTGGTAACCGCGATGGTAACCGTGAAGGTGGCGAGCGTCGTTTCGACCGTAACCGTGGTGGTGATCACCGTGGTAACCACCGTGGTGAACGTGGTCACGGTCGTCGTAACGAAGACTAAGAAAACTGAAAAACCGGCGCTTGCGCCGGTTTTTTTATGCCTTTAATTTGGCTTAACTCACTACTGCTGAGTGCCGATGGTAAAGCCTTGAGCTATAAACAAAACCCGCCACAAACACCATCACCGCAATCAGTTTGATTATCAAATCAATACCTGGCCAAACTAAGCATACCCCGGTAGCCAGCATTACTACGCGCATTGCCCAATTGAGTGGTCCTTCTAGATAGCCTTCGATAGCCGCGATCAATGCATAGGTACCAATAATCGCCAGTAGACCAACTTGTAATACGTGTCCGATATCCCACGATACCAGTCCTGTATACGCGATAAGCAATGGCACTAAATAAAGCCCCTTCGCAATCTTCCACGCCATTAAACCAGTGCGCATAGGTGGGGTTTTCGCTATCGTCGCGGCAGCAAAAGCTGTGAGACAAACCGGAGGTGTCACGTTACTGTCTTGCGACAACCAAAAGATAATCAAATGCGCGGAGAGCAACGCAAGTGCAACGGTTTCAACGCCTAAAGCTTGCTCAAGTAACATGCTCATAAAGTCCGCTGGCACTAATGCAATAAGCTCGTTCGCGGTCACCTCTAGCATCGGAGCCTCAAGCAAAGCAAGCTTGTCTGGCGCAGCTAACATAAAGATCGCCTTCGCTTGTTCTGGCAATTCACCCGCAACCAGCATCGCCACCAACTGATGCTCTGCTAAAAGCTTATACAAAGCCGGCGCAGAGAGTGTGCCTAATACGATATAAGCAGCCGTTACCGGAAGCCCCATGCCTAGTACGAGAGAAGCCAACGCAATCAAAGCCAACATGATCAGCAAATCACCACCAGCCCAACTATCGATCATCAATGAGAAGGTATTACCGATACCAGTCGTACTGATTACATTGATCACCAAACCAATCCCCACCAGTAGAACAGCCGTGGTCGCCATATTTCGCGCCCCTTGAGCCATAGCCTCAACGATCGCTTTAGGTCCCATTTTATGCTCTTTTGAAAACCAGCTTGCGACCACAACCGAGATGATCGACAAACCCGCCGCATAAGTAGGCGTAAAACCTTGTACTAAGAGGCAAACTAGCACGACCAAAGGGATAAGGTTGTGCCAACCTGAAATCAGCACCTTAGTCAGAGACTGCTCTGATACGGTAATTTTCTGTACGCCACTACGCTTGGCTTCAATACGCACAAAGAAACCAACTGAGAGAAAATAGATCAAAGCAGGCATAAACGACACCGCAATAATATCGACATAAGGAATCTGGGTATAAGACGCCATGATGAACGCCCCTGCCCCCATCACAGGTGGCATAAGTTGCCCACCAGTCGACGCCGCCGCTTCTACCCCAGCCGCAAATTTAGCCGGGAAACCCGCCTTACGCATCAAAGGAATACTGATCACGCCAGTCGACACCGTATTGGCAACGCTTGAGCCAGATACCGATCCCATTAATCCGCTACCAATAACAGCGATAAAACCCGGTCCACCGATAATTTTACCTGCGGCTGCTCGCGCAACGTTGATAATGTAATCCCCAACACCAGAGCGCACTAAAAATGCGCCAAAGAGGATAAACATAAACACGAAGCTCCAACTGATACGCGCGATGGGACCAAACATCCCCTCGGAGGAGTAAAAACTGCGGTAGAGTAAAGTTTCCAGACTAAGACCAGGAAAATGGAAAATACCCGTCGCCCATTTGCCCCACCAGACAACATAGGTTAAACAGATAACAATAAGAACAGGGATAAACCACCCCATGGTGCGACGAATCAATTCCGTCACGATAACAATTGCCATAATGGCAAATACCCAATCGCTGGTGACAAACTTAACTCCGCGCTCATAGAGCGCATCTTCAGCCAAAGGCAGATAGATAAGACAAGCGACTGCACCTAGTGCCAGCACGACATCAAATGCTAGTGCCGTCTTACTGTGGATCAAGCTTCTATGGGCGGGATAGAGTAAAGCGCACATCACCGCAAAACCGGCAAAGTGCGTGGCTGATATCCATAATTCTGAAATGGTCGCGAAGGTATTAAACCAGATATGTAACAGTGACAGCGCGACAGCAAATACTGTAATGGTGGCAGTCACCCATTTAACATCTTTTCTCGTTGCAAGCTCAAATTGACTGAGCTCTACTTCTTGGGCGTCACTCATAACTACTCCATCAACAATGAGAGACAAATGCCTCAATGTATATGTTCCATTGAGGCATGAACGCCATTAGCCAAGCGTTTATCGGCTAATGCAACGGGATCTATTGAAGTATCAGCGAAGCCGGTACTTCTATTCCCATCTCTTGGTAATATTTTGCTGCACCTGGGTGCAGCGGAACAGGCAAACCTGCAATTGCTTTTTCTAGTGCCATCGCTTTAGTAGCTTTATGAATGCCTTGTAAGAATGGCAGGTTTTCATAGATCGCTTTGGTTAACTCATACACATCTTGATCCGATACATCATGACGTACCGCAAGGAAGTTTGGCTGAGCAATGGTATTAACCACTTTATCGACGCCAGGGTAAGTGCCCGCAGGGATCTCATACTTAGTCCAAAGATTGTACGAGCCGTTTGCTTGCTTGATCTGCTCATCGGTAAAAGAAAGGATCTGAATCTCTTCGCCCAAAGCGGCAAACGCTTGGGTGACCGCACCAACAGGCACACCTGCCGGAGTATTCATGCCATCAATGGTGCCATTTTGCAGCGCACTCGCACTACCACCATAACCCATGTGAGCGAGATTAAAGCTGTCAGCATCAACACCAAGCCCTTTCATAATCTGTCGACCAGAGTTTTCCGTACCGGAGTTTTTCTTACCGATGGAGAACTTCTTATCTTTAAGGTTATTCAGATCTTCTACCGTACCTGAGCTCGCTAACTCACTGCGCACGATAAAGTGCTCAACGTTTTGCCAAAGCATCGAAACTGAACGCAGATCTTCCTGACGCTGCTTGTACGGTCCTTCACCATTCCATGCCCATGCACCATACAGACCTTGCAAGATTGCAAACTGCGCTTCGTTTTCATTAAGCAGTTTAACGTTCTCACCCGATCCAGCAGAGCTAATCGCAGAAAGAGAGAACTTATACTTTGGCGTCAGCTTCACTTTACTCAGCGTTGCCAATGCCACACCTACTGGGTAGTAAGTACCGCCGGTGGAGGCAGTAGCAAGAATGTAACTGCGATCTTGGGCTACTGCTTGGCTGGTAAAGCCTAAGCACGCCGCGGTAAGTGCAAGGCTTTGCGCCAACTTCTTAATTTTCATCTGTGACTCTCCATGTTAACTATCGGCAATCACTACTGCTTGCCATAACGTTGCACGCCTATTCATTACCCTCAGTGAAACAATTAGATAACGAACGGATTGCTTATAAAGTAAGCGATAAAAATTAGTGAAGGAAGGATCTAGCTCTCACTTATTGATAACAAAATATTAACAGAAGATATTTGCATACAAAAAGAGCGCCAATCGAGGCGCTCTTCATTTACAGTCTCGCGTTATATTTAGAAGGTAAATGCGAGATTAGCAGAGGCTCCAAACTGGTTTTCACCTGCGTATGAGCCTGCGATATCTAAGCTAACCACATCGAACGGACTGATGCCGATACCTGCGGTGATTGAATCATCCAGCGTATCTTCCATATCCATTTCGTAACCGGCACGGAGTTGAGCCCAACCCCACGCATTCGCTTCAACACCAAAACGTAGGAAGCGTGTATCGTCGTCAAGTTCTTTAAAACGTTCTTGTTTGGTTAGGTCAAAGTCAACGCTTGCTGAGAAAATCTCACCCGCATAACCTAAACCCAGTGTAGCTTGTGGGCTAAGTTCATAGGTGTAGTCGCCAGTTGCAGTGCCGATTTCCTGTGATAGCAAGTTTTTCAGAGCCAAACCTGCACGCCACTCATCTGCATGCCATGCTACGCCCATATCAAAGTTAAACGCATTCTCGCTCACTTCACTTTCGTCATAGTTGTCCAGATCAAAATCATCCAGAATCCCTTCTTGTGAATAAGTGATCAGCTCTTGGAATTTTGGCGAAATACCAAAGGCAATATCTTGACCGCCTAAATTAAAGCTTTTAGCCAAAGAAATACCAAATTCGGTTACACCAAAAGCGCCCATCTTGTAGGTAGATGCTTCGTAACGATCTTGTGCAGTAGCACCATCACCAACCTCTGTTCCTGCGACAACTTCTACAAAACCACCAGCAAATAGGTTCACCGCTACAAGCTTGCTTGGAATTGCGACAGCTAAATTAACACCACCAGTCACATTAATCGGTGCATTACCGTCTAGCTCATCCAGCAATCGATTCAGCTCCGCTTCATCAGCTGGCGTTATATTGCCTGGGTTAGCGAAACGATCATCATATAAATCCTGCGCATCATCAATCGTCTGAATCGACTCATCTTTATCGTGCGCATTGACACCGACAGCAGGGATCAAAATACCCACATCGTCATTTTCGCGGTGCAGTGCACCTAACGCAGGGTTGTGGAATGGAGCTAGAAGATAGTCAGCAGAAACAACACCGGTGTTACCCATAGCGTTGCTGCGTGCGTCCGCGACAATCGATGCAGCCATAGAAGACGTTGAAATGGCACCTAGAGCACATGCCACTGCGAGTACTGTTTTTTTCATAATAAATCCGTTTGCTTGTTTGTTATATCTCAAACATTTATAAATAGTGTGAATGAGTAACAACAATACTAAACCTTTTGATTAACCAGAAAAATTAACAGCCACCAACAAATTCAACTTTTTTATAATAATGTGTCCCAGTTCAACTGTTTCATATAGTTTTAGTGTTGTTTATAAAATATGCCTGTATTGAACGCAGAGAAGGAGAAAGGAAAGAGAGGAGAGAAAGAGTTGAGAATTGAGAGTTGAGAATTGAGAGTTGAGAGTTGAGAAAGAGTCGAGAATAGAGAATAGAGAATTGAGAATTGAGAATTGAGAAAGCGAAAGAGAAAAACTGAGAGTCGAGAGGCTGGACACAAAGAAAAGATCCAACATTGTAGGCAAACAAAAGAGCCGAGAAGCAGTTCCCCTCGACTCTCAATTCTAAACTATTGATTCTCCACCTAAACTCTTTAACTGTGGTTTAAATCGTCTGTACGGATGCACGCTCAACCAATGCGGGTTCTAGTTGCACCACTTGAACATCACGAGTTTTATCTTCCAGCTTACTTAGCAGCGTTTCAACCGCCGCTTGTCCCAAGCGATACTTAGGTTGATGAATCGTTGTCAGTGGCGGCGTCATAAACTTGGCAATTTGAATATCATCGTAGCCAATGATGGAGAAGTCTTGCGGGATTGAAAGCCCTTTCTCATGGGCTGCGTTAATCACACCCATCGCCATCATATCGTTACTGACAAATATCGCACTTGGCAGCGGTCCCTTGCGATACATCCGATTGAATGCCTCATAGCCACCTTCACACTCGAAGTCAGACTCAACAATCCAATCAGGATTTAGATGTAGGTTGGCTTCCAATAGCGCTTTTTTATAACCTTCATAACGCATTTGAGCCTGGTGGCGATCCAACGGACCGGTAATACAGCCGATGTCAGTATGTCCATTGTCGATCAGATATTTAGCCGCCATATACCCGCCTTGTAGAGAGTTGTCTTGAATCTTATCACTGGCGAATAATATTGGTCCCCAATCCATCACCACAACCGGTACATCGGGATATTTATCAAAGATATCGATACGCTCACCTTCCAGAGATGAACACATTAAGATCATGCCATCGACACGTTTTTGCAAAAGCGTGTTGATGGAGGTTTTCATGCGCTGATGATCACCTTCCGTATTGCACAGAATGAGGTTGTAGCCTTTTTGATAACAGCAACGCTCAACCCCTTTAACCACCTCACCAAAAAATGGGTTAGTAGACGTGGTCATTAACATACCAAGTGTTTTAGTTCGATTGGTCTTGAGGCTGCGCGCTAAAGCGGAAGGCGTGTAGTTTAAACTCTGAGCGGCGCGGTTAACCCGCTCAGAGATCTCTTCGCTCACATAACGAGACTGATTGATAACATGACTGACAGTCGAGGTTGATACTCCTGCCAATTTGGCAATATCTTTCATTGAGGCCACGCTATCTTGCTCCTTTACTACTGCTTGGCGAGAAACTCCTCCACTTCTGTGCGTTGAGGAATCGAAGTTTGCGCACCAAATCTGGTTACACTAATCGCAGCTGCTGCATGTGCAAACTTTATCGCTGATTCTATCGGCATTTGTTCAAGCAAACCAGTGACGAATGCCCCATTAAACGTATCCCCTGCTGCGGTGGTATCCGTCGCTTTAACTCTAAAGCCAGCAATGATTTTGCCGATACCATTTTGACTTAACCAAACCCCTTTAGCACCTAGGGTTATCATCACCGTCTCAATTCCTTTTTGGTGAAGAATTTCCGCTGCCTGTTGCGCTGATTGCTCATCGTTAATCGCGACGCCAGTTAGAATTTCAGCTTCCGTTTCATTGGGAGTGATAATATCAACATTGCGTAACAGCGCTTCAGATAATTGACGAGCAGGTGCAGGGTTCAAAATCACCTTCGTGCCCGCCGCTTTAGCTACCTCAGCCGCCTTCTCAATGCCACACATTGGGGTTTCAAGTTGCATGAGCAAATACTCAGCTTGCTCAATACGCGCAATATCTTGTTCTATTGCTTGAGCGGTCAAATGATCGTTCGCTTCGGCAGAAATACAAATGCTGTTCTCGCCGCTATCTGCAACTTGAATCATCGCGATGCCTGTTGGGCAATTAGGCTGCATTTTTACCGCACTAATATCGATGTTGTCCGCTTGGAATGTTTGACGGATATTAATGCCAAATGCATCGTCACCCACACAAGCAATAAAACCAATATCAGCGTTTAGTCGAGCTGCGGCTACCGCTTGGTTAGCCCCTTTTCCGCCCGGAATAACCTGATAATTGCGCCCATGTAACGTTTCGCCAGGGCGTGGAAAAGAAGGGACTTGAAGAACATGGTCAGCGTTAACACTACCTAATACCACTAACTTATTCATATTGTTTTCCTAGAGTCTTAAAATGCATATTCAAAGCTGATTTGCATTATTTGCTAAATCACGCTTTACCGTTTCAGGCTGAACGTGGCTAAAACGGTATAAAAGTTAAATTAATGCACGATGCCTGTGCGAACCGTAAAACTACGTTCCTCTTGCGGAGCAAGGTAGATCAAGGTTCCTTTCTGTTTCGCGGTCAAAAAACCCTCTGGACGGCACGTCGCGGGCAGCGCATAAGCGGCAACTTGCTGATCACCACTGCGTAAGATCCAGCGAGTAACGCTATTGAATTCTTGAGTGCTAAACTCTGTCACTAGTGTTTTACTGCCCACCTGCATTGCGAACTTTGCGTGATCGACATACTGAGCAACGTCATCTAAGCAGTAAACAATTTCCGGGTCATACATTTCAGGCTGATCAAGCGTTGAGATTGGAGCCGCGCCCTTAAGAGCTTCATTAAATGCTAACCATTGCTGATTTGGCTTCACGTGCGCAGGAACGCTATCACGAAGTTCGAATGCGCTATCCGGGATATTTTGTGTCATCACTGCCCCTTCGATAAACGCGGCATTGATATGACACATATATTGTAATGGCATTTCGACACTCGCCAAGTTTTTCACTGTCATGCGAATATCAAACACACTCGCGTCTTTGCCTAGCGTCACCGATGGCGTTGCCAAATAGTGATCGCCAAATCCCATCACATATTCATAGCTACCTGCTAACTTAACTTGCTCTTCGTCTATCTCCAGCCAAGCAAAGTCCATCGCAGCACAAGGCATTTCACCATGTAAAACATGATCATCTTGAGGGGTTGGGCAGCCCATTCGAATCATACCGGCGTGAAATGCAAAACAGCCATAAGTTTCAACAATGCTCTTAGCCGGTTTTGGCTCTCTGAACATATTCTTCATACATAAATCGGTATCAAGAAATTCAGCATCCCAAATCATCTGCCCCATAAATGGCAATACAACTAAATGACCTTGAGAGTTTTTGATTTCTATCGCTTCAACACCCGAATTGTACTTAAACGCTGACACTTCAAAGTGCTCGGATTGCGCTAATAGCGATTTGTGCGCTTGAAACTGCTCTTTGTATAGTGGGATCTTAAACATTTTCGTGTTCCTTATTAAGTGCCACACCCTAAGCGAATATGGCACTCATCTAAATTTAAGCTTGTGCGGTTACGTAACTAAATGACTGTTTGTATTTCTTTTCACTCATGAAGTAACAGAACACGATAGCAAAGCAGGCTGCACTGACAATAAACGACGTTTGCATTCCCATTGAGTCAGCAAGTAAGCCCTGTACGACTGGAATCGCAGCACCACCAATAATCGACATTACAACAAAACCACCGGCTGTTTCCGTATAGCGTGTATCAACAGATTGCAGTGTCGAAGCGAAGATAGTCGCCCAGCAAGGTGCAAATAGAGCAGAAGTACCTACAGCTACCCAAACCGCACTAAAGTTAGGAACAAACGTTACGTAAAGCAGACATAAGAAGCCGACACCTGCGTAACCCATTAGAACATTTTCTTGTGAAGTCTTAGTAAATAGGAAGTTTGCTAATAGCTTACCTAAGAAGTACATAATAAATGCATAAAGCAGATAGTTCGCCGCATCATGCTCTACCATGGTTGAGTCCATTTCCAGCGCAAGACGAATGGTGAACGACCACACCGCTACTTGCATACCTACATAAGCAAATTGCGTTGCGATACCTTTAAAGAAGCGTTTGTTACCAGCTAGGTAAGTTAATGTTTCTGCAAAAGAAGGTTGATCATCAACTTTATCACTTACAGCTTTACAATTCGGGTATTCGGTAATGGCAATCAACGTTGCCACTGTTGCGATGATACCTACTAACCATTTATATGGTTCAAGAGTCTGTTGTAGCACTTGCTCTTTAAACAGTTCAAGCTCAGGTCCAGTTAAGGTTGCCATCATATGTTCAACATCGACACCTTCTTGGAAAATCAGATGCTTACCAAGCAATAAACCAATGATGTAACCCATCGCATTGATGGTGTGTGACACATTCAGACGCAACGTCGCACGCTCTGGTTCACCGATCATTGCCGAGTAGGTGTTACATGATGTCTCAAGGAAAGACAGACCAATCGCGATACAGAAAATCGCCGCTAAGAACATGGTGTATGTGCCCGCATGAGAAGCCGGGAAGAACATCAAACAACCAAAGATATACAACGCTAAACCAAGCAAGATTGCCAGTTTATAAGAGGTCTTTTTCACCACCATTGACGCTGGAATCGCAACCAAAAAGTAAGCACCATAAAATGCCGATTGCACCAGAGCAGACGCGAAGTTCGACAAATGGAAGATAGATTTAAACTGAGTAATCAGAACATCATTAAGCGCTGCGGCTGCCGACCAAAGTGCAAATACAGTCGACAACAATAGAAATTGGAATATTGGTGTTTTGTTTAAGTATCCATCCACATGCTGGGTGGTATTATTTTTTATAAACATATTTCTCTTCCTTCCTCATACCGCTCACCTCGAGTTCCAGCAAATGGTATGGATTAAATCTGAGTGTTCTTGAGAGTGTGTAATGAATTGGGCTCGTGCTTAAAACACCACACCGGCTTGGAAAATAACGTTGGCATAAGGAGTACATTCACCAGTACGAACCACTGCCTTACTTTGATGAGTTCGTTGCTTAAACTCCTGATGTGAAACATATTCCATCTTGAATTGTTTGCCACAACGAGCCTGTTCTAGCTCTAATTCATCGAGTAATGCTTGGTGCAACTCTGGGCTAACCTCAGCAAACTCTTTAGCGATAACAACGCCTTCAATCTGAGACTCAGTCAAAATCACTCGCACGGTATCAATAAAACTTGGCACGCCGTGAGTCAGGGCAAGATCAATGCGAGTCACGTGGTCTGCTATCGGCAAACCCGCATCGCAAATGGTTATTTCATCGGTGTGCCCAAGCGTAGACACTAAGTAAGAAATTTCTGAATTTAGTAGGGTACTTTTTTTCATTTTATCGACCTTTAATCACACGTTTTCCGTCATCAGTTGTTAAATCAACTCGTGGTCCAAATCGGTTATCAAACTGGATTCACTTGCTGATAAAACATCCATCGAAACGTTTCGATGAGACTATAGATCAGAATTTTTTGCGGTCACTAGCCATCAGGTATTTATGTGACTTTGATCGACAAGAATCGCCACTACCACAGCGATTTATTGATATTAGTCACTTTAATAACAGCTAAAAATGATAAATGAACAAGTAAATTCCCTAAAAAAACGCTCACCAGAGACATGCTTTGGTTTGGGGCGAACATTGTGCCGATTTGCGGCTCATGTGGTTGGTTTTCTGACTTACCTATCACGATCTTGCGCACTCATCGGTATATACTTAGAGCATCAAACATCGCTAAAAATAAGGAATCATTTTGAAAAAGTTATTAATTGCTTTCGGCTTAGTTCTACTGGTTGTGGGGTGTACTGAAGTTGGCAGCGAAGAGTGGTGCGATGATATGAAACAAAAAGCAAAAGGCGACTGGACAGCGAACGAAGCAACAGACTTTGCGAAGCACTGTATTTTCTAACAATCAGGCTTGCCTTAGCTTAGTGATAGGATTATTCTCTAACCAACAACTTCTCAATGCCTAATTAAGCCGCCGTTATATCTGCATACATCTATTTGCTGGCAAGGCATTGGTAGTTGGAATAGACTCTTTAATCCTTGTTACTATTACACACCTGCCACGGTGCTCAAGCATCTCGGCACATTATTAGTGTTTGCGCTTATGGACCAAGATAAGTTTACCAATATTTATCGTTTACCAACTGCATTACAGATCCGTATCGGACGCTGGCAACAAACGTTTAATGGCACGTCAGATATCGTTTTACATAATGCGATTGAAGTACGAAACAAGCAATTTAAACGCCCAGAGTTTTTACCAACTGGCTGGCATGTAAAACCATTTAAGCTCGACGATATTTCCATTACTCATCATGGAAAATATATTCAGACAGCGATGCGCACTATGCTTGACCGTAAGGTTTCTTATAAACGTGTCTATTTGTCACGTGTCCCGTTTGAACAAGCGGAACCGGCGCTGCATGATTACAAACTTGAATGGATCAAAAAGCACAACCGAGTCGCCAATAAATATAACCAAATCAAGAAAAAGCAATTTATGCGCTTTGCTTATGAAGAAGTAGAAACTCTCTACCCTTCGATTCCTAAAGGTACATTTGATAAAGCACTATGGAATAAGCTGGTTATTTCAGAGATCGGTCCTGAGAAGAAGTTTGATAACCCTTACTTCGTAAAAAAAGCGTGTTTCTAGAACCAACTCGCAACCGTGATGAACCACTATAGAAAAGGGAGCTTATGCTCCCTTTTTCACTCTCTACCGATTTAAACCGGCTTAAGCAGCAAGTTGTTACGCTCTAAACCACGGCGAACGCTGCTACACATCTTACCAAAACGACGTATCTCATCAAATTGAGGCACCACACCACGCGATAGAGCACTTTGCCAATAGGTGAGTTCCCCATCAACCATCTCTAGCAGCTTTTTCGGGCAACCTACGCAGTTCCCTTTGGTACCACAAATAAATGTTTCTGGCTCATACAAAGGAAGTTCAGCCAAAACTTGTTCAATCAGATTGTGCATCGCGGTTGCGCGATCAGGTTTCTTTGCAATGATCATTTAAAATCGGCTCGTGGTTTTTGTGTGAAGCGGATTATATGTGCCACGCGCAAGATTTCAAGAACTGTTCAATTCAGCTATATTGATGAGCTATCTAGGTAAACGATCAGACAAACTAAGGTATATTATGTTTGCGTCGTCATATCAGCTCAAGCAACGATTTCAGAGAGGGAATTTTATGCCGCAACAAGTGCTCGATTTTTGGTTTAAGCAACTGGAACCAAAAGATTGGTTTGTCTCCAACCCTGAGGTCGATAAACGGATCGAAACGCTATTTGGCGCTTTACTTAAGCAAGCAGCACAAGCTGAGTTGTACTCTTGGCGAGAGACCGCGCAAGGTCGCTTAGCAGAAGTCATCGTCTTAGATCAATTCTCGCGCAATATCTACCGCAATACACCACAAGCTTTTAGCCAAGATCCATTGGCGTTAGCACTGGCACAAGAAGCGGTTCGACTAGGAGTAGACAAAGAGCTTAACACCATCGAAAAGTCGTTTCTCTACATGCCTTATATGCACAGTGAATCCGTATTAATCCATGAACAGGCGGTAAAACTGTTTGCTCAGCCAGGCATGGAAAACAATTACGATTTTGAACTTAAGCATAAAGTGATCATCGACCGCTTTGGTCGCTACCCACATCGTAATGAAATTTTAAACCGTACAAGCAGTGCAGAAGAGATTGAGTTTCTTGCCCAGCCAAACTCGAGTTTTTAATGGGTACCTATTTTTCTGGATTAGCGCTTAAACTAATAATGTAAAACGCTTGCTATCAACAAAGGGAAAATCATGATTGAGATTAAAGGGCTGGATCATATTGTCTTGCGCACCACTCAACTCGAGAGCATGTTGCACTTTTATCGTGATACGCTGAATTGCCCTGTTGAACGCACTCTGCCGGAACTTGGTTTGACCCAACTGCGTGCTGGTAGTGCGCTGATTGATATTGTTACTGTTGATAGCCAACTTGGCATGTTAGGCGGCAAAGCGCCTCAACAAGACGGGCGAAACGTTGATCATTTCTGCCTGCAAATTGCCGCTCTTCCTGAAGCCGAAGCGCTCAAACTGGTAGAAAAATATAACCCCAGTAACCGAGAGTTCGTTGAACGTTACGGAGCCCAAGGGTTCGGTCGTTCTATTTACCTAACCGATCCCGAAGGGAATGTTGTTGAACTCAAGCCAATTAAGGACACGCTATGATCTCGTGTAACCAATATGATTATCTTGAAATCGCCTGTATGTATCACTTTCCTTTACGACTTGTGTTACTTGATGGTTCCATCGTTGAAGGAATCGCTAGCGATACTGGCTACAATACACATAAACAAGAGTGCCTCATCATTGAAAGTAACGGCGAACCACGCTTTATCCCAACAGAACAACTCAAGAGCTTGAGAGTTACTATCGACAACCCACATTTCTCATCAGTGGAATTTCAACAATAAAAAATCCAGCCAATGCTGGATCCTTTATTGATTTATTACTGGCTGAGCAAAAACTAAAGTTTGTAACAGCAATCTAAGCGGTAGTCGTCGCCATTTTTGGCGGTGTACTCTTTATCTTCACTGCATGCCATCGGCTTACCTTTATGATCACCTTTAACCAGGCTGATCCAATGACGCATTGCAGAACTCGATTCCATTTGTGGAAACGTTGTGCAAGTCTCCATTTGAATATCATCGATAGTAATGAATTCAACACTACCCGTGCCTCTTTGACGACCAAAAATCACTTCCATGTGGCTACCAGTGCCATCGCGGAACAGAATTGAGTGTGGCTGCTCTTTTTCACCAGTAAAGGCAACAAAGTGCTTAGGGTGCTTTAGACCACTGTGGGTGCCATCTTTAAAGAATGCCATTACATGGCGTAGGTCGATAACATACTCAGTTACATCACAGTGCGAACCGTTCTCTAATGGGAACAGGCGATCGAGCAACTGTTTCGTCTTCATCTGCTTTTCTTGTGCTTGGTCCGCTTTCATTGCTTCCACGGCAAAGACTGCATTAGCAATAAAAGAAGTCGAATTTGTTTGGATTTCATTGTTTTCGAACGTTTGCATATTCATAGTCTTTCCCTCGCGTTATAACGCACAAATTTCTTATCCCTGACAGCTCATGTAAATTGAATTTCAATTTGATGACAAATGTGTGAACTGCTTACTAGGAAGATTAGCGAATTTTTGACTACAATTTCACAACAAAAATTTTACACTGTGAATTTTACAAAATGCTGCTGTCAAAAAGTTTAATCCGTCAGTCCCATTTTTTAGGGACCAAGATAAGAAATCTTAGAAAACGTAACCACTTAACCATGGAAGATCTCTCTGCACGTTGTATACGAGTCAATCCAGAGTATGCTCCGTCGGTCTCTTACCTCTCGATGATCGAACGCGGAAAACGTGTACCGAGTATCGACATGCTTGAAGTGATCGCCGAAGTTTTCCAAAAAGATCCTGCATGGTTTTTAGATGATGAACCCAGTCACGAAGATATTACCCCCGATAAAGGTAATCGTGGTGGCATTAGTGGTATGGCGCTAGAGCCCAGTTTTCTATTTTCCAAAGAAATTCTACAAATCGCGATTCCTGAGATGTTGTCACAAACGGGAATTACTGGTCGCCAATTTGCTCACCTTCTGATCCGCGCCCACCAAGAGAGTCACCAAAACCATTTCCCAGATCTAGAACGCGCGGCTGAAGAGGTTGGTCTCAAACGTCTTAATCTCTCTACCCAAGATTTGATGGATATCGCTCGCAGTATGGGACTTACCATCCGTTGGATTCAACGCGCTCCTCAAGATGTGGTTGATGAATTAGGTATGAGTGCCAAACAAGTCGTCACCTCATTTTTCGAGCCTCCGGGCAGTATCTACCTTAATGAAATTCTGCGCGACTACCCTACTCGTTTGAAATATGATTTGGCGGTCTATATTGGTCACTGTGTACTGCACAGCAAAGAAGGGCTTAAAAGTGTCCTGTCTGTTGGACACGCCAATACGTGGGAAGAGCAGCCTGAACAAAACAACAATACCGAACTAAACTCACAGCACATATTACAAGCATGGCGTGATTTCGAATCCAGCTTTTTCGCCGGTGCACTGCTGTGCCCGAAAGTCCCCTTCAGACAGTTACTTGATCGTAACGGCTACGAGATTGATGTACACAAAAAAGCGGGTGTGTCTCCCTCAGTAGCGATGCGTCGCATGACCGTCGTCTCCCCTTACCCACATTGGCATTACTTTGATGCCTATGGTCAAAACAAGCTAAAAGCCGTTTACCGGGGCAATGGCATCCCTTTACCTTGGGGCAACATGCGCAAAGTGAATGATCCTTGTCAGCACTGGGCAGTATTTCGTCGTCTCTCAGAACCACAAAATGGCAGTTCAGCACAGATCTCTATTTTGCACGTTGGCGATGAACCACGAATTTACTGCTGCGAATCAATGAATATGACCGATCCAGCGGGCAACAATCGAGTCTTGTGTGCAGGTATAGATCTGAACCCCGCAATTAACGCCCAAGGCGGTCATGCACTATCAATAGCGGAAGAGCTTAAATCACTTTGTGTTTCAAACGGTGGCAGTGCACCGATTCCACACCATATCAAACGCGAATTCACAACCATTGCTAAAATCCTCAATATAAATTGGGTTGAACGGGGGTTGAACTTTGATGCAAGAGTGATCTGTTCTCGGGGAGCGGTATGCCCAAGACAACCTAGCTGTTATGGTGATAATTAACTATGCAGGGATAGTAAGTGTTTGAAACGCTGGCGCTAAAAAGAAAAAAAGCCAATCACAACATCATGATTGGCTATATATGAATGTGAACAAATTAGTAGGTTCACTAACAACGTCAGTTGGCTAGGTGACCCTCGGCTTAATAAGGGTCACTTTACATAAAGCAGCTATCGTGCCAACTTTTCAAACCACTAAAAATCAGTGAATTAGCACAAATATACATCAATTGCAGCCAAACGACGTGCATAACTTCATTGCAAAATGCAAATTCAGTTTTAAAATGCAAAAATCATCCTTTGCAAAATGCAATTACTAGTCAGTAATACGCAATTTGTTGCGATACATGGCGGCATCCGCAATTTTGAACATGTCTTCCACTGACTCCATATCAGGCTGATAAATCGCATAACCAATACTGGCGTGCAACTTGATCGGTAACGAGTCATATTGAATCGGTTCACTGGTCAAATGGTTACGAATGCTCTCGATGACCGACTCTAAATGAGACGACTCCATAATACGCGGCAACAAAATTAAAAACTCATCCCCACCAACTCGAGCAACCACATCAGATGAACGCAAAGCGAACTGTATCCTTTGTCCCGCCACTTCCAACACTTTATCACCGGCATCATGACCATAGAGATCGTTAATCTCCTTGAACTTATCCAAGTCGATGTTTAGCAGTGCAAACCTCTCTTTTGAGCCAGCTCGCTTTGCAAGGTCAAACTGGCGCTTAAAAGTGAACATAAAGTAACGTCGATTAGGCAGACCGGTTAACTCATCATGCAATGAACGTTGATTGGCATTACGGTAGAGACGCGAAACCGCGAAATAGGCTCCACAGAGTAATAACAAAGAACTGTAGCCAATCAAGCGAGCGCTGTTTAAATGGAACCAATTCACATTCGAGAAAGCACTCTGATTCGCCGAGGCTGCAATTATCCATGTACCATTGGGAAACAGCACCAATTCACTAGCAAAGGCAGATTGGAGCGTAGAGGCATCACCCAGCAGAAACGATTGTGGCTTAAGTTGTTCATCGACTGCAGCGATAGCCAAACTATAGTTCTTGGCAAACTCACTCACACCGGCATTATCTAGAAGGTTTTCTAGGTTGATGACAACACTGACGTTTCCCCAGTAACGTTGATTAAACGGCGGATCCGTATAAATCGGCACTCTAGCAACTAGACCAAGATCGCCATTATCTAACTCTACCGCATCCGCAACTAATGGTTCTTGGTTAAGCTGATAGTCAAGTTTAGCGCCTTGATTGCGTACCGGCTTACCGATAGGAGTGCCAATATAGCGATCATACTTGTATGGATAAACCAGCTTAATCACGTCATCAGGAGCCAAAATGATCCCTTTAATATGAGAACTACGCTCAATAACAATTTGTGCGACTTCGCGCCAACGTAAACGTGAGAACTCACTGTTTGCCGCCACCACAACAGGGAGGCTATTGACTAGATAAATATCAGAAATGATTAATGCTTCTAAGCGTGAGCGAATAATAGAGAGCTCTTCTCTCACACTGTCTCGCTCAGTCTGTTGAATATATTGGTGCTGTACATTGTTAATGTACTCAATGCACGCGATAGCTAAAGCAATGAGGATAGCAAAACACCACGTTAACCAGCGGTGCCAGCTACGTTCAAACCTCATAAAGTCCCCCGGTAAAAATGAGCTCAATATTTATTGCTTGAGTGATCGATGATCTTGCGCCATCGTTGTTCAAACTACGTACAAGCGATAAGTCACTAAAATTTGGTGATATCTTTATCAATTATTACAAAATATAGTAAACGTGACGAAAAAACATCGAAAATCTTGCTTTTAATAACAAAAATGACAACAAAGGAGTGCGAAAAGTATGTCTAACTCACCAAATTGGCTGCAGGTCGACAAAGGAAATCTGTTACACGTTGAACAGTTTTTGACGCAAAACCAAGCGGATCAGCTTTTCCAGAACTTAATGAAAGAGATCACATGGAAACAAGAATCCACATCCATGTTTGGTCGTTCAGTATTGCAGCCTCGACTTCAAGCATGGTTTGGTGACAGAGCTTATCAGTATTCAGGACTCAGGCTTGAACCAAATCCAATGCCACCAGCCATCGCGCAGTTAAAACATCAATGTGAACAGATTTGCCAGCAACCATTCAATACCGTCTTGCTCAATCTTTACCGCGATGGACAAGACTACATGGGCTGGCATCAAGATAATGAAAAAGAGCTTGGACTCAACCCCACCATCGCATCAGTTAGCCTTGGTGCCGAGCGCAAATTTTCACTCAAACAAAAGCGTGGTGACGAAAAGATTGATTTTCAACTGAGCCATGGCAGCCTATTAGTCATGGCAGGAGAGACACAAAATCATTGGCGACACGCTCTCCCAAAAAGCCGTAAAGTGTCACAACCTCGTATCAATCTGACCTTTCGCAATATCCTTTAAGTTGTCAGATTGCAGCTAAACTTAACGCTAAGATTGAATTTATTGCACCTACCGGGTATCAATCTGACATGCGGCTCACATTGATATGTGTGATGTTTGCTACTCTGCGCACTTCATAACTCATCAGCTAGGATATGCTAATGCGTCACACCTTACTCTCTCTGCTACTTGGCTTTGCTCTATCGCACAACGCGTTTGCCGATACGTCTTCTGCATACCAAGAATCAGCCAATCTGATCAAGCAAACCTATGAGCAACAGCTTTACACTTTGCCCGCTTTCAAGGAAGG
This sequence comes from Vibrio ponticus, assembly GCF_009938225.1. Lineage (NCBI taxonomy): Bacteria > Pseudomonadati > Pseudomonadota > Gammaproteobacteria > Vibrionales > Vibrionaceae > Vibrio > Vibrio ponticus. The sequence goes on from NZ_AP019658.1 coordinate 1,190,593, forward strand.
TCACTATGCTCTCAGAATGTATCGCCAAACTCTCGACCCAAAGTACGCTGCAGCAATTTGGAGCGATTTAGCTCGTGTTGCTAGTCGCTTGAATTACTTCGCCGCCGAAGTGAATACACCAGAGAGTATCTATATCTACTCCGAAGGGCGTCTATCTGGCTATATCGGTGATGATGACGAACGCAGCATCCGCCGTTTTAAAGCAACCAAACATATGCCTGAGTATCTCTATCTGGGCGTCGACCTGCTAGGTTCAATGGCGAGAGCGAATGAATACGGTTTAAAACACCAGCAAGATGAAAAACTGCGTCAAGTCATCCGCCGTTATGATTTTTCTCGCTACGCCACCGAACCAGATATGATCCGCGCATGGGCAGCACAATTAGCCAATCAAGTCTATTGGCTACGTCAACTTGGCGAACAGGATGTCGTGGATGAGTTCGTCAGCAGTTTCCGCCAAACCTACCCGGACAGCAGTGATAAAAAACTCTCACCACAACAGTATGGTAATAAGCTTTACGGTATGACCCACATCATCTTTGCCGACTCTCAATATTACCAAAAGCAAGTGGATGAAAAACAACACCAATGGATTTACGACTACTTCCGTAAGAACATTGACCAAATCATACTTCGAGCAAAAGAAGATGTGATTGCGGAGGTCGGCATTTCGTTCTTGCTCGCGGGTCTAGAGGACGACCCTGTGGTAGAAAAAACCCGTAAAGCGATCAATAAAGCGATCGATAGACAAAAAGGTATGGTGCCATCTGTCACTGGGGATTTCGATTTCTCTCATGGTGAGCACCGTAATGTTTTAGCGATTATGTTATTAGATTGGCAGCAAGTGAATAAAGCACCGACCTTCTTGAACCAGCCAGAAATATTTTCTCGTATGCCTTATGGTTTAGAAGCAAAATAGAGTAAGCAAAATCGGATAGAGCCCTAAACCAATAGGGCTCTAGTTACCCCTCAATCACACCAACTTGGATTGCCGATATGCTAACCACCGAGGTAGCAATACATTGGCGATTGTCGAGACAATGATCAGACTCAAGCCCATCAACTGATAATAATTAAACGACACATCGAAAAACATCAGTTGCCAGAGTGCAGTAAAAAGTAAGTTAGTAAAGATTAACGGTGCGAGTTGAGAACCGGAATCTGCCAGTTTGTATGCTTTGGCACGGAATACTTGGGTATTAATGATCAATACAGCAAGGACCAGCAGTATCACCATGACCAACAGCGAACTCATCTCTTGAGGATGCCAAAGTGTCGCATCAACACTAGCGCTCACGAGCAATATTGGCGCGATAAACAGTGCGGCAAAAATGAATGTCCAAAAGTTTATCTCATAAGGATTGAGTTCACTTTTACTCGCGCGATACAAGCTCAATTGAGAGCCCGCATTAAACACGCCTGCAGCCAAGCCAACCAATAGTTCAACCCGAAACTCGATCCCACTGACGTCACCTGCCAGTAAAACAACACCCGCGAATGTTCCAATGAGTGCCCCTATGGTAAGCCCTGAAATCGACACCCCATAGATTAATTTTTCTAACAAAGGTAAGAAGAGTGGTCCGGTTCCAAACAACACCACACTTTCCACCAAAGTTAAGTGAGAAAGAGAATAGATAAAACAGACTTGGCAAGCGCCGATACAAAAAGCCCTAACCCAAATTGGCTTGAGTAATTGATGGGGAGGCACGCGTAACTTACGACCAATAAAAAACACCATCAAAATAATGCTTGGAAGCAAGAAGCGTAGAAAACTAAGTAAGTTAGAGTCTAACTGAGTAGTCAGATATTTCGTCAGCAAGCCGGTTAATGACAAACTGAACGTTGAAGACAACATAAATAGTACTGGGTACCACTGGCGCAACATAATCACCTCCCGATAGTTGCACACATTGTAGCCTGCCTATACCCTATTGAATAACGAATAAAATTAACGCAACTTGTAAGGAATACTTACAGATGAAGACTCTTCCACCTTTAAAGTCGCTTTACTCATTTGTCGCCGTAGCACAAACGGGCAGCATGACCGAAGCAGCGAATCAATTGCACGTCAGCCACTCTGCAATCAGCCAAGCCATCAAGAGTCTTGAAACTCAATTGGGACGTCCGCTATTTAAACGTAAGGGAAGACAAGTCATCCTTAATGCAACTGGTCAAAAATATTATTATCAAATCGCTCCCGCATTGGAGACCATTGTTACGGCAACCAACGCTCTGCGCGCTGTGGCTCATTCACCCCGAATCACGCTTAATATGGTTAACTCGCTGGCAATGCATTGGTGGATCCCCAATATGCCCAGCTTTAGTCGTTACGCACCACAGATTGATGTGCGTATCTCGACGTTAATTGGCAGCTTCCCCCTAGAAGAAGAGGGCGTCGATATTGCTATTATTCATGGAAAAACCGATGAGTGGCTTGACTACTATTGTGAAAAGCTTGCCGATGATGAACTTGTAATGGTCTGCCACCCTGATCTACTTAACTACGCTACGACGCCCGAAGCATTGCTAGAAAAATTCCCTGCAATTCTCGCCGCTAACGATAGACGTAAGTATGACTGGCAAGTTTGGTGTAGTGACAATCAAATTCCAATGCCAGAAATTAGTCAAAACCTGAGCTTCGCTGCGTCTGTGCAAGCCGTACAAGCGTGTGTTCGTAAACTAGGTGTGTTTGTCACCCATCGACTATTTATCAAAGATGATGTGGAACAAGGGTTACTGGTAGAGGTAGGAGGAACCACATTAAATCCCTATCAAGAGTTTTATTTTGCCTGCCAAAGAGAAAGTCTGAGAAATGAAAATGTCCTGATGATCAGAAGCTGGCTCCGAGAACAATTTGCATCGCTAAACTAGAGCGCTATTCCGAGCAATCCGGTGTTTTTGTTGAGTTCGGTATTTATAATTCATAAATATAATTGATGCTCATCACATAATTTAAGCTTCTAGCAACTTCATAGACCAAATTCTTCTCCTAGACTTAGTTCTGCAATATGAACATAGGGACACATCAAGAAATGAGTAATTTCGTTGGCAGTCATCTAGAGGAAATGGCAGATATTCGTGCAACACGAAAGTGTAAGCTCGTGCGCTTGTGTTCTATTGTCGCTCTCATTGTAATGCTCGGCTACGCTGCTGATCACTTCTACCATCAAGAATATACCTTTACTACGATTAATCTTGTCTGCAGTTTAATCATCAGCTTCAACCTATGGCAGCTGAAACGCAAAGATGGGCTTTACTATACCGATGTGACCCTAACCGGGGTTTTAATGTTTCAAGGCTTAACGCTGTTATTGTATGGAGCACAATTTCCAGACCGTTTGATTTGGTTATTCCCTTTAATGGTTGCGGTGATCATTATTAATGAGTTCAAAATCGGTTTAATATGCAGCTCTATTTTTTGCCTTCTCGCCATCGCCACTAATGTTTTCAATCAAGGAACTGAGACAAGCTACGGCTTACAACATAGTTTCCTGCTTGGGTTAATTGTTAGCTGTATCATTTGTAATACCGCCTCTTTCTACTACTCCAAACTCCTCAACTACATCCAGTCCCTTTATCGCGAGGGCATTGAAGACCTCGCCTACTTAGATCAATTAACCGGGCTAGCAAATCGCTGGAGTTTTGAAAATTGGGCTCGAACCAAACTCACTGAAGTGCGTAATTTATCAACCACGACCGCACTCGTATTTCTTGATATTGATGACTTCAAAGAGATCAATGATACCTACGGTCATGAAGTGGGAGACCGTGTTTTACAAAATTTTTCTCGACGGTTAAAAAACAACATTCGCACTCGAGATCGTAAAAACAACCATCACGATTACTCGATCGCCCGTTTTGCTGGAGATGAATTTGTTATCTTGCTTTATGACGTGAGAAGCAAAAAAGATCTCGATGGTATTCTGGAGCGCATCAGTAACCTATTTCACGACAGTTACGCCGGCAATAATAAAGTAAGCAGTTTGACAGTCAGTGTTGGCGTGGCTTTGTATCCACAAGATGCAGATAACTTACATGAACTCACTCGATGTGCAGACAAAGCGATGTATGCCGCCAAACACTCGGGGAAGAATCAATACAGATACTACAGCGGGGCGATTCTAAATTCACTTGAAGAGATGCCTCAAGAGCACAATGTGCATGATATTAGCTCAGCCGGTCACGTACATAAAACTAAGCAAGGCAATCAGCGCGATAGACAGCCAAACAGCGTAACGTAAAGCCTGAGTTTGCTCACGGTTATTGGTGGGTTTATTTGGTTTAGGATCTTGATCCTCTGCTCTCGTGGGTTTTGTTGGCGTCAGTTTTTTCTCCAGATCGCGATTACTTTGCGCTTGGTTGGCAACGTAACCAAAACGACGCAACTGATCTTGAGTAAAATCTTTGTTCGCATCATAACGACTATTGGAGTTAGTTTGTCGTGGACCGACTGCCATATCAACCTCCTCTTCTATACCGACAATGTTAGTATAGTCAAAAGGTTGATATTTTACCGAATGCATAGCTCTAAAGAAGATTGATTAAAAGTAGCGAAACCTAAGCTCTGTTTCTGTCGCTCGCTGGTCTGCCGTCGATTCGGAGCTAAACGATTTTGTAGGGAATACCACTTTATAACCACAAAAGGACTCAATCCACTGCCGTCCTATATTGTAATAAAAGCAATATACTTGGTTATCGCCGCGCTTTAAGCGCGGCTTTTGTTTGGGGTTAACCGAACGTGTTAAGACTATAGATATTCACAAAGATAAGCAGTAGCAAGCTCAACTTTGATGTCGAATGACGAATCTCCCGCGACATTGAAAGCTTCACCATCACGATATGTAATCCACTCTTCTTCGCCATCACGTTTAATGGTCAAAGCCCCTTTAATTACGGTCATTTTCTCAGGTGCTGCGGTACCGAAAGTGTATTCACCTGGTGACATCACGCCAACACTTGATTCATCGCTTTGTTGAGTAAAAGCTAGCGACTGGACACTTCCTTCAAAATATACATTGTGTTTCATTTTTATTCCTTATTGACTTGAACGACTACCGCAGCTCCCACGTATAGAAAACCAGGTCGATAAAACCGTTGCTCGAATAACACAACAATTCACGGCAGCTTGTCTCTATTGCAAAAATTGCAGTGTCTGTTTTGTATACCAAAACTTGCACAACAACAAGCAATAACTTACGGTTTAGGCTTATGTTTTCCCACTCAATACAAGGTTAATTAGCGAATAATATGGCAGACCAAGAATCAAAGATCCCAACTCATCGACTCGCCAGGATAGGACAATTTGCTTCTCTTGCCACTCGAATTGGCGGCAATGTTGTTGCCCAAGGCACCAAACAACTGCTTAAAGGTGAGAAACCGCAGGCAAAAGACTTGGTCTTAACGCCAGCCAATATTAAACGCGTAGCTGACCAACTTGCTCATTTGAGAGGGGCGGCGATGAAAGTGGGACAAATGCTATCGATGGACAGTGGGGACATGCTCACGCCTGAACTGGCTGATATTCTGGCGCGTTTGCGCTCTGATGCAAACCCAATGTTGTCAAAACAGCTAAACCAAGTTTTAGAGAGTGGTTTAGGTACACAATGGAAACAACACTTTTTATCGTTCAATTTTAAGCCCGTCGCAAGCGCCTCTATTGGTCAAGTACATCAAGCCTACACCGACGATGGTGAAAACGTTGCAGTCAAAGTTCAGTACCCAGGCATTCGCAATAGCATCGACAGTGATGTCGATAACGTGGCGACACTACTTAACGTCGTCGGTATCATTCCTAAAGACATTGACTTCAAAAGCTTATTAGAGGAAGCAAAAAAGCAGTTGCATGCTGAAGCCAACTACCAATTGGAATGTGAATACTTACAACGCTATAAGCACAACCTCAGCCAACATGACAACTTCATTGTGCCCCGTGCTTATCCGCAATTAAGTAGTGAAACCGTGTTAACCATGGAGTATGTGGATGGTGTCGAGATAGAGAGTTTAATCGATGCCCCTCAAGAATTGCGTGATAAAGTCATGCACGCTTTGCTTGAGTTGTTTTTTGCAGAGCTATTTGAATTCCAATTAGTGCAAACTGACCCAAATTTTGCCAACTATCGCTACAATCAACAGCAAGACAAGGTTGTACTACTCGATTTTGGCGCAACGCGAGAGTACAGCGATAATATTAGCCAAGGGTATCGCAAAGCATTCCGCGCGGTGATGCAAGATGACAGCAATGCGCTTGAGTCTGCCCTGCGACAAATCGGATTTTTCAGCCAAACGATTGTCGAAAGCCAAAAGCAAGCAATCATTGGTCTAGTTCAACTTGCTTGCGAACCGATGAAACTCGATGGTGAGTACGATTTCGGGCAATCCGATTTAGCCAACAAAATTCGCCAACAAGGCACAGCCCTTAGCATGCAAGAAAACTACTGGCACACGCCTCCGATTGATGCAATCTTCTTACATCGGAAAATTGGCGGTTTATATCTGCTGGCTGCCCGTCTAAAAGCGAGGATTAACATTCAAGCACTTGTCACTCCCTATTTAGATAATTAATCATTGTTTGCGCAGAAGATCAAAGATCGCCACATTTAAATTGCCTTCAAGTCACTATTTTAACAAGCTGTTCACCATGGTACTCAACTTGAAGACTAGAAATGGCAAAGGAACGGAAACGATCAAGTGCCGCAGATTATAGCGACAAGTTTGCTGTCGTCGCCAAGTGCCTATTTTTATTGCTTGGTAGTGCTGGGATCGGCGCTGCAGTTGTGTACTCCTATCATGCCTATCAAGACTCCATTGACCCAAAACATATCTACGGTCGTTGGATTGAAGTGGGTACGTCGAGCCAAAGCCGCAACTCCATCGAATTCAATCAAACCGGTTTTTTACGCAACCATAGACTCACTTCGACTCAATTTGAGTTTAACGGCAGTGAAGTTCAAGTCACCACGGGCTCCGGCAATTACGTTTATCAACTTGCCTACATCAATGAGATTCCTCGTCTCAGAAGGATCAAGCCAAGCAGTCCTGCTCTTCACTTCGTTAAGCAGGGTTATGAAGATCAAATTGACATGGAAGGCGGTGGTATCGCTAATAAAAGACGCAGTGCCATATCAAATCACTTTAGTGAAAAGTAACCAAGTCCTCTCCTGGCTAAGCAAAGTCGATTTGAGTCTGCCTGACAAATCGTTATACTCGCCCTGACACAATAGTTAGACGAAAAATATGAACCAAATCAAATCACTAATTCCTACTAGCTGGGAGTCTTTGTATCAGCAACTCGATACCAATGTCGTGCTACTGACAGCCGCCAGTTTAATTATCTGGCTTATATGGCGTGTCATCTACGGGCGCTTAGAAGCTCTCGTCGAACGTACCACTATTCATTGGGACAATCTGACACTACAGGCATTAAAAACACCTGTCAGCGCTTTAATTTGGAGTTGGCCGGCGACTATCTCTATTGGTTTTTTACTCCAACAACAGATGGGAAGCAGCCTAGATTGGTTGAGTACAGTAAAACTGATCTTAGTTATTGCTATCTTTGTTTGGTTTATCATGCGCCTGATCAATAACGCTGAAGAGTACGTTTTAGCACAGAAAAAGCGCGATGAAACCACAGTGCAAGCCGTAGCAAAAGTTGCCCGTCTGTTCTTTTTGACCATCGGTGCACTGACCATAATGCAAGCGTTTGGACTCAGCCTATCAGGGTTACTCACCTTTGGTGGTGTAGGTGGTCTAATTGTCGGTTTAGCCGCAAAAGATCTACTCTCCAACTTCTTTGGCGGCATGATGATCTATTTCGATCGCCCATTTAAAGTCGGAGACTGGGTTCGTTCGCCCGATCGTCAAATTGAAGGGACCGTCGAACGTATTGGCTGGCGAATGACCATCATTCGTACTTTTGATAAACGCCCACTCTACGTACCTAACTCTGTTTTCAGTAATATCGTGGTAGAAAACCCATCTCGCATGCTCAATCGAAGAATCTATGAAACCGTAGGATTGCGTTACGATGATGGCAGCAAGGTAGAAAAGATCACCCAAGATATCAAAGCGATGCTGGAGAACCACCCAGATATCGACGCCAATCAAACGCTTATCGTCAATCTAAACGGATTTGGTGCATCTTCGTTAAACGTGATGGTTTACACCTTTACCAAAACTATTAACTGGATTCGCTATCAAGAAGTAAAGCAAGATGTACTGCTAAAGATCATGGCGATCGTGGCGGATAACGGCGCGGATATCGCGTTTCCAACCCAGACCCTCAAAATCGATCCTATCTCAGCTGGTGAAGTGTATTCACCAAACCAGTAAGATCATGAAAGCCTTCCGAAAGGAAGGCTTTCATTCGTTTCTTAGCACTCAGCTACTGCACTTATCCTTGGTAACTCAAGTTCGTTTTCTCTAGACTAACGTCAGAATTAAGCCACCAATGCTTAGTATTTAGCTCTGAATTAAGTTCAAAACTCTCCCCGACCATTGGAGTCACAAGTTTTGCGTCGATTATTTTAGCCTCTTCCAGCAAATCATAAATCGGCTCATCCCAATAATGAGCAAACAATTCATAAGTTGACCAGTGAACGGGCATTAATACCTTGGCTTGCAAGTCTTGATAGGCACGTGCGGTGTGTCTGGCTTGCATATGCCCCCAATTTTCCACCGGAAAACCTTTGCCTTGCTTAACGTTAGCCGCAACTTCAATAAAAGCGATATCAAAAGGTCCAAAACGATCTCCAATTTGCTTAAAGTGGTTATCATAAGCAGTATCACCACTGTAGAACAGCGAGCCACTTATTCCTTTAATTACCCATGATGCCCAGAGCGTTGCATTGGAGTCGAATCCTGTACGACCTGAGTTATGATTAGCTGGTGTTGCGGTTAACTCGACACTATCAATCACCACGGATTGCCACCAATCTAACTCTTCAATTTTCTCCGGCGCGACACCCCACTTTTCAAGATGACGTCCCACCGATAATGGCACAATAAATGTCACCGCTTTATCCGCATAATAACGAATCGTAGCTTCTTCCAAGTGATCGTAGTGATCATGTGAAATGACAATCGCATCGGGTGTCGGTAATGATTCACGCTCAATTGGTGCGCTCACATTACGAGAGAACAAGCGTTTAGCGAACCACGGAGAGGCATAGTCAAAGACCGGATCAAGCAACAACTTTTTGCCATCAATTTCGATAAACAAGCTCGAATGCCCCAACCAAGTTACTCGCGGTGACGTCGGTATCGTATCAAACAAATCCGGGTCAATCGGCTGGTATGGTAGTGGTGCATTCGGCTTTAGTAATGAACGTTCAAAGAAGAACTTCTTCATAACACTCGACATACTTTCATTGCTCGCGACCTTAGGTAAATGGCTTACAACTTTGCCGTTTT